>CAWBKM010000006.1:0-322142 GCA_963789425.1 uncultured Acidobacteriaceae bacterium | reverse complement strand
ATTTCCTGCAACGAGGCGGCCGCTCTGTCCACCAATGCCCAGATCTTCGACGCCTTGGGCTCCTCTGTTACCGCCCAGACCCCGCCGGACTTTGTGCCGGTCACCAGCAATCCAGCGGCCGTGTCCGGCTTGACGTACGTAAGTGGCGGCACACTGTCGGGAACGGGATTTGTAACACTCGCCAGCTTCAATAATTCCTGCTCTGGGACGACGGCGTACATTGTGGTGAACAGCGGTGTCGCTGGAACTGCTATTCCCACGGCTGGCGGATCCGGATGCACCGCCCCACCCACGACTGCAACCTGCACAAGTGGAACGGCAACTTGCTCTGGAACTGTAACCCTCACGTCTACACTCGCGGGTGCTGGAAGCACCGCCTGGAACTCGGTCGTTGTCCGTTCGCACTTCACGCCTCCCGGCACCACGATTAAGTGCGGCTCCGTAGCCAATGGCACAACGTTGACCACCCTCGCCGCTCATAAGGCTCCGGAATGCGGTGGCGATGTGGGCGGCGTGGTGTACACCGTCACCGGCGACATCGACTATGAGACCGACTTCCAGACCGGCAAATACGTCGGCGAAATCAACCATCGCCGCTAAACGCGAACTCAACTCGCGCTGCTAAAGCAATGCAGCACTCAACGGTCAGGCCGCCCCAAACAGCGCGGCCTGCCGCATTTAGCGGCATATCATCGAGGCTTCACCGTACGTTCACAGTCGGGGTTTAGCGTTCCTTATATTCCCACCGTTTCCGCTTTTCTCAATGCCAAAGAAGATGCCTGAATTCCGGAACCACTCGAGAGAGATTGCCACGAGCCGTAAATCCTATCTGAATCTGTCGCTCCTTATCCTGTTCATGCCCGTGGCTTTGCTTTACGGGCAAGGCGGGTATGTCGGGGGTCCTCCGCTAGGCACCTATGTCTTCAACGGAGCCGGCTCGAGCGCCGCGTTCCCTGAGCTCGGAGAGGCGGCAGCCTCTAATCAGGGAACAACGATCCCAGGCGGAGACAAATTCCAGTGCATTTGGTCAGCCAAGAGCAGCGCGGCCAACGGCCTCTCCATGATCGATGGATCGACAACAGTAACCGAAAACGGGAATAACTGGATTGCATGGAGCATCGATACGACGACGCCGGGAGTCACCGATTGCTCGACCCCCGGCAACACCCCTAATATTGATAGCTATGTTTCCACCGACTCGGTTGTCGGCAACCGCCTCCTCTTCAATAACTCAACCGGGGTGCTGGGCGGCACACCGGGCGCCACCGCGGGATTGGTTTTTGCCGCGACCGGCGAAGGCTACGCCAACAACTGCTCGGCTACGGGCTGGGATGCGACAGCGAATCCCACCAAGCCAGTCGAGGTCTGCACCCTGCCGGCGCAGATCGTCACCTTTTTGCAAACCGCCCACGCAATGACTGCGGCCGGAACGGATATCCGCCCGGAGGACGCGGTGTTTTCCACGCTGCGAACTGGCGGCACGGCTTGCGGCGCGGCAGTGGCAGGCAGCCAGTATCTTGGTATGGGATATGGCTTCGAAACCGGGCCGTCCAATCCGATCCAAATCCTGAGCCATTTTGGAAGCAGTGCATTTAACGTGGCCAACTTCACCCTTCCCAGCTCGTATTCGGTCTTCCGTCTGGGCGCGGCGCCGATAGTCGTGCACATCAATCAGTTGGACGGAACCGCGCTGGGCGCTGGTCATGCCGGCTTTGCCGACACCAACATTACCAACATTACCAGCGGCGAACTGGCAAACTTCCTGGATGGAACTTACTCCCGGACAGGGGATATGGGGCAGGCATCTGGCACCAGCCGGCCCGTCATCGTCCTGCTCCGCGAGGCTCTTTCAGGCACCTACAACACCATGGAGTACAACATTCCCAATACCGTTGAGAATCAGACCTCGATGGACGTGGGCTTCAACCAGCCAGGGAGCCAGATTAACTGCCCGGCTAATCAAGGCGGCACGTTGTCGAACCCGATGAACATCGCTACCGCATCCGGCGGCGCCCGCCAGCGCGTCATCGGCACCGGCGAGATGGAAAACGTGATGTTCGGCACCGGCACTGAAAGCAACCGTCCCACCGGCGCCGTTCTAGGTTGGTCCTTCTGGAGCAGACCGAACTTCCAGAACGCCTACTCCGGAACCGTTGCAAATACCAATACCGACGCCCGGTATCTGACCGTCGACGGCGTCGACCCGCTGATGGCCAGTTACGGGCAGTATCCCGCCGTTGCCGGGGCTGGCCCATGTGCGTCCGGCACCTGCCCAGCCGGCACCATTCCAACGTTAGCCAATGGCGGCCTCAGCGCCGTCACCATGCCCCACGTCATCGACGGCAGCTATCCCATCTGGTCGTTCCTGCGCCTGGTCTGCATTGGCCCCGGCACCTCCACTTTCTGCACCGAAGCTTCGGCCCTGGCTACATCGGCTCAGAACTTCGTCGCCCTGGGCTCCTCTGTTACCGCCCTGGCCCCGCCGGACTTTGTGCCGGTCACCAGCTCGACGACAGCCTGGAACTCGATCGTTGTCCGCTCGCACTTTACAGCTCCCGGCACCACGATTAAGTGCGGCGCCGTAGCCAATGGCACAACGTTGACCACCATCACCTCTCATAAGGCTCCGGAATGCGGTGGCGATGTGGGCGGCGTGGTGTACACCATCACCGGCGACATCGACTATGAGACCGACTTCCAGACCAGCAGATACGTCGGCGAAATCAACCATCGCCGCTAAACGCGAACTCAACTCGTGCTGCTGAAGCGATGCAGCATTCAACGGTCAGGCCGCCCCAAACAGCGCGGCCTGCCGCATTTAGCGGCAAATCATCGAGGCTTTACCGTACGTTCACAGTCGGGGTTTAGCGTTCCTTATATTCTGATACTCGCCTTTTAGACCGGATTAGGTATTTATGTAAGGTATCGGAAGGTGTGCGAGACGCCGTCTTCTTTGGGAAAGCAGTATCTGAGAACATCAACCCGCACCAATTCCTAATCCGGCATAGCGGCTTCAGAGTTGCCTGAGCCGCCTATGTTGGAAGCGTGGTTTTGAAAGAGCACGGCTGCCAGCCCACCCTGAGCGAAGTCGAAGGGTGCCGCGAAGTCAGCATAATGAGCGGAGCTAAAGCCGCTGAGGAACAATTTTACGGGCTGGCCGCAATTGATACGGCCGGACCCAGGGAGATCGTCATGTATCGCAAATCTATCCTTGCCCTGTCGCCCCTTATCCCGTTCATGGCCGTTGCTTCGCTTTTAGCGCAGCAGGGATCTGCCGGGGGTCAGGCCAGGCAAACCGTCCCTTCAGCGAACAGTGCATCCATGATCGCGCCGGGCGACACCATGCCCAAGCGGGCTCAAGCCACCGAAGACTGGTCCGCGCTGCCCCTGGCGAGTAGCGGATTGGACATCTCGCGCATGAGCGTGGTTGAAGTCGCAAAGTGGGATAAGGGAGATGCTACCGAGCAGTTGCTGCGCGCCCAGTGGCGGCCCAACGACCCCATCGACCTGTACGTAGTCCGTCCCAAAGGGACGGAGAAGGTGCCGGCGATTCTCTATCTATACGACTATACCGGTGACACAGATCGCTTTCGCAATGACAGCTGGTGCAGGCGTATGACGCAGGGCGGCTTCGCCGCGGTAGGCTTTGTGTCGGCAGTGAGCGGAGATCGCGTTCGCGCGCCGCGGCCGATGAAAGCCTGGTTTGTGGGCGAACTTCAGGAAGGGCTGGGAACCACAGCGCACGACGTGCAAATGATCCTCAATTATCTGGCCCAGCGCGGGGACATCGATATGAGCAGCATCGGCATGTTTGGCGAGGGTTCGGGGGCTTCGATCGCGGTGCTCGCCGCTTCGGTTGATCCGCGCATTACTACGCTCGACCTGTTGAATCTCTGGGGCGATTGGCCGGACTGGCTGAAGGAGTCCCCGATCGTTCCCCAGGAGGAGCGGGCCAGCTATTTAACGCCCGAGTTCCTCAATAAGGTCGCAAAGCTCGATCCGGTGCTTTATTTGCCGCAGTTGGAGTCGCGGAAAGTGCGAATCGAATACGTTCTTGACGATCAGAACATGCCGGCATCGGCGCGCGAGACGTTACTCAATGCAGCTCCGAAAAACTCCGATGTTCTCCGCTACCAGGACGAGAGCGAACACATCGACGAGTGGCATGTGAATGGACTGTCCGGCTGGATCAAAGGCAAGTTGAAGCCCGATTGGACAGAGCCCCCAATCGATCAGCCTCCATCAGGACAGTAATTGGCCCTGACTTTGGTCCGATTGGTTAGAAACGGTTCGCCGCGCGGGCGCGGGCAGTCGAAACGCAGACGATGGATTCCGGTTGACCTCTTCGTCCGATGAGACAATCAGGAACTCCCATAAGGTGAAGCTCAACGACTTCGAATTGTCATTTTCTCTTTTGCTTCCCGGGAAGGATCCGAGATATGAGGCTCCATCATCTAGTCTTGTTCTTGACTCTCGGCGTGGTCCTGACCGGTTGCGGATCTTCTGGTACCCACATGATTTCCGAGCCTGGCTCCGAAACTCACGGTGTGGCCATTACAGGAAGGGTCAACGGGGGCCAGCAGCCGATCACTGGGGCAAAGGTGTATCTCTATGCTGCAGGAACCGGCGGTTACGCCTCATCGCCGACTTCACTGCTTACAGGAGACGGCTACGTGACCTCAGGCAGCGATGGCTCGTTTTCGATCACCGGAGACTACACATGCCCGTCCGCGCCCGGGAATATGGTATATCTGCTGACCGTCGGCGGCAATCCTGGAAACAGCGCCGGGCAGATGAATCCGAACCTTGTACTGATGGCCGCCCTCGGTGCGTGCGGCAACCTGAGTAGTTCGACCACTGTTATTATCAACGAAGTGACGACGGCGGCTTCGGCATATGCGCTGGCGCCGTTCATGGGCTATACAGAGAACAATCCGCCCGCGGGGACAGCAATCAATGTTGGTGTTCCCACGAGCGGCCCTTCCTGTAAGTCTGCCGGAAAATGGCTGAGTACCGCTGCCAACACCTGCGACTACATCGGCCTGGAGAATGCATTTGAAACAGTGAACAACCTAGTGAATGTCTCTACCGGCGCCGCATTGGCGGGGACATCCACGGCAATTGCGCCACAAGCGCGGCTGAACACGCTGGCAGATATCCTGGCTACGTGCGTGAATTCAACCGGGGGCAGCGCGCACGATGGCAAAGGGAGCAATGGCGGCGACAGCAACTGCGGGACGCTGTTCGATGACACGCTCAGTTCTGGAGCCGTAGCACCGACCGATACTCTGCAGTCCATCCTTAATCTGGCCAGGAATCCGGGGCCGTCGGCGGCGGTCAACGCCAGCCTGTTCGGTTTCTTGACTGCAAATGCTCCCTTTCAGACTCCTCTCACGTCTGCACCCCATGACTGGACGCTGTTCATCACATTGAGCGGCGGCGGTGTTGACGAGCCAACGGCGCTGGGGATCGACTCTGCGGGCGATGTGTGGGCGGTGAGTTATTCCGGAGCCCTTTCCGCGTTCACTCCTGCTGGCGTGCCTGTATTCCCCTCCGGCATTGCCGGCTACGGCCTGAACGAAAATTACGGGCTCGCCATTGACGGTAATAACAATGTTTGGACTGCGAACCAGGAAGTTCCGGGAATTCTGCTGGGTACGGTGTCGGAGTTCGCTAATAACGGTGCGCCCCTGTCGGGTTCACAAGGCTTCAGTGCCGGCGGCATTTACTACCCGCAAGCGCTGGCTACAGACACAGACGGTTCTGTCTGGGTGGCCAATTATGGAAACTCCTCTGTTACTCATATCACCAGCAGCGGAACTCCCGCGACTGGTGATTGCAGCGGCGGTAACTGCGGTCTGTTTGCGGCCACCATAGAGTATCCAAGCGCAGTTGCGGTAGACGCAAACCACAATGCGTGGGTGGCGAGCGACTCTACCAGCGAAATCACAGAGATCTCTCCAGGTGGATCACCGCAATTCACGCCAATTACTTGTTGCTTTGATGCCGACGGACTGGCGATCGATGCAAACAACAATCTCTGGTCCGCTAACTGGAGCGCCAGCAGCGTCAGCCTGGTGTCGAGCACGGGAACTGTAATTTCTTCGGGCTATACCGGAGGAGGGCTTGATAATCCAGTGGGCATCGCGGTGGACGGCAGCGGCACGGTCTGGGTCGCCAATTATCACGGAGGGTCTTTTACCGAGCTTGCCGGCGCCGCCAGCGAAACTCCGGGCGCAGCCCTGTCTCCGTCGACGGGTTTCGGAACTGCTGCGAACCTGATCGAACCTTACGCGGTTGCCATCGACGCCAGCGGGGACGTGTGGATATCGAGCTTCGCAACTGTTCCGGCCGAGGGTCAGGAGGGGACGTTGACGGAGTTTGTTGGGCTTGCCACTCCCGTGAAGACGCCGCTGGTCGGCCCAGCGAGGATTCCATAGCGAAGATAGCGAGTTGAATATTGACCACGAAGCAGCCCTTACGGCATCACACCTTAACTGATGCCGACTGCTTCGGTTTCTACCTCGAACTCGCTGCAATGTAAGTGTCCGCTTTGCACCGTAAAAGCAAAAGCCGATGCGAAGCGTGAAGTTGTCAGACATCAACGTTGTTGAATCCGTTTAATCGAAATTCACGGCCAGCCCCAGCTCACTTCTTCGCCCCGTTCCAAGGCTTCCAGAATCCTGCGCCGAAGATCGTCCGAATAGGGCCGGGCATCTCCGTTTGGGACAATCGGCACATCAAACCCATCACGATACGAATGGTTACAACCCATCGCGAACCGGGAATGGAAGTTCAGGCCCCGGCCTCAAAAGTGGAGATGCTGACTTGGTTAAATGAGAGAAAGGAATGTACTTGGCGAAGCCGTTCGCCTCGACAATACACAAAGAATTCATCTTTGGCCAGCGTCCCTCGGGTTAGGATTGTGGTTTCCGCTGTTGCAACGCATTGCCGTTTTTCGGGGCGGCCCAGTCCCGCTCTATTCTGCGGGTGTTCAAATAAGAAGGGGCGCAGAGTGGGATCCGAATTACGACCTGAGTACCTTGTTCCGCCGCCGAACCCCGCTCCCGAGACGTCGCAACCGGACCGCGGCGCGGAAAGTGCAACACCAAATACGGCAGCGTCAGCGCCAGTACGACTCATCCGGGCTTGCCTCCGATTCATTTCAGGCGACTTCCTCATTCCCGGGCGTAAACGCCCCGGCGTACTCGCCTATGACGTCGATGAAGTTCCTCCCGCGCCGTTCACCTTTGCATTGGCCTTCCAGCACGTGCTCGCCATGTCGATCGGGTGGATCTACGTCATCGTTGCTGTCGACTCCATGGGTGGCAGCCACGTTGACGCGCAGAATCTGCTCCGCATCTCAATGCTCGCGTCCGGTGTCGCCACTATTCTGCAGGCACGCGGAGGCCTGCTCGGATCAGGGTACCTGTGTCCGGCGTCCTGCAGTCTTACATATCTGGCGCCTACCATCCTCGCCGGCAGGATGGGAGGATTCCCGCTTATCTTCGGCATGACCGCTATCAACGGTCTATTTACCGCTGGGCTCTCGCGTTTCCTCCGCTTTCTCAGAATCCTCTTCCCGCCGGATGTTACGGGCTTGATCGTTTCCATCGTCGGCATCCAGCTCGTCGCGATTGGCTGCCCGATGCTGCTGGGCCGCTCGCCCACC
Source organism: uncultured Acidobacteriaceae bacterium (assembly GCA_963789425.1). Lineage (GTDB taxonomy): Bacteria > Acidobacteriota > Terriglobia > Terriglobales > Acidobacteriaceae > Telmatobacter. The sequence goes on along the minus strand of CAWBKM010000006.1, from coordinate 314,470 downwards.
CATCCTGGTGCCTCCCCGCAGGCCGCGCTCCTTGGACTTATCACGCTCGTCGCTTTGATCGCTCCCACAGTCTGGAGCAAGAGCAAGTTGAAGCTGTTCCCCATCTTCATTGGGCTCGCCGTTGGCTACATCGCTGCCATTTCGATGGGAATGATCTCATGGGCGGATATTCAGGCCCAGTGGTCGCAGCCTTTCATTGGAATGCCGCACCGCGTAGCCTCTGGAATGGCCTTTCGTCCCTCGCTCCTCATTCCATTCCTCGTCATAGGCATTGCCGCTACGCTGAAGACTGTTGGCGACGTCACCTTGTGCCAGAAGATGAACGACGCCAAATGGGAACGTACCGACCTGAGATCTGTCAGTGGCGGCGTTATGGCTAATTCTCTGGGAACCATATTCTCGGGCCTACTCGGCGGAGTTGCCCAAAACAACGCCTCATCCTGTCTTGGCCTCGAACTGGCAACGGGTGTCACGAGCCGCGCCATTGCTCTCCCTGCCGGCCTCATCGTCATTGCGCTCGCATTCATTCCCGGACTCGCAGCCACCTTCGCGATCATGCCTTCTCCCATCATGGGAGCGGAACTCATCTACTCCACATGCTTCCTCATGCTCGGTGGGCTCCAATTGATGACCGCCCGAATGCTCGACGCCCGCCGCATATTCGCCGTCGGCATCGCTCTCGCCTTTGGCCTCAGCGTCGAAATCGCACCCGAGCTATACCGGACTATCCCCGAGCTCCTGCGGCCTATCTTTGCGTCATCGACCGCGCTGGCTACAATCATCGCCGTTGCGCTGGGTCTGCTGTTCAGGCTCAGTCTCCACAAAACCAGCTCCATTCAGCTTCACGCCGGCGAAAACAACCTCGACGCAATCAATCGATTCATGGAGGAGCAGGGGGCCGCGTGGGGAATGCGACAGGTGATAGTGTCCCGCGCTACGGATGCCGTTTACGAGTTCATTACCAACTCGGGCAACCTGCAGCTCCGCTCCGACCTGCTCAACGTCACTGCCCAATTCGACGAGTTCCATCTTGACGTCGAAATCGACTACGATGGACCGCCTGTCGAGCTCTCCGATCGCATGCCCACAATGGAAGAGTTGGCCAATGGAACTGGCGTCGCAATGATGGCGCAGTACATCATCCGTGCCTCGGCGGATCACGTACGCGTCAAGCCGCGTGGGACGCATTCGACCGTCCTCCTCCATTTTGAGCACTGATCGCCCGCGAACCAGCATCCTGCCGACAACCCTTGGGATACCCTACAGCGTCGCCCAGGTCTGGTGCTCGGAAATGATCCTCGAGGAAGCGACGGGCGCGCACAGTGCCACTTGCTTTTGGTGGTTCTTTACTGCGGGATTGGCTCTAGGAACTCCGCAGTTTGCGCTGTTCGGCAGGCAGCGAGACATACAGAGTTTGGTAAAGAAGCGGTCTTGCATTACCCGCGTAAGGAGGGACAGACCCTAGTCTCTCGTCTTACTTCTGAGGAACGCCAACAGATTCTTGCCGCTGATGCGCAGCTTCTTCTTGCCCCGCTTGTATCGCCGCGTCGGCGTCCCCAAATCGACCACGCCCTTCATCTTCTGCATGAGCCGCAATGCGGCGTCATAGCTCACGTTTAGGATCGCTGCGACTTCGCTGGGCGCGTAGTTTTGCTCTGGCTCCATCTTGAACGTCCGCTTGCGCATCCGTTGCTTGTATCCATGGCGTCCAGTGTTCGTGAGCACTTCGTAGATGTCTCTGCCCACCTTGCGGAGGTCGGGCTTGCGACCTTGAGGGAAATCGACGCTGAGGGGCATCGAACACAGGTTAAGAATCTTGTCCGGGCTGAAGGATGCTCATGTTTTCCTAATACCCGCTGTCCCTAAAACTGTCCTAAGAAAATGCGAAACAGGTGAAACCTGCGAAATAGGCGAAATCTTCCTCTCTGTATTTTCAACTACTTGCGTGTTTTCAATATGTTACGAAAGTGCTGCGGGGAACGAGTCCTACCTGAGGAGCCAAATCCAGAGACAATTCAGAACATTCAAACGGCTCTAAATTTGCCGATTCTGGAACGTGTGCGGATTTTTCCCCACTTATTTCAAAAATCGGAAGGACTCGATCAGCGACATTCGAAGCTGCTCGCGTCTTCGGTGTTGCCCTGGCCCTTGTATTGGGCGTGTTTCGGATAGGGGCAAAGGGGCCGGCTTCGGCCGGGGAATGCCTTTCCAGTCGCGGTGACGGACTGGGGCGCGATGCCTTTCTCGACCCAATTGGAAAGCGCGCCCAGCAGATCGAATTGATCGAGTGAATGCCCGCCGGCGCAGTGACTCATTCCGGGAACGAAATAGAACTGGCTCCAATGGGAAACGGCATCGGAGCCGCCATTTGCAGTGGTCATGTCTTTGAAGTAGTCGAAGGTATCGAGGGGCGAGAACCACGGATCGCTGTCGCCGTGGAAGAAGATCAACTTGCTGCCATGAGCAGCGAAGGTGGAAAGGTTGGTGGCTGTCGAATCGACGAGAGGCTGAATGTCTTTGAGCGCTTCGGAATCGACGTCGACTTCAGTGGCGGTGGGCGGCGGCCCAAAAATGCCTGGGCCGGGAACGAGAATTCCCCTGATGCCGGTGGTGGCCGCGATGCCGGAATCGTAAAGGAAGCCCGAATAGACCTGGACTCCTTCAGACGTTTTAGGGCCGCCAATGGCCTTTTTGATGGCAGCGACTTTGGCAGGCGCGAGGCAGGAATCAGTCTGGCCGGGCTTGCAGGCCAACGACTCGGGATCGAAACGGCAGGCGAGGGGATCGGAGATAAGGCCATCCGCGAGGCCGTCGTGGGCGTCGCATTGCTTCATCAGCGCATCCATGAGGAGCTTGCGGTCGCTATCTGTGATGGCTTCAGTGATAATCGGTTTTCCATCGGGATCTTTGGGCGCGATCTGGTTGAACGCCGCGGGAATCCATTCGCCGATGGCGAGATTGGAAAAGCCGGTGCGCATCGCCGGGTCACCGACGATGATTCCATCGAACTCGGTGGGGAAGCGCTGGGAGAGGACCATCCCTTCACGACCGCCCGTTGAGCAGCCGGTGAAGTACGAATATGCCGCGGACTTGCCATAGTACTGCGCGATGATTTGTTTTGAAAGAGCAGCGACCTGGACATTGGCCAAATAGGCGAAGTCGAGAAAGGCCTGCTGGTCTTTTTCGAAGCTAAAATCGAAGACGCCATTATGGGATTTGTGGCCGGTGTCCGTACTGACCACGGCGTAGCCGCGCATGAGCGCCGGCTTGTCTCCGGCCGCAGTTTGGCCGATGGGCGGATAGAGAATGCCGTTGCCGCCTGCGCCGCCCTGCATGAGGAAGTCGCCGTTCCACTGGTCGGGCATGGCGAGCACGAATTGAATGCCGAATTCTTCGCCGCCTGCACCCTTGCGGCGATTGATGATACCTTCAACGCGGCAATAGGCGGGGAGCACAAGCGATTGCGTCGGCATGCTGAAGGGAATCGGCGTGGTGCTGCCTGCGGCGATCAGCGCAGCTTTGCTGATTTCGACGCCGGGCGATTTGAAGTTGGACAAGTCGGCGCACGAACCAGGCTGCTGAGACCGAACGCAGGGAGCCAGCAAGAGTGCTGACCCAATGACCGCAGGCAGGAGACGCGTGCTCATGATGCCTCACAACCGCAACCGTCACAGCATAGAGATGCCTGCGTCGCGGTAGATTTCGGTGATGTAGCGCAGGTCGCGCAGGCCCTCCTCGCCCGGAGTCTTGGGCTCGAGGTTGTTCTGCACGCAGTTGGAGAAGTGATTGGCCTGGGCTGTGAACTGATAAGGATTCTTTTGCGGATTGGCTTCGTCGAGTACGGTGCCGGAGTATTCGGCGCGGAGATGCTGGCCGTCGTAGTTGAAGGCGGGTTCGGCGCCGATCCAGCCATTCGCGCCGTGCACTTTGAAGAAACCGCCCATCTGGCCTCCATAGGTGGTAGCGCACGAGGCCACAATTCCGGAGGGGAACTTCATCGTCCAGGAGAGGTTTTCTTCGACCGAAGTGAAGCGGCCGTCCTGGTCGATGACTGAGCTAAAGGCTCCGAAGCTGGCGGGCTCTTCGCCGGTGAGATAGCGAGTGGCGTTGAGGGAGTAGATGCCGACATCCATGAGCGGGCCGCCGCCGGAAAGTTTCTTGTCGAGACGCCACTCGCCGAGCTTTTCGCTGAAGCCGAAGGCGGTTTCGATGGCCTGGACTTGGCCGATGGCGCCGGTGCGAATGAGATCGACCGCTTTGAGGTTGGTGGACTCGAAGTGGCAGCGGTAGGCGATCATGAGCTTGACGTTGGCGGATTTGCAGGCAGCGATCATCCGCTCACACTCGGCGACATTGACGGCCATCGGCTTCTCGCAAAGGACGTGCTTGCCCGCCTTGGCCGCGCGAATGGTGAAGTCGGCGTGCATGGAGTTGGGCAGCGCGACGTAGACGGCGTCGACGTCTTTGTTGGAAATGATGGAATCGAAGTTGTCGTAGGTGTAGATGGAGGATTCGGGGACACCGTAGTCGGCGGCGATGCTGAGGGCCTTGTCGCGATGGCCGCTGACGAGCGCGGTGACTTTGGAGTTGGTGGAATTGCGGACGCCGGCCATGAAGATAGCGGCGATGCGGCCGAGGCCGATGATGGCGTAGCCCGTTTGGCGACCTGGGGTTTGGGCAAGAAGCGGCGGAGCGAAGCGCGCGGCGAGACCAAGCGCGCCCAAAGAAGCGAATTCGCGGCGAGTGAATGACATGAGGATCACTATAAACCTTCGACTCCGGGACAAGCGAAAATTTCCGGTAACGGACCGATCTTTCAACAACTTAATGGGCTTAAAGTGCCTCCGTGCGGTGGTGAAAATGCGTGGCGCTGGCTCCGGGCTTATGAGTACTCTGCTCCTGATCCATCTGGGAATTGTTCTGGCCGCGCCGGCTGTGGATGGCAAGAGGAACGACTGTTGAATCTTGCTGCCAGTGTTCGACTTCACGTATAAATGAGTTAAAGCCCCGCAGAATTTCTGGTTTATCAAAGCTGTTCGTTCAATCTACGAACGGGCAGGCCACCGCGAACCTGTATCGTTTAAAGCGGTTCCACAATTCACGTGCCCTTTCCAGCGTTTTGCAGGGCGGCTTTTCCTTGTTGAAAAAGCCACCTGGCTGTTGCGGACCTAGGTATAGCATTTGTGGAACCGCTGTATCCAATTGATTCATTCATAACGCCACCCGACGGCGGAAGAAAAGGGAGACGCATGAAGCAGACCAAATCGAGCATCGCCAAGCCGCTGACGACGAACAAGCACCTGATTCGCTGGGTGGAAAAGATGGCGGAGCTGACGCAGCCAGCCGCCATCCACTGGGTAGATGGAAGCCAGGAGGAAAACGACTGGTTGTGCGACGGGCTGGTGGCATCGGGAACATTCGTTCGGCTGAATCAGGAGAAGTGGCCGGGTTGTTTTTATGCGCGCTCGGACCCGCGCGATGTGGCGCGCGTGGAGGATCGTACATTTATCTGCTCTTTTTCAAAGGACAATGCCGGGCCGACGAACAATTGGGTTGAGCCGTTTGAGATGCGCAAGAAGCTCAAGGAGCTTTTCAACGGCTGCATGCGCGGGCGGACGATGTATGTGCTGGCGTTCAGCATGGGGCCGGTGGGCTCGCCGATGTCACGCATCGGAGTGGAGCTTACCGATTCACCTTACGTAGTGGTGAACATGCGCATCATGACGCGGATCGGGCTGCCGGTGCTTGAAGAGATCGACAAGGGAGCGGTGCGCGTGGTGCCGTGCGTGCATTCGGTGGGCGCGCCGCTCGCCGCCGGGCAGAAGGACGTGCCATGGCCGTGCAACGACGAAAAGTACATCGTTCATTTTCCGGAGGCGCGCGAGATCTGGAGTTATGGTTCGGGATACGGCGGGAACGCGCTGCTGGGGAAAAAGTGCTTTGCGCTGCGCATCGCTTCAAACATTGCGCGCGACGAAGGCTGGATGGCCGAGCACATGCTGATTGTGGGCGTGGAGTCACCTGAGGGAGAGAAGACGTATGTGGCGGCGGCGTTTCCGTCGGCATGCGGCAAGACGAACTTTGCCATGCTGGTGCCGCCAAAGGCGCTGGGCGATTGGAAAGTGACGACTGTTGGCGATGACATTGCGTGGATCAAGCCGGACGCGAACGGGCAACTGCGCGCCATTAACCCCGAGCGGGGATTCTTCGGCGTGGCGCCGGGCACGAGCGAGAAGACGAATCACAACGCGATGGCGACGCTGCGCAAGAACACGATTTTTACCAACGTGGCGCTGACGCCGGATGGCGGCGTGTGGTGGGAAGGTATGACGGACGAGCCGCCGGCTGAGTGCACGGACTGGCGTGGCGAGCGCTGGACTCCGGAGATTGCAAAACAGACCGGAGCCAAAGCGGCGCATCCAAATGGACGATTCACGGCGCCGGCATCGCAGTGCCCATCGATCGATTCGGCGTGGGAGGACCCGGCGGGCGTGCCGATCGGGGCATTCGTTTTTGGTGGGCGACGGTCAACGACGATGCCACTGGTGTACCAGGCGTTTAATTGGAGCGCGGGCGTTTACGTGGGCGCGACCATGGGTTCGGAGACGACGGCGGCGGCCAGCGGAGCGGTGGGACTGGTCAGGCGCGATCCGATGGCGATGCTGCCGTTCTGCGGCTATCACATGGGCGACTACTTCCGGCACTGGATCAAGATGCAGCGGTCGCTGAGCTCCACGCCGCGGATTTTCAACGTGAACTGGTTCCGCAAGGGCGAGGACGGGAAGTTTCTGTGGCCGGGCTTCAGCGAAAACATGCGCGTGCTGAAGTGGATCGTGGATCGAGTGCATGGGCGCGCGCAGGGCAAGGAGACGCCGATCGGTTGGACGCCCTACTACGACGATATGGAATGGGCGGGGATCAACATTTCGCGCGCCGACTTCGACCAGATGCAGGAAGTGAACCGCGCGGCGTGGCGCAAAGAGCTGATCGGGCACGAAGAGCTATTCATCGATGTGCACGACCATCTACCGCCGGAGATGGTGTACGAGCGCGAGCTGCTGATCTGCCGGATGTGAAAGGGCTGGGAACAGGGATTAGGGAATAGGGAATAGGGTGCGCGGGTGAACCCGCGTCGAGGCGCACAGATGGCCTATGAGAATTGGCTTCTGACAACGGCAACGATCCGAAGTTGCGATTGGGAAGATCCTGAATCACCGGCGCCAGCGAGCTTGCTCGTAGGTTATTTCAACGTTGCCTTTTCCTATTCGGTTGACGGCCAAGAATACCGGGGCAAGTTCCATTCCTCTCATGAGTGGAAGAAAGAGACAGAAGTCGGAATCCTATATGACCCTGGGAAACCCGTGGAGAGTTGTGTTTGCGACGAGGCTGAATCTCGGACGGTGGCAGTCCTAGGATGCGCTCTTCAGTTGCTCGACTTCTTTTAGTCGGCCATTTGTTCCGGTTCCGAAGGAGCCGTGAACTAAGGTGTGAGCGCGGACGCCGGCGCTACTCTGAAATCCGTTCCACGACGGGGCGGAAGCCGAGTTGGCTGAAGAAATCGACTACAAGTGAAACTGTTTCGTTGCTGGTGAAGGGCGCTATGCGGAGGATCAGCTCAGGGCCGGCCGGTGTGGCGAGTGTCTCTACGGGAGCCGCGGAGGTAAGCGATTGCGGCGTGGCGGCGATGGCGATGCACCTCTCGCGCCGGTTCGTGCAACTGGCCAGATCGCCGATGGACTGCTGAAGGGTGGGCGTGGCGATAACCGTGTGCGGCGGCGCCATGCGGTCCACCAGCCATAGAATCTCGAGTTTGGATTCGAGTTCGTCGGGCACGCAGTCGATGACCAGATCTGCGTCGCGGACAGCATCTTCAATCGAAGCGACAAATGCGACGGCGGGGAGGGCCTGAGGGCTCAACTCCTGGCGGATCGACTCGCGCGCATGGTGAAGGTTGCCTGGCATGACGTCTTCAAGGAGAACGCGATAGCCGACGCGGGCCGCGCCCAACGCGAGCCGGCGGCCGAGGGGGCCGGCTCCGATGATGGCGACGGTGATCACGGCCTTGAATGAACCGGAGAGATCACTTGATGGCGAGGGCCGCGGCCACTTCCTCGACGCTGGGGCGGGCGTTGATCAGATGCTCGGCGACCTTGGCGCGCTCGTCGGCCGAAAGTGTGGGGACTAATGCGAGCACCCGGCGCAGGGTCACGGCAACATCGTCAATGTAGTTCATCAGGCGGATAGCTTCTCCAGAAAGCGGCATGTTTTTCCTCTAAGGTGAGTTCCATTTCTATTGTAGGGCGCGGGGCGGAGGGGCGCGAAACGGACCGGAGAGCATGGGGCAGCCGCCGGGAACAGGACTCGATTTGCTTCCAGGCCGGGATAAAGACAACCATCCGCCGGCGCTATGGGTGCTGCTCGACGGCAATGTTGACGTTGGCTGTGTAACCCGAAACTGCGATGCCGAGAAGATTGGTAGCGACTCCAGGCAGCGAGACCGGGAGAAACGTGACCGAGCCGTCGATGGCTGAAGTGGCAGTGGCAGCTTGCGTGGCCAGCAATGCACCATTCGTGCAAACGGTGTGCGGCGAGCAGGGTGGCGACCAGGCGTAGAGCGCCTGATAGAGCGCGACCTTGCCGCCGGCCATGGGATTGCCGTCCATGTCGCGGAGGCGTAGGGCGATCTGGCTGGGCGTGCCCGAAGCAGCGAGGATTTGGCTGGTCCCGGAGATCGGCTCAAGCAGTGCGTACTCCGGACGTGCTCCGTAAGCCGAAAAAGCGACACATTGGCCGGTTCCGTTGAGGCAGGCGTTGATGCTGACGACCTGCCCCTCGACGAGCGGACCAACAGAGAGGGACTCGGTGGCGATGCCCGCGGAGTTGGTGATTGCGGCAATCGGATCTTGTGGCACAATGCCGCCTCCGGAGGGAGTTTGCCATGCGACCGACTGTCCGGCGAGTGGAGTGCCGCTCGAAAGGACAAGAGCCTGCACGGTCCAGGTGAAAGAGGTGCCGGCAGCAAGCGCAAGCCGCGGCGTGAGGGAGGAAACCGCGGGCGGAGATCCGCCGCCGAATTGCGCCTCGACGCTCGAGCCATTGGTGAGCGAGGCGGTGATGATGGACCATATGCCGTCATTCGCGGTGACATTCATGGTGGCGTGGCCATCGCCTGTGGCGGTGACCGAACAAATCGTGAGACCGCAGGCGAGCCTGGCCGTGCCGGAGGTGACAGCGTAGATGACAGTAACGCCGCCAGCGGGCGCGAGCGCGGGAGTGAGCGCCATGACGGTGAATGGAAGAGGCACGCCGATGGGAACAGTGTTCGACGGCGCGGTGACGAGGGTGAGGGCGTCGCCTGTGCCGGAATCGTAACTGATGCCGCCAGGGATGATGGCTGCCGCGTAAAGGGTAGGCAGGTCGTCGACTTCAACGTCGACAGAGCCGGTGACTCCGGATGCTGCGGGCGGCGCAATGGCGGTGATCTGGTTGGGTGAAATGCTGGTGATGAGCGCAGGCTGGCCACCGACGAGAACCGTGTCTGCGAGACGAAAGCCCGAGCCCTCGATCGTGATGGGACCGCCGGAAGCGGGCAAGTGCGCGGGCGAAACCGTGTCAGCGTAAAGCAGCCAACCGTCATAGGCGTAGTCGGGGCGTCCATCGCCGCGCAGGTCGGTGATGCCGATGCGCACAATGTCATCAACATTCGAGGCTACACGCAGCCAGGTTTCACCCGTGGCGAGACCGTTGAGGCCGGGCGCGACGCCGACGGGTGTTACGCCGGCGGAATCAAATGCGTCCCATACGCCGATGGTGGGCATGGCTTTGGAGTTTGACGGCGCGCCGGTTTCGTCGAGCGCCCGCGTGACGACGGTAAAGATGCGATTGCCGCGAACAGGGAAAGTAAACCAATCTGTCTGGCCGATCTGGCTCAAGCGCCCACACCACAGGCCGCCGGTGGGCATGGGACGTGGTTCGGAGACAGAGCCGATGGCATCGTTGAAGCCTGCGACGGGAGTGTCGGTGGCAGTCACGCTGAGGGTTTGCGTGCTGCCGGCGGAGAGGTTCAGAAGCGTGATGGCGTTGAATGTGCCCGAGGGCGCGACCTGACCCTGTGTGTATGGGCCGACTGTGTTTTCGAGAATGTAGAGAGGGTCGATGGCCTCGAAAGTGACTTGATAGCTGGCGGAGGACATGCCGGGCGGGAGCGGAATGCCACTCAGGTCAAAGGAGCCTTGCAGGGCGGGATCATCAGAGCCCCACAGGTTGAATAAGTTGCCGCTTGGATCAGAAAATCCGGTGATGGGATTGCCATGATTGCCGTTGAAGAGCGCACCGGTCACGGCCGTCACGGTGTACTGATAGAGCGGATTGCCGTTCGCGTCGAGCGGGCGCGCCACCACGTTGACGCCCTGCATTCCGTAGCCGGTGCGGAAACTGACGACGCCCTCGATGGAGATGGTGTTGGCTGCAGTGAGCTCCTTGCCGGAGAAGTTGGCGAGGTTGGCGGTGGTGATGGGGTAGATGCGGTTGAGTGCAGCTATATCGTCAAAGCGGAGAACCGTCGGATTGGGAATGCAATCGCCGCCGCTCGCGCCGCAAGCGCCGCTCAACGGTTCCATGACAGGCCAGCCTTGCATTCCGCCGGCCTCACCATTGGTGGCCGCGCCGGGATTGACTTGCGCGTAATCGAGGCCGAGAACGCGGCCGAAGGCGCGCTCCAACTCAAAGCTCATCATCTGGAGCATGGCTGCGTTGGTGGCGCAGAGGCCATTGAGGATGATGACTGCGTGCGCAATGGTGGCGTCGGGGTTGAGGTTGTCCATCCAGACATAGACGGCGTTGTTCTGGCAGGCGTCGGGCTGGCTCGCGGTTGTGCCGAAGATGGCGTTGATGACGGAGCCATCGGCGTCGTAAATGATGGCGAGCGGATAGTTGGTGGCCGCGGGCGTGACGTCGGAAGGCGCGGCGATCTGGCCGATTGGAATTGACTTGGATATTGGAGCCATTGACGTCTTCATTGAGTGGACCGACATCAGTAAGGGTGACGCCGGCGGTGGGAACGGCGCTCCACAGCGCGGCTGCGGCATTGACCATCGCTGTGGCCTGCTGATTGTTGACAGAAGTGGAGAGCGGGCCCTGATCGACGTAGTAGCTGACCTGGCCGCCTGCCCAATGAATGGGTTGGCCGATGGCGTCGGGATTGAAGAATGTGGCTCCGGCGATGTACTTCGGGCCGCCGGAAAAGGCGCACACAGGAAAGAGGAGCAGCAGAGCGAGCGGGAGCGTGAAATAGCGATGAAGCGCGGGGCGGAAAGCGGCAGGGCGCGTAGATGTAGTGATGGGCACGAGAACTCCCGGATGCGAGGGACGGGAGCATGTGCAAATCCAAAGGTTTTTGGCGATTCTTAATGGTTGCTAATGCAAGAAGTGGCCGGAGAATTGCTCGTTCGAGTCCGATTTGCGTTGCGCATCATCTCATGTGGAGTGGAAACGCGAAGAGGGAAGGGGCGCGAATTTGAGGCCGCTCCGTCTACAATCGATTCGGGTAAACCCATGGCAGAGATACGCGATACGGTGATTCTTGGCTCCGGCTGTGCCGGATTGACGGCGGCGCTCTACACGGCGCGCGCTGGGCTCAAACCGCTGGTTCTGGAAGGCCACGAACCGGGCGGCCAGCTTTCGATTACGACGCTGGTGGAGAACTTTCCCGGTTGGCCGGATGGAATTCAGGGTCCGGAGCTGATCGGCAACATGAAGAAACAGGCCGCGCGGTTTGGCGCGGAATACCAGCATGCGCATCTGGAAGGGGCAGAGGTGGGCGCGCATCCCATCAAGCTGCGCACGTCGGCGGGCGAGCTACACGCCAGGACACTGATCGTGGCTTCGGGCGCGAGCGCGCGCTGGTTGGGCCTGCCGAGCGAGCAGGCGCTTATTGGGCATGGCGTGTCAAGCTGCGCCACATGCGACGGATTCTTTTTCCGCGACAAGGACATCGCGGTGATTGGCGGGGGTGATTCGGCGATGGAGGAAGCGATTTTTCTTACGCGCTTTGCCTCGAAGGTTACGCTGCTGCACCGTCGCGATGCTTTTCGCGCGTCGAAGATCATGCTCGAGCGCGCCATGGCGCATCCCAAGATCGAGCTGCGGACGAACACGATTGTGGACGAAGTGCTGGGAGTCGACGAGAAGGAAGTGAAGGGGCTGCGCGTGCGCGACGTGAAGAGCGGCCAGCAGGACGAGCTCAAGGTAAGCGGGATGTTTCTGGGCATTGGGCACGTGCCGAACACAAAACCGTTCGTAGGGCAGATCGATCTGGACGAGGAAGGGTACATCAAGACGACGAACAACGTGTTCACGACGCGGAACGGCGCGCCTGTGGCGGGCGTGTTTGCATGCGGCGATGTGCAGGACCGACGTTACCGGCAGGCGATTACCGCGGCCGGCTCGGGATGCATGGCCGCGCTCGAGGTGGAGAAGTATCTCGAAGAGCACGGGCACTGAAAGAAGCAGGAACCCAGGAACCAGGAATGCGAGCGGAGTCGGGCGTAGGCCGGTACTGCGGTAGCGCAATAACGCGGGCGGACGCGCCGCGAGGGAAAGTCCACGGGCGTAATCCTGACTAGAACTGGTGAAACGCGAAGAAGGCAGCGGCGACGAGAAAGCCTCCTGCGACGGCATGATTCCAGCGCAGGTGCGAGCCGAAATAGTACGTGGCGAAAACGCCGAAGACCGTGAGCGTGATAATTTCCTGGATCACCTTGAGCTGGACGACAGTGAATCGGCCGTAGCCGATGCGGTTGGCGGGAACCTGAAAGCAGTACTCTAAGAAGGCGATGCACCAGCTGATGACGATGACCTTCCAGAGAGGCTGCTGTTCGAATTTCAGGTGGCCGTACCAGGCAACGGTCATGAAGATGTTGGAGCAGATGAGAAGAACAATGGTCCACATTCCTTTATTAGATACTCGAAAAACGACAAATGTTGTGGAAGCCGCGAGCGCCTTTGGGGTTTTTTCGGCGAGGAAGCCGTGACGGCGCTCAGCGAGAATCTCGAACGGCTGGAAGAGGCAATTGGCGCGGCTTGCCGGGTGGCAGGACGCGCGCGCAGCGAAGTTGAGCTGATGGCGGTGTCGAAGACTTTTCCGGCGGAGGCGGTCGCGGAGGCGGCGGCGCTGGGGCTCATGCTCTTCGGCGAAAATCGCGTGCAGGAGTTTAATGCGAAAGTGTTGCACGCGGCCGAGACGGGAACGTGGGCAGTGTGCGAGAGACTGCGCTTTCATCTGATTGGGCATTTGCAGTCGAACAAGGCGGCGAGGGCGGCGGAGATTTTCGATGGTGTGGATTCGCTCGATTCGGTGAGGCTGGCGGAGCGATTGAACGATGCGGCTGGGAAAACGGGCAAGCGGTTGCCTGTGCTGATCGAAGTAAAGCTGAGCCCTGAAGCGACGAAGAACGGGGTCGAGCCCAAGTCGGACGAAGCGGCGCGGCTCTTGGAACGGCTGCCCGATCTGCTGGATCTTGAAGCGCGGGGCCTGATGACGATTGCGCCATGGGGCGCGCCGGAAGACGTAACAAGGGAGTGCTTTCGCAGTTTGAGGATGTGGCGGGACCGGTGGGCGGCGGCGCATCCGAACTTGCATCTGGACGAACTATCGATGGGGATGAGCGGAGATTTTGCGCTGGCGATCGAGGAAGGTGCGACGCGCATTCGCATTGGAACCGCGCTGTTTGGCAAGCGTACGCCTCGGGCAGAGGGGCAAAGCCAGGAACCGGAGTTTGAATAATGCTGCGCGCCGTGGCGGAGGGTGTGACGCTGGCGGTGCGAGCGCAACCAGGTGCGAAGAGAACGGCAATTGCCGGGATTTATGGCGAGGGGACCGCGGCGCAGCTCAAAGTCGCTGTGCAGGCGCAGCCGATCGAAGGCCGCGCGAATGAGGCGCTGATTGCGTTTCTCGCCGACGTTTTTGGCTTGCAGAAAAATGCGGTCGAGCTCAAGGCTGGCGAGTTGTCGCGGAGCAAAGTTTTTCTATTGCGGGGAGTGACATTTGCACGGGCAAGGGTGGTGCTGGCGCAGCGAACAGTCGTCTAGTTTGCCGGTTTGGCGACGGAGCGCGCTGCAGCCGATTGCCGGTCGAATTCCTTCTGAAATGCCTGTTCGCGATCAGCGATATAAGCCTTGTATCCGGCCGGATCAATGAACGCACCCTTGTCGCCGGCCTTCCAGCGCGGATATTTCTCAACGAGATCGAAATAGGAGCCGTGCGCACCGAGAAACACGTCACATGGAAGTTTGTGAAGGACGACGAAGCCGCGCTTGTAGTCAGCAGCGATTTGCGGATAGGCCTTGTTGTCCACGAGTTTGTAGCCCGGGTTTACGTTCGGACTGCCGACGATGACGACGTGCAGGACATGGCCGTTCTCGGTTTCGTCGAGAGTCCAGGTGGTGGTTCCCTTCGTATGGCCGGCGGTGAGATACGCGGTTAGCACGGCGCCGCCGAGCGAGACTGTGCTGCCATCATGAAGAACACGATCGACATGCGCGGGCGGATAATGGTGAGCTTTTTGCCCACCGTATTGGAAGTCGCCCCTGCCGCCGAACTCGACTACGGATACATCGCCAGCCATGACGTAGTATTTAGCGCCGGTCAGGCGAATGATTTGCTCGCTGCCCGCGCAGTGGTCGTCATGGGCGTGGCTGATGAGGAGAATTTTGATGTCGCTGAAATGGAAACCGAGTGACTCGACGCTCTTTTTGATCAGCGGCACAGAGGCTTCAAAGCTCGAATTGATGAGAATAAGCCCGCGCGGCGTGGCGATGAGATAAGAGCCGAGATCCTGACTGCCGACGTAGTAGAGGTTTCCGGCGATGCGGAAGGCAGGAAACGGAGTCAGCCATGCAGGATTGTCCTGCGCGGCGAGCAGGAAGGCGGCGGAAGCGAGGAGTGCGAAGAGCGCAAGGCAAATGGCGAATCTGGCGGCGCTCATTGGGTATCTCGATTTTCGATTTGCTTGACCAGCGATTCGATAGCACGCTCCAGGTGCACACCGCGGGAGCCTTTGACGAGAACAACGTCGCCTTGACGGAGGTTTTCAACGAGCCACTGGCCGGCGGCGTCAGCGTCGCGGAGAAAGACAGCTGGCACTCCACCAGCGCATGCGGCTGTGGCCAGATGCTCGGCATTGCCTTGTACTGCGACCACCAGATCGAGGCCAGCCTGCGCAGCGGCACGTCCACAATCGATGTGCAGTGCGGGCGAGTGCTCGCCGAGCTCAAGCATCTCGCCGGCAACGAGAATGCGGCGGCCTTTTGCGGGGCGCGCGGCGAGCGTGCGAATCATGGAGCGAAGAGCCTCAGGGTTGGAGTTGTAGCTGTCGTTAAGAATAGTGGCGCCGGCGACCTCAACAACCTGGCCGCGCTTGTCGCCAGGGGTAAGCGAAGCGATTGCGGCGACGGCGGAGTCAAGATCGGCGCCAGCCTCAAGTGCGACGGCCAATCCGGCAACGGCGTTTGACGCGTTGTGCGCCCCAAGCAAATGGAGCGTGAAGCCAACTTCGCGTTCGCCGGCGCGGATGCGGACGTGCAAGCCATCGCCATCTTCGGCGGAAGAAAGGATCTGCGGATCAGCGCACGGGCCAGCGCCGAAGTAAACGACGCGGCCGGAAAAATCGCGGCCAAATTGGGCGGCGTAGGCGTCATCGCAATTGAGGAACGCGACGCCGTTCGCTGGAAGCGCTTCAATGAGCTCGAACTTGGCGCGGGCGATGCCCGCCTGTCCATCGGTAAAGTTTTCAATGTGCGCGGAACCAATGTTGGTGATCACGCCCCAGTCGGGCAAAGCGATCCGAACGAGCGCGGCAATTTCGCCGGAGTGGTTCATGCCCATCTCAACGACGGCGAATTCGTGCTCCGGCATCAGGCGCAACAGCTGCAAGGGCAGGCCGAAGTTGTTGTTGAGGTTGCCCTTCGATTTGAGGACGTTGAACTTTGCGCCGAGCGCAGCAGCGACAGCTTCCTTGGTCGTGGTTTTTCCCGCTGAGCCTGTGATGGCAACGACGCGCCGACCCCACTGACGACGCACGTGGTGAGCGAGCGCCTGCAAGGCGGCAAGCGGATCCTCGGCGATCAGAAGCGGATGGGCGAGAGCGGCATCGGGTAGTGAAGCGGCCCGCGCGACAGAGACTACGGCCGCTGCGGCGCCGCGATCGAATGCTGCGGAGACGAAATCGTGACCATCGAGACGCTCGCCGCGAACGGCGAAGAACAGCTCACCTGGCGCGACCGTGCGCGAATCAATGGAATAGCCGGTCGCCACTTGTGCACCGGCATTGGGCACACTGGCCGGAGCCTCGAGCACAGCTCCAGCGCCCATCGCGGCTTCAGCAAGTGTGAGATTCATTGCCCTTCACGATAGCCCAATTCGGCGAGGATGGAAAGCGCGACTTCGGCGTCGTCAAAAGGTACGATGCGGCCGGCAAGAATCTGTTCTTTCTCGTGGCCCTTGCCGGCGAGAAGAACAACGTCGCCCGGCTTGGCGGCCTCGAGCGCCAGACGAATGGCCGAAGCGCGATCGACTTCGACAGTGTACGCGACGCCCGTTGACTGGAGGCCCGGCTCGATCTCGGCGAGGATCGATGCGGGATCCTCGGAGCGAGGATTGTCGCTGGTAGCGACGACGAAATCGCTGCCTTCGCCTGCTGCCTGACCCATTTTGGGGCGCTTGGTGCGGTCGCGGTCGCCGCCGCAGCCGAAGAGCGTGATGACGCGCGAGCCGGAAGCTGCGGTGATCTGGCGAGCGAGCGCAGTGAGATTGCGGAGCGCGTCGTCGGTATGCGCGTAGTCCACGATCACGGTGAATGGCTGGCCCGCATCGACGGATTGAAAGCGGCCTGGAACGGGCTTAAGCGCTGGAATTGCACCGGCGAGATGAGAGAACGAAACGCCACGCGCGTGGGCGGCGGTGAAGGCCGCGAGAAGATTGAGAATGTTGACCTCGCCGGCCAAACGCGAGGCGAGACAAGCCGAGCCGGCCGGGGTTTCGAGTTGAAAAGTCGCGCCGGGCGGCGTGAGCGTGTAGCTCGAAACGCGCCAATCGCCATTGCCGATTCCGCCAATTCCATACTTCCGAATTTCGGCGCCGGCGCCGCGAGCGGCTGCGGTGAGTTCTTCAGCGTGCGGATCGTGCGCGTTGATCACCGCGACGCGCGGATGCGGATACACCGTTCCATCGAAAAGCAGGCGCTTGGCGGCAAAATACTTTTCCATCGTTTGGTGGTAATCGAGATGGTCGCGCGTGAGGTTGGTGAAGACGGCAACGTCAAACGGAATTCCGATCATTCGGCCCTGGTCGAGGGCGTGGCTCGAAACCTCAGTGACGAGTTCTTCCGCGCCGCGCGCAACACCTTCCGCCATCATCTCGAACAGATCGCGCGATTCGGGCGTAGTGTGAATCGAGGGCCGAGTCTCACCGGCGATATGGCATTCAATGGTGCCGATGAGAACGCTGGAACGCGCGGCAGAGTTCAGGAGCGATTCGGTAAGGAATGCGGTGGTGGTTTTTCCGTTTGTGCCGGTGATTCCAGTAGCGGCGAGCGAACGCTCGGGATGGCCGAAGAACGCCGCGGAGGCTTGAGCGAGTGCGCGGCGGCCGTGCTCGACATGGAGGAGCGGAACGTCCGGCTGATAGACCGTGAGATGGTCGAAAGTTTGTTCGGAGTCAGTGATGATGCCAACTGCGCCCGCAGCAATGGCATTCTTGACAAAACGATTACCGTCGGTCGAGCCGCCTTTCATGGCCACGAAGACGGCGCCCTGCCGCACGCGGCGCGAGTCGTACTCGACGCCCGTGATGGTTGCGGCGGAGCGGCCGGCCGAGCCGACGGATGCGACTTCGGAGACTAGATCGTTCCACTTCATCTCGAGGTTGATTGTAGATTGTTGCGACGGATTGGAGCCGGCGCGGCCAGGGAGTTGACGCCGATTGTCACGGATAGGCTCCGATGAATTCATCGATTCCGTCAAAAAGAACCTGCCGTCCGCCGTCAACGTCGGCGCTTTGTTCGGCGGCTTCGAGGAGCTCCGAAAGCGAATTCTTCATCAGGTCGTATTGCGATTCGGCCTCCGATTGCGACCCGAGGAAGCAGGTGTGCATCATCCAGCCATAGATGCCGCATGTGATGGCGAATGGAGCGACACTTGTCTCACGCTCCAGCGTGATGCGCGCGCCGAGGGAATGCTCTTCGTCGCGGATAACGATGCCCTCCTCAGAGCCGGGAAGGCCGAGGGTCGCGGCTTCTTCAAACGGACGCCATAACGAACCAGTCACACTGTGAGGGTAGCGCAGTTTGAGCGGGGTGCGGTTAGCGGGCGCAGCGGACAACGATTTTGGTGCCGGGAGGGACCATGGTGCCGGGGGCGGGGGCCTGCTCGCGCGCAATGCCGTCGCCAGTGATTTCGACCTGGAGCCCGGCGCTGCCGGCTTGCTCAATGATCTCGCGGATCTGCAAGCCGATCAACGATGGAACGCGCAGCTTTCCGGCGTTGGCGACGACGACGGTGTTCGCGGGAGACGATGGAGCGGATTCGGGATGTGATGGGGCCGGGGCGGCGGGGGAGGGCCCGGAAGGCGCACTGGCTTTGGGAACTGGAGAATTCGATGCCTGAGCAGGTGCCGGATTAGAGGGCGAAGCTGCTATGGCTGTCGACGCCGGCGGAGTGCGTAGGGGATCGTCGCTGGGCAAATCGTTGGCAGCGTCGTAGAGCGCCTGGATGTTTTCTTCTTGCGCCGGAGCATCGTCCTCGGTGATGGGCGCGTCTTTCGTTGAAGCCAGGTCAGCCGGACGAAGGTCGATGTCGTGCTGCACGCCCAGGTATTCGAGGACCTGCTGCGCCACTTCTGCGAAGACCGGTGCAGAGACGGAGGCACCGTAGTACGCGCCTTTGGGCGAATCGAGGACGACAGCCACGGCGATGAGGGGATTGTTGACCGGCGCGAATCCGGCGAACGAGGCAATGTGCATGGTCTTCGAATAAGTGTGCGTGACCGGGTCGATCTTCTGGGCGGTGCCGGTCTTGCCGCCGGAGGAGTAGCCGTCGAGTTGGGCCGACTTTCCAGTCCCGAAGAGAACGACGCCTTCCATCATTTTTCGCATCTCAGCGGCTGCGAGCGTGCTGATGACGCGATGCGCTCCGGGCGGGAGCTGGCTGGGCAGATCTTCACCTGCTCTGATTGGGCTGGCGACAAGAGGCGGCATCGGCGCCTGGTTGGCGCTTTGGTCCTGCATCAGGATGTGCGGGGGCAGATAGACGCCTCCGTCAGCGATGGTGGAGACCATGGAGACGAGTTGGAGCGGCGTGACGGCGATTTCCTGGCCGATGGCGACGTAGCCGATCGACGCGGGACGCCAATTCTTGAGCGGGCGAAGAAGGCCGCGCGTTTCGCCGGGAAGCTCGACACTTGATCTCGATCCAAATCCGAAGCTGCGGATGTACTGGTACATCCTGTCGGGGCCGACCCTAAGGGCAAGCTTGATGGCGCAGACATCGCTGGAGTGGGCAAGAGCTGCCGCCACCGGGATCGTGCCGAGGCCGCGGTCGCTCTTGTCATCGTGGATGACCTGACCGGCAACGGTAATTTGTCCGCCGGAGCAATCGATCATGTCGTCGGGTTTCGCGACACCCGAGTCCATGGCTGCGGAGTAGGTGACGAGTTTGAAGGTGGATCCGGGCTCATAGACGTCGCTGACCGCGTGGTCGCGGAGCATATCGGGCGTGGAGTGGCGAATCTGATTGGGATTGAAGGTGGGGCGTATGGCGAGGGCCAGGATTTGTCCAGTATGCACATCCTGCACGACCGCGGTGCCGTTGAGCGCCTGCGTTGTCTGCATAGCGTGATCGAGGGCACGCTCGGCCATGAACTGGATGTTTTCGTCGACGGTGAGGACCAGATTCTGCCCGGGCTCGGGATCGCGCTCAATTGAGCCCAGAACTTTGCGGCGAGCATCCACGGCCGTGTACATGAGGCCGGGAGCGCCGTGCAACTCGCTGTCGAATTTCTCTTCCAAACCACCAAGTCCGTTGTCGTCGCTTCCAACGTACCCCAACGCTTGAGCGGCAAGCTGATTGTCCGGGTAGAAGCGCGCAAACTCCTGCTGGAAGAAAATGCCCTTAATATTGAGGGCCTTTACCGCCGTGGCGACCTGCGGCGTGACGCGCCGCGCGATCCAGGCGAAGTTGTGGCCGTCGTTGAGCCGCTCGACGATTTGCGCTTCGGTCGTAAGCGCGTCTTCAGGATCGGTGTGGACCAAAGAAGCAAGGGTTTTCGCGGTGGCCTGCTTGTCGGCGATCTGCGAGGGATCGGCGTAGATCGACGGGACCAGGACGGTCATGGCCAACTCGCAGAGGTTGCGGTCGTAGAGGACGCCGCGGCGGGGAGCCACTTCAAAAGTACGCTGCTGCTGTTTCTCGGCACGCTCAACGAAGTCGCGATGACGAACAATTTGCAGCCAGAACAGCCGGCCTAAGATGGCGCAGACCCAGACCAGGAAAAAAAGGCAGATCACGAAAAAGCGCGCCCGCTTGAGGGGCACGCCTTTCGGTGTTTGAGAACGGCTGCGGATGGCTGGGGCGGCTGCCGACATTTTTCCAGGGTCCGATGGCCCGGGCTACTGCACCGGGGGCGCTGAAGAATTGACCTGAGCAAGAGTGGGAGCGCCAGATGCAGGCCGCGCATCGGAGAAGATCACCTGGCCGGGCTGCGGCTCGGCGAGCCCAAGCTGGCGGGCCATCTGATCGATGCGGCCGGGCTGCGTAAGCTCGGCTTGGCTCAGGTGCAATTGGCGATTCTCCTCGCGCAACTGGTCAAGCGTCTGCTTTTCGGTCTCGACGTGGTAGCTGCTCTCGATCGCGTAGAAATGCTGCAGCCCGTAAATCATGATAAGAGAAAAGAGCACGGCCGCGGCGGCGGAGAAGACGCGCATCTCGCGCACTCGGACCGGATCAGAGGCCTTGACGAGGCGGGTGTTGTCAAAATGTTTCGCGAAATAATACTCCGGCATGCGCACGCGGCGGCGAAGCTGCATCTGCTGTGCCATCATCGCGGCGTTGTGCTCGGCGATTCGCGCGCCCAAGCCTCGACCGGTCTCAAAATAAGTTGTTACACATGCCGCCATCTTCGTTCTCCTCGCTCTGCCGGCCTATTGCCGTTCCGCTGCTCTCAGCTTGGCGCTGCGCGAACGCGGGTTGCGGATGATCTCGTCTTCTGTCGCAGTCACGGGCTTTCTGGTCAAAACCTTCCAGATTCCCTTCTGCGCGCCTTCCCGGATGTTGTCTTTCGCGATGCGATCTTCCAATGAATGAAAGCTGATAACGACGAGCCTTCCGGAGGGCTTAAGCAAACTTGGTGCGGCCTCAAACAAAGCTCGAATTTCTTGCAATTCCTGATTAACGAAGATGCGCAAAGCCTGAAAAGTTCTGGTTGCCGGGTGAATATATTTCATTGGCGGGACGGCTGAGGCTACGATTCTGGCTAACTGCGCCGTTGACGTAACCGGCCGCCCCCGCACAATGGCTCTGGCGACTGTCCGCGACCTCCTTTCCTCACCGTATTCGTAAATGAGATTTGCCAGCTCGCGCTCGCCCATCTCATTCACCACTTGTTCGGCGGTCACGCCGGATCGCGTGTCCATACGCATGTCCAGCGGTCCGTCCGCCTGAAAACTAAACCCTCTGCGCGCCTCATCGAAATGCAGGCTGCTTGCGCCAAAGTCGGCCAGCAATCCATCCACTGAAGCCGGCTTCACGTGCTTGGCGATGCTGCTGAATGCTTCGCCGATCGAACTCACTTGCGGCGCCTCAGTGCCCAGCTCTTCAGAAACCGTCAAGAGCCGCGTTCTGGCCAATTCAAGCGCCTCGGGATCGCGGTCGAATCCAATAAAGTGCCCCGCCGATCCCAGTTGCCTGACGATGCCTTCGGCATGTCCCGCCAGGCCCAGCGTGCAGTCGACGTAAGTGCCGCCGGGTTGCACGCGAATAAAATCCAATACGACCTCAAAAAGAACCGGCACATGGCGTACTTTTTGCTGCGTCATGCGAGCCCCCCTGAGGGGCTTACGATCCGCTCCCCTCGGCTAGAATTCCGCCTACCTGCCTGCGATCGTCCTTGGTGAGGCTGCCGGTGGGCAGGTCCTGCTCAAATGCCGAGCGGTTTACTACTTCAAGATGAGTGATCTTGCCCATCACAACGAGATCGCCTTCCAGCTTGGCCGTGGAGCGCAGGATCTGCGGAAGCATGATCCGACCCTGGGCGTCCATCTTTACCTGCTGGCCGTAATAGCTGGTCAAGTCGAGGTACCTCATCACCGAGTCGTTCATCGTGCTGTGCTTTGCCAGTTGAGCTTCAATCTTTTCCCACTCGCCGAGCGGCCAAATCTGGGCTCGCTTGCCGTCTTCGCTGGTCACATAGAGGTCAGTCACATTGGCAGCATCCAGCAACTGCTTAAACGGGACCGGGAGCTTGAGCCGCCCGTTGTCCTCGACCTTTGCCGGATGGTTGCCGCGAAACATTTGCCGTCCTCGTTTGTCTTCCGCGGCGACCCGTGCTGCCGTACCGCGAACCGAATTCTCTGAAGCTTTGTTCCGGGTTAGCCAAAGTGGTTCCCCAAATTGAATGGCTTCCGGATTTGCGATTCCCGTTGGGGAATCGGAGTAAACTTAGGAGGAAAGAGGGGTTATGGATATGGTCCATATGACTCCATCTAACTCCAAAATGTTCCATCTCGGTCGATAGTACCCCTGAAGTTCCTCTCCGCCAAGAGAAAAATCGGTGGAAAGTGATGAAAAATCAGGCTCTCTGCGGGAAAGTCGACTAATAGAAGAAAAAATTTGCGGCACCACAAGATGTGGGGTTTACTGCTGTGATTCCCCGTCTGGACAGGTGTTCTCGCTTGTGATAGGAGAACAAAAAGCGAATATAGAGAGCAGGGAGCGGGGATCCGAAGTCGGCTGGCGCGGCGCGTGCGGGGGCGTGGAGGAAAATGGAGAGCGTCGAATTCGATGGTTCCCAGGCAGAAGCCTGACGGAAGTACACAAAGCTGGCGCGTGCGCTATGGATTGACGGCATCTCCGGCGAGCGCATTGTCGAGAGCCTGCCGGATCGCGTTCTTGACCTTGCCGCTCACGATCCACGTGTTGAGCAGGATTCCCAGTGCGCCGCTGATGAGTTTTCCGAGCTCGCCTGCGGCCAGCTTGGGGCGAATTGCATTCAGCCTCTGCACGATGAGATTGACGATGTTGTCCAATTGAGCGGAAGCGATTGCAGCGCGCGGGGGCAGGGGGACCTCGGCGGTTGCTTTGCCGCAAAGCGGGATCAGCGGCATCCAAACCATTCCCTGGGGCAATGTCGTGTTCGGACTGGGGCAATCCACCAGGAACTGAGCCTTGATTTGAGCTGCGTAGGGCCCGGCTGTCGTGAGCGCCTCGTCAATGAGCGGGTTTGTCGCCAGGACGGCGAAGTGCTCGCGCAGGAACTGCTGGCAATTTCTGCGGCCGAGGAGGAAGTCGTGCTTGCGAAAATCGCGGCACAGAAAGCCGCCGAAAGCGCCCAGCGAGCCGCATTGCAGGGCCGGCTTGCCTGCTTGCACGGAGTCGGGGTCAGACGGGGCGATGGCAAAGCGGCTGAAGGAAGAACCGTCCATGAGCGCCGCCAGACTCTCACCCAGAAAGCGCGATTGCGACAGGGTGACGGTAAAGAAACTCATGAGGATGGCCCAAATGCCCTGGTGATCGGTTGGGACGTAGGGGCCGTTGAAGTTGCTGTCTCCCATGGGAAATGGAGCGACGGTGAGGACTGCGGCGTTTGCCTCGCTGGGCGCCGAGGGGTTGGAGACCTGGTTCAACTCATCGGCGAGATAGTTGTCAGCCAGCTCAAATGGAGTGTTGTCGGTGACGCCTCCGTCGACATTTACGGTTTGTATTGAGGCGCCGATTCCAGAAGGAAAGGCAGGAAAAATTTGCATCGAGGTCGGATTTAGCGGCTCCCACCCTGGAATTTGATAATCGGCGACGTCGCGCGTAAGAACTCGCGAAGCGAGCGCGACGGGTACGGCGCCGGTGGCTTTCGCTGCTTCCTGCAGCAATGGCCAGGCTCCCTGCCCGGGCTGGCCAGCGGGCAGCGGCTTGGCAAGGGGTGCAAGCGGAGGGTCCGTCGAAGCTCCGTGGGTGACTTGAAATTGCAATCGATCGCCGTAGTAGGAAACAAATTCCTCAGCCGAGGTTGCGCCGGAGTAGAGCCCATATGGAGTGCCGCGCGCGTTGGTCAGAGTAAGAAAGAGATTCAGATTGTCGGCAATATAGGGCCGCGAAGATGCGCCGGCGGGCGTGAGCGCATAGGCGGCAATCTCGTCGATGATCGTGCAGTCGAGTAAAGAAAGCAGCGGACCGTCGCCGGCTACATCATTTGTTTCGAGGAGCCGGGAAATGTCGATTTTATTGACCCAACTCTCGTAGAAAGTGTTGGTCGTGTTCTGCTCGTCGCCCGTTTGAATGTGCTGGAAGGGCTGCTGCACCATGACCGATGCGATAGCCGCGCACATGCCGCCGGCGGAAGCTCCGGTGAAAACATCGATTTGCACATCGTGGAGCGGCGCGACGGGCGGCACCGGCCCCGGTGCGGGATTCGTCAGATAGGCTTTAAAAGCCGCCTTCGTGGCCTCCCATTCCTCCAGCGCCTCCATGAGGAAATCGAGCACTCCCGCGGTATAGGCTCCCGCGGATACAGCTCCCGCCATATTGATGCCAAGCCTGAATTTAGCCATGTGTCACCTGCCGTGAGTCGGATGATTGCGCGGGTGCGGCAGCCGTGGACGCGC
Source organism: uncultured Acidobacteriaceae bacterium (assembly GCA_963789425.1). GTDB lineage: Bacteria > Acidobacteriota > Terriglobia > Terriglobales > Acidobacteriaceae > Telmatobacter. The sequence goes on along the minus strand of CAWBKM010000006.1, from coordinate 289,607 downwards.
GGTCGGAAAGATGCGGTCCTGGGCTGCACTGCTCCCATTGCACAAAGTCAACGCGTGGGGAACTCAAAACGATCAGGGAATAAACCAGGGAGATTCAACTGAGATTGGATACTACCACACAGCGTTTAAGGAAAATCAACTGCGGGTTTTGGGGCATCAGAATCCGGTCAGCGCGAGGTACACCATGTCGTAGCCGTTGCCGCCGGACGCCAGGTAGTTGGTGGACGCCGACAGAAAGACGACGTAATGCCCGTCCGCGCTGATTTGCGGATAGTCATTGATGCCGTTGGATTGCGTCGCGAAATTGCCCGGATAGTTGGCCACCGAGACGCGGACCGTACTCGGAACGCATCCGGCTGGGGCACCAAAGCAGGTATCGCGCACGAAGATATCTTTCCAGCCGTCGATCGGGAAAGTGTCGCCCGGGACGAGATTATTCGCGAGCGATGCAAAGGCGATGAATCGCCCGGTGGCGCTCATGCTCGGGTGATTCTCTCCGGCGTTGGAAATCGATCCGTCATTGCCTAACGACGCGATTTCAGTCGAAGGAGTGCAGGGAGCAGCCGCGCCATTGCACGTATCCCTTAAATAAACGTCCCCGTGACCGTTTACGTTCTGCGAGACGAGATTCTGTGCGAGGGTTGAAAATGCAAGGAACCTGCCGTCGGAGCTGATCGGCGGGTTGGAAGATATGTCGATCGCGCCGCCGTTTGCCGGGATTCCCGCAGTGGAAACATCCTCCTGCGAAGTGGTCGGGCTGCAACCTGTCGGCACACCAAGGCAGGTATCGCGCAGGAAAAGGTCGGGATTGTTCGCATTTGTCGTCGTGGAGACAAGATTCTTTGCGCCCGAAACAAACGATACATAGCGTCCGCCCGAACTTACGTCTTGGAAAGCGCTTAATTCATCGCCAACCGTGCCCGATGTGGATTGCGAGATCAGCATCGTGCTCGTCGCACAGCCGACCGGCGCGCCGTTACACGTATCCGTCAGGTAAACATTGTTTATCCCTGGCGAAGTGCCGGTGGAGTTGTATCCAACGTATCTTCCGTCGGGGCTGATCGTTGGAATCCCACCCGCGGCGGGCTGTCCGTTGAGCAAGCTTGAGACGACGATGGTGTTGGGCGTACATTCAGGAGTTGCACCAATACAAGTGTCCTGGAGATAGGCGCAGCTATAGGGCGCACAGAATGTCGGCTCCGATGCAACGATGTTGGACGCCATCGAATCGAATGCGACGTAGCGGCCATCCCCGCTTACCGAGGAATCCAAGCTGCCATTGTCAACGGGATTTCCGTTGTACGTAACGGATATAGGGATTGTGCCTGGAACACAACCTGCCGGCGCGCCAATGCAGGTGTCGCGCTCGTAGATTTGCTGATTGCCGCTCGTAATGCCCGCGCCCAAATTGGTGGCCGCGGACTGGAATGAGACGTATCGCCCTGTTGCGCTGATTGCCGGCGCCACAAGGCTGTTGGCGTTGGCGGGCGAACCATCCGGGGCGACGGTAATCATTTGGACAACGCCCGCTGTTGCCGCTGCCGGGGAAGCGATTCCGAAGGGCAGCGAATTGGAAGTCGTCCCCGAATCTTCAACAGTGATAGCGACCGTCCCCGGCGTTGCCACCATGGCGCTAGTCAGCTGGGCAGTCAATCCTGTGCTCGATCCGAAGTTCGTCGCCAGCGCGGTACCGTTCCACTGAATGACCGATTTGTTTGTAAATCCAGTGCCGGTTGCGAGAAGCGTAAAACCGGGGACGCCGGCGACCACCCAATTGCTGCCGCTCAGCGCCGCCTGGTAAGGCCCGACAATCGTCAGGGTCAGCGCCGGCGGGGGTGGGCTGCAATCGCTGCAAGTGGTTTTGGCCGTTCCCCCGCACCCCGAGCTGGCGGCCAAGGCCGCTCCGATCGCCAGACTCAGCAGAGCCGCACTCGCCCGACTCTTGATCGAACCAAGAATCATTGCCTAATCTGTCCCTCCGTCAGGCTCGGACCTGGTGAACAACCCATCAGCGATGGCGGAATTGTCTCATTTCAGGCGGGTCCCGTCAGTGACCTTGGCCACGAGAGTAGTGGAGGGCTGGTGCACTCTTCTCGCGGCTAGCTGGGGAATTTCTTCAGGGTTTTTGCGCGGTGGCGGGCGCGGGCGAGGACCAGATCCAGCAGATAGAGGAAGACCAGGATGTTGATGGCGAATAGGCCCAGGTGAATCCACGTGACGTGGCGATAGATTTCGAAGAGCTCCCAGGGAAGGAACGAAGCGGTAATGGCGAGAGTGAGGAACTCGCCCCACGTTTTTTCAAGATAGAGACCGATGCCTTCAACCAGAGTGATGGCGGCGTAGCAAAAAGCGAAGAAGCCGATGCGGCGCAAGAGGGGATCGTTAACCAGCGATGCCTTCTCGAGGACGAACGAGACGAGTCGCGACTCGGGATTGAAGCGCAGGTAGCGAGCAAAGAGGTCGACTTCGTCGGCAAGGTCTTTGTGGAGCAGGCGATGGGCGCCGACGCCAATGGCAATGAAAAACAGGGCGTGGAGAAACTTGTAGAACGCGATGAGGAGCAAAAGGCGATTGTGGTGCTGGCCGGAAGAACGCGGATGGGGGGAACGTGGAGGCATTGGGAATGAGACGGCGCTGAAGTCAAGGGTAAATGATCGAGGAGCAGCGGAGTTAGCGGAGCTAGTGGGGTTGGCGGAGTTAGCAAGTTAGCAAGTCAGCAGGTCAGCGAAGCAGGCACGTGGACGAACCGGGACCTACTTTTTGAGGTGGAGGAGGGAGTTCCGGTCGAGGGGTTCGCCGTCAAGAATGATGGCGGAGATGCGGCGCGCGTTCCAGATGCTGACGGTGGGGTCGGAATCGAGGATGAGGATATCGGCGCGGCGGCCGGGAGCGATGAGGCCAAGCTCGCTCCAGCCAAGCTGGAGAGAGTAGTTGTTGGTGGCGGCGGCGAGGGCTTCGCGCGGTGACAGGCCAAGACGGACAAGCAGCTCAAGCTCGGTGTGAAGCGAAATGCCGGGCATGGTGCCCATGGCGTCAGCGCCTGAGCCAGCGAGGTAGTGTGGGAAAGCGGAGAAGAGGGTCTGATTGATGTGCCAAAGACGGAGAGCGGTTTGACCGGCCTTCTTCTGCTGGTCTGACTCCATCCAACGCTGCGCGGCGGCGGGAAGGTGGCGCGACCAGGTGGGAAGAGGGAACATCATTTCGCCGGTGGAGGGATCGGTGGGATGAAACATGCGGCCGGGATCGAGAAGCGCCGCAGCCGGTTCCTGCCATAGGTTGCGATGACCGGGGAGCTCGACGTAATAAAGGCTGACCGCGGGGATGAGCGCGGCGTGATGCGCGGCGAGGAAATGGGCGTAATCGCGCAGACGGGCGTCGGTGGGCGGAATGCGCTCCGAGTAGTCATAGGCGGTATCAGCGGAGGGGCCGTCGGGGTCGTCGATCAGAGGGCGCTGGAGCTCGTCGGGAATGACGCCTAGATCGTAGTGGTCCATCCCGATGAGAGCGTCGACGCCGGCTTCATCGCCGACTCGGTAGGGCGTGGATACAAACTGGCCGTAGGTGGCGAGTCCCATCTCGTGGGCGCGCGCAATGATCCACTGTGAGCTGGCGGCTGTGAGGTGGGCGGTGAGAAGGAGCACGCGCGTTCCGATGTGCGCGGTGTCGACCATCTGGCGGGCCGTGTCCTGCGGGGTGAGCTCGACGGGATGAGCGCCTTCGCGCAGCTTTGAGACCCACTCGGGCTGGCGTGCCAGAAGGCTCCAGTCGTCGGTGACGCCGATCGAGTCAACGGGATAGATGTGGGGGCTGGGCTTCGCGCTGGAATCGATGAAGCCGCGTTCCGGATCGGCGCGGGCGACGACGGTGGTGACGCCCATGTAGAGGTTGGCATTGGCCTGGGCCTGAGAGTTCATGCCGGCAAAGCCGTCGATGAGACCGGGGATGAGGAATTTGCCTGTGCAGTCGATGATGCGGGCGTCTTTGGGAATGGAGACCTGGTCAGGCAGCCCGACATCGGTGATGCGTCCGTCGCGGATGACGACCACGGCGCCGGGAATGTCGCGAGCCGAGTCACCCCAGCCGGTGACGTCGACAACGGTACCGCCGGCAAGAACGAGCGGAACGGGTGGCGCGGTGGACTCCGGTTGAGAATTGGCCGGAACCGAAGCCAGAGCGCAGCCGATCACCAACAGACCCGGGAAAAAGTGAAACAGTCGCATGGAGAGGACGATCTGAAGAGGATTGTCGCACAAAGGCTGGGACCAAGGGACCGAGGGAATAAGGGACCGAGACCCTGGATCGCGAGTCGCGGGCGGTGAACGGTAGGCGGCGGATCGGGACTCGGGGCTCCGGGACTGTTGGGCGAATGCACTAGCGAGCGAATGAAGAAGTGAAACAAAAGCCATGAAATGAATAAGTTAAACAGAGAGAATGCGCAGGTCACATCTGCACCGGTCCGATGCTGATTCGAAAGGAGTTGTTTATCGAGAATTGGGCGCTATTTGACGCATTTTGTCGGTCATTGTGGGGCTGCTTTACTGATTCTAAAGGAGTTAAATGGCGAATATCTGGCGAAAATTCACTATTTTTTTATTTGATTATTTTCCGCCTTCCTGGAGAGCCTGGCAGGCTGAGACGCGCCGGCGCTTACCGGTTGGCTCTGGCTGGTCGTCGACGGGAATGGTTTTGAGCGTCACCGAGATTCCGCATTCATCTTCAAGGATAGCGACTTGGGCGATTTAATCGGCAATCTTTGGGATTTTATTTGCGAGGGCGCAGGAGATAGAGGGGGAAGGCGTTAGTCGGAGTGCGGAGCCGTCGTGGGTGAGGGTTGACGCTTGACAGGCAACTCGGCGAAGTCAAGGGCGGAGTTTGCTTTGGGACGCGAGCGAGTGAGCGAGGCGGCGGCGGCCACGATGAGGATGGGGAAAAACTGGACGGTATAGCGCGGTTCGGGGTTCTCCATGGCGCCGAGAAGGATGAAACGCAGGATGATGTAGGAGCCGAGCATCCACGGCCAAGGGACGCGGCGGCGAATGAATGCCCAGGCGGCAGCGGCGACATAGAAGAGGTTGAGGAGCCCGAGGAAGATGGCCCAGGCGGATTCGGCGGGGTGCTCGCTCCATCGCCACCAGAAAACGTCGAGGCCGAACTCGAGCGTACGAGGACGGAGCAGCATGTCGGCGTCGCGCAGCAACGGGAGGCCGAGGTAGTAGCGGATGGGATGGGCCTTGATGTTCACGGCTGCCACGGCAGCAAAGCGATCGATGAGCGACGGAGTGAGAGAGAAATCGCGGTTGTACTCGGCGAGGAGTTGGAGCCCGTAGGCGCGCTGCTGAGGCGAATCGAAAGCGCGGGCAGGAATGTCGCCGGGATCGACAAAACCGCCGGGGAATTGCCAGCAGACGACGGCGGTGTCAGCGAAATCGATGGTCCATGTGCGGAGCCAGCGGCGCGCGCCGGCAATCGAGAGCTCGCCGGGATCGGCGTAGCGCGGCGCAAGCGGCTGAAAGGTGTGAAAGACCTCCCAGTTGCGGACGGTCCACGGAACCAGAGACAGCAATGCAACGACGCAAAAGATAGAAGTGGCGGCGAGGCTCTGGCGCAAGGCGAATCGTGCGGGTTGCTCCACGGCGGGGCTGCGTTCTGAATAGAAAAACAAGCCGAGAGCAATGGCTGCAAAGAGGAAGATGCCGTCGGGACGAAGCAAAGTGCCGAGAGCTGCGGCGCAGCCGGCCAGGATCAACGCGGAGAGGTCGCGCTTGCCAGAGGCTCGAGCGGCGAGAATGCGGCCAGCCGCGTACATGCCGAGCGAGATGGCGAAGACCGAGAAGCACTCGGTCATGGCGATGGCCGAGTAGACCGCGGTGAAAGGGCAGAGCATGGCCAAGGCCAACGTGACTTCAGCCGCGCGATCGGAAAGGTGGCGGCGTGCGAAAGCCGCGAGCAGCAAGCCGGAAAGGAGATCGATGGCGGCCTGAAAAAGAAAGACTGCGGTGAACCAGGTATTCGGCCAGAAGCGGGCGAAAAGGGACTCGAACGTAGCAAGAAAAATGGGATAGCCGGGGAGCCGGTAGGTTGAAGGGCCCATGTCGTCGCCGGTTCCGATGCCGTAGACGCCGTAATGGAAGAGATTGTGGCCCATCTGGAGATAGTCGAATGTGTCGTCGTCGACGGGGCGCGGAAAATAGACAAAAGCAAAACGCAGGACGAGACCCGCAACGAGCCATAGCAGCCAGCGGCGTGGAAGATGGAAACGCCGGCGCGGAGGGTTGATGGTCTGGGACATCTATTGAGGAGGATAAACGGATGGGCGCCGGCGCCTGGGGTCAATAGGTGACAGAAACGGTGATCGTGTCGGTGTAACTTCCCGGTTTGACATATTGCGCTGCGGGAATCTGGCCGTAGACGGTGATCCCTTTCGCGGAACCAGTGCCCGTGCCGCTCACCCAGTTGGTGGCGGAGGTGTCTCCCCAGTTGGTGGTGTGACCGGAATTGCTGAAGAGGCCGTAATTCAGCAACGCCGATCCGTTTTGCATTTTTCGGGTGGTCACGGTCGCGCCTGTCGCCAGCCCAGCGCTGAGGCCCACGGTGTACGCGGTGCCGCTGGTGCAGGTGACCGAGACCGTGGATGTTGAGTTATTGACAGCGCCGGTGTAATTGCCGAAGGCGAGATTGGTAGCCGAAACCGTGCAGTCTTTCACGATGGTCGCGGTGACGCTGAACTGCGCGGTGACGGTGGTGATGCCGGTGCCGGAAATGGAAGCGGTGATGGTATCGGTGTACGCCTGCAACGCGCCGGTCTCTCCCGCCGGAATCTGAGCATAGATGGTGTACTGTTGGGCGCTTCCATTGCCGCTGCCCGCTACCCAACCGGTGCTGGATGAGTTGCCCCAGTTTGAGGTGCGCGCGGAATCACTAAACAGCTTGTAGCCCAACAAGGCTGAACCATTCTGCATGGACCGGGTGGTGATTGTGGCGCCGCTCGCCAACCCGGCGTTGAGAGCGATGTCATAGGCCTGGCCGCTCGTACACGTGACAGTCACGGTGCCGGTAATATCTACGACCGAGCCGTAGTAGCCGCCGAATGAGACTCCCGAGGCGAACGCAGAGCAGGAATTTGCGGCCAAGGCCCGCGCGACAAAGAAGAGCAGGAGCGACACCGCAAAGAGGAGTCTTCGCATCATAACTTTTTCTCCAGGCAACGAAGCGGTCCAATCGAGGGAATCTCGCCTGTTACCGGCGCATACTCAAAGGCGACAACGCAGCGACGCCCGTCAGGAAACTCGACGGCCAGTTGATTGTGGGGGTTGAGATCTTCAACGTAGGCATCGCCGTCGTAACCGACCGGGACGACGACGCCGGTGGCCCGCAGGGTTGCCGTACTGCCAATCGGCACCGCGGCGCCGGTTTCATCGACCAGGCGCAACAATGCGCCGTGGCTGAATTTGATGGGGAACTTGAGCACAACGCCGGAACGATCCTGGGGTCGCACGTCGCGAGAGGCGACGTCGATGGTGACGTCGGGCGGAATATCGGTTGGAGCAATCGAAATTTGGTTCAGATCGAATGCGCGCATGTCGGGCACCAGCAAGCGCCCTGAGGAATTTGTGCTGCCAACGTCGCGGTTCTCCTGAAGGACGTGCACATGGTCCATAGGCCCCGTGTCGACAACGGCGAAGCTGTCGTAAATAGTGTTCGAAGGGAAAAGCTCGCCATCGACGAAAGAGAATGCGCCTTGAGTTTCCAGGCGCAGAGTGGTCGCACCGCTGTCGCTGTCGACGCCCGCCGTGAACAAGCCGACGGGCGACTTGTATTGTCCCTGAGCGAACACATGCGTTGAATCGCCCGCGGAGACGTAGGCCTGGTAGCCCCACTCTCCGACGATTGGCGCGGGCTGTTGCACATCAATTTGAGCGGAACCGTTTGAACCTCCGCTGGCGGTGACTGAGTTGCGTTTGCCGAAGGGAATCGTCAGGCCAATCTGCACGCCGCTGCTGCCTTTGTTCACGAGGTCGCGAAACTCCGTGGCGTAGAGAAAAACGTGATGGATCTGAAGCGAATAGTTCGCGGAAACGATCTGCGAGTGCTGGGCCGGGTTGGCGTTTTGCTGAAGCGGCACCGGCGAGGGGTCCATGTTGACCGCGGCGTAGGCCAAGCCGCCGGAGCCGAATCGCTTGAGAGACAAGCCAGTGAAGGCGCTGATCTGCTTGCGCGGGACGCCGTCTCCGTTTTCAGACGCCACATCGCGGTAGTTGTGATCCGCCATGATCGCGGAGCCGCCAAGGCTAAAGATCCGGCCGATGCGCTGAGCCCCGGCGGAGAACTGCGCGCCCGCCTGGCCGGAGCCGAAGCTTGGCGCCACAGCAAAGTTGACCACGCCGAGATTGCCGATCTGCGCCACCCCGCCCGCACCCGCCATGAATGCACCCGGAGTGCTTTCAATGCTGCTTTCGATGGTGAACTTCTGCGAGAGACCGCGGCGATAGACGGCGGCGCCGGCCAGCTTTCCGTAGTCGTCGCTGATTGTGCCCCAGTAGCGCCGAACGAGGCCAGCTTGCAAAGCGAAGGTCTGGAGGCCCTTGGCCAGCATCGTGGAGCTGGCGTAGAAAGGTTGCGTCACAGTAATTTGTTGTCCCATTGCATCCGTTACCGTCATCGAAATGGTGCCCGCGCCCTCGACCACCGGAAGTTGCGGAACCTCGAAGGGGCCCGGCGCAATCTGACTGGAAGCCGCGAGATTGCCGTCGGTGAGCACGTTGACGGTGGAGGGAACCGCGGCTGAGCCAGTGATCGTGGGCACTGGGAACGTCACAAGATCGGGCCGCATGCTGAAGTCTGAATTGATCTGGATGCCTTCAAAATGAACGGGACGGGTCCAGGAAAGGCCGCCGTTAATGAAATCGCCCAGACTATAGCGGCGCAAGGAATTGACGTCGGCAAAGGTGTAAGACGAATCGAGGCGAACGGCGGTGGTTGCGCCGGGGGTGGGCGAACCCGCGCCGGCAAAGGCAAGCCAGTCCGAGCTTACGATACCCCAGGGCGAGAAGACTCTGGTCTCGAAGGACGCGCTGCCGCCCTTCTGGCCGCCAGAGAAAGTTCCGACTGTATCGTAGTTGAGCGTCACGCCGGTTCCGCTCTCGATCACGCGACGGCTTCCAGCCGGTTCTCTTCCCATTGGTTGCAACAAAGCCGGCAGCAAGGCACTGTCGACCGCTGTGACTTGAAGAACCTGATTTTTTGCGTCAAGAATCCAGCTTAGTCCGGGCAAGTCAGACAGGCCCACGAGACCGCCGGTTTCAGAAGCGCGAGACACAGGAACGCGGAAACCGAGATCGCGCAGTTCTTCTGGCCGCGCCCACAAAGTACCGTGACGCAAAGTGAATTCACCAATCTTGCCGATGGAATGACCATTGAGTTGAACGTCAAGATACAGCGTCTCGTCGTTGTTTGCAGCGGGAGAAGGGTCGGCGGCTGCGGGATTGGCTGGTGGGCTCGATGACGAGACGACGGGGCCACTGGCTGCGGCCAGGTTCGGCAAGGCGGCCATCATAAGGAACACGATCTGAGCACAGCGGAGCCCCCTGGCCATTGCACCTCGACGTTCATGGTGCCGTGACGAATCCGACCTGCTGCTGGATAACGCCGGCGTCCGTGTGGGCTGTCAACTGCAGAGTTTCGCCTGGCAGAGGGAGGGGGCCTTCTGCCGCGATGGTCCAACGCCGAGTGACTCCGGCGAGAATGTAGGGCGATGCGTCGGAATCTCCCTTGAGCTTTCGCCCGTCGCTGGTGGTTAGCACGACATCGTGAATCACTTCGTGGCTAAGACCATCGTTGATTCCTATGAGGACGAGCTTCCCGGAATCGACAGCCAGATGAAACTGCACGTGCGGAACCGCACGCGTCGGCGGCTCGGCGAATATCGGAATCGACATGCGCAGGACCATATGCACCATCCCCGGCTCCGCCGGAGGTGGAATCTGGTCGATAAGAATGCGGTAGGTTGCCTCGCGGCCCTGCGGAAGCTGACGAAGAATGAGGCGGACCACCTGGGACGCGCTGGGCGCTATCGTAACCAGCGGAGGGCTCAGCACGACCGCATCCGAGTCCGTCAGTTGATCGTCGCCATCTGTCTGAGTCCAGGCGAAGGCGCGAATCTGAATCGCGGTTTCAGTGGTCCCGGTGTTGGTGACGGTCAGCGACGAAGCTTTCTGTCCGGGAGAAAAGAGAATGTTGACAGGCAATACAGCCAACGACTGTGCCGTTGCTGCCGGGCCTGCGAAAAGGAGAATGACGGCTGCGCCGGCGTGCGCCAGGGCTGCCGCCATTCCACGGAATGAGTTTCGCAAAGTCATGGGGATCCCAAATGCAAATGTTGCAAAAAATCAGTAGGTGACGGTGGCCGTAATCGTGTCGGTGTAAGAACCTGGAGGGACATACTGTCCCGCCGCCAGGACACCGTATACCGTGAGTGCCTGGCCAGCACCGTTGCCTGTGCCGCTTACCCAACTGCCGCTGGTATTGCCCCAGTTGGCGCCTGTGTAGGAAGTCGTCAACAGCGAATAATTCAAACCGCCTGCGGGCTGGGTAATGCCCATCTGCCGGGTTGTTACTGTTGCGCCGGTCGTCAATCCCGGGTTGAGGCCGACGGTGTACGTCGTGCCGCTGGTGCAGGTAACTGTGACCGTGGAACTAGCGTTGACCACTGCTCCGGTGTAATTTCCGAATGGGAGAGCCGTGGCAGAGACGATGCAGTCTTTGAGTACCGTCGCGGTGACGTTAAATGTGGTGGTCGCCGGATTTGTCTGAGCAACGGCAGATGCAGAAGTCAGACCTAACACCACGCATCCGAGAATGGCGGAAAGCAGTGCGGTCTTCAAGGGGGTTGAGAACTTCATGACACTTACTCCTGGTGCAAGAATTCGTTTGATGTTGAGATCAACGGCCGTCCGAGGAGGAGTGGGACGGGATCAGTGAATCACTGATGCAGGCATTGATGAATGAGAGTGAACGACCAACCAACACGGCCCAAAAATCAATTGCCGCCGAGGTTCGAACGCAGATTTCCTGTGTTCGTTGCATACGTGCTCGCAAGAACAATGAATGCACAGGCAGTTTCGAGAGGGGGCCCTCACCTGACAATCTGTCGTTGAGCGTTAATGGGACATTACCTGCTGTAAAAACAGGCATCAATAACACCCTTGGGTCAACGGGCGAAATGTACCAAGGTGATAAATACGCAATTGATCAATAGTGGCGAGGATCGGGCGGTTTGCCTGCGATTATCGCGCGCGAATTATTGAGGAGTTGGCGAGGATCGGTGAGAAGTTTCTGGCGCGGGCGCGGTGGTCAATACGTCACAACGACAATCGTTGGATCGGCGGCTTGGCTCGAGGTGCTGGGCGCGACGGACAGTAGGGGGAATCGAGAAACCGATCCGGGCCGGAAAGCCACGGCGGTGCTCCGAGCCGCTCCTGCATTAAGGGTGATGTTGTACGGCACGGAGTTCGTGCAGGAGACGGCCACCGCGGGCGTCGCGTCCGATTCCGGAGCGTGGGTTCCGAGCGCAGATGGGATGACGATGGCGAGGCAGGAAGCCTGGACGGTCGCGGAAACGACGATTGAGGCGCTGGCGGTCGCAGCTGCGGCGGGTTTGGTCATCGAGCACGACGCCAGAATGCTCAATGCGAGAACCGGCAACGTCGTTTTCAAGGTCACTGCGCTTCCCCCCGCGTGGGCCAAGACATGATAGGTCTCTCATCGGCAGTTCTTAACGAATCCTTAGTGCCTTTTGAATGGAACCTTAGTGCCTCTCGGTAACCACGCTTGGACTCGTGTGGCGAGCGGGCCTGGCGAACAGTCAGTTGGCAAGTCAGTCCTTGGCGGCAGACGGGTGAGCCAGTCAAAGAATTTGTGAGGGGTTTAGCTTGCGACGAGGGCGGGACGACGGCGGCGCGTAAGGAGCGGGAGAACCTGGGCAAGAGCTGCTTCGGCGGTGAGGCCGTAGCGCGCGCGAAGCGCGTCAACCTTGCCGTGTTCGATGAACTGGTCTGGCCAGCCGATGCGGACGACGGGGACGGAGAGTCCCATTTCGTCAAGGGCTTCAACGATGGCAGTTCCGAAGCCGCCCATTTTCACGTGGTCTTCAAAGGTGACAAATGCAGCTACGCGGCTGGCGTAGCGCGCAAGGATTTCGCGGTCAAGCGGCTTGATGAAGCGAGGATTGATGACGGCGGCGGAGTAGCCATCGCGGTCAAGGAGTTCGGCAAGCGATTGTGAGAGCGAGATCATAGGGCCGAGGCCGAGGATGGCAACGTCGGAGCCGTCTGAGAGGACTTCCGCCCTGCCGACGGGAAGCGACTGCGGCTCGGGCTTGCGAGTCACGCCGGCAACCGCGCCGCGTGGATAGCGGATGGCGCTGGGGCCGGGGAGGTCGAGAGAGGTCTTGAGCATATCGGCCAGCTCGTCTTCGTCCTTGGGCGACATGAGAACGATCTCGGGAATGCCACGCAGGTATGCAATATCGAAAAGGCCGTGATGCGTGGGACCGTCGTCACCGGAAAGGCCGGCACGATCCATGCAGAAGAGGACGGGTAGCTTTTGCAGGCAAACATCGTGAACGACCGGATCGAATGCGCGCTGAAGGAATGTGGAGTAGATGGCACAGACGGGGCGGTAGCCGCGCGTGGCCATGCCCGCGGCAAAGACAACGGCGTGTTCCTCGGCGATGCCGACGTCAAAGTACCGGTTCGGGTGACGAGGCCGGAAATGATCGAGGCCGGTGCCGTTGGGCATGGCAGCGGTGATGGCGACGATGCGGGGATCCTTTGCGGCAAGGTCGGCAAGTGTGATGGCGAAAACTTCGGCGTATGTCGGTGAGCCGTCGGGCGTCTGGCCGGTTTCAGGATCGTAAGGGCCGAGGCCGTGAAACTTCTTCTGGCCATCGAGCGCTGGCTGAAAGCCGCGGCCCTTTTGAGTGAGGATGTGGAGCAGAACGGGATGGTCGAGAGTCTTGAGGAACTTGAAGGTCTCAACAAGCAGCGGAAGGTTGTGACCGTCGATGGGGCCGAAGTACTCGAGGCCAAACTCCTCAAAGAGGATCGAAGGCCACAACATGCTTTTGGCGGCTTCCTCGGCGCGGCGGACGACTTTGATCGCGGTTTTTCCGGCGAAGCGCTCAATCAGGCGCGTCGCTCTGTCGTGCAGATGCTGGTAGTGCTCGTTGGTGACGATGCGGTGGAAATAGCGGGCCACGGCGCCGACGTTGCGGTCGATGGACCACTCGTTGTCATTCAGGACAACGATCATGCGCCTGGTGTGAGCGTCGATGTTGTTGAGCGCTTCGAATGTGATGCCGTTGGTGAAGGCGGCGTCGCCTGCGACGGCGATCACGTGCTCGTGGCCGCCGGCGAGATCGCGAGCGACGGCCATGCCGAGGGCCGCCGAGAGAGCGGTTCCGGCATGCCCCGCGCCATAGCAGTCGTGCTCGCTTTCGGTCCGCAGCATGAATCCGTTGAGCCCGCCGGGCTGGCGGATGGTCGAGAAGCGATCAAGGCGGCCGGTGAGGATCTTGTGGATGTAGGCCTGATGGCTCACATCGAAGAGGATCTTGTCGTCGGGCGTGGAAAAGACGGCATGCAGCGCAAGGGTGAGCTCGACGACGCCAAGGTTGGGACCGAGATGGCCGCCGGTTTTGGAGAGAGTCTGGACGAGGAAGCCGCGGATTTCTTCCGCGACCGAGACCATCTGGTCATAATTCAACCGCTTCAAGTCAGCGGGAGAATGGATGGTCTCCAGCAAAGATTCCATGTACTTCCTTCCCCCGGGGGAGTCCGGGAATCCAGGGAAATAAGCCCAAATGCCAAAGCGCCCCCTGAACGGGGGTCTTGACCTCAAACATGAACAGACAGGATGCCTGCCAGCCTCCAGTATACCTGCGCGGCAGTTTGCAGCTTTGGTGGATTAGACGGCAGGAGTGTGCCGGGGTTTGGGGGTGGAAGGTGGCCAAACGCGGGGCGAGTGCAAATGAAAAACGTCTATACTTGAGCGGCGCTGGAGGAAGAAGAACAGGATGCTTAAATGGCTTACTCTGCTGCTTCTTTGGGGAATTGCATGGCAAGCAATGGCAGAGAAGACCATGTCCATCGAGCAGATGGAGGAGACTCTGCTCAAGCTCCATGGGAAGCCCGACGGGAAGGTGGCGGAGGAGCTTGAGAGCGCGCAGCTTACGGAGCGTGTGAGCCCGGCAAGGCTAGCGCGCTGGGAGGCGGACTTTACCGGCCAGAAGGCACGCGAAGAACTGATGAAGCTGTCCGATATGTCGGCTTTTCTGGATCCGCCCGCAAGCGATGTGCTGCGCGATCCGCCGCCGGATGAGGATACACAACGGCAGATGCTGGAACACGCCATTGAATACACAAAGACGACGATCACGCGGCTGCCAAAGTTCTATGCGACGCGGGAAACTACGCACTTCCAGGACACAATTACGCACAAAACCAACGTGCCGTCGATAGCGATGGTCGAACGTCTCGCCAAGGGCTCGGCAGTTCCCCTGGAAAAGCCGGGAGGGGCCAGCATCACGGAATACAGGGGACTGCACAGCACGGGCGAATTCAGTAGGACGGTCACTTACCGGGATGGGCATGAGGTGCTTGACGAAGAGACGGAAAAGCAAGAGAAAGAGGAGGAGCCGTCGCTGGGGCTGACCTCAAGCGGCGAGTTTGGGCCGATTCTCGGAATCGTAATCAACGATGTTGCACACACTGAGGTGGCGTGGGCGCGATGGGAGCAGGGAAATGGCGAACCGGCGGCAGTGTTTCGTTATGCAGTGCCGGCGAGCCAATCGCATTTCAAGTTGGAAGCGGCCGTCGACGAGAATGCGGAAGCGCTCTTTCCCGCTTACCACGGAGAAATCGAGATCGATCCGGCAACCGGGGAGATTCTGCGGCTGAGCGAAGTGGCGGATTCTGGGCCCCAGAATGATGCGATGCGGGCGGCAATTGTGGTGGAATACGGGCCGGTGAAGATTGGAGATCAATCCTACATCTGTCCGGTGAGGGGCGTGGCGTTCTCCATGGTTCACGTTCTGTCGGCTGGAGCGACGGACGTTTCGGCCTCACCGGTGCAGACGAATCTGAACGATATTGCGTTCACGAACTATCACGAACTCGGCTCCGAGGCGCGAACCGGGGCGAACACCAGCCCTGCCGGCGAGAAGGGCGCGGGGACGGTAGCTGGACCAGACGCCTCTCCGAAGTAAGAGCCGGCGCGGAAGTCTCACGTGCCGCAGTAAACGCCTCGCACCTCGATTGAAAACCAGATCGCTCATCCTCAACGAGGCTGAATGCGATTTGGACTCGGTTAATTTTCCCGCTGCAATCCGGCATGGAAGCCGCCGCGGGGCGCAGAAGATCTCCGGTGCCAAGATCACCTTGCCGCCGGCGCATGTGTGTGACGCGTGTCCATGGCGGTGCTTTGCTCTGGGTTGTAGGATGGGCGCATAGACTTCAAGTTCGAGGGAGGGAACGTGTTCAACCTTCGGAATTTTCTTTCATCTTTGATTTTCATTGCCGGATTGGCGGGAACGGGAACGTGCTCTGGGCACGCACAGTTGCTGGAGCCGGCGACGCCGTCGCAGACGCCCAATCCTCTAGCCGACTCGACGGTCAAACCGGGCAAAATGCAGCTCTACGATTTGGAATCGCGCTTTGCCAAGGATGTGCGGGAGCGTGGAGGCCAAGGGTTCGCATCGTGGTTTGCCGAAGATGGGGTGGCGCTTGGAAACGGAGTTGCGCCGCTGATCGGGAAAGTGGCCATTGCGAAATCGGCGAACTGGTCGCCAAAGGACTATCAGCTCACCTGGACGCCGACCGACGCAATGATGGGGCCATCAGGCGACATGGGTTATACGTGGGGCCATTTCGAAGGGCGCAGCAAGGACAAGAACGGAAATCCTGTGCTCACCAGCGGGCGGTATATCACAATGTGGCGCAAAGAGCCCGACGGGAGCTGGAAAGTGGTTCTGGACGCGGGCGCCAACGAGCCGCCGGCTGCAGGCGATTGCTGCAAATTGCCGTCACAGTGAACATTGAACAGTGCGCAGCGAACAGACAGCAGACAGAGCATGGCGGTCGATCATCGGTGACGTTCCGCCGTGGTGTGGATTACGAACGGCGCCTGGTAACAGCGGAAAAGTGTCCATAGTAATCATGAAATAGATCGAATGGTGCGTGAAAACGCAGGTACTTGAGTTGTACAGCTTTTTCCTCCGACTCACCGGATAGTGGAAGAGTCAAGTTGGTCAATCTCTTTGATACTTGCTCGAAGGTACGTGTATCTATATGGGGACGACTGTCGGTTCGCACGGGGGAGAGAACCAGATGGGTGCGGTGCGACCGGAGATAGGGATCTTCGATCGCAATCCCGATCCCGCGCTGGACGAGCTCGTTGAGCTCGCGGCGGTGTTGTGCGACGCAGACTACGGCTACATCGGCTGGATGGACTTCAACCGGCTTTGGTTCAAGGCGCGATTCGGGTTCAAGGCCATGGAACAGCCTCGCGCCAGCACCGCATGCCAATGGATGCTGGAGACGGGCGAGCCAATGCTCATTGCCGACGCCAGCCAGGATCCGCATTTTCCGCCTGAGGGAATTCCTCTGCCGGGCGCCAGCCCGTGCCTTTCCTACGCGGCGGTTCCGCTGTTCAGCAGCGACGAACACATGATCGGCACCATGGCGGTGCTCTCACAGAAGGCAGACCAATTCAAGCCGGAACATTTGACTTTGCTGGAGATTCTGGGCCGCCAGACCGTGACGCGGCTGGAGCTGTACAACCGGATCCGGCTGCAGGAACAAGCGCAGCGGCAGCGGCAGCGCACGGAGCGCGCATTGGCGGTCGAGCGCTGCTTTGTTGCTGCTACGCTGGACTCGATTCCGGCCCTGGTGACGGTGCTGGATACGGCGGGGCGCGTGGTGCGCATGAATTATCCTTGCGCACAATTGACGGGGTTGAGCCTGGCGCATGCCGTGGGGCGGCCGTTTGTAGACGAGTTTCTGGAAGCGGACGACCGCGGATGGGCGGCGGGCAAGTTGCGCGAAGCGTCTGCGGGGCAAGCATCGGGTCCGCATGAAACGCTTTGGCGGGCAGCCGGAGGCGAAAGCCGGCGCGTGAGCTGGACGCTGCGGCCGCTGCTGGGGCCGAACGGAGACATCCAGTACCTGATTGTGAGCGGGCAGGACGTAACCGATCAGCGCGAGATGGAAAAGACGCTGCTCAAGAGCGAGGCCCGCTACCGCGAGGTAGTGGAAAACAGCCTGGGCTTTGTCTTCACCTGCTCGATGGAGGGACGGCTCACCTCACTGAACGCGTTCACGGCAGAGACGCTCGGATATCGCGCCGAGTCGCTGGTGGGACGCATGCTCACGGAGCTGATGGACGCCGAGGGCGCGGCAGCCTTTCAAGATTGCCTAAACGCGCTGGAAAGCGCGGAGGAGTGGCAGGGCACATTGCCGCTGCGGCGGAGTGACGGCGTGTACCGGCGCATTGCGGTGCGCAGCCGGCGCATGCAACTGCCGGGCGAGCGGCCATTCGTGCTGAGTCATGGTATGGACGTGACCGAGCAATACGAAGCCGAAGAGGCGCTGCACATGGCCACGCGGCAGCGCGAGCTGATCCTGGAAGCGGTAGACGACGGCATTTTCGGCATGGACCTTTACGGCAAGGTGACCTTTATTAATGAGGCCGGGGCCAGATTGCTGGGATACACGGCCGATCAGCTTGTGGGGCACGATCTGCACGAACTTATCCATCACAGCCACGCCGACGGGACCCCTTACTCGCGATCGACGAGCCCGATTCTGCAGGCGCTGCGGCGTTCGGAGCCGATCCGCATGCGCGACGAAATGTTCTGGCGCAAGGATGGAATGGCGGTTCCCGTCGAATACAGCGCTACACCGCTGCTTGAGGAGGGCCAGGTTTGCGGAATGGTGGTGGCGTTCCAGGATGTAAGCGAGCGGCGCCGGCTGGAGAAGATGAAGGACGAGTTCATCTCCACAGTCAGCCACGAATTGAAAACTCCGCTGACCTCGCTGCGCGCATCGCTGGGACTGATTCAAAGCGGCACGCTGGACAAGCGGCCGGAGAAGCAGCGCCAGATGATCGATATGGCCATCGGAAACTGCGACCGGCTGGTACGCCTAGTCAACGACATTCTCGACTTCGATCGCGGAGAAAAAGGAAGGCTGCCGCTGAATCGAGAGGCGGTGGATCCAATGACCCTGTTGCGGCGGTCGGCGGATATAGCGCACAACGCAGCAACGCAGGCAGGCATCGAGTTTCGCTTCGAGGTGAATGCGTCGCCGGTCTTCGCCGATGAGGACCGTGTGTTGCAGGTTCTGAATGAGCTGGTGAGCAACGCCATCAAGTTTTCGCCGCCGGGCACGGCCATCCGGCTGGCGGCGTGGGACGTGGATGGAGTTGTGCCGGACGCCGCAGCTTCAGAACGTGGCGCGGTGTGTTTTATGGTCGAAGATCAGGGACGTGGCATCGCTCCAGAAAAGCTCGAGCGCATCTTCGATCGATTCGAGCAGGGCGATGCGTCGGATTCGCGCGCGCTGGGCGGAACGGGGCTCGGGCTAGCGCTCTGCCGCAGCATTGTGGAGCAGCACGGCGGCCGGATTTGGGCGGAGAGCGAAGTAGACAAGGGAAGCAGGTTCCTGTTTACACTGCCGTCGGCGGGCGAAGACCACTAACAAGCAGCGTGCTGCATTGAAGTTGCTGGCCAGATATCAGTTCAATTGTCGCCCCGTGCGCGTCATTCGCGGCCGCGATGTTCCGAATGTTTCTTCTGAAGCCTGATCCGATAAAGGCCGGCTGATCGTCGCGCCGAGGACCGGAATCGGGACTATAATCGTGATCAAATTCCATGGATGGCCGGCAAGCAAGTTCGCCGTATCCCGTGCGCCCGCCCTGGGGTGGCACGCCTCTTCCGCATCGATTGCGAAGTTTCTGGTTGCGCGTTTCGGCAGGAATGAAACTCGACGACATGTGGAATCAACTGCGCTCGGATGCGCAGACTACGTATCGACTGTACTCGCGCGAGGTGGATGCGGCGCGACCGGCTGGTGCAACTCGGCCGGAGCATTTTATCCACACTGCGAGGCAGTTTTTCTGGGCAATTCTGGAGAAGCTGACGCCGGCGCGCCGCGTTTTGCTGCTTGCTGCGCTGGTTCTGCTTCTGATGCCGGAATCCGCGATGGCCGGTCATACGGGCCAGCAATGGGAGTTCCGCTTCGATGTGCATCTGGCAGGCGGGTTGCTGATGCTCGGGGTACTGCTCCTCGAGTTGACGGACCGCGTAGTGATGAAGCGCGACCTGCAGATTGCCAAGGAAATTCAAGCATGGCTGTTGCCGACGCGACCGCCGAATGTGCCAGGACTGGAGATTGCGTTTGCAACGCGCCCGGCAAATACAGTTGCCGGCGACTACTATGACGTGTTTCCGCGACATGGGCTCGATGGAACCGCGGTGACGAACGGCGCGGAAAGCTATTTGATTGTCGTGGCCGATGTTGCGGGCAAGAGTGTTCCTGCGGCGATGTTGATGGCGACAATCCAGGCGAGCCTGCGTACTCTGAGCATGACTCCCGGCTCGCTGCTTGAGCTGGTTTCGCGGATGAATCGGTACGTTTGCAGCAATAGCCAGAACGGACGCCGATTTACGACGGCTTTTCTGGCCGAATACGAACCGCTGTCGCGCGTACTACGCTATGTGAATGCTGGGCACAATCCGCCGGTGTTGCGACGCAAATCCGGTACGAACGAGGAATTGCGCGCGGGAGGATTGCCGCTGGGCGTAATGGGGGATGCGAGCTACGAAAGCGGCGCGGTGACCCTGGAACCTGGCGACCTGCTGGCGGCGTTTACGGACGGACTGGTAGAAGCCGAGAATTTGCGGAGCGAAGAATACGGGCTTGGGCGTTTTCTCGCATTGCTTTGGGCGAACGCAGCGGCGCCTGCGGACGCAATCTTGCGGTCGGCTCTATTCGATATTGATCGATTTGTCGGCCAGGCAGCGCAACACGACGACGTGACGTTGATGTTGCTGAAGGTGATCTGACCGGATACGCGATAATCGTGGCGTTCGATTCGCGGTCCGACAAAGACGCGGAACTGCGCTGTGAGACACTGGCATCGGCGGCACTTCCCACTGCAAGTCCGCAGCCGCCGGTTCATCCCGCATGGGCGTCTACACAAGATTTTTCAATTTGCTGTTTGGGCGACCTCTGCCTACTACCGCGGAGCGCGCCGAGTGCATTGGGCCGCTGGCTGGAATCCCGGTCTTCGGGCTCGATGCACTGAGTTCGGCGGCATATGGACCTGAAGCGGCGCTGACTCTGCTGATTCCACTGGGCCTAATGGGCGTGAAGTACATCGTGCCTGTCAGCCTGGCCATAGTGGTTCTGCTGGTGATTGTGTTCTTCAGCTACCGGCAGACGATAGAAGCGTATCCGCGCGGCGGGGGCTCCTACACCGTAGCCAGCCAGAACCTGGGCGAGAGCGCGGGACTGCTGGCGGCGGCGGCGCTGATGGTCGACTATGTGCTGACGGCGTCGGTGGGCATCTCGGCGGGTGTGGGCGCGCTCATCTCGGCCGTGCCCAGCCTGCAGCCGCACACGTTAGAGATTTGTCTCGTAGTACTTGCGCTCCTGACTCTCGTGAACATGCGCGGAGTCCACGACACAGGTGTTGTGTTCATGATTCCGACCTACCTGTTCACAGGAACGCTTCTCATCGTACTGGCAGTGGGCGGATGGCAGGTGGTGCATGCGGCCGGGCATCCCATGCCGGTGACGCGGCTGCCGGCGATTCCGGCGGCGACCACGGTGGTGAGCTGGTGGCTGATGCTCAAGGTGTTCGCTTCCGGCTGCACGGCGATGACCGGCGTGGAGGCTGTGAGCAACGGCGTGACGGCTTTTCGCGAGCCGACGCGCAAGAACGCCAAGACGACGCTGACGATCATCATTGCGCTGCTGGTCGTTCTGCTGGCGGGTATCGCCCTGCTGTGCCGCGCGTACGGCATTGCGGCCACCGATCCCGGCCAGCCGGGCTACGAGAGCGTTCTTTCGATGCTGACGCGCGCGGTGATGGGGCACGGGTGGTTTTATTACGTGACGATCTTCTCGGTGCTGCTTGTGTTGGCGTTGAGTGCGAACACAGCTTTCGCCGATTTTCCGCGGTTGACACGAGCCATTGCGATCGACAACTACATGCCTCACGTTTTCATGATTCGCGGGCGGCGGTTGCTGTATTCGTGGGGCATCTATGTGCTTGTGGCGCTGACGGCATTGCTCCTGGTTCTGTTTGGAGGCGTCACGGACAGGCTGATCCCGCTATACGCCATCGGCGCGTTCATGGCTTTCACGCTGTCGCAGGCGGGAATGGTGATGCACTGGAAGCGCCAACGCGGCGCCACCAGGCACATGATCGTGAACGGGGTGGGCGCACTGGCGACAGGCATCACCACACTCGTGGTTCTGGTGGCCAAGTTCGCCGAGGGCGCGTGGATTACGGCGCTGCTGGTGGTGGTAATGATCCTGTTCATGCGCGCTGTGAATCGTCACTACGTGCGCGTCAATCGCGAGATCGATCTGGATCGGCCCTTCATTCCCGCCGAAGTGAGCGAACCCATTGTGGTGGTGCCCGTGGATCGATGGAGCCGCATCAGCGAGAAGGCGCTGTCGTTCGCGCTCTCGATGTCCTGCGACATTCACTGCGTGCATGTCGAAACCAGCGACGTGCCCGATTCCTTTTGCGATACGTGGGAGAAGGACGTTGTGGCGCCCCTGAAAGCGGCAGGCCGCTGCATTCCCAAGCTGGTGAAGCTCAAATCGCCCTTTCGCTACGTTCTTTACCCGATCGTGGATTATGTGCTGAGTGTGGAACGCGAGCGCGAGAACTGCAAGGTGTGCGTTCTGGTCCCGGAGCTGGTGGTGCGCCACTGGTGGGAAGGGATGCTGCACAACCGGCGGTCGGATCTGCTGAAGGTGATCCTGCTGATGCGCGGCAATCGGCGCATCGTGGTGATCAATATTCCCTGGTACCTGGAGAAAGGATGATCTCCAGGACGGATCGGCGTGCCTTTTCGCGCAAATTTCAGTCAAAGAGTGAAATGCTCCCGGCACCGTTGGGCTTCTTGAAAGGCGGGGGGAGAGGATAGTCTAGAAGGGTACCGGAAACCAGCCAGGATGCCCGCTCCCGGAGCAGAAGCCCGGATGCAGAAGGGTTTGCTTGCGCGCGGTACCGATTGAGGAGATTTTCAAGTTGAAGAGGACGCTACTGTTCTTGTTTGTAGCCATGGTTCCGGTTGGGCTCATGCCCCAGAGAGCCGTTGGGCAGGTGAATCCGGAGGCGGCGCCTGGCCAGGCGCAGGCCGCACCCAGGTACGAGGTATTCGCGGGCGTAGCCTATTCCCGCATCAGGCAAGTGCCCGTTTCGTATAGCGGATTGGTGGGCGGAAAAGTTTCGGTGTCCCGCGATTGGGGAAAGTACTTTCAGCTCATGGCGTCAGGGGACTACTACAAGCTGGGGACAGGTCACTCCGACATTCCGAATAAGGGCGACCCGTCGATCTATACCTTCCTGGTTGGGCCTGCACTTCACGCCACGCTCTATGAGAACCTCAGCGGAGTGGTTTTCGGCGAAATAGGCGGAGAGCATACTGGCGGCGAGCACATGACGCCCAGCATCTCCTTTGCCGGTGGTTTCGGCGGAGGCTTGGCCTATAACCTGAGCCGCAATTTTGCCGTGCAACTCACCGGCGACCGCGTCGCTGCATCGTTCTCGCTGCCCAACAACAATCCTGTGCTGGCTAACTCGACGAGCCGGACTTGGAACGCGCGCGGGACGTTCGGCGTGGTGTACCGCTTCTAGGGCCTGTTCGCAGGCTTTAGGACGCAGGCATCTCGATCGATTCGCCTGCGAGTGCGAATTTTCCCTCGGCCATTCGCGCGGCAAGGCGCATGGCAGCCTTCATATTCTCAGGGTCCGCCTGATTACGGCCGGCAATGTCGAAGGCCGTGCCATGATCTACGGAAGTGCGGATAATAGGAAGCCCGAGCGAGACGTTCACGCCGCCTTCAAAATCAATCAGCTTCATGGGAATATGGCCCTGGTCGTGGTACATGGCGACAATGAGGTCGAATTCGCCGCGCAAAGCACGAACGAAGATGGTGTCGGGCGAATGCGGGCCCGAGCAATCGATGCCGCGAGAACGTGCTTCGGCAATTGCGGGGACGATGATTTCGGCATCCTGCCGGCCGAAGAGCCCATGCTCGCCGGCATGAGGATTGAGACCGCAAACTGCGATGCGCGGCGGAGTGCGGCCCAGCCAAAGCAACGCATCGTTTCCGAGTTGAATGGTGCGAACAATGTGTGCGCGGTCGAGACGGCAGGCCTGCTCAAGAGAAATGTGCGTGCTGACGTGAACCGTCGCCAGCTTCTCGGAGTAGAGCAACATGCGCGGCTCAGGCGCGCCGGTCAGCTCGGCGATGTACTCGGTGTGTCCGGAGAAGGCCTGGCCGGATAGAGTGACCGCCTCCTTATTGAGAGGGCCGGTAACCATGGCGTCGGCCTCGCCCTTCATGCACAGTTCAACGGCGCGCCGGACGTAAGCGATGGCGGCAAGACCGTACTCGGCGCGGAGTTCGCCGAATTCAACTTTGTGATCGGCGGCAAACGTGCCTGTCTCAATCAGCGAACAGGGTAAAGTGCGAGTGTCAATTCTGCAGACGCGTTGAGCGGCGCTGAGAACGGCCGAATCGGCGATGAGCAGCCACTCCGCAAGCGAGGAGACACTTTGATCCTGAAGAGCCTTGAGGGCAATCTCGGCGCCAATGCCTGCCGGGTCCCCGATGCTGATGGCTATGCGTGGAAGTCGGGTCAAGCGCGGCCTCTTAGCGCGACAAGAATTTCATTGAACGCTGTTGGCGAGCCAAAGCCGCCAGACTTTGTGACGACGATGCACCCGTGCGCATCGCCACCCTGCACGGTGCCCCATGGAATGCCCGGCGCGAACTCACCTTGGAGAATAAAGGAGTGAGCGGCAAGGGCGCGAACAGCGAGCTGTGCCGTTTCGCCGCCGGTGAGGATGAGAGCCTGCGGAGCGTAGGAGCGGAATGTCGAGCGAATTCGCGCGGCGGCGCCGAAAGCCACGTGGAGGCGAAGGACGCTGACGCCTTCTTGATCCGCGGAGTCCAGCTCCTCGAGTTGGAGTTTTGTAACCGGATGGGACGTTCCCGCGATGAGCAGCGTGCGCGCTGCCGGTGGCACGAGCGCGGCCATGGGGCGCGCGGGGGCGAGGCTGGCGAGAGCCTGTGCCAGGCCGGCCGAGCCCGCGTAGAGAAGGCCGGGCAGATCCTTTGCGGCGCGGGCCAGATCATTGAGATCGGCTTGAGTCGCGCTGTCGCAGACGAGCAGAGTTTTGCCGGCATCAAGGGCAGGCGCAAGTTCGCGTGCGTGCGCGACGTGGAAGATGCGGCCGCGGACCGTGAATGGGAAGAGGCGCTCAAGGCGAACCTGCGAGTGCTGTCCCGCAGCGTCCTCGACTTCCAGGGTTCCATCGCGAACGGTGCGGCCGGCGGCGGGAAATCCGGGAGCGAAAACGACGGCGCGCGTTCCAAGTGTGCGGTGCGCCGCGAGCAATTCAGCGGCAAGAGGGCCGCGCCCCGCGGAGTCAACCTTCTTGAAAAAAAGCGAATTGGGATCGCTGCCGAGAGCCGTGCAGGCAAGAGAGACTGCCTGAGCTGCGCGGCGGGCTGAAAGAGTGCGCGAGCTGGTGTTGAATGCCTGGACAGACTCCGGGGTCGAAAACTCAACGCTGGTGCCGAACCAGACACGAACCGACCGCCCGGTGCGAAGGAATGCCGCGCCTCCATCGCAGGCGCCGGTCAGATCGTCGGCGAGAAGAACGATGCGGCCAGAGTACGGATCGGCGAATGACGGTGGAACGAAGTCCGGAGTGCGGGCTTCGGTAGGCATGGGAAGGCCTCGCTCTTGTCCAAGAGTATAGGACCGTTTTCGATAATATGGAGCGCCTAAGACTGCGAGAACATTACCTTGGACAGCGGCGGAAACGAGCCGGGCGGGATTCGCACGGGCAAAGTAATGCGATCTTGAGTGAATTGGAGCGAGGGGAACCAACGCGGCCGCGCTGCTGGACAAGACCCCGCCGCTTCCGTGAAGGTAGAGGAGATGGATCGCCGGACGTTTTGTCTTTCCGCCGCAGCCGCCGCCGTTGCCGCAAATCGCGCAAGAACACTTGCAGCCTTCGCTGCGCCCGTTCCCGCGAATGGACCTCTGATCACGCTGAGCGAGATTGAGGCAATCGATCGCGAGCGGATTTTGCGCGCGGCCAACGAGTATTTGACGGCGCCGCCGATTACGATTACGGCGTCATCTTCGCCGCGCAGCAAAGGCGGCAAGCACGACTATTTTTCCGAAGCGGACTACTTTTGGCCTGATCCGAAGAATCCCAACGGCCCGTATGTGAATCGCGATGGCTACTCGAATCCGCAAAACTTCAACAACCACCGCCTGGCCCTGATCCGGCTGAGCCTGATTGTGCCCGCGCTGACAGCGGCATGGCTCCTCACCGAAGACAAGCGCTATGCCGAACGCGCGGCTGTGCACCTGCGTGCTTGGTTTCTCGCGCCGGAAACGCGCATGAACCCGTCGCTCGACTACGCGCAAGCCGTGTGGGGACACTCGACGGGCCGCAGCTACGGCATCATCGACACTCTGCACCT
The DNA here is from genome assembly GCA_963789425.1 of uncultured Acidobacteriaceae bacterium. GTDB lineage: Bacteria > Acidobacteriota > Terriglobia > Terriglobales > Acidobacteriaceae > Telmatobacter. The sequence continues at coordinate 263,802 of CAWBKM010000006.1, read as the reverse complement.
TGTGGAAGTGACACGGGCAGCACGCCACCTCGAGGCGGCGCAGGCCATGACGACGACCGAGTTCGCCGGCGTGCGCGAGTGGTTCACGGAGTACTTGCTATGGATGCGCGCTTCGACGAACGGACAGGCGGAAGAAGCAGCCAAGAACAACCACGGAACGTGCTGGACGGTGCAGGCTGCGGCGTTTGCGGCCTACATCGGCAACGAAAACGCAATGTCGATGTGCCGTGCGCAATTCCGCGATCATCTTTTGCCCGATCAGATGGCGGAGGACGGGAGCTTTCCGCTGGAGCTCAAGCGCAGCAAGCCGTATAGCTATTCGCTCTTCAATCTCGACATGATGGCAATGGTGTGCGTGATCGCGTCGGCGTCTGGCTTGTCGCCAAGCGGCGTAACGAACAACCTGTGGCAATTCGCGCTGCCCAGCGGCAACGGTTACAGGAAGGCCGTGGACTTCATGTTTCCGTACATCGAAGACAAGAGCAAATGGCCTTACCCGCACGACGTGGAATATTTCGACGACCTGCCCAACCGGCAGCCGAGCCTTTTGTTCGCGGGACTGGTGTATCACGAGCCGAAGTACATTGCGCTATGGCGAAAGCTGCCGGCCGATCCCAAAACGCCGGAGATCATCCGCAACTTTCCGATTCGGCAGCCGGTGCTATGGGTGCGGCCGGTGTAGCCGTGAGTCGGGGGGCGTGGGGCGAAAGCCCCGGGCGAGCAGGCACAGACCAAATGCGTGAAGGACGCAAAGAGCCTCGGGCCCTTCCCGAGGGAAGGGCCCGAATTGCGTGAGGCGAACCAGGATCAGTTCACGGTCACGGTGAAGGTGTTCGACGGAGCAGGAGAAACGGCTGGAGTTCCAGCACCGGTCACAGTGAAGGTGTAGACTCCGGCGGAGGTTCCGGAATTGCCTCCACCGCCTCCGCCTCCGCCACCGCCGCCACCGCCGCCTCCGCTGCCACCGCCTCCGCCGCAACTGGACAACGTGCCGAGGGCGGCCATGACAATGACGATGCCGAGCAACGAGCACCAGTTACGGCGCCGAGCGGGGATGCCAAAGAAGAAGAGCAGGGCGAAGGCCACGCCTCCAGCGCCCAGCCAGCCCTTGCCATTTCCGACCTTGGGATAGAGCAGATCAGAGGAGCTAGCCGCGGTTGTGCTGACGATCGCGGTGGCAGTTCCGCTGGTCGTGCCGTTCGCATTCACCGTTACCGGCGAACCAGTCGTGATTTGGCAGGTGGGCAAATCGATTGCGCCACTGGGCGAATTGGTCAGCACGCAGCTTAGCGCGACGCTGCCCGCGTAACTATTGATGCCGCTCACGGTGACGGTTGAAGTAGCCGAGGCGCCGGGCGAAATCCCCGCGGGGATTGTGGCCACAATCGCAAATGCCGGCGTTGGAATAGGCCCGGAGGCACCCACATCGGCCGTGATAGCGAGCGTGTGGATGAGCTCGCCGGTGGCCGCATCGGTACCGACGATCGCCACGTTGTAGCTGCCGTAGGTTGCGCCGGACGGCGCGCTGATGTTGAGCGTGGCAACCGTGGAGCTGCCGTTGGATAGAACGACCGGCGTCGAAATGGTGCATGTCACAGGCGCCGAAGCCGTGCAGGATAGTTTGACATTGCCGGAAAAGCCGTTGACGGACGCGACATTGATGGTGTCGCTATTGCTGCCCGCGCCGCCGCTGACGTTGACCGGGACGATGGTCGTGTCGGGGACGAGAGTAAAGTCGGAGAGCGGATTCGCGATGGCGGTGTTGTTGTAAAGCACAAATGTGGAGGGGTTATAGTTGGTGTCCCCGGAGTACTGCAGGGTGACGTCGTTTGATCCCTGGAAAAGGGCCTGGCTGCTCAGCGCGAAAGCGAACGACGAGATAATTCCAGTGGACGGCGGCGCAATGACGATCTCGCCGGGGAAGTTCCCGGATGAGTAGAGGTAGATGTAGCCGGTCGGGGCCGGATGTCCGCTCTGGCCGGTGACGGTTCCCGTAACGGAGATTGTGGTATTGGGAGATATGGTCCCGGTTGTCGTCGCGGTGGTGGTGGAAACCAGGCCGCTGGAGTTGATGTTCTGAATCGGAATGCTGAACGATGACGCCGGGATCGGGGTGTAATTCCCGTCGCCGCTGTACGCGACGGCGGCCGGATAAGTGCCCGATGCGGTGTTGGCCGGAACGACGAAGGTGGCAACGCCCGACTGGGCCCCTGTTGCTGGATCGACGAAAGGACTGAGCGCCATGCTTCCCGACAGCCCTGCAAGCGTAGTGTTGCTAAACATGATGGTTCCAGTGGGCGGAGCGACCGAAACGGGATAGGTGGAGCCGGAACTGCACGCTCCGCTGCTGGTGGGATTGCATGCGCCGTATTGGGCCGTGTTTGAGATCTCGACGGTAAGGATCGTCTGTTGCCCGCTGCCACTGATGAGGTCATTCTGTGTAGTCGCTAGGGTCGTATAGATCTGCAGCTGGGGCGCATCCTTTGCTACCGTAAACGCGATAGCGGAGGATGTCGACTTGTTATAGCTGTTATCGCCGCTGTAGTTGGCTGTGACTGAATGCGAGCCGACCGCAAATGGAGCGTTGTACTCAGCATCGCCCTCGGCGTTGACCACCGCAGTGTTGATGTTGGATGAATTATCGGCAAAGGTGACGGTTCCGGTGGGAATGGTGAAGATTGGACAGCTCGTGGTGCAGGTCTCAAACGTTGAAAGTTGGGAACTGGGCGCGATCTGGGCGCTGAGATCCAACTGGGTGCCGTAGTCGATGGCCGCGCTTACTGTTTGAGGGGCAGTTAGGGTGCCGCTGGGCGTGAACGCGTTGAAGAAGACCCCGCTATTCTCCGGGGTAACAGTGATCGCGACGGGCGGCGTGGAGGTGCTCATCGCGTTCTTGGAGTCGCCGCCGTATTGGCCCCAAATGTTGTAGCTGCCGCCGGGCAGGGTGCTGACGGAGCCCGAGTATGAACCACTACTGAGTGCGAAGGTGCTTGTGCCATAGCTGCCAACAAAGCCATTGAGGGTCTTGGCCAGCCCCTGGCCTTGCTGCACCGGCTCAGAGCTGTCGGTCATCAGGGCTACGTTGCCGGTGGGCGAAGAACCGGTGACCGTTCCGCTGATGGTGATGGGTGTCCCGTGAGTGAAGCTGGTTTGCGACGCATTCATGGTGGTGGCCGATGAAGCCAGCTTGACGTTGGGCCAATTGGTAACGAGAGTGTTGGCGTCGATGGTGCCGAGGCCGGTGGCAAGGTTGTAACCGGCGGCGGCGTTGTATTCGGGTGTTGTGCCGGTTCCGATCTCACCTTCCGTGATTCCGTCATAAACGATCGCATCAGTCGCCGAGATGCAATTCGGCGATGCAGTTGGCAAGAGCTCGCAGGGCACAGAGTTTGTTCCAACCGTGACGTCATGAAACGCTGCGGGGTACTGCGTCTTCAATGAATAGAGGATGTCGTCAGCCTGGCCCTGGCGACCCCACTTCTGAACCACCAGTGCCATGATGCCGGCGAAGGCTGGCGAAGCGGCGGACGTGCCGCCCACGCCGTAGAACTGCACGACATCGCCGGCGCCAAGACCTGCGGTCTGGCAGTCGCCGTCGGTAGCGCAGATGGGGTAGAAGCTCTTGTTGTTTCCGTTGGCGGCAAAGAGCGAAACGTCAGGCAGGTCGCGCACGCCATCGCTGGGCACGCCGGCACCTGACTGCCATGAGGGTTTGGCATAGCCAGCAAGCGTTCCGGTGCAGGCGCCGGTGCTGGAGTTGTAAGCGTTGGTGCTGCACAGGGCAGCATTGCTGGCGCCGCCGCTGCCGCCGGCAACAGTGGTGATGTCGTACAGGTTGAGTTCATTATTGATGTTGAGGCCAAACTGGCTATCGTTCCAAGGCTGCTCGGCGATGTACTGTTTGAGAGAAACGGCCGGCAACTGGCTGGTAGCCGTGCTCCAGTCATTGGCGCTGCTGGCGCCACCGCTGGCGTAGTCAGAATAGTAAAAGTCCGTACCGCCGACGGCGACGTTGTAGGGCGTTGAGGCGAAGCCGCTGACCGCCTGGCCGTTCACGGCATAGTATGCGTTGTCGTCGCAACCGGCTGAACCGCTGTCTCCGGTGGAGACCATGACGGTCTGGCCCTGCGCGGCGGCCTGCTCCCATAGGCCTTCGATGAACGAATTGGCCGCGCCGAGGTTGGCTTCGCACTGACCGAAACTGAGGCTGAGGACCGGCGCGACATCGCCGTAAACGGCGTGCTCAATGGCCAAGACCAAACCGCTCTCAAGCGAAGTGTCGGCAGCGACTACAAGATCGATGGTGGCGTCTGGAGCCACCGCGCCGGACCACTCGACGTCAAGATAGGCTTCGACGGAGTCGCCGTTGGGGCCGTCGGGATTGTTGATGCCGTCGACGCCGGGATCGTTGCCGTCAATGATGACCTGTGGCGGGTTGGCGGGAAGACTGAACAGCGTGCGGAACTGATTGACGAGATCGATGTTGATATTGGAATCGTTGATGATGGCGATAGTCTGGCCAGCTCCGTTGACGTTGGCGTTATAGAGCGGCTGGAGATCGTATTGGGTGGCAAAGTCGCCGGGGGCGAGGATGTAAAACGTGCCCGTGGAGCTGTTGCCCCATGTCCACTGCGAGACCTGATGCGAGGCGGGATTGAGAGAGGCTTTGCCGAGCTTTTGGACGTAGCTTTTGGGGTGGAAGTTGTTGAGCGAAGCAAACCCGCCGATGACTGGCGCGAGTGCTGCAGGAATCTGGGGATCGTTGGCATTGGCATAGTGGGACTGGCCGTCGACGACGTACTTGTGAATCTGGGTATGGAAGACTTCGCGCATCTGCGCCACACTGCCTGAGAATTCGAGGGTCGCCTTGCCGGGATTCACTTTGGAGACGGCGAAGCCATGACTGCCCAGCCAGGATTCGATAGTGGCAATGTCCTGGTCGGAGGCGCCGAACTGAGCGCCGAATTGGTCGGGCGTGAGCCATTGGTGATAGTTTGGCGAGCCGGGCGTATGAATCTGCGCGACGAGCTGGCGGAGCGCGGTCTCCTGCGCGGGGCTGCGCTGGAGCACGAGCTGGACGCGGTCGAGCTGCATGCCGTCGGGCGCGGCACCGCGGTCATTCGCGGCATTGGCAAAGGGACTGACGGTGTGGGCTAGCGTAATCCGCTGGCTCTCGTCGATCGGATTGACAATGCGGGCGGCCGGCGCAGCGTTCTGCGCCATGGAGGCGGCGGAACAGAGGAAAAGACTGGCCAGGACGAAGAAGGGGAACGAGCGTGAACTGATCCTATTGATCATAGGGGGTGATCCTAGAACCTTTCTTGAGAGAACCCTCGAAATGCAGAAGAGTTTTCGCGGCTTTTGGAAATAGAGTGGTAATGGGCGGCGAGAAAAACAGGGAATCTGCGGATTCGCTGGAACAAGCCGACCGGGATGGCCGAAGACCTCATCATAATGGGACACATGGCCCACGAATTGTTGAAAGCGCCGGTGCGGTTAGCATCTCTCGCCGAGCGCATCGCGCGTGGAAATGCGGGGCTTCGCCTTTGAAAGCTGACCCTGCAATTCAACCTCATCGCGGAACGGACATTCACACCGGGCGAGGAGAAGTAAAACTCCGTCCGCAAGGAATAAAACCGGAAAACTCGATCAGTTAGACGGGACCGGGACAGGAAGGTTGAAGAAGGATGCGCGGAACAGGTTGGGAGCGAGAGATTTCGAAGCAGCAGGCGGGCACGGACGAATGCCTTGGGAGACGGAGTTGGCGCGCCAGGCCGCAGCAGAGCCTTCAGCGGCGGGAGTGGTGAAAGCCCGTAATCGCCCACAGCGCACCCCAGACAGAGCAAAGTTGCAATAGACAAGTTATTTCCCAGAGTATATTATTCGGTCGTTCGGCCGGAAACTGCATTCCGCTAAGAGGCTTTAAGCGCGCTTTTGCGGAGCGGCCGATTTCGCAAACTTCAAGGCAGCGAATTGCCGGCACCCGGCTGGTTCAAGTCAAGGGAAGGGATGAAGCCATTGGAATCGAACATACAGGACATTGCGTTCGGGGTACTCGACACTTTTCGCATCGAGATACCGTCCTGGGGATTTGCCAACACCGGTACGCGCTTCGGCAAATTTGTTCAGGCTGCGGCGGCATCGACCATCGAAGAAAAGTTTGCCGACGCCGCTGAGGTGAACCGCCTGACGGGCGCAACGCCCACGCTGGCGCTGCATGTGCTTTGGGATCTGCCCAACGGCCTGAAGGACGTCCCCGAAGTGAAGCGGTTGGAGCAGCGTTTTCGCACTCGGTCGGGTTCGATCAATCCCAACCTGTTCGAAGATCAGCAGTACAAATTCGGCTCGTTGTGCAATCCTTCCTCCGCCATTCGCGGGCAGGCGGTGGAGCACCTGATCGCGTCGATCGAGATTGCGAAGGCGCTTGATTCGCGCGACATCTCGCTATGGTTAGCCGACGGATCGAATTATCCAGGCACGCAAAGCATGCGCAAACGAATTGGCTGGCTGGAGGAGGCGCTGAAGATTGCGCACAGCCATCTCGCGCCGAGACAGCGTTTGCTGGTGGAGTATAAACCGTTCGAGCCGGCGTTTTATCACACCGATATTGCCGATTGGGGCATGGCAAGTCACCTGGCGAGGCAAGCCGGACCCCAGGCGCGAGTGCTGCTCGATACCGGCCACCACTACAACGCGCAGAATATCGAGCAGATTGTGGCGTGGCTGCTGCACACTGGGATGCTGGGCGGGTTCCACTTCAACGACCGGCGCTATGCCGACGACGACCTGACGCTGGGCTCGATCGATCCATACCAGATCTTCCGGATCTTCCATGAAATCCACAGTGCCCAGTCCGAAGGGCTGCCCCTCGCAGTCGCCTACATGATCGACCAGAGCCACAACCTGAAGGGCAAAATCGAAGCGATGATTCAGACGGTCGTGACGGCGCAGGAACTCTATTTGAAAGCCGCGCTGGTAGATCGCAAGAAGCTTGCGGAATTGCAGCAGGAGTGCGACCTGGTCGCCGCAGAAGAACTCTTTCGCGGCGCTTTCTGGAGCGACGTGCGTCCATTGACGCGCGCGTGGCGGGAAGCACGCGGCCTGGCGGCGGATCCGCTTGAAGCGCTCCGCTCAAGCGGCTATGTGGAGCGAGCAGCGCGGGAGCGGGCATGTCATAGCTCGGCTGTGGGCAGCTATGCGTAGAGAGCGCAAGTCAGCGAGTTAGCACGCTAGCGAGTTAGTGGGCACGGAAGACGATTCGGGTGCGCAGTCGTTGATTTAACATGTTCGATGGCTTTTGTTTCAATAGAGACATCTGGGGGTGCAGTTGGCTAAGGCGAAAATCAAGCGGTTATATCTGATTCCGATTCTCTCCAAGGCCCTCGATGTGATCGAGTTGCTGGAGCAGGACCATACGACCCTGACGCTCGAAGACATTTACCAGCGGACCAGCATTTCCAAGACCAGCGTCTACCGCATCTTGAAGACGCTGGTGCATCGCGGCTATCTGGCGCAAACGCCCAGCGGACGGTACCGGCTGGTGTCGCGGCCGCGGCGCTTGCGCTTCGGATTTGCCGTGCAGAGCGCAGAGATGCCCTTCAGCAACGCCGTCGCGCAGAGCGTGACCGCGGCCGCGTCTGCCGCCGGCGTCGAGCTGATCGTTCTGGATAATCGCTACGATCCCGAGGTGGCCGCGCGCAACGCCGAAGAGTTTGTCTCCAAGCGAATCGACTTGGTGCTTGAGTTCCAGGTGGAGGAAGCGGCGGCACCGCGCGTGGCGCACATCTTCAAGAAGGCCGAGATTCCCATGGTGGCGATCGATGTGCCCCACCCGAATGCGACGTACTTCGGAGTGGATAACTTCGAGGTTGGATATGAGGCCGCAGCGATTTTGGCGCAATATGCCCATCGGCAATGGAAAGGCAAGGTGGACAGAGTTGTCGGCGTGGGTTTCAGGGAGGCCGGCAGTTTTGTGCAGCACCGCATCACCGGCGCTTTTGACGGAATCCGCGAACGCTTCAAGGAACTCACGGAAGATCGATTCATTCAGATCGAAGGAAGAGGTATGCGCGAAGCAAGCCACGGGGCAATGAGTGAGTATCTTGGGGGACGCAAGGGCGGCGAACTCACGCTGGTGGCCGCGGCGAACGATACCAGCGCCCTGGGAGTTCTTGATGCGGTGCGCGAGGCAGGTCAGGAGGCGAACTTTGCCATTGTGGGCCAGGATTGCGTCCCGGAAGTGCTGGAAGAGATGCACAGCAAATCAAGCGCGATCGTCGGCTCTATTTCGCACGAAACAGAGACTTACGGACCGCGTTTGATTCAGCTCGGCATTTCGATCCTGCGTGGGTACACTGTGCCTCCTTATAACTACGTGCATCACCGTGCCGTAACACCGGATGCTCTGGGCGAGATCGAGAAGGGGAAACGGACATCGGAGCGGAATCCGGCGCATGAGATGGCGGTTCATTAGAGCTCGCCCTAACTCGATCCCAGCTTAAAACGATCTACGGCCTGTCGGCTGTATCATTGAAATGAGTTCGGTTCTTCCCCCGTTTGAGTGCCCCTTATGACAATAGCTACGACACCTTCTTCTGTATTGCATTTCCTCGAGGACCGCTGGGATCCCACTGTGGCGGCTGGCCTCGATGAGCCTGAACTTCTGCGCTACCGCTCGAACCTGCTGGGTTCAGATCTGCGCATCACCAACTTTGCCGGCGGAAACACAAGCTCCAAAGTTGTCGAACTGGACCCGCTGACCGGCAATCCTGTGGAAGTGCTGTGGGTGAAGGGATCGGGCGGCGATTTGGGCAGCATCAAGCGCGCCGGATTCGCCACGCTCTACCAGGAAAAGCTGTTGGCGCTGGAGCGCATTTACAAAGGCGTGGAATTCGAAGATCAGATGGCGGAGATGTATCCGCTCTGCGCTTTCCGCAACAACCCTGTTGCCGCATCCATCGACACGCCGCTGCATGGATTCCTGCCCTTTCCCCACGTGGATCATTTGCATCCCGATTGGGCAATCGCGCTGGCGGCGAGCGCCAACGGCAAATCGAAAATGGAAGAGTTCAATCGCGAGTTTGGTCACTCCCTGGTGTGGCTGCCATGGCAGCGCCCCGGCTTCGAGCTGGCGATGATGATGAAACGGATCGTCCAGGAAAATCCGGGCTGCGACGGAATCGTGCTGGGCGGGCACGGGCTCTTTACCTGGGGCCAGACGCAGCGTGAGTGCTATCTGAACACGTTGCATATGATCGACAGCATCGGCCAGTTCATCGAGCGTCACGGACAAGCGAAGGGCAAGGTGCGGTTTGGCGGCGAAGCCGTACCCGCGCGTGAGAATCGCCGCGAACTTGCGATCCAGATCGCGCCGTTTCTTCGCGGACGCATCAGCGCAAGGCAGCGGTTTATCAGCAGCTTTTCTGACGCGCCTGACGTGATGCAGTTCGTTGACTCGGCGAATGGCAAAGCGCTGGCCTTTCTGGGAACCAGTTGTCCCGATCACTTTATCCGCACCAAAATCCGGCCCATGTTTGTGAACTGGGGCGCGAACGAGGGCATTGAAGCACTGAAGACCCAGATCGATTGCGCTCTGGCCGAGTATCTCGATCAGTACCGCGCGTACTATCGCACGTTTGCAAAGCCCGATTCACCTGCGATCCGTGACGCCAGCCCCGCTGTGGTGCTGATTCCCGGGCTGGGGATGTTCAGTTTCGGCAAGGACAAGACCGAGGCGCGCATTACCGGCGAGTTTTATGTCAATGCCATCCACGTGATGGAAGGCGCGAATTTGCTGGGCGAGGGTGCGGTGAGCGGGACTGTACCCCAGTGCCCACCGGGAATGGATCCGGCGAGTTTTAAGGTTTTTGACAATTATGTGGCGCTCCCGGCCGCGGAGGCGTTCCGCATCGAGTATTGGGCGCTGGAGGAGGCGAAAATTCGCCGTCGTCCCCCGGAGAAAGAGCTCAGCCGACGCGTGGCGCTGGTGGTAGGCGGAGCTAGCGGCATTGGGCGCGAAGTGGCGCGGCTCGCTGCATCGCGCGGCGCTCATGTATTTGTCGCCGACCGCAACGAAGATGGCGCGTCGCGCGTGGCCAGCGAAATTGCCACGATCACGTCGCCCGAGTTTACCGGCCACTCCGGCGTCGACATTCGCAGCCGCGAATCGATTCGCAAGGTATTGGGCGAAGCGGCGCTGGCTTTCGGCGGCATTGACATTCTCATCAATACCGCCGCGCTATTCCCGTCCACGGCAGACGGCGAGATCGCCGACGAAATGTGGTCCGATACTCTTGCCGTGAACGTGACTGCGAACTACCTGCTGGCCGACGAAGCAGCCAAGCTTTTTGAAGAACAGGGGCTGCACGGGAACATCGTCTTCACGAGTTCGGCCAACGCAGTAGTGGCAAAACGCGGCAGCGAGGCTTACGACGTGAGCAAGGCCGCGCTCTCGCACCTGATTCGCGAGATGGCCGTGAGCATGGCGCCTAACGTGCGCGTGAATGGCATCAGTCCTGCGACGGTGGTCAAGGGATCCACAATGTTTCCACGCGACCGCGTGCGCGCTTCGCTGCGTAAGTACAATATTCCATTCCAGGAATCATTCAGCGACGACGAGCTTCGCAGCCGCCTGGCAGCGTTCTATGCCGAGCGCACGTTAACGCACAAGGCAATCGGCGGGTCAGATTGCGCGGAGGCCATTCTCTTTCTGGCCAGCCCCCGGGCGCGTTGCACCACGGGCCATGTGATTCCCGTGGATGGCGGCCTGACCGAAGCTTTTGTGCGCTGAAGAAACCGGAGTTTCGCTCTCGCCATGCAAGAAGCAGCGCGCGTTGCCATCGATTTGGGCGCAGAAAGCTGCCGCGTTTCTTTGCTTCGCTGGCTGAGTGGCTGCCCCAGCATCGAAATCATCCATCGCATTCCCAACGGGCCTGTGCGTCGCGGCGATTCTCTTTGCTGGCCGCTCGCGCAGATTCTAGCCGGACTTGAAGAGGGTTTGCGCAAAGCTGCAATGGCAGCTCCCGAAGGCATTGCTTCGATTGGCGTCGACGGTTGGTCGGTGGACTACGTGCGTCTGGCGCCAGGTGGCGACTTACTGCGCGAGCCGTTCTGCTATCGCGACGAGCGCACAACGGCGGCCAAGGAAGCAGCGGACCGCATCATTTCGCCGATCGATTTGTATCAGCGCACGGGAACTTATCCGCTGAAGATCAATACCGTGTATCAGCTTCTCGCCGATTCAGCCGCAGGGATTAGCAATTGCGCGCCCTGGGTGATGTTGCCGGAATTCATTCTGTACTGGCTGAGCGGGCGGCGCGTTGCTGAGCGGACGAATGCCACCCACACCGGGCTGGTGAATCTGAAAACAGGTGACTGGGATGCGGAGCTTTTCAAGTTGTTGGGGCTGCCGCTCGAAGCCGCGCCGCCAATCGTTCCGGCGGGGACAGTTCTGGGCCCGATCATGGGAGAGCTGGCGCAACTCGACGCCTTTCGCGCCACGCAGATTATTGCTCCAGCTACGCACGACACGGCCAGCGCCATCGCGGGCATTCCCACTGACCTGGGCTTGGCTGCGTATATCAGTTCGGGCACGTGGTCGCTCGTGGGTACGATAACGCAAAATCCGGTCACAACTAGACATGCCTTCGATGCAGGCTATACGAACATCGGCGCGGCGGCCGGCGGACTCTTGTTTCACTCGCTCATCAACAGCATGTGGGTGCTCAAGCAGTGCTTGGACGCGTGGACGGCGCAGGGGCGTCAGTGGTCCATTGAGAATCTTGTCCAAAAGGCCGCTGCATGCAATTCCGCAACTGGCGTGCTCGACATGGATGCAGAATCGCTGATGCTTGACACCGAGATGCCCAAGCGCATCAATAGCGAGCTCACGCGCCTGGGCTTCGACGCGATTCCCGATGTCGCCGGCAACGAGCCGCTGTTCGCGCGGACCATCTTTGAAAGCCTGGCGCTGAGGTACGCGTCCGCAACTGCGAACCTGGAAAAAATGCTTGGGCGCAAGCTGGAGCGCATCCACATGATCGGTGGAGCGACCCGCAATAAGTTGCTGATCGCATTGACTGAGCAACGGACCGGACTGCCTGTCGAGATTGGCGAGACGGAAAGCTCGACCATCGGCAACTTAGCTGTGCAGCTGGCGGCAAGCGAGGCCGGGGCCAACGGCGTTACGCCCACGGCGGTACGCGAGTGGGCGGCGCGGCTTTGCAATCAATAACGGTTGAACGCAATCGAGAACGGAAGGGCGGCGATGGCGCAAGCGAAGAAAAAGGTTGCGGCTTTTCATCGTGCGGTGCGGTCGGCACTGCGGCCGCTGAAAAATGCGGAGCGAGCTGCGGGGATGCGCGCCTATATGCGAAACCAGTTTGAATATCTGGGCGTCTCGACGCCGGATCATCGCGCTGCCGTCGCGCCGCTGCTCAAGAGCTTTTCACCGGCAGACGGGGCGGAACTGCGCATGGCTGCTGAGGGGTTGTGGCAAATGCCTGAGCGGGAATACCAATATGTCGCGGTTGGGCTGCTCGGGCGCCACCAGGCCATCCTTACCCTCGACGATTTGCCATGGCTGTTCGGGTTGGTGCAATCGAAGTCTTGGTGGGACACGGTTGACTCGCTCGTGAAGACGATTGGCCCAGTGGTGCAGCGTGCAGGAGCGAAGGGCAAGCGCGCCATGGATGCGGCCGTCAGGCACCAGAATTTCTGGGTGCGGCGAATTGCCATGCTGCACCAGCTTGGACTGCGCGACGAGGTCGACACGGAACGGCTCTTCCGTTACGCGGAGCTGTTGGCGTCGGAGAAGGAGTTCTTTATCCGCAAGGCAATCGGCTGGGCGCTGCGCGACTATGCGTGGCACGACTGGCGAGCTGTCGAAAAGTTCCTGAAATCGTCGCGCGCCGGTTTTTCGGGGCTGACAGTACGCGAAGCTAGCAAAAACTTTGCAATTCTCGCCCAGCGTGCTTTGAACAAATCGCCCTTGACGCGGCGGCGGCGCAAGTCGTAGTTTGTCCTTACACGGGAAAGGAGGTTGATCCAGCCTATGAGCAAAGATTGTTCGAGTTGTAGATTACGTGAGGTGACTGAGGCCTAGGGCATCGCGCCCAAGACTCAGGTAAGTCCAGGCGGAGGTTTTTCCGTCATGGCTCTGGCACTCGCGGAAGCGCGATGGCCTTAGTCCAATCCCAACAGTCCACCGGCAGCGGCCTGGGAACTAAGTGTTCTCAGGCCGTTGTTGTTTGAGAAGCAGGGAGCAAGGGAACGGGGAAAAGGGAACGAGAGAGACGGGGAGGTCTTGGATGGAACACGAACTGCAAAACACCATTGAGTTGCTTGAGCGGACGCCGGCTGCTCTTAACGCGCTTCTGCGCGGTTTGCCGGAGACGTGGACGGAGAGCAACGAGGGCGAGAATACGTGGAGTGTGCGTGCTGTCGTGGCGCACCTGATCCACGGTGAGGAGGAAGACTGGATTCCGCGGGTGCGGGTGATTCTGCGATCCGGCGAGGCGCTGGCGTTCACACTATTTGATCGCGAGGGTTACATGCGCTACTGCAAAGACAAGACCCTGGCGCAACTGCTCGACGAGCTTGCGCAGGCGCGCGCAAAGGGGCTGGAGAATTTGCGCGCATTGAAACTGACTGCGAAGGATCTGAAGCGACGCGGACGGCACCCGTCGTTTGGCGCCGTGACATTGTCGGAACTGCTGGCGACATGGGCTGCGCACGACCTGACGCACCTGCACCAGATTTCACGCATCATGGCGTACCAATATCGGGAGGCAGTAGGACCATGGGCCGCGTTTCTGGGCGTGATGCAGTGCACAGGTCACAGCGCCAGCGCATAAAACGAGCGCCGATGCCGTAAAATCAGCCTAAAGATGAAATGTCCTTATTGCGGTTTCGGGCAGGATCGAGTGGTGGACTCGCGCGAGAGCAAAGAGGCTGACTCGATCCGGCGCCGGCGCGAGTGCGAGAGCTGCAACCGGCGATTCACCACCTATGAGCGCATCGACGAAATTCCCTACATGGTGGTGAAGAAAGACGGCAGGCGCGAGCGCTTCGACAGGCAGAAGATTCTCAGCGGCTTGCTGCGCGCATGCGAAAAGCGGCCGGTTTCATCGAGCCAATTGGAAAAAGTTGTTGACGCCGCCGAGAGCTTCCTCATCGATGCACCCGAGCGCGAGCGCACCACGGCCGAGGTCGGCGAGCTCATCATGCAGCACCTCAAGGGCCTCGACACGGTCGCTTACATCCGCTTCGCCTCGGTCTATCGAGACTTTAAGGATGTGAACGAATTCAAGCAAGAGCTTGAGGGCTTACTCGAGTCGCATAGAGGCGCCAAAGGTAAAAGATAGAGATGACGCAAACGAAGACGCACAAAGTTACGCTAATCCCTGGTGATGGCATCGGCCCCGAAGTGACGCAGGCGGTGGTGCGCATCCTTGAGGCCACCGGCGTGAAGTTCGGGTGGGAGCGGTTTGCCGCCGGCGCCGAGGCTTTCGAGATTCATGGCGAGTACATCCCTGCGGCGCTCTACTCTTCGATCGAGCGCAACCGCGTAGCGTTGAAAGGGCCGGTCACGACGCCCATCGGCGGCGGATTCAAAAGCATCAACGTCACGCTGCGCAAGAAGTTCGACCTCTTCGCCAATCTGCGTCCAATTCGTAATTTGCCCGGACTGGAAACGAAATATCCCGGCGTGGATCTGGTGATCGTGCGCGAAAACACCGAGGGTGAGTATGTGGGCCTCGAACACGAAGTGGTTCCGGGCGTGGTGGAAAGCATCAAGGTGATTACTGAGAAGGGGTCAACGCGGATCGCGCTTTTTGCCTTCGAGTATGCGCGCAAGCATGGACGCAAAAAGGTGCACTCCATTCACAAAGCGAACATCATGAAGCTATCGGACGGGCTTTTTCTGCGCTGCGCGCGCCAGGTGGCCGAAGGGTTCCCCGACATTACCTATGGCGAACACCTGATCGACAACACCTGCATGCAGCTGGTGATGAATCCCTACCAGTACGACACGCTCCTGCTCGAGAATTTGTACGGCGACATTGTGAGCGACCTGTGCGCCGGCTTGGTGGGTGGGTTGGGGCTCGCTCCGGGCGCCAACCTGGGTGTAGAGTGCGCGATCTTCGAGGCAGTGCATGGCTCAGCGCCGGACATTGCGGGCAAGGATGTGGCCAATCCCACGGCGCTTTTGCAGTCGGCAATCCTGATGCTGCGGCACCTGGATGAGACGGCAGCAGCGGACAAAGCACAGAAGGCTCTGGAAACGGTGTACGGCGAGCGGAAGACACTGACCCGCGACGTGGGTGGAACAGCGGGAACGACGCAGTTTACCGACGCAATACTGGCGGCGATGGAGTAACCATTCGCGCCAGCGGCCAGACTCATCGTCTTGTACACTGGATAGAGTCAAGGCCATGAAAAACAAGTACCCAATCGGCATTTTGGGCGCGACCGGAATGGTCGGCCAACGCTATATTCAACTGCTTGCGGACCACCCGTGGTTCGAAATTGCGTGGCTCGCGGCCAGTGACCGCTCGAGCGGCAAAGCCTACGGAGAAGCCGCCAAGTGGCGGCTGGATACGCCTCTTCCTGAGCACATCGCGAAGATGACTGTCTCGGCGGCGGAGCCCAAGGGCGCGCCGAAGATCATCTTTGCCAGCGTCGATGCGGCCATTGCGCGCGAGATGGAACCGAAGTTTGCCGCTGCCGGTTGCGCCGTGATTTCGAATTCGAGCGCCTTCCGGATGGCTCCAAACGTGCCGCTGGTGCTGCCCGAGGTAAACGCCGGCCATTTGCAGATGATTGAAGATCAGCCATCTCGCAAGGAGTCGGGCGGCTACATCGTCACCAATTCCAATTGCTCGGCGATGGGGCTGGTGCTGGCGCTCAAACCGATCGAGGAGCGTTTCGGCATCGAGCAGATCTTCGTGACCACGATGCAAGCGATCTCCGGCGCGGGTTATCCCGGCGTGGCGTCGATGGACATTTTGGACAACGTGATTCCGTTTATCGGCAGCGAAGAAGAAAAGATGGAGACGGAGACGCTCAAGCTGCTGGGCAAGCTCGAAGGCCACGCGGTGACGCCGCTCAACGCAAAGATGACGGCGCATTGCAACCGCGTCGCGGTCGTCGAC
This sequence comes from uncultured Acidobacteriaceae bacterium, assembly GCA_963789425.1. Taxonomy (GTDB): domain Bacteria; phylum Acidobacteriota; class Terriglobia; order Terriglobales; family Acidobacteriaceae; genus Telmatobacter. The sequence continues at coordinate 247,648 of CAWBKM010000006.1, read as the reverse complement.
GGGCATACCGAGTGCGTGTCAATCAAGCTAGGGACGAAACTGGGACGCGAAGCGACGCGCAAAGATATTCTCGCGGCGTGGGGAGGGTTCCGGCCGCTTACCGGGCTTGGCCTTCCTTCCGCACCAGAGCAGCCGATCGAGTGGACGGAGCAGAATGACCGCCCGCAACCGCGCCTCGATCGAAACCGCGGCAAGGGCATGACGGTAACCGTGGGACGGTTGCGCCCGTGCAATGTTTTGGATTGGAAGTTTGTGCTGCTCTCGCATAACACGGTGCGCGGCGCGGCAGGAGCAACAATTTTGAACGCTGAGATGCTTGCCAGCCTGGGGAAGTTGGAACCTGCGCCGGTGGCGCCGGCGCGCGCATAAGAAAAGGATTGCCGCGGCATCGGCGGGCAAGACGCAGACGAAGAGTGAGAAGCAAGCAATGAATCTGGTTGTGATGAAGTTTGGCGGAACGTCGGTGGAGGATCCGGCGGCCATTGGGCGCACCGCGACAATTGTGGCCGGGCGCGCGGCCAACGGCAAGAGCCCCGTGGTCGTAGTGAGCGCCATGGCCAAGGTGACCGACCAGTTGCTGCGCGCGGCGGCGGCAGCCGCGGAGGGCGACCGCACAGGCGCACTGGCCATCAGCTCGCGGCTCAGGGCGCGGCATCGCGATACGGCGTGCGCGCTCGTAAAGGACGCGGCAACAATCGCTGCGTTAATTCAGGCCATCGACCAAAAATTCGACGCGCTGGATGAAGTGCTTCGTGGCGTATCCGCAATCCTCGAACTCACTCCGCGCATCTCCGATTTGATTGTGAGCCATGGCGAGCGTCTGTCCAGCCGGATCGTGACAGCGGCGTTCCGCGAGCGCGGCGTCAACGCAGAGCATGTTGACGCGCGAGAGATCATCGTTACCGACTCGGAGTTTCAAAAAGCCGCACCGCTCGACGATGTCGTCGAGAAGCGCGCGTTGGAAAAACTGCTACCGCTGATCGCGCTGGGCAAAATTCCGGTGATGGGCGGATTCATTGCTTCGAACGAAGCAGGATTGACAACAACGTTGGGCCGAGGCGGCTCCGACTATACCGGCGCGCTGGTGGGTGGCGCGCTCAACGCCGAGACCATTGAGATCTGGACCGATGTGGACGGAATCATGACCGCCGATCCGCGCGTGTGCCCCGATGCGCTGCGCGTCAGGGTCATCAGCTTTGAGGAAGCAGCGGAGCTTGCCTACTTTGGCGCCAAGGTTCTGCACCCGGCCACGATTTTGCCGGCGGTGAAGAAAAACATTCCCGTGCTGGTGCTGAACAGCCGCAACCCGGCCAGCGAGGGCACGCGCATCATTTCGGTGGCGCCACACTGCAAGAGCCCCTTCAAATCGATTGCGGTGAAGAGGAAGTTGACCATCATCGACATTGTGGCCAGCCGCATGCTGATGACGCACGGCTACCTGAGCAAAATGTTTGCGGTCTTTGACAAGCACAAATGCCCGGTGGACATGGTTTCAACCAGCGAGGTGAGCATTTCGCTCACCGTGGATTCGAACGCGAGCCTGCCCGAGATCTCCGCCGACCTGGGCAAGATGGCCGACGTGAAACTCGAGGGGAAAAAGGCTCTGGTGTGCATGGTGGGCGAGGACATTCGAGGGCAGAACGGGATTGCCGCGCAGGTATTCAACGCCGTCAAGCACATTAACGTGCGAATGATCTCGCAAGGCGCGAGCGAAATCAACATGAGCTTCATGATCGAAGAGGACGACGCAGACGAAGCAGTGCGGTCGTTGCACGCGGCGTTCTTCAAGGAGCCCGATCCGGAGATCTTCGATGTGGAAGCGAGAAAGCAGCTTCTAGCCTCTAGCTCCTAGCCTCTAGCCATTGACTCGGTGGCCATCCGTTCCGAATTTTGTGCGAAAGATGTCGGAGACCGCAAATGATCTGCAGCAGTTTATTTGAGCTAGGAGCTAGAAGCTAGCAGCTAGGAGCTAGAGATGCTGATTCTTGTGCTCGGCAAGGGAAAGACCGGCTCGCTTGTGGCGGAAGTGGCGCGGGAACGCGGTCACGGCGTGCGCGCGCTCGATATCGACGAGAATGTGCGCGCGTCGGCGCTGACGGCGCCAAATCTTGCCGGCGTGGACGTGGTTGTGGACTTTACAGCGCCCGAAGCTGCCGTGGAGAACATGCGCGCAGTTCTCGCGCTGGGCGGCCGAATCGTTGTGGGCACAACCGGCTGGTACGCGAAGCTCGCCGAAATGAAAGCGCTCGCGCTGCAACGAGGCGGCGGGCTGCTATACGGCACGAATTTCTCCATCGGCGTGCAAAAACTCTTTCAATTGACCGCCGAGCTGGCGAAGCTGGAAGGTTACAAGTTTTCCATCGACGAGACGCACCACGTGACCAAGCTCGACGCGCCCTCGGGGACGGCGATCACGCTGAAAGAAATCATTTTGTCGGCACGGCCTGGAATCGATGTCCCCGTTGAGTCGCACCGCGTGGGAGACGCCAAAGGCGAGCACGTAGTGCGCGCCGTCAGCGACCACGACACGCTGGAGCTGCGCCACGATGCGCACTCGCGGCGCGGGTTCGCGCTGGGCGCTGTGCGTGGAGCCGAGTGGCTCTGCGGCAAGCGCGGCGCCTGGGAGTTCCGCGAGATCTTCGATCATCTATAAAAAAAGCGAGCCATTGCGAACCTCCTTCGCGCATCCTTCCACATTCTTCCCCATCTGAAGGCCGCCGCGGGCTCGAATTTGCACCGTCGAGCGCGCCATTCGGTGCGGCGGATTCCGCGCGGTTGCGAGCTTCTGCTCATGTTCTCTGCACCGTGCCGTTATAAACTTGACCTGTCATGGAAACGATAGGCTGTGGTACCGCAATTGTGACGCCGTTCAGGGCGGATGGATCGATAGACGAGCCGGCGCTGTGGTCGCTGGTGAACTGGCAAATTGAATCGGGAATCGACTTCATCGTGGCATGCGGATCGACCGGGGAAGCGGCGACGCTGGACGAAGAAGAGTGGCTGCGCGCGGTACGGCTGATCATCGACGCCGCAGCGGGCCGGGCTCCCGTGTGGGCCGGCTGCACGCACAACTCCACGCGCGTGCTGGTTCGTCTGGCGGCGCATCTTAAGCGCATCCCGGGTGTCGCGGCAGTGCTCTCGGCCAATCCCTACTACAACAAGCCCACGCAGGAAGGGCAGTTTCAGCACTTTCTCGCATTGGCGCGCGAGGTCGATCCACTCCCCGTTTGCGTGTACAACGTACCGGGCAGGACGGCTGCGAACCTGGAGCCCGAGACAGTGGCGCGGTTGGCCGCGGCGGCGAAGAATATTGAGGCCATCAAGGAGGCGAGCGGCAGGCTGACGCAGTTTGCGGAGCTCGCGCACATCATGCCACGAGGCTTCAAGATCTTTTCCGGTGACGACAACCTGGCACTGGCGGCGATCGCCGTCGGAGCGCATGGCCTCATCAGTGTGGCGTCCAACGAGGCTCCGACGGAAGTGGCGCGCATGATCCGCGCCGCGCTCAACAACAACTGGGATGAAGCACGCGAGCTGGAGCGCCGTTTTTCGCGGCTCTTCGAGGCCAACTTCTGGGAATCGAATCCGGCACCGGTGAAGACCATTCTGAGCCTCATGGGAAAATGCTGCGATCAATTGCGATTGCCTTTGGTGCCTCCCACTGCCGCTACGCGTGCCAAGCTGGAGCGGTTGGCGGGAGAGCTGGGCCTGCTGAAACATGCGCCGATTCCAGAGGGCGTGCGCTCAGAAGTGTTCTGAAGGAAACCATGCGTAGAAGTTCGCAGCTCAGGCAGGCAGCCGTGCTCAGCATGCTGCCTCTGCTGGCGTTGGTGCTCGCAGGCGCGTTCCCGGCGATCGCTCAGTCCCCGCCGACTGGCGCGCCAGTGCCGACCAGCGCCACTCAGCCCGCGACACCGGACGGGCCCGACCTTTGGAAAGTGAAGCCTGACATTTCCGGGAAGCGGAATGGCGTCTTCGCCGAGCCGCTTGCGATGGATTTCGCCGATCACACTGGTTACATTTCGCTTTTCGACGGCAGCTCGTTGAACGGATGGGACGGCCGGCCAGGTGTGTGGAGCGTGGAAGACGGCGCAATCGTTGGCGTTTCCACTAAAGAAAAGAACGCCGGTAACTCGTTTTTGGTTTACCACGGCATTGCCGCGAGGGACTTCGACCTGAAGCTCGAAATCAAGGTGGAGTGGGGCGGCGGCAGCGGCGTGCAGTACCGCAGTAGCACGGGAATTCCACCCGGGCGCGTCGCGGGCAAAGGTGAGCCGCCGCTCGATCCGCGCTGGGTGATGATTGGGCCGCAGGCCGACTTCTGGTATCCCGTCAGCGAGAATGCGAAGCAGTACAGCGGGCAGCTCTACTCGCAAAACACGTCTCTGGGGATCGTTGCCTGGCGCGGCCAAGTCGTGGAATCGGAGCCGGGCGAGCCGCCCCAGCTCGTAGGAACGATCGGTGATCGCTCGCAACTGGGGACCTACGTGAAAGACGGCGAATGGAACCAGTACACCATCATCGCCCGGGGCGGGGTCATCATGCACATTTTGAACGGCAGGTTAATGGCTGTGCTCGTCGACGACGACCCCAACTCAACCAACAACGTTTCGGGGCTGTTTGGGCTGCAGATTGAAGGCACTCCCTGCAAGGTATCTTTCCGCAATTTATGGCTAAGAAAGATCGACTAAGTTGCGCCGGATCGGCCGGAGTTACCGTGGTAACCCGGGTAAATTGCGCGGTTCGGCGGTTGTGGAAACTTTTTTTGCATCCTGCCACAACTTCGTTGGATCGCTTTGTGTCTAAGTACTCGACGGCATTGAGTGGCTAAAATCCTGGCCAGCCGCCGCAATTAAATTTTGGCGAACGCTCCGAGCGAGAGCCCGCCGTGGAATGAATTATTTTTCCTGCCTGGTCCTAGCGAGTCCTTGTATTTTCAAATTCTTTGAGTATGCCCCGGCAATGGCTCGCAGACTGGGCGATGTTTCCTGCGCAAGAACGGAAAAATGCTTCTCCCGGCTCTCTCAATTTAAGCTTCGGTAGCCCGCAGAAAGCGACGTACCCAATATGTCCCCCAAAACATGCAAATTGCTCATGAGGCTAGCGCTGGTTCCAATCGCCGCTGCCGTGCTGGCGGTCGCGGGCTGCACCAGCTCACTGACCAACTCAACCCAAACCAACGTGCCAACCGGCTCCGCCTTTTTGGTTGGCACTGACGCGCCATTAGCTTCCGTCGTGTCATTTCAAGTGCAGCTTATGGATGTTGAGCTGACCAATGGCACCACGACGACGTCGACCTTGGTCAAAGGTACGCCGACGGTGGACTTTGCCCGCTTCAACGGTCTGCAGACCCTGGTCGACATGAACCAGGTTCCTGCAGGCACTTACACCGGTGTTACATTCGTTTTGGGCACCGGAACCGTGGGCTATCTGAACGTCCCCTCCGGTGGGGGCGAGCCGACCATTGCAACAGCCTCAGCCGCGTTCTCGACGTCCACGGTAACGTTCAATTTGCCGAAATCCCTGACCATCGGCACGAACACTCCGCCAGTGGGTCTCCGCATGGATTTTGATCTAGCCCAATCCATCCCCGTGGATTCGAACGGGAATATTGAGCTGAACTCCAGCGGCGACGTCACGGTGACTCCGACGATTGACGTCTCAACAGTGACGCGCACCGACGCGGGTGCGCACATTGACTTACTCTACGGATCCGTAGTGACTGCTCCAACGAGCAGCACTGAACCGAGCTCATTTACGATTCAGGGTCCACACGGCGAACAGTTCACCATCAATACCAGCTCGACCACGGAATGGGACGGCGGCGCCAGCTTGGCATCGCTGAATACCAGCAGCGTTGTGGAGATCGCCGGATCACTGGATCCAGCCGATCAGACTCTGGACGCCGATGAAGTGGCACTGGTTACCGACAGCAAGTTCTACGCAAGAGGTTTGGTCACCTACGTGACGCCGACATCAGGCCAGGCCACCAACCTCGACTTCTACGTGCGTGCGGTCGAGCCGTCTTCACTGGCCGACGTTCCGCTCGGCGGCCTTGCGCAGGTAAACATCACCGGTAATGAGAAATATGGCATTTACTGGATGCACAATGCATTCACGCAGCTTCTCTTTAACTCGTCTGCCTTGACCCCTGGTCAGGAGATCGTTGTCGGCGGCACGGATGCCGAAGCGGCTCCGTCCACTGGCACGGCCATCACGGTCAACCGTATTCACCTGGAGAACTGGGGCTATGAGGGCACAGTTGTGACCGGCAGCCAGAGCTCAGCGCAAGGGCAATTCCAGATGCAGATCGCCGGCTTCGCGGGACAGGTTGTCCCGACGACGGTGACGGTCTACCTGGGGCCGGCCTGCGACTTCCGCTATGGTTTCGCGGCCTTCAACGACCTGAGCAACGGCGTGAAGGTTCGGGTGGTGGGATTGTTGCTGAAGAACTCCACCAACGGCAACCTGGTGCTGCTGGCGCGCCACATTGACAGTTTCCAAGTGACTGACACGGCAACCGCAGCCTGGCAATAGACCAAACGCATGATCAACCAAACGCCGGGGCTAGCTGCACGCTGGTTCCGGCGTTGTTCTTTGCGCGGCAATTCCGCTAGAAGAGGTCGGCGATGGGTGGAAATGTAAGCAGTAAGCTCAGGAAGAGCAGGATGAATGCCGCAACGGTGACGCGTCCCACTTCGACATTCCGCCGCGACCAGCGCCTGTGGAGCAGCGCCCAGGCGGCCAACCAGACAATGATCGCGCAGGTTGTCACTCCTGAAAGTGGGCCCGTGGGCTTGTAGAAGTTCATCAGGCTTTTGACCGGCGCGGCTTTGTCGGCAACGATAGCGAAGACCGCGACCGCGAGCGAGCCGATGCCGGCCGCAAGCACTGCTGCCGCGCCCGCGCCGTTCGGATTCAGCTTTGCCTTCGGAGCGCTGGCAGCGGTTTGAGCGCTCATTTTTGACCCCCGTGGATGACGGTGATCGTTGGGCCGCCCGCTACTGGCGCGTTCTTGTTGAGCATGGCGCCGAAGAAGCCGGCAATGCCCGCGGCGAGAAGCGAGATCCAGACAAAACCAAGCACAGCGGCGCGGAGTTCAGGATGAATTCTGAGACTACGGCGATATCGAGAAAAGACCGCCGCGGCCATGGTGATGGAGATGGGCACGAGCCAGGCCACGTGTTCCTTCCACTCCATGCCGATGGAATGCCATGCTACGGTTGAAGGGCTCGACATCAGCAGGCGTTGCGGAAACTCGGCCGGGCTTGCGGTTCCCGGCGGAGGAACGGCGCGATACCAGGGATAGATGATGTAGGCGCCGGTAAGCACGGTGAGCCATGCGAGCATGGCCATCGCTGTTAGATAGATCCGCATGAACCGCTCGTCTTCAATCTTGATCTCCGGCCCAAGCGGCGAACTGTATCTGCGGTAGAGCTCGACCAGCGCGCCGGAACAGGCCATGAGATAGAGCGCGCCGAAGCCCATTCCGTGGATCATCGTCCAGAGACCGCGTACCGTGATCTCCATTTAAGCCATCCTTCCCGCGCGCGAAAGTCGCAAACGCGTCGTGTCAGAACCCATTTCTGCGTGGCGGCGCGGGGAAGAGCAGATCGGCTGCGGGCTCCTTCTTGTTGTCCGGCGCGTCGCTCTTCGCGTCCTTGCCCCACGTCCAATACATTCCCACGTAAGCGTAATTCTCGGTTTGTCCGGCAACCGAGTGACCATAGCAGAACAGAAACTGCTCGTTGGTGTTGCGCTTGAAGTGGTAGTAGCCTCCGACATCGATCATGGTGGAGGATTGAGTTTGCGCCGCTGCAACGCCCTCGGCGCCGTGCGCAAAAACTTCGGCGCCAAGTTCCCACTGCTCACTCAGTTCGCGCTTGATCAGCCAGCCGGTGTAGGGAAAGTTGCGATAGCCGGTCTGCGGGACCACCTGGTAACCCCCGCCGCCGTCAAAGAGCCATTTGCCTTCGTTCTTTTGCAGCCAGATGGGCAGCTTGTACCAGACCTTTCCCACGCCGAGGCCCTTGTCGTAGTTTCCGGTGGGCATTTCAAACATGGTGAAGCTGCCGATTTGAGGAAAGTACTTCGTCTCCTTGATCCACGCAACCTTGGCGCCGAGTTCCATGTCGGTGAGGCCGAAGGCGTCGGGTCCTGCGCCGCCGGGCAGATAGATGGGGTTGTTTGACGGCGCGATCACGCCCCACGGCAGGATCGCGTGCAGTTGCAATCGCGGCAGTGCGCCCCAGTTGAATTCGAAGGCCGGCCCGGTGGAATCGATCTCCGCGGTGGTGCCGTCGACGCCGCCGAAGATGTAGAACTCGTAATGGTGCAGGTCGACTGGAACAGGGTCGTCGGTTTGATAGGGAGGGCCTTGCGCGCCTGCTCGCGGGACGGCAAGCGCACACAGAAACGCAATCGCCAACCCCAGGCAGCTGCCTTGGAGCATAAGCGATTTCTTCTGGTGCGGGAAGGGCTGCATTGGCGAACAAGCCATCTGGCGCAAACTTATATCGAAGTTCGATAAGAGTCAAGGCAAAATCTCGTGAAGGGAGGTATAGTGTTTCCTGTGCCGAGTCTCAGGCGGGAACTGTTTTACGGGCTGATCCGCATTCACGTGCTGCTGCACGCGAGCCACGAGCCCATCTTCGGACTGGCGATGATGGAGGAGCTTGCGCATCACGGCTATCGCATTGGGCCCGGGACCCTTTATCCGCTCCTGCACGGGATGGAGCGCAGCGGTTTGCTCAAAACCATTCCCGGTCGGGCAGGCGGCCGCGCTCGGCGCGTCTATCGCATTACGCCTGCGGGAAAGAAGGCTCTAAGGAAAGCTCGTGAGAAGGTGGACGAATTGCACCGCGAGCTTCACGAGGCGCGTCCGCGCGAAGTTGGACGAACATAATTTGCCTGGCGATTTGATTTGGCCAAGTCCGCGATCCGAATGTATTCTGATTTCCCAGCGCTCGAATGCTGAAAATCCCCTAAATCCCCCAAGATCGAGATCGGAAAGAGACTTTGATGTTTACCGTTGAAGGCATTCGGAAATTCCATTCCTGGACGCATTCTTGCCTCACCGGCACGCTCGATCACCTGTCCACATTCTCTGCAAGCGACTATTCAGCGGAAGTGCCGGGCTTCGGGTTCCCTACGCTCCGCGAGCAGGTCATTCATATTTTCAATTGCGAAGGATTCTGGATCCACTCGATCCAGGGATTGACCTATCGAGACCGGAAACCCGCAGATTGCCCCACCGTGGCTGATGCGAGGCTCTTGCAGGCGGAAGTCAGAAACCAGACCCTCGCATATTTGTCAGGCCTGACGGATCAACAGCTCATCCGGAACACCGTGCTGCGTTTTCCCGATGGAGACTCTGCCGTCAGAACTCCCGCGCTCATTCTGCATCATGTCCTGACCCACGCCTTCCATCACAAGGGTCAGATTGTCGCCATGTGCAGAGTGCTCGGGCATCCCGCTCCCTACACTGATCTGATCGAGTTTAATTGATTCTGCGATAGCAGCCTCGGGCGCTCTCTGCGACGCGCACGCTCTTGCCTGACGGCGGAAAGGCTCAGCGGTGGTGCTTCCCGCCGCCGCCACTGGAACGGCTCATCTTGGGTGCGCTCATGTGCCCGCCACCGAAACTCTGATGTCCTCCACCGAAGTTCTGACGCCCCCCGCCAAAACCCTTCGGCGCTTTGTAGGAGTACGAGGGCGCGCGTTGGCTGCTGAAGGACCTGGGCTGTCCACCGCCGAAGAGATGGAATCCGCCAGGGCGCTCGTTCCGTGCCGCCGAACTGCCGTAATTCTGATACGATCGGCTCGAAGATCCGCGCGAGTAGTCGGGCTGCGGCGCGCGATAAGATCTGGATGGGTTGGAAGTTGCGAAGCTGGGTCGCGTGGTGTAAGTCTGCGGCCCCGTGTATCCATAATTTGACCGGCCAGTGTAGCCGTAACGGTAACCCAGACTACTGTAACTTTGCGGCCTGGTTTCGTATCCGCGATTCATGTACGTTGGTTCACGGTTAGGATAAGTCTGCGGGCGATAGCCGTAGTTCTGCTGTGGCGCCGTACGTGAGTACCCCTGCGGGGAACGGTCGAGTCGTCCAGGCTCCGGGAATCCCTGCGCAGGACGGACGTAGGACTGGGCACCGCCACGCCCACCGCGTCCACCAGAATTGTCCAACCATCCGCCGCGCGGGTCGTTGCCGCGCTGATAGTATCCCCGCCGCTCGCCGCCCGCCTGGTATGAATTTCCTCGACTGCCCCACGACCCGCCACGGCCGTAGGCGCGAGGTCCTCCGCGCGGCAGGCCCCAATCGGCAACCTGGTTGCTGTGCGTGGAGTAGCCGGAGTGGTCGAACATCAGTGCGTGACCAACCCAGTCAAAGCCCCAAGCGAGCCACCCGAACGGCATGCGATCGAAAGCTCCGAGAGCGAAGCTGAGCCCGTATTGAATCGGACTGGCGCCGAAAAAGTCGCCCAGCGCGCCGATAAACGAGAAGCCCGGATAGGGCGCGATAGGTGGGCCATAAACATCCCACGGATTGTAGGTAGGCACGTACACAACCTGCGGGTCCGTAGGAGCAAGATCGATGTAGCCCTGGTCGTTCTGCACTTGCTCTTGCGGAGTCGATTGCAGATTGCCCGCTTGCTCGGCGCGGTCGCGCAGCACCTGCACCGTCTGCATCACATCCTGCGGCTGGTTGTAATACGCATTGCCCAGGTTCGTGGTCCACTCCAGATCGTGGTTCATCAGATCGAGCACGTCAGGAAACGCTGTAAGTGCCTTGATGCTCGGGTCCCAGTTGGTCTGCGCGTTCGCTCCGGCCGCAATCTGATCGGGTGAACCGTAACCCGACGTGCGCATTTGTTGCACCCACTGGTCGGCGATGGCCACTTGCGCCGGATATGTGGACGCAGCAAGAATCTGCGCGAGCAACGAATCAGGATAAAGCGCGATCGGCGCCAGCAACTGCTCCAGATCCTCGGCGCTTAGCGACTGAGCTGGTGCCGCGCCTTGGTCCTGCTCAGGATATGACGGCGCCTGCGCACCGTTCGGCTGCTGGTCCGCATAGGGCTGCGCGTACTGGCCGGCTTGGGGAGAATTATCGTACGGCGCTCCCGGGTACGGCTGTTGCGCCGTCGCATCCGCCGCCAATGCGAGCGCGGCGATTGCAAGCGCTACGCAGGGAATCAGCCAAAAGGCGCTCGTTCTATGCCGCGCTGAAGATTCGTCGAGAATTGATTCGCTGGGTGACTGGTTCAGTTGCGGAGAAACCGACGCTGAGGATAAAAAACGCAGATTCGTTTCGGGAGTCATGGTCCCTCTCAGTCCATTCCGAGCCCTTGCAAATGCCGGATCCCATTCATCCAAACAAAATGGAACCCGGCAGCCCAGGGGGAGGGCTTACACAGCAAACCCGATCTGAGGGGATTTGTTTCGCTCGCGCTTGGAATCGACTTCCCGCTGCCACGGCGCATCTTGCGGCGCGCTTCCACCGTTAGGGAGCCCGGCCGCCTAGCCGGCTAACTCCTTCTTTACCAGCTCACTCACCAGTCGCCCATCGGCGCGCAGACCCGCCGCCTGCAGCTTGCCCTGGACCGCCTTCATCGCCGGGCCCATCTCCTTCACCGTTGGCTTGTGACCGAGCGTCGCTACCAGTTCGCCAATCGCCTCCGCCACCAACTTCGCCAGCTCTGCTTCGTCCAGCGCCTTTGGTAGAAACTCCTCGATGACCACAATCTCGGCCTGTTCCTTGGCCACGAGGTCGGGCCGGTTGCCCTTGGCAAACTGATCAATCGAGTCACGCCGCTGCTTGATCATCGTGGCCAGCGTCTGTTCGCTCTCGGCTTGCGTCAGCGGCTCGCGCTTCTCGATTGCCTTGTTTTTCAGCGCATTCTTGATCAGCCGCAGAGTGCCTGTGCGCTCGGCATCGTGCGCCTTCATGGCAATTACAATCTGTTGGCTGACAAGGGCTTCGAGTTCGCCTGCGTCGGTCATCTATTCTCTCCTGGCGTTCGCTTTTTATGGGGTTCGCTTAAGCTCCTTCGGGGCCGCTCCGGGTCTCGAAGCGGGCCTTTGAGAGGCGACCAAAGAAGAATTGTACCGACTTTGGAAGATCAGAGTGAAAGGGGGCTATTTTGCCCGCATTCAGGGCCTTACCGGGGCATTTCCACAAGAATAACCACAAAAATCACAAAAGTGTGTATTATGTGATTGCTGGCTCACTTCAAATGCCAGTCCAAAGCGAGGAAAAAATGATCCGCAAGACTCGCCTTTATACTCCCGGCCCAACGCCCCTCCTTCCCGCAGCTCAATTCGCCATGGCTGCGGCCGACATGCATCACCGTACTGCTGAGTTCCGCGCCCTCTTCCAGAAGGTGCTCGCCCAGCTCAAAGTGTTTGTCGGCACCAAGAACGATGTGCTGCTCCTCTCCTGCTCCGGCACCGGCGCTATGGAGGCCTCGGTTTCGAACCTGACCTCGCCGGGCGACAAGGTGCTGGTGCTCACGGCCGGAAAATTTGGCGAGCGATGGACAGGCCTTGCGAAGGCCTTCGGCTGCGAGCCCGAAGTGGTCACCGCTCCCTACGGACAGACCTTCGACCTGGCAGCGGTTCGCGCCGCGCTCAAGCCGGAACACAAAGTCATTTACACGCAGGCCACCGAGACCTCGACGGCGGTCCGTCACGACATCCAGGCCATCGCGAAACTCCGCGATGAGGTCGCACCGAACACGCTGCTTGTCGTCGATGGCATCACTGGCCTCGGCACCACGCACTTCGATGTCGACGGATGGGGCATCGATGTGCTCATCGGCGGCTCGCAAAAAGCTGTCATGATTCCTCCCGGCCTGGCCTATTTGAGCGTGAGCGATCACGCATGGGCGGCCATGGAGACCACGAAGAATCCGCGCTACTACTTCGACCTGCGCAAAGAGCGCAAGAACGCGGTCAAGGGCGAAAGCGCCTACACGCCGGCTGTTGCGCTTGTTGCCGCGCTTGGCGCCGCGCTCGATTACATTGCAGGGCAGGCGGGCGGCGATCTCGAGAAAGGCCGCATCGCTCTGATCGACAACGCACAGGTGAACGCCGCGGCCACGCGCGCCGGCCTCGTAGCTCTCGGCTTCACTCTCTTCGCGCCCACTGCTCCTGCTGCCGCCGCCACAGCCGTTGCAGTGCCTGAAGGCATGGACTCGGGTGTTGTCGTCAAGGCGCTCAAGTCGAAATTTGCGCTGGTAGCCGCAAACGGCCAGGGCGAGATGCAGGGCAAGATCTTTCGCGTCGCCCATCTCGGCTTCTTCGACTATCTCGACACCATCGCACTGCTTGGCGCCATGGAGCATATCGCCAAGGACAATCTCGGACTGCCGGTAAAGTTCGGCCAGGCCGTGGCCGCGGCGCAGGAAGTGTATGCCAAAGCAGCCGCTAGCTCCTAGCTTCTAGCCGCTAGCTTGTTCGCGGTGATTCGCAATGATTTTGGATTCCGCGAGATTTTCCGGGCCATGAAGGATGGGAAAACGCGGGCTCTACCGACATCTAGCTAAGAGCTAGAAGCTAGAGGCTAGGAGCTGTCGTTCGATGCCTGACCTGACTTTCGGAGAAAAGCTGCTGATCGCGCGCAAGCAGCTCGATCTCTATCAATACGAAATGGCGGAGCGGCTGGGAGTGCACCCCAACTCGCTGACCAAATACGAGCGCGGCGAGGGCAAGCCACACGCGGCGGTGCTGCGCATGTTCGACCTGCTCTGCGAACAGCAGGGCATTCGCTTTGATGAGTACATGAGCGCGTCCGCCGCGGCGGACAAGGGAGCAGCCATGAAGATCGTACTGGCGGAAAAAGTTTCTCCGGCCACTCTGGCAGTCTTTGCGGCCGAGTCGGGATGGGAAGTCAAAACGCACGATCAGTTGCCTGAAGGTTTGCCTGCTGCGCTGGCCGATGCCGACGCGCTCGTTGTTCGTAGCGCGGTCCAGGTTGACGACGCATTGTTGGAGCACGCACCAAAGCTCCGTGTGATTGGCCGGGCCGGCGTAGGCGTGGACAACATCGACGCCGAGGCCGCCACGCGGCGCGGCATTGTGGTCATGAACACGCCCGGCGCCAACGCGGTCGCCGTTGCCGAACTGACGATCGGCCTGATGATCGCACTGGCGCGAAAAGTGCCTGCAGCCAATGCCACCATGCACGCAGGCAAGTGGGAGAAGAAGAACCTGCAAGGCACCGAGCTGCGCGGCAAAATGCTCGGCATTTTAGGTCTGGGCAAAATCGGCCTTGAAGTGGCAAAACGCGCGCGCGGCTTCGGCATGGAGATCATGGGAACCGATCCCTTTGTCTCCGCGGCCCTGGCGCGCGAAAACGGAATCACTCTCGTTCCGGTCGAGGAGCTGTTTGCACATTCCGACTACATCACGCTGCACGTGGGCCTCACGCCGCAGACGCAGGGAATCATCAACGCAAAAAACATCGCCATGATGAAGAAGGGCGTGCGCATCGTCAATTGCGCGCGCGGCGAGCTGGTATGCGATGCCGATCTGGCCGCTGCACTCAAGGGTGGGCAGGTGGCGGGAGCGGCGCTCGACGTATTCGCTGTCGAGCCGCCCAGGGATTCGCCCTACTTCGACCTCGACAATGTGATGCTCTCTCCGCACATTGCCGGATCTACGTCTGAGGCTCAGGAAGCCGTTGGCATCCAGATCGCGCATCAGGTTTGCGATTACCTCAAGCTGGGCGTGGTGCAGAACGCCGTAAACGTTCCGTCATTGAGCCGCGAGGAATATGTGCAACTGGCTCCCTACATCGACCTCGCCGGGCGGCTGGGATCGTTTCTGGCGCATGTCGGCAAGGGGGGCGGAAAGTCAGGCATTGACTCGATTCACATTGTCTACGGCGGCACGCTCGCCGAAGCTAGAACCGAGCTGGTGCGCAATGCGGCGATCGCGGGTCTGCTGCAAGGCTCGGAGAATGTGAATCGGATCAATGCAGCAGCCGTGGCGGCGGAGCGCGGCGTACGCGTTCACGAGGAGAGGCAAGAAAGCCATCGCGGCGGCGCGGCCTCGGTCCTTACGATTGTTATGCACACCGCGCAGGGAGAAAGCCGCGCCAGCGCCACCGTCATTCGAGGTGAGCATCCGCGCTTGCTCGCTTTCGACGGCATTGATGTCGAGGCTCCGCTTGAGGGAACCCTCGTTGTCTGCCGCAACCTCGACGTGCCCGGCGTCATCGGCCGCATCGGAACGATTCTCGGCCAGCAGGGCGTCAACATCGCCAACTTCGCGCTGGGCCGCGAGCGTGCAGAGACGCGACGGGGAGGGGAACTCGTTAAAGCGCTGGCCGTTGTTCAGGTTGACGAGCCGGTCGCTGAATCAGCGGTTGAAGCGCTCAAGGTGATTGAAGCCTTGCTCGAGGCGCGCCTTGTCAGGCTTCCCGTCGGGAAGTAACTTTCAGAATCTTTCGCATCAACTGGAGCCATCGTCTCTACGGCGGTGGCTCTATTTTGTCGGGTCGGCGACGCGCCCGAGAAAGAGCATGCTCCCCGATCGTGTATCGAGCAGAATGAACAGGAAGGGATGGTCGGCGCGGAAGACGATGGGCGGCGGCTCAGGGACCCGCCGTTGCATCGCCGTCGCAACAAACGTGATCGCCGTTGCCGCGGCCGCCTCAGTGCCCAGCTCGTCCACGTCGATGTAGGCCTTGTGAATGGCGGCGGAGATGGCGAAGTCGGGCTTGCCGGTCATGCCCGAGAAATCCGCCGCATTGCTGAAGGCTTGCGCCATGCCCATGGTCCCGAGAGTGTTGCTCAACTCGAACTGTTGCGTCATCGTGAATCGCGGCAAAGTGAGAACCACCTTGTCCACCGGTTCCAGCTTCCGGATCCAATCGCCCGCCACGCCCGAGCCGAACGATTTCTCCAGCGCCGCAAGGCCGTCGATCTTTTTCGGCAGCAGAACGACCATCGAGACCTGGTCGCCCGCATAGGGCAACTCCAGCGCCTGGAACGATCCGCCATCGTAGTAGCTGTAGCTGCCGGTCCGGTTCATCATTGGCGCCATCGCCCACTGCGTGGCGGAGAGGTGAAACTCCTCTTTCTGCGTGGCTTCGGCGTCGAACGGAGCCAGCCATGCGCTTTTGAAGTACACCGCGTTGGTGAGTACGAGTCGTGTTGAGGCGTTGAGCGCACCGGGGCCGATCAGATCCTTGATTTTGTTGTTGGTCTGCTGTTCAACCCATGCGTTGATAGTCGCGCGCACGCTCTCGGGCGAAACCTTGAAGTTAACCTGGTGGAACCCCGCGCCGTAATCGGTTTGAACCAGCTTCAGGTAATCCGGCAGGAAGCTTGCGTCCTGTTGCGCCCACAGCGCATCGGCCACGTGCAACTCAAAGCCGTTGTGCTGACCGTTCATTTCGGCTAGCAGAGCACCCATCGCAGGGTGCAGCCGATCTTGCGGCAGTGTGAAGTGGAATACGTGCTGCATCTCGGTTGCTGTCTCGCCGCGCGCGCCGGCATACGCCATTCCAAATGCGGTCGAGATGCTCTCCGGCGAAAAGAAAAGATTGCCCGACTGCTTCGAAAGTTGCGCGTAGAGGTCGACGGCGAAGGCGTTGCCGCCGTTCACTGCTTCGGCCTGGTCGGCTGCGTTAGAGGACGGAGACGCGGCAAAAGCCACGTGGCTGCCCAAGACCACGAGGAATGCGCAAAGCAGTGACTTCATATGAGCCTCCTCGCTCGGCGAGTTGACCACCAGCTAACCGCAGAACGCAGCCCAGGGCTCTTCTTGCATCGAAAATCGTGGCCCGCCGAGGTGCCGGCGCGCGATTATCCCATCAGGCCTTTGTGTCCCATCCAGCTGCGCAAATACGAGGCCTGGCCTACATGGTAAGTCTCATGGATGGCGAGGAAGTTGACCACCCCGCTGATCTTGCCGTCGGCACTCGGAGGTCCCTGCGTGGAGGGCTGTGACAATTCAGCTTCTGACGCGCCATCGAGCGCGGTCGCCAGCACCGCTGAGATCTCGCGCCAGTTGTCCAGGAGCGTTTCAGGCGATGGGAAAGCTGCAACGTCGTTGCACTTCACTCCGCGCGCGAAGGAGCTAAGCCAGGGCTGCGACCATTCCGCACCCAGCCGGCTGAGCACTGCCTTCCGCGCCCAGATTACGTGGCCCACGATCCACGCAATGTGATTCGACTTCTCGTTAGGGCGACTCAACCATTCTTCGGGCGACAGGTCCTGGACTGTTCTGGTCAGAAAATCGGAGTTGAAGCGATAGTTTTCAGCGGCGGTGGCGATGACTGCGGGGACCGGCATGGAACCTCCTGATGGATGTGTGCTCCGGTTAATCAAGCAACTTACCGAATCCGGTAGACGAAAGCATCCTCCAGATACTTGTCGCCGAAGGTCTGGCCCCCAAGACGCATACCATATGTATCCTTCGTCGAAGAAAAAATGCGGCGCAGGGCTTGAATGAGCGGACTGTCCATCGGCCGCAAGTAAATTGCAGGCTGCTTGTGGCTCGGGATCCCGGCCTTCGCCAGCGCCTCATTTATTTCTGAGTATCCCGAAAACTGGGACTTCTGATTAAGACGGTCGGAGGCAATCACGAGCCGCCAATTCTCGTAGTCCGGCAACTTGGCCCAAAGGGCCACCGCGGGATTCTTGCCGGCCTCATCCAGGGCGTCGACCGCTTTCTTCCCGTTTTCAATGTCGAAGCTTACCAACGCTGCCGGAGCCATGGGAGTAATCCTCCTGCTTGATCTTCAATCGCCTTGAGCAGTTCTGCCGCTTCCTGATCGGTCTTGTTCCTGTCGTAACGGCTTTCCTCCGACCAATCCTGCACAATGATCCAATTCGTTCTCATCGCCGCGTTAGCCTGCAAACTTTGGTCGAGCTCGATCCTCAACTTGGCAAATCCAAGGAGCCCCTCAAGGTCGTGGCTGTAGTAGTTTCTGGACTCTTTCTCGGGAAAGTCGTGTTCCTGTGTTCTTTTCGCGATGCAAGCCTTCAGTGCGCATTCAACAGCATACCCTGCCAGATAGTATGCACCTGTCGAGAATCCTGCGGCCAGCAAGGCCTTAGACTCCCGAAGTCGGACCTCCGCGATTTCCTGAAAATCGGCGCGGTTCATAATCTCGACTCAATGCTACGCGCGGCTCAAGTACGCGCCTTCGCTGGTGTCCACGCGAATCTTTTCGCCCGCGTTGATGAAGGCCGGCACCTGGACTACGAGGCCGGTTTCGGTCTTGGCCGGCTTTGTGACGCTTGAGGCAGTTGCCGACTTCAAGCCCGGCTCAGTTTCGACGACTTCGAGGTCTACAGTCTGCGGCAGCTCAATTCCCACCGGCTGCCCGTCAAAGTAACTCACCTTGATTTGCAGGTTGGCAGTTAGGTACTCGACAGCGTCGCCGAGCGTAGCGCTCTTCAGAACTGTTTGCTCGTAGTCTTGCGGGTTCATGAAATAGTAGTCATCGCCGTCGGCGTAGAGAAAATCCATGGGAATCTCGTCAACGACAACCTTTTCGATGGCGTCGGCGGAACGGAAACGATGCTCGAACATTGCGCCCGATTTGAGGTTGCGCAGCTTGGCTTGAATGAAGGCGCGAAGATTGCCCGGCGTACGGTGCTCGACCTTGAAAACCACGTGAAGCTGGTCGTTATGCTTGATGATCATGCCCGGGCGTAGTTGAGTGGCGGGAATCGCCATAGAGGTTCGAACTCCTTGCTTAAATGCGCGCAATGCGCAAAGAATATGACCTTTGGCCTACATCTAATTGTAGCCGAGGGGAGGGAGTTGATCGTGCCATTGGGGCGATTGGAGAAAGCTCTGGGACTGTGTCCGCCATGCGTAAGCAACGAGCGGTAGCTAGGAAGATACGAGTCCAACGAAAGCGTCACAACCGGTGGATAAGCAGCAAGATAGAATGTCGGTGTGCCGATGATTGGCTGGCGCTATCGCTGAATTGCCGGTTTCACGAGCGGGCAAAAGAGGGAACGGCATACGTCGATCACGGCGCCTATGAAACGCGGCTAAGGAAAGCGGGGAACGGATGTCGGAGCAAGTCTCAATTTGCGTGATCGGGTCCGGATACGTTGGGCTGGTTGCGGCAGCCTGTTTTGCGGACATGGGTCACAAGGTCGTCTGCGTCGACAACGATGAGGTGAGGGTAAAGCTGCTCTGCGATGGCGGTGTGCCCATCTTTGAGGAACATTTGCCCAAGCTCTTGGCAAAGCACCGCGGCAGCAAGGTTGTGTTCACATCTCAACTGGCCGAGGCCGTTGAGCAGAGCGAGGCAGTCTTCATCGCCGTGGGCACTCCGCAGGGCGATGGCGGCGCCGCGGACCTGTCGTATGTCGAGGCCGTGGTGGCAGAGATTGCGCGTGCCATAAAAAGCTACAAGGTGATCGTGGAGAAGAGTACCGTTCCGGTTTACACCAACGACTGGATACGCCGCGTGCTGCATCGACACGGAGTCGCTCAGGAGCAATTCGATGTCGTCTCCAATCCGGAATTTCTGCGTGAAGGCACCGCGGTGGTGGATTTTCTACATCCCGACCGGATCGTCGTGGGGGCAGGCAATGAGCGCGCGGCGGAGATGTTGCGGCGGATCTATGAGCCAATCACCGGCGGCGCCTACTACACACAGCCGGGAGCTGTGCCCGGAGCATGCAGCAAAGCGCAGCCCGCGCGGCTGCTGGTGACGTCGACGCAGAGCGCGGAAATCATCAAGCACGCCTCAAATGCGTTTCTCGCCATGAAGATCTCCTTCATTAACGCGGTCGCGAACCTGGCAGAAGCCGTGGATGCGGACATCGAGGATATTGCCGCGGGCATCGGACTGGATAGCCGCATTGGTCCCAAATTTTTGCGCGCAGGACTCGGATATGGCGGTTCGTGCTTCCCCAAGGATGTGGCCGCATTCCACTGGGTGGCGCAGGAACGGGGCGTCAATCTTCAACTGCTTGAAGAAGTCCGCAAAATCAACGACACACAACGCGATGTGTTCTTCAACAAGGTGCGATCGGCGCTTTGGACGCTTCGCGGAAAGCGGTTGGCGGCGCTGGGCCTGGCCTTCAAGGGTGATACCGACGATATCCGCGATTCACCCGCGATTGCGATCGTCAAGCAACTGCTGCAAGCGGGCGCTACGGTAACGGCTTACGATCCCGCGGCGATGGAGCGCGCGAAAGAGGCACTGCCGCCCTCCGCGAATATGAAGTATGCGGACGATATGTACCAGGCGGCGCAGGATGCCGATGCTGCGCTGATCCTGACGGATTGGAAGGAATTTGCCGCGATCGATCTGGCGCGATTAAATCGGGCCCTGCGTTTCCCCATCGTAATCGATGGCCGCAATCTGTATAAGCCGCAAGACATGCAGCGCAGCGGCTTTACCTATGTAAGCGTGGGCAGGCAGGCGAGCTACCAGGCGCAGGAAGGCAAGCCACGCAAATCGCCGGCGTGAGGAGTTTCTCCCGCACAGGATCGGGCTTCACAGGCTGCGGAAAAACTCGCACGAGCGGTAGGTCGGAGTTTTACAGCCGCGGAAAAACTCGATTGCCAGGAAGCTTTGTATCAGGGCATGACTTTAGTCACGCCGATAGAGGCAGAAAAAAGCGTAGGGCTTTAGCCCCCGAGGGATGCTTCTGGCGAGCATTGACAAGATCGGAGACTTTCTCCGCAACCCCTCTTAACCCCGACATAAGCTTTGAGCTGTCATTTCTGGAGGACCAAGATTTGACCAAGTCCGCACTCGTAACCGGCGCTGCCGGGTTTCTTGGTTCTCACCTCACCGATCGCCTGCTCGGCGAAGGCTACCTGGTCATCGGCGTCGACAACCTCAGCACGGGCGATGCCGATAACCTTGCGCATTTGGCCAACGATTCCCGCTTCCGTTTTGAGCAACGGGACATTTGCGCGAGCTTCGATCCGGGGCACGTTGACTATGTTTTCAATCTGGCGTCGCCGGCAAGCCCCCCGGAATATCTACGCCTCGGCATTGAAACGCTCCGCGTTGGCTCGTTGGGAGTTGAGAACACACTACAGATTGCAGCAAAGTATGGCGCGGAATTTCTTCACGCTTCCACCTCGGAGTGCTACGGCGACCCTCTGGAGCATCCGCAATCGGAAAGCTACTGGGGCAATGTAAATCCGGTGGGGCCCCGCTCGGTGTACGACGAAGCCAAGCGCTTTGGCGAAGCCATGGTGATGGCTTACCACCGCTCGCGCGGCGTGAATTCGCGGATGGTGCGCATCTTCAACACCTATGGCCCGCGCCTGCACCCGGGCGATGGCCGGGTTATTTCGAACTTTATGATGCAGGCCCTGCGCGGCGAGCCGCTGACGATTTACGGCGATGGAAGCCAGACGCGCAGCTTTTGCTATGTCGACGATTTGATCGAAGGGATCGTCCGCTTGTCGCGCAGCGAAGAACATCTCCCCGTCAATCTCGGCAATCCCGACGAGTACACGATCCTGGAGTGTGCCAATGCTGTTCTGGAAGTCACGGCATCGAAGAGCGAGTTGAGCTACGTCGAGCTGCCCGTCGACGATCCCGCGCGCCGCCGTCCCGACATTACGAAGGTTCGCACGCTGCTGGGCTGGGAACCGCGCATCGGATTGACAGAAGGCCTGAAGAAGTCTCTCGGGTTTTTCCGGAGCCATGCAGCGTAGCCTGTCGCGTGTTTACCGATCTGATAACAGATAAGCCGTTGAATCGATTGTGTCGCGGAAACGCCGAAATGTCCCGACTCTCCGGATTCCCGTCTTTCGCAAGATTCCATCCTCGGATTCTCAGGCAAAGAGTTGTCCAATTACCGCGCTACGCAACCCCCCAGGAATGCCAAAGCGGGATGCGAAAACATCAGCTTCCTGGTGTCGATTCGCTGCCAAACACTACGATTTCGGCTGTCGTCGCAGCAGGGTCGAACGCGTAGCATGCGGAACTCGCGAGAGTGGAACGGCCAGTGGCGCAGGCGAGGGCTTGTCATTTTGCAACGAACGCGCACCCGGCGCATGTGCCGTGTCCCGACGCCAGTCATCTGACGTCGATGTTTTTTCACTCGCATAAGGAAGAGGGGCGGGTTCGCTCAGGCTGCTCAGGTCGATAACGGCAATGCCATCGCCGGTGGTATCGATAATGGCCACCAGCACATTATCTTTACCATCGCTGACCAGCGCGTCGTAGTTCTGCGAGAGAGCGAACGGCAAGGCGATCCTTGTGCGCAGGGTGCCTATCCTGCCGTCAAAGACATCGATGCCCGCTGTTGAGGGTTGAAAAACCAGAGTTCCGTCCGGACTTAATTTCACTCCATAGACATAGGAAATGTTGGCTATCTCACGGTCGTTCAGCGTTAGATATGACTGCAGATTGAGATTGGAATCGTAGAGGTAACTACCCGCTGTAAACCTGGTTTGGTTGCTGGAAAGGCTCAGGTCGTAATCGCCGTCATAACCCAGACTGATACTTGGAGACAAAATCGAGTCGGTTGCCGTATCAACGCTGAAGGACTGTCCGGAATCGTTGAAAAACACATGCGTATTGTCGCTGCTGATCGCGTCGCGAAGGTCTGCGTCGCCATCGGCGGTGATTCCATACTCAGTGAAAGTGCCGGAGGTAGTATCGAGCTTGAGGAAACCGCCTCCGGCAATGTAAACGATCCCGCTGTCGCTGATGGCAACTCCGTACGGAGGAATGGGATATCCGCCGGTCGGGAAGGAACATTGACCTGAAGTGCAATTGGTTGGCATCGAAAACGATTGCGCCGAACTTGGTGAGTCCGGGTCGATCACGTAGATGATCCCGGCGCCGGAATCGGCGACGGCCAGCTTGCTTCCGTCGGGCGAGAGAGCGATGCCCCAAAGCCGATGTGTCGCCCCGGCAGGCGCCGCCGGAACAGCGATCGGCGTCTGCCATTGACCGCTGCTGCGCGAGAAAACCTGGATCTCGGCGGCATCCGTAAAGTAATACAGGTCGCGTTTGGCATCGTAGATCCCCTGTGCAAGCACCGCGCCAGTGAGCGGGAACTTTTGTGCGGCCGAAGGCAGGTAATGCAAGCCTCCGGAGAGAGTCGTGGAGCCCGACTTCGTCGTGACCTTGATGTCTGCCGAGGATCCGGCGGTCCCAGGGGGAATCGTATAGGCGAATGCTACGAGTGGAAAAGGCGGGCCCACGATCCCGTAAGCATCGCTGGTATAGGCGGTTACCGTTGCGGGCTCACCGCCGACGGTGATTGCAAGGTCGGTTGGAATCGGTGCGTTGGCATCGGCGTGGGAGGGCCCGAATCCGTAACCATAAACAATCCCTGTGCCGCCGCCATCGGGGGTTGATGAATCAGGTGTGGCCTCGAGGATCGTTGGCCCGTAACTGTAACCCTCCGATACAATTTGTTCTCCGCCATCGCCCATCAGCGTGTAAACATCGACGGGGCCCGGAGAGCCGGCCGGTGTGATTGCGGTGAACATGTTACCTGAGATCCCGACGTCCGTCGCCAGATTGGAGCCGAAAAATACTGCGGCGGGAATACCAGAGACATAGAGGTCCCACTCGACATTAGTGCCGCCGGACGCGGGACCGGTAGCCGGTGTGATATACGCGTTCGTGAACTGCGTGCCTACGGGGCCGACCTGCAAGGCTGAGGTGTCGATAAAGCCCACTCCCTCTTCCATTGGGCCGGCGATCAACCCCGTGCCGTCAATAGCCTGCAGCTGGGGACCGCTAACGGCGCCTGCGTCCAGACCCCCGGAGAGGGGCTGAACATTCAGATTGGGCGTCCAGCCGATTAATTTGCCGGTGGCTAAATCGTAAGCGTAGATGATGCTGGCGCTCGACATATACAACGTCTTGGAATCCTGGCTGACGAGAATCGACTGATCGCCACCTATGTCACCATCCACCGGAAAGCGACTGACTTCACTCAGCGTCTTGGAGTCAAGAACGAGGAGAAACTTCACGGAGTTGATCGATTCCGTCGTAAGAAACGATTTCCCGTCGGGCGTAGGGAAAATGGGACCGTATGAGGAAGTGAACACATTCTGGATTCCGGCTGCTGGATCGATGGTGCATATGACGCCGTTGTGGCCTTGTTCCACGATCAGCGACCGGTTGCTCATCAACGTGAAAACCACGATGTTCGTAACGGGGTTAGGTTGCACGTAGTTTGGCTCGGTCACTCCTGCGGCGCTCGAATACACTACGATCGAGTTGTCGGCTGGGTTCCAGATGGCGAGGCTGCTGTATCCATCGACACTCTGAAAGCCGCCTTGTCCGCCCAGAAGCGCGAGTTCTCCGTTGGCAAGAACCCGCACTTCATTGGCCGCGTAACCGTATGGGCCGATTTGCGCAGCAAGGTACCGGTGTTTCACGACCATCTGGACGGGATCGATCGCATAAACATCGCCGACCTGTGTTCCGGAATAGATCAGAGTATGGTCGGGCGTTTCGTCGATTGTGAACGCTCCCGGGACCGGAATCGATGCGACCTTCGTCTCTTCGTGGCATCCATCACGACCACCTGGTTGCCGCTGGGATCGGCCACGAAGAACCGCTTGGTACCCGGATCGAACACGATCCAGTTTTGATTCTCCCAATAGGGATATTCCGTAACGGAGTCAGTCCGTACATAGCGAGTACGCGAGATTAGAGGGCTGCCGGCCAACGCATTCACCGTGAGGCTCAGCTGGGCACTGTGACTCAGAGTGCCCGAGACTCCGCTCACCGTCAGGCTAGCGGAAGTAGCAGCCACCGTAGCAGCGGCAGTCAAAGTGATCTGCAGCGGAGTTCCCGGCGTGACCAGCAGATTCGCGGGCGAGGCGGTCACGCCGGCGGGTAGGCCGCTGATCGAAAGAGATACTGTCGACGCAAATCCGTTGACGCCGGACACAGAAGCATTGAACGATGCGCTTCCGCCACCCGTGATCGCAAGGCTGGATGAAGACACTGAAAGGCTGAAATCCTGAGGTTGGCCTCCTCCTCCTCCTCCTCCTCCGCCACTTGTTCCGCCGCCACCGCCGCATCCGCACACATACCCAGCCAGCATGGCCACGGCGAGCAAGGCAACAACCTTACCCAAAAACGAAGGAAGTCTAACAGAGACAGATCGCATGGGAGGGTAACCTCCTCTAGGTTTAGGGCCAGAAACGCTGTTGGATTACGCTGGCTGCAGTATCGGCATTCAGGCGCTGCATGTCAACTTTTGGGGAGAATGGAAACCGGGCACAGGCCGTGAAGCGATTGACCGACCGATGAGGATGCGGCCCCATCATGCCCAGGCATGACGACATAACCCCCCACGGCAATTCGGCAGCGGTGTCGGGTTCTCAACAGACCGATTCAAACAGATTGCGCGCCCACGACCCGCCGAGATAGCGAAAGCGATGAAAACAACCGAAGGTGATGAAGTGGAAATTCCTCGTGTGGTCGTATCGGTTCATCGGCGCGTGCTGAAAGCAGATTACCGCGGTGGTTCGTAGGGCTCCGCGCGCAACAGGTTGGTGAGGATACCGCGCTCGTCCGGGCTGAATTGGCTCTGGTAGCGCGCCGAGTTCAGCACGGTCGCGCGCTGATCGAGGGGCACGGAGCGCAAATCCTGGAACGCGCGCTTGACCACGGCCTGCCGATCGGGTGGGAGCGCCATGAAGCCGCGCCCGGCTTGCCGCACTTGCATTTGTTCCTGCGGCGACATGTGCTCCAGCATCTCGCTGCGCGCCAGGCGGCGCTCGCGCTGCGCCTCGGGCAGTTGATCCAACTGGTGTAGTTGCTGCACCAGGCGCTGCTGTGTCGCTGGCGGCAGGCGGTTGAAGCTGGGATCGTTGCGTAGCAATCGTTCCTGGTCCTGGGCGGGAAGACCCTGATGCCGGTTGAGCCAGTCCCCTAAATGTCCCGGAGGCGCGGCGCCTGGATACATGTTTGGATACGTGTTTCGATCCAAGTTTCCGGGGCGATTCGCTTCGGGATACGCCGGGCGGGTGTAATTCGGCGCGGGATTACCAGGCCTGCCGCCGTATGCTGGGCCTGCGGGCACTTGCGGTTGCGCTCCGTTATATTGCGGACTCTGCTGGTAAGGTCTTTGCTGATTTTGGTAAGGCCGCTGTTGCGATTGGTTCGGCCTTTGCTGATTCTGATTGCGGCGCTGTTGGTTCTGAAACCGCTGCTGACTCCGATACTGCCGAAGATTCTGTTGACGATTCTGCCGCGCCTGCAACTGAGCATAGCGAAACGGCCGCATGGCACGGCCACCACCCTCAATGCGCTGTCCGGGCGCTGCGACAGCAATCAGGCATAGGAACAGGACTGCCCCGGCCATCACCGCCGGACGCATTTTTTCCGCGTTGGAAGTCCAGTTCACGAGTCGTTCTCCGAGCGGGCGCCTTCCGGCGTGAGGCTCCCGCCAAAACCAATTCCTGAGTTACTACAGCCTTTTTGAAGATATGCGAGGTGGCTCTTTCTTGGCGAAAGAGCCACTTGAGCGCAACAGCTTCGCGATACAGTGACTCAGGAACCGGTGTAGCGGCCGAAATGGTTAGCTACTAATCTCCGTTCTGGTTGCCGGTCAGCGATTCCATCTGGTCCAGCACCTGAGCATTGCTATCCAGAGTTTGCAGGTCATGCACCACGGCAGCATTCTGCGCAGTCGGTTGCGCGGGCTGCATCCAGTCCGTCACGCCCAGATAAGTGCCGCCGCCCACAAGCAGCATCACCGTAAGCGCCACAGCCGCCAGCGGACGCACGTGCAATCCCGGACCATACGCCACAGTAGCGCGCAGCCGCGCGATGGTCCCAGCCAGCCATCCCGCCGGCGGGGCCTCGCGCTCTTCACGCATCCTGGCCCCAAGCCGTGTAAGGAAATAGGGGCTGGGCGCGGGGGCTCTCCAGGCATCCAGCATCTGCATGGTTGCCTTCAACTCCTCGAGCTCGCCCTGGCAATGCTCGCACTCTGCAACATGCGCTTGAACCTTGGCAGAAGCGGGGCCGGACCCAAGCAGCACTGCTGCCAGCTCAGCGTCCATTCCCGCGCAATTTGTTTTCGACTTGTTCATCGTCTCCACCCCATGTTTCCGCCGGTCGATTCTTCGTTTTGAAGTTCCGGCTTTTTTTCACTCATGCATTCAAACAAAATCCTTCAGTTTGTCCCGCAGTGTCTGGTACGCGCGAAACAGCAGCGACTTCGTCGCCGACTCGCTCAATTTCAGCACGTCCCCGATCTGCCGGTAATCCATCCCCTGGTACTTATGCATCAACACGGCCGTCCGCTGCCTCTCGGGCAGCGCCATCACGTGTCGCCGAATCGCGGTCATGCGCTCATCGCGCAGCAACTGCTGCTCCGCCGTCGGTTCATCGTCAGCCACGTCGGGAGTCGTGCCACTCTCCTCGTCCGGCTGATCCAGGTACACCGTTTGCGCCGACCGTTCGTGCCGGGTGTCCCTCGCGTGGTTCACCGCCAGGTTGGTCGCGATCCGGTAAAGCCACGTCGTAAATCTGGCTTCGGCCCGATAGCTGCTTCTGGCACGATAGACGCGAAGAAACACCTCCTGGGCTAACTCTTCGGCAACTGCCTGGTTCCCGACCATCCGGTACAGGAAGTGAATCATCGGCCGATGGTATTTTGTTGCCAGGTAATTAAAACCGGCCTCGTCTCCCTCGGCCACCCGAAGCATAATGGCTGCGTCGCTTTTGGGGTCCAATTGCTCCCTGAGGCCCGCAGTCGGCTCGCCCGGCCGAAGAGCCGCGCTCGCACCCAACGCAGGACCGCTAAGGACCATCGTTGCCATATCTTCTGGAACCCCATCCGGGCCTGAATGTTGCGGACTGTAAGCGGTTTCTTCGCCTGAATTCCCATCCCCTGTGCCCGCTTCTGACCCCTCATCCGCGGCCCCGGGTTCCGCGCTCTGCGCCAGGGCGTCGGCGCGGGCCAGACCGGAGGGCAGCCGGGGGCCGGAAAAGGGGCCCGAGATAGGCTCCGCCATCGCCTCCCCTTCTTGGGGAAACTCGCTCTCCGGGCGACTTGAACGCGCTCTCCTGAGCCTGTTTCTGAGCCTGTTCTTGAGCCTGTTTTCGAGCATGGTCCGCTTGGCTCCGGGGCCCTCGCGCTACTCGCGGCGAAACTGCTGCCGACAGCGGGTGCGGTTTGGCCGTAAAGCCCTGCTGGTGTTACTCTACCCTACGGGATGATCTTTTTGCGCAGGTCCATTTAGACGCCAACCAGAAACAGTTCGGCGACTGAACGAAGCGCGAAAATGACCCTCCGGCTCTGGTTGTTTCGCTCCGGGTTTAAAGGCGGAGCTGGGCCGTCAGGCCGACCCCTTCCAATGCCTTTTCCGGGCGCTTAACTCAGCGGTAGAGTGTCACCTTCACACGGTGGAAGTCGTAGGTTCGAATCCTACAGCGCCCACCAACTTTCGCTTCGCGAAAGTTGTCGCGCCGTCTCGGCGCGCCGGAGCTCAAGCGCAGGCGGCAGCTTCAGCAAAGGCGGACATTCTCACGCCGGCTCGGCGCACCTCAGCTTTAACGCAGGCGGCAGCTCTCGCGACGGCGGAGTCGGGATCCCGCCCGACAACTGCCTGCATAAATGGTTTTGTATCAGGGCACGACTTTAGTCGTGCCGCATGGGGCCCGTAAAAAGCCGGGCTTTAGCCCCTGAGTTCTTGAAGCCGACCTAGGGGATTTATGCAACCCGCCCTAGTTCGACTTCTTGGTGAACGGATCTCCATCGAGCGTAATGTTTGTCTGGTTCACCCAGATCACGCTCCAGCGAATGTGGCCGGGCGCGAGAGGCATGGGATACGTGAGATCGAGAATCCCTCCTCTGGCCGAGGGGGTTTCCCAATAGCAGGTTCCGGAGTAGCGGACCTTGCCGTTGACCAGGAAGCCGCAGGTTCCATTCTGCTCAACCACCAACCCTTCCGTCTTGTTGGCCCAGGTGCCGATGGGCGGGGGTGAGGCTTGCGCCCGGGCAGTCTGGATACTCGCGACGCCCAGCAGCATGCATGCCAAAGCCAGGCAAAGTGTACTCAATGAGAAGGATCTGCGAACGCTCTTCATTTCTTGCATAACCTCCGTTGCGGATGATGAAACCGGCACTTGGGGGGACGTGAAGTGAATGTACCACGACGAGGCGGCTCGAGGCTCCTTTCGCTGACATGTGCGACCCGTCGTTCACACTCTGCGCCAGCAGCACGTTAGCTTCAGTGGGCCACTCGCCAAAATTCACACTTGACAGGCGCAGAAAATCCACTACCATATGGTTGTGGATAGATTGGGTACAACATTTGCGGCTTTGTCCGATCCAACCCGGCGGGCGATGATCGAGCGGCTCAGCCATGGGCCCGCTTCTGTGCATGGACTGACGGAACCGTTTGCGCTCTCGCAGCAGATGATTTCAAAACATATTGCCTGCCTGGTGCGGGCGCGAATTGTGATCAAAACGAAGCGTGGGCGAGAGAGTGTCTGCACGCTCAGGCCAGCGGCGATCAAGACAGTCAGCGACTGGGCGGTTTATTATCGCCGATTCTGGGAAGAGAGTTTCGACAAGCTGGATGCGGTGGTGAATCAAATGAAAAAAGACGGAGGTCAGAGATGACGAGAACGGTTAACGAGACAGACCGGATGGTTGTAACGAGAGTATTTGATGCCCCACGCGAGTTGGTTTGGAAGGCGTGGACAGAACCGAAATATGTGATGCAGTGGTGGGGACCGAAAGGTTTCACTTCGCCCGTTTGCAAGATGGATTTTCGCGTTGGAGGAAAATCTCTCTTCTGCATGAAGGCGCCGGATGGGCAGGAGTTTTGGAATGCGGTTGAATACCACGAGATTGTTCCGCCTGAAAAGATCGTTTCCTTGATGTACTTTGCCGACACGTTGGGAAACAAGATTGACCCCGCGCAATATGGAATAGAACATGAGTCCATAGAGGGTGCGTTCGATGTAGCTCTCTTTGAGGATTTAGGAAACGGCCAGACGAAACTCACCTTCATTGGAAATGAACCCATGGAGAGCGCAAGAAATAGCGGTCAACTCGAGGGCTGGAACCAGATACTCGACAAAATCGCCGCAGTTGTTGCGGAGCTGGCGCAGGCGAAATAGGACGTTGCAGCTTTGAGGATCGGACTCCCGCCAATTTGTCATCCTCAGGTTGGCGGGTGGCCCATTCTAGTGTCTTTCGGCTCTCCACTTGGCACGGCATGGGGTGCCCCGTCAATCTGTCATCCTGAGGAGACGATTCCATCGGCGACGAAGGATCTGCGGCTGTCTTTCGCGAACTCCATCCAGCACAAGAATCGGGTGCCCCACGTCTCGCTTTTGAGACGTGGGATACCGATCACATCCACCAGCCACTGCAGCCATATAAGCTCACACCTATGGCTCGCAAGGGCGGTGGACTCGCGCCTGGAGCGTGATTCGGCTAAGGTATTAACCAATGAAACTCTACTTCTGCGCCATTCTCCTGTCTTTCACCATGAGTGCTGCCGCGCAAAACACGGTTCAATTCGATAGCAACGCGGCGCAGCGGTTTGCGAATCTTGCCCTCAGCTGTGTGCACAAGGAGTATCCAAATCACATAAGCCACACGTTGAACAGCGATGCGGATGTGGCGCCACCCCGGAAACTGACGCCTGCGTTTTATGGGTGCTACGACTGGCATTCCTCGGTGCACGGGCATTGGCTCCTCGTTCGATTGGTCAGGACTTTTCCGAACGCCCCGTTCGTTCAGAGTGCGCGCGAAGCACTCGAGCAAAGCCTCACCGCAGAAAACATCGCGCAGGAGGCGGCATATCTCCGGGGAGAGGGACGCGCTAGTTTTGAGCGTCCATATGGGTTGGCATGGCTTCTTCAACTGGACGCGGAACTGCTGGAGTGGAATGATCCGCAGGCCAAAGACATGGCCGCTAATCTGCATCCGCTTGAGGAAGTCGTATTGGAACGTCTGAACAACTGGCTTCCCAAGCTATCCAACCCTGTACGAATCGGCGAGCATGACCAGACCGCTTTCGCGCTGGGTCTGATGTTCGATTATGCGCGCAGCAGTGGAGATCGGAAATTTGCCGAACTGATCGTGTCCAAAGCAAAGCAGTTCTACCTCAGCGACAAGAACTGCCCTCTGAACTACGAGCCGTCCGGCGAAGATTTCTTGTCACCCTGCCTCGGCGAAGCGGACCTGATGCGGCGTGTCTTGCCGAGCCAGGAGTTTGCACGCTGGCTTCGCACTTTCATGCCCCAAATTCCTGCGTCGGGCAATCGTGTGTGGTTGCAGCCCGTTGTGTCGCCGGATCCAGGCGATCCGAAGCTGGCTCATTTAGATGGGCTCAATCTCAGCCGGGCATGGATGCTGGAAGGTATCGCTCACGCTTTACCCAAGACCGACGCTCGCCTTCCGTCAATCATGGCGACTGCCGCGGCGCACAGGCGTGCAGGTTTGGCGGCTGTGACAGGGGAGCACTACGAGGGTGGACACTGGCTGGGAAGCTTTGCAGTCTATCTGGTTACCAGGCGAGGCATTTCAGCTGAGCCCTGAATCTGGCCGGGCGGCGCGGGTCTCGGGAAGCAAACTCTCCACAGCCGAGGGGTGCCCCACGTCTCGATTTTGAGACGTGGGATACCGCGAACCCAAAAGCACGTACAGGCCGGCGGCCCACCCATGCTGTGCTGGGTTGAGAGCGCAAAGACGTTAGGATGGGCCACCCCCAAAAGGACCAACGGGTTCCATCGCGACCGCAGAACTGCGCCGCCGCCAACGGGGATATCCTGATGTCTAAGATGACGCCGTTCAGCTACCGAGGGTTTTGGGACGTGCCGCGGTACATCGCTCTGCAGTATCGAGGGCGATTCGTGTTACTCCGAAGTGAATTCGATGATGCACTTGACGAATACGCGGCCGACTACTCGGTCTACGCTCTTCCCGACTCGGTCGCGGATCTCGTAAGAGAAGGAAACTGGGATTTTTATAATAAGGCACCGATGACGTACATTGGCGAAATTCCCGTGGACTCTGTACTGTTTGATCAAAGCAAGCGCAAGGAACTCGATGCGTCCTGCCTCGATGCGCTGATCGACTTATCTGAAGCTGGCAAGGCGGTTAGCGCGGGGCCTCGGAGAGCGATGCGAACTCCCAATTAAGTTATGAGATCGCAGTTACCGGTATTCAAGCAGCCGGAACCCGGAGCCCCATGACCTTCCCTCATTCCCTGTCCTTTCTGTCAAGTGTCCAGCCTCCCCCGTAACCCCTTCACGCCGCACCTAACTCCTTCCCCCTACATCTCCTACGCCCTCGCAAATAAATCCCCCCAAGTTTGCCGATTAATTCGCCCAAATCGCTAGCCTTGAAGATGAAAGAGGATTCTTCATGGCATTCAAAACCGTTCCCGGCCGCCATCGACTACCAGCCGAATTTCATCGGCAAGAGTGGGTGCGTTGCTGGCCCGGACCATCCTCCGCAGAGCGGAAAATCAAGGAAGAATTTCCAATCCCCGCAGGGCGGAAAATTAAGTTAAGAAAAAGTTTAGGATGTTTCGCTCAATTTTCGCCATTTAACTCGTTTAGAATCAATAAATCGATTTCAGAATCGTCGAGAATGTGCACCGAACTACCGCCATTTTACGCCCCACAACCCGTTTGGAATCAACACGCAGTCGGCTCTTTTGCAGCCCGTGCTTTTTCACTCCGTAACTCTCTCATTTCATGGATCTTTCATCCAAAATCCACCATTCATAACTCGCGGCAGGGGCTCCTTGTACCGCCGGTCTCCTGGCCGGCTGTCGTGCGGGCGTCCTCGCCCGCACATCCCGGCTCGCTTGCTGCCGCGCTTCCTACAGTTCGACGCCCTCGCCCACCCCACGAACTACCATCCATCGTCCATCCCAGCACGAACCGGGCTGACGGCTGAGGGCTGATGGCTGAAAGCCGACAGTGCGAGCGCGATTTTGGTTCGTTCGCCGCTTCAGATATATTTGGCACGCAGCGTTTTTGGGCGCGAACGCAATCTGAACCCGGCAAAGAGAGAACCTGCGCCGGGCTCATTGAACCTGCCCGCGGCGTCGGAATTCGAAGCAAAGAGGAACCTTGTGAAACGAATCATTCACGTTTTGGCAATCATCATGGCTGTAGCAGTGGCCGTTCCGGCTATTGCAAAGGGAGAAACGAAGATGGCGGTTTTTGGAACGACACCGGACGGTGTTTCCGTCCCGATCTATACACTGACCAGCGGGCAGATTGAAGTGAGAGTCACGGCGTACGGAGCGCACCTGGTGAGCGTAAAGGCCCCGGATCGCACGGGAAAGATGGCGGACGTTGCACTCGGTTACGACGATCTGAGCACGTACCTGATCACGCCCAACCCCTTCATCGGGGCCATCGTCGGCCGCTACGGCAACCGGATCGCCGGAGGAAAATTCACGCTCGACGGAAAGACCTACCAGATTCCGATGAACGAGCCGACCAATGCATTGCATGGCGGGACCAAGGGCTTTGATCGATACGTCTGGCAGTCGCACGAAGTGCAGGACGGTGTCGAGTTCACTCTCGTCAGCCCCGACGGCGACATGGGATTTCCCGGGACGCTGACTGCGAAGGTTCGCTACACGCTCAAGGGCAATACCCTGAGCATCAATTACACGGCAACTACCGACAAGCCCACAGTGGTGAACCTGACCAATCATGCGTATTACAACTTGCACGGCGACGACAAAGGCAACATCCTCGATCTCAAAATTGAGATCAACGCCGATCGCTACACGCCGGTAAACAAGACGCTCATTCCGACGGGCGAATTGGCTCCGGTGGCGGGAACGCCGCTCGATTTTCGCAAGCCGGAGGTGATTGGCGCGCGCATCAACGACGACAATGAGCAACTCAAGATCGCCGGCGGTTACGACCACAACTGGGCGCTGAATGGGAAGATTGGCACGCTGCATCTGGCGGCGATTGTCACCGATCCCGTGAGCGGGCGCACGCTGACGGTCGAAACGACGGAGCCGGGCGTGCAATTTTATTCCGGCAATTTTTTGGACGGATCGTTCACCGGCCGCCACGGCGTGAAATACGAAAAGCACGCCGGGTTCTGCTTGGAGACGCAACATTTTCCCGACTCGCCGAACCATCCGAATTTTCCAAGTACGGTCCTTCGTCCGGGCGAAACCATGCACTCGACGACGACGCTTACCTTTGGCGTTGTGAAGTAGGCAACCTGCGTTAACCCTTCAGAGTTGGGGTGCCCCGGGTCCCGATTTTGGGACCCGGGATAGCACTCCCGTCAGCTCCCCAATGAAATGGGTGCCCCCGGTCTCGGGGTGGGGATTCGCTTTTGAGATCGGGGCTAGTACACCTCAGGTGATTTGCTTCTTGAACCAACCCAGACCCGCCGACGTCGCCCCAGCCGGAATGTATTCACAGCCGATCCAGCCATCGTAGCCGAGTTCGTCGATGAGTTTGAAGAGGTACTCATACCGAACTTCGCCGGTGTCAGGCTCATGACGCTCAGGCACTCCTGCGATCTGGAAATGGCCCACGCGAGTTTGTTTCGCGTCTGCCAGGTACTTGCGAATCCTGATTGCCAGATCGCCTTCTTCCACCTGGCAATGAAACAGGTCCATCAGGATTTTGAGATTGGGAGCGCCGACTTCCGCCGCGATGGCATGCGCCTCTTCCTGGCGACTGAGAAAGAATCCCGGTATGTTGCGCAATGCAATCGGCTCGATCAGCAAATCGACGCCTGCCGCCCGCGCCCGCTCCGCGGCCCACGCAAGATTCGAAGTGTACACGCCGAGCAGATGTGCGCGATCAACTCCCTTGGGTGCAATGCCCGCCATCGCGTGAATCCGCGGACATTGCAATGCCCCGGCATATTCCAAAGCCAGTAAAAAACCGTCGCGAAACTCCTGCTCGCGGCCGGGCAATGCCGCGATACCGCGCTCCCCGGCCTTCCAATCACCGGGAGGAGAGTTGAAGAGCACTTGGCGCAGGCCATGCTCCTTCAGTTGCGCGGCAAGCGTCGCGGCCGGGTGTTCGTATGGGAACAAATATTCGACAGCCTTGAAGCCATCGCGCGCCGCGGCTGCAAAGCGATCGAGAAAGCTGTGCTCCGTGTACATCATCGTCAGGTTGGCGGCAAAACGAGGCATGGCAATCTCTCCGTACTTCAGGCGCTGTAGAGCGCCGCAACTTCATAGTCCGTCACCGAAGGAATCGTGAACTCGATGGAGTCTCCCTCCACGTGGAATGGAATGTCGCGCTCGGCGCGGAGCAATTCGACGCGCGTGACGCGGCGACCCGCTGGAAGCTTGAAGCGAACCTTCTGTGCTCCAATCGAATAAAACTCGCTGAACCATCCGTGATGCGCGTTGGGATTGGTGTAATTCAAAACGTGAACGGCGAAGCCCGGCTCCGTCTCCCATGCAAAAATCTCCACCAGCCCCTTGCCCTCGACGCTGACTGGAGCTGAGTCGCCCGCGACCCAGCGAATTAAGTTCACAAGCAGACGGCTCAAATCGGTCTGACCCGATAGCCACATTGTCGGCTCAATGTCGCCGGGGAAATAGGCCAGGCGGCTCGCGCCGCGCTCACATAGCACGACAGCGGGTTCATTGGTATGCGAAATGGGCGGATAGGAAAGCTCCGGCGGATAGGCCGTGTAACCGGGAACGACTGTGAGTACAGGATCATCCACCGGCTTGAGCGGCAAACGAAACTCCGCGCCGGCAATCCAGTGCGTATCAGTGAATCCTTCGAGAATCGGGTGTGGCCGCTCGATCCTCGCCATGTAGGGATTTGCATTTCCCAGCCGGCCGATCACGGCGCCCGCTGCGTGGATGCCGAAGACATCGGCCAATCCGAAATCCGAGCGACGCACGTTGCGCTCGGAGTACATGCTCGTCTCGAAGGTGGCGAGGAGCGAGCCGCCTTGATTTACATAGTCGCGCAACTGCTGGCACTGTTCGTCGCTGAGTAGCGCGATGTTGGGAAGAACGATCGCCGCATATTTCTTGATCCGATCCAGTTGCAGACGATCCTCGTGAACGAAATCGAACAGGAATCTACCTTCGAGCAGCGCGGAATAAATCGCATCCATATACTGCTGCATCGAGAAATCGTGTTGCGGCTCGTAGAACAACTGCGTGCGCTGCCCCATCACCACGCCGATGTTGGCGATGGTTTTCTTGTTCACCCAATGTGCGTCATGCCGCGCCGTCCACAGGAAATAGTCGCGGCCGATCTTCTCCCAACGCAGATCTTCGCCAAGGCCGCCTTCTCCGCCGACGACGTGATAGTAGGGAACCAGACCGCTCGCCAGCGTTTGGCTGGTCCAGATGATGGCTTCGGCAGCGGACTTGGTCACTTCGCGCCAGCGAATCGGCCCTGTCGTGTATGCACCCGTCAGGTTCGTGGCCATCTTGCCGTCGAGCACCGCGTTGCACACGCGCCCCTGCTGCGCGGCGCCCCAGACCGGCGCATCCCCCCGGTTGCGGCCCTGGTTGTCGCCCTGGAACCACTGGCAAAACTCGCCGAAGTGCGCGAGGTTTGGAGTCGAATGCACGCCGCCGCCCATATTGTTGATGTAAAAGCTCGACGCTTTCTTTTCCTTGGCGATCGAATCGCAGAGATTCCACAGATATGTGAAACGCACGTTGAACTTGTCCCAATAGGCTGGAGTCTTTGGTGGCGGCAACTGACGGCACTGATCGCAATAACAGATCGGCAACGTAAACGATGGCCACCCATTCGTGTAGTGCGCGTCCATGTCGTAGCGCGAGTTAACCTCACGCATGACGGCGGGAAAATAGTCGGTCATGTATGTCGAGAACATGCAGGTCTGGAAAAGCTCGGGCGCTTCGGCTGAAGCGAGCGGCTGGCCCTTCTCGTCGCGCATAAACCATTCGGGGTGCGCGGCCAGCGCATCGCCCCAATTCAGGTCGGGGCTATAGCGGGCGACGGTGCGCAGTCCGCGCTTCTTCGCTGCATCATGCAGCTCACCGGTAAAATCGCGGCCATTCAGATATTTCCCGTGGCGATGGAAAGGAACTTTGCTCGGGTAAAACGCAAGGATGCCGGTGATACTGATGAACACCGCGCCGGCCTTGGCGCTGGCCCAATAATTGGCCCACGCTTCCACGTCGAGAACCGCGGGATCATGCTCGGTGAAGTTGGTCTGCCCGATGCGTCGCAGAGTCTTCTGCCAGGGCACGTCCGCAGCAGCTAGGTGCGACGCGGCCGAGCCCGCCCCTGCGGCAGCGACAGATGGATGCAGGCCCAAAGAGTCTCCCGCGCGAACCAGTGGCACTGTTGCTGCTGCGGTTTTCAGGAATCTGCGCCGATCCATGCCGAACATGGGGATGACCATGACCTCCGTTGCATTCGATTTCTGTGAATGACGTTGGAAAGAAAAGGCGCTATTTTCCGTGCGCGCTTAACTCATCCAGCACTTTTTTCAGGTCGTCGAGTTTCTGCCCGGCCTCAGCAAGCTTGCCCTCTGAGGTCAGGCGCTGATAGTCGGCGAAGTCCTGGCTCGCCTGGCTAATGAGCGCGTCCGTGCTTGTTCCACGCGGCGCAGCGACCGGCGTCGTTGCGCCAGTCCCATTGCCTGTAGCGGGCTGTTGCGTTTCGCCGCCCGAGAGCGTCGGCGCTTCGGCACCAAAGAGCGATCCAAGCGCTGCCTCAAAAGTCGGGCCATAGGCCAGACGATCCTGCAGCGCCAGCACCACCAGCCGCAGCTCCGGCATGGGGCTCTGCGCTGCTTGAAGATAGATGGGCTCAGCGTAAAGCAGCGCTTGCCCGCACGGAATGACAAGCAAGTTGCCGCGGATTACATGCGAGCCCTGCTGATTCCACAGCGTGAGCTGGCCCGAGAGCTGCGCGTTCTGATCGATGCGGGCCTCAATCTGTTGCGGTCCGTCGACAAGTCGCGTTTTGGGAAAATCGAAGACCACGCCTTTGCCATAATTGGCGCCGTCGCTGCGTCCGGCGATCCAGCCAATCAGATTGTTGCGATTGATAGGAGTGAATGGCAGAATTTCAACGAACTCGAGACCGCCCGCTTCACCTGGCAAGGTCATCAGCACAAAGTTCGGTTGCATCTCCTGTGAGGATTGGTCCCCCTGGCTCGAACCGATCTGCGTGGCCACGCTCCACTGGTCTTCGCGGTTATAGAACACTTCGGGATCGGTCATGTGATAAAGGCCATACATCTCGGCTTGTTTGCTCAGGAGCGTTTCCGGATAGCGAACGTGGGCGCGCAGCCATGCGGGCATGGCGGACGCATCCTTGAACAATCCCGGAAAGATGCCTCGCCACGCAGCCAGAATGGGATCTTCGTTGTCGAACACGTAGAAGGTGACTGTGCCGTCGTACGCATCCACCACAGCCTTCACACTGTTGCGAATGTAATTGACGGGTTGGTTTTCCAGATTGACCGGAGCGGAGTAAGGATAGGTCGCCGAAGAAGTAAACGCGTCAACGATCCAGGAAAGACGACCATCCGCGCCCACCACAATATAGGGATCGTGATCGAAGGTCAGGAACGGCGCCAGAGTTGAGACGCGCAACAGCACGTTGCGCCGCATCAGGAGGCGGCTGTCGGCCGTGATGTCGTCGCTGAATGGAACCTTGGTCAGGTCGCCCCGATCGAAAGCCAGCATCGCGCGGCGCAGGAAGCCGCCCATCTCGATGCCTCCTGTGCCTTCGTATGAGGAAAGATTGTTGCTCTGGCCCTGCGGGTAGTTGAACTCCTGCTGATGCGTCTTTACGTAAACATCTGTATCGGTGAGTTCGCCGAAATAGATCTCCGGACGTGTCACCTGGATGCCCGGCACGGTGCTTTGCACCGGCATATTACTCAGGTAGAGAACCGGCAGGCCCTCCGACGAAAAGCCATTCACCGGGTTCATCGTGATGCCATAGCCGTGGGTGTAGATGAGCTTGTCGTTAATCCAGTTGCGGCTGCTCTCGGGCAGCTTGTCGACGTTCAGCTCGCGCACCGCGAGCATCACCTGGCGCTGCGAGCCGTTGATCTCGTAGCGGTCAATATCGATGTCGGGGAAATCGTAGTAGGTGCGGATCTCCTGCACCTGGCGAAGCGTGTCCTGCAGCGCACTCACATCCCATAGACGGATGTTGTCGAGCGTGGCCTGATTGTGCTCGGGGTCGACAGCGGCGACCGTGGTTTCGGCGGGAAACTCACGCTGCGCAAAAGTGTCCAGTCCGTATGCCTGCCGAGTCATGGCGATGTTGTCGGCGATGTAAGGTTTCTCGCGGTCGAGCTGATTGGGCTTCACGATGAATGTACTGACGTACCACCCAGCGAGCCCGGCAACGATGTAACAGAAGATCGAGGGAGCGATCCCCGCGAGGAGCCAGCGTGCCCGTGGCTGAATGACTCCCCCGGCAATCGCAATCACCGCGCCCAACGCAAGCGCTACGCTGATGAATAGCATTCCGACGAGTGTGATGTGTGCATCTGTGTAAGTCACGCCGTCGAAGATCGTGTGCTCTTCGAAGAGCAGATCGAAGCGTCCAACATACTCGCGGATTGCCAGCGCAAAGAGCAGAAACCCGGCGGCGATCGAGACTCCGCGCCAGGGCAGGGAAGCAGCCCCGCCAAAGCGCCCACCGAGTGCGCGTCCTCCGCCAGCGGCGATGAGGAAGAGCACGGCAAGAACGCACACAATTACCGCGAGGGTCAGCAGCCATCCCGCGATCATCTCCCATGCCGGCAGCGTGAAGAGATAAAAGCCGAGCGACCGGCCAAAGATGGGATCGGTGACGGAAGCGGCGCGTGGCGCGTACCAGTAAAGCGCCAGCGTTGGCCACTGCGCCTCCATAGCGAAACCGGTCACGAGCGATATTACGAGCGCGCCAACGACGGCGATGGTCCGCAGAAACTTCTTGATCGGCAACTCGATCGGCCGGCCGCCGAAAAAAATGGTATGCGTATCGGGCAAGTCGGCCGCGTGGCTGTGGCGCAGCGCGAGGAACGCGGCCAACAAAATCGCGAAGGTCAGCGCGGCGAATACCGCGAAGGTTCCCCATTCGAGGCCGAAGCTCTTCCAGAAGACGCTGGCATAGCCAAGCGAGCCGAACCAGAGCAAGTCAACCCAGTAGGAGACGGCGGTTCGGCTGCCGACGAAGATCAGGATGACGATGGCGAGGAGGAGATAGACCACCAGGCGCGGGCTCTGCCGTTTTCCGCGCATCGGCCAATCAATCGTTTCGGGCATTTTTCACCCCACTCAGGCGATTTGTACGCGCTGAGTTACCCAAGAATTGTACAGCGGTCTGGTAGGGTGGCCGCGGAAAGCCGCGGCACGCATATCGAAACTAAATCAACTCATCGCGTCCGGTGATGCTCAACTCTTTCACAATCTTGCCGACATCCTGCGAGTGATCGCGGTGCGCGATCAGCAGCGCATCTTCAGTATCTACAATCACCAGGTTCTCTACGCCGACCAGCGCGACAAATTTCTTCGGGCTGAAGATGTAGTTGTCGCTGGCCTCGATGGAGATGTGCCCGGTGGTGTCTGCCACGTTGCCTTCGGCGTCACCGCGCAGCCGCGTCTCCACTTGATACTCGTAGAGCGAAGCCCACGAACCGAGGTCGTTCCAGTTAAACTCTGCGGGAATGCAATACAAATGGGAGAGATGCTCTCCCTTCGCCGATCGCGGCTCCAACACGGCATAGTCAACTGAAATGTTTTCGCACTTGGGATACGCGGTGCGAAAGACCTCATCGAATTGTGGCGTGCCCCACGCTGCGGCAATGGCCTCGAGCAGCGGAGCCGTTTCCGGCACATGCTCGCGCACGGCGTTCGCCAGTGTCCGCGCCGACCACAAAAACATTCCCGAATTCCAGTAGTAATTTCCAGCAGCCACAAACTCTTCCGCGCGATTCTGGTTCGGCTTTTCGATGAAGCGCCGAACATGCAGCGCCTGGTCGTCCCTGGTCAGGTCGCCGGTTTCAATGTAGCCATAGCCGGTTTCGGCGCGGAACGGCTCGATGCCCAGCACCACGATGTTTTCGCCCGCGGCGGCCACGGCAATCCCCTTTTGCAGCGCCTTTAAAAAGCGCGGCTCGTCGGCAATGACGTGGTCCGACGGAAACACTCCAAGCACCGCATCGGGATTTTCGCGCTCGATCAGAAAAGCGGCCAGGCCGCATGCAGGCGCCGTATTGCGCGCCACGGGTTCCTGCACAATCTGCGCCGCGGGCAGGCCGGGCAACTGGTCGGCAATCTCGTGGGACAGATACTCGTTGGTAATGATCCAGGTTTTGTCCAGGCCGGCGAGCGGCTTCAGCCTCTCCACAGTCTGCTGGATCATGGAGCGCTCCCCGTCCAGGGCCAGAACCTGCTTGGCATGAGCGCGCCTTGAGCGCGGCCAGAACCGCGTACCGCTGCCCCCGGCCAGAATCACGGGTCGAAAATCGATTTGGTCAATCATTCGAACAACCATCGTACTCGACAGGGACAACGTTTGCACAGGGAGGAACGAATAAATTTCCCGTCTGCGGGTTTCGCGTGCGGCACGCTTGCCAGATTAAGGGAAACGCTTGGCTGGCGCGGTCCATCCCGCCTTTTTTCGGGGCTTTCGCTCGACCGGAAGGGCCGCTTGCATGCAAAGCATCCGCCCGCAGCCGTTGATCGCGCAACTGGCGTAATCTATCTGGAATGCCCTTCCTGCGTCAGGGTTCCATCCATCTCGGCCGCGTTGCGGGTATCGATCTTTACCTGCACTGGTCCTGGTTTGTTGTGGCAGTCATCGAGATCGGCATCCGGGAAGGCCGGTACAGTTCTCTCATTTGGAGCGCATTCGAGTACCTGGCGCTTTTCGCCATCGTGCTGCTGCACGAGTTCGGCCACGCCCTGGCTTGCCGCCAGGTCGGTGGAACG
This sequence comes from uncultured Acidobacteriaceae bacterium, assembly GCA_963789425.1. Classification (GTDB taxonomy): domain Bacteria; phylum Acidobacteriota; class Terriglobia; order Terriglobales; family Acidobacteriaceae; genus Telmatobacter. The sequence goes on along the minus strand of CAWBKM010000006.1, from coordinate 205,791 downwards.
GTCCATCGCATTATGCTCTGGCCGCTGGGCGGGGTCGCATTCGTCAATCCGCCGCAGCGGCCCGGCGCCACACTGTGGAGCCTTGCCGCAGGCCCGCTGGTCAATGTGGCTCTCTTGCCCGTTTTCGGTGGCGCCTATCTTGCGGCCGGCGCGCTGGGATGGGCGGATTCCTTTCCCGATGCTTACACCTTGCTCCGCTGGATCCTCTGGATCAACATCATCCTGTTCGTCTTCAACATTCTGCCTGTCTACCCGCTCGATGGCGGCCAGATCCTTCGCTGCCTGCTTTGGTTCTTCATGGGGCGGGCGCGCAGCCTTTACGTGGCCACTATTGTTGGATTTCTGGGCGCGGCCGGATTGGTCGGTCTGGCTCTGTGGATGCACTCCACGTGGTCCTTGCTCATTGCCGCCTACATCTTGCTCAGCTGCTGGGGTGGATTCAAGAGTGCGCGGGCCATGGTCCTGCTGGAGAAACTGCCGCGCCGCGAGGGCTTTACGTGTCCCAGTTGCGGAGCCCACCCTCCGATTGGCCCTCTCTGGAAATGCGCTCAATGCCAGCAGACGTTTGACACATTTCAATCCATGGCCATCTGCCCGCATTGTGGAGCTCAGTTTCCGAACACCATGTGCGGCGAATGCCAGAAGATGAGTCGCATCGGCGAGTGGGCCGAGGCCGCGAATGTGCGAGCCGGCGTGGCCGCCGGTGGTCGCTCAGCGTAAACCCGTCAGGAATTCGCCCATCCGTCGCGTGCCTTCGTCGATGTTCTCCCGGGTCACTGGATAGGAGATGCGGATGTGCTCGCCGGTCCCGAAGGCCTCGCCGGGCACGGTCACCACATGCGCTTCGTGAAGCATGCGCGTTGCAAGCTCCGTTGCCGTGCGGATGCCGCCTTTGCCCAGGTACGCCCCGATATTCGGGTACACGTAGAACGCGCCCTCTGGCTTGGTGCAGGTGACGCCCGGAATTTTGGCGAGCGCAGCGAGCATATAATCCCGCAACCCGATGAACTCGGCGCGGAACTCCGCCACGCACTCCTGCGAGCCGGTTAGCGCCGCAATCGCCGCCTTCTGCACGAAGCTGGTCGCGTTGGACGTCGATTGCGATTGCAGCTTGCTCAGGTTGGCGGCTAGTTTCTTTTCGGCCAGCGCAAATCCCGCTCGCCAGCCGGTCATCGAATAGGTCTTCGACAACGAGCCAAGAATCACCAGATGGTCCTTAGCCCAGGTGAACGAGCCGCCCGAAACGGGTTTGCCGGTGTAGTTGAGGTAGACGTAACATTCATCCAAAAGCAAGAAAATGCCGCGATCGTGCGCCAGGTGGACGATCCTCTCCAGATCCGCCGCCGAGACCACCGAACCCGCCGGATTCGAAGGCGAGTTGAGAATGATTGCCTTGGTTCGCGGCGTAATCGCCCGCTCAATCGCGTCGGCCGTGATGCGGAAACTTTCCGCCTCGCTGGTTTCGAGGTACACCACTTTTCCGCCCGCGTACTGGATGATGTCCTTGAAGCTCACCCAATACGGAACCGGCAAAATCACTTCGTCGCCGTGGTCGATAAGCACCTGGATGGTGTTAAACAGCGCCAGCTTGCCGCCGGCGGTAAACACGGCCTCGTCGATCGAATAGTCCGAACCAAAGTCGCACGCGTGCCGCTCGACAATCGCCTTGCGCACGTCGGGAATCCCGGGCACCACGGTGTACCGCGTGAAATTGGCCTCAATCGCGGCAATCGCGGCGTCCTTAATGTGGCGCGGCGTGGCGAAATGCGGCTCACCGGCCCCAAAATCGACCAGGTTTGCGCCCTGTGCGCGCAGTTTAGCCGCTTCGGCGGCCACGGCCATTGTCGCGGAAACCTCGATTCGGCCTATGCGGTCGGCAAATATCTTTGCAGGAGATGTAACGGTCATATCAGTCCTATCTTGACAGATTTCGCGGCGGCCGCCAAACCAGTGCCGAAAATAGTCCAGCCAGCTGTTGAGACAGGGTTTATGAGCCGCTCAAACCCCACATTTCCACTTCCCGGACGCCGATAATCCCACATTTTAGTCTGCGCTGGTTGATATCCGACCAAAATTGTCGTATATAGTTTGAAGAGCCCAACCGCTCATAGTTTTGCGATTGGTGAATGAGGATTAGAGGAACCAGGGTCCCGCGGATTGTCTCTTGGCGGAGACCGCAAAGACCCTGGGAGCTGCAACCGATAAGGCCGCAGGCTGACTGCATTATAGGGTTGGCGTGGGGCCGGCTCAAGTAAAGCCCTCTGTTTCATTCCAAAATCACAAAGCAAGCTCTATCCACCGCGCAGATTCCTCGCGCTGTTCCATTGGCGCGCGGAGAATGTTCGGATTTGCAACCGGCTGCACTGTGGTATTGCCTGACGGGATGCTCCTTCAAGGAAGTTCATGAAGCAGAAGAAGAAGAAGAACGCATCAGCCAGAAAGCCAGGCCACGCGCGCGGGCTCGGTTACACGCGCGGATGGATCGCCATGGGCACGCTGGCCGCGTACGCAACCATGGGCGGAGCGCGATGCGCACTTGCGGCTAAGGCGAAACCAGATCCAATCGGAGCCGGCTCTCCAGCAGCCGCGCTTCCTCTTAAACGCTTCAACATTCCCGCGGGGCCGCTTGACGAGGCGATCGCCGCATACGAAAAGACGACAGGGCTGTCGGTTAAGGACACATTGCCTCCTGGGACGCTTTCCGGATTCCGGTCGCCCGGGGTTGTGGGCCTTTATCGCGAGGACGAAGCTCTGCGTCTCATCCTTGATGGAACCGGCCTGACCTCGAGCATGCAGGATGCAACCACCATGATTGTGGGCATGCACGCAAGCGACACAGTCTCGGTTACCTCCTCGGCGGACAACTCGGTCACGTTGGCCAAATTTACCGAGCCGCTCATTGAAACGCCGCAAAGCGTCAGCGTTGTTCCTCAGTACGTGATGCAGGATCAGGGACTATCCACCTTGCGCGACGCTCTGCGCGACGTGCCTGGCATCAGTCTCGCCGCGGGTGAAGCGGGAGCACAGGGAGACAATCTCACCATCCGTGGCTTTACCGCGCGCAATGACATCTTCCTCGACGGCATTCGCGATTTCGGCAGCTACTATCGCGACTCGTTCGATTACGAGCAGGTCGACGTGCTCGAAGGGCCGGCGGGCATCCAGTTTGGCCGGGGATCGACCGGCGGCGTCGTCAACCAGGAAACAAAGGTTCCCGGAGTCGAGAAATTCGAAAATGTGCAAACGCAGTTTGGCACCGATTTCACGCGGCGTCTTACGGCCGACATCAACAGCCCTCTTTCGAATCATCTTGGCGGCACAGCGTTTCGCGCGAACGTGATGGCGGAGGAAGCCGGTGTTGCTGAACGCGACGCTGCCGAGATTCGCCGCTTTGGAATTGCGCCTTCCATCTCCATCGGGATGAATACCAAAACAACCGCCACGCTCAGCTATGAGCATCTCTCTGAAGACGATACGCCCGACTACGGTGTCCCCTGGCTCTTCAATAAGCCCGCGCCCGCCAACCGGCGCAGCTACTTTGGATTCCCCGACGAGAACTACCTCAAAACCAGCGACGACATCATGACGCTGCGCGTGGAGCACGATTTTTCTCCCGGCTTCAATGTCCATACCATCGCGCGCGGTGCAAACTATCCTCGACAGGCACAGATTACCGAGCCGCAGATCTGTTCGAATGCCTCGCTCAGTGTGCCGGTGGGTGGCTTCGTCTCATCCCTTCCCACGCTGGCTTATAACTCCACCCTCACCTGCCCCTACACGCCCGAAACTCCGGCCAGCGATATCACCCAGGTCAACCGCAATCAGATCCAGACCAAAAGTGTTGAAGGCATCCTATGGGATCAGACTGAGGTTTCCGCGCGGTTCAGCACCGTGGGAGTCAGGCACGATCTGGTGGCAGGCGCCGAGGGCGGGCAGGAGATTTCAAACCCCACCCGCTACAGTTACACCATCGGCGGCGTCAACACGGTCCCAGACACCACGCTCCTCGATCCCAACGAGGCGCAGCCCTTCGCCGGAACCGGTTACATCACGTCCATCGTGCATACCAAGTCAAAGAGCGTTGGCCTCTACTTCATCGATACCGCAAAGCTGGGCCGTCTCTTTGAGTTGAGCGGGGGCGTTCGCTGGGACCGTTTCGATACGGGCTATAGCCTCTACCAGCCCACTCCGCCGCCTGGCGGTACGATCACTGCCGGGGTCCCGCAACTTAGCAGGCTCGATGAGCAGCCGAGTTATCGCGCAGCACTCGTTTTCAAGCCGTCAACGCGAGGCAGCGTGTACTTCGATTACGGAACCAGCTGGGATCCCGATGCCGAATCGCTCAGTCTCAGCGTCGGCCTGGTGAACGGAAACGTTGCCCCGGAAGAGAACAAATCCTATGAGGCCGGGGCCAAGTGGAGCTTTCTGAATGAACGGTTGCTGACCGAGGGCGCCTGGTTCCGCACGGAAAAAGACAACGCGCACGAGACGAGCCCTACAAACTCCAATGAAATCGTTGCGGCCGGCAATCAGCTTGTGCAAGGCGTGCAGTTCAGCATGGTCGGCCGGATGCCTCAAGGCATGGACCTTGTTCTGGGTTACGCGTATCTCGATAGCAGCGTTCTTTACTCGCAGTTCTTCCCAACCGTCGTGGGCTACACGCTCGCGAACGTCCCCCGCCAGACTTTCAATCTATTCATCACGCATCGCCTTCCGCTGCGGCTGAATGGCGGCCTGGGCGGGAACTATGTTGGCAGCCGAACTGCCAGCTCTACGGTTCCCTATGTACCCACCAGCTTTGGTCCCGCGCAGACCTTCGCCGTGGGCTCCGCGCCTTGCGGCGTAACAGCCACCGTATGCTACCCGGTGCTTTCAACGGCCATGAGGCAGGTGCCGGGCTATTGGATGTTCAGCGCCATGCTCAAGCGGCCTCTGACTGAGCATCTTGAGCTGCAGGCCAACTTCAACAACATCCTTAACCGGTATTACATTGACTTGCCGCACCCCAGCCATCTCATTCCAGGAGCTGGGGCAAGTGTGCTGTTCGGAGTGAACTTCAGATTCAAATAGCGGGCCGTGAGCGGGCTGCGCGAGTTCACTCGCTGCTGCTCCGCGAACGCACGCAAGGAGTTGATCCGGTGTTAATTACGATTCCCGATGTACTGAACGCAAGCGAAGTTGCGCGGGCGCGAGCGGCACTTGACGCGGCGGAATGGATTGACGGCAAAGTTACCGCCGGCTACCAGGCTCAAAGCGTCAAACAGAACCTCCAATTGCCTGAGGGCCATCCGATTGCCGTCGAGCTCGGCGAAATGATTCTCGCCGGTCTTGCCCGCTCTCCGCTCTTCATGTCGTCCGCTCTTCCTCTCAAGGTCTTTCCTCCCATGTTTAATCGCTACATGGGAGGCGGCCACTTCGGCACGCATGTCGATACCGCCATCCGCGCCATCGCTTCAACCGGGCAGCGCATTCGCACCGACCTTTCTGCAACGCTGTTCTTCTCTGCTCCCGACGAATACGAAGGTGGCGAGTTGCTCGTTGAGGACACCTACGGCCTGCACAGCGTCAAGCTGCCTCCCGGCCATCTTGTCCTCTATCCGGCCACGAGCCTGCATCGCGTTGCGCCGGTCACCCGGGGCGCGCGCGTCGCGTCATTCTTTTGGATTCAAAGCATGATTCGAGCCGACAGCGACCGCACTTTACTCTACGACCTCGACACGGCGATTCAGCGCCTGGCAAAAGACGTTCCGGGCAATCCTGCGGGAGTACAGCTCGCTGGCGTTTATCACAATCTGCTGCGCCGATGGGCGGAGATATAGATTCCTGCCGGGGTTGGACGAGCGAGCCGCGAACAACGCAGAGGTGCTTCGCGTCGTTATCCGCCGTTGCCGTTCTTGATCCGCGCGCGCAGCTTCTTCACCACGTTCGGCGGCACCAGGCCGCTGATGTCGCCTCCGAAGCTGAACACTTCCTTCACCATGCGCGAGCTCACAAACGAGTAGCGCCCGGCCGGCTGAAGGAAAACCGTCTCCACATCCGGCGCGAGGCGGCGATTCATCAGCGCCATCTGGAATTCATGCTCATAGTCGGAGATGGCGCGAATGCCGCGCAGCACCGCCGACGCGCCGACCTTCTTCGCGAACGCGACCATCAACCCGTCGAAGGTGGCGACCGAGACATTACCCAGCGGCCCGGTGACCTCTTCGAGCATCTCCACGCGCTCTTCAACGGTGAACAGCGGATTTTTCACCGGGTTCACGAGGATGGCGACCGTGAGGTGGTCAAAGAGCTTCGATCCACGCTCGATCAGGTCCACATGGCCGTTCGTCGGCGGGTCGAATGTGCCGGGATAGAGAGCGTTTACGGGCATTGTGGCTCCATTGGAATTCTAGCAGCGCGCCGCTTTCCCGGTGCGGTAAGATCCGATGCGGAACGTCAAATCACTTTTCCATCGAGGTCGGCAAAGAGTTTGATACCAGGAATCGAAAGATTGCGCAGGTCACCATCGTTGGTGAAGAAAACATCCACACCTGCTTCCGCTGCAGACGCAAGATGAATGGCGTCGGCCTGGGAAACTCGCGTAGTCCCACGAATCACGCTGTAGCGGTCGGCCGCGGCCTCGTTGAATGGCAGGATGTCAATGGCCCCGCTTAGAAAGTATTTCTTGACTGCTTCAACGCCGGAAAGAGAGCCGCGGCGGCGCGGGCCAGTGAGGATTTCGCCGATCGTAAAGACGCTCGTGCTAAGCGTCTGTCCTCTGCTGACAATTTGATTCAGAATTCGGCGCACCTTGGGTCCAAAGACAGGATTCGCTTCGAGCATGTAGATAAACAACATCGAATCCCAATAGATTCGGGTCACTTGCGATTCTCCTTGCGCGATGCCTCCTGTTTCTCATACTGCTGCCAGGAGTCGGATTCCCAACTCCTTTCGGATTTCAGGTAGGATTCTCCGCCGCCAAGCCCTGAAAATGCGTCTTTCAGAACCCCGTAGAGCTCTTCGAGGCCTGCACCATTTGGCAATGGCTTGGCTACGAAATGAGGCGACGGTGAACTACTTCCCTCCTTCAGCAAGCGGAAGACAAATTGTACAGTCGTGCTTGGCCCGCCGGACGGAGGTCCGCCCTTACGTTCAATCAATTCCAGACCCGCTTCTTGCTGGAATTCTCTAGATGACAACGTAGAAAAAACTGACGGGGTGCGATTCGTCCATCCCAACTCCTTCTGCACGGTTCCAACTCGAACTTGAACGATGCTCTCACCGCTCAACCTCGCCGGCTTAACGTACCTGGCAATTACGTGCTGCTTGGTCAGGTCGGTAGGCCTCATATCCATATCCTCCAACATGAATATACATACATTACTTTCTACCGTCAAGGAACGAATCCTTCGGGGATAGGACCACTTTAGGGGGTTCGCTTCTCTATACGCGCGAAGGTAGAAGCGCTATCCCTTCTTCCCTCGCACCACTTCCTTGGCTTCGGCAGCGCCGCCGGCAGGTGCTTCGGGCACATCGGCCTTTGCCGCGCCAATGCCCAGCCGATTCCGCACCTCGGCGTTCATCTTCGTGTAGACGTCCTTGTTTTCCTTGAGGAACCCTCGGGTGTTCTCCCGACCCTGACCGATGCGCTCACCGCCGTAGCTGTACCAGGCGCCGCTCTTCTCCACAATGTTGTGCGTTACAGCCAGGTCGAGCACATCGCCTTCTTTGCTGATACCTTCGCCGTAGAGAATGTCGAACTCGGCCTCGCGGAAGGGCGCCGCGACCTTGTTTTTCACGATCTTGACCTTGGTGTGCGAGCCCACTACCGTATCGCCTTCTTTCACCGCGGCGATGCGGCGGATATCGATGCGGACAGAAGAATAGAACTTCAGCGCGCGGCCGCCAGTCGTGGTTTCGGGGTTGCCGAACATCACGCCGATCTTTTCGCGGATCTGGTTAATAAAGATAAGAGCGGTGCGGGACTTTGAAACCGTGCCGGTCAGTTTGCGCAGCGCCTGCGACATGAGCCGCGCCTGCAGGCCCATATGCGAATCGCCCATTTCGCCGTCAAGCTCGGCCTTGGGGACTAGCGCGGCCACCGAGTCAACGACCAGCACATCGATAGCGCCGGAGCGCACTAATGCTTCGGTGATTTCCAGCGCCTGCTCGCCGCTGTCGGGCTGGGAGACAAGCAGGTTGTCGACGTCGACGCCGAGCTTCTTGGCATAGCCGGGATCGAGCGCGTGCTCAGCGTCGACAAAAGCTGCCAGACCGCCGTTACGCTGCGCCTCGGCGATGATCTGCAAAGTGATGGTGGTTTTGCCGGAAGACTCGGGTCCAAAGACCTCGGTAACCCGGCCGCGCGGAACGCCGCCGACACCGAGCGCCGCGTCGAAGCTGATCGAGCCGGTGGAAATCACCGCAATCGGCAGTAGCGCCTCACGGGATCCGAGGCGGACAATCGACCCCTTCCCGAACTGTTTTTCAATCTGTGCAAGGGCAAGTTCTACCGCTTTGGCGCGGTCGTCAACGATGGCCATTGGGAGGGCTCCTCAAAAAAGTGCTCGCCCGCCAAATCTCATGCTTTCCTGGCAGGAAACGGCGAGGGGCTTCACTGGATTTCCAAGGGATTGTAGCAGGATGAGACATTGAAGAGAAGGAGAAAATAGCGAAGAAAGAGAGAAAATATCATCTCTCCGGATACATGTGTGCCGGAGCGCACAAAAGTTGGCCGTCAAGCCGCATCAAATGGAACACATTACATCAATTTGATATTAGAGCATCATATGCTGAAACTTGCATCAAAATGGAAAATGATGCACAATAAGGACATGAGGACGACAATCACACTTGACGACGAGACCCACGAGTTTGCGGCGTATTATGCGCGGTCGCGGGGAGTGACGCTGAGCGCTGCAATCAACGAGCTGATCCGGAGAGTGGAAGCAGGCCCCGCCACAAAGCCTGATATTCGGATCGGGCCAAACGGATTGCCCATGTTTCCTCCAACGGGAAGGACGATCACATCCGAAATGGTAAAGAAACTCGAGGAGGAGGAGTTTGATCCGGCGAAATTTGGTTGATGTCAATCTACTGATTGCCCTAGCGGAGCCGGGACATGAGTTCTACAGAAAAGCACAGGATTGGTTCGACAATACGGGGACAGACAACTGGGGAGTTTGCGCACTTACAGAGATCGGATTCGTAAGAATTACAACGAATCCGGCCTTTAATCCCGGGCCGCGCACATTTGAACAGTCGGTTGCGATTCTCGCCATGTTTGCCGAGCGACCCGGTTATCGCTATTGGCCAATGAATGAGAGTTGGGTCGATCTCGCTGCGCCGTTCGCGGCTCGTATCACCGGGCATCAGCAGGTGACGGACGCGTACCTGCTCGGGTTGGCGATTAAAGAGGATGGCGTTCTGGTGACGTTTGATCGAGGGCTGAAGTACCTGGCCGGCCCGGAATTCCGCGGCAATCTGCTGGTCCTTGAATAGTGCTGGCTCAAACCGTGTATGCGCCTACACGTGTTTCCTTGCCGGTAAGCGCATCGCACTTGCGGTCCAGCACCTCGTACTCGCCATCGTGGTCTTTCCGGAAGGCGCGAAAAGCCTGTTCGCTGCTCCAGCGGTCGATGGTCAGGTAGTTGCCCGAAACATAGGCGTCGCGGAGCAATTCGGTTCCCAGATACTCGGGCGAGGTGCGAAACAGTTGCGCCCAAGCTCCGTCAGCCCCATAAGCAGCCTCGAAGCCGGCTACCTTGTCCTCGACAATCTCAAACTGCCAGACCACAACAAACATGAGAACCTCAATGATGTCTTTATGGTAGCGCAGGGGCTCAGAGAAGAAGACAGGGCCGCACGGCTCCAATCCCAGCCAGCGGCGGATTCTTCTCATATTGCGATACGCCGTCTCTATATCGGGCGCATACTGATCATGGTCTGTTCTATGAAGGAGTAACCTTCCCCTTAGGCCTCCTTTTTGCCGCTCCGGCCGCTCGACTTGCTCGACAATTGATAAGGGTTTTTGACGAGGCTTCCTGACGCATGGTCTATGACGCGCGCGCCGCATCGAATGCGGCGATGATTCAGGCCACAGACGCGGCAGGCTCGCTCTCCGCGCGCTTCAGCGCCGGCGACGCAAACTGAAAAGATAGAACGGAAAAGATTGAACCAGGATTCAAAACCAGGATTCAATGTGAGGGAACTATGAAGGCTCGCTACCCAGGCATCCGCGTTACTGCCAACGGCAACCAGCTCGTCAGCTATCACACTGAAACGCGCATCGCCGACGCCGGCGTTTTTTATCCCATCACGCCTTCCACCGAAGGCGGCGAGCTGTTTCAGCAAGCCTATGCCGAAGGCAAGCTGAATGTGTTTGGCAGCAACACTATCGCAATTGAAACTGAAGGCGAGCACGCGGCCCAGGGCGGAGCGATTGCACACTCGGTTTGTGGCAAGCGCGTGGTCAATTTCACTTCTGGCCAGGGAGTGGTTTACGGCGTGGAGCAGTATTACCACGCGCCGGGCAAAGCTTCGACCATGGTGCTGGAAGTTGGCGCGCGCGCGCTCACCAAGCACGCCCTCAACGTTCACTGCGGCCACGACGATATTTATGGAGCGCTCGACACGGGCTGGATCATGCTCTTCGGCAAGGATGCGCAACAGGCCGCCGACCAGGCGCTGATTCTTCGCCGCGTGACCGAGCTCTCGCTCACGCCGGGCATGAACATCATGGACGGATTCCTGACGACGCACCTGGAGCGAACTTTTTACAAGCATGAATCGGAGTTGATCCGCGAATATCTCGGCGCGCCCGATGACATCATCGACTGCCCGACTGAAGCACAGAGAACATTGTTTGGGCCCACGCGTCGCCGCGTTCCCAAGATGATGGATCTCGCCAATCCCATCCTGCTCGGGCCGGTGCAGAACCAGGAACACTACATGCAGGGCATCGTGGCGCGGCGCAACAACTTCGCCGAGCCAATTCTCAAGTTCCTTGAAGATGCGTATAAGGATTTTGGCGAGCTCACGGGCCGTCGCTACGGCTTGGTTACCGAATACAAGACCAACAATGCGGACACCGTTTTCGTTTCGCTCGGCTCTGCCGCGGAAAACATCGAGGCCGCGGTCGACTACCTGCGTCAAGCGCGCAATTCCAGCGTTGGCTCCGTTCACGTCAACGTGATTCGCCCCTTCCCTGAAGCTGCGCTGGTCGCAGCGCTCAAGGGGAAGAAGAACGTGATCATTCTGGAGCGGACTGACGAAGCACTGTCCGGAGATAATCCGCTGGGCCGCGATATTCGGACGGCTTTCTCAAAAGCGTTGCAGGGCACGGAAGGTTTGCCGTCGATCACCCTCGCCGAAGTTCCGCGCTTCATCGGCGGCAGCTACGGCCTGGGCTCGCGCGATTTCCGCCCCGAACACATCATTGGAGCCTTTGAGTTCGCCACGGCTGGCCGCGCGCGCAAAGACGGCAAGACCGCTGAAGATGGCGTGAACTTTATTGTTCTCGGCATCGACCACCCATACTCGGTCGTCGCCGATGAAACTCCTTCGCTGTTGCCCGAGGGCGCGGTCGCCGTGCGCTTTCACTCCATCGGCGGATGGGGCGCCATTACCACCGGCAAGAACCTCGGCGCAATTCTCGGCGACCTGAACGATCTACTCTTTGAGCGCGACGGATTGAAGGACGACCTTGGCAATCCCAAGGAAGTGATTCACGTCAGCGCCAATCCCAAGTACGGTTCCGAGAAGAAGGGCGCGCCCACCAGCTACTTCATGGTTGCGGCCAAAGATCGCATTCGCGTCAACTGCGATCTGCGCCACGTGACCGTTGTTCTGTGTTGCGATCCCAAAGCCTTCACGCACACCAATCCGCTCGACGGCATTCAGGAAGGCGGCAGCCTGGTTTGGGAGTCCGATCGTGAAGGCGAACGCGCGTGGCAGGATCTGCCTATTTGGGCGCGCCAGCAAATCATCCAGAAAAAGATTCGCGTGTTCACGCTGCCCGGATTTGAAATCGCGCGCAAGGCCACTGACCGCGCCGATCTGCAACTGCGCATGCAGGGCAACGCCTTCCTCGGCGCATTTTTTGCCGTCAGCCCCATGCTCGAGGAGTTCGGCATTACTCAGGAACAGTACCGCGACGTTGTTTACAAGCAGTACGTGAAAAAATTTGGCAAGCTCGGCGACGCGGTTGTTCAGTCGAACATGGAAGTCATGATCCAGGGATTCGAGCGCGTGAAAGAGATTGCGATCGGAGAGGTTGCGGCAGCCGATCACTCGAGCTTGCGTGGCCAGGCCTTGCTCCCAATTCTGGCGCAGGCGCCGGCTTTTGTTGAAGTGGGCGCGGGCGCAGTGCCCGGAATGCGCCGCAATACACCGCCTCCCACGGGACAGGCACCCCGCACTCCGGTTTCCTCGATCAACGTTTTCGATGCGGAGTTCCGCTCGCACTTCGGTTACAACCAGCCGGCAACGCCGCTTTCCGCAATGGGCGTCATCGCCGCGGGAACGGGCGATACGGCTTCAAAGTACGTTGCGCGGCGCGAGACGCCGCTCTACATTCCCGAGAATTGCACGCAGTGCATGGAGTGCATCTCGGTGTGCCCGGATACGGCCCTTCCTAATTGCTCGCAGGACCTGAGCACGCTTCTCGGGACCGCGGTCACGCGCTACGTCGCCGATCCAGTCGAGCGCAGAAAGATGCTCGACAAACTGCCCGAGATTGACAAGCTCACCCGCCAGCGCATGGTTGCCGAGATCAAGACCGGCACGCCTCTGCCGACCATCATTCGCGAGGTAACAGAGTCAGTCGATGGCTTCTCGGCCGAAGCCAAGACGCAGTTTTTCTCCATCGTCGACAAGGTTCCGATGGCTTACCAGAAGGTCAACGCCATCTTTTCGTCTCCGGAGCGCAAGACCCCCGGCTCGGGCGGCATCTTCTCCATCTTCGTCAGCGATCTTTGCAAGGGCTGCGCGGCTTGCGTTACGGCCTGCGGCGACCACATGGCGCTGAAGATGGTCCAGGAGACTGAAGAAGTGAACGCCGAGCACGAAACCGGCACGGCCTTCCTCAACTTGCTTCCTGACACCGCGCAGAAGTTCCTGGGTCTCTATAACGGCGCCAATCCGGCGGACTCGAAGACTGCCACTCTGCGCAACATGCTCATGGTGCGGACCAACTACGACGCGCTGGTTGCCGGAGACGGCGCATGCGCCGGCTGCGGCGAAAAGAGCGTGCTGCGCTCCATTGCCGCCGTCACCGAAGCGTATATGCGCCCCGTCTTCCACGCCAAGAGCGACCGCTTTATTGCGAAGGCCGGTGAACTTGAGAAAATCGGCGCGGCGAAGTTGGCTGCCATCAAGGAAAGCTGCCCAGAGGATTACACGCGGCTGCGTCAGGCCATCGCGCACCTGGTAATGGGCCTGGGCGGCGAAGACACCGCGGACACGAAGACGCGCATTGCGGCATTCGAAGCCGAGCACGGCGAAATCACCGATGCGCAGTTGGTCGAGGCCATCGCCGCGGTGCTTCTGACCGAGGCCTTCAACCACAAGAATCTGCAGCCCGTTGACGGACGCCTGGCTAATGGCATGAGCGTGATGGCCATGGCCGCGCACACCGGCTGCAACACCGTCTACGGATCCACCGCGCCGAACAATCCGCATCCTTATCCGTGGATGAACTCGCTCTTCCAGGACGGCGTCACTGTGGGATGGCTGATGGGCGAAAGCTTCATCGTCGACCACGCGCGGCGCTCCGTCCTTCCCGAGCGCCTCGCCGACATTCTGCTCACGCGCGAAGAGGGCGATCCGGCGATGAGTTCGTTGTCTGCGGGGTCGGAGTCGAAGTGGTTCAGCGCCGAAGAGTATTACCGCTTCACACACTTTACTGACGCGGTCATGACCGACCAGGAAATCGTCGAGCTGCCCAAGGTCTGGGTGGTCGGCGGCGACGGCGGCATCGGCGACATCGGCTACCAGAACACCTCCAAGGTGATGCTGCAGAACCGGCCGAACGTGAAGGTGCTGATGCTCGACACGCAAGTCTACTCCAACACCGGCGGCCAGAACTCCGATTCGACGCCCATGCTCGGCGGCAACGACATGAACGTCTTCGGCTCCGCCACGCAGGGCAAAAACACCGAAAAGAAGACGGTGGCCGAGACCTTCCTCGCAGGCCACGGCTCGCCGTTCGTCGCGCAGGTTTCGATGGCCAACGCACCCAAGCTCTACCGCGCCATTCTCGACGGCCTCGAGTATCGCGGCACCATGTTCCTGCAGTGCTTCACCACCTGCCAGCCGGAGCACGGCGTGGCCGATGACATGGCGCTCTTCCAGGCGCAGCGCGTGCGCGATTCGCGCGGCGCTCCGGAGTTCGTCTTCAACCCGCGCATGGGCGAGACGTATCAGGAGGCGCTCGACATCAAGGGCAATCCATCGATCGATCTCGACTGGTATGAAACCAAGTCCAAGGTGACCAACGAGCCGTATCGTTACACCGTTGCGCACTGGTGCGTCACCGAGGCGCGCTTCAGGAATCACTTGAAGAAGCTCAAGCCGGAACAGATCGAGGGAAAAATTCCGCTCGACAATATGCTGGTGCGCATTACGCAGCAGGACGTAGTTTATCGCCACTACTTGTTACCCGAGCACCGCAGCTTCATTCCCGACTTCGGCGTGTATATCTTCGTTTCGGACGAGAGCGGCAAGAATACGTACTATTCGCTCTCGCGCCAATTGGTCATGTTCTGCGTGGAGCGGCGCAAGGCGTGGCGTCTGCTGCAATCGAAGGCCGGCGTCGTGAATCGTGAGTACCAGGCACAGAAGGCGATCCTCGCCGATCTCGAAGCGGGCAAAATTGCAAAGGACGAGTTCTTTGCACACGCCCACGAGATCATGGCCGAGCGGCTCGGCAAACCAGTCCTCGCCAAAGCCTGAGAAGTCGGGTGCCCCACCCTCGGCGCGTCTTTGTTTTTGCGCCTAGGGTGGGATACCACGAACCCTATTTTCGCAATGTCATCCTGAGCGAGGTCGCCGCGGCGACCGAGTCGAAGAACCTGAATATGCCCTTAGCGATCCACGCTTCCCATGAACAAATGGGTGCCCTAGGTCCCTCGCACTTGGGGACCTGGGATACCGCGATTTCATCCACTCCCATGCGCCCGCCGAATATTCTTGTCAAGAGGCGTAGTCCCTAAGCCCTTGCATTCTAACCACTTCCATTTGCCGATTATTTCCTCAATCGGCGCATAATTGAATCATTGACCACCCTGAGGTGCATTCTGCAAATCTCCGCAAAATTCCGTCTGCCCACAGATGTGTCATCCCGAGCGCAGCGCTTTTCAGCGGAGCCGAGGGACCTGCTTTTGTCTTTCGTTCTGCGTCAGTCGCCGATGCACAAGCAACGCCCGCGTCCTCGCCCGCACTTCCCTCGATCCCTGTTCCCTTGCTCCCCGTTCTCGGTCCCCGCTCACTTCTTCACTTATTCACCGATTCACTCTTTCACTCCTTCACATGCGCCCCACCCCCCGTCGCTTCGCACCCCACCCCCCATGCCGTTTTGCGAGACTGTGAAACTGTGAAACTGTGGAGCGCTCAGAATCAGCAGCTTGCAGCCACAGTTTCACAGTCTCACAGTTTTGCTTTTGAATGTTTCGATTTTTCGGCTGGTTTTTTCGCGCAATTCGGAAGAAACAAACAACCGCGCATCTTTCCATCAATCTTGCGCGACGTATAAGTCGACGTACTCATTTACGGGCATCTTTTCCAGCCGTTCGCGGTCGAGCGAGACATCAAGAATCCGTTTCTGCTGCGCATCGTTAAATCGCCGGCGCAAGTTGGTCTTGAACTTCTCAATCAGCAAAGGCATTCCTTCTTCGCGGCGGCGGCGATGGCCAAGGGGATACTCGACAACTTCCTCCAGCACGGAGCCGTCATCGAGAACGGCACGAAGTGCGTTGGCGATGGAGCGTTTTTCTGGGTCGTGATAGTCGGCCGTGAATCGCGGCTCTTCGACGCACTCGATCCTCGCGCGGAGCGCGTCGATCCGAGGGTCCGAAGCGATGGCATCTTCGTAGTCGGCAGCCGTCAGTCGGCCAAAAAGGAGCGGAATCGCAACCATGTACTGCACGCAATGATCGCGGTCTGCGGGATTCGAGAGCGGTCCTTTTTTATCAATAATGCGCAGGCAGGCCTCGTGCGTGTGTATCGTGATTTTCTGAATGTCTGCCGCCGATTTGCCCATTGCATCGAGCCGTGCGCGCACCTTCATCGCCGCTTCGACGGCGGTCTGCGCATGAAACTCCGCAGGGTAGCTGATTTTGAACAGCACGTTCTCCATGACGTACGATCCATAAGCGCGCTGGAATTTGAACTCCTGGCCGCGAAACGCAACATCGTAAAAGCCCCAGGTTTTCGCCGTGAGCGCCGATGGATAGCCCATTTCTCCGGCGCGAGCCATCAGCGCCAATCGAACTCCACGGCTCGTCGCATCGCCCGCCGCCCAGCTTTTTCGTGAACCAGTATTCGGCGCGTGGCGATAGGTGCGCAGGCTCTGGCCGTCGACCCAGGCAAGAGACAAAGCATTGATCGTCTGTTCACGGCTGAGTCCAAGCAACTGGCACACGACTGCCGTTGACGCCACCTTCACCAACACGACGTGGTCCAGGCCCACTCTGTTGAACGAATTCTCGAGCGCAATACATCCCTGAATCTCGTGTGCCTTGATCATTGCCGTCAACACATCACGGATCTCAACCAAAGGTCTGCCCGCGGCAGGCGCGCGAGACAACCAGTCGGCAGTGGCCAGGATTCCGCCCAAGTTGTCGCTCGGATGGCCCCACTCCGCGGCCAGCCATGTGTCGTTGAAGTCGAGCCAGCGAATGAGAGTCCCAATATTGAAGGCGGCCTGCACGGGATCGAGCTGGAAGCTTGTCCCGGGAACGCGCGCGCCATTCGGGACAACCGTTCCTGGCACGATGGGGCCGAGCAGTTTGGTGCATGCCGGATATTCGAGCGCCTCGAGGCCACAGCCCAGCGTGTCAATCAGGCAAAAGCGCGCCGTCGTATAGGCGAGGTCGCTCTCGATCTTGAAACTCAACGCGTAGTCGGCGATGTCGGTGAGGACTTTGTCGGGCGCTGGGCGTTCATTGCTGGTGTGCGACGACACGCGAGCTCCTGTCTTCCTATTCCCGTGCCGCAATCGGCACAAACTTCAGGTTCTCCGGCCCAGTATAGATGGCCGACGGCCTAATGATCTTTCCGTCCTGGCGCTGCTCGATGACGTGCGCGCACCAGCCTGCGGTTCGTGCCATCACAAAAAGTGGCGTAAACAAGTCGACCGGAATGCCCATCAGGTGATAGGCCACCGCTGAATACCAATCGAGATTGGGAAACATGTGCTTGGCGTCCTGCATGGTGTTCTCAATCCGCTCAGCAACGGAGAAAAGGCGTTGGCCATCAGCGTCCACCGCCAACTTACGCGCCTGCTCCTTGATGATGTTGCTGCGCGGATCGCTAATGGTATAGACGGGATGGCCGAAGCCGATGATGACCTCGCGCTCGGCGATGCGGCGGCGAATGTCTGCCTCGGCATCGTGGGCCGTCGCGTAGCGTTGTTGAATCTCAAGGGCAACTTCGTTGGCGCCGCCGTGCTTCGGACCCTTAAGCGCCCCGATGGCGCCGACGATGCAGGAGTAAATGTCTGAGCCCGTCCCGGAGATGACGCGCGCAGTAAATGTGGATGCGTTAAACTCATGCTCCGCGTACAGGATGAGCGAAACCTGAATGGCGTGAACCCACTCTTTGCTGGGCTCACGCGCATGCAGCAAGTGGAGAAAATGCGCCGCCAGCGGCTCACTGTCTGCGTCAACCGCGATGCGCTTGCCGTTTCGCGCGAAGTGGTGCCAGTAGAGAAGCATCGACCCCATCGAAGCCAGCAGGGCATCGGCGATCTCGCGCGCCCCGGCGACGTTGTGGCCCTCGGCCTCGGGCCGCACGCAGCCCAGCACGGAAACTCCGGTGCGAAGAACGTCCATGGGATGAGTGTGTGCGGGCACGAGTTCGAGCGCCTGCTTTACTTCAGCGGGCAAACTGCGCAGTCCAAGGAGCCGCACTTTGTAAGCGGCCAGCTCCGAAGCATTGGGCAGCGTGCCATGAATCAGCAGATGCGCCACTTCGGCAAATTCGCAGTGTTCCGCAAGGTCAGCAATGTCGTATCCGCGATAGTGCAGATCGTTGCCGCTTTGGCCCACAGTGCAAATCGCCGTCTCGCCTGCGACTGTGCCGGAGAGCGCGACGGATTTCTTGGGTTTGAATGCGGGTGCGTGACTCGCCTCTTGAACGCTCATGGCTCGACCCTCGGAGAGCATTAACGTAACGAATCCATGCGGGAAATGTCTACTCTGACTTTGCGCCCTTGGCGAAAAGTTCATCCAGCTTTCGCTCGTATGCGTGGTAATCGAGATAGCGATACAGCTCGTTGCGGGTTTGCATCATCGGGAGCATGCTCTTCTGCGTTCCCTCCGCACGAATGGTTTCGTAGACCTTGAGCGCGGCAGCATTCATCGCGCGGTACGCAGCGCAGCAATAAAGGATGATGTCAACGCCCGCTGCTGCCAGCTCTTCTCTCGTGAAGAGCGGGGTTTTACCGAACTCGGTAATGTTGGCGAGAATGGGCACGCCCACGGCCTTGCGAAATGCGGCGTACATCGACACATCCGTCACCGCCTCGGCAAAGATCATGTCGGCGCCGGCAGTCACATAGGCTTGCGCGCGCTCAATCGCCCGCGCCAACCCTTCGCTCGCAAGCGCATCGGTTCGCGCCATGATCACAAACTGCGGATCGGTGCGCGCATCCACAGCCGCCCTGATGCGGTCCACCATCTCTTCGGCCGGCACCAGTTCTTTGCCCGGCCGGTGTCCGCAGCGCTTGGCGCTTACTTGGTCCTCAATGTGCACGGCCGCCGCGCCAGCCCTAATCATCTCGCGGATTGTCCGCGCAATGTTGAATGCTCCGCCCCAGCCGGTATCAATGTCGACGAGCAGCGGCAGGGCGCATGCGCCGGTAATGCGCCGGACGTCGGTCAGCACATCTTCCATCGTGCTTAGCCCCAAGTCCGGAACGCCGAGCGAATTGGCAGCTACGCCGCCGCCAGAAAGATAAATCGCGCGGAAGCCAGTGGCCTCGGCGAGTTTCGCTGCGTAGGCGTTGATTGCGCCAGCCACTTGCAACGGCCTTTCAGCCGCCAGTGCGGCGCGAAAGCGCGCGCCCGCCGAATTGTGGCTTAATCCGTCCGCCATTCCTCTTCCTTTGGCGCATCATAACAGGGTTTTCACAGAGGCGGCTTTCGCAATCTAGGCGCACGGTGCGACAATCAATCGCGTCAAGGAAGGGCGTCGGAGCCGACCCCAAAACATACCAGGCTCTGCCCGGAGGAGAGATACACCAATGAAACACACATTGATCTGTACTTGTTTACTGTTTGCTACAACCGCACTCGTTGCCCAACAGAAGGCGCCGCCATTGAGCCCGCCCGCGACAGCGACCGGTACGATCGGCGGCAAGACGATTTCGATCGCCTACAGTTCGCCGCGCGTAAGAGGTCGCGAGGGCAAGATCTATACCAAGGACGGGCTGATTGCCACGAGTGGTGGGTCGCAATATCCCATTTGGCGCGGGGGCGCCAATGCCGCCACCACGCTGAAAACCGATGCCGACCTGACGATTGGCGACTTAAACGTTCCGGCCGGTACATACACGCTCTTTATCGATATCAGCGATCCGGCGCACTGGCTACTGATCGTAAACAAGAAGACCGGCGAGTGGGGACTGGCCCACGACGCAACCCAGGATCTGGGCAAGACTGCGATGACGATGGCAGCGCCGCCTTCGATGGTCGAAGACCTGGTCTATACGATTACAGACAACGGCGGCGGCAAGGGTACTCTGACGCTGGCCTGGGAGAATGTGAGCGCGTCGGTGCCCATCCAGGTGCATTAAAAGCTACTAGAACCGTTACCTCCGGCATTCATCAAGGGCGGCGAGTCGCATTAGATTTGCCGCCCTACCGATACAATGGTCACAGTAGGCCATTTCCTGCCGAGGGGTCAGAGCACTTGCCGTTGTATCCCTATCGCTGCACTCAGTGCGGCCATCGTTTTGAGAAAATCCAACACTTCGGCGCCGAGCCGGAGAAAGTCTGCCCTCAATGCGGCGGAGCGTTGGAGCGGATTCTCACCGCGCCGGGGCTGAGCTTCAAGGGTGCTGGTTGGTACGTGAACGACTACGCGGCAAAGGGTAGCTCGTCCAGCAGCGATTCCGATTCGAAGGCTGAAAGCAAGGCGGACGCGAAGTCGGATTCAAAGCCAGAGACAAAATCCAACACAAAATCCGATTCAAAAGCCCCTGCTGCGGATAGCGGCAGCAGCGCTTCCACGATGTCTTCCACGCCTGCTGCTCCCGCCGCGACGCCAAAGTCGACTGCGAGCTGATCGCCGGCTGCGCTATCGGTCCGGACCAACTACGCCTTTTAAATCGAGCGGTCTGCACAACTGTCAAGCCCGAAACGCTACCATAATTCCTGAAGATGCCGCTGCTCGATCCCATCCCGTCGCCGGTTGAGCACGCCGACCTGGCCGCGCTTGAGTGGCAGCCATTGTTGGCGGTCGTAGCCGGGTTCGCGGCGTCGCCGGTCGGCCGCGAGGCGATTCTTGCTTTGCATCCCTCAACGGACGAGGAATGGATTGCGCGCCAGCATTTGCTGGCTGCTGAAGTTCGCCTTCTCCTCGAAGAGCAAATCTCCATTCCACTGGGTGGCCTGTTCGATCCGACGCAGTTCACCGCCAAGGCGCAGATTGCCGGTGCGGCGCTTGAAGCTGCCGAGTTACAGAGCATCGCGCGGCTGGCAAACGACGTCGCGTCGTGGCAGGCACTCCTCAAAGAGCCGCCGGCCCGCCTTGCCGGCAAGTTGCCGGGTCTGGCGGAGTCGTCAGCATCGCTTACCTCGAGCCTGCGGCCGCTGGCTGAATCGATCGAACGCAAAATTCAACCCGACGGCTCGCTGGCAGACGACGCTTCGTCGGAGTTGGGCCGCATCCGTCGCGAGCAGGAGCGGCAGCAGCGAGTCATCGAGGAGAGCCTGCGCGCGACGCTGCGAAAACTGTCTGCGGAGAATGCAACGCAAGACGATGTGATTACGATTCGCGGCGATCGTTTCGTGATTCCAGTACGAGCGGAGCTCAAGCGGCGGGTCTCTGGAGTGATTCACGGCGCAAGCTCTTCGGGGCAGACGGTCTATGTTGAGCCGTTGGAGACCATCGAGCAGAACAACGAACTAGTGCGGCTGATTGAGGAAGAACAGGCTGAGATTCACCGCATTTTTGTGGCGCTCACGCGCCAGGTGGCCGGCTACGCCGTTAGTTTGGTCGAAGGCGCCCGAGCGCTGGCCCTGATCGACAGCTTGCTGGCGCGGGCGCGCTTTGGCCGCGATTTCGACCACTCCGTGGTTCCGACTTTTGGACGAAACCTTTTGGAAATTCAAGGCGGCCTCC
This sequence comes from uncultured Acidobacteriaceae bacterium, assembly GCA_963789425.1. Taxonomy (GTDB): domain Bacteria; phylum Acidobacteriota; class Terriglobia; order Terriglobales; family Acidobacteriaceae; genus Telmatobacter. Next base: position 184,248 of record CAWBKM010000006.1, on the reverse strand, counting down.
ATCCACTGCTTGAAAAGCGCTTGCGGGCGAATGGCGGGAAATCAGTCCCACTCAATCTCGAGCTGACGGCAAACGAACGCCAACTGATTATCAGCGGCCCGAATACCGGCGGCAAAACGGTAGCGCTGAAAACGACGGCACTTCTCGCAATGATGGCGCAAGCGGGAATTCCGGTCCCGGCAGCAAGCGCCAGTTTCCCTGTGTTCTCTGCGTTCCTGGCCGACATTGGCGACGCGCAATCGATCGAGGCAGCGCTTTCTACTTTTTCCGCGCACATTACCAATCTTGACCGGCTCTCGCGACTCGCGGACTCGCGCGCGCTCGTGCTGCTCGATGAGTTGGGCTCATCTACCGATCCCGAAGAGGGCGCGGCGCTCGCTGTGGCCGTGGCGCATCATTTTCTCAAGGCCGGCGCCTGGTCCCTGATCTCCACGCATCACACATCGCTCAAAGTCTACGCAGCCAACACACCCGGTGTGCGCAATGCCGCGGCCGGCGTGGATGAGCGGACGCTGGTTCCCAACTATCAGTTTCATCTTGGCGTGCCGGGCGCGTCGGCGGGAATTCAAACGGCCGAGCGGCTGGGATTGAACGCGGCGATTATCGCTGCTGCGCGCGAACGGCTTGGCTCTCAGCAGGCCGACATCGCGCGCTTCCTCGACAAACTCCATTCCGAATTGGCCGAGCTCGACCAAGACAAGAAAAAAACTCGCGAGCAGCAATACGCGCTCAATGTGGAACGGAAAAGGCTCGAACGCGAGGGCGATGTCGAGGTACGCAACCGCGTGCGGGAGCTGGAGGCAAAGTTGGCCTCTCTGCTCAAGGATTTCGAATTTCAGATGCGGGAAAACGTGCGGGCGGTCGAAGACCGCGCTGCGCAACAGAAACTGTCCAAGGAAACGGAGCGGCGTATCACGCGCATGCGCCGCGAATTTCAGGAAAGCTTCAATCAGGCTGTCGTGGCGCACCGCACTGGCGCAGACCAGGGCGACGTAAACGCGCAACCACACCTGCTGCGCCACGTCGCGCCAGGCGACAGCGTATTTCTAAAATCAATGGGCAAAGTCGCAGTCGTGCAGCGCGAAATCGAGAAGGACCTATTCGAAGTCGCGCTTGGGCCCATCAAGATGCGCGCAAAACGCGATGAGCTCTCCGAGCCTTCAGGTTTTGGAGGAGACTCGGGGCAAGGGAAGCCCGGGCAGGGAAAATTTGACCCTCTCGCAGCGGCCCGAAAGCAGAAGGGCGTTCACGTAACAGTGACGAGCGCGAACACTGACGCGCTGCGCGCTGAGATTAATTTGATCGGCCGTACAGTCGATGAAGCAACTGACGAGCTCGAAAAATATCTCGACCACGCCTTTCTCGCCGGACTACCGCGTGTGCGCGTCATCCACGGCCATGGCGCCGGCATTCTTCGCCGTGGGGTTCGAGAATTCTTGAAAGGGCATCCGCATGTGGCCGGGATCGAGGAAGCTCCCCAGAACGAAGGCGGGCAGGGTGCAACGCTGGTGGAACTGAGGCAGTAGGTTGGCTGACGCGGCCAAGCAGAAATCAGAACTCCGGTGTGCCATTTCGGCCCCGGCCATTGAGGTCGAGGTTTCACTTCGTCCTGTATCATCAACCGGTGAATCCAATGACGCGCATCCGAGCTTTTTGCTTCTGCTCTTTCCTGTTCTTTTGTTCGTCGGTGATCGCCCAGCGGACTCCAATTCCGCAGCAGCTGAGCTTCACGCCTTATCACGCGAACGGCATCTACAAAACCGGCGAAACGGTTGGCTGGACGGTGACGCCGGGCTCCGATGCGCCTACATATGCTTACGAGTGGACAATTCGCAGAAACAACGCCGTTGTGCTCAAGGAAGGCAAGCTCGATCTTTCGTCGGGCAAGGATAAGATCGAGATCGTCGGCGACCAGCCCGAAATGATCTATGTTGCGATCGAGCCGTATGCTGCTCTCGCTTCCGCATCGACTGCGCCGAATGCATCGGCCACAAGCACGGGTCAATCCGGTTCCGCAACGCCGAATCAAAGCAGTCCGGCCCCGGACGCTGCCTCCACGGCCGCGGCGCAGTCCGGTTCTGCATCCGCGACCTCGGGGACCTCGCCTCAGGCGCCTCACTGGATCGGGGGCAACACGGGCCGCAACAACGGTCTATATGCAGTTGGCGCCGCCGTGGCGCCGATGGAGATTCCGCTCTCTACTCCGCGCCCAGCCGACTTCGATACATTCTGGGACGGCAAGCTGGCTCTGCAGGCCAAGGTTCCCATCGACGCTGTTCTCACCCCGGTCCAGACTGACGTGCCGGGCGTGGAGATGAGCATGTTCGCACTCGATGCGCTCGGTTCGAAGGCTCACGGCTACGTGGCGCGGCCCGCTGCTGAGGGCAAGTACCCAGCGCTAATCATGCTGCAATATGCCGGTGTTTACGCGCTCAATGCGCACGCCGACGCTGAGCAGGCCGCCGGCGGCTGGCTGGTCCTCAACGTCGACTCGCACGATAAGTTGCCTTCAGACCCATCGGGCAACATTCCGACGAACTACAACGCGATCGGAAACACCGATCGTGAAAAATCCTACTTTCTTGATATGTATCTGCGCGATTCGCGCGTGCTCGATTATCTCGCAACGCGGCCCGACTGGAACGGCAAGACAGTGGTGCTCACGGGCGGCAGCATGGGCGGTCAGCAGAGTATCGCGCTTGCAGGACTGCGGTCGGACGAGGTGACTGATGTGCTGGTTTGTGTGCCGGCCGGCGCTGATACGAACGGCGATTTGCACGGCCGCAAAGCCGGCTATCCCTATTGGCCTTCCGACAACCCCGATGCGATGAATGCTGCTCTCTACTTCGATACCGTCAACTTTGCCTCACGCATCAAAGCGCTGCTGATGGCGGGCTTCGGGTTCATCGATACCGTCTCGCCTCCGGCGGGCGTGTGGACGATGCTTAATCAGATTCCCGGACCGAAAGAGCCCGTACCCGTCATCGACTCCGAGCACGATAACTTTACATACATGAAGATGGAGCCGTGCCACGCGAGAACGAAGGACATCCTCGATCTGCTCGTGAAGGGCGGAGTCTACACGCCGAAAGAGCTGCAGCCGTAGATGTCTGGGATCGGATATTTCGGGTGCCTCACAACCCGATCCCGTCCGAATATCACGCCATTGCTTCTCGCCCCATCGGCTCGAACACAAGCTGGTTCGACTTGCGGTCCACGCCGATGCGAACGTGCGCGCCGTGCAGCACTTCGCCATCGAGGATTTTGATGGCCAGCGGATCCTGCACCATGCGTTGCAGCGCGCGCTTGAGCGGACGCGCGCCGTAGGCCGCATCGGAGCCGGAAGCCAGGATCAATTGCCGCGCAGGTTCCGTTAACTCGAACGAAATCGCCCGGTCTTCGAGCATTTTGCGCACCTCATTCAGGCGCAGGTCGAGAATCTTGCTCAGCTGCGCGTTGCCCAGCGGACGGTAGATCACGATATCGTCAACGCGGTTCAGGAACTCCGGCCTGAAGTGCTCGCGCAGAACGCGCATCACGCTCTCTCGCGCCATATCGAAGTCGTGCTCGGTCTTGAGCTTTTCGCCCGCGAGCATGGCCGCGCCCAGGTTAGATGTCATGATCAGCACCGTGTTCTTGAAGTCAACAGTCCGGCCTTTGGCGTCGGTCAAGCGCCCATCGTCCATCACTTGCAGGAGAATGTTGAAGACATCCGGATGCGCCTTTTCGATTTCGTCAAACAGAATCACCGCGTAGGGCCGGCGATGAATTGCCTCGGTCAACTGGCCGCCCTCGTCGTAACCGACGTACCCCGGCGGTGCGCCAATCAGGCGAGCCACGGCGTGCTTCTCCATGTACTCGCTCATGTCGATGCGCACAAGCGCCTGCTCGTCGTCGAAAAGAAACTCGGCCAGTGCACGCGCCGTCTCCGTTTTGCCCACGCCGGTCGGTCCGAGGAAAATGAACGAGCCGATCGGCCGCTTGGGATCGCTGAGGCCCGCGCGCGAACGGCGAATGGCGTTGGCCACGACACTCAAAGCTTCGTCCTGCCCGACCACGCGGTCGCGCAGCCGGTCTTCCATTTGCACGAGCTTCTTGACCTCGCCTTCGAGCATGCGCGAGACGGGAATGCCCGTCCACTTGCTCACGATTTTGGCGATGTCTTCCTCGTCGACCTCTTCTTTCAGCATCCGGACGCCGCCGGCCTTGCCGCCTTGAGCAGCGTCAAGCTTCTTTAGTTCCGCTTCAAGCTTCGGCAGCTCGCCATACTGAATCTGCGCGGCGCGATCGAGCTGACCTTTGCGAGTCTGCTCCTCGGCCTCGAAGCGCAGCGCCTCGATTTTCTTCTTAGTTTCGGAGATGCGCGTAATCGCCTCGCGCTCTTTTGTCCAGCGTGCCCGCAACGCGGTTATTTGTTCGCGTAATTGCGCGACTTCACGCTCCACCGCCTTCAGACGCTCCTTGCTGGCGGCGTCAGTCTCGCGCTTGAGCGCGGCGCGTTCGATCTCGAGCGATGTAGCCTGTCGCTCAAGCTGGTCAATCTCCGTTGGCACGGAACCGATCTGGATGGCCAGCGAAGCCGCTGCCTCGTCCACAAGATCAATGGCCTTATCGGGCAAGAAGCGGTCGCTGATATAGCGGTGCGACAGCGTAGCCGCGGCTACAATCGCCGCGTCCTTGATGCGCACGTTGTGATGCGACTCGTAGCGCTCCTTCAGGCCCCGCAGAATCGCGATCGTATCCTCGACGTTGGGCTCACCAACATACACGATCTGGAAGCGACGCTCGAGCGCCTTGTCCTTCTCGATGTACTTGCGGTACTCGTTCAGCGTGGTTGCGCCGATGGCCCGAAGTTCGCCGCGAGCCAACGCAGGCTTCAGCATATTGCTCGCGTCAATCGCGCCCTCGGCAGCGCCTGCTCCCACCAACGTGTGCAACTCGTCGATGAAGAGAATGACCTGACCGTTCGATTCTTCAATTTCCTTGAGGACTGCCTTCAGCCGGTCTTCAAACTCGCCGCGATATTTTGCGCCGGCAAGCATGGAGCCGAGATCGAGCGCGATGACACGCTTGTCGCGCAGGCCCTCCGGCACGTCGCCCGAGATGATGCGCCGCGCGAGGCCCTCAACGATGGCGGTTTTTCCAACGCCGGGCTCGCCAATGAGGACTGGATTGTTCTTGGTACGACGGCTAAGCACCTGGACGACGCGGCGAATCTCCTCGTCGCGACCAATCACTGGGTCGAGCTTGCCACGGCGGGCGAGTTCCGTAAGGTCCTTGGCGTATTTCTCCAGCGCCTGGAATTTCTCTTCCGGATTCTGGTCGGTCACACGCTGCGAGCCTCGCACAGCGGTGAGCGCCTGCAGAATAGCCTCATGCGTGGCGCCGACTGCAACCAGGACGTCGCGCGCGAGATCGCTCTTGAGGTGCGCGATGCCAAGCAATAGATGTTCGGTTGAAACATACTCGTCTTTGAAGTTCTGGGCCTCTTTGAAGGCCTGCTCGAGAACTTTGTTCATCGACTGGCTCAGGCTGGGTTGTGAGGCAACTCCGGCTACCCGCGGCAGTTTCTGTTCGATGCCGCGCAGGTCGCTCTCCAGATGTTCAATGGGCACACCGATCTTCTCGAGCACGGAAGGCACTACGCCTTCGCGGTCTCCGATGAGCGCCAGCAGCAGGTGCACCGGCTGAAGCTCAGGGTTGCTGAACTCGGCAGCGCGCGACTGCGCCTCCTGGATCGCCTGCTGCGTTTTGACCGTCAATTTTTCCCAACGAATGGCCATGAAAAACAGCTCCCAGCTATTAGCTTTTAGCCTCTAGCTTAATTCGGGAATACCCGACATCGGGTTGAATACCAGAATTCCGCCCTGAAAATGATGAAAAAACGCCGGGCAGGGAATTGCAACCCCTCCCGGCGTGCCGATCTCCCAAACGTGAGGTCGGCTCTAATGGACTCAGCCAGGCGTTGAAGGCTTATGGCTGAATGGTGATGGCCGACTTACGCTGCCAGCGTCTGATTCACGTTCACCTTGATCTGCTTGGGCTGCGCTTCGGGCTTCTTCGTGAGTTCAAGCTTCAAAACGCCGGCGTTGTAACTGGCCGCAACATTTTCAGTGTCGACGGACGAGGGCAGCGTGAACGCACGATAGAAGCTGCCATAGCGCCGCTCAATGCGATGGAAGTTCTCTTCTTTCTCTTCCTTCTCGAACTTGCGCTCGCCCTTGACGGTCAGCGTGTGATTTTCCACGCTCACGTCAAGGTCTTTCTCTTCGATGCCCGGCACTTCGAGTTTCAGGACGACCCTTTTCTCGTCCTCGTAGACATCAACCGCGGGAATGAAATTAGCCGTGGTTAGCGTCCCTTCGCCTTCGTTCAGATCGCGGAACAGCGTATTGAAACGATTCTGCAGGGCCACAACTTCCCGGAACGGGTCCCAACGAGTGATTGCCATGATGAATTCCTCCAGATGGAATGGAAATTTGTAGGTGGGGCTTGGGCCTTGGGGCCCAGCCACTCACCAATCTAATGAAACTATAGCACAAATGATTCATAAAATATGAGTGTTTAACGCTAATATTATATAAAGTCAATTATTCCATTCAAAACAAATAGGTTAACTAGCTGTTGAACGTCAAGTACGCTCCTGATCAGGCCTCCTACCCTCGCGGTCGCTCTCCGGAACCCGCGAACTTGATCAATGATCCCGTCAACAATCATGGCTCAACTGGCCGCGGGGAATCGGGTGAGTCACAGCGCAGCTCAGCGGCTCGTGCACGAGGATGAGTGCAATACAATCCGCTTCATGCACTTTTCAGGACTGGTGGTGACGATCAACTGGCGTTGGGTCTGGCTAGTCGTCGCCACTTTTCTTGCCGGCGTGCTCAACGCCGTGGCAGGAGGCGGCTCGTTCCTGTCGTTTCCGGCCTTGCTGAGCATGAAGATCCTGCCCGTGCAGGCCAATACCACGAACACGGTGGCCATCTGGCCCGGGCAATTGACGTCGGTCGCTGCATACTGGCCCGATGTGCGCAAAAACGCGCGTACCGCCGTGCTGATGGGGTTGGCAGGATTGATAGGCGGCACTGCCGGGGCGGTCGTTCTGTTGAACACGCCGCAGACCACTTTCTTGCATCTTGTCCCGTGGCTGCTCCTGGTTGCCGCGTCAATCTTCGCGGTCAGCGGGCCGGTTTCGCGCCGGCTCGAACGCTTAAAGAGAGCGCGACACGAACGCGCCGCTACGGGGCAGGCGCGCGAAGCCCACCCACGCCACCTGGCCCTGTTTCTTTCTGCCGTCGTGGTGAGCTTCTATGTAGGCTACTTCGGCGCCGGTGCGGGCTTTGTTTTTATGACGCTGCTGGGGCTTTACGGTTATGAAGACATCCACGCCATCAACGCGCTGAAGGTTGTGGCCAACCTGCTGGCCAACGGCATCGCGTTTGTCATCTTTATCGTCGACGGCCAGGTGGTGTGGCGTTATTGCCTGCCGGCGCTGGCGGCCGCAGCCATCGGCGGCTATGTCTCAGCGAGATTGGCAAGGCGCGCTCCCCAGCCGGTGCTGCGCGCGCTCGTGGTCGTGATCGGCTTGGGGATGGCAGCGTGGTTCTTCTGGAAGAATTACTGACAGCGAGGAGCGAGGGAGCTGGGGAACGAGGGAGCAAGGGAGCGAGGGACGGAGAAGCCGCGGGTGGCAGCAGTGCATCAAGCCAGAAGTGAGCGCGGGCACATCCGGAATCCTGCAAGGAATGTATGTTGAGGATGGCGCGGGACTAGGATTCCCTGAGCCGGAAAGAAACACGCTGAAATGCCTGCACGCTGGGAGACGGAACTGATCGGATTGCTGGCCGGATTCTGCACGACGCTGTCGCTGGTGCCGCAGCTTCACAGGATGTGGCGCTCCAAATGCGCGCATGATCTCTCGCTGAAGATGTTCTTCATTTTCGGGCTCGGGGTTGTGCTCTGGCTGCTTTATGGCATCAGCATCCGATCGCTGGCTGTCATCTCCACCAACAGCGTGAGCCTTGTGCTGGTCATCGTCATCTATTCTTTGGCGCTGCATTATGAGCACGCGGGCTCGGCCCGCCGCTAACGGCGGAAGCTGATCCCAGAAACCTGACACCTGTAAACTGGATCTATGAGCCACGAAGGCATCCGCTTCGCCACCAAAAACGAGCAGGCACGCGAGAATCAGGCGAACCGGCCGTTGCCGAAGATTGCCGTCACGCCGGAAAAGGTGCGCGTGCTGATGACTGAGGGCAAGGGCGTGGAGATTGACTGGGCCGACGGCCACAAGAGCGCATGGGGATTTGCCTGGCTGCGCGATGCCTGCCCATGCGCCACCTGCGTGGACGAGCGCTTGCATGAGGGCCGCAAGGTCGGCCAGCCGAAGCCCAAGCCTGCGGCTCTGCTGCCGATGTACGCGCCTCCGCCAAAGCCGGCGAGCGCACACGCCGTGGGCCGGTACGCGATCCAGTTCAATTGGCAAGACGGCCATTCCGGCGGAATCTATTCCTGGGAATATCTGCGCCGCGTATGCCAATGCCAGGAGTGCACGTTCAGCGAGGCCGAAACGACGGGCACGCCGAACTGATTTCCAAGCTACTTTGTGGGTACGGGAGCGGGAAGGTCAGAGTTATAGGTGTCTACGATGCACTTCCACTTTCCGCTCGGCTGCTTCTTCCAGACCTCAAGAAATTTGCCGGTATCGTTCACGGGGCCGCTCTCGGTTGAAGCGCCAATCGTGAGTTTGTAGCTGCCGTAGATGTAGCCCAGTTCGCCCGATTGTGCCACTTCAACCTTCGACCATTTCCACGAGACGGATGTGTGGGGGCCGAGTAGTCCAGCCCACGACTCTCGAATCGACTTCTTGTCGGTTGCTATGGGCGCATTGGGCGGCAATAGAACGGCGTTATCAGCGTAAAAGGCGACCGTGCCGTCAAGATCGTTTCGAGCAGCGGTGGCGGACCACTCTTCGTCGAGCGCGCGCAGCGTAGATTCTGCGGCAGGTCGATCAACGGCAACATTCTGTTGGCCAAGGCTTCCAGCGGCGGATAAGACCACCGCGACGGCAATCAGCGGGAGTCGCGACATGGACGAAGTCTAGCATTCAATTGCCAAATGGCGGGTATGCCAATCTGAAAATTGAATCGCGCCGTCGTCTGTTCTCATTTTCACGCGGGTCATCCTCTAAAATCTCCCCATGAAGATTGGGTTTCTAGGTTTGGGCAAAATGGGCACGCCGATGGCGCGGCATTTGATCGCAGCTGGCCACGAGCTGCGCGTCTGGAACCGGACAGAGGGGAAAACGGAACTGCTGCTCCGCGAAGGCGCTATCGCTGCAGGCACGCCGGCTGAGGCAGAGCTGGGCGCCGACGCCGTGATCACCATGCTCTTTGACGATGCCGCCAATGAAGAAGTGATCTTTGGCCCGAATGGCCTGATGGACGCGCTCTCGCCGGGCGCGCTGCACATCTCGTGCAGCACCATCAGCGTAGCTTTGAGCGATCGGCTGACGCAGGAGCACGCCCGTCGCGGGCACGAATTCGTTGGCGCGCCGGTTTTCGGACGCCCCATCGTGGCTGAACAGGGCAAGCTATGGGTGGTGATGGCCGGAACCGAGCACGCAGTCGCCAAAGCGCGGCCGCTACTGGAGTCCTTCTCACGCGGCATCTCCGTGGTGGGCACTGAACCTCGCGAGGCGCATGCCGTAAAGCTCGGCGGCAACTTCCTCATCAGTGCGACGCTCTATTCGCTGAGCGAGGCGTTTGTTTACGCCGAAGGGCAGGGAATCGAACCGGCGGTTTTCTTTGAGGCAGTGAACAGCGCGCTGTTTCAATCGCCGTTTTATGCGGCATACAGCAAGATCATGCTGAATCCTCCGGCGGAGGCGGGGGCTTCGATCTCGCTCGGCGAGAAGGATACAAGGTTGCTCCGCGAAGCCGCAGCGAGCAGTGGAACCCGAGTGAAGCTCGCCGACACCATTGCGGAGATTTTCGCGCAGGCCAAGGCCACCGGGCTGGCCAATCAGGATTGGGCAGTGGGCATGTACCGTATGTCACAGCAGGGGAGCAAAACGCGCACGTAGGATGTGGAGGAAATGAAGCTGAAGGGGAAAATCGTCTTCATCACTGGCGCCAGCGCCGGTATTGGCGCGGCAACTGCCCTGGCCTTTGCGGCCGAGGGTGCGCGACTGCTGCTCGCTGCACGGCGCGCCGGCAAACTCGCCGAAGTGGCCTCGAAGGCCCTCGCTCGCGGCGCTGAGGCCGCGCACTCGATTGACCTCGATGTTCGGAACCGCCACGCGGTGCAGCGTGCCATTGACGATCTTCCGCCTGAATGGGCCGAAATCGAAGTTCTGGTGAACAACGCCGGTCTCAGCCGCGGCATGGAGAAGCTCTACACCGGCAAAATCGAAGACTGGGAAGAGATGATCGACACCAACATCAAGGGGATGCTTTACGTGGCGCGCGCCGTGGTCCCTGGAATGGTGGTGCGCAATCGCGGCCACGTGGTCACGCTCGGCTCCATGGCCGGAGAAATTGTCTATCCCAATGGCGCAGTCTATTGCGGCTCCAAAGCCGCTGCGCGCGCCATCAACGACGGACTGCGCGAAGATTTGCTGGGCACACCGGTGAGGGTGACCAGTGTGGATCCGGGCCTGGTCGAAACCGATTTCAGCCTGGTCCGATTTCACGGCGATGCCGGCCGCGCTGCGAAGGTCTACAAAGGCATCGAGCCGCTGACTGCCGAAGATATTGCGGATGTGATTCTTTGGGCCGTCACCCGGCCCGCGCATGTGAATATCGCGCGCGTGTCCCTTACCTCAGTGCATCAGGCCAATACGCTGCTCATCCACCGTGAACAATAGGCGTGGGACCTAGCGGAAGCACGTGTTCCGCCGCCTGCGATTCAGGCTGCCGGATCGCTTACCCGATGGACTGGATTTGCGATTCGATATGAGCCAATGCGGCTTCCAGAGCCGCGCGGCGTCCGGCATTCGACGTCTTCTGCGAGAGGATATTCTCCCGTTGCAAATTGAGACCCTGTAGTTGCCGATCTCGCGCTGCGCGTACCACTTCGGCCGCGCGACGGGCCTCCTCGCTCACGTGGCCGTCACCGGCTTTCGCAACAGGACTCTCCAAAGCGTTTGCCATCTGCTCCTCCACCGATTTACTTTCCCATCCACGGGCCATATCTTCATTCTACGGGCCTTCGGCATCGTTGCGTCCCGCAGAATGACGAAGGTGGAACCAGAAAGACAGAGAGGCTTCTCATGCGCGCCTGGCAAGTTTCTGCGTTTGGCATTGATTCTTTGGAGTTTGTAGAGCGCCCCACTCCTGCACCGGGCCCCGGCGAAGTCTTGGTTGGTATTCGCGCGGTTTCCATCAACTATCGCGATTTGATGGTCGTGAAGGGTCACTATAACCCCAAAATGCAAGCTGCCTCGGATTCCATGTTCCGATGGCGCGGGCGAAGTGGTGGCAGTGGGCGCCGCCGTCACGGCATGGAAGCCAGGCGACCGTGTGGCCGGAATCTTTATGCAGAACTGGTTGGACGGTACACTGACCGCGGCGAAGGGCCGCGGCGCGCTCGGCGGCGACGTCGACGGCATGCTGACCGACTTCATCGTGCTCAAGGAGCCGGGACTGGTTGCGATTCCCGATCATCTCAGTTTTCAAGAAGCTGCTACCCTGCCTTGCGCAGCGGTGACTGCATGGAACGCCTTGGCCGCAGGAGAACTCAAGCCAGGATCTACAGTGCTGATTCAAGGCACGGGAGGCGTGTCGATCTTCGCGCTGCAGTTTGCGCGATTGAAGGGTTTGCGTGTGCTCGGCATCAGCTCAAGCTACGACAAGCTGGAACGCGCCAGCGCCATGGGGCTGGATGCGGGACTGAACTATCGCGACAACCCCGATTGGGACCGCTGGGCGCTTGACCAGACAGGTGGCGAAGGCGTGGACCTGGTGGTCGAAGTGGGCGGAGGAGGTACGCTGGTTCGATCACTCAGAGCGATTCGGCCGGGCGGAACGATCGCTCAGGTTGGCGTGCTGACGCAGTCCGCGGACCCATTCCCGATCCCGCTCGTTCTCCACAAAACAGCGCGCATCCACGGCATCTACGTGGGCTCGCGCAGGGATTTTGTAGAGATGAACCGGGCGATTTCGTTGGCTGAATTGCGGCCTGTTGGCGAGGAGTTCGATTGGCGTCAGGCGCGAGAGGCTCTCGAACGGATGGAAGAAGCGAGCCACTTCGGCAAGCTGGTGCTCTCCGTTAACTAGTGTGTTGGCCGGGATCCGTTGCGTTAGATTGGACTTGTGACCTTGTACGAGCAGATGCTGGCGGTCGCCATTGAAGAGGCGCGTGCGGGCTTTGAAGAAGGCGGCGTTCCCGTGGGCGCGGCAATGTTTACGCAAACAGGCGAACTGATCAGCCGGGGCCGCAATCGCCGCGTGCAGCTGGGCGATCCCAGTATTCACGGCGAGACGGACGCATTTCGACGCGCGGGCCGCCAGAAGAATTATCGCAACCTGGTGATGGTTACGACGTTAGCGCCGTGCTGGTATTGCAGCGGTCTCGTTCGCCAGTTCCGCATCGGCACGTTAGTGGTGGGAGAGAGCCGCACATTTGCGGGAGGCCTGGACTGGCTGCGCGAGAACGGCGTCGAAGTCATTGATCTCGACAATCGCGAGTGCCGCGAGTTGATGGAAAGCTTCATCGCAGAGCATCCCGAGATCTGGAACGAAGACATCGGCGAAGAGTAGAGACAGACATTGGCCATTAGCCGTTAGCTTTTAGCTTCTTCTGCCCCAGTGGAGCATCTCAAGATTGTGTGTGGGCGCCTCGGAGCTGAAGATAGAAGCGACCGACCGAAAGCTTGGAAAAAAGGTGAATCATGTTGGGTCAAGAAACAAAACTGCATCTGCGCGGCTACTCGATCATCGATGGTCAGAGTTCCGAGAGCGTCGGAGCCGCCTTTAACGGCGTCAATCCCGCCACGGGCGCGAACCTTGAGCCTGTCTACCATTGCGCGTCGCCGGCCGATGTGGATCGCGCGGCCGATCTGGCAGAGGAAGCATTCGTCGCCTACCGCAAGCTTTCCGGCCGCGAGAAGGCCCGCTTCCTACGCCATATTGCCGACGGCATTGAAGCCATTGTGCCGGAGCTTGTGGAGCGCGCCAACCGCGAAACCGCTCTGCCTGAAGCGCGTCTGAAAGGCGAATCCGTGCGCACCATCAATCAGCTCCGGCTGTTCGCGCAAGTCATCGAAGAAGGCTCTTGGGTCAACGCGCGTATCGATCCAGCGCAACCCGATCGCAAGCCATTGCCGCGCTCCGACATTCGCTCCATGATGAAGGGGCTGGGCCCGGTTGCCGTATTCGGCGCAAGCAACTTTCCGCTCGCGTTTTCTGTTGCTGGAGGCGACACGGCCGCCGCGTTTGCTGCCGGCAATCCAGTGATTGTGAAAGCGCATCACGCCCATCCCGGCACCAGCGAGATGGTCGGCCAGGTCATCGCCCGCAGCGTGCGCGAGTGCGGCCTGCCATCCGGTGTCTTCGCGCTGCTCTTCGGCGCAGGTTCTGAAATTGGTACAGCGCTCGTCGACCACCCCAAAGTGAAAGCCGTCGGATTTACAGGTTCGCTCTCTGCCGGCAAAGCGCTCATGCAGCGTGCGGCGGCGCGGCCGGAACCTATCCCCTGCTTTATGGAGATGAGCAGTGTGAATCCGCTCGTTGTCCTGCCTGAAGCGCTCCACGCTCGCGGCGCGCAAATTGCTGCCGGCCTCTTCGGCTCGTTCACTCTCGGCGTCGGCCAGTTCTGCACCAAGCCGGGCCTCGTCTATCTTCCGCGTAATGCAGATGCCGATGCGTTTGTAGCCGAGATCAAGGCGCTCGTCGAAAAAGCCGCTCCCGCTGCCATGCTTACGGAAGGAATCTCGAAGAGCTATCGTTCGGGCATTGTGGGTCGCCAGGCGCACGCCCAGGTGAGTACCGTCGCTCAAGCTTCATCCAATGGCGCAGGCAATTCGTATGCCGCGCCGGTTCTCATGCAAATTGACGCTGAGGATTTGCGCGGAAATCCAGACCTTGAGACCGAAGTCTTTGGCCCCTGCGCACTCGTGATCCGCTACGACAGCCCCGAGCAACTCATGGAGCTAGCCGCCTCCATTGAAGGCCAACTGACCGCAACGCTGCACGGCACAGAGGCAGATCTGGCGGCCTTTGCCGACCTCATCGCCATTCTCGAGCGCAAAGCAGGCAGGCTCATCGTCAACGGATTTCCCACCGGCGTCGAAGTCTGCCACGCGATGGTGCACGGCGGACCGTACCCGGCCACGAGCGACAGCCGCGCGACTTCGGTGGGCACCTACTCGATCTATCGCTTTGTGCGGCCGGTTTGCTACCAGGATTTTCCACAGGCCTCGCTACCCGAAGAGCTGAAGGATGCGAATCCGCTCGGGATCATGCGGCTTGTCGACGGTCAGCTTATGCGGGACGCGATTCCGCAGCGGTCTTAGGCGCGCGCAGGAAGAAGATCATCACTCCGGACACGATCAGAAGGATCGACATGGCCAGATAGCCGGCGCGGGCGCTTCCTGTTACGGCCTGGAGCCAACCGACCAGCCACGACCCTGCAAATCCGCCTAGCGCCCCGCAGCTGTTCACCAGCGCGATCACCTCGCCGGCCACGTTCTTCGGCAGCATCTCTGGCATGATGGCGAAAAATGGTCCGTAGGGCGCGTACATCGTGCCGCCCGCAATGACCAGACAGAAATAGGCCAGCCAGAAATTGTGCCCGGCGGTGGCAAAGCTGCAAAACAGTGCCACACCCGAGAGAATGAGGAACGGCCACACAAACCTCGTGCGGCGGAGCACGCGATCGGAAAAAGTTGCGACGATCAGCATTAGGACCACGGCAAGAAGAAATGGCGCCGCGCTTAGAAGGCCGATCTGCTCGATACCACGTGCCGATCCCGAGCGAATCATCGCCGGAATCCAGATTACGAGGCCGTACACGCCGAAGCTCCAGCAGAAATACTGGAAGCACAGCACCAGCACACCCGGCACGCGGAGCGCCTCGCGAAAATTCGCGTATTGGGGCAGGGAAGACTGTTCCAGCGCGAGCGTTTCGGCCAGATGCTTGCTGCTTTCTTCCGGCAGCCACGGCACCTCCACCGGCTTGTCTCGCGCCACCACAATCCAGACAAAGGCCCACAGGACCGAAGGAATGCCTTCGAGAATAAACGTCATCTGCCAGCCGACGGCTCTGATCAAGTACCCGGTTGCGGCGGCCATCCACGTCACGGTCACCGGATTCCCAAGAATGAGGACCGCGTTGGCGCGCGAGCGCTCCGAGCGCGTGAACCAGTTGGTCAGCAGGATGAGCATCGACGGAAAAATGAGGCTCTCCGCGACGCCTAGCAACAACCGATCCAGAACCAGCAGCCAGTAGTTGTGAATGACTCCCGTGAGCCCGGAAAAGATTCCCCAACTGATGAGCGCGAAGAAGACCAGCCGCGTCGCGCTTTTGCGGATGGCGTAGGCCGCCGCTGGTACCTGAAAGAGAAAGTAGCCGAGAAAAAAGACCGAACCGAGAAAAGCCGCGCGGGATTCGGTGATGTTGAGCGATTTCGCCAGGCCAGCCGCTGCGCCGAATCCGAAATTCGACCGTCCCAGGTACGCGAGGCTGTAGGTCACGAAGACCACAGGCATCAGGTACAGCCAGCGCCGGCGCAAGCCCGCCTGGATTTTCTCGGCATGGGCTTGCGCCGTGTTGTGCGAATCGTCGTCGGGCACATCACTTTATAGCACCCGGCTCCTCCGGCGCTCCATTCGGAACTACACCTGCGCAAACTATACTGGTCTGCGGAAAGAGGCTTCTCATCGCAAACCTTTCACTCAGCTCCGTACTGGAAACAGATGACAGCGGCCTCCTTCGCGTGAACACCCGCGCGCCCGGGCCATCCGGAGCGCTGCCCCTCTCGCCCGAGATGCTTCTCACGGAGCCCTCCGGCAATCTCTTCGGCCTGACGCAGAACGCCGGAATGGGTTGGGAGCCGAATCGCCTTCTCGATCCCGAATTTTTGATCCTGAGCACGCATGGCGGCCTGCGCGCGGAAAACGGCGAGGCCATCGCGCTCGGCTTTCACACCGGCCATTGGGAAGTCGGGCTGCTCGTTGCCGAGGCTGCGCACGAGCTGAAATCTCTGCGCGCCACTCCATTCGCGGGAGCCTGTACTGATCCGTGCGACGGCCGCACGCAAGGCACTGCGGGAATGATGGACTCGTTGCCCTACCGCAACGACGCTGCCATCGTGCTGCGTCGCCTGATGCGTTCGCTGCCCACCGGCAAAGGCGTTATGGGCATCGCCACCTGCGACAAGGGCCTTCCCGCGATGATGATGGCGCTGGCGTCTTCGGGAAAAAAGCCCGCTGTGCTCGTTCCCGGCGGCGTCACTCTGCTGCCGGAGTCAGGCGAAGACGCGGGCAAGGTGCAGACCATCGGCGCGCGCTTCGCCCAGAACCAGATCACGCTTGAATACGCTGCCGAAGTGGGCTGCCGCGCGTGCGCGTCGCCCGGCGGAGGCTGCCAGTTTCTTGGCACCGCAGCCACTTCGCA
Organism: uncultured Acidobacteriaceae bacterium; assembly: GCA_963789425.1. Lineage (GTDB taxonomy): Bacteria > Acidobacteriota > Terriglobia > Terriglobales > Acidobacteriaceae > Telmatobacter. Next base: position 167,634 of record CAWBKM010000006.1, on the reverse strand, counting down.
AGTGGTCGGCGAAGCGCTCGGCCTCTCGCTGCCGCACACCGCGCTTGCGCCTTCAGGCCAGCCAGTTTGGCTCGATGCCGCACGCCGCTCTTCGCGCGCTCTGCTACGCCTGTATCAGCTCGGCATCGGCGCGCGCGACATTCTCACGCCCGCGGCCATCCGCAACGCCATGGTGCTGCACGCCGCATTCGGCGGTTCGACGAATCTTCTCATCCATGTTCCGGCCATCGCGCACGCCGCGGGCCTGCCGCGCCCCACGGTCGCCGACTGGGTTGAGGTCAATCGCCAGGTTCCGCGTCTCGTAGATGCGCTGCCCAACGGTCCGAGGGGCTTTGCTACAGTACAGGTGTTCCTTGCCGGCGGCGTTCCCGAGGTCATGCTGGAGCTGCGCGCAGCCGGGCTGCTCGACACCAGCGTCAAGACCGTCTCCGGCGAATCGCTGGACGCATCGCTCGATTGGTGGCAGCACAGCCAGCGTCGCGCGGCGCTGCGGCAAAGATTGCAGGAAATCGACGGCATCGATCCCGACGACGTGATCATGTCGCGCGATCGCGCACGCTCGAACGGTCTCACTTCCACCGTCTGTTTCCCGCTGGGCAACCTCGCGCCGGAGGGGTCGGTCATCAAATGCACTGCCATCGATTCGTCTCTCGTCGGTGAGGACAACGTCTATCGTCACACTGGTTCCGCGCGTGTTTTTGTCACCGAGGCTGCGGCCATTCAGGCCATCAAGGCTGGCAAAGTCACGCAGGGCGACGTGATGGTCCTCATTTGCAGTGGGCCCGCGGGCGCAGGCATGCAGGAGATCTACCAGATCACCTCAGCGCTGAAGCAACTGCCTCACTGCAAGCACGTGGCCGTGTTGACGGACGCGCGTTTTAGCGGTGTGTCAACAGGCGCCTGCATCGGCCACATCTCTCCCGAGGCGCTTGCCGGCGGGCCCATCGGCAAGGTCCGCGATGGCGACCAGATTGAAATCGTCGTTGACCGCTCGCGGCTCGAGGGATCGGTGCATTTTGTCGGCGAAGCCGGCGAGACCTTTGGCCCCGAAGAGGGCGTGCGGCGGCTCAGCTCTCGCAGCCCGCGTCTCGATCTCGCTCCGCATCCTGAAATGCCAGCGGACACGCGCCTGTGGGCTGCTCTCGTCACGGCTAGCGGCGGGGTCTGGGGCGGTTGCGTCTACGATGTCGATCAAATTGTCGCTCGATTGGAGAAAAAAGCGTGAAGCTTTACCGGACCAGCAATGGAAATTACGTCGAGAAAGACGGACGATATTACCGTGTCGCCGATCCGTCCTGGGACGCGCTTGTCGCGCACGAAAATCTCGGCGCTTACCTGCGCTCGATCGTCGACGCCGGAGAGCCTGACGAGAATTTCGCATCTGCCCACCTCGGGGCTCCCATCGGTAATCAGGAAGTCTGGGCCGCTGGCGTTACTTACTTTCGCAGCCGCAGCGCACGCATGGCCGAATCGAAAGACGCGGGAGGCGGCGATTTCTACGATCGCGTCTACACCGCCGAGCGCCCGGAACTGTTTTTCAAGGCCACCGCAAGCCGCGTGGCCGGCCCCGGAAGCAATGTGCGCATTCGTGTTGACGCCACTTGGTCGGTTCCCGAGCCGGAGCTCACGCTGCTCATCAACCCGCGCGGCCAGATCATCGGCTACACCGCAGGAAACGACATGAGCTCGCGCGACATCGAGGGCGAGAATCCCCTCTATCTTCCCCAGGCCAAGGTCTACGACCGCAGTTGCGCGCTGGGCCCGTGCGTTCTCATTAGCAGCGATCCGCTTCCGTCCACAACGCCGATCCAAATTGAAATTCTGCGCGGCGGCAGTGCGGCCTTTTCCGGCGCCACCACGCTTGCGGAGCTGAAGCGCAAACCCGCTGACCTAGCCGCCTACCTTTTCCGCGAAAACGCTTTCCCTTACGGCGCGTTCCTTATGACCGGAACGGGCGTCGTGCCACCCGACGACTTTACGCTTGCGCCCGGGGATAAAATTCGCATCACCATCGACCCGATCGGCACACTCGAGAATGAGGTGGTGCAGGGAAGACTCACCTCGGCCGTTTGATCCCCGTTAGATCAAGGCAAGGAGACGATTGAACGATCAGGGTCGCGCTTTCCATCAAAATTCGCTGCGTCCCGTCGGCCTGCCGCGCCGCCGCTGGCGCATCGCCTGGCTGCTCGGCGTCGGCGTCCTCGTAAACTTTTTCGACCGCGTCAATCTCTCTGTCTCCCACGATTCTCTGATCGCCGCGTTCGGAATCTCCGACGTCGTCTTCGGTTATCTCTCCAGCTCCTACAACTGGACCTACGCTCTTTGCCAGTTGCCCATCGGCGTGGTGCTCGACAAGCTCGGTGTCCGCCGCGTGGGGCGCATCGGCACGTTCATCTGGAGCGCCGCATCCTTCGCCGCAGCCGCCGCGCCCAATCTCAACGCATTCTTTGGCGCGCGTCTGCTTCTCGGTATTGGCGAGTCGCCCACCTTCCCCGCCAACGGCAAGGCAATCGGCCTCTGGTTCCCCGAGCGCGAGCGCAGCCTTGCCACTTCGCTCAATGACGCAGCGGCTAAATTCGCCTCGGCCATCGGAGTTCCCGTCATCGGCATCGTTCTTATCCACACCGGGTGGCGCTGGAGCTTCGCCTTCACCGGAGCGATCAGTTTTGCCTACTTTCTTCTCTTTTGGCGCGTTTACCGCGATCCCGCCGAGGATCCCGAGCTGACCGAAGCCGAGCGGCTATACATCGAGGCTCGAGACGCCTCTCTCGCCGCGCCCGATCCAGAAGGGGAACACTCAACTCCCCTCATCGACCTGCTCGCTCAGCGCAAGGTCCTTGGACTCGCCATCGGGTTCGGCTCCTATAACTATGTTTTCTTCCTGCTGCTCTATTGGCTGCCCGCGTACCTGTCGTCAGCCCTGCATATCGATCTACTGCACTCGTTCCTCTACACCAGCTTGCCCTGGCTCCTCGCCACCGCGACCGACCTCGTATTCGGCGGGTTCCTCGTCGACTTCCTCGTCCAGCGCGGCTGGAATCAGAGCGCTGTCCGCCGCACCGTCCTGATCGGCGGCACGGCTTTCGGGCTCGGCATTCTGGGCGCAGCTCACGCGCACAGCGCTTCGCAGGCCCTTATTTGGATCACTGTGTCGCTTAGCGGTCTTGCCGCGGCAGCGCCGGTGGCGTGGTCACTGCCGTCTTTCATCGCCCGCCGACCAGACGTGGGCAAAGTGGGCGGGATCATCAATTTTGCCGGCCAGGTCTCGGGGATCGCGGCATCCATCCTGACCGGCTACCTGGTGTCCGCGCTTCACTCCTACGCTGTGGCGTTTGCAGTAGCGGCCGCATATCTAGCGGTCGGCATCGCGGCGTATCTCTTCCTGCTGGGCTCGATCGAGCCTCCACCACTCGCATCAGAAGCTGCTTGACCGGCCCGCGCGGCTTCATTTGGGCACGATTCGTTTTGGCCTCAATTCGTCCCCATGAAGCGGCCTTTTCGCTCGCCGGAAGTCAAACACTCGAGCCACCGCCTCTTTCGGGAACATTACCAATGTGTGTAATAGTTTTGGTGCACCCGCGGAAATTTGTTCTCCTGTAACGTCGCTTGGTGCAAAATAGTCGGATGGGAGATCGAACCTAGTGCCGCGTATCCACTTTCATCAGCAACTCGCAGAGCTCAAGGACAAGCTTCTGGCGATGGCTGCGCTTGCCCAGTTAGCGGTGGAGTCGGCCGTGGAGGCCTACACTCGTCGCGATAAGGGCCTCTGCAAGTTCGTCAAGCAGAACGAGCGCGCGATTGACACCGCGCAGCGCGAGCTCGATGAAATGGCTTATGACCTTCTGGCCAAGCAGCAGCCCATGGCCATCGATCTACGCTTCATCCTCGCCGTCATCAAGATCAACGGCGACCTGGAGCGGATCGGCGATCAGTCGATGAGCATCTCCCGGCGCACCAAGGAGATTCTTGGCGTGGATGACGTTGAGCTTCCGGTTGACTTTGCTGCCATGGGCGATTTTGCCACGCAAATGATCCGCAACGCTCTCCAGGCGCTGCTCGACGGTGACGCCCGCCTTGCCGATTCTGTGCGCGAGATGGACGATGAGATTGACCGCATGAACCGCCGCGCGCACAACGACCTGCTCAAACTGATCGAAGAGAAGCCGCAGTTCACGCAGCAGGCAATGAATGGCATCCTTGTGGCCAAGAATCTGGAGCGGATCGCCGACCACTCCTCCAACATCGCCACTGATGTGATTTTCTGGATTCGCGGCGCAGATGTGCGCCACCAACTAAGCATGGCGATGGACTGATCGCGGCCGGAATCGCTCCGTATAAATAAAAGCCCCGGGACAATCCCGGGGCTTTTGATTTGGACGAGATTGTGAGAGCTGGACCTACACCCCGATCACCGCGCAAAGCTCCTTCACCGCTTCGGCACTCTTCTTGAGCGCCGCGTCTTCCTCAGCCGTCAGCTTGATTTCGATGATCTGTTCCAGGCCCGCCGCTCCCAGCTTGCATGGCACGCCAATGTAGTAACCCTGGATTCCGTATTCGCCATCGAGGTATGCGGCGCAGGGCAGAATCTTCTTCTTGTCCTTGAGAATGGCCTCGACCATCTCGGTTGCGGCCGCCGATGGGGCGTAATACGCGCTGCCCGTCTTCAAGTGCTTCACGATCTCGGCACCGCCGTCGCGCGTGCGCTGGACAAGGTGCTCCAGCCGGTCGGGCGCAATAAGCTCCGTAATGGGAATGCCGGCCACCGTGGAGTAGCGCGCCAGCGGAACCATGGTGTCTCCGTGCCCCCCCAGCACAAAAGCAGTCACATTCTCCACGCTTACGTTCAGTTCGGCCGCGATAAAACTGCGGAAGCGCGCCGAGTCCAGTACGCCGGCCATCCCGATCACTCGCTCGCGATTGAACCCTGCCTGCCGATACGCGGCTTGCGCCATCGCATCCAGCGGATTTGAGACGATGATCAAAATGCACTCGGGCGACTGCGCCACGACCTTTTGCACCACGTCCGACATGATCTTGAAATTGGTATTCAACAGATCGTCGCGGCTCATGCCCGGCTTGCGCGGAATTCCCGCCGTGATCACCACGATGTCAGAGTTGGCTGTGGCCGCATAGTCGTTGGCGCCCACAATGGCTACGTCGCGCTTCTCGATCGGCATGGCCTCGAGCAGGTCCAGGGCCTTGCCTTGAGGAACGCCTTCCACCACGTCAATCAGCGCCACATCAGCCAGTTCCTTGGCCGCAATCCAATGCGCGGTTGTCGCACCCACGTTTCCCGCGCCTACAATGCTCACTTTTTTGCGCATTCTTGAATCTCCTGGTTATTTTTCGTTAATCGAGCCGGCCGAAGTTGAGGCGGCTTTCCACTGAAAGCACAACCCAAAGCCGTCGGGGTCGTGCAGGTACATCTGCTTCATGCCATACGGCGCCACCTTGGGAGGCTGATCGATGACAACTCCCTTCGCGACGAACTCCGCAAACGCCCCATCAACATCCGGACACGCAAAATACAAACAGATGCCGCGATGCGGGTTCTCCTTCAAGTAGTCTTCGACCGCCGGCCCTCTTCGTCGAACTCGAAGGCGGTGTTCAGCATAATCTCCGCTGGACCCAACCGCAGCCAGCACCAATGGAATCGATCTTTGTCGCCGCCGCGGTGAGGCGACGTGCTCACGATTTCGAAACCGAGTTTGTCGCGATAGAAGCGGATCGAGGTAGGCATGTCGTAGACCTCGAAATAGGGACAAACTCCGTCGACCTCTATCGCCATTCTCGATCTCCTGGCTCGCCCCAACTCTCCTAGCCCCGCGGGCTCCAGTGCTCTCTACATATTCCCAATGATGCGCGTGGCGAACTCGCTCGTTCCCACCTTTGTCGCACCGCTAAGCTGACGCTCAAAATCGTACGTGACAGATTTCTGGAGGATCGTCTTCTCCATGGCGTTCTCAATCATCTTCGCCGCTTCCTTCCAGCCGATGAAATCAAGCAGCATCACGCCCGAAAGAATCACCGATCCCGGATTGATCACGTCCTTATCGGCATACTTGGGCGCTGTGCCATGCGTAGCCTCGAAAACTGCATATCCGTCGCCGATATTCGCTCCGGGCGCAATACCGAGCCCGCCCACCTGCGCTGCCGCTGCGTCAGAGATGTAGTCGCCATTCAGATTTGTTGTGGCCAGGATGCTATAGTCCTCCGGCCGGATGATGATCTGCTGGAAGATCGAGTCGGCGATGCGGTCGTTGATCATCACCTTCGTCTTCCACGCGCCGCTTCCGTGCGATTTACCAATGGAGTCAAGAACTGACTTGATCTCGGCATACATCGAATCGCGGAAGGCCGGAGAGCCAAACTCCAGCCCCGGCTCAATCAACGCAGCGTTCGCTTCGATCGAAATGCCGGGCTTCGATTCCACGTTGCCAAGAATCCAGCTCTCGCGCTCCGTTACGGTCTGGTCACGGAACTCCTGCGTAGCTACCTCGTAGCCCCACTCGCGAAACGCGCCCTCAGTGAATTTTTGAATGTTTCCCTTGTGGACAAGAGTCACCGTCTTGCGGCCCGTATCGAGCGCTTGGCGAATCGCATAACGCACCAGTCTCTTGGTGCCGAAGATCGAGATCGGCTTAATGCCTACACCCGAGTCGGCGCGGACTTTCTTCTTGGTGCCCTTAAGCAGATCGTCGTTCAAAAAGGAAATCAGCCGTGCCGCATCCTCTGTGCCCTGCTTGAACTCGACGCCCGCATACACATCCTCGGTGTTTTCCCGATAGATCACGATATCGAGCTTCTCCGGGTGCTTTACGGGGCTGGGCACACCCTGGTAATACTTCACCGGCCGCACGCACGCGTAGAGATCGAGAATCTGGCGCAAGGCCACGTTGAGCGAGCGAATGCCGCCGCCCACAGGCGTCGTCAGCGGTCCCTTGATGGAGACGCGCAAATCGCGCGCCGCGGCCACGGAGTCGTCAGGCAGCCAGTTATTGAATTGCCGAAAGGCCTTCTCGCCGGCATAGATCTCGAACCACTGGATGGCTCGCTTGCCGCCGTATGCCTTTTCCACGGCCGCATCGAAAACCCTCTGCGATGCTTTCCAGATGTCGCGACCCGTGCCGTCGCCCTCGATGAATGGAATGATGGGGTGGTCAGGCACGGTAAATTGCCCGTTCTTGTAATCGATTGGCTCGCCCGTCTTGGGCAAATCCAGCCCGTTGTACCTGCTTTGCATGATTGTGTGGGAAGTCCCTTCCAGAAAAAATCCAGAGCTCATAGGTCCAAACTTGAGGCTACCACCCGCAATTCAGCAGTGGCAATAGCGGTGGACGGAGATCGCGCATTCACTGGCTCGTTGGCGCGCTTAGTGCATCAGCGGCGGCTTTGTCTCTCCAAACATCACCTTCAGCACGTCGATGTTTTTTGCATAGCCGGCATGTGCCTGGCGCGGTGATTCGATCAGCCCGAACCAGCGCGTCGCGTTCTTCACGTAAAGATTCACAACCTCCACGTCGCCAATCCTGGGCACGCGGTAGGTAATCACGTCGCTGGGGTCGCTCCAGGCCACTACCTGAACCTTCTCCCGGCTCGTCTCGTCGCTGGGATGCAGAACTGCCTGAAAGTTCGTTTGATAGCCCTTCCATCTGTTTACAAGCGATCTGAAGTTGGCCGCCGGCGACGTCGGAACCATCGGTGCAGGCGCAAGACCGCGCGATTTCATTGCGCTCTCCGCCGATTCCGGCGCACTCTCAAGATTCGTGATCTCCAGCATCTCAAGCTGATTGGCGAAAAAATACATGAGCGAGGATCGCTCAAAGATGTAGCGGATCGCATTCTCTTCAGCCGTTTTCCTGGCCGCATCCGCCGGCGACAGATTCTCTTCAGACGTGCTGGAGAACTCCGGGTTTAGTGTGTTGAAAAGCAGGTAGCTGCCCAGGCTGTGCGATACGCCGATAAATTCTTGGTCGAGCCGATTGTCTCGGCTCAATTGCGACTTCCAGTCGTACTTGCCTATTCCGCCGCTCGAATCGGCTTCCGCAGCGTGGGGATCGAATGCAGCCGATTTGGCCATCAATTGACGCACACCATCGCGGAGAATGCCGCCGAGCGGTCCCACCGCCATCAGCACATCTGCAAGGCCCCAATCGACAAGCCCGGCCTTCAACTCTCTGTTGACCAGAACGCCGCGCGGCTTGATCTTTTCGAGCTTCGCCGCTTCGTCGGCTGTTACCCAGGGATAGAAACGACCATTTCCGTCAGGGTCCTGTGCGGAACGATCCGAGCAAACCTGCAACAGGTACTTGTCCGGCCCCGATAGGTGCGCCTCGGCAGCAATCACGCGGCGGCATTTGAGCGACAGCACGAGAGGCCACCAATTGATTTCATCCAGCACGAGTACTGCGGAATGTCCCCTGAGGTGTACGACCCAGTGCACAACGAATGGCGCCGCCGCGTGCCACTCTTCAGTGTTTTTCCACACAGTGTTTCCCAGGTAGGCAAGCGTTGGAGGCTCAACAGCGCTCGAGAACTCGCCTTTGTCCGCGTACTCCGTGCCGCCATTGTTCCAATCGGTGACCGCGCAAAGTTTCAACTCGGAACAGATCGAGTTGCGCAACATCTTCGAATCGCCCGCTCCCACCTCGTCGATTCCGTGCACATAGAGAACGTGCACCGGATGCCGATCGGTTGAGTCAAGAGCATCGGCAATGTTGGTTAGGTTCTTGAGCGTTCCGCTTGTGTCTTCGACGACCTTGGCGCGAGCGGGTGCTCCGCCTCCCGCAACTGCCAGGACGAGAAAGAAAAGCGTTAACGTGCGATTTTGCATGGATCGATCACTCCAGGAGGAGTGCTAACAACGACTATAGCATCGCAATTTTCGCCAGATCTGGGTGGAATTCGAGCTGAGATCTCGGTGGAGATCGCGGCAGGCCCGCTCGCTCCAGCCGAGACTACCGGCCGGTGCCGTCGCTGTCGAACCGCGGAATGCCGAAGTGGCCTCGTAGATGGAGCATGTCGACTGGGCTTAAATTCCCGGCCACCGTCGCCAGCGTCAGGCTCTTCGGACTCTCAACCAGCACCGCTCCGCCGCGCACGTTTGTGCCGTCCAGCACCAGCCATATATCCGTGATGTCGCTGTGGTTCGCGCCGCCCAAATTGGTCGCGCTCAGCACGTGCTTCCATCCGCGCAGGTGGTAGGCCTCGCGAATCGCCTCAATCTGAGAGGGGTCGGCCTGGCCGTCTGCGGCAAAGCGCAATACATGCACGCTCACGCCGTCGAGCTTGGCGACAGTTTGCCTCAGGTCGGCGTCGGAATCCGGCATGAGCCCGGCGGCCGCAGCCAGCATCGTGCGGTCCAGTGTGAAGCTCTCTTTGGCGACGGCCTGTCCGCTCAACTCCGACAAAGCCGGAGGTGTCCACTCGAGGATCGCCCGACCGAGGTCATCGCTGGCCGGAGTAGTCGCAGTACCCTGCGCGTAGACCGGATCAGGCACCGCCAACACCCCGGGGTTCTGGGCTACAGCGCTTGCGCAGCCAATGGCCACGCTCAAGACAGGGATTCCAAACCAAACCATCCGTTGCTTCATGCCTATTAAACGCGCCGCATTCTGGAAAGTTGCTGTCAAGCTGGCGCTGCTCGAGGCCTCTTCGAACTCTTCGGCGCCTCGTTACCGTGCCATCAAAGGCGGCCGTGAGCCCCTTCCGAAGCCGTGCACGATGAACCTGATATGAAAATAAGAGAAACTCTGTTCGCACCCGTCAGGATGCGATAGACTCATGCGGGAACGTAAAAAACGGTTCCACTTTTTTCACCTACGGAGGGCACATCGAAATTGGGAAAAAGAATGGTCCCAAAGAAGCTTTTCTTCACCAAAGGGGTCGGCAAACACAAGGAACGGCTGACGTCCTTCGAGCTTGCCCTTCGCGACGCGGGCATAGCCTCGCAGAATCTGGTGCGCGTCTCCTCCATCTTTCCGCCGCAGTGCAAAATGATTCCGCGCAAGGAAGGCCTCAAGTACCTCGATGACGGCGAGGTAGTCTTCGCGGTCATCGCGGAAAACTCCACACGCGAGCCGCACCGCCTTGTCGCCTGCAGCATTGGCGTCGCCATCCCCGCCGACCGCAACACCTATGGCTACCTGAGCGAGCACCACAGCTTTGGTGAGACTGACGATCAGGCCGGCGAGTATGCCGAGGAACTGGCCGCCGAGATGCTCGCCACCACGCTCGATGTCGAGTTTGATCCCGACAAGAGCTGGGATGAGAAGAAGGAAATCTACCGCATCTCCAACAAAATTGTCCGCACCAGCAACATCACACAGTCGGCTGTAGGCGATAAGCGCGGCAAATGGACAACCACTATCGCCGCCGCGGTTCTGATCCTGGAAGAATAGGCACTGCGTGCGGCAGACATTTGGATAGGATCGGACGCGGGCGAAGAGCGATCGAGTTGACGATTCAGAGGACACGAGGCCAATTCCGCATGCCGGGGTTGGCCTTGTTGCATCGGCCACAATTATCCATAACGGGGGCTAGCCAAACGGAGGCTCATTTAGACCACGAATGACTACGGCGCACAAATTCACTGTTGCCCTTGTGCAGATGCGCATGGGCGCGGACCCCGAGGCGAATTTCTCCGCCGCGCTCAAGCACATCCGCGAAGCCGCGAAGCTTGGCGCGCAAGTCGTCTGCCTACCCGAGCTCTTCCGCACGCAATATTTTTGCCAGCGCGAGGAGCTCGCGCTCTTTGACCTCTCGGAGCAGATTCCGGGCCCGACAACAGCCAAACTCGCCGAGGTTGCCCGCGAGTCCAAAGTCGCCGTCGTGGCCTCGCTCTTCGAGCGCCGCGCGCCCGGGCTCTACCACAACACGGCCGTCACGTTTGACGCCGACGGCCAGATTGCCGGCGTCTACCGCAAGATGCACATCCCCGACGATCCGCTTTATTACGAGAAGTATTACTTCGCTCCCGGCGATCTCGGTTTTCAGGCCGTCGACACCGCGGCCGGCCGCGTCGGCACGCTGGTTTGCTGGGACCAGTGGTATCCCGAGGGCGCGCGGATTACGGCGTTGCAGGGGGCCGAGGTGCTTTTCTATCCCACGGCCATCGGTTGGCACCCGGCAGAGAAGGACAAGTTCGGCGCCGCGCAATTCGATGCGTGGCAAACCATCCAGCGCTCACACGCTATCGCTAACGGCGTCTATGTGGCCGCGGTCAACCGTGTTGGTGTCGAGCACGGCGACATTCTGGGCAACCGCGCCCCCGGTCCGGGTCTCGAATTCTGGGGCGGCAGCTTTCTCGCCGATCCTTTCGGCCGCGTCGTCGCTAAAGCCGGCCACGATGCCGAAGAAATCATTCTTGGCGAAATCGATCGCACGCTGACTGAGGAGACGCGCCGTAACTGGCCGTTTCTACGCGACCGCCGCGTCGACGCCTATGCGCCCATCACCCAGCGCTTCCTTGATCCCGCGCAGCCAGGAGCCAAACACTCAGGCGCAGCGCACAAAGAGCACAAATAGCTATGCCTGCTCGACCTCCTGAGAAAACTCCCCGCGCCCTTGGCTATCGCATGCCAGCCGAGTGGGAGCCGCACGAAGCCACTTGGCTCGCGTGGCCGCACAATCCTGAAGATTGGCCCGGCAAATTCCAATCCATTCCCTGGCTCTATGTGGAGATTGTTCGCCTGCACGCCGCCCATGAGCGCGTGCATCTGATCGTTGAAAACGCGGCGACCGAGAAGCGCGTGACCTCGATGCTCAACCGAGCTGGCGCAAACCTCGACAAGGTGACTTTCCACGCCTGGCCAACCGACCGCGGCTGGACGCGCGATTCAGGCCCGATTTTCATCCGCAACGGCGAAGGAAGCGTCGCCCTCACCAATTGGCGTTTCAATGGCTGGGCCAAATATTCTGACTGGCGCCTCGACGACAAACTTCCCGGTCGGGTTGCCAAATCGCTCGGCCTTTCCTCTTGGTTGCCTTCAGTCCAAAGCCTGAACGGTGCGAAGCACTGCGTACTCGAGGGTGGCTCCATCGACGTCAACGGGGCGGGATCTTTGCTCACCACGGAAGAATGTCTTCTGAGTGACATCCAGCAGCGCAATCCAGGCGTCAGCCGCGAGCAACTCGAGCGCGTCTTCCACGACTATCTTGGCATCGACCAAACCATCTGGCTCGGTCGCGGCATCGTCGGCGACGACACGCATGGCCACATCGATGACATTGCACGCTTCGCCGCGCCTGGCACCATCGTTGCCGCCGTTGAGCCGGACAAGCGCGACCCTAACCACGCTCCGCTTGCCGAAAATCTCGCGCGCCTCAAATCCGCGCGCACTCCTCAGGGCAAGCAATTCACCGTCGTCGAGCTGCCCATGCCGCGCCCCGTCAACTTTCGCGGCCAGCGCCTGCCGGCCAGCTACGCCAACTTTTACATTGCCAACGGCCTTGTTCTGGTGCCGACCTTCCACGATCCCAATGACCGAGTCGCGCTCAACACGGTCGCCGAACTTTTTCCCGGCCGCGAAGTCATCGGCGTCCACAGCGTTGACCTCATCTGGGGCCTCGGCGCGCTCCACTGCATGACGCAACAGCAGCCAGCGGCCGTACCATCGAAATCATGATCGACGATCTCCAGGCCATGCAGGCTGCGCTGGACCAGGCGCGACTCGCTGCCGAAGCCGGCGAAGTTCCCATCGGCGCGGTCGTCGTCCACGATGGTGCAATCATCACGCGCGGACAGAATCGCGTTTTGGGCGACGTGGACCCGACGGCCCACGCCGAAATCGTCGCGCTACGCGCTGCCGCAGCGGCCCTCGCCAACTACCGGCTCACCGGCTGCACGCTTTACGTTACGCTCGAGCCTTGCGCTATGTGCGCTGGAGCCATGATCCATGCCCGCATCGACCGGCTCGTCTTTGCAGCCACCGATCCCAAGGCCGGCGCCTGCGGATCGGTGCTCGCGGTGCTAAATCATCCGGAACTGAATCACCAGCTACAGGTGGAGCAGGGAATCCTGGCCGACGAATCCGCCGAACTGCTCCGAAGTTTCTTCCGCGAGCGGCGGTAGGCGAGGTCATGTGCCAGAACGTCCGATCTGGCGCCTGCTCCTCTCCCCTCACGAGCGCGGCTTCAGCCAACTATCGTAACTTCCCGAGTCAATGGCCTTCGCAATGTCCGGCAGCCGGTACCTTTCCATAATGCATCCTTGCATGGTGAAAACCGTCTCCTGCGAATCATCCAGAGATTGCAGCAGTTCCTTGAAACGCGTTTTATCGAGTTGCCGGATCCCGGCGAGCGCGTAAAGCTGTGCTGCTGCATCGCCAGTCGAGTAAAGCGTCTCAAAGCTGGCGAGAGCAATCGCCGGTGGTTGCGACTGAATGGTTCTGAAGTCGATTTCGCCTTGAGAAGTCTTGCCGATGAATCCGACGCCGCCAAACGCCAACATGCCTGTTTTGGCGAGGCTCTTTACGGCGGCAGAGAGCGTGTCCTGCGCGGAAGCGAAGCTGCAAAACAATACGAGCAAACAGGCAACAACACGTTTCACAGCGCATCTCCCGGCGAGCACGGCTTACGCCGATTGTCGTGCCAGCCGACTACAAAGTTAGACGCTCATGGTTTCAAACTTGTTTCGGCTCAGCGCTCATTCGCCGGCTTGCCGCGCTTCAAACTCCGCTGACTCCGCCAACTCCGCTAACTTCTCGTCAGCTTCCTGATTCGCTCCGCCTCCGCCGGCCACTTTGCCTTGAGCTCCGCGTAGTTCCCGCTGCGGTAGTCCGCAAAGTCGAACCCCGGCGTGACAGTGCAGCCAAGCAGCGCCACTTTGCCGCCATCAACCAGCCGCGTCCCCTGCCACACGCCGGACGGAACGACAAGTTGCACATGCTGGCAACCGCTCAAATCTCCTCCAAGAGTCAAAACAGCGGAGCGCCCGTCCGGATGCAGTTGCAGCATTTCTACCGGATCTCCAAGATAAAAGTGAAAAATCTCATCCGACTGGAGCACATGCATCTCTGAGAACGTCCCCGCTTCCAACAGGTAATAAATGGCCGTGCCCTGCGCCCGCATGCCGCGCGGAAGATTCACGCTTTCCGGCGAAGTATAGGTCCGGCGGAACCATCCACCCTCCACAGGATGGGGTTCAAGATGTAAAAGCGACTTAATTTCGTCGGAGGTCATCCAATCTCCCGAGTGCTTCTGATCACAGATCGTAGCATCGCAATTTGAGTAGAATTCCCGTATGGTCGTGCAAGTTTACACAACCTCATGGTGCCGCGACTGCCGCGCTGCCAAGCAGTTTCTCGATGAGCACGGCGTCGCCTACACCGAGGTCAATGTCGACGCGGACCCTGCCGCCTCCGCCGAAGTCCTGAGCCGGGTCGGCAAGCGCGCCGTCCCGCAACTGGTCATCGATGGCGAATGGTTCCAGCCCTACAAGCCTGGCCGCGGCCTGCTTATCGACGAACTGTGCAATCGCCTCGGAATTTCTCGCGGATAATCACCGTCCCCTCGTACAATTAAATCGGAACCTAATGCCGCAACTGTTGGCTGCGCAAGGAGTTCTCCGTTGATCGATCGCTACACGCGCCCCGCGATGGGCGCCATTTGGACGGACGAGCACAAATATCGCTGCTGGCTCCAGGTTGAGGCAGCTGCCAGCGCCGTTCTCGCCGAAGACGGTGTCATTCCCGCCTCTGCCGCCAAAGCCATCGCCACGAAGGCCACCGTCTCCGCCGCGCGTGTCGCCGAGATCGAGTCCGAAGTCAAACACGACGTCATCGCGTTCACGACGGCCGTAGCAGAATCGCTCAAAGCGCAAGGCCTCGACGCTGAGTCCCGTTGGTTGCATTACGGCCTCACTTCGAATGACATTGTCGATACGGCTCAGGCCCTCCAGATCAAAGAAGCGTCCGCGCTGATTCACGATGAAATCAAAGCTCTGCTCGCCGTCCTCAAGCGCCGCGCTGTCGAGTTCAAGCACACACCAACTATCGGCCGGACACATGGGATCCATGCGGAGCCCACCACCTTTGGCCTCAAACTGCTCAACTGGTACGCCGAAATGGAGCGCAATGCCACCCGCTTTACCGCTGCTGCGGAGGACATGCGCGTAGGCAAGCTCTCCGGCGCGGTTGGCACCTTCGGACACCTGAATCCAAACCAAGAGGAAAAGGTGTGCAAACACCTCGGACTCAAGCCGGCGCCCGTCGCCACGCAGGTCATCCAGCGCGATCGCCACGCCGCCTACATCGCCACCATCGCGATTATCGGCAGCACGCTCGACAAAATTGCCGTCGAAATTCGCCACCTGCAGCGCACCGAGGTCCGCGAGGCGCAGGAGTACTTCAGCGAAAAGCAAAAAGGCTCATCAGCCATGCCGCACAAGAAGAATCCGATCACTTCGGAGCAAATCAGCGGCCTCGCGCGCGTCCTTCGCGGCAACTCGCAGGCGGCCATGGAAAACGTCCCGCTCTGGCACGAGCGCGACATTTCTCACTCGTCCGTCGAGCGCGTCATCTTCCCTGACTCCACCATCCTGGTCGACTATCTGCTCGCCAAAACCGCCGACCTTGTTGACCGTTTGCTCGTTTATCCCGAGCGGATGAAGAAGAATCTCGAATCCACTGGCGGGCTTATTTTCTCCGGGCAATTGCTCCTCGATCTCGCCGAGGCCGGAATGTTGCGCGAAGCCGCTTACGAACTGGTGCAGTCGCACGCCACGCGCGCCTGGAAAGAAGACTTGAACTTCCGCGACGAAGTGGCCCGCGACCCGGCGATCACGAAGCTGCTAGGCGCAGAAAAGCTCGCCGCGACGTTCGACTACACTCGCCAGCTCGGCAATGTGGACGCGATCTTCAAGCGCGTGCTGGGAAGCTGATATGGCAGGCGCACATCTCACCCTCGCCATCACCGGCGCATCCGGCGCGATCCTCGCTCGCGAGGCACTTCGCGCCCTCGAAGCCGACAAGCGCGTTGCCCGCATCCACTTTGTCGCTTCGGAAAACTCGCTTCGCGTCCTGGCCGAAGAGCTAGGCATCTCAGGCCGCACCAACCTGCTCAAGAAACTCCTCGGTACGGCGCCGAAAAAGATCGTTCAACATGCTGACTCCGACATTGGCGCCTCCATCGCCAGCGGCAGCCATCCGTCCGACGGCATGATTATTCTGCCCTGTTCCATGGGTACGCTGGCCACGATCGCTCTCGGCCTCGCCAACTCGCTCATTGCCCGCGCCGCAGACGTCACGCTCAAGGAACGCCGCCCACTGATACTCTGCGTGCGCGAAACGCCCTTTAACCGCATTCATCTGCGCAACATGACGCTGGCCGCCGAAGCCGGAGCCACCATCTTCCCCTGCATCCCGGCGTTTTATCAGCCCGACGCCGACTCCACTGCCATGGCCCGCCAGTTCATCTTCCGCGTCCTTGCCCACATCGGTCTGCCGCAGCCCGGCGCCTATGTCTGGAAGCCGGAAGATTGACGTTCTTCTTTTCGGTTTTCAGTAAGTGATCGCATCGAATGCCCTTGCGGCAATTGTCGCTGGATCAATCCCCCAAGACCCTGCCCTAATGAGGGCACCAAGCGAAAAGCGTCGTAGAATCATGCTCCGCCACACCATGACCGCCGTATAATCACCCATCGGCTTCCCCTGCAGGTGTCAACACACAATGATTTCCCCCATCTGAAGATGGATAAGTGCAAAATGCACCTCAAGCCAAATCTCATGAGGTCGAATGGTTATGAATCTTTCAAGTCTGACTCGTCTCACAGCGACTCTGCTGATTCCGGCACTATTGAGTAGCAACTTTGCCTTTGCGGAAAGAAAGCCCGTTGATCCGGCGACCATGAAGGCGAAGGTGCAGGCGCGCGGCGTGGGTCACGGCATTCGCGTAACCATAGACGACAGCACCGAGACCAAAGGTGTGATCGTGAGCATCGGCGAACAGAGCTTTACGGTTAGGCCCAAAGGCGCCCTTCAGCCGCAGGAGATCCAATACTCGCGTGTGAGAGGCGTGCACAACGACAAGATGGGGACCGGGACCAAGGTCATCATAGTCGTTGCTATTGCTGGGGCGGCCGTTATCATCACCGCCGTAGTGATCTTGAGCGGTCTACATAAAAGCTTGAGTAGTCTTTGATATGGGCAGCCCTCTAAACCGCGAGTCGTCACTGGCCCATTTCGACTTCGTTTGATGGGGGTTCGTGAGCGACTCATCAAGCACTCCCCCACATCGGCCTTCCCCAGCCCGGCGCCTACATCTGGAAGCCGGACGAGTGAGCAGTCGTCAGTGATCGGTTGTCAGAGTAACGACCCACGAAAGTGTGCTTGACACCCGCGCCTACGCCGCTTGATACTGCCTGCATGTCGATTTCATGGGCTTACGGAATTTGGGTCATGGCCATGTGCATGTGTATGCCATGGGGACCCCTCCGTCCGGCTCTTGAACGGCGCATGCGCTAAGCGCAACCGATTCTGAGTCGAGCGGCCCGGTCCCAAATAGGATGCGGGCCGTTTTCATTGCTGCTTCCCTTAAAATGGATCGGTCCGCGGTCGTCCAGCTATCCCCGAATCGTCGAACCCACGAACCCGAAGGAGATCGTCATGCCGGAACCAAAACCGCAGCAGCTCGCCACGCAGGCCGTTCACGCCGGCCAATCGCCTGACCCAGCCACCGGCGCGCGCGCCGTGCCCATCTACCAGACCACCTCTTACGTCTTTCAGGACGCTGACCACGCCGGCCGTCTGTTCGCGCTCCAGGAGTTCGGCAACATCTACACCCGCATCATGAATCCCACCACCGACGTCTTTGAGAAGCGCGTTGCCGCTCTCGAAGGCGGCGCTGCAGCCCTTGCCACGGCCTCGGGCCAGGCGGCGGAAACTCTCGCCATCACCACCCTCGCTGCGGCCGGCGACGAAATCGTCTCCACCACCTCGCTCTACGGCGGCACCTACAATCTCTTCCACTACACGCTGCCGCGCCTGGGCATCAAGGTAAAGTTTGTCGATGCCGACGACTTTGCCGGCCTGCGTGCCCTCATCAACGACAAAACTCGCGCCATCTATACCGAAACCCTCGGCAATCCCAAGCTCGACATCGCCGACATCGAGCAGCTCGCATCGATCGCCCACGAGCACAAGCTCCCGCTCGTGATCGACAATACCTGCGGATCGCCGGCGCTCGTTCGGCCCATCGAGTGGGGCGCCGACATTGTTGTGAATTCGGCTACTAAGTTCCTCGGCGGCCATGGCACGGCCATCGGCGGCGTCATCGTCGACGCAGGCAAGTTCGACTGGGCTGCCTCCGGCCGCTTCAAGGACTTCACCGAGCCCGATCCCTCCTATCACGGCCTCCGCTACACCGAGACCTTCGGCCCGCTGTCGTTCATCCTCAAAGCTCGCATCCAGGGCCTTCGCGACACCGGCGCGGCGCTCTCGCCCTTCAACGCTTTCCTGCTGCTGCAAGGGATCGAGACGCTCCACCTTCGCATGGAGCGCCATTCCCAGAACGCTCTGGCCGTCGCAAAGCATCTCGCCGAACATCCTGGCGTCGATTGGGTCAACTATCCCGGCCTCTCGAGCAGCCCTTACTACGCGCGGACGAAAAAGTACTTGCCCAATGGCGCCGGTTCGCTCGTTACCTTCGGCATTAAGGGCGGCTACGATGCGGGCAAGAAGCTGATCAACACCCTCGAGCTTTTCTCGCTTCTGGCCAACATCGGCGACGCCAAGTCGCTTGTGATTCACCCCGCCTCCACCACCCATCAACAGTTGTCAACAGAGGAGCAGGCGGCCACGGGCGTCACGCCGGAGATGGTGCGTCTCTCCGTTGGCATTGAAGACATTCGCGACATTCTCGCCGACCTCGACCAGGCAATCGAAGCCGCCAATGGACACAAGTTTGCCGGCTCAACCCGCGCCGTTGCGGCAAAATAGAAAAGACAGCTTCTAGCCTCCAGCTTTCTGACCGCGAGAGGCGAGATCGTTCGGCAGTGAGAAGTTGAATGTGCCCGGATCGCACACTCCACCTCAGCTGAGGCCAGGAGCTAGAAGCTAGGAGATAGAAGCTGAGTATGACCGACAGTTACAGCCGCAGCGGCGCTTCGCCGCCCGCATCGAGAACCGTGGAGCCCACCTACGAAGGCGACTTCGTGCTGGACGGCTCACTGCCGCTCGAGTGCGGCCGCTCCCTCATCTGTCCCACGCTGCATTACGCCGTCTACGGCCGGCTCAATGCGGCGAAGAATAATGCCGTTCTGGTTTGCCACGCGCTCTCGGGCTCCGCTCTGGTCGGCTCCTGGTGGCCTGAAATCTTTGCTCCCGGCGCGGTCCTCTCGCTGGAGCACGACTTCGTGATCTGTATCAACATGCTGGGCTCTTGTTACGGCTCCACGGGGCCCGGGTCTGTCAATCCCGAAACAGGCGAAATCTACGGGCCGGACTTTCCTCTCGTCGGCGTCCGCGACAACGTTCGTGCGCAGGCGCGCCTCCTCGATTCGCTCGGCATCCGCCGCCTTCGCCTGGTCCTGGGCGGTTCCATCGGCGGTATGCAGGCGCTGGATTGGACCATCCTCCATCCCGATCGCGTTGAGCGCGCGCTCATCATCGGCGTCACTCCGTTGTCTGCCATGGGACTGGCGCTCAATCATCTCCAGCGGCAAGCCATCCAGCACGATCCCGAGTGGGCCGCCGGCCGTTATCTGCCGCAACGACCTCCGCGCAGCGGCTTGGCCTTGGCCCGCAAGATCGCCATGATCAGCTACAAATCCGCGCCTTTGTTCGATGAGCGCTTCGGCCGCAATCCCAACCGCAGCGGCGAGGATCCCTGGGCTGCAAACGGCCACGGCAGCGGCCTCATCGGCGAGCGTTTTGACATCGCCGGCTACCTCGATCTGCAAGGCAGCCGATTCATCGAGCGCTTCGACGCCAATGCCTACCTGGCCATCTTGCGCGCCATGGATACCTGGGACCCGCTGCGAGGCTTCACTTCCCCAGAAGAGGCTTTTGGCCGCATTAAGGCGCGGCTTAGTTTCATCGGCATCAACTCCGACTGGCTGTTTCCCGCCGAGGATGTGCGGCGCTTTGCAGAATCCATTCGCGCGGCTGGCGCTCAGGCCGACTATCGCGAAATGAAAAGTGCCCACGGCCATGACGCATTTCTAGCCGAGCAGGTCGAGCTCGTCCGCCTGCTGCAGTAGCCCCTTTTCTGTCCGGAATTAGGAGCCTCCCGCGCGGCCCTGCGTCCTATCCAGTGCCCCCGGTTACCAGCGTGCTTTGCGGTCCACGCCAGCCCTCACGCTTTCCTTGTCACTGGCATGTCGGCTTCTTATAATCCTCGCAAGAAGCATTGGTGGCCGTGGTATCTTTATATCCGTCGCCCCCTGACTCCGCCGCCGCCCAGGTTGGTTGCCCGTTTGCTGGCGAGAGAGTGATTCTTGATTTCTATTTCGGCATTTCCCAGGAGCACTGCATGAACAAGTTAGTCTTTGCATCTGCGATGGCAATGGCAAGCATGAGCCTTGTTTCCACGCCAGCGTTGCGAGCTCAGGATTCCGGCCAGATCAGCCTTCCGCCGGATCAATTCAACTCCTATCAAAACGCCATGACGCAGACGGACCCTGGCCAAAAGGCCGCGGCACTCGAGGGCTTTCTGCAGGCTTATCCGCAGAGCCCGGTCAAAACCACTGTTCTCGATAACCTCATCGACGTCTACTACCAGCTCAACCAGCCGGCTAAGGCGATCGATGCCGCTTCCCGCCTTCTGCAGGTCGATCCCAATAACATGAAGGCCATCTTCGCGTCAGTGTCTCTGAAGAAGCAACTTTGCGGGCAGAACCTCGACGCCTCCGGCGTGTCCACCGATCCGCAAACTTGCGACGATGCCGCGGTCCTCGCGCAAAAAGGCCTTACGGCTCCCAAGCCGGCCAACATGTCTCAAGATGACTGGAACAAGTTGACTTCGGCTGCCTACCCCGCCTTCCACTCTGCCATCGCTTTTGACGACGCGGTTTCAAAGAAGGACTTTTCCGGCGCCATCAAGGAATACACCGCCGAGTTGATGCTCTATTCGCCCTCCGCGTGCACCCAGCCGGGTCCATGCCTTGCGGATACGCTGCAGCTTGCCCAAGCCTACGCAAAGCCGGGTCCGGACAAGGATGAAGTCAAGGCCGTCTGGTTCTACGCGCGCGCGTGGGACTTCGCGCCCGCGGCATACAAGGCCCAGATCGAGCCGCAGCTTGATTATTGGTACAAGCGCTTTCACGGCACGCTCGACGGCGACGCCGCCATCACCCAGCAGATTGGCGCCATCAAGACGCAGGCGCAGGCCACGCTCTTTCCGCCCGACGGCTTCGTCATCGCACCCGCTCCAACTCCGGCGGACCTGGCTCATCACGCTTATACCAGTGGCGATCCAAAGGCTTTGAGCCTCGAGGATAAGGAGTACATCCTGGCCAACGGATCGGATGCGGACGCCACCGGCCTCTGGGCCTTGCTGAAAGGCCAGCCGACACCAGTTCCAGGCATTGTCATCGCCGACCCTGCGTCGGAGCTGCACATCACCGTCACCACTACAGCATCGGTCAAGCCCAAGGATTTCGTCGTCAAGCTCACAAATCCCGTCGCTTGCTCTGCTGTTCCGCCGCCGCCGACTGAGCTTAAGATCGCTGACGCTCAGGCCTACATTCTAGCCAACGGCGTCAAGGCCGACACCGACGCCATGGGTGACGTCCTCACCGATACTCCCGCGCACATCCACAAGATCGCGATCGACCCCTCGGTCGGCACGCTCAACGTGGCCGTTACGCAGGACGCCAAGGACGCCCACACCGCGGACTTTACTGTCAACCTCAAGGACCCGCTCTCCTGCAAGGAAGCTCCGGGCTCCGGCACCGCGCTGGGACTTCAGCCGGCTGCCGAACTCGACGGCACCTACGACACCTACACGCATGCTGCCGCCGCTGGAACAACTGCCGCGTCTGCACAAATCGTGCTGACCGACGGATTCCTGCAGCCGGAGAAGAAGGCCGGCGCGGTGCACCACACCGCTCCAAAGCCTTCACCCGCGCACCACGCGCAATAACCGCTGGCCTACGTTTGCCGGTGTTCAATCGGCGACCGCAGGCCGCGCAACACAAAGCTTCTGGGATGATCAAGGGCAGTCCGCTTCGGCGGCCTGCCCTTTTTGTTGCTCTGCGGATTTGAGATACTTCGCGCCGTCCCTTGCGCGAGTAAACAAAAATGTGTACCATGGTGTCGTGAAGAGTTCGGAATTCACGCGGTGGCTGGCCAAGAAGGGCGTAACTTTCGGCACCCAAAAGGGCTCGCACCTCAAACTGTTTTTCAATGGCCGACAATCCATTCTTCCCATGCACAGCAGGGATCTCGGCAAAGGTCTAGTCGAAGCCATAAAGAAGCAACTCGGCCTCAACGAACAGGAGTGAATATGCGCGGATATCCTGTCAATCTCCGGAAGGACGGAAGGTTCGTTCTTGTGACCTTCCCCGACATACCCGAAGCCATCACTCAGGGGAACGATCGTGTTCACGCTCTCGAGATGGCGAAGGATGCGCTCGGACTGGCAATGGAGTTCTATTTTGATGACAACCGTCCCGTCCCATTGCCTTCCAAGCCGAGACGCGGCCAGGCAGTTGTCACGTTGCCCCTAAGTGTGGCGGCAAAGGTTCTCTTGCTGAACGAAATGCTCCGTCAGAAGGTGCGTCCGGTCGAGCTGGCTCGGCGCATTGGAACGACCAAACAGGAAGTGAGTCGTCTCACGAATCTGCGGCATCCCACCAAAATCGACCGCATCGATGCCGCGCTCCAGGCGTTAGGCAAGCGGCTATTTCTCGATGCCGCATGATTGCGCTTGCCGCGCGAATTGGAAGCATTCGCTAACCACTAATCACTCGCCCAACATCACTCTTTGGATGGCCGATGCGCGCCCCGTCGACGGGTCGCAGGTTACCACCACGCCGCACATTTTGGGATTGCCCTTTGCCGCCTCGAATTTGCCCGGCATTGCGGTCAGGAATTTGTGCAGCACCAGATCTTTTTCGACGCCGATAATGCTGTCGTACGGCCCGCTCATGCCCACGTCGGTCTGGTAGGCCGTTCCATGGGGCAGGATGCGCTCATCGGCGGTGGGCACATGCGTATGTGTGCCCAGAACCGCGGTGACGCGCCCGTCGAGATACCATCCCATCGCGCACTTTTCGCTTGTGGCCTCGGCGTGGAAATCCACCACGATCACCTTGGCGCGGATCGAGCCGAGCAGGGAATCGGCGGTGCGGAACGGATCGTCGATCGCCGTCATGAATACGCGGCCTTGGAGTTGCAGCACCGCGTAGTCCACACCGCCGGCGGTCTTTCCTTCATAGAAGCCGTAGCCCGGCACTCCCGGCTGAAAATTCGCAGGCCGCAGGATTCGCCGAGCACGGTCATGGGTGTACGGCGCGGCGGTGTTCAGGTAGTCGACAAGTTCCTTCTTGTCCCAAACATGGTTGCCGGTGGTCAGCACATCAGCGCCCAGGTCAAAGACTTCTTCAGCCAGCCCCGGCGTTACGCCGAAGCCGCCCGCCGCGTTTTCGACGTTCACAATCGTCAGGTCGACCTTGTGCGACTCACGTACATGGCCGATGTGCTCACGCACAATCCTGCGCCCCGCGCTGCCGAAGATATCGCCGATGAATAAGATATTCAATAGAGTCAGATGCTCCTGTGAAAGCGGAGTTAGCAGGGCTAGCGGAGTCAGCGGAGCTAGCTCTTCGCCTCCTCGCCTTTGATCTCTTCTCTCGTCTCTCTGCTCTCTGTATTTCTCATCAGCGGAAAAAGTATGACGTCGCGTATCGACTTTGATCCGGTCAGCAGCATCACGAGCCGGTCGATGCCGATGCCTTCTCCGCCGGTTGGCGGCAATCCATAAGACAGCGCCCGAACGTAATCCTCATCCATTTGATGCGCTTCTTCGTCGCCGGCGGCGCGCTGCGCGAGCTGGTCGTCGAAGCGCTTGTGCTGCTCGATAGGATCGTTGAGCTCGCTGAAGGCGTTGCCGATTTCGAAGCCGCCAATGTAGATCTCGAAACGCTCAACCCAGTCCGGATCGTCTGGTTTCTGCTTCGAGAGCGGCGAAACGGCGGTGGGAAATTCATAGATGATCGTCGGCTGAATGAGGTGTGGCTCGGCGACTAATTCGAAAAGATCAGCCACGAACTTGCCCCAAGACGATTGGTTGGCGGATTGATCGGATAAAAGATCAATCATCACGACAAAGGACCAGTCTTCCCGGTCTTGATTGCTTTGCTCCGGGGGGTGTTCAGCGAAGTGTTCTTCCGGCGTGGTCTGGGACATCGTTGTGAGCATTTCGGTGAGTTGCTTGTCGCTTGGTTTAGAGGCCAGTTTGTCTTGGTACAGGATCTTAAAGCGTTCTATCCAAGCCCTAAATGCGCTTTCGCTTTCTAAGTCGCTAAACTGAGGAGCGACCGCGACGCTTTCCGGCCACCACTTCACGATCGCCTCCCGCATCGTCAGTCGTTCCCACTTGCCGAGGTCGATTTCAACGTCATTGAACGTGGTCAGCGTCGTCCCGTTCACTTCTTTCGCCACAAACGCGATCAGCTCTTCCGTTAAATCCATCAGGTCGTGATAGTTCGCATACGCCTGGTAGAACTCGAGCATGGTGAACTCGGGGTTGTGCTGCGTGCTCACGCCTTCATTGCGGAAGTTGCGGTTGATCTCGTACACCCGATCCAGCCCGCCCACCACCAGCCGCTTGAGATAAAGCTCCGGCGCGATGCGCAAAAACAGATCCATATCCAGCGCGTTGTGGTGCGTCTTGAACGGCCGCGCCGCAGCTCCGCCTGCGACGGGCTGCATCATTGGCGTTTCGACTTCAAGATATCCGCGGCTGTCAAAGAACGTTCGCAGCGCCTTCAACACTTTTGCGCGCTTCACGAACACTTCGCGCGCGTCGAGATTGGCAAAGAGATCGACATAGCGCTGGCGGTAGCGGAGCTCCACGTCGGCGAGGCCGTGATACTTTTCCGGCAGCGCGAGCATGGCCTTGGCCAGAAACGTCAGCGTCTCCACGTGAACCGTCAGCTCGCCCGTTCTAGTCCGAAATAAATAGCCCGTCACGCCGATGTGGTCGCCCAGATCGAGCAACTTGTAGAGTGCGAATCCCTGCTCGCCGACGGCATCGAGCCGCACGTAAATTTGGAGCCGCGCGCCCTCCTGCTGCAGCGTCGCGAATCCGGCCTTACCCTGCTGGCGAATGGCCATGATGCGACCAGCGACGGCGACGTTTTCGCGCGCGCCCTCAAGCTCCTCGCCCGTCGCCTTATCCCACTTGGCGCGCACCTCGGCCAGCGTGATTGCGGGCTGATCCTGCCGGGCAGGGAAGCGATTGGGATACGCCGCCTGGCCTAGCTCCGCAATCTTCTTCAGCTTTTCCCGGCGCTCGTCAAAGAGCTTGCGCTCGAATTCCGATTCGAACTCCATACTTCCTTTTCCAAACCACACTTCTTCTTCTAAATTTGCTCGAAGGTCTAACCGCCAGTATAGCGGCTCAACAATGTGCCACCGTTCGCACTCCGCCTCAAATTTGCCACCGCAACCGCGAAGAAGTGGCTACAGCCGCTTCGCGTTGAGGTGCATCCATCGTTGATAATCACGATGGATGCCCTACCACCGCCCCATCCCCGATTCGAAGCAGACGGGCAAAGATCCGGGCCTTTTCAGCGCATGGATAGAAGCCGAGAAGCTGATGCAGATCGCGCTGGTTCTGCCCTGCGCTGCTTTCATCGGCTGGCTCATAGGAGCATGGCTCGACCACCGCCTCCGTCAATCCTGGATTGCGATTGTCGGAATCGTCTTTGGCGGCGTCTCCGGGCTGATCTACGCGATCCGCGTGGCCCTTGCCGCCAACAAAGATCCCAAATTGCAAGACGATGACACTTCCGATTCCAGCAAAGGCAGCGGGGGATCGGAATCATGACGGAAGAATCGCACGCGCTGGCCGCATTGACCGACGAAGGCTTGCAGGCCCTGCTGAAGCGTGCTATCCGGATTACTTTGGTTGTGGGCGCGCTGGCTGCGCTGGTGCTGTGGAAGGCCTCCGGCTGGCGCGATGCCGCCATGTTCGCCACCGGCGCTGCCATTTCTGCCGCCAGTATTCACGAGTGGCGCCGCCTGATTCGCTTCATCAGTGCCAAAATGGACCATCAGGAGACTCCGCGTGGCGCAGCGGTCTCAGCGGTCCTTTTTGTGCTCCGTCTGGCCATTTTTGGCGCAGCCATTTATGGTAGCCTGAAGTGTTTCCGGGGCTCCGTGGTTGCGCTTCTCTGCGGCCTTGGTCTGGCACTTTTGGCCATGGTCTGGGAGGCGGTTCGCTTGCTTCGCAATTGAAGCTACGCTTCGGTCCACCCCTGTTTTGCTCCGAGACAAGGAAAAAATAGTGCAGACTTTTGCGTTAGCGCGTTTCCTTGACCTCTTGCTGAGAGGCACTGAGGTCAGGATGTATCAGGCCATCGGCATGAGCTCGGCGGATGCCGCCCAAAAGGCAACCGCAGTCAACAGCGCCTTCTCGTTGGAAGTCCTGGTCGCGGGCTTCCTTATTCTCTTCTTTCTGGTGGTCCGCCTTACCTTGTCGGTGGAACATCCTAACCCCGCCCAGCAGCTCGCCGAGATGATCCATGAAGGCGTCGGCGACCTGAGCGAACAGGTCATCGGCCACGGCTATGAGCGCTTCCAGGCCTTCGTTACCTGCATTGGCCTGTTCATCCTGCTGAACAATCTCATCGGCCTCGTTGTCGGTCTCATTCCGGGCGTCGAAACCCCCACCGGCATGCCTGAAGTTCCTCTCGGGCTCGCCGTTCTCACCTTTCTCTATTACAACTTCTACGGCGTCCGCGTGCAGGGCCCCATTGGCTACCTCAAGCACTTTGCCGGCCCGCTCTGGTGGCTGGCGCCGCTCCTGTTTCCGATTGAGGTCGTCTCCCACCTCGCCCGCATGATGTCGCTCACCATCCGTCTTTATGCCAATATGTTCGCCAGCGATCTGCTCACGCTGGTCTGGTTTTCCATCATTCCCATCGCGGTGCCGTCGGTCTTTCTCGGGCTTCACTTCGCCGTTTCCGTCATTCAGGCATTTGTTTTCATGCTGCTCACGATGATTTATCTCTCGATGGCAGTAGCGCAGGAGCATTGATGTTCGCCATCTCTCGTCCAAGACGAGGAAAGAATTCCGCCGGAGCTGCTTCCGCTTCGGAATAAAACGGACGGCCGCAAGCGTGAGGGGGCCAAAGGCACTTTCGAAGAGATGATCTTCGAGGATGCCGGCACGGTGAGCCTCAACCACCCACTGGCGGCCAATCTTAGGAAGCAGGAGAACTATGCGTACACTTCAATTCGTATTGATGACCCTGGCGGTTCTGTGTTTTGCCGTCCCGGTCTTTGCCGATGGCGGCTCGGCTGCGGCCAGCCTCATCCCCATCGGCGCGGGCATCGGCATGGGTTTGGCAGCCGGCTTGTGCGGCATGGGTCAGGGCCGCGCTGTGGCCTCGGCCACTGAGGCGCTGGCCCGCAACCCGGGCACACGCCCCGGCATCATGCTGTTCCTGGTGCTTGGCCTGGCCTTCATTGAGTCCCTCACCCTCTTCACCATGGTCATCATCTTCGTGAAGATGTAAGTTAACCCGCTCCAAACAGAAGCGGTCCTGCTTCTAAAGCGCAGGACCGCTTTTCTGTCTCCCTCAATCCCGCGCTCAACCCTTAGGGATCGCTGCGCAGCATCTCAATCGCATTCTGGTAACCGAGCCCAGTCGGCACTGGCGCATATCCCGATTCGTCTTCTTCGGTATCGAACACGCGCGTCTTCCAAACCACCCTCCCGCTCATCATCATCTTGAAGTGGACCGTCCGCCACTGGCCCGCACCCACGTCCGCCTGGTCGATGGCGATCCATCCGCCCTTGTTCAGCCGACCCAGGATCCCCCAGCCAAAGTCCACGTCCTGCTGCAAATGCCCTTCCAACCGCACCACGCGAAAATGCACCGGATCGACCCATATCTCCCCCGCCATCTGGGTCAGGACCTGCGTCTCGAGGTCCGGCGCGGAATACCCCGGAGCCGGCTTGAAGGCGTATTTCTCCACTTTGCCGGCGGATCCCTCACCCACCCCGGCGTCCTGATACACAAATGCAGCCGGCAGCGCGCGCAGTACCTTCAGGACGCGTGCTTCGTCAGCATCTTCCGCCTGCTTGCGTCGTCGTTGCTTTCCGGGATCGTCCGCGAGCTCGGTCAGCCGGGCCTGTTCCTTCTGCTCGTCCGCAGCGCTCAACGGCTGGCCGTTCTGCTCCACCAGCCGCGCCACGTCGCCATCCTTCGTCTCGCAAATCTTCTTGGTCGTGCTCCAGTGCGGGCTCGTCTTCTGGAGTTCGTAGCGCATGGGGTGGTTCGCGTCTTGCGCCGCTTTGTACTCGTTCGCGAGGGCGCGATCCAATATCGCCAGCCCCTGCGCGGGCGGGGTCTGGTTCGCGGCGCCGGAGCCGGGTTGCCCTTGGCAGCAAGCCGTCCCAGCGAGCAGGAGGAGGAGCGAAAGGAGCCGGTGCACACCTCCAGTTTAGCTGGGACGCCTGCCGGGCGGCTCTCAGCAATGCGCCGCAGACCCTCGCGCCGTCGGCACCGCGGATACTTACCGCGCAGCTTTTTACACGCCTGAATTGATGCCGAGTGGCTGGGTTGATATAGTGCGGGCAGGGATCTTTACGGAATTCGACAAGGATCGTGGCTCATGGCTCAAGAAAACTCTCCCGCACGCATCGGCAAAACCATCATCATCAACGGCGAAGTCAAGGGCAGCGAAGACCTGCTCCTGGACGGCCGGGTCGAAGGCATCGTTAACCTGGCCGAGAACCGGCTCACCATCGGCCCCAACGCCAATATCGCTGCCGACCTTACCGCCAAAGACGTGCTCATTCAGGGCCGCGTGCAGGGCAACATTGTTGCCAGCGGTCGCGTGGAGCTGCGGTCCGGCTGTCACCTCGAGGGCGATATTCGCGCCCTTCGCCTCGCCATCGAAGACAATGCCGTCTTCCACGGCAAGGTCGACCTGACGCAGGGCGTCTCCCGGCCGCCCGACGCCGCCCCCGTCACGCAGACCGGCGGCAACTAAGCTCTGAAGCGCACGAATCCTCTTTCGCCGGGCAGCGCGCCTTGGTCCGCCCCGCCGTCACAGCGCTATCGCTTCAGCTCCGAATAGAATGAAGTCATCGAGCGGCAGTTTCCTCTATGAATTGCCGCCTCGCATCGGGCGTCCGGCGCGAACGAATCGAAAACGCTCAAGAGGCAACCAGGTGCTGCGCAGTTGGTTCGATAAAAAACAGCAGAGCACGATGGCCCAATCCGTTCAGGGCCTCAGCGGGCCCCGCGTGCCTCGCCACTCCGGCGCATGGAGCGCGATCCGCAAGCGCCTTGAGGCCGAGCCGGGCCTGCGCATCATTGACACTGGCTACACCTCGCCCAGCAACATCAACTACCTTACCAACCTCGGCCACAGCGTCTTCCTTGCCGATCTTGAAGTCGACGCCTTCGGAGAAAACTGGATCACCGGCACGGACGAGGACGAACACCCGATCTGGAACGCCCAGGGCTATCTCGACCACACGCTCAACTTTTCCGGCCGCATGTTTGACGTGGTGCTGTTATGGTCGGCGCTGGATTATCTGCCCGAGGCGCTGGTTGCCCCGATCGTTGCGCACCTCTACGCGTCCATGAATCCCGGCGGGCAGGTGCTGGCCTTCTTCCACACCAAAATGCAGGGCGATGAGGCGGTGCGATGCCGCTTTCATCTCACCCCCGGCGACGATGTGGAGATGCAGTTAACCCAGCAGTTTCCGATTCAGCGCTGCTTCACCAACCGTAGTATTGAGCGCCTCTTCGCCGGATGGAGTGGCCACCGCCAGTTCCTCGCCAAAGACAGCGTCTCTGAAGTCATCATGACGCGGTAGCAGTCCGCTGTTCCAGGCGCTCAAAACCTTGAGGATGGTGACGAGTTCATTTCCAGGCTCTCGACGGCACCATATCCAAAGCAGAATAGGAGGACAGCAAACCCCAGTGGGTCCAGGATCTCGGGCGGACTCGGGAGCCCCAGTGGAAGCGACAGGTTGCCATAAACCGCCTCTAAAGCGAAAAGAAGGATGCCTACAGAAAGGACAGTGCGGTTGGGCAGGACGAGGAATCTCAGACTGAGTTTTGGCACAGCGACGACGATTGCCACGACTGTGAGCGAAATGGCTGCGAGGAGATGATTGTAGGGCATGATTTTGAACGAAGAGCCGGTCGATAAGAAAAGGGCGATGCCTGCAACAGCGATCACGAGCCCCATGACAATCGCTCCTTGAAGAAAGAGCCGCAGTTTGTCCTGGCTCAGGTCGAAAAAGACCAGCAAGGCAATCACCACAACCGAGAACGACAAAATATTGCCCACGTAAGGAAGACAGGGCAAAAGCCAATGTGGCAAGAGTCCCAGATCTGCCAGCGAACCGAACAGGTATTCGGTTCCCTCAATCGCACTCCAGATTCCGAGCCAGATGAAGAATTTTTGCCCGCTACGGCGCCGCATCACGGCGATGCCGCAAACACACAATCCGATAAACAGGAAGACTGTGCCAAACAGAATGTATGGGATTCGATCGCGAAGTACCTCAACCACTGGATCTGTCAGGGCAACACCTCCAGAGACCGTGTTAACCTGCGCCCGCCTTCGCTGTCGGTGCGCGGCATCACGCCGAGGCCGTGAGGCCCATGCAGCCGTGTCCGTGCCCCGAGGGGCTAAACAGGCTGCGGAAAAAGTCTCTTTTAGTGACTTTTTTTGCACCGTGGTTTGTTCTAAGAAGTAGGTATGCGTGGAGACGATGAGCTTCAGTCGGGGATGTACAGTTACGTAACGATGGAACAGCGGATCGCGGCGGATCATCCTGTGCGTGCCATACGGGCGATGGTGGATCGGGCCTTGGAGCGGATGGACAGGGATTTGTCGAAGCTGTACTCAAGCACCGGGCGTCCGTCGATCGCGCCGGAGCGGTTGCTGCGGGCGCAGTTGCTGATGGTGTTGTATTCGATTCGCTCGGAGCGCCAGTTGATGGAGCAGTTGAACTACAACCTTCTGTTTCGTTGGTTCGTGGGCCTTGAGATGGACGACCCGGTGTGGGACGTGACGGTGTTTACCAAGAACCGCGAGCGGCTGATCGCCGGGGCGGTGAGCCAGCAGTTGTTGCTGGCGGTAGTGGAGCAGGCGGGCGAGCAGCAGTTGCTGAGCGAGGAGCATTTCACGGTGGACGGAACGCTGATCCAGGCCTGGGCCTCGGCGCGCAGCTTCAAGGAGAAGAAGGAGCCTCCGCAGCCGGGTTCGGGCACGGGCGACGGGGGCAGAGTGTTGTTGCGCGACAAGGTGGAGTCGACCACCGACCCGGATGCGCGGCTGTACCGCAAGGCGGCGGCCGACCGGAGTCTTCCCAGCTATCTGGGACACGCGCTGATGGAGAACCGCAACGGGCTGGTGATTGCAGCCCAAGCCAGCCTTGCCGGCACGGACGCGGAACGAGCTTCGGCGTTGCGCATGCTGGATGGGGCGGAGCGGGCCGGAACGCGGCGCACGCTGGGGGCCGACACGCAGTATCAGGCCGCGGAGTTCATTGAGGCTCTGCGCCAGCGCGCGGTGGCGCCGCATATCTCGGAATATGTGCACGGCAACCTGGGCAAGAATCACCTTACCGCCGCCGAGCGGGACGATCCCTGGCGGCGGGTGAGCCAGCGCCGGCGTAAGCTGATCGAGCGGGTATTCGGCTGGAGCAAGTTGAACCGCCCGCTGCGGCAAGTGAAGCTGCGCGGGCTCAAGCGGGTGGACTGGTTCTATCGGCTGACCATCGCCGCCTACAACCTGGTGCGCATGCGAAGACTGATTCCGATTGAAGCCATGGCTGCTTAGGACCAAAGTGTCTCCGCAGGCTGTTGCAATGGCCTTCGGAGGCGGAAACAATAACAGAAACCATCCGGCCAAACAGGCCCGATCACGGAAATCCCCGCCGGCAAACAATAGCGCCGGCAAAACACGTGTTTTTCCGCAGCCTGTAAAGCCCCGCTGTCTATGCGCCTTATGCGGCGCCCTTCGACTACGCTCAGGGCAGGCTTTGAAGTCGTGCCCTGATACAAAACCATTTATGCAATTGGTTGTAGGCCAGCGTGACGGGTTGTTCTCATTACGCACCTGCGCTATGGCCGCAACCGGCCCCATTCGTGAACGGCAGCCACGGCTGCATCTCCACCACTTGCGGGCGCTCCTCCTTCTCCGCGTCCTCGTACATGTACCGTTTGCCCAACTTGAACTCGCGGCAGATCTGATCGACAACCGCTCCCATTCGCTCGCGGTATGCGGACGAAACAAACGCGCTCGACGCATAGCGCCGCTTGTAGGCTTCGAGTTGTTCGGGAAAGTGCTCGGCGACAAATCCGAGAAACGTGGGCAGAGAGCACGGCTTGAGAAACAATGCACCCGACGCAAGGAAGCTTGCGCCGGCGGCTGAAGCTGCTCGGGCCACGGCGCGGATGGAAGTGGAACTGTCGGTGATTCCGGGCATCAGCGGGGAGCACATCACGCCCGCCCGCAATCCCGCCTCGCGCATTTCGGAAACGGTTCGCATGCGGAGGTCGGGTCTGGGCGCACGCGGCTCAAGTTGGCGAGCAAGTTTGGCGTTCATCGTCGTCACGGTGATGTGCACGGTCAGCTTGTTGCTCTTTGCGACCTCTTTCAGCAAATCGATGTCGCGAGAAATCAGCGCCGACTTGGTGACGATGCCCAATCGGAATCCGCCGTGCCGTGTGAAAACCTCGAGTAGGGACCGCGTGATCTTGAGTTTCTTCTCGAGCGGCTGGTAAGGGTCTGTCGCCGTCCCAATCGCGATCTCGGTCCCCGGCTTGAGGCGCTTCAGCTCTTGCTCCAGCAGCCAGGCAGCGTTTTGCTTGAAGTAGATCTTGCGCTCGAAGTCGTCAGGCGTCATCTCCATGAACTCGTGCGTGTAGCGCGCATAGCAGTAGCGGCACGCGAATTCGCATCCGCGATAGGGGTTGATGGCGTGGGTGAAGGGCAAGCCGCGGTTCGACGTGACTTTGTTGACGATCGACCGGCTGGTGAGGGGCCGGTATTCGGTGAGGCATCCGGTGGAATCGAGCGGAGCGTCGGCGGCAGTTCGCGCGAGACCGGCATGAGGAAGGGTGGCTGCTGGGGAGGGCTGGAGGATGGGGAAGAGGGAGTCTAGTTTCGCCATTTATTCGCCTCTTCGGATAATGTAGGCGAATCCGCGGCACACGTCAAGTGGGTGAGGCGGGGCCCCGTTTGGCAGGGACCTAAAATGGCGGCATTTGCTCTGAAAATGACGGAATTCGGGTCATTTTTGCCTCTTTTTTTGGAAAAATTTACAGCAAGATATATTGATGATAAACGGGTTAAGTGAAAATTGCACCGCAAATCGTGCAGTTTTTTTTATTTCCCGCGCTGGGGACGGCAATCCCGATTGTTTTCTCAAGGTGAGCCGGGCCTTTGGGTCCGAAAGCGACGAGGAGTTCGCGAGGGTTTCAAGGGAGCCGGGAAGGCGCGGTTGCCGATTCATGAAATGAGTATGCGCCGGGAGGTGGAAATGATCGGCAAACTTCAAAAAAGAAAGTTAAGGAGTGAGTAAGTGAATGAGAGTGAACGAGTTGGAGGGCAAGTGAGGCGGCAGATTTTGGTCTTCGGGACTTGACACGCAGTGGAGGGGAGACGGTGCGGGAGCTCTTTCGCTCGCAAAGGTGGGGCCGTCAGCGGAGTTCGGTCGGCCCTCCGGGGCGGGACTCTTGCGGATTTGTAGTCCCAGGGTTTACGTCCGCTGGCTCACCCCATCGAGCACAAATCGCTCGCTGGGGACCCCGGTGAAGCGCGGGGCTAACAGCCATTGCGCCTTCGGCGCGAGAGTCCGGTTTGGGTTAGTGCAACCCCACCCTAGCGAAGCTAGGATGGGGCACCCATTCTTGTGGTGGATTGAGGGAGGCGGATGGAGGTTCGTGCTATCCCAGGTCTGAGAATCCAGACCTGGGGCACCCGTGTTTGTGCCAGATTGAAAGCGGGCGGGTTTGGGGTTGTGCTCTTCGTGCTCAGGGGCTGAAGCCCGATCCATTTCCTGAAGCGTTTGCGGCATGGCTGAAGCCAAGCCCTGATACAAAGCCCCTCGGTTTGGGTTCGTGCTACCCCACCCAAGCGAAGCTTGGATGGGGCACCCATTTATTCGTGGGGAGTGTGGATCGCGAAGAGCATATGCAGGTCCTTCGACTCGGTCGCTCGCCGCGGCGAGCGACCTCGCTCAGGATGACATGGCGAAAATAGGGTTCGTGAGGTCCCCGGTCTCAGAGGCGAGACCGGGGGCACCCGACTTCGAGGTGGGTTGAAAGTGGGTGGACCAGGGTTTGTGGTTTCCCCGGTCCCCAAATGCGAGGGACCGGGGGCACCCGACTTCGAGGTGGGTTGAGGGTGGGCGGACTTGGGTTTGTGGTTCCCACCCTAAAACTCCTCGCTGCGCGCGGAGTTTTAGAATGGGGCACCCCTTTTCATGACGAAATGGGCACCCCATGTTCGTGGCGGGTGAGGGTCGCGAAAGACTCTTTTCGCGGGCCTCCGACCGAACGGAACTAGAATCGAATGGCAAAGAGCCGCCGGCAATTGGTTGTGGACTACCGCCTATCGGCCACCGGCTGCTGCCTTTCGAGGAGGAGCACGTGAGCAAATCACAGGAAACACGCATTACATGGCTTGGCCATGCCACGGTGCTGATTCAAACCCCGCACGGAACGAACGTCATGATCGATCCTTTCATTGCGCACAATCCCAAATACCCAAAAGACTTCGAGCTGCCTTCGAAGATCGACTACATTCTGTGCACGCATGGCCACGGCGACCATATTTCGGACGCCGCACCTGTCGCCAAAAAGCATGGATCCACTGTGGTCGCGATCTATGAACTGGCCGACTACATCGCCAAGCAGGGAGTGACGGAGACGATGGGCATGAACCTGGGCGGGACCGTTGCCCTCAATGATTTGACCGTCACGATGGTCGAGGCTAAGCACTCTGCCGGCGCCGCCGACGACAAGGGCACGCACTACACGGGCGTCGCCACCGGATTTGTACTCGCCATCTCCGGGGGGCCGGTGCTCTACCACGCGGGAGACACGTCAGTCTTCGGCGACATGCAATTGATTCGCGAGCTTTACCAGCCTCGCATCGTGATGTTGCCCATCGGCGGCTACTACACCATGGACCCGCAGCAGGCCGCGCTCGCCTGCCGCTTCCTCACACCGGAGACGGTGCTGCCGATTCACTTTGGAACGTTTCCGCCGCTTAAGGGAACACCTGCAGAGCTGGCGGCCCTGGTTGCGCCGGGCGTGAAGGTTGTGAACTGGAAGCCGGGGGATGAAATCTGCGTTTGACGTGGGCAGTGGAAGGTTGGCGGAGAACGGACGATCTCTCGGTTCTTTCGCCCGCCGAGGCGGGCTTTTGGTTTCGATTGCGTCGATTGTCCCCAGGCTCACGCCTGGGGCTACCGTCTTTTGCCCGCTAGCGCGGGCTTAGATTCGCAAGAAGGCGGAGAGCAGGGAACAGGGAACAGGGAACGGAGAACAGAGAACAGAGAACAGAGAACAGAGAACAGAAAACAGAGAACAGAGAACAGAGAACTGGGAACAGGGAGTAGGAATTTCTGATCTCTTTTCACTTATCTCTGTTTTTCTACTGATCTCTTGTCTGTTTGATTGCGCGCGGCGACTGCACGATCTCGTCGGGGCCGTGCGAATCCTGGCCGCCGAGGCGCATCTGGGCCCGTGAACCGGCGGCGCGGCAATTGCGCAGGTCGCGCAGGATCTCCTGCTTCTCGCGCGCATATTGGCCGGCAAGCCGCGTAAGTGCGTAGGTGATGATGTCGCTGTGATGCAGATCCGCCGCCAGCGGATCGCGGCGCATGTTCAGCCAAAGCCGGTGGACAAGCTCCACGTCTTCGGGGCCGAGCGCGGGCGCATGCGGGCCGATATAAAACACCTTGGTTTCGCCGTTCGCGCCGATCACATAGAAGTTGAACTGCCTCTTGGGCTCAGGCAGCGCCTCCCAGGCTTGTCCCATGTGGAACGCCTGGTCCTCGGCAGTCATGGAACTGGACTGCCCGGCAACCACCGACTCAACCTCGAGCGAATTCGCCGTCTGAACCAGCGCGGCGAACACGTCGCCGGCCGGTATCACCAGCAGGGAGACTCTTTTGCCAAAGCTTTCGGCAACGGAGACCGCCTTGGTAAAGAGCATCTGCTCGTGCTCGCTGAAACTCTGCTGCTCGGCGCTCAGGTACTCCGGGCCGCCCACGCCCATGAGGCGCACGCTGACCACAACGACGTCTCGATCGACCGTGCTGGTTCGTCCGAGGGTCCATTTCAACGCCAGCGGGTTGGCCGCATCGCGCATGGTCACGATCACGCCGCCGGGGCGAATGGCCGTTGATTCGCGGCTGATCGTCTCCTGGTGCTCCAGTTGAAAGTGGTCCTTCATCTGGCGCGCGGTGAGCTCGTGGCGGCGCAGGTTTACGCGCTCTGAAACGGTGAAGACAATGAAGAAGGCGATGGAGAAGATGACGCCGCTGACGGTGGCGACCGATTTGGTGAACAGATTGACGGTGGCCACAGCCAGCAGCACCATGAAGACCGAAAGCAGTCCCAGCGGAATCTCGGTTTTGCCGATGCGGATATTGGGC
The DNA here is from genome assembly GCA_963789425.1 of uncultured Acidobacteriaceae bacterium. GTDB lineage: Bacteria > Acidobacteriota > Terriglobia > Terriglobales > Acidobacteriaceae > Telmatobacter. The sequence continues at coordinate 130,821 of CAWBKM010000006.1, read as the reverse complement.
GGAACCTTCCAGCCGCGTTCGCCATGATACTTCCAGCGCAGCACCAGCATGGACAGGCCGTTGAACGTGAACGACCAGATGACGCCGAACGCATAAGCCTCGCCCAGCATAATGATGTTGCCGCGGCTGGCGATGATGGTGAACATCTGGAGGATGAAGACGAGGTTGACGATGCGGTAGCTGGTGCCGAAACGCGGGTGCGGCTTGCGGAACCAGTCGGTAAGCACGCCGTCTTCAGCGACGCGCATCAGCACGCCGGTGGAACCGATGATCGACGTATTGATGGCGCCGGAGAGAATCAGGAATCCCACGACCACCACGAAGATGCGGAAGGCAATGCGCCAAAACATCGGGCCGGCCATATACATGGCCAGGCCGGCGATGAGGTTGTCCTGGTAGATGGTTGTCCGGGGCCCGTTGGGAATCAGCATCGAGGCCAGCAGCGTGCCGCCGCCGGTGAAGATCAGGCTATAAATGGCGATGACGATCGCCGCCCGCTTGAGGTTCTTGAGCTTGGGATGCGCGATCTCACGATTGACCTGCGCCAGGCTTTCCTCGCCGCTCATGGCCAGAATGGAGTGACCGAAGGCCATGAGGATGCCGAAGAAGCCGAAGATCGGCAAACCCCTGCCGCGCAGAAATCCGAGCGCATCGTCGCTGAAATGGAGGTGAGACGGAATGGGAGATGGGGGCAGGGAAGCGCCGCGCAGCCACACGGTATATGTGCCCCAGATAAAGAGAATCACCACCATCACAGTGGTGATCTGCATAACCCGCAGCGCCTTGTCGCTGGACTCTTCGATCCCTTTGATGTTCTGCCACCAGTAGTAGATCGTCACCACCGCGCCCAGCAACGCCGAGGTGTAGTTCATGTCGAACTGGATTGGTTGGCCGCCTGCGCCGATCATTGCCGGCGGCAGCCAGTGCGCTTGATTGGCCACCGTCAACAGCTCGTTGACCATGCCGGTAATGTATTGGCCTGCAGATACGCCGGAGATCGGCCCGGTAAGAATGTAGTCGAACATCAGCGCGGAAACGCTGAGCTTGGCGAATCCGCCTCCGAGGGCTTCTTTGACGACGCGATAAACGCCGCCGCGGGTGAACATCGAGCAGCTCTCGACATAGACCGCGCGCACCGCGAAGCTGAACAGCATGATGCCGAGGATGAACCAGGGGGCGGCGGCTCCAACTGCTTGCTCGGCGATGCCGCCGGCGTAGAAAGCGGAGGAGCCCAGATCATTGAGGACGATGGCGGCAGCGCGCCAGAAGGAGATGAACGTGAGCATCACCGAGGAGGCGACAATAAGTCGCACGCGGTCATTCGGAGGTGCTACGGTCGTTCGGGTTGAGGCCATCGTTAGAGCCTGCTAATCACTTTCGCGCGAACGGGCGTTGCGAGCCAAAATCACATCATACGAGGCGGAACCCGAAGGCTTTGGTGGCTCCAAGGTCGAGGGCGACAACGAAGTATGGTTTGATTTTGGCCGCAACCCGGAGGGCCGGGGCCAGATTTGCCGATTTCTTCGTCTTTCGTCGCTAGCAGACACCCGGTATGCGTCGCTCCTCTCTTCTCGAACTCGCCAAATCTGGCTCACGGCGCCGCCCGCGGGAAAGCGAATAGCAGGCTCTACGGTCCGGCGAGGCGCAGCTGGTGGTTAAAAATCGTTTGAGCGAAACCACCGCTCTGCGACGAGTCTAATTTTCAATCAACGCAGTGTCAACGAGAAATAAAGATCGGTAGTGGTGCAGTTTGGATTTCCACAGGCTGGCGATGGATCGGAGCGCGGCGTAGACTTCGGTCATGGCCAAGCCAATGCTTCAAAAACTCAATGAAACTACGTTTGGGTGCTCACTCTGCAATTTTCGGATTGAACTGATCAAGCCGAAGTCTTTGACCCCCGCTCAGTGGGCTCAGCGCCGAAAAGAGCAGTTTGCGGAGCATGTAAAGGAGCGTCACCCGCGCGAGGACGTGAACCAAGCCGCCGCGCGGGTGGTCAGAGAAGCCACTCAAGGCTCTGTAGAGGACAAAAATCCGTAGGTCTTGGATTTGGGCAGTTGAGCAAGCGTCCGGAAAAACTCGCCTTCGGTAATCCGAGTTGGCCAATCCAATCGAACGCTAATGTACCAAACGGGATTTTTGCCATCTGAGTCGTCGCGTTCAATCCTGATCGCGCCAAGAGCCTGTAAGCGATTTAGGTCACGGACAATTGCATTGAGCGGGACTTTTCGAGATTTGTAATCATCATTCACCGCATCTGCAAGGGCAAAAAACTCGATTGGCCCCTCCGTATTCAGCAGTTTTTCCAAAAGTGTGAGCTGCCGTTTTACGATTACACGCTTCCTGCTACTTTCCAATCTGGTGAACAAATCGTGCATCAGATTTCTGAAAATCTGCTTTGAAACCTCCGTTTTTATTAACTGAGCCAAACGATTCGCCTGTAATGCAATCCCTCGAAGACCAAATTTAAGGAATGGCGTCAAGTCGTGCTGAGCATCTCCCACGGCGTTCAATGACTCCAGGTAAGAGCGCTTTTCATCGTAGTAGTAGTTGGACATTGCGATGAAAAGCGCATCCTTCAGCCCAGCCCGTTGGAGCATCAGAGCCTCCAAAGCCCGCGCAGTTCTGCCGTTGCCATCTTGGAACGGGTGTATTGAAGCAAAGTGATAATGCAATGCCAAGGCTTGAACTATGACGTCATGAGCGTGAAAGGATGACTGCGCCACCGCCGTGAGCCTCTGCAACGCTTCTTCGCAATTTGGGCCTCCAATTGCGCCGCGATGAATCGGTGCTCCGTATGTAACATTTTGATCCTTTGGCCGCGTGATTCCGGGAGCGCAGTGGTCGTCGTCGCATCCAGTCACAATTCGCTGGTGCATTTCGCAAATTAGCGCGAGGTTTATCGGTCTGTCATCGGGAAGGGTGGCGATCCAGTTGTAGGCAGCAATTGCGCAATTCGCCTGCCTTTGAGAGCGCGTCATTAATTGCTCTGGAGTTTGGGCACGCAACGCGATTTCTAATTCGTTCGCTGCAAAATCCGCTCCCTCAATTCGAGACGTTCCCGCGACCTCCATCTTGAGCTGGACCTTTTGAAGTTCCTCGACCCAACGGCGCTGATAAGGGATCGTCTTAAGAGCCATTATGGCGGCTTTTGCTTCGGTAAGTTCGTCGAAGATTTGGTTCCTGTCGTAAATCATCCAATCGACTGGAAGGGAATATTGAATAGCATCCATAATCAAATTATATATAACATAAATGCTGTGCATGTCAACATAAAATAATCAGAAATATTTAGCAATATAATGCTTATAATGAGGTGTTTACATCTAACTATGAAACTGAATCACACAAAATAGTTCAAATTATATTGACTATTACGGCGAGAAAAGATACAGTTAATCCTGTTATGAATAGGCTGACCACTGAAAAGCGCGTCCAAGTCCTTTCCGCTCTCGTAGAAGGCAACAGCATCAATTCCATCGTTCGCATGACCGGCACGGCAAAGCACACGGTATTGAAACTGCTAGAGGACATGGGCTGCGCGTGCGCCCGTCTCCATGATCGGAAGATTCGCGCAGTCCGGGCAAAAAGAATTCAGTGCGACGAAATTTGGCAATTCGTCGGAGCAAAAGCCAAGAATGCTACACCCGAACAGAAAGCTGCTGGCTGGGGCGATGCATGGACTTGGGTTGCAATCGACGCCGATACCAAACTCTGCGTGTCCTATCTGATTGGCGGTCGCGGCCAGGGATGGGCAAGCGACTTCGCTATGGACATTCGCCTTCGTGTGGTGGGACGGCCACAGATCACCACAGACCAGCACAAGCCTTACATGAAAGCAATTGAGGAGGCTTTCGGCGCGAACGTAGATTACGCGCAGGTTCACAAAATCTTTGCCGCATCGAACGATGGACCCGAGGTTCGCTATTCACCATCAACATGCATCGGCTGCGATATGAAGACCGTAATCGGCAATCCCGATTACGAGCATGTGAGCACATCCTATGTCGAACGCCAGAACCTCACCATGCGAATGTCGATGCGCCGGTTTACCCGGCTCACAAATGGATTCTCGAAGAAAATCGAGAATCACGGCCATGCGGTGGCGTTGCATTTCATGCATTACAACTTTTGCCGAGTGCACAAGACGCTGCGCGTGACTCCCGCGATGGAAGCGGGGCTTGCAGATCACATTTGGTCCCTGGAGCAGCTTGTAGCATTGCTGGACACTAACGAGGTTTGCAGGGCTGCCTAAGGTACCGTGCTGGCCAACGGCCCCGCCAGAACGCACTTGACGGGCCGAATCGGGCGGTCCAAAATCCACTTACAGCAGGAAGTGGGCGGGAATCGTGCGCCAAATGCTGTAGGATGGATCGTATATGGCATTGAAAATCACGGCAAGCGTCCGAGGAGCGACCCGGAAGGATGAGCAGACAGGCGTCTATGTAGCATTTTGCCCGACCCTGCAAATCTACTCGCAGGGAACCGACGAAAGTCGAGCAAGAGCCGCTCTGGAAAGTGCTGTAAAGCTGTTCTTGGGCACGTGCCTCAAGCACGGCAACATCGACAGGGCTTTGAGAGAGCGCGGTTTTTCCGAGGTTGCAGAAGCGGCAACGACAAACCCAAAGCAGCAAATGGGTGAGTTTGTGGCCATTGAAAGGTACGACGAAGCGTTTGAATTTGAGGTTCCCCTCTTCCTGCTCAACAGTCAGGAGAAAGCGAGTATGCCTTGCTGAAACTACCAGCTCCCATTCCGCCAACGCAGTTGAAGCGCGTGCTTGAGTTGCACGGCTACGTCGTCTCGATGGAAGATGAATGGAATTGGAGTCTGGTAAAGGGCGACAGCCTGCCTATCGTGATCCCCAGGGATGGCGAGTTTGTAGCCGTAGAGGTGATGGTACATGCCCTCGAAATGGCTGATCTGGTAGTTCCCGGCCTATACTTCCCGCTCCGCGATGAAGCTGCAAGGCAACTTGGTCTAGCGCCCAACTGAGGCAACGTCTATATCTAGTCAAAGGGCCGCCGATTGGGCGGCCCTTTTGCTTGCCGAATCCAAACTGCACCACTACCTAAAGATCCTGAATGCTCTTCGCGAGGGTGGTGGCGGCATAGCTGCGCCGAGCGCGAATCAAGTGTCTCATTACAGACGCTTACGCTCGGAATGGGTGTGTGTAAACCCGAGCTCTGCGTTTTTGCCAAATGGGATTGGCCGGCCGGAAAAAGGGCGGCGTCAAAAGGGGTGGACTCGATGGCTAGTCTTTGCCGAAAAGCTCTTTTCCATCCTCGAAGAAGCTGATCAGCACCACCACGGCCGACCCAATCATCCCAAAGAGGAACATCGCTTCCAGCACACGAATTGCGGCAACGGCCAGGATCATGTTGTCGATTCTAGACCGGTTCCTGAGTTGTTGTCGCGGTTTTTGTGTTGTGCAAGGTGGCTCTTTCTTGACGAAAGAGCCACTGGAGCACAGAGGCTTCGGGATACAGCCACTCAGGAACCGGTGTATCGCAACTCTGCTGCAACCCGAATGTTTTACACTCGCCGGTGTATGCAGTCTTCCTGGAGAACATGGGCCGCGGCGGGACTATCCGCCGGCTTGCTCGAGTTGCCATTCCCCTTTGCGGGATCCATGCCTCCATGGCGCTCGGTGTTTGCGTGGGCCGGACTCGTTCCGCTGCTTTGGGCAATACTTTCCCACCCTGGCGACAAAAACAAAGACGTCGCGAGGGTGGGGCACCCGCTTTCGAACGGAGAAACGGATCGGTGCCATCCGCTGCGCCGCGCGTTCTTTATCTCCTACCTTTGCGGCGTGCTGTGGTACGTCGGCAACTGCTACTGGATTCGCGACACGATGATGCACTACGGCGACATGCCGCCGCTTGCGCCGGAATTGCTGACGCTTGGATTCAGCATGGTACTGGGGCTCTACTTCGGCATCTTCGGGTTGGGGCTTGTGCTGGTTCGGCGGGCGACGGGTTCCACGCGGATGGCTCTGGTGTTTGCGCCGTTTCTCTGGACTGGGCTTGACCTTGCAGCCGCGCGCATCACCAGTGTTCCGTGGGATCAGCTCGGCTACTCGCAGATCGACAACGCGCTGATCAACCAGCTCGCGCCGTTTATCGGCGTTTACGGAATTACATTCATTCTTGTCGCGGTCAACGCGCTGTTTGCGGGTGCATTGCTCGTTGAGCGACGTGCTAGACACAGCTTCGCCAGCCGGTGGGCGTGGGTCGCTTGCGGTGCAGTTTTATTCATCTCGGGTTATGCTGGCGTTTTTGTTCCGCCTCCCAACACAGAGCCGACTGCAACTGCCGTCCTTATTCAGCCGAATCTCGATGTGGGCGCAAGCGACAATTGGCAGGGCCCTGAGTGGGACCGTCATATTGCCGAGTTCGCGCGTCTGGCCGGCGAAGAGTGCAAAACGTACATCGCGGGAATTCCGCAAACGGGCGCGCCCACAGGCGAGATTATCTGCCCGCCGTATCCGACGCATCCCGATCTCGTGGTTTGGCCGGAATCGCCGGCGCCTTTCATGGAGAGCGACGCGAGCTTCAAGCAGGCCATGCGGTCTATTGCGGTGACTACGCAGTCGCCGCTTGTGGTGGGCGGGATCGGCACGGATTTTTCGCAACAGGAGAACGCCTGGCACGAGTACAACTCTGCCTTTATCGTCGACGCAGGTGGCAAGATTGTTGGGCGCTACGACAAAATCCACCTCGTGCCATTCGGCGAATACATTCCGTTCCAGAACCTGCTCACGTTTGCGCACAAGCTGACCGGACGAGTGTCGTCGTTCACGCGCGGTAGCGATCACAGAGTCTTTCTGCTCGATACGCAAAACGGCGGGCGTCATCGCTACGGCGTGTTCATTTGCTATGAGGCTGTCTTTGCCGACGAAGTGCGCCAACTCGCGCGCAATGGCGCCGAAGTGCTTGTGAACATCAGCGACGACGGTTGGTACGGCGATACCAGCGCACCTTGGCAGCACCTAAACATGGCCCGCATGCGCGCGGTCGAAAATCGCCGCTGGCTTTTGCGCGACACGAACACCGGGGTGACAGCCGCAATCGATCCGTACGGCCGCGTGCGCGAGAGCATTCCGCGGCATCAGATTGACGCTTTACCCGCAGAGTTCGGCTTCCGCGATGGCGTCACGTTCTACACCGCTCATGGCGACGTGTTCGCGTGGCTGTGTGCTCTGTTGAGTTTAGGGATCGTTGGCTGGGCTGGGGTAATACTGCTACACAGGCAAGGTCACGCTTCATTATCATGAAAATAAAAGAGATACACAGCGTTTTAATTGTGATGTATACTATACATCATGAGACGAACTCAACTTTATCTTGAAGATGACCTCTGGACGACGCTTCACGCCAAGGCGTTGCTTGAAGGAGCAACGATCTCAGAATTGGTCCGCGTTGCCGTTCGTGAGCGTTACATGGGGAACATTGCGGATCGCCGCGACGCGATGCTCGGAATCGCTGGGCTTTGGAAGGATCGCGCCGGCATGGAGGACGCGGAATCGTTCATCCGCAATCTGCGCGACGACGACAGGCAGGAACGCCTGGAAACCGAGTGAGCATCTTCATTGACTCGGACGTTGTCATCGAGGTCCTGCGCGGGCGTGATCAGGCAATCTTCGCGCAATGGAGTGTCCTCGCGGCTTCGCCTTCACCGATCCTGGTATCGCCGATTACCTTCGCGGAAGTCGGCGCTGGCGCGCGCGCCAGTGAATTGCAGACGATCACTCAGTTCTTTGCCCTACTCACATGCGTTCTCATTGACCAGGAGATCGGTGAATTGGCGGGCGAATATCTACGCCGATACAGCAAGAGCCACAATCTCAAGATCGCCGATGCTCTCATTGCCGCCTCGGCCGTGCAAAATCAAGCCGCCCTCTGGACACGCAACGATAAGCACTATCCGATGCCCGATTTGAGCCGTTACGTCTGAGCGCTCAAGGAGCTTTGCAGATGAAATGTTCGTTTTGCGGAGCGGCCAAGTCGATCGCGGATACCCGTGACTTTTGAAGGATGGCTGGATGGATTCCGATAAGAAACAGCACGAAAGATTCTTGCTGGACCGATTCCTTGAACTTCAAGGAATAACATCCGGAGACATCGTGCCAGGAGAATCTCCTGACTTCTTAGTCGATCTTAAAGGGCACAAGGTTGGCATCGAGGTGACTGAGATTTTCATTCGGAGAAACAGATTGGAGGCGAATCCACAACCGAGGAAAGAACTGCTTCTCCAAGCAGTAGAGTCGGTGACCAACCAGATTGTGTCCAAAGCACAGAAAACCTATTTCGATGCCCGCAACCCTCCTGTCCTGGCAACTATCTGGTTCTCGGACGGGATCGCACTTGATAGGAAGAAGGGCGATCAGGTCGCCGGGCTGATTGCACGTCAGATTCAGAGTATGAACCTCAAGAATTCGCAGAAGGGCGCCTGGAGATCAAGCGAGGATGAGAACGCAGAACGCTCTTTATCTGAGTCGGTCGCTATCATTCATGCTTACGGAGTGCCTGACCAGCTCTTTGCTCGATGGACCGTCGGACGACCTGCAGTGGTTGCTCCCTTAACCACCAAGCACCTCCAAGACGTGATCGACGAGAAAGCCAAGAAATTTAACCGCTACAAAGAAAAGGCAGAGGGAGTTTGGCTTTTGATCTTTGCTGACCACACACGGCCCTCGCAAATGTTTTTCGTCGCAACTGACTTCCCATCGGACTCGGTATCCAGCCTCTTCACAAAGACGTTCTATTGCGATTATGTGGCCAAAGAGGTGATTGACCTTACCAGAAAAGGTCAAAACCAGCGCGGTGATATGCTAGCTACAGCTAAGAAAAAGTAGTCTTACAGTCCAATCCAAAGCCAGGTCATAAGAGCACAATGTCGTTGAACGATCTCGAATTCGCCTACGCTCCCGTGCGCAATCAAGTGCGCGACCTGCGGGAGTATCTTTGACCCTGCGCGCATCCGCCGGGAACTCTCCGAAATAGAAACCAAGCTCGCCAACCCGGCGCTGTGGTCCGATCCCGCTGCGTCGAAACCTCTCATGCGCGATCGCAAGCGGCTTGAAGCGCTGGTGCGTGACGACGACGAGCTTGTCCGCCGCACCGGCGATATCGACGCTTACTTCGAGCTGGGGCGCGAGGGTGAAGATGTTTTGCTGGATTTGGAGAAGAGCATCAAGGAGCTGGGGGTTTTCGCCGAAGACCTCGAGGCTCGAACGATGCTTTCGGGCGAGGCTGACGGGCTGAATGCGATTGTCACTGTGCATCCCGGCGCGGGAGGCACGGAAAGCCAGGACTGGGCGGAGATGCTGCTCCGCATGTATCTGCGCTGGGCCGAGCAGCAGGGCTTCAAAACGGAAATGAACGACTACCAGGACGGCGAAGAGGCGGGCATCAAGTCCGCAACGTTCACGATCCTGGGAGAAAATGCGTTCGGCATGCTGGCCGGCGAAAGCGGCGTGCACCGGCTGGTGCGCATCTCGCCGTTTGATTCAGCGAAGCGACGGCATACTTCGTTTGCTTCGGTCTATGTTTCGCCGGAGATTGACGAAACGATTCATGTCGATTTGAAGCTGGAAGACCTGCGCATAGACACGTATCGCTCAGGCGGCAAAGGCGGGCAGCACGTGAACACCACCGACTCCGCCGTGCGTATGACGCACATCCCGACGGGAATTGTCGTGCAGTGCCAGAACGAGCGCTCGCAACACAAGAACCGCGACAAGGCGATGAAGATGCTGCGCTCGCGCCTCTACGAGTATGAGCTTGAAAAGAAGCGCGCCATTTCAAAGAAGCTTGAAGACTCCAAGCTCGAAATCAACTTCGGGTCGCAGATCCGCTCGTATGTTCTGCAGCCCTATCGGATGGCCAAGGATCATCGCACCAAGGTTGAGGTTGGCGACGTGGACAAGGTGCTCGACGGATATCTTGAGCCGTTTCTGCGCGGCTATTTGCTGGCCAAGCGGCGCGGGACGGCGGTGGCGGCGACTGCGGACGACGATCTGGACGAATAAGAATCAGAGAACAGAGAACAGAGAACAGAGAACAGAGAACAGAGAACAGAGAACAGAGAACAGAGAACAGAGAACAGAGAACAGAGAACAGAGAACAGAGAACAGAGAACAGAGAACAGAGAACAGAGAACAGGTTCCTATGAGCAACGATTCGGCAATCATCGACGAGATGCTACGCAGCGCAAAGACAATTGCTGTTGTCGGCATGAGCGACAAGGCGTGGCGCGCGAGCTACAACATTGGCCGCTACCTGGCCGAGCACGGCTATCGTGTTTTGCCGGTGAATCCGGCCCTCGAAGAGATCCTGGGGATGCGCTGCTACGCGGGCCTCGACGTTGCGCAGGCCGCCGCCCAAGCTGAAACAGGGCGGGGAATCGATCTCGTCGATGTGTTTCGCGCCTCCGAAAACGTTCCGCCCATTGTCGATGACGTGATTCGGCTGCGCATTCCCTATCTATGGCTGCAAGACGAAGTGATTCACGACGAAGCCATCGCTCGCGCTCGCGCGGCCGGTGTGAAGTGCGTGCAGAACGACTGCATTTACCGCCGGCATGCTGCGATGGGCCACTAAGCAGCCATAAGGTCCTTCCGACATCTCTGTAACCTTGGTCCGATACACTGAATCCAAAGAACGGGGCTGGTTTTCAGGGGTCCGGATTCAACCTTTGTGCGTTTCTCTCACTCCATCCTGGCGTTGGGCTGCGCGCTCGTTTTCGGCACGCCTGCGCTCGCGGTGTCGAACTCGGCTGACGTGCCGCATGTGCACGTGCAGCTGGTCTTTCCCATACCCCACGTGTTCCCGGACGGCGGCACGAACAATGCCGGCCTCTACTTCAAGCTCGAGCCCGGCTGGCATGTTTATTGGCTGAATCCGGGTGACTCCGGCGAGCCACCGCGCATCAGTTGGATCTTGCCCAACGGCTTCCGCGTCGGGCCACTTGAGTTTCCTGCGCCCGCGCGGCTGCCGCTGGGCCCGCTGATGGACTACGGATATGAGAATGAGGTTCTATTTCCGTTTCAAATTGACGCGGCCAGTGGACTGAATTCGGGCAGCAAGATCACGCTGGACGCCAACGTCAACTGGCTGGTCTGCCGGGAGGTTTGCATCCCGGAAAAGGCGCAATTGGAGGAGGAGCTGGATGTTCTGTCGCGCGCGGGAGGCGACACCAGCTTGTATTTTGGTCCCGATCAGGATTTGTGGAATCGCCTTGCGAACCAGGTGCCGCAGCCGCTGCCCTACAGCGACACAGCCATCTTCGCGTCTACCGCAACCGGTTTCCGGCTCACGATTTCGACCGGCCAGCGTGAGACGCAGGCGCAGTTTTTTCCCGATGACCAAAATACTGTCGACAATCCGGCGCCGCAGACAGTGACTGCGACCGCAACGGGGTTTGTTCTTGATTTGAAGAAAGATGCAAACCTCACTGCGAGCCCTGGGCAGCTAAACGGCGTTGTTGAGCTTGCCGGCGGGCGCAACTATGAGATTTCGGCGACGCCGGGAACAGTGAACGCACCGGTTGCGGCAGTTGGATTTTCAGCGGCGGCGCTCGCCCGCATCGTCGGACTGGCCTTTCTGGGCGGACTATTGCTGAATCTTATGCCGTGTGTTTTTCCAGTGCTGTTTCTGAAAGGGTTGTCGCTTTGCCGGTCCGGCACTGAAGATCGGCGAACGCTGTGCGCTCACGGTTTTGTTTACGCCGCCGGAATTCTGGTGTCGTTCTGGGCGCTGGTGGCGTTGCTTCTCGGATTGCGCGCGGCCGGCGCCTCGCTCGGTTGGGGATTCCAATTCCAGTCGCCGGTTTTTCTTTCACTGATGGCAGGGCTGCTCTTTTTCCTCGGGCTATCGCTGGCTGGTCAATTCGAAATCGGCTTGACGCTGACCAGCGCAGGCGGCTCCTTAGCTGCGAAACAGGGCTATGCCGGAAGTTTCTTTACCGGAGTGCTCGCTGTTGTTGTGGCCACGCCGTGTACCGCGCCGTTTATGGGAGCGGCCATCGGCTATGCGCTCGCACAACCTGCTGCTGTGACGTTCGTGGTCTTCACGGCGCTCGCACTTGGCCTTGCCGCGCCGTATGTCGCGCTTACGCTGCAACCTGCGTGGACCCGATTGCTGCCAAAGCCCGGCGCGTGGATGGACATTCTCAAGCAAGCCGTCTCGGTGCCGATCTTTGGAACCGTGATTTGGCTGGCGTGGGTGATTGCGCAAGCGTATGGCGCCAACTTGCTGCTTGTGCTGCTGACAACGTTTCTGCTGCTCGCGATTGCAGGGTGGTTTCTTGGGAGATGGCCGGCGAAGCGGTGGGCGACTTCAATCGCTGTGCTCATCCTGGCCGTCGTTGTTGCCGCATGCTTTGTTGCGCCGAAAGACTTCGCCGCCGCGCTGTCTTCCGCGCCTGCTACATCGTCGGGAAGTGCCGGAGCCGCCGGGACCTGGCAGCCCTGGTCCGCTGATGCAGTTCAGCATGCTCTCTCCGCCGGCCAGCCCGTCTTTGTCGACTTCACCGCGAGTTGGTGTTTGAGCTGCCAGGTGAACGAACGCGTGGCGCTCAGCCGACCGGAGGTGATGCAGGCGTTCAACGCAGCGAACGTCGCACTTTTTCGCGCCGACTGGACCCGCGAAGATCCGGCGATCACACAAGAACTCAGTGAACTGGGCCGGAGCGGAGTTCCCGTTTACGCGCTTTACACGCCGGGCCAGAGCGCACCGCAGCTTCTGCCGCAGGTGCTCACGCCGGGCATCGTGATTGACGCGCTCGCGAAACTCCCGAAGAGCGGCGGTCAGACGAAGTAAGTCAGCGCTTCGATCCGTGCTTTGCGGACCTGATCCGCCGAATTTCTTCCATCCTCGCGGCGAGCTGTTTTTCGCGGCCCTCCTGCGTGGGGTGGTAGTAGGTGCGGCCTTTTAACGATTCCGGCAGGCAATCCATGTCGGCAACTTTACCTTCCTCTTCATGCGCGTAGCGGTAGCCTTCGGCGTAGCCCAGATCTTTCATCAGCTTCGTCGGCGCGTTGCGTAGATGCAGCGGTACAGGCTCCTGGCGCGTGTGCTCGATGTCATCCTGCACCGCCCCGAATGCCGTGTACACCGCGTTCGATTTCGGCGCGAGTGACAGGTATACCACTGCTTCGGCCAGGGCAAGATCGCCTTCAGGCGAACCGAGAAAATCGTACGTGTCCTTTGCGGAAAGGCACAGATGCAGTGCCTCAGGCGCGGCGAGGCCGATGTCTTCAACGGCCATACGCACGATGCGCCGCGCGAGATAGAGGGGATCCTCGCCACCTGCAAACATCCTGCCGAGCCAATAGAGCGCCGCATCGGGATCGGAGTTGCGCACGCTCTTGTGCAGCGCGGAGATCAGGTTGTAGTGCTCTTCGCCGGCTTTGTCGTACATGAGCACGCGCTTCTGCGCGGCCTCGGTGGCAACGGCTTTCGTAATGTGCTTGCTTCCATCGGCGAGGGCCAATTGCGCTGCGACTTCAAGCGTGTTGTATGCGTTGCGGACGTCGCCGCTGGAGTAGCCGCCAATTAATTCAAGCGCATCGTCGTCCGCGGTTAGCTCCATTGCGCCCAGCCCACGCCCCTTGTCGGCCAAGGCGCGCCGCAGCAGAGTTACAACTTGTTCGTCCTTGAGCGGCTCGAGTACATATACACGGCAGCGCGAGAGCAGGGCGGAAATAATTTCAAACGAAGGGTTTTCGGTGGTCGCGCCGATCAAGCGAATCGTGCCGCGCTCCACGTAAGGAAGAAACGCGTCCTGCTGCGCTTTGTTGAAGCGATGAATCTCGTCGACGAAGAGAATGGTGCGCGAGTGCAGTTGCGAGGCTTTGGCCGCCGTGACCATTACTTGCTTGATTTCCTTGATTCCGCTGGTGACCGCGGAGAACTCAATGAAGCTGGCCTTCGTGGTCTCGGCAATAATCTTGGCCAGCGTGGTTTTGCCCACGCCGGGCGGACCCCAGAAGATCATCGAGCTGGCATCGTCGCGCTCGATTTGCACGCGCAGCGGCTTGCCCGGCCCGACGAGGTGCTCCTGGCCAAGCAATTCATCAAGCGAGCGCGGCCTCATCCTCTCCGCCAGCGGCGCGCCCCCTGCGACCACTGCGTGGGGCAGACCTTTGGAGGAGGGCTGTGGAAGATCGGGCTCGTTGTCGAAGAGGCTCATCGCGAGCCTCTCTGCCGTGAGGCTTCGTACAGCAGTACGCTGGCGGCGACGGCCGCGTTCAGGCTTTCTACCGGGCCAGGGCAGGGAATCGTGATTTTGCCATCGGCGCGTCGAGCAATTTCCTCCGGGACACCATTGCCCTCGTTTCCGATGATGAGACCCACGGGACCGGCCAGCGCGACTCGATCGGCAGCCTTCGCGCCGCGCGACGTGCTTGCGAAAACCTTCACTCCGGCTTTTCTAAATTGCTCGAAGCACTCCGCTTCATTCGCTGCAATCAGCGGCACTCGGAAAACGCTCCCCGCCGATGCGCGCACGGCTTTCGCATTCCACGCGCTCACGGTTCCCGGCAGGCTCACAACGCCCGTGGCTCCGAATGCTTCTGCCGAACGGAGAATCGTGCCCAGGTTTCCCGGATCCTGAATGGCCGCCAGGACAAGCACAAGCGTTTTCTTCTGGTTTTGCTTGAGAACGTGCGACCAGGACCAATTCGGCCGCTCAACGAGCGCTGCAATCGACTGCGGAGCTTCGGTCGCGAGCGCCTGGTCGAGAAGTTTCTTCGGCAGTTCGAGAACCTCCACGTCCCGCTTCACCTGGAGCTTATCCAGCAACCGCTCTGCACCCTGCGCAACAAAGATCGTCTTCACGCGCAAACCGGCGCGCAGGGCTTCCTCGATCAGGTTTGGCCCTTCGATGCCCACTAAGCCGCTGGCGCCGCCTGCGAGCGCAGGAACGCCACGGCCCGGCGCGCTCAACGCCTTGCGCAGCTCTTTCAGACGCGCGTTGTCTTTGCTTTGAATGTTGCGCACGGGCATCGATTGGCATCCTCTTGCTGCTGTGGCGATTCTACGGCGTTTTAGTGGCAGTGAGCACTTGCGCGGTGATCGTCAAACTTGCACCACAGCTAGTGCTGTGTTAGTTTCCGAATCTGTAGACACTCCTTCTATTCGGGAACCGAGGTAGGTCTTCTTGTCCGCGGAGATATTGCGCGTCCATCCCGATGAACCCCAACCGGACCGGATCGATTACATCGTCTCCTGCCTGCGCAAGGGGGGTGTTGTCGCCCTGCCAACCGATACTTTTTATGGCTTGGCGGTGGATCCGGTGAACCTTTACGCGGTGGAGCAGATCTACCAGATCAAAACCCGCCAGAAGCACAAGCCGCTCTCGCTGCTGATCGCCAGCTTGTCCCAGGCTTACGAGCTCGCGCGGGACAGCGATCCCCAGTTGGACAAGCTCGCAGACAAATTCTGGCCCGGGCCGTTGACGATCATCGTCCGCGCCGGAACCAAGCTGCCGTTGCGCTCGACGGCGAATACGGGCAACGTGGCGTTGCGCGTGCCCGATTCCGCCATACCCCGAGCTGTGGTGGAGCGCTTCGGCCTGCCCATCACGGCCACCTCGGCCAATTTGCAAGGCGCCTCGGAGTGTACGAGCGCAGCGTGCGTTCGCGACCAGATCGGCGACCGCATTCCGCTCATCATCGACGGCGGGCCGACAGGCCGCACGCAGCCGACGACGATTGTCGACCTCACCCTCGGCGCAGGCCGATGGGAGATTCTGCGCGAAGGCGCAATCCCAACCCACGAAATCGTGATGACCTTGCAGCGATAAGATGGAGCGCATGGGGCGCGAATCCAAGACGAAGCGCCGCAACTGGGTCCTCCTCTTCATCGTCGTGATAGCTGTGCTCGTGCTCGGCGGAGCATTGGTGTGGTGCCGCTGGGTCTACGTGCAGATTGAGAGCTACGCGCACCTGGATCAAGCCGCGCCCGCGGATGCGATTGGCGTTTTGGGTGCGGCGGAGTATGACGGACGGCCCTCGCCCGTCTATCGCGCGCGGCTCGATCACGCACTCGTGCTCTACCATCGCGGCATCGCCCCGCTCATCATCACTCTGGGCGGCCCGGGCGGCGACCAATATACCGAGGGCTCCGTTGGCGCCGGCTATCTGATCAGCAAGGGCGTTCCGGAGCAGTCCATTATTGCTGAAACCGAGAGCCGCAACACCGAAGAGTCGGCCCGCCGCATCGCCGTGATCGCCCGCGTGAATGGCCTGCACCGGCTGGTGGTGGTCAGCGACGACACGCATATGTTCCGTATCCACGCGATCTGCGCTGCCGAAGGTCTCGACGTGCTGACGTCGCCTCGTCCACGGCCGGCGGTTGAAGATAGAACGCTGGAGGCCGAGCGCGTTGCCCACGAGATTCTCAGCTACACATTGTGGCGGTTGCATCTGCATTGAGGGCAGCGGGGTTAGCGGAGTTAGCGCTTAGCAAGTTAGCCGCGCTGCGCGCGTGTCGGCGAGTTAGCAAGTTGGCGGGGCGGTGCGGGATTAGAAAGTCAGCAAGAGAAACGCAAACCCGGACGCGCTGGCTGTCGATAAGAAGTTCACCGCGTCGTTGCTGAGCCAACCCTTTCTCTCCAAAGTGGCTCCGAGCAGGCTGTCGAAAAGAAGTCCGAACACAGCGCCCGCGCAACTGAGCGTGAAGAGACTCCGGTCGCCGCGCATGGCCCAGCTTCCTGCTCCGGCCACGATGGCTGCTGCAAGCACTCCGGACAGAGTGCCGGCCACGCTCACTGCGCCGTCCGTGCCCGCGTCCACGGGGCGCAGCGACGTAATCATCCACGGTCGTCCACCCAGCACTTGCCCAATCTCCGACGAAACTGTATCTGCCGCAGCCTCAGCCAATGCGGCCAGGGCCATTGCGGGCATGAGCGTTCCGGAGTGGGCTCGGAGCGGAAGCCATCGGCTATCAGACAACCAGATCCTCACGGGCTCGCTTGCGACCAACGCCGCAAGGCCCAGATTGGCCGCAACCTGTGCGGCGGACCTTCCACGCCGTGCCTCGGCGGCGCCCAGCCGCTCCTTTTTCCGGCGCCCGGCGCGCGTGGCAGCAAAGGCCAGAAGTGAAACCGCCAGCACAGGAATCAGCGCCGTATGCCAGGGCTCGTAGGGAAATTCAACTGTTGAGAACATCAGGCTTGCCGTGATCAGTGCACCGGTTGCCGCTGCGGAAGGCGTGGCCGCCCGCAACTTCCAGGTAATGAGCCCCAGCAGAATGCTTAACCCCACGGTCCAAATCACCACGGCAGCGGAATCCGTTACTCGCCCGAAGCACGTAAGCAGCACATCGGTGGCCGCAAAAGGCAGCACCGCCAGCAACACCAGCTTCGATTGCCAGGCCAGATTATCTTGAGCCACGCCTCATCCTAACCGCTTGCCGAAGCTTGAGAAAGGCTCGCGCTTTTTATGCCCGCGATGACGATTTGTGGCCTTCGGCGTCGGACTTTATGGCGGGCCGCTCGGCTCCCGCGCGCCCGCCCCAGTGATTTACAATCAGCAGGAAAGCAGGAAAGATTCCGAATGAGGCTTTATCCCATAAAGTCATGCCCGGCGCGTGTGCTCTTCGCGCAGGCAGGAGCTGCATTCGCGCTTGCGGCTCTGATTGCCGGTTGTGGCGACAATTACAGGCCAGTGGTCACTCCAATCGGAACCAGTGGCCCGCCGGCGCAGGTCCAGTCGTACGTGATCGCGGTGTCCACCACGGGAGTAAGCACGCCTGGCGTGGTCACGATCATCGATTATTCCGGCGACTCGATCATGACCGAGGCGCCGATTGGTCCCGGGCCGAGCGTCTTCACAATCGATGGAGTCGGGTCGACGGGCTATACGATTAACAGCGACAAGACACTTTCGAATTTCGCACTTTCGACGAGCTTGCAGGCCAAGAATGTTTCTGAATCCACGTTGCCACCGACGGCGCAACCGGTCAACCTGACGTCGCCATCCAGCGGGCTTTGGGCTCCCGACCTCAACGGCGATGTCGTCGATCTTTTTAATGGGTCGCCTCAGGCCTTCAAACTCGCGATCCCGGTGGCCACTTCGGGCAGCCCAGCCACGATGCCCGTCCTCGTTGCTGGACCCGGAAGCAGCGGCGGTCAACGCGACTATGTCCTGAGCCAGAACGTTCCCGATATTGCGCCAATGACCTGCAACGCGTCTCCCACGTCGGCGCCGGCGGGCGTTGCGACACCGATTGAGCTTTCCAGCAACACAACCGATCCCGCGATCCCGCTCGGCAAGTGCCCCGTTTACGCAGTGCAAACTCCGGACCTCCAGCGCCTGTATGTCCTCAATCGCGGAGACGATACCATCACGGTCATCAACACCAGGAACAATACGCCCGACGCGTGTACGCCATTTCAAAATCAGAATGGGCAATGGATCACCTGCCATCCCACCATTCAGCTTCCCACTGGCTCGGGACCCATTTATGCCGAGTACAACACTGCGACCCAGCAACTTGTCGTCGCCAATTACGACGGGGGAACGATCAGCGTCGTTAATGTCCCACTGGACGAATACGGCAACGATTCCAACACCTACACCAACAGCAATTGCACCACCTATGCGGCTTGCGGCGCCATCACGGGCGGCTTCGGCACTGTCACGACGATTAAGGTGGGCAACACGCCCACTCCCAATCCAGCCAGCGTAACTGTTCTTGCGGACGGCAGCAAAGCCTACACTGCCAATCAAAACGACGATAGCGGTTCAGGCGACGGCACCGTGACTGTGGTGAATCTCCACACGTACACCGTGGAGAAGACCCTCACCGTCGTCGGCCATCCGCGCACCGTCGTCAATACGCAAAATTCCGAGTATTCGAAGATATACGTCGCTTCACCCGACAGCCCCTTCATCACCATCATTGAATCGAGCCCAACGGTGACCGATCTGATCGACACCACGGTTTTGCTAGAAGGTACGCCTATCGACATCCGGACCACGACTCAGACCGGCTCCAGCGGCAACAACAACTACACAAGCCGTGTCCCCGGCTATGGGCAGCCTTGCAACCTGCCGGGCAGCGCTTCACTGGCTTCGCTTTCGGCGTGTCAGGCCATACCGTAGAGTGCGCGACGGAGCACTCGAGATGTACAAAGGGTCATTCCTTGCGGCGGGAATGGCCCTTTGAACTTTTGCGGAGCCGACCGTTTGGAGAGTTTCCTAGATCCATGGAAGGAACGCCAGAAACGCCCGCCGGCAAGGCACGGCCGCAAAAAGCGCGGCTTGACGTTCAGCTCGTTGAGCGGGGGCTCGTTGCCAGCCGCGAGCGCGCCCGGGCGCTGATTCTAGCCGGGCGGGTTCTGGTGCGCGAACAGAAGATTGACAAGCCCGGCACTTCGATCCCGGCCGACGCCCCGATCCGGCTGCTTGGCGGGGACAATCCTTATGTAAGCCGCGGTGGAATCAAGCTGGCCGCGGCATTGAACCATTGGAATATTGACGTAATGGGCCGCGCATGCCTCGATGTGGGCGCTTCGACCGGAGGCTTTACCGACTGCCTCCTGCAGCATGGAGCCGCACAGGTCACCGCCATTGACACTGGCTTTGGCCAAATCGACATGAAGCTTCGCAACGATCCGCGTGTCCAATTGCTCGAACGCACCAATGCGCGCCTGCTCGAACCGGGATCGTTGGCGACACGCGGCTCAGAGCAGGGAAAAACTCTTCTCGTCGTCGATGTGTCGTTCATTTCGGCGACGCTCGTGGTTCCCGCTGTTCTGGCCGCGGCGCCAAGCCTCTTTGAGGCGGTGATTCTCGTCAAGCCTCAGTTCGAAGCTGGCCGCGAGTATGTCGGCAAGGGAGGCATCGTGCGCGATTCGCAAGGGCACGAACTGGCGATCGAGAAAGTCGCTAATTGTGTGCGGTCGCTCGGGTGGAATGTCATTGAGACCATTCCTTCGCCCATCACAGGAGCCGAGGGCAACCAGGAATTCCTGCTTTACGCGCGGCGACTGTAAACTTCAATGTTCCGCCGAGCGTTACGGATTTCAGATTCGCGTGCCGCAACTTCCGCAAAATGGAGAGCCGTCGGTCAACTGTGCGCCGCAGGTCCTGCAGAATCCCAATCTCATCTCAGTTGAAGGCGGCGGTGGCACGACCACGGCGGGAGGCTGGGGCGGCACGAAATAGCCGGTGGGAATGGCGCCTGGCGGAATCCCCGCGTACATCATTGCACCTTGTTCAGGGAACTTCGGATTGGGACCATACTGATTGGCCCCAGGCTGGCTGTCTTGGCACAAAAAGACGAGCTGAATGATGGCGCAGATGAATCCCACGACGGGGATGATGCCCAGCGCGCAGAGCAAGAGGAGCAACCAGCCGCTTTTGCCGATGTCGTGAAACCGACGCGTGGCGGCGGAAATACTGGGAATGAGGGCAGCCAATGCGTAAATCCCGATCGGAATAAAAAGGAAAGGTACACTGTTTTCCGAGTCCACTTTTCCGGTGGATGCGAGCATTACCCCGCCTGCCACCCCAAGCGCTGCCAGCGCGAAGATCGCCAACAGGTTGAAGAGCGTGAACATCCAATATTCCTTGCGCCGCGAGCGGCCATCGAACTCAGCGTACTTCCTCCAGACCATCAGATACCATTCCATCGCAGCCTTCCTTTCTGGTTGCTAGTTGAATACGGCGGTTCAAACCTGACCCTGGCAGCGCCAGACTGGGCCTAACGCCGGCGAATCGCTCCAAATCCTGGTTTCGAGCCACTATACAAAAAGAAGGCCAAAAGAGTCAGCAAATTCTCTGTGCCAATAAGATTGGTCAGGCTTGCCATCCTTACCGAGCGCGATTTCGCAGGCGTCGAGATTGGCCCGCAGTGAGCGAGTCCATTACACTGGGACGCATGACCTCGGTCGCCATTGTTTGCAAGCCCAACAGGGAAGAGCTTAAGCGGCTGTTGCCCGACCTGGTGGCATGGCTGCGGACGCACAACTATGAGGTCGTGCTCGACCTGGAAGGCGGCACGTACACCGATGCGGCCCCCGCCATTGATCGCGCGGATCTGCCGTCGCGCTCACCCGGTCTGGTGATTGTTCTGGGTGGCGATGGCACTTTGCTTGCCGCCGCGCGAATTTTTGCTACCGTCGGCACGCCCATACTCAGCGTCAATCTCGGATTCCTGGGTTTTCTTACGGAAGTCCGTCTCGCCGATCTCTACGCAACGTTGGAAAACTGGTGCAAAGGCTGCCATAGCCTCGATGAGCGCGCCATGCTGCACTCCGTACTATGGCGCGAGGGGGTGGAGCACGCGAGCTTCGAGGCACTGAATGAAATCGTCGTTTCCAAGGGCGACATTGCTCGCATGGGTGAGTTTGCCGTGGAGCTCGATGGCAGGAGTGTTGCGCGCTTCCGCGCCGACGGCGTGATCGTATCCACCCCTACCGGGTCAACCGCGTACACTCTGGCCGCCAACGGTCCCATCCTCACGCCCGACGTTGACGCCATAGTCGTCACGCCCATCTGTCCTCATCTGCTCACGCTTAGGCCTATTGTGGTGCCTGGCAGCGCATTGCTGAACGTTCGCGTCGAAGGCGTTCCCAACGTTGCACTGCTTACCATCGATGGCCAGCAGGGTGTGGAGCTGCGCCGCGGCGACGAGGTACGATGCTGCCGCTCAAGCCATACGGTCAAGCTCGTCCGCCTTAATGAGGGTGGCTTCTTCGACGCATTGCGCACCAAGCTGAGCTGGGGCGAATTGTAAGGGGGCGCGGTCACTTGCCCGAGGGTTCGGGAGAGTTATTGAGTGAGCCCTGCCAGCAGAATCTGCGCCTTTGCCGCGAGCGTGTGCGCGCCGTCCACATCGCCTGACGCCAGCGCTGTCCGAGCCTCTTTCAAGAATTCCCGAATCTGGTCCGCGGTCTTCTGGTCGGAGTCGTTGAGCGTGCGATTGATGCCGTTGAGGCCGCGTTCGATTGATGCGATGGAAGCCTCCGTCTGCTGGCGATAACTCCCGGGGTCACCCGAAGAGAGTTGACCAATGGCGTTGACCTCGGAACTTGCAGCGACCTCCGGAACGTTTACGATCTCTGGTGGATTCGCCGCCCTCCAGTGCCTGATAAGCGGTTTGACCGTCTCGTCGTGGACCCTCATGTTGTAGAGAGGCTTCCCAGCGATCAATCTCACCCCAGGCGGAAGTTCAACTGACACAAGTTCAATGGGATGGAGGGGAACAACAAGCGGTGGCGCCAGCACAGGCTGCGGCGGCGGAGTCTTGTGAAAGGGCAAATGGAAGCAGCCGGTGAGCACGAACGGCAGCAGCCACGCAGCGCACTTGGCAGGTGACCTCATTCCCCCAACCCCTTTTTGTCTTCGACAGCCGCCGGTTGCAGGTTCCGGCGTCCCCTGTCCGCGGCGGCGAGTGGAATTCGCAGCCGGAATTCCGTGCCGCGGCCTTGCCTTGATTGTACGTCCACGCTCCCATGATGTAACTGCAGGATGCGGTAAGTCATGGCCAATCCAATGCCGCTGCCGCCGATCTTGGTCGTAAAGTACAGATCGAAGATCTTGTCCCGGATTTCGTCGGGAATGCCGATGCCTTCGTCGGCAACGCGCAGCAGTGCAGCGTGCGCCGGCGCATGCGGAATCCCACCGGGAATCCCGTTACTCTTCGACGCCTGGATCTGGTTTTCGTTTTGATTCCCGTCCAGTTCGAGAGTGACCTCGAGACGACCGCCGTCCGGCATGGCCTGCGCGCCATTCTGAATGACGTTGAGCACGGCTTGCTTCAGCAAGTCAGCATCCACATTCGCAATCAATGGTTCGGCGGGTATGCGGCTGATCAGCGTGACCCGGCGCATGGTCAGCTCGTCCGCAGCCAGCGTGAGGACGTCGCCGATGACCGGGCGAAGGTCCTGCTCTCGGAGTTGCACCTCCACCGGCCGCGCGAAATCCACCAGCGTCTGCACCACGCGGTCCAGCCGCCGGATCTCCGCGTCGATTACGTCCAGGTGCCTGGTGGCAGGTCCTTCCGATTCGCCCAGCTTCGACTTCAGAAGCTCCAGATGCACGACAATCGCGTTGATCGGGTTCTTGACCTCATGGCCTACTCCCGAGGTGAGCCGGCCGATGGCTGCCATGCGCCGCGAGAGCTCAAGCTCCGACTCAATTTGCGCCGCCGACTCCAGGTCGTGCAACGTGACCAGCGCGCCCAGACCCTGGTGCGTTTCCGCGTCGTTAATAAAGTCGACGGAAGCCTCGATGCGGCGGCCGCCTTCGGTACGAATCTCGACCTTGTCCATGCGCTTGCCGGTTTCGATCGCCTCGCGCAGGGCCCGTCCGAGTGATTTCGAATCGTCGAGGAATTCGCTCGCGTGCAGCCCCAGGATATTGTCGCGATCAATTTGCAGGAACCGCCGCGCAGCTTCCGATACCAGCACCGCGCGCCGGTCCTCGGTAAAGAGCATGATTCCGTCTTGTAGATTGCCGAGAATCTGGTCGAGATTCTCGCGCAGCGCGGAGTAGACTTCTTCAACGTTGCGCATGCGCTGACCGATCTTCTCAATCTTGGTGGAGACCTGCGCCGCCACGTCCTGGTTCTTCGGCGTCCGTCCTTCAATCGGGCGGTTCTCCTGCAGCGGTCAGTCGGTCGAGCTGCCGGCTGATTTCCGTCATGGGCCGCAGCGCCAGGTTGCTCAGCAGAAAAGCCGCCAGCAACGCCACGATGAGGGCAAACCCCATCAGCCAGAACGCTTTTCTCAAAACCGGGTCGTAGGCGGCGCGCAACAGTGACGTGTGAACCCCCACGTGGACCGAAGCGAAGAGCTTTCCGTTGTTCTCCAGCGTCGCAACGATGTCCAGGACCTTGGGCTCGCCGAAGACCTGCATCATCATCGGTACTGGCCCGGCTTTGAGCAGACGGTCAAAGGCGGGTCGAGTGGGCAGCGGCTTTCCTTGGTTAGCGGGATTCGTGCTTAGTAACACCGTCCCCTGGCTATCGGCGATATTTACGTCGTACACCGTAGACGAATAGCGGATGACCGAGACCAGCGACGCTTGCAGGGTGGGATCGTTTTGCACCGTATCGGCCATGAGTGCGCGCAACTCGCCGGGATTGTTGGGATCGACAGTGAGGCCCTGGAGGCCGGCCTCGAGTGCGTTTTGCAGCGCATAGCGCACCTGGTCCGCCACCATCAGATTGGTGTCGTAGGTTTCCTTCACCGCGGCTTTCACCAGTTGGTGCACATACACCAGTGAAACCACCCCGGCGATTAGAAACACCAGAGCCGTAATGGCCAGCACGAGTTTGGTTTTCAAGCCCATAGGCTGGAAGAACGGCAGTAAACTGGCTCAAAGCACTTTTAAGAGCTACTCAGACCCGGTTTGCTGCAGTCACCTGTTTCGACGAAGAATCCTGTGCGTTTGGGGACAAAATGCGCAGAACTTTCAGCGCATTCCGAATCTTCTCAACTCTCTGTTTCATGCCGCTCCCGGCCGTACTCCTTGAGCTTGTTGTGCAGAGTCTTCAGGCTCACGCCAAGAATCTCCGCGGCCCGCGTCTTGTTTTGGCCGGTAGCCTCCAGGGTCCGCAGGATCAACAGCCGCTCCGCCTCGTCCACCGTGGCGCCAACGCGAACGGTAATTGAGCTGCCGTCCGAGGTTGCCGCCGCATCCTTGCCAAATCCCTGCGGCAGGTGTCCGGCATCGAGCGGCGCGCCATCGGGGCAAAGAATGACCGCGCGCTCGATGGTATTGCGCAATTCGCGCGCATTCCCAGGCCAACTATGCGCCATCAGCCGGTCCAGCATGGACGGCGCGATGCCCGAAACTTTACGGCCGTGCTTCTGGTTCATCTCAGTCACCATGGCTTCCACCATGGGCGGCAGATCTTCAAGATGTTCGCGCAGCGGAGGCATGGCGATGTTGAAGACGTTAAGCCGGTAATAGAGATCGGCGCGAAGATGACCCTCGGCCACCGCGGTCTGCGGGTCCCGATTGGTCGCAGCCAGAACACGGACATCCGTATCCATCTCGGTGCGAGCACCCAGCCGGCGAAACTTCCGTTCCTCCAACACGCGCAGCAGCTTGGCTTGCGTCCCTGACGGCATTTCGCCAATCTCGTCCAGCAGCAGCGTTCCACCCGCCGCCAGTTCAAAGCAGCCGGGCCTGCGCTCTACCGCGCCCGTAAAAGAGCCCTTCTCATGTCCGAAGATTTCGCTTTCGATCAGCGTTTCCGGAATGGCCGCGCAGTTGACCGCGACAAAAGGGCGCGTTTTGCGCGGACTCAGGTCGTGCAGCGTGCGCGCGACTAGTTCTTTGCCCGTTCCGCTCTCGCCCGTGATCAGGATCGGCACGTTCGACGAAGCAACCTGCTCGATCAGCGTGAAGATTTCCCGCATGCTGTCGCGAGCTGCCGACCAGTTGGCCCAGCACGCCAGACTCGCGCAGTCTGCGGCGCGCAACTTCGAGTTCGATGGCGGTCTGGCGCTGTTTGGTCGCATTGGCCAGGATGGTCTTGAGCCGTGTCGGGTCAACGGGCTTCTGAAGAAAGTCGTAGGCGCCCAATTTCATGGCGTCGACGGCCAATTGGATCGAACCCATGGCCGTCAGCACCACCACCGCCATGTTGGCGCTCAAGCCCTCGGCGCCCTCAGATAGTTTGGCCAACAGGCCCATGCCGTCCATACGCGGCATCTTCAGATCCGTCACCACGATAGCCGGGTTCCATACCAGAGTCTTTTCCCAGGCCTCGGCCCCGTCACGCGCGGTTTCCGTGCGGTATCCCCACCCGGAGATCAGCTCTGCCAACCCGGCCAGCGCGTTGGGCTCATCCTCGGCGATCAAAACCTTTACGCTGTTCTCCACAGAGGCCTTTCGTTCACCCCATTAGCTTACCTTTTCGCAGTCCCATCCGGCCACGAAGAGGCCGGAAGCCGAGATTCCATCAGGAGCGGACTCTGGCCCTTGTGGCGGCAATGAGGCAGCGACGGTCGAGGGCAGACCGGTGAGCGGGTCGCTGCTAGCGCCCAATCACGTAGGTCGCCTGGAACAGGCCGCTGTCGATGCCGGGGTTTTCCTGCGCGGTATTGTGATTCGAGATGTGGTGGTATCGGTATTCCACGCGTATCGATTTGTGCAGGCTCCGATAGATTTCAAACCCCGCTCCAAGATCGAAAGTGAAATTGAAGGATCCTGCCTGGATGATGGGAATAGGCTGCGTTGAATACATATACCCGCCGTGACCGGTGAAGAAAGGCTGGATCTTATGGCGAGGAAAAAAGTTCCACTGCATTCCAATCGGGGACATGGCTTCGCCGATCGTCCAGCGGCGTCCACTGCACGCATATGTGAACGTTCCGCTGTAGACGACCCCATTTTCGCTGGCGAAGCTGTAGGGAACCGTCGCAGGCGCGCAGGTTACAAATTGCGCTCCGAAGTCGTAGGTCGTTTTCGAGACAACCGGCGTGACCTGGTTGATCGTTTCGGTGCCCACCGGATCGCTCTCCAGTGCCACTGGCAGCAGCTCCAGGCTGTACAGCCAGTTCACCGCTGAGCCGATGAGGAGCCGGCGATTGTAGGACACCCCGAAATCCACGAGCTTGCGGTTCTCGGCGTAGCCGAGCAGGATGTGGCTGGAATTCCCGGAATATGCGCCGAAGACTCCAAATGAATTCTTCCGAGCATAGTACGGGTTTTCAGGGCTCACCTGGCCGAGCGCAATGGCGTTCACAAGCGCCAGAACAAGTAAGGTGGAAAGGCAAGAAAGGCGAAAGAATCGGTGCGGGAGACCACTCCGGTACGTAGACAAGAAGAATCCCTTTCCCGCAACGAACTGATAAGCGCAAATGCCGGTGAGTCAGTTTTTAGAGTACGAGCATTTGCTCGCACGAGGGTCACGCAAGTTGGATGCGGCTTCGGCAACCGAGAGAACGTTGTTCCAAAACGATCCGCTTCCCGAGAGCCTGTACGGATGTTTTGACTGCGAAATTCATTGTAAGGGAGCGCGGACAAGGGCCAGGTTGCCGCGCAGGGCAACGCGCTCGAGTCCCGGCTTGCCACGAAGCTGAAGGCGGCGACAGCAGACCGGCGCAGCCCCGCACCGGAAGGCCGCTGATCGGTTTTCTACCCATTGACGACCCGCTGTGCCGTTCTATACTAAACGGCACAAGATGAATCCAGATCCGTTAATTGGCCAATCGATCCTGAACTACACCATTCTTCGCCAACTGGGCTCGGGCGGCATGGGCGTGGTGTACGAAGCCAAGGACTCACAGCTTGACCGTCACGTGGCCCTCAAGTTCCTGCCGCCGGAGATGGCGAGGGATACCCAGTTGCTGGAGCGCTTTCAGCGCGAGGCGCGGGCGGCTTCGTCGCTGAATCACCCGAATATCTGCACCATCCACACCATTGAGCAGCACGAGTTGCAGCATTTCATCGTGATGGAGCTTCTGGTGGGGCAGACGCTGGCGGAGCGGTTGAAGGGGCAGCCGCTGGACGTGGAGACGATTTTGCCACTGGCGATCCAGATTGCCGATGCGCTGGAGTCGGCCCATGCCAAGGGCATCGTGCACCGGGACATCAAGCCGGCGAATCTGTTTCTGACGGACCGCGGTCAGCTGAAGATCCTGGATTTCGGGCTGGCCAAAATCACGCAGGGCCAGACGACGCAGATGGCGGACGGAGGCAGGACACTGGCGGCGGGCGACGAGCTGACTTCACCGGGCTCGGCGGTGGGCACCATCTCCTATATGTCGCCGGAACAGGCTCGCGGACAACTGGTGGATGCGCGCACCGACCTGTTTTCGACGGGCACGGTCCTTTACCAAATGGCAACCGGCAGTCTGCCCTTCCCGGGAGACACGTCGGCGGTGATCTTCGACGCCATACTGAACCGCGAACCGCAGCCGGCCGCGGAGGTGAATCCGGCATTGTCTCTGGAGTTCGTCCGCATCCTGGAGAAGTGCATGGAAAAGGACCGGACGCTGCGCTGCCAGACGGCGACGGACCTTAAAACCGACCTGAACCGGATGAAGCGCAACCTGGAGTCGAATAGGAACCGCACCACGGCGAAGACCGATTCGGATTCCGGCGTGAACAAGCAGAGGAAATCGGTCGCCGTGCTCTACTTTGAGAACCTGAGCGGCTCGAAAGAAGACGAATACCTGCGCGACGGCATTACGGAAGACGTGATTACGGAGCTATCGAAGATTCGCGGACTGAATGTCTTTTCACGCCCCACGGTGCTGGCTTTCCGCGACCAGGCCTTGACCCCGCTTCAGGTGGGGCAGAAGCTGGGCGCCGCGTGCGTGCTGACGGGCACACTGCGCCGCTCCGGAGCGCGGCTGCGCATCAGCGCGCAACTGGTGGATGCGCGCACCGATTTTCCGTTGTGGTCGGAGCGATTCGACCGCGAGATGAAAGACGTTTTCGAAGTGCAAGACGAGATGGCGCGCAAGATCGCCGAGGCGCTGCGCGTAACGCTTTCGCCGGAGGAGTTGGAAGCCCTGGCGGTAAAGCCCACGGAGAACCTGCAAGCCTACGACCTCTATCTGCGCGGCAAGAGCTACGCGCGGCGGCAGACGCGGCAGGACCTGGAGTTCGCGCTGCAGATGTTCGAAAACGGAGTCTCCATCGACCCCAGTTTCGCGCTGGCCTACGCCGCCTCCGCCAACGCCTGCGCGATGCTTTATTACTACAGCCGCGATCAGATGTGGTTGGAGCGCGCACGCGAAGCTTCAGGCAAGGCCGTGGCGCTGCGCTGGGACCTGCCCGAAGTGCAGGTGAGCCAGGCCTGGGTGCTCTATGCGGCCGCACTGTACGACGAAGCCGTGCGCATGGTGAAGAAAGCCATCGAGCGCAAGCGCGACTCTGAGGGAGCCTATTACCTGCTGTGCCGCGCCCTGTTTGCAGCGGGACGCTACCAGGAAGTGCTGGATGTGGCGGAAGCTGCCATCGAGTCCAGCGGCGAGGACTACAACGTTTACGTGCCAGTTATGAACTCCATGGGTGCGCTGGGCAAGTCTGAAAGTGAGCGCAACATGATCCAGCGCAGGATTGGTGCTCTTGAAAACCACCTGAAGCAGGTGCCGGAAGACGCGCGGGCCCGCATTCTGCTGGGCGGGGACTACGCACGCCTGGGGCGTACCGACGACGCCCTGCGCGAACTGAAGATGGCCGTAACTCTGCGCGCCAATGAGGCATTGATTCTGTACAACGCTGCCTGCCTGTACTGCACTCTGAATAGAAAATCGGAGGGATTGGACGCGCTGCACAAAGCTTGGGAAGTGGGATATCGCGACGCGGTTTGGGCGCGCCGCGACCCGGACCTGCAGGCGCTCCACGACGACCCGGAGTTCAACCGCATGTTTCCGGAACCTGTGGCGTAGGCGATGAAGATGGCTTCACCGCAGAGAGCTTCATCTGCGTGTCCGGCCCGATCGTAGAATGCAGCGCATAGGGCCGCGATTTGCGTCGCACGCAGGATTCAAAAATCAAGGCCGTTCATCACCGCCCCCGCCGCCTCAGCGGTCTATACTCTCTTCTATCGTTTTTCAAATTGGAGTGTTCCGATGTCTTCATCTGCCGTTGTCTTTGCCCGCCAAAACCACCTTCGTTATCTCGACGATTTGAAGGCGCTGCTGCGCATTCCCTCCGTCTCCACGTTGCCCGAGCACGCGACCGACTGCCGCAAAGCCGCCAAGTCGCTGGTAGCCGACCTGAAGCGCATCGGCATGGAGCACGCAGGACTGATTGAAACCGATGGCCATCCGCTGGTCTACGCCGACTGGCTGCATGCGGCTGGCAAGCCTACGGTGCTTATCTACGGCCACTACGATGTTCAGCCGCCCGACCCGCTTGACGAGTGGCTCACGCCGCCTTTCGAACCCACAGAGCGCAATGGAAATATCTACGCTCGTGGCGCGGTCGACGACAAGGGCCAGGTGGTCGCTCAAGTCAAGGCGCTTGAGTCACTCATGGCCGCGAATCATGCGTTGCCGCTCAACGTCCGGGTCATTTTCGAAGGCGAAGAAGAGGTGGGAGGGGAGGGAATTGCGGACTACGTGGCTTCGAAGCCTGCCAACCTCAAAGCCGACTTTGCGTTGGTTTGCGACTCGGAACTCTTTGCTCCCGGCTTACCCACGCTTTGCGTAGGCCTGCGCGGCATGATCTACACCGAGATCGAAGTTCGCGGCGCAAGAAGCGATCTTCATTCCGGCATGTATGGGGGTGCGGCGCCCAATCCGTTCTTTGCCCTCGCGCACATCATTGCGAAACTCAAAGACGAGAACGGCCATATTCTCATTCCCGGCTTCTTTGACGAGGTAGTCACTCCCAGCGCCGAGGAGCTTGCCGCTTGGCGTAAGCTGCCCTTCGACGAAGAGGAGTACCGCAGGAACGAAGTTGGCTCGATACAACTCATCGGCGAACCCGGATACAGCGTGCTCGAGCAGACGTGGTCCCGTCCCTCACTCGATGTCCACGGGATGCCCGGCGGCTTCATCGGCGCGGGCGCCAAGACCGTGATTCCCGCAAAAGCCACTGCCAAGATCTCGATGCGCCTGGTCCCGAACCAGACGCCCGCAAGAACCTTCGCAGTGTACAAAAGCTATGTGGAGAAAATCGTTCCTCAAGGGGTTAGCGCGGACGTGCGACTGATTCACGCCGGTGAACCATGCCTGATTCCCGTAAATAATCAGTATGTCCAGGCAGCCACGCGCGCGCTCCATGAGGTCTGGGGCAAGGACACGGTCTTCATCCGTTCCGGCGGCTCGATCCCCATTGTCGGCGACTTCGAACGTCACCTCGGCATGCCCAGCGTATTAATGGGCTTCGGATTGCCCGATGACAATCTTCACGCGCCCAATGAGAAATTCAGCCTGAGGAATTTTGAGCTGGGCATCGAATCGCTCATTTGCTTCCTGGAGGAACTGGGCCGGTGAGCGAAAGACAGGGACTAAGGGACCAGGGACTGCGTGACTACAGAGGAACAAAGCGACCTTCGATGCAGTAAACTACGCGCAGAATGACAGGACGAATCGCTTCGACAGACGAACCAGACGCGGCCGGGGTTGTCCTCGCCGGCGGCGAATCCAGCCGCATGGGCCGCGATAAGGCGCTCTTGCCATTGGCCGGTCGGCCTCTGATCGCGCATGCGCTCGCTACATTGCGCGAGGCATGCCTCCAAGTCGCGATCGCCGGAGCCAGCCCAGGCGCCAACTCTACGCTCGCCGCGTATGCGCCGATCGTTCTCGATCCGCAGCCTGGCCTCGGGCCTTTGGCCGGGATTTGCGCCGCGTTGGAGTCCGCTACCGCGCGTTTGGCCGTCTTTCTCCCCATTGATTTGCCGCTGATCCCGGCATCGCTTATTGCGTACCTGCTCTACCACGCGCGCATCACTGGCCAAGCCGTCACCGTTCCCTCGATGAACGGCTTCGCGCAAACATTCCCTGTCGTTCTGGACCGGTCGGTGTTCCCGGCGCTCAAAATGGAACTCGATACCGGAAAGCGCGGCTGCTTTTCCGCTTTCCAAGCTGCGGCGAATCGCTGCGGCCAGCCCATCGCTTGCATCGCGATCGAGCTGCTGGCTCAATCTGGCCAGGTGGCGCACTCTTTCGGCTTGGCTCCCGTGTGCTGGTTCCTGAACGTAAACACTCCTCAGGATCTTCAGCGAGCCGAGGCGCTTTGGCCGCAGGCCATCGCGTAAGCTGGATGCATGGCGCTGTTCGAAAATCCCGCCGGCCCCGACTCTCTGGAGCCGCTCGAAGAAGAACTGGACGCGCTCGCCGAACCCAATCGCGATGAGCCGCTGCAGCAGCAGGCGTCCGCTCACGATGCGGCGAACCCAATCATCGTATTCGACGACGTCTCCATCTCTTTCGACGGTCGTGCGGTCCTGGAGCATGTCAGCTTTTCCGTGAACCGTGGGGAGACGCTGTGCATTCTTGGCCGAAGCGGCGTCGGCAAGTCCGTTTCGCTGCGCTTGCTGATGGGCTTTCTCAAGCCCGACTCCGGATCGATCCAGGTGGAAGGGCAGGAAATCACGAGACTCGACGAAGAAGGCCTTCGTGCGATTCGCAAACGGATCACGATGGTCTTCCAGAACGGCGCTTTGTTCGACTCGTTGAGCGTGCGCGAAAACGTTGCCTTTCCCTTGCGCGAGAAAGGCGGCCTGGCCGATGACCAGGTGGATCAGATTGTCGGCCGGCTCATCGGCCTTACAGGCGCTGACGATGTGGTCGACTCCTTTCCGGGCAGCTTGTCTACGGGGCGTAAACGCGCCGTGGCCATGGCCCGCGCGCTGGCTGCTCAACCGGAGATCGTCCTTTATGACGAACCCACGACCATGGTCGACCCCATCACGGCGCGGCGCCTTGGCGGACTGATTCAGCGCCTGAAACTCCAGCTTGGATTCACCAGTATCGTGGTCACTCACGATACGCGTTTTGCCGAAAAGCTCGCCGATTCCGTGCTCTTTCTGCATCAGGGCCGGGCGGAATTCTTCGGACCCCTTAGTGGCTTTCTTGAGTCCACCGATCCATCGATCCGCCAGTTCTTGACCCTCGACGCTTATGTATTGCCATCAGATTAAAAGAGTTATGCACCTCTTGCCTTTCCAAGTTAAACTCATCTCAACAGCCAGAACCTCTCATTGGTAACCAATTCGTTGCATTCGCCCGTAATCTGTCAGCGGTATGATTCTCTTGCTATTTGTTTTCCCCCTTGGTCCAAGCTGGAGTCAAGCGATTGCACCCGACATTGCGTCGAATTCGGCGGCACGAGCAACGCTCGAGGCCATTCGCGCCTCTAAATCGACGAGACTTCGATCTTTCGTTTGCCTTCATTGCACTCCCTCTTTTGAAAAGCAGGCGGCCGCACAATACAGGCCTGAAGTCCAAGCCAATGTATAATCGGGGGAAGCCTAATTCCAATCGATTTGCCGCGTCACAGAGTGGCACGTGTACCTTCTCAGCGGCTAAGGCGGCTCCACAATCGTTAGGTCGGGAATCGCTTTCTTCAGGGGTCCATTTCCTGAAGGAAAAACCGGCCGCAGAGACGCGGAAAATGCGCCGTGGATTGCGTACTTGCTCGAAAAGCAACTCGTTGCGTTTCGCCGTCAACTTGGGTAAAGCACCCGTCGCTCAGGCTCTTTGTCAGAAGCCGCTCACACCTGATTTTGTTTTCCATAAACCATGTTTCTTTCGCGTTGTACGTTAACCCCAGCAGCCCGTAGTCCAGGCTCTTAATAAGATTTGAGGTCTGCGTAGACCCTATGGCGAGTTCGGATTTCTGGCAAAAGCTGTCATCATCTTTGACCGCTTCGGCTGAATGGGACGCCGGAGCCGCAAGCAACTCCGTACGAGCATCGAGGGGCACGGCCAAGCTGTGGATGGCGATGGATGCGCTTACCGTCTTCCTGGCAGCAATGACGGCTACGCTTTTCCGCTTCCACGCGAACCCTGTGAATGGTGCAAGGAAGTTTTTTGAGGGCACCTTGTTTAACGGCCTGTCGGTGTGGATCCTGCTGGCCCTTTTGTGCGGCTTCACCTTCGCACTCATTGTCACCAGCCGGCGCCTGCATCTTTACACGCCGATGCACATGACAAACTTTCTCCACGAACAGAGAATGAGCGCCCAGGCATGCCTGACCTCCGGCCTGCTGCTTACCGGTACGCTCTATCTGGTGAGAGCGGGAAATATTCCCCGCGGCATCGTGCTTGAAACCGTCGGCCTGGTGACCATTGGCCTCGGCCTGCGCCGATTTATCTATCGTATTTTGCTTTACCAACGCTTCGATCGCGGAATCGATACTCGCAATGTGCTCATCGTTGGCACGGGGTCCGAGGCGAATGCGCTCCGTCGGCATCTCGAAAAGATTCGCCACCTGGGCTACACATTCAAGGGGTTCATAGAATTGCCGGGTTGTTCGCCGCACGAGGAAGTGTCTGAAGACATTGTGGGCAACCTCGAAACTCTCTTCCAGAACGCGCGCAAGCAGTTCATCGACGAGATTTTCTTCACCACCCCCTGCGAGCGCGGCATCGTCCAGAGTGTGCTGGAGCAGGCTCGGGTCCAAGGGGTCGATCTGCGCGTGATTCCCGACCTCTACGACGGCCTGGCCTGGAACAGTCCCATCGAATACATCGGACAGTTTCCCACGATCCCTCTGCATCGCGGAGCGGTGCCTGAAGTTGGCCTCATTTTCAAGCGCGTCTTCGACACCGTGTTTTCCGCCTTGTTTCTCATATTCCTGTCGCCTCTCCTGTTGGCCATCGCCATTGCGATCAAGCTCGATTCCCGCGGCTCGGTCTTCTACACGTCTGAACGCATCGGCAAAAAAGGCGTCGTATTCCACTGCATCAAGTTTCGGACCATGGTTCGTGATGCTGACAGCCGACGCGCCGAGATCATGCACATGAATGAGCGCGACGACGTGCTCTTCAAGGTTTCAAACGATCCCCGCGTCACGCGCCTGGGGCGGTTTCTCCGCAAGTATTCACTGGATGAACTGCCCCAGTTCATCAATGTCCTTCGCGGGGAGATGAGCATTGTGGGGCCACGCCCGCCTCTAGCCGGTGAAGTGCGCAAGTACGATCTCGACCACTTGCGCCGCCTCGACGTGACTCCCGGTATCACGGGCCTGTGGCAGGTGCAGGGCCGCCAGGATCCATCCTTCGCCAGCTACGTCTCGCTGGACGTCACCTACATCGACAACTGGAGTATTTGGCTGGATTTCAAGATCATAATGCGCACGATTGCCGTGGTTTTTTCCGGCACTGGCACATAGGCGATTATTCAGGTTTAAGAATTGGCGCAGCGGAACCGATCGATTTTCGTGGGGGCTGCTGCTAGACCAAGCCAGTGCTTTGCTTGATCTGAACGTCCTGGAACACCTGGACTGAATCCACCGGCTTCTTTACTTCCGTGAGCATCGCTGGCGGGTCTGACCGCACCGTCCGCTCCATTCGGGGCTCAGTATTCCGCCGAACCCGCAGGTTGTTGACGGCGTACTCGACGTAAGGCGACTTTAGCTCCGGCTTCTTGTCCAGGAAGCGGCATGTAGCCGTCACCTGCTCAACGATGAAGGTGGGCTGGAAACCGGCGAGTTCGAGTTCCTTTTCTTTGGTGATCATATACACAATGAAATTGAAGACTTCGTCGCTGAGAGTCAGACCGTGCCGCGCACATTCCATTTGGAAGATGCGGTGGAACTGGTCCAGGCCCGGCGGTCCGACTTCGATTTTGTAGGGAAGGCGGCGCAGAAATGCCGGATCCATCAGGTCTTCCGGATTCAAATTGGTGGCAAAGATCACGATCTCTTCAAAAGGGATGCTGAAGCTTGCGCCGGAACGCAACTTCAAGTAGTCGACCCGGCTCTCCATGGGCACGATCCACCGATTCAAAAGGTCTCTGGGGCTGACGAACTGCCGACCGAAGTCGTCGATGAGGAAGCAGCCGCCCAGAGCCTTCATGTGCAATGGCGCGTCGTAGTAATGCCCCTTTTCGTCGTAACGCAGATCAAGCATTTCCAGAGTGAGTTCGCCTCCGGCAACCACGAACGGCCGCCGGCAAGTGACCCAGCGCCTGTCGCGCGTATCGCGCAGGAAACTCGCAGCTTCGGAACCCGCTTCGTTCTCGGAAGGGAGATTCGCCTGGACATGGAGCCTTGGATCGAAAAAGCGGATGATCTGTCCCTCAACTGTGATCGCGTACGGCACGTGAATCACATCTTGAAAGACGCTCGCGAAACTCAGCGCAACTGAAGTTTTGCCGTTTCCCGGAGGCCCGTAGAGCAGAATCGCACGGCCGGAGTTCAGCGCTGGTCCAGCTTGTTCCACGATGGTTTCGTCGATCGTCAATTCCTTGATGGCCGTGTGGACCTGTTCGAGTGTCACGCGCTCGTTGGTCGGCTTCTGCATGTTGACGCGATCGATGAACTCCGCCAGCGTGACCGGCGCCGGGCCAATGTATCCCGACCTTTGCAGCGCTTCGAGTGTCCAGCGCTTGCCCTCATCGGTCATGGAATAGCGCATGTCGAGCACGCTGTCCGAACTCATCGCTCCCAGCGTATAAATCAGCTGCCGCTCGATGGCGATATTCGCCAGGTCCATCACGATGTGCTGAGGGAGCTTGATTCCATCTGCAAGCTGGCCAATCTTTTCCAGACGGGAAGAAAACATCAGCTTCATGAAGAGAGAAAGAAGGTCGGTATCGGCTATGCCGGTGCTTTCAATGTCAACGGGCTCTTGCGGGACGCGGCGGATGAACCGGTCGATTGTACGCGCGTCGATCAACCCGAGCGCGACCAGATTGTCGCCCAGGGTTCCGCCCTGTGAGACCTGGTGCTGGAGGGCCGCAGTAACGTCCTTATCCGTGACCAGGTTGGCACGAATCAGCAACTCGCCCAGTTTCAATTGCGGTCCGATGGCGTTCCCCCGATAAGTGATCTGTCTTCAGCAGATTTCGTCGACCGCCCCCGCTGTGCCTTTAGGGTTTGGTCAATTCGTTACGCTCTTGATTCTAGGCAGCGACTTTCGGCGAAAGAAATCCCTCCATTTGGGGATAGTGGAATAAAGTCTTACAATCCAGTAACTTAGTTTTCATTCTTCCTGCCTGGTCGACCTGAAATCGCCCCGTCGAGCATTCCCCGACTCCCGCGTGCTCGTGCAGCCCAGTGGATTGCTGAGCTCCGGCTCCCCTCCATTTACACTGGATTTGTGAAGATCGCGCTGGCGCAGATCGACCCCACGGTTGGGGATTTCACCGGAAACCTGCAAAAAATCGTTGCTTTCAGCCGACGCGCCGCCGATTCAGGCGCTCGCCTGACGGTCTTTTCCGAGCTTGCCATCTGCGGCTATCCGCCCGCCGACCTTCTCGAAAAACCCAGCTTCCTCGCCCGTTGCCGGACTGCGGTAGACGAGCTTCGAGCCGCTACGTTCGATTTGCCCACCGCAGTCCTGGCCGGCGTCGCGCTGCCGGCCGGCGGCGCGGACGGCAAACCCGCCTTCAATGCAGCCGTCCTCGTCGACCGCGGAAATCTGCTCCTCGAACAACACAAGTGCCTCCTGCCCTTTTACGACGTGTTCGACGAGCAGCGCTACTTTTCGCCTTCGGGACCGCAGAAGGTCGTCGACCTCGATGGCACCCGGCTCGCCATTACGATCTGCGAAGACGCCTGGAACGACAAGAACTTCTGGCCCCGCCGGCTTTACTCCGTCGATCCTATGGAAGAGTTGATGCGCCAGAACCCGGCATTGCATATCAACCTCTCTTCCTCGCCCTTCTGGCACGGCAAGCGCACCGTGCGCCGCGAGATGCTGGCCGCCATCGCGCGCCGCGACAAGATCCCGGTGTTGATGTCAAACCAGGTGGGCGGCAACGACAGCCTCATCTTCGATGGCTCCTCGCTGGCTCTCGATGCGCGCGGAGAGCTGATCGCGCAGGCGGCCTCATTCGAGGAGGACCTGGTCATCGTCGATCCTTTCAATTCTTCGCCCGTGCCACTGCCGGAGGACGACGAAACCGAAGCAGCCTACCGTGCGCTAGTGCTGGGAACGCGCGACTACGTGCGCAAGTGCGGATTCAGCAAAGTAGTCATCGCTCTCAGCGGCGGCATTGACTCGGCGCTGGTGGCGGCCATCGCCGCTGACGCACTTGGCGCGGAGAATGTGATGGCCATCGGCATGCCGAGTCCGTATTCCTCTTCAGGCTCCATCGATGACAGCCGCAATTTGGTATCGAACCTGGGCATCCGTTTTGAGACGATCTCCATTAACGAGCTCTTCGCCGATTTCAATCGTGCGCTGGCTCCGCTTTTCAGAGGGCTGCCGCCAGACACGACTGAAGAGAATATCCAGCCCCGCATCCGCGGCTCGATCCTGATGGCTCTCTCGAATAAGTTGGGCGCGCTGGTGCTGACCACGGGCAACAAATCGGAGATGGCTGTCGGCTATTGCACGCTTTACGGCGACATGGTGGGCGCGCTGGCGGTCATTGGCGATCTGGTCAAGACGCGGGTGTATGCCGTATGCCACCGGCTCAACCGGGAACGGGAAGTGATTCCCGCAGCCATTCTTTCAAAGCCCCCATCGGCCGAGTTGCGGCCCGGACAGATGGACACCGACTCGCTGCCGCCGTATGAAGTGCTCGATCCGATCGTGGAGGCCTATGTCGAGCGCTATGAGACGCCGGAGTGCATCGCCGAAAAATACGCCTTTTCCCTCGAGCTCGTCCAACAAGTGGTTCATCTGATTGAGCGCTCGGAATACAAGCGCCAGCAGGCCGCTCCCGTGCTGAAGGTCACGTCGAAATCGTTCGGCATGGGCCGCAGATTTCCGATCGCCGCGAAAGTCCAGGTGTGACGGTGCACCTCGATCTACGGCGTGGAATCGGCCCGCCAGTGAAGGACCGGCACCGCGTTATAAGCTAAGGAAAGGGAGTTTTCCCTTAAGTGAAGGAGAAAAGCTTGATCCGTCCGTCAACCCGATTCATCGGCACCGCAGCCCTGATGGCCTTATTTGTCCCCGTGCTTCAAGCCGTTGCCCAGCAGCATGTGCCGCCCGCCCCCGATACTGCTTCAGAGCCCTCGGCGCCTACTCAGCAGCCGACAGACGCGGCACCAGTGGGCCAGCAGCCTGGGGCACCGCCGGCCGCGCCAGCTCCGTCGGGTCCCCCGGTGTTTCCCAAGCCCGATCCCGCCAACTTCACTGCCGCCGCTCCAACCAAGGAAGTTGTCGACGGCTTTCTTCAGGCCAATTGGGGTTTCGACTCGGACCGGATGTGGCAGGTGCAGGCCATTCTCAAGACGCCGGCTGACGGGGTCAGTAAAGTCATCGTTCTGGTCGGCGATAAAACCGGCAAGCAGAAACCGCAGGTTTTCTCGTTCTTTGCTCTTGCTGACGGCAAGCACATCATCACCGGTGAAGACATCATCAACTTTGGCGCGACCCCCTTCGCAGATGCCCGGCAGCAGTTGCAGCAGCACGCCAACGGCCCCTACCGCGGAGCGGCTTCGAAGGATCTCGAATTGGTCGAGTTTGCCGATTTCCAATGCCCGCACTGCAAAGAGGCGCAAGCCAACATGGATAAACTGGTCACCGATTATCCCAAGGCGCGCGTTGTGTTTGAGAACTTTCCCATTCCCGCGCTGCATCCGCAGGCTTTGACCGCGGCCGAGTATGGCGTCTGCGTGACCAAGCTGGGCGGCAGCTCGGCATTCTTTCAATTTGCGTCCGCGGTTTTTGACGGCCAGGATGGCCTGGCAACCTCCGACGGTGCAACGCTTACCCTCAACAGCGCCACCACGAAGGCAGGCCTCGATCCTGCCAAGGTTGCGGCCTGCGCTGCGACGCCTGAAGTCAAGGCTGACGTCGATGCCTCTATTCAATTGGGAAAGGATCTTGGCGTCAACGAAGTGCCCACACTCATGATTAACGGACGGGCGATTCCTGCCACTGCTCCCTATGACCTGCTGAAGAAGATCATCGACTACCAGGCCAAGGCTGACGGCGCAAACCAATAACTACCTGAACAGGCCCAGCATTCTTTGCGCCGGTTGGCGTCGAGGGTGCTGGGCCTTTTCGGTTTTCGCGCGGCTTATTTTGCCGCGGTCAATGTACCCACGGCACAGCTGGCGCTTGTCGGAGTCAGAACGGGGTTGCCGTCGCTATCGAGCGCGGTCATCAGCTTCCCGTTGATGGTGGCCGTGCCAGGCCAGGTCAGAGTTCCATTTGCCTGAAGAATCAGGCCAAAGGGAGAGCTTCCATTCTTCACGGCGATCGTCGCGGCGCCACCTTGATTGGTCACGTCGTATTGCGCCATCACGTGAGCCTGCGCGCAGTCAATCACGGCGGCTGCATGAGAGAACTGAATTTTCAGCCCTCCCGGGCTGGTGTACGTGCCCACCATCCGCGGGCCAGGGGCAATCAGAAGCTGATTGGATGTGGAGCTGTCGGGAGTCCCGCCGAACAGCGACGGCATGAGGCTCAACGCGCTTGTGAGATCTGCCATCATTCCCTGGTCGGGGGCAGTGGCCGGGCCTGGCGTGAGCGTGCCAACCTTGCAACTCTCCGTATCGGGGCCATAGTTCGGCGTTCTTGTTTGGGCTCCGTTTTTTAGATTTGTCTCGACGAAATAGCCTACGATTTTCTGACCCGTGATCTGCTGGACGGCAGGAGCTGCGATCTTTCCATCCGCACCAAGGGTCACGACGAGCGGCTGCGGCTGATTATCGATCTTGATCTGGTATTGGCTTCCTAACGGTTGAACCGAATAATTGTGACCGCCGCGCACCATTTGGCCGCAGGTGGCAATGTCC
The DNA here is from genome assembly GCA_963789425.1 of uncultured Acidobacteriaceae bacterium. Taxonomy (GTDB): domain Bacteria; phylum Acidobacteriota; class Terriglobia; order Terriglobales; family Acidobacteriaceae; genus Telmatobacter. Next base: position 90,524 of record CAWBKM010000006.1, on the reverse strand, counting down.
ACGCTGCCATCGCCAAATGTGAACTGGAGACCGCTGGCCGCCTTGTAGACGCCGTACATGACGAGACCGGTTCCGCTTGGAGTGGTCAACGCGCCAGGGCTAAGCCCGAGCAAACTCTTCATGCCAACACTCAAGGCGGTGCCCGTGCACTGGGTCATGCTGCCGCCCAGTTCCACGCAGCGGCGCGCAGCCAAGGTGCCCGGATCGGTGGTTGGCGCCAAGGGCGTCGTGCCCGGCTGTTGTTGACCCGGAGCCTGGTTCAGAGACTCTTCCCACAGTTTCTGGATGTCGGGCATAGGAAAAGTCTGAAACAAATAGGTCGTGAAATCCATTTGGCCAACATAAGAATCCTGCGGATTCGCCGCCGACTTGGCGAACGTTTGATACGCGTTGAAGTAATTGGTGAGGAAGCGAACTTCGTCCGGCGTCATTTGGTTTGCCTGCAGGCGCGGTCCCGCGAGGGCGCCAATCAATTGCCCAAACTCATGCAAAGCGCTCAACTGACGATTTGCGGTGTCCTGCGCGCTCGAACCCTTCACCTGCGCCATGATCTGGTCGACAGTCGGGAACTCCTTGAGGTACGGCGGATTGAAGGTCTGCTGCGAGCTGCTGGATGCGGGCGGAGCGACGGGCGGGGTAGGGCTCGCGGGCGTTGGATTGACCTTGCATCCATTTAGCAGGCCGGTCATCTGCGTCCACAGGGTGACGGCGTCAGTGACGTGATTGCCATTTTGAAGCTCGCTGTACTGGCACATCTGGTTCGCGCCCCATGGCTTGCACACCGTGATGGTGTAGGTAATCCCATTCGCGCAGACGTAAGGCGAATTGAGCACCGGCGGCGCCGGGGACTGAGCTGCAGCTGCCCCTGCGAAAAAGATCGTGAGTCCGGCGAGGACTGCTGAAGTCCGGCTCCGCGCGCGTGGCTCAGAAGACCCTTTGTAAAAAGCACCGTCGAATCCGGCAAACCGCGCAACTTTCATCGCGTCCATCGATTCCCTCCAGTGAGACTTGCATAGGTCGCAGGCACTCAATTGGTTCGGCGCGCCAAACCAACACCGAATGCACGAAACAACTCTTGTTCAAATCCTAAGGAATGCGAATGAATGAGCTGGCAGGGGAACCAGCGAGTGGGGGCCGATGCGCTATGGTACCAACCCGCAGCGCTTCTGAGAAGACGGCCGGGAACGGGTTGAAAGTTTCAAATGCGGTTTGGGTTGCGTAGGAGCCGGGTGCGAATCAATGCTGCCGAGTTCGACGCCTGCACCTACTGCGTGCCGCGCTCGACCCGCATCATCGCCGTGTGACCCGCCGCCTGTGTCCCGCGGATCACATGCGGCGTCATGACGATCACCAATGTCGCGTAGTTCCGCTGCAAATCCTTGCCGGTGATGTCGTTCATCCCTGGAATCTCGCTGATTCCAGGCGTTCCGCTGATCGCCAGGCTCTGTGACTTGTCCATCTCTGTCGCCACAACCGCTGCCTCACCCGCTCTCAGCGTGACCACACCGGAGTACGCGCGATTGTCCAGCACAGGGTTTCCATCGATCGAGGATCCCGCCAGCGCATCGAGCTTGAGGTCGATGGCCAGCGCTACGTCGCCGTCGCGCAATACCCTGGGATTCACCTTCAGGTTCAAGCCCAGGTCCTGATATTGCACCATGGGAACATTCGGTACCGACGAAGTCAGCGATGACAGAAGCGATGACAGGGCGCCCGAGCTTCCTGCCCCTGTCAATCCGGGAATGTTTGGGATGCCGGAAGAAAGGTTTCCGTACGAAGCTGTCTGAATGGGATACCTTTCTCCCTCCTTGATTGTCTCGTCCTGACCGTCCTCCATGCGCAGCTCAATCTGGTCCAGCTCCCGCGAATCTGAGGTATTGAGGCTCAGGTTGAACGTAGCCACGCCGGGCACCAGAGCCGATTCCGTCAGTCCGCCGCCGAACAAGGCAAATCCGCTGGTGAGCAATGGGCTCGATACCTGGCCGGAGGCGATAAGGATGCCCAGGATGGCCAGCGGATCGTTGCTCGCAGCCAGCCCCGACGAGATAATCTCCTGCACCAGGCTGGCGTTCTGGCTTAACAGCGACTGCTCCTCGGCAGCGACATTGAATGCCGAAATGCTCTGCGGCAACTGGGTTCCGGTATTGCGCGTGCTGGTGTGCGCTACCTGAATCATGCGTACGTCCACGAGTACCTGGCTGCGTCCTTCAATCAGGCTCCTCATCGTGGCATTGAACGCATCCAGGGTCGATGCCGACGCGCGCAAGGTCAGGCTATGCTGTGACTGCGAAAGCTGAGCCTGTTGCACTTGAAACACTTCCTTTGCCAGTGTCGAAACTTCGGTCATTTCATCGGCGCTCAGCCCCGACAGATAAACCGTTTCCGACTCCTGGGGCATCAACTTCTCCCGCTTATCGCGCGTATCGTCGGCTACCAGGACCTGATGCGCGTCCAGCGGCACGTAGAAAGTGTGCGTCGCCATTCCCAGAATGTGCGCCGCATCGGCAAAGCTCACGTCATCCAGGTCCAGCCGAATCTGCGTTGGTCGCACGCTGTCGTCGAGCATGGCCTTGACCCCGTATGCCTTGAACACCTGATCGATCACCTGACGCTGGTCGTTGTGCAGGTGAAAGCTCTGCTTTGCCGGCGCCGCAAGGATCGTTTCCTCATCGCCTATCTCGCTCGCCGCTTGCCCGTACAGCGACTTGGGCTGAGCGCGGACCGATTCATCGGCCAGTTCGTCGAGGTGCTGGCTGGCCTCAAAGTTTGTGGGATCGAGTGCGAGAGCGCGCGTGAGAACGGCACGCGAACCAGCTTCATTGTTGAGCAACCGGTCCTTGGCTGCCTCCTGAATGAGTGCCGTCACTTCGTGGCTTTTGGCCACAAGGGCTGCCAAGTGGTAGTTAGTGTTTGAGGGGTCGAGTGCCGCGGCGCGATCAAATCCCTGCATCGCCTGCTCAAACTGGCGGTTCAGAAACAGCTTGCTCGATTCCAGATAGAGTTTTTCCGCGTGCCGCTGATCGCTGCTGCGCGGCTCTTTCGTTTGAGACGGCGCGGGAATCTCGCTCACTGCAGGCGCCTGAGCGGCCGACGAGTCCGAGCCGCTGTTGGCGCTCGTGCCGGAAGAAGCGCCGTGGCTGCTCGTTGTGCTCGGTGCCGTTTGAGGTGCAGGACTGTTCGATTGCGCCTGAAGGACGCCCGCTCCGGCAGCAAGAACCAGCAGCGCGCAGAAATGCGTCGCTGCGGCGCAAGTCCGTCCGCCCCGGGCCATGGCCCGCTCACACCCCTCGATCGTTTCCGGTCGCATTTTCATTTTGTGCTCGGAGCCATGGCCAGTAAATCCTTGAGCGAGGAAACGCACGCTTCCGGCTGGAAGCGCAGTAATTCATCAAAGCTGTACTTTCCCGTAGCCACGGCGATGACGGAAAGAAAATTCGCCCGCGCAGCCTCGATGTCACGCGGAGTGTCGCCCACGACGCAGATCCGCGCCCCTTTGCCCGCCAGTTCTCTGGCCATTTGCGCCGCATGGCCGATTAACTCGGCGCGGATTGGAAAATGATCGCTGAAGCCGCCGAATCGAAACCACTCGCGGAGGCCGGCTTTCTCAATCTTGATCCAGCCGATAGCCTCGAGGTTCCCTGAAGCCACGCCAAGCAGCCCGCCGCGACGGGCCAGATGCCGAAGAACCTCTTCGATCCCCGGAGTCAGTTCCGGGTCCAGCTCCTGGCGCCTTTCCGCAACGGAATTTCGCATCGCGTCAAGAATGGCATCGTAGTGACTCTCCAGAACTTTGTCGGGGATTCCCGCCTGGCGGCATGCCTCGCGCAGAATTGCTGTATCCGTGCTGCCATGGATCAAAACCCCAGCCAGCGTGATCTCGAATCCCGTTACCCGTTGCACGCTCGCGGCCACCGATTCATAGTGCACCCGGTCACGGCTGCGCATCAGCGTTCCGTCGATGTCGAACAGATACGCGTCCTGCCCGTCCCACACGAAATCGGGCTCGATCTCGACTCGGGCTTCGCTCTTCTGTTGTGTTTTCTGCATGATGCGGGGGCGAGATTTCAGCCCTGGCGGTAGCCTTGGCGAAACGCTCCATATACAGGACGTTCGCTCCGCGGCGGACGCTTGAGTTCGGCACGGACTTCGGCCAGCTCCAGACCCAGTTCAGCCATCGCGCGGCTTAGTGTGTTGCGATGCATTCCCAGTTCTTCCGCTGCCTTGCACTGGTTTCCCCGGTGCGCCACCAGCACCTCGCGCAGATACTGCCGCTTGAACTCGCGCACCGCTTCTTCATAGCGGATTCCGCTCGAGTGCATTTGGGTTACCAGGCTTTCCAGTTCTCGTTTCACTCGTCCCTCTTGCCGAATACGAACAATCAGTCTAACCTGTCCCGCGGCTTTCGTGCAGCACAATTTCTCAGCTCGAGCCGTGGGGGTGCATCCACTCCGGCGATTCGTGTTCCAAAAGCATCAGGCCCTTGCGCACGCGATCGCCCAGGTCGCCGGGAGTCACCTTCTCGCTCATATGGAGAGTCCCGAAAAACAATTTCGGTAACTTGGCCTGGTCTAACCATTCCTGCCCTGGGTAGAAGGCCACGATCACCAGGATGGAGATCATCACCAGGAACATTCCCTGAATGAATCCAAGGATTGCTCCCGCCAAGCCATCCAGGCATCCCAGGCCGAACTTATCGGCCAACTTACCAATCATTCCGCCGATCAGGTTCGCAAGGCCCATAACCAGGAGCGCAATCAGCAGAAAACCGACGGTGTTGGCGATCGCGTCAGCCTTGAAGATCGGCTTGAACAGAGCCCCAGCCCGCTGGTAATTCCACGCTGCCAGCGTAAGCCCAAGGATCAACCCCGCCAGTGAGCAAGCCGAGCGGAAGAAACCCTGCGCAAGGCCAGCCAAGGTCGCTCCCGCGAGCACTGCCAGAATGACCCAATCAACCCACGTCATAGTCCGCTCCGCGTCCGCTACAGGGCCCGTCAACAAACCCTACTTGTCCATCTCCCGTCCGGTCAAGCGCCGGAATGCCTCAAGATACTTGGCCCGCGTCCGTTCCACAACTTGCTCCGGCAAACTCGGAGCCGGCGCCTGCTTGTTCCAGCCAATTTTTTCCAGGTAGTCGCGTACAAACTGCTTGTCAAACGAAGGCTGTGCACCCCCGGGCTGCCATGTCTTTCCGTCCCAGAAACGCGATGAATCCGGTGTCAAGACCTCATCGGCAAGGATAACCCCTTCGGAGGTTTTGCCAAACTCAAATTTCGTGTCGGCCAGGATCAGCCCGCACGATTCCGCGTGCGCGGCGGCCCGCTGGTAGATTGCGAGCGTCAGCCTTCGCAGATCGGCCGCTTCACCGGCGCCTACCCGCTTTTCCATCGCTGCAAAAGAAATGTTTTCGTCGTGCGCGCCATCCTGGCTCTTCGTAGCCGGCGTAAAAATCGGCTCCGGTAGCCGCGACCCGTCTTTGAGACCGGGAGGGAGATCGATGCCGCACACTGTTCTCGATGCCTGATATTCCTTCCAACCCGATCCGGCCAAATAGCCTCGCGCCACGCACTCCACGGGAAACATCTCGGCCCGTTTCACCAGCATCGAGCGCCCTTCCAGTTGGCGGTCATACCGTCGGAGTGCCTCCGGGTACTCCTCCACATTCGCAGTGATCACGTGATTCGGAGCAAGGTTTTTGAGCAGTTCGAACCAGAAAAGCGAAATCTGTGTGAGAATCTTGCCCTTGTCCGGAATCCCGGAGCCCAGCACGTGATCGAATGCCGAGATACGGTCCGTCGCCACCAGCAGAAGCGCGCCGTCGATTTGATAAATGTCGCGCACCTTGCCGCGCCCCAGCAAGGGAATGTCGCCAAGGTCGGTCGTCAGCAATACTGCCATTTGGATTGTTCCTCTTGGAACGTTCTTCGGGGGGCTGAATTTTCGATTCTCCAGCGCCTGAGACGCTTTGTCAATGATTCCCGCATATGCACCCAAACCGAGGGTCCGTCTGCACTCAACGGCTGCACCTTCCAACACCGCGATAGCGCCATGCCGTCCTCATTCCGGGCGGAATGGCGGCCATTCTGCCGCGTATTTCGTTAACACAAACCCCTGTGACGGCCGTCACGGACCGTCAGTCACGCATAAGAGACACTTCGGTTGTCAACATGGTTCGGAAGGCGTGTAAGAAAGCCTTCTTTGAGCCGGGCGACACGAGGCAGCAGTGGAAAGGGGAAGCCGCGGCTAGCTTCGTTTAATGCAGGGATCACCAGTAGCCGCGTGCTACCGACCTCCAGTGCCGGCTACTGGTCCCCGTCTTTATCTTGTTTAAGTAGATCTACAAGCGCCTCCGAAGAGAAGTTATCCTTCGGGGGCGAATTTTTTGTCCCCAAATGCCCTTCCAAACACCCGCGTACACCGGGTCCGTACAACGGAATGCGCACTTCAATCTGCTGGCCTTGAACCCTGAACTGAGAACTTTTGAATTGCTTTCAGTGCGGCCTTCCCGGCAGCACGAAATGCTCCTCGCAGCGCGGTTCGTAGTTGTCTCCGGCCATGATGATGGGGCTGCAGAAGTCGGCCGGCTTGCCGTCGATCATTCGCTGCGGGTACAAGGCCTTGGCTCCACAACTGCAATACGCCACCAGTTCGGTCACGTTGCCTGCGTAGGTGCGCACCAGCCACGAAAGTTCCAGCATCTCGCCGAAGGGCATGCCGCGAAAGTCGAGTTCGAGGCCCGAGACCATCACGTCGTAGCCCGCGTCGAGCAGCCGCTTGGTGAACAAAAAGAGATCGTGTACGAATTGGCCTTCGTCGATTGCGATGCACTCTACGCGCTTGCCGATTCGCTGTTCGGTCGCACGAATCACCGGCAGCACGGTCCAGGGATCGGTGGAAGGGAACTCGACCGCCTCCATTTTTCCGCAGCCGTTGCGATTGCGGCTTTCGACCACCCCGGCAGCGGCCTTAGTGTCTGCGCTGGGCTTCAGCAACATCACATATTGCTTGGCGTACTCGCGGCGGGTCTCAATCCTGCGCAGCAACTCCGCGGTCTTGTTGCTCCGCATGGGCCCGACAATCATTTCCAGCTTGCCTGGCACTTTGAACCCCGGTGGACGGTGAATGGTGGTCGATGATCAGCCCTATTTTTATGCCGTCGCCCGCTGCGCCTCGCGCTGATGCCCTAGCCGCACGCTCACCACCTTCGATACGCCCGGCTCCTGCATCGTGACGCCGTAAATCATATCGGCGGCCTGCATCATGCGTTTGGAGTGCGTCACGATGAGAAACTGCGTGTCGCGGCTCAGCGATTCGAGCAGGTCGGAGAAACGGCCCACGTTCGTTTCGTCGAGCGCCGCGTCGACTTCGTCGAGCACGCAGAACGGGCTAGGCCGGAACTGGAAGATGCCCACCAGCAGCGCCAACGCCGTCAGCGACTTTTCGCCGCCCGAAAGCAGCAGCACATTCTGCAGTTTCTTGCCCGGCGGCGAAACCACGATGTCCAGACCGCTCTCGTCCAGATTTCCTTCGTCGCTTACGCGCAAGAATGCCTGGCCGCCCTGGAAGAGCCGCGCAAAAACACGCCCAAAATTCTCGTTGATGCTGGTCAGCGCTTCGTCGAACTTGGTGCGCGAGATCTGATCGATCTCCTTGATCGTCTCCTGCGTGTTTTCAATGGACTCAATCAGGTCCTGGCGCTGCGTCGTCAGGAAGCTGTGGCGCTCCGCGGTTTCCTTGTACTCGTCGAGGGCCATCATGTTCACCGGGCCCATCTGTTCCAACCGTTCGCGCAGGGTGCGGCAGGTCTCTTCTTCGGTCGACAGTTCTTCGCCAGCGAGACGCGCGATTGCCACGTCGTCGCGCAGCACTTGTGCTTCCACATTTACTTCGGCAAGGCAGCTTGCCTCCAGATGCTCCAAGTCGGAGCGCAGCTTGGCCAACTCGCTCGAAAGCGCGGCGCGATCCTCGCGTAGCTGGTCCAATGCCGCCCGCTCGTTGCGGAGTGCGGTCTCAAGCTCGGCCAACTGCTGCCGCAGCGCCTGTGCCTGCTCCGCGATGGATTGAGCCGCGGAGAGCGCTTTCGTCTGTGCCTGCGCCACTTCAGTCAGGCTCTTCGCGAGGTCGGCGTTTTCGTTGATGCGCTGCTCGCGCTCTGCCGTTGCCGCCGTACGCTGCTGTTCGATCGACTGGACCCGCCGCTCAAGATCGCCGAACAGCCGGTCGATGCGCTGGAAGGCCGCTTCGGCTCCGCGACGCCGCTCTTCGAGGCCCGCCAGCTCGGCGGTCATCTTCGCAGCTTCCTGTTGCAACAACTCGCGCTTCTGCCGCAGAATCTCCAACTGCGCCTGTTGCGTATTCTGGTTGCTTTCCGCCTGCAGATGCTCAGCCTCGAGCCGCGAAGCTTCGGTACGCTTTTCCGTGATCGACAGCCGCTTGGCCTCGCTCGCATCTTTATTGCGCGCTGCCTGCGATTGCCACTCCTGTACACGACGCTCGATGCGCTGTTCCTCGGCCTCCATCTGTCTGAGAGCCGCGCCCAGGTTGGCTGCCTCGCTCTCGGCCTGTCGCCGCTCCTCGCCGCGGGACTCCAGTTGCGCAGTTAGGTCTTCGATGGCGCGCGTGAGCTCTTCAGCCTCTTTCTCGGCTTCTGTCAGCTCTAGGTCGAGCTTGGCAAGCCGGCCTTCGGTCTCGCGCAACTCGCGCTTCAGCGCCAGCGGCCCTTCGCTCGCTGGCTTACCGCCGGTCACGGTCGAGCGATGAAAGCACTCTCCCTCAGGCGTCAGGAAATAGGCGTGCGTATAGCGCAATGCGAGCTCCTGGGCCTCGATCGCATTCTCAGCTAGGTAACCGTGCCGCAACTTGGGCAGCAGCGTCTCAAGCGACCGTCCAAATCCGTTCAGCACTTTAATGGCATCGCGCAGCGGGGTCAGGCCCGGCTCGTTCACCGGCCCCTCACCGGTGTCGAAGAGCACGCCTTGCGCGTCAGAGTGCACGAGGAACGTGGCGCGCCCGTCGCTGGTCTTGAGCACGCGCACGCCTTCTTCCGCGGCGCCCCAGTTTTCGACGACGACGTAATTCAGCTCTTCGCGCAAGAATTCGTCTACCACGCCTTCATGTTCACCGCTGACTTCAACAAAGTCCGCCAGTGTGCCCACTGGAGCTACCGACGGCCCTAGCGCGCCCGGCTTGAGCAGCCGACGCACAGTGTCCGTGGCGTAGCCATGATTGCGGATGAGCGCGTTGAGCGAGTCGCGCCGCCCTGCCAACGCAGCCTGTTCACCGCGCAGCAGATTGGCCTGCGCGCGGCGCGCCCCTTCGTCGGTCCGCTTGCTTTGCGCAGACTCGCGCAGGGCAGCGATTTCCTCTTCCAGCCGCTTCACCGCGGCGTCCGAAGCTCCAAAGCGCTGCCGGGACTCTGAACTTTGGACGCTCAGGTTTTCCTGCTCGATATGCGCCTGGCCCATCTCGCCTTCCAGCCGCTCGGCCTCGCGCTCCAGTGCGAAGAGGCTCTCTTCGCCTTGCACAATTGAATTCCGTGCGTTGGCGGCCAGTGTCAGCAGGTGCATAGCGTTGCGCCGTCCTGCTTCGAGCTCGCGCTCCGCGCTGTAGACTTCTTCCGCCGCGGCGCGCGCCTCGTGCTGGCGTGCCTCAACTTTTTCGCGGAACTGGTGCGCTTCGCCGGCCGCGGTTTCGAGAAAACTCTTCTGTTGCGCGCGCTCCTCTTCGATCCCCGCCATTTGCGTCCTGGTCTGCTCAAGTTCCGCGCCCGACGCCGCAATCCGCGCTTCCAGCTCGCTTACGCGCTCCGTGTTGCTGCGCTCGCGGGCTTTGCCCCGCTCCAATTCAACCGCCGCTTCGCTCGCCTGGGTCCGCGCTGCCTCGCCCTCGTGGTCCAGCGCATATCCGCGTTCGGTCAGGTTATGCTGGCTCGCTTCGCGCTGCGTTACCGCTTCCACTGAACTATGGATTCGCTCCGTCAGCGACGCAATCTCCTGCTCCAGCCGCGCCTGGTCCGCATCCATCGTGGCCATGCGGCTCGCCAGCACCACGCGCAAGCGCCCGCGGAGTTCCTCCCGCACAGCGGCATACCGCTCGGCCTTCGCCGCCTGCCGCTTCAGGCTGTTCATCTGCCGCGTCACTTCTTCAAAAATGTCGTCGACGCGCGCCAGATTCTGTTTTGCGCTTTCAAGGCGCAGCTCCGCCAGCCGTTTTCTGGTCTTGAACCGCGTTACGCCTGCCGCCTCTTCGATGATGGCTCTGCGCTCGTAAGGCTTTGAGCTCAGTAGTTGGCCGATGCGCTCCTGGCCAATGATGGCGTAGCTCTCCGGCCCCAGGCCCGTGCCCATAAAGATGTCCTGAATGTCGCGCAACCGGCACAGCTTGCCGTTAAGCAGGTACTCGCTTTCGCCGGTGCGGAAGAGGCGCCGCGTGATGACCACTTCGCCCTTTTGCGGCGCACTCCGGAACTTGCGCCGTCGAATCTTGAGCACCACTCCCTGCTGCTGAGAAGAATTCTGATCCGCACCGGTGTTTTGCGTCTCTGGAGCCGCAGGCTTTTCGCCAACCTCTTCTTCAATCGTTTGTCCCGGCTGTTCGCTGGCGATGATCTCTTCGGCCTCTGCCGCTCGCTGCCTCCGCACCTCGCCCTCATCCCAGTCCGAGGGTCCATCGTGGTCGATTTCGACTTCCGGCGTCACCGGGACCGGGCCTTCGTAGGCATCGGGATCGACCATAGTCAGCGTTACTTCTGCCATGCCCAGTGGCCTGCGCTCACGTGTCCCGGCAAAGATCAGGTCCTGCATGTGCGAGCCGCGCAGGTTCTTCGCGCTCTGCTCGCCGAGCACCCAGCTCACCCCATCCAGAATGTTCGACTTCCCGCACCCGTTCGGCCCGACTACCACGGCGATCCCCGTGCCCGCCACCGTCACTTCAGTACGATCACAAAAGCTTTTGAACCCGAGGATGTGAATCTTCTTTAGTTTCAGCATCTTCTCTCCGACCCGAACCGGAATCGCCGAGCCCGCTTGCAGAGTTCTGAGTGCGTTCGCCCGAGACTTCGCAAAACACTGCGCAAACGGCAAAATACGCCGCTTCAAATAAGACTCTACGGACGCAGAACCGCAGGGTCAACGCCGATCAAAGGTGCCAATGTGGATAAGAGGGCCGGAACTCGCGCCCGGCATTCGGACTCCGATTGACAGTTCCTTGTAGCCGATTGAAACTCATGAAACCGGTTCCAATTCTTCACTGATCGGCCTGCCATGAATCGATCTCTCCTTATCGCGTTTTTCGCCGCCGTTTTGCCGTTTGCTTTGCCGTCGACAGCCCAGCAGAAGCCGCCGCCCCTGGCTCCCTACATTGAAGTCAAAGCGCCTGTGCTGGTGTTGGAGCACGTCACTCTCATTGACGGAACCGGCTCTGCGCCGCAGCAGGACATGCGCATTGACATTGTGGGCAGCAAAATCACTGCCGTTCAACCATCCAGTTCATCCGCTCCCTTGCCGCCCGATGCGAAGGTCCTGGATTTGACGGGCAAGACGGTCATGCCCGGAATTGTCGGCATGCACGAGCACTTGTTTTACCCTTTGCCGGAGCGGCCCGATGCGGGCAATGCGCTCTACGGCGAGATGGCCGACAGCGCCCCGCGGCTGTACCTTGCCGGAGGCGTCACAACGGCCCGCACTGCGGGAAGCGTGGAGCCCTACACCGATCTTGAGCTCAAAAAGCAAATTGATGCCGGGCTGATCCCCGGCCCCAAGCTCGACGTCACCGGTCCCTACCTCGAAGGCAAGGGAACGTTCGCACTGCAGATGCATCAGCTCGTCGACGCCGACGACGCCGGTCGCACTGTCGACTACTGGGCTGCCGAAGGCGTCACTTCATTCAAGGCCTACAACTACATCACTTCGGATGAGCTCAAGATGGCCATCCGTCATGCGCACATTCGCGGGCTCAAGATCACCGGCCATCTCTGCTCCATTGGATTCAGAGAGGCCGCGGATATGGGGATCGACAATCTGGAACACGGCATTCTCGTCGATACCGAGTTTTATCCCGGCAAGCAGCCCGGCATTTGCCCCGATCCGAGCGCCGCGGAAAAGGATCTCGAAACGAACGTTGACATGGCTGGGCCCAACGTCACGGCAATGATCCTCGATCTCGTTACGCATCACGTCGCAATTACGTCCACGCTGGCCGTCTTCGAGACCTTCATTCCCAATCGCCCACCTTCGGCATATGAGAATGCCAAACTGAAGGCGCTCACGCCTGAAGCGCAGACGAGCTACCTGAAGTGGCGCGCGTGGCTGGCCGAGCAGGCAGCCAATCCCAACCCGCTGCAGCAGGATGGCAATCCCCGGATGCTGAAGATTGAAATGCAATTCGAGCGTGAATTCGTGGCGGCCGGCGGACTGCTCATGGCTGGCTGCGATCCCACCGGATACGGCGGCGTTGTTCCAGGTTTTGGTGATCAGCGCAACATCGAACTACTGGTCGAAGCGGGCTTCCCGCCGGTCCAGGCAATCCAGATCGCCACGCTGAATGGCGCAAAATACATGGGCAAGGATGCGACGATCGGTTCCGTTGCGCCCGGCAAGACAGCCGACCTGGTTGTGCTGGGCGCAAATCCCGCAGAGAATATCGCCAACATCGAAAAAGTCGAAACCGTCTTCAAGGACGGGGTGGGATACGATCCACTGAAATTGATTAAATCGGATACTGGTTTAGTAGGTCTCCGGTAGCCGCAACTCGAGAGCCGTCCGCTCCAGACGGCGGTAAACTGGTGATGGAGTGGCTTGACAGTCGCTCAGGAGCGTCGATGCTCTGAGTGTCCCAGTCGCGAGCCATGCGCCGCAGGCAGCCCGGCGCAAATATAAACAAACGACATTCACAAATGGCCGGTCATCCAATCTCGGGCAGCCGCCAACCCGAGACAGGATCGCTGGCCGCAAGCCCCAAGGAGAGAAACAATGTCTGAACGAGAGACACAGAAACCCGGACCGCCAATCGTCGACGATCAGAACGCGATGCTGACCGAATCAGAGGCAAACGAAACCAAGCCCAGCGAATCGAAATGCCCGTTTTCGGGCCATATGCTCACGCACACAACGGCGGGAGCAAAAGGCAACAACGACTGGTGGCCCGATCAACTCAACCTCGGGATTCTGCATCAGCAGTCCTCGCTCTCCAATCCCATGGGCGAGGAGTTCAATTACGCCCAGGAGTTCAAGAGTCTTGATCTCAACGCCGTGATCAAGGACCTCCGCGCCCTGATGACCGACTCGCAGGATTGGTGGCCGGCAGACTTCGGCCATTATGGTCCGCTCTTCATCCGCATGGCCTGGCACTCCGCGGGCACCTACCGCATTCACGATGGACGCGGCGGCGGCGGCAGAGGCGCGCAGCGCTTCGCACCGCTCAACAGTTGGCCCGACAACGTGAATCTTGACAAGGCGCGACGTCTGCTTTGGCCCATCAAGCAAAAGTATGGCCGTAAAATCTCCTGGGCCGATCTGATGATTCTCGCCGGCAACGTGGCGCTCGAGTCGATGGGATTCAAGACGTTTGGGTTCGGCGGCGGCCGCGCCGACATCTGGGAGCCGGAAGAAGACATTTATTGGGGACCCGAGACGAAGTGGCTGGGAGACGAGCGCTACAAGGGTGACCGTCAGCTTGAGAATCCCCTCGGCGCAGTTCAAATGGGCCTGATCTACGTGAACCCCGAGGGTCCGAACGGAAATCCTGATCCCATTGCCGCAGCGCGCGACATCCGCGAAACGTTCGCTCGCATGGCAATGAACGATGAAGAGACGGTGGCCCTGATCGCGGGCGGACACACCTTCGGCAAAACGCATGGCGCTGCCGATCCTTTGAAGTACGTTGGCCGCGAGCCCGAGGGTGCCGGTATCGAAGAGCAGGGGCTGGGTTGGAAGAACAGCTTTGGCAGTGGGAATGGCGGAGCGACCATCGGCAGCGGCCTTGAGGTTACCTGGACAACAACGCCAACGAAGTGGAGCAATAACTTCTTCATCAATTTATTCGGGTACGAATGGGAGCTGACCAAGAGCCCGGCCGGAGCAAACCAGTGGAAGCCGAAGGGCGACGCCGGGGCCGGCACGGTTCCCGACGCGCACGATCCGAAGAAAAGCCACGCTCCCACAATGCTGACGACCGATTTGTCGTTGAGATTTGATCCCGCCTACGAGAAAATCTCGCGCCGTTTTTTGCAGCATCCCGAGGAATTTGCCGACGCCTTTGCCCGAGCGTGGTTCAAACTCACGCACCGCGACATGGGTCCGCGCTCGCGCTACCTCGGTCCGCTGGTTCCCAAAGAAGAGCTCATCTGGCAGGATCCGGTTCCTGCCGTCGATCATCCGCTGATTGATGCCAAGGACATTGAAGTGCTTTCGGCAAAGATTCTCGCTTCCGGCCTCACCATCTCGCAGCTTGTGACCACGGCGTGGGCGGCGGCTGCGAGTTTCCGTGGAAGCGACAAGCGCGGCGGCGCCAACGGCGCGCGCATTCGCCTGGCACCGCAAAAGGATTGGGAGGTGAACCAGCCGGCGGAGCTCGCAAAAGTCCTGTCGAAGCTCGAGACCATCCAGAAAGAATTCAACGCGACGCAAAAAAGTGGAAAGAAGGTCTCGCTGGCCGATCTCATTGTACTCGGCGGTTGCGCGGCCGTCGACGCGGCTGCAAAGAAGGCCGGCCACAATGTGAAGGTGGGATTTGCGCCGGGGCGCACAGACGCGTCGCAGGCTCAGACCGATACGGCTTCGTTCGCAGTACTTGAGCCCAAAGCCGACGGCTTCCACAATTACGTTCGCAAAGGACTCGAGAATTGCGCCACCGAGTTGCTGCTCGACAAAGCGCAACTACTGACGCTCACCGCTCCCGAGATGACCGTCCTAATCGGCGGCATGAGAGTCCTGGGCACGAACTTCGGTCAATCGCCGAACGGCGTGTTTACCAAGCGGCCCGGATCGTTGACGAACGATTTCTTCATCAATCTTCTTGACATGAACACGAAGTGGCAGAAGTCCGGCAGGCAAGAAGGCGTTCTGGAAGGACGCGACCGCAAGACCGGCGAGGTTAAGTGGACCGGCACGATCGTCGATCTGGTTTTTGGTTCCAACTCGCAGCTCCGCGCACTCGCTGAAGTCTATGCCAGCAGCGATGCCGAGAAGGCGTTCGTTGAAGCCTTCGTGGCAGCGTGGACCAAGGTGATGAACCTCGATCGCTTCGACCTGGCGTGATTCCTTGTCGTGTTTCCGCAGTGAAGGCCGATCCGATTGGATGGGCTTTCGCTTTCTGCAATGGCATCGTAGCGAGTGATAAAATCAATCAGTGCCGGGTCCTACGCGACGTAATCCCGCCAACCCCGCCAGGTCCGGAAGGAAGCAACGGTAACGGGCTAATGCGTGTGCAGTAGGTCACCCGGTACATTTATGTTCTGTGAAGAAGTGAACAAGTGAATGAGTGAAAACTACCCGCGTGTCTACCCACCGTGGGTCCGTCCTGGGCAAAGCCCGGATGGTTGCTAGGAGAAATGCATTGAGCCTTACCGTTCGCCCCGTCGTGGGCCGGCGCGCCAAAATCACGGCGCTCGGAACCTACGTCCCGCCCGATGTGATCACCAATAAAGACCTTGAAAAATTAGTAGAGACCAGCGACCAGTGGATTATGGAGCGCACAGGAATCCGTGAACGGCACAAGCTGGCGCAAGGGCTGGGCGTGAGCGATATGTGCGCAGAGGCCGCGAAGAAGTGTCTTGCCGCGCGCGGTATTGCTGCGACCGAAGTTGAGGCGATCCTCGTTGGCACCGTGACTCCGGACATGATGTTCCCCTCGACCGCATGCCTGGTGCAGGACAAGATCGGCGCGAAGGGCGCGTGGGGCTTCGACGTTTCGGCGGGATGTTCAGGTTTTGTTTTTGCGCTTCAAGCCGGCGTCAAGCTGGTGGAGAGCGGCGCACATTCCAAGGTGCTGGTGATCGGCGCGGATGCCAATACGCGCATGACCGACTATACCGACCGCACCACGTGCGTTCTTTTCGGGGATGGCAGCGGAGCCGTACTTGTGGAGCCCTGCGAAGAGGGCGAGATTGGCTTCATCGACTTTGTGCATGAGGTGGATGGCTCAGGCGGCGTCTCGCTCAACCTCAAGGGCGGCGGCAGCCTCAATCCATCGACGCACGAGACCGTCGACAAGAAGTGGCATTACATCTATCAGGACGGGCCCGCGGTGTTTAAGTTCGCGGTACGCAAGATGGCCGAGACGACCATGAAGGTGCTGGAGCGCAACGGCGTCACCGGTGCGGACCTGGGTTGCTTCATTCCCCACCAGGCCAACAAGCGGATCATTACGGCCACGGCTGAGCGGCTGGAGATGCCTTCAGATCGCGTGATTATCAATATTGAAAAGTACGGCAACACTTCCTCAGGCACGATTCCGCTGGCCATGGAGACGGCCATCGAGGAAGGCAAACTCAAGAAAGGTGACCTCGTGCTCCTGGGGGCGATGGGCGCGGGGTTCACGGTGGGAGCGTCGCTCCTTCGGTGGGAGATCTGAAGAGCAGCCTCTAGCTACTAGCTTCTAGCCGGGCTGAGCCGGACCCTCGAACGCGGCTTCTGCGTTCGGACTGAATCGGGCGGTCGCCCCTGGAGATCTCGCCCAGGATGCAACAGCAAACAGGAAGAAAAACAAGAAGCTAGTAGCTAGAGGCTAGAAGCTAACGGCTCATCCGGCATATACTGTGCTCCACAAACGCCGGTTTCCAGTGCCGGCGGAAGTTTCCAAGCGGAGGGCGACCATGGATGTGGCAATGACCGCCAGAAAAGGGAGAATCTCCAGGGCGTTGCGCGAGCAGGCCGAGGAGGGACTGGAACGGATGGGCCGCATTCTGGGCCGCACCGCGCATGCCAGCATTACCTTTACGACGCAGAGGCACATTCACATCGTGGAAGTGAGCGTCCAGGCGCGTCTGCAGCGATTTGCGGCCACAGGGAAGGCCGATACGCCGCTCGCCGCGCTCCGCGAAGCCATCGAACACGCGGAGAACCAGGCCAGCCGTTTCCGCGATCGCCGCCTTGAGTCGAAGCGTCTTCCCAAAGGGGAGAAGGTGCTCGCGGAGCCCCCGGTTACGCGTCCCAAGTCACGAGCTCTCGAACCGGATGGCGATGGCGCTGAATCGGGATCGGCGCGTCTCGCCAAGAAGGCGCGGACGTCCATCGCGGTTCACTCTTTTCCTGCCCAGAGCACGGTTGTTGAGCCGCACATCGTGAAGAGTGGCGAGGCTATCGCGCTCAAGCCCATGACCATCGAGGAAGCGGTCAAGGAGACCGAGTTTCGCGACCGCGATCTGCTTATCTTTCGCACCGTCGCCGGAGACACATTTGTGCTCCATCGCCGGCGCGACGGGCAGATGGAATTGGTGGAGCTGCCCTAATCCGCGCTTGTAGACATTTTTCTTTTGCCGGTCGTTCTCTCGCATCAGTTCTCCTATCATTTGCGCTGAAGGTTAGTGTCTGCGCTGCGTTTGCAAGCCATTGTGAGAAACGAATCGCGTCGAGGAACACGGAAAAGCCGCGCAAACTGTGCACCACGATGGACTTTGGTTGCACTCTTTGACCGATTTTGGGGATGGCGGCCAAATCATTGGCTTTATAGGATTTAATCTATGGCGAACTCTTCATCAGGCACCGGCTCATTGCCCGAAGGCAAGCCACTGCAGACGGGTCCGGCAAAGCCAAAGGAAGCCATTGGATTGAATCTATCCGAAAACGCGAACCCGGGCACCCAGCGCGAGGTTCTCGATGGCTTGCCCGTTCTTGTGTTTCTTGAGCGCGAAGGAAAAATCGTCTTTGCCAATGCCGAAGCACGCCGTACGCTTGGCCTGACCGAAGGGGATTGGAGCCCTCGCCCAGTCGAAGAAGTTCTTTGGGGACTCTTCACCGGCACAGCAGAGCCTCAAACGCTTTTGATGGGCACTGAACACAGCAGCCCGTTCCACGCGACACTACCTGACAAAAACGGCCGCCTCATCCCCATCGAAGGCACCTACAGCATTCTGCATCCAGAGTTGCGCGAGGCCGTCATTGTGGCCCATCCTAGCGAGCGCGAGCGCGCGCCTCGATCGAAGCTGATGGAAGACGTGCTGGCCAGCCTACCCGAGGGCGTTGCAATCGAGCACCAGAATCACGTGCTTTACGCCAATCCCGCTTTTACGCGCATGTTCGGTTACAACGTGGAGGAGGCAAGCGGCGGCAGCCTGCGTGAGCTGATTGTGCCTGAGACTCGCCTCAACGAGAATGCATCGCTGCTCAAAGCCGTCGACGACCATGGCTTTGCAACGGCGGAAACAGTGCGCTGCAACAAGGCTGGCGAACTGGTGGACGTGAGCCTGCAGATTGCGCCGCTTCTTGTTGACGGCGCCAGGCTCGGATACGTCTTCACATTCCGTGATATCGGCGAACATAAAGAGACAGAAAAAAAGCTGGAGCACGACGCCATGCACGACGTGCTGACCGGCTTGCCCAATCGTGCTCTCTTTCTTGACCACGTCAATCTCACGCTCAACCGCCGGCTGCGCGATCCCGGCCAGGGTTGCGGGGTCCTCTACGTTGACCTCGATGAATTCAAACAGGTCAATGACAGTCTTGGCCACGCCGCCGGCGATGCTTTGCTCATCGCCGCTGCCGGTCGCCTGCGAGCTTGTCTGCGCCCTCAGGACTCCGCTGCGCGCCTCGGCGGAGACGAGTTTGTTGTATTGGTCGAGAACATTGTCTCCCCGTACGATCTTGAAGTAGTGGCGAGCCGCATCCTGCAGGAGATGGAGCGGCCATTCGAAGTCTTTGGCCATGAGGTTCGGGCCGGCGCCAGCATCGGCGCCGCCGTCGCCGGGCCCGATCATCTGACCTCCGACCTCCTGCTCCGCGACGCGGACTTTGCCATGTACCGCGCCAAGCAGGCCGGGGGCGGCCGCTACGAAATCTTCGACAAGCACCTCGAGATCTCCGTCACTACCCATCAGGAGCGGGAGCGCGAGCTTCGAATGGCGGTGAACAAGCGACATTTCGTCTTTCAGTATCAGCCGATCTACCGCCTTGTGGGCGGCATGATCGAGGGATTCGAGTCGCTCCTCAGCCTGCGTCGGGCCGACGGTGTCGTGGATAACTTCAGCGATCTGCTTGCGGTGGCCGAAGATAGCACTCTTTCCATTCTTATGGGGCGTGAGGCGCTTGATGCCGCATGCGCCGAGCTGCGCGTTTTGAGCGATCGCCTGCCCGAGCAGGATTTGATCGTCACCCTCAATCTGACACACCGCCAGCTTTATCATCCCGACCTGATCGCGCATTTGATGAAAGCCATTGCCGCCAGCGGCGCTGACCCGTCGCGCCTTTTTCTTGAAGCGCCAGAGAGCGCCTTCAACGAAGACCCGGACTCGGCGGTCGCCATCCTGCAACGCTTGGCCGATTGGCAGGTGCGCGTAGCCATCGACGACTTCGGCGCCAGCCTCGCGCCCCTGAATCACCTCATCCACCTTCCCGTGGGCATGGTCAAACTTGCTCCCAGGCTCACCGCGGCTGCGCTTTCATCGGGCCGGCAATTGGCCGTGCTGGAGTCGCTCATTCGCCTCTGCAATACGCTGGGCCTGCAAATCGTCGCGCAGGGGATTGAAACCTCGCAGCAGCTCGCGGCGCTCTCGCGCATGGGATGCGCTTTGGGCCAGGGCCCTCTGTTTTCGGAGCCCCTGGACGCGGAGCGCGCACTCGCGCTGGCCGAGGCCGGCTACTGGGCGGTTGCGCCCGGATTATGAATGCGCCCCGGATTGGCTCGCCTGCCACTTTTTCCAGGTTTGATTTCCGGTGTAGCATTGAAACCAATGACGCCCCAGAAGCCCTCGCGACCCTCTCCTAAATCGCGGCGAGCGACCGACAAGAAAAAGCCGGTGAAGCATCTCATTATCGTGACCGGAATTTCGGGCGCGGGCAAAGCTTCTGCGCTCAAAGCGTTTGAGGATCTTGGATTCCACTGCGTCGACAATCTGCCCCTAGAACTGCTGCCCCAGTTCGCCGTTATCGTCGGCAAGTCCACCGAGGTGGAACGGGCTGCCGTTGTCATGGACGTTCGCGAGGGCGCCACTCTCGACCGCCTGCCGGAGATTCTCAAGAGCATCAAGAAGCTGGTTCAAATCCGCGTAGTTTATCTTGACGCGCAGGATGCCGTCCTCGTCCGCCGATACTCTGAAACCCGCCGACCGCACCCGCTGGGGCAGGCGGAGACGGTCTGGCGCTCCATTGTTGAGGAACGCCAGCTACTCGATCCCATTCGCAACGTTGCCGACACGCTGATTGACACCTCCAACTTCAACGTCCACGAATTGCGCGCAGACATTCATGCCCGCTTCGGCCACGAGAAGCAAACCAAACGCCTGCTCGTCTCCTGCTTGAGTTTTGGTTTCAAGAACGGCGTGCCGCTCGACGCCGACATGGTCTTCGACGTACGCTTCCTGCCCAACCCGCATTTCGTGCCGGAATTTCGCAAGAAGACCGGTCTCGATCCCAAGGTCGCCGCCTACGTTCGCGGATTTCCGCAATCGAAGGAGTTTCTGAATCGCGTGACGAAGCTCATGCTCTACCTGCTCCCTCATTACGTTAAGGAAGGGAAGAGTTACTTGACGGTCGCTTTCGGTTGCACCGGCGGCCAGCACCGCAGCGTGATGATGGCCGAGGAACTCGGCAAACGGCTCCGCACGGCAGGCTACCAGGTGAAGGCGCTGCATCGCGATATCGTGCGATAGTTTTTTGTTGTGCCCGGTGGCGTGCGGCGGGATCAGTGGACCGGCAGATCACCAAGCCACCGGCTCATTGCGTCCTCAGTCTGCTTGTACATGTTCCCGGCAGGGTTCACCCACACAAGCATCTTTTGCGAAGGAATCCTCTCGTAAGCGTGCGGCTCGTGCGTCGCAGTTGCAGCATCCGCGCGCTCGAACCAGAGTACTGGGACGTGAACCGCTGCAGCAGCAGAGACCGGATCGTAGCGATCCCGCACCAGGAAACGCGCAGGGACCATCCGCGCACGCGCATCGTTGAAGATCGGTGCCATCGGATCGGCCATCGGCGAGTCCACGATGACCCCGGCCAGCTCCGGATGCTCGGCGGCAAGTTCAAGAGCCAGATTCGCGCCGAGGCTCGTCCCATCCAGAACGATCGTTCCGGCGTCGATTTGTCGCGTTCCGGTTAGATAATCAAGCGCCGATTCCGCATCCTGGCGCAAGTGCGCCTCGCTGGGCCGCGCGAACTGGCTCTCGCCGTAGCCGCGATAGTCAAAATCGAGCACGTTCATGCCTGCAGCGTGCAGCCGCGCCACCGCGTCCACAGTGTTCCCAATGTTGCCGTCTTGCCCGTGCAGATAAATCGCGGTCAGCCGCCGCGGTCCTGCTTCTTGCGCCGCCGGAATCCACCAGCCCCTGAGCTGCGGAACGCCAGTATCTGTCACCGCGAATGCAACGGGATCGAAAGGCAATCCCGCGTTCGCCGGTGTTTTCTCGATGGTTGTCAACGGGTGATAAAGCAATTGCCAGCTTCCTTGCCAGAAGAGCAGGCACAACGCCAGCCAGCCGCAAGCGGTCGCGGCCGCAACCGTGATGCTCACGGCCGCGAGCAGCCATCGGCCAGAGACAAGCTGCGGCTTCGAGGGTTTGGCGCCGGAGTCGTGGTGTCCACCGGCCGGCGGCTTGCGCAACACAACCTGCAACTGTGTTCTCTTTGGCGACATGATCGCGAATCCCGGCGCTCGCTCCAAACTGCGGAACCAATTCCATCCTAATTGCCGCCGCATACCTCGCTTTGCGCAGCGGTGTATATTGCTCATTGGTGTAAACGAATTCATCAGCAGGAAGCGATCCCTATGGCAAACGCAAATCACGAAGGCGCAATGCCGGCAGCGAATGAGGTTCTTCTGGTTACCAGCGGCGATCTGCGCCTCTCAGCCAACCAGGCCTGTTGGCCCGCGCAGCGCGGCATGGAAGAAAAACTTACCGCAGCGTTTGCGCAAAAGGGAATCAAGCTCGTCCGTGCCCACGCCTTCGATGAGAAATTGAAGCACGGCTTCATCGGCTCGCAGCGCCAAGGCATGGATGTCTTCATGAAAATCCATCCACAGGCCCGCCTCGTTTTCGCGACAGCGGCGTGGCAGTACAGTCATCATGTTCTTCCCGGCCTGCGCTCGCATCGGGGGCCGATTCTCACCGTCGCCAACTGGTCGGGGCAATGGCCGGGGCTCGTCGGCCTGCTCAATCTGAATGGCTCTCTCGTGAAGGCCGGCAAGCCATTTTCCTCAATTTGGAGCAAGGACTTCACCGACGCTTACTTTCAGAACGTGCTCGATGAATGGCTCCGCGACGGAAAGATTACACACGATCTCTCGCACGTTCATCCGCTCGACAAAAGCAAGCTGCCGGGAGCAAGTGCGCAATTGGGCGCGCGGCTTGCCGCTGAGTTGAGGCGCCGAAAAGCCATCATGGGCGTCTTCGATGAAGGGTGCATGGGCATGTACAACGCCATCATCGACGACGAGTTGCTCAATCCTGCTGGGATTTTCAAGGAGCGGCTGAGCCAATCCGCTCTGGTCGCCAAAATGCGCACCGTCTCTGACGCTGAGGCGCGCGCCGTCTATCAATGGCTCGTCGGTAAAGGCGTCAAGTTCGTTTTCGGCAAGGACTCTGCGACAGAACTGACTCTCGAGCAGGTGCTCGATCAGTGCAGGATGTACATCGCTGCGGTCCGTATCGCCTACGAGTTCGGCTGCGACGCCATCGGCATTCAGTATCAGCAGGGACTCAAGGATATGGTGCCCGCGTCGGACCTGGCCGAAGGTATGCTCAACAATGCCGACCGCCCTCCGGTCTATGCGGAAGGAACCACGAGTGAGCTCTATGCCGGTGGCCCGCTTCCGCACTTTAATGAAGTGGACGAATGCGCCGGCGTCGACGCGCTCGTTACCAACCTCTGTTGGGAGGCGCTTGGATTCGATCCATCAACCACGCTCCACGATGTGCGCTGGGGAGAACACTACAAAGGTCCCGGCCCTGACGGGGAGATCGACGCTTTCATCTGGCTGCTGCAAATCTCCGGCGCCGCTCCCGCCAATCACTTTGTCGGCGGCTATGCAGGCGCCACAAGCGAACGCCAGCCTGCGATGTACTTCCCGCTTGGCGGCGGATCCCTCAAAGGTATCGGCAAACCCGGCGAAATTGTCTGGAGCCGCGTCTTCGTCGAGGGTGGCGCGCTGCATGCCGACCTCGGCCGTGGCACAGTCGTGAGCTTGCCAGCCCAAGAAACAGAACGCCGCTGGCGCGAAACGACGATTCAATGGCCGATTGTCCACGGTATTCTGCACGGAGTCAGCCAGAATCAAATGATGGCTCGCCATCGCGCCAACCACTTGAACGTCGCGTATGCGCCTTCAGTCGAAGCAGCGGACAAAGCCCTCGCAACCAAAGCGGCCATGCTCGCCGAACTAGGCGTCCAAGTCCATCTCTGCGGCGTGAGGCTGTAAGTCTTCAGTTCTGGATTTGCTCGGCCGCCATCTCGCGCGCCGCCGGAATGATGCCCATCTCCTGGTAAATTGGCCGCACCACGCGGCGCAACGCGGGCAGTTGCGTTACGAACCACGCGGCACCCAGCAGCACCACCAGCCCATTGAGAACGACCGTCCATTGCGCGCCTGCCAGCGCAGGCCCTCCAACGACCCACATCGGCGTCGGCGGAATCGCATGGGCCAGCGTTCCCGCCAGCAGGCTGCCAAACGTCGCCATGCCCATGAATGCCATCGTGTAATAGCTCATCACGCGCCCGCGCTTGTCTT
This sequence comes from uncultured Acidobacteriaceae bacterium, assembly GCA_963789425.1. Classification (GTDB taxonomy): domain Bacteria; phylum Acidobacteriota; class Terriglobia; order Terriglobales; family Acidobacteriaceae; genus Telmatobacter. The sequence goes on along the minus strand of CAWBKM010000006.1, from coordinate 66,659 downwards.
CATCTGTCAGCGTTTGGATGATCGTATTGCTCGCCGCCATCCCCTGCATCATGCCCATGCCGGCCACGAGCACCATCAGCATCGAAAGCCAGAAGACGTGCGACAACCCGAAGCCGATCAGGCCCAGCCCGAACACAGCGGCGGCAATCGGAATCATGCGGATCAATCCGCGCACGCTTTTACGCGCCGCCAGCGACACCGCCGAGACAAGCGCGCCCACCCCCATCGCTCCCATCAGGAACCCGAGCGTGTGCGCGCCGCCGTGCAATACTTCCGCCGCAAAAATCGGCATCAGCACGACAAACGGCATTCCCATCAAGCTAACCACGGCAAACAGCGTGAGGATGGAGCGAATGGGCATGAATCCCGAAACGTAACTCCAGCCTTCCTTCAACTCCATCAGCATCGACGTGGCCGCCCGCCGCACTGCCGCGGCATTCAACTGCATCATCAGCAACGACGCGATCACCGCGATGTAGCTGATGCCGTCGATCAGAAAGCACCATCCTTCGCTGGTTGCGGCAATCAACATTCCGGCTAACGACGGCCCGATCAACCGCGCGACGTTCACCATAGAAGAGTTGATCGCGATGGCGTTGCCCAGGTCGGCTCGGTCGCCCACCATCTCCACCATGAACGCCTGGCGTCCCGGCATGTCGAACGCATTGACGATGCCCTGCATCACGCTCAAAATCAGAATCAAATCAACGGTGATGTGACCTGAGAGCGTCAATGCGGCGAGCAGGAACGACTGGATCATGGACAGCGTCTGCGTCCACACCAGCACCTGCCTGCGGTTGAGCCGGTCCACCAAAACTCCGGCGAATGGCGCGAACAGAAACGTCGGAATTTGGCCGGCGAAACTCACTGTGCCCAGCAGCAAGGCCGATCCCGTGAGCCGGTAGACGAGCCACGACGTGGCGATGCGGGTCATCCACGTGCCGATGAGCGAGATGGTTTGGCCGCCGAAGAACAGCCTGAAATTGCGGTACCGCAGCGCGCGCCACGCGTGCGATGCACCGCTAAACGCCTTCACTTGGCCCGAGGTCTGGAGATCGGTTGTGGAAGTGCGGTCCGGCTCTTCGCTTCCGCTCAAGAGGATTTCCTCATGCGCCGCTTCCTCAATTTGCAGCGGAGAATCGACGCTCATCTTCTACTTTAATTGTTGCCAAAGGTCGATGGAGCGAGGCTTGGTCAGTCTTGTATCGCATGATCCGCTGCGATATTCACGCCGCTCCACGCTTTTTGCGCTGTCCAGAGTTCGGGCGGCGCGCTCCAGAACTCGTCGCCTGCCGCGAGGCCAAGCGGTAGCCACGCGGCCGCGCAAAAATAGCAGCTCCCGGTGGATACATAACTTTCTCCGAGTGCCGGTTGGTGGCCGGTGAGCCCGATCGTCAGCCAGCCTTTACTGTCAAATGTACCCGGTGCGTCGATCATTCGCGTCATCACGGCGGTCATCGCGCGTCGCACCTGCGCTGGAGAAACGCCCTCCGGCAGGTCGCGCCGCCACGCCATCTCCGCCAGATGGTGCAATGTTCCGAAGCGATAACTCAGCGAGCGCCCGATAGGCGGTATCGTGCCCTCAGGGCTGATCAGCCGTTCCTGGACCGCCGCATAGCGCCTCGCCCGCTCTTCCACCGTTTTGCGCAAGAAGGCCCATCGATCCGTGATTGTCTGCACGGCATCCAAAATGCTCAGCAGCACCGGGTGGATTACAAAGCTGTCGAGATAGTCCCATCGGAAGTTGGGCCCGTCACCGTAAGCCCCGTCGCCTTTGTACCACTCCTGCACTTGCCGCAAGGCGTAGTCAATGCGCACCGTGTCCCACGGCTGCCCATATTTACAGAAGAATGCCTCGATCATGGCGCTGAACAGCAGCCAGTTGTTGAATCCCGGCTGCAGATTGCGGGTTTTCATGAGGGCTGCGACGAGGTTATCTTTGGTTGCCGAATCGAGCTTGGCCCATAATTCATCGGGCGCACGGGCGATGGCCAGGGCAAGAACCCCCGCGTCCACCAGCGACTGCTGGTTGGTGCCGAAGTTCAACGCATCGGGCGACTGAGGATCGGTGCCGTAGCGGATCGCCAGCCGAGCCCATTCGCGATAGCGGTTGCGCAACGTTTCTTCTGCGGGATCATTGCCCGGCTCCGCCTCCAGCCACGGCGCCAATCCCGACAGCAGCCGCGCCACGGCTTCAAGATGCGTTGACTCCCTCCGCGCCTCCTGCATTCCCGGGGCGGCCTCGACCGGCATCGTTGCGCGTAATCTCTGTTGGCTAATCGCCTCAAGCACCGGCTGCGAGACACGCTCCACAATCGCGAGCCACTTCGCGCGGTCATCCCGGATTGATAGGTTTGCCTGTGTATCCGCGGTGCGTCCCTCGCCCCGCGCCGCCGCGCCTGCCAGAAGGGGCGCCGAAGCCAGCACTGCGCTCTTCAGAAAGTTTCGCCGCGTCGCTTTCGAGTTCAATTGTTCACGCTTTCGCCGCCATCGTTGCGATCGCTTCCGCGGCAGCAAGGTTCTGTATCAATTCCTCGGGCACGTTGTGACGGGTGCGAAGATAATCCACGGAGTTATAAGAAATCCAGGCTTTTCCCGATTCGTCTTCCCACACAAGAAGCTTGAGGGGCAGGTCGATGGCAATGCTCGGCGCGGACAGCATCACCGGCGTTCCAGCCTTCGGGCTTCCAAAGATCAGCAACTTAGTGGGGCGCATCCTCATCCCCACTTTTTCCGCTTCGCCGCTATGATCGACGAGCGCAAAAAGGGTGACGCCCTTCGCCGCAAGAATGCTGCGAATCTTCTCGACGGTCTCATCGACCGGATGATGGCTGGGGATGTCGACAATTCCTTGGCCGCTCATATCTAAAATCATACGTGAGCCCGCAGCAGTTTAATCAGATGCAAAACGAAAGGCCCCTCGCCGGAGCAAGAGGCCTTGTCCCTATCGCCTCGTTCTCAGGCTATGCGCTCGATCGTTACCGACTCCAGGACCACCGGCTTATGCGGCTTGTCCTGCGCATTGCGCGGAACCTTTGAGATTTTGGTCACAATGTCCTGGCCTTCCACCACTTCGCCGAAGATGGTGTGGTTGCCGGTGAGCCATGGCGTCGCCGCCACCGTGATAAAAAACTGGCTGCCATTCGTGTTCGGCCCAGCGTTCGCCATCGCCAGCTTGCCCGGCTTGTCGAATTTGTGCGCCGATCCGCGAGTCTCGTCTTCAAAGCGGTAGCCCGGGCCGCCCATTCCAGTGCCAGCGGGATCGCCGCCCTGAATCATGAAGTCGGGAATCACGCGGTGAAAAATCGTGCCGTTAAACAGCTTGTCCTTGGACTTGGCGCGGGTGACCGGGTGCGACCACTCCTTGACGCCTTCGGCCAGCTCCATAAAGTTCTTGACGGTGATGGGTGCTTCGGCCTCAAAAAGCCGAACCGTGATTTTGCCTTCAGTCGTGGTGAAGACGGCGTACGTTCCTGGTGCTAATGCCATGTTTGCTCCCGATTGATGGACAGTAAACGGTAAATTGCGTCCCAGACTTCCAACAATGTTATTGCAGAACCACTTGTTGGCTATTAAAGATGACCTTGACAATCGTGCTCACTTCGACAGGTGCATGATTCAGAAGGTAGGGTCTGTACTCCCACTGCTTCACGGCGTCGATTGAAGCTTGGCGCAGGACTTCAGGTCCACTAATGACTCTGAGACCGGAGACGTGGCCATCGGTGCCAATATTTGCTTGCAACACCACCGTTCCCCAGATATGAGCTGCTCTGGCCTCGTGCGGATAGATGGGAGGCACCTTCTTCACGAGCAGTCCCTCGGCGAAGTCGCTTGTGATTGTGATTTTCTTCGACGTCGGCGCAGCGGCATCTGGCTTGAGCGGTATTGACTTGCCCTCAGGGACGATGGTGATCTTTTGAAGCACCACCGGAGTCAGCGGCCTGTCGTTCGCGTCGCGAGGCACGCGCGCGATGGCTTTCACAACGGCGACGCTCGCGTCGTCGCACTGGCCGAAGAGCGTGTAATGCTGATCGAGAAAATCCGTCGCCTGCTCGGTAATAAAGAACTGGCTGCCATTGGTGTTTGGTCCGCTGTTGGCCATCGCCAGGCGGCCGGGCCGGTCGAAATTCAGTCCCGGATCGAACTCATCGTCGAACAGATAGCCGGCATTGCCCATCCCAGATCCCGTAGGATCGCCGCCCTGAATCATGAACTCCGGAATCACGCGATGAAAGATGGTTCCGTCGTAGTACGGCTTGTGGCGCTCAAGCTTTTTTGTAGCGGGATCGGTCCAGTCTTTCGTTCCTTCTGCCAATCCGATGAAGTTGGCCACGGCTTTCGGCGCCTGCTTCTGGTAGAACTGGCAGGTAATCCGGCCCATCGATGTATCCATCACGACAGACGGCCCGTTCGGAACCGTCGTGGCTTCGGGGGTCGCCTGGGGCGCGTCAGGGATCTCCTGACCCGCGGGTTGGCTCGCGGGTGCGCCCCCGGACGAAGTCGCCTGTTTGGCAAAGACGATGAAGCCCACGGCGGCGATACCAGCTACGGCCAGGGAAGAGAAGAGAAGCGTGCGTCGAATGTTCATTCCGACCTTCAGGGTAAATCATGCGGCGCAGGCCCCGCCAGCGCGGGCGTGCTGCCATCACGTGGGGCCGGCATCAGACCAGCTTTAGGAATCCAGCCCGGCTCAACCGCGCTCCGGGAAACACTGCGTCGAGATTCTCCGCGCCCAGAGTACGGGTGACCACTTCGCCCAGAACTTGCCGGTAATCGGTCGTCAACGCCAGGTCACGGCCCTCATTCAGTTGGCCGTCATCGAGGCCCGGCCACTTGCCGTAAACCTTGCCGCCCTTGACCTGCCCGCCGAGCACAAACATCGCATTTGCGTGCCCGTGATCGGTGCCGCCGGTTCCGTTTTCGCGCGCCGTGCGCCCAAACTCCGACATCGTCACCAGCGTCACATTGGCTCCTTCGTCGCCCATATCGCGCCAAAACGCTGCAATGCTCCCAGAGAAATCGCTCAGCCGGTTGGCGAGCTGCCCGTTCACGCCGCCCTGGTTCTGATGCGTGTCCCATCCAGTCACATCGGTAAACGCGGCTTCAACGCCGAGATTCGCCTTGAGCAGTTGCGCAATCTGCCGCATGTTGTTGCCGAATTCCGTGTTGGGATAATTCACCCCAGCTGCCGGTGTGTACTGCGCGGGATTCGCTGCCTTGAGCATCTTCACCGCTTCAAACGTTTCATCGCCCGCGGCGTGAAAGATGCGGTCGCCCGAATCGGCGTACATCGCCTCAAACGCGCTTGCCGCAGGCGATGGCGCAGGCCCGCGGCCGGCAACGGTAAAGTTGTTCACGTTGCCGATGGCAATCGCCGGAATCTTACCATCGAGCGTGCGAGGCACTTCTGCGCCCAGCGCCAGCGCGCGAAACGCCGTGTGCTCCTGGTTGTGACGGCCACAATTGCACGCAGCGAGATACGAGTCTTCTGATTGCAGTGCGCGGTTCAGCCAGCCATCCTCGGTGTTTTTCACTCCCGGTGTGCCCGATTCCATATAGTCCTGCGCGTCGAAATGCGACCGGCTCATATCCGGAGAGCCGCACACGTGCACAATCGCCAGGTGTCCCAGATCATAAAGCGGCTTGAACGCAGCGAGCGAGGGATGAAGGCCGAAGAATCCGTCGAGATCGAGAACCTGATTTTGCGGAATCGCAATGCTCGGCCGCATCTTGTAGTAATTCTTTTCGCGATAAGGAACCACGACGTTGAGCCCGTCTGCCGCGCCGCGCTGGAAGATCACAACCAGCCGCTGACCGCCCCCGCCGAGATTCGCTCCGGCCGTCTGCGCCAAAACGCTGCGCACAAGAAAATTCGGCATCGCCGTTGTGCCGGCCACGGCCAGCGCGCCCCTATGGAGGAAAAATCGCCGGTTCATCTGCATCTCCTCAGCCTTCAGCTATCAGCCGTCAGCCTTCAGCTTGATTTCTCGTTCATCCCGAGTGTCGCTTTCTCCTGATCCGCCCACGTTCTTTCGAACTCTTTTCCCCCGCTGCCAAGCTGAGAGCTGATGGCTGACGGCTTGTGCTTCACCGCCGCTGAAACTCCGGCGAACCCAGCAGCAATCCCGCCAGCAACTGATCTTCACGCTCGTACGCATCCGCCGGCGCGCGATTTGCTCTCCGCGTCGCCACAACTGGAGTCGCCATCAATGGGTTCTGGCCGTTCTGCGCTTCGAATTCCTTCAGCGCTGCCGCTCGAGTGGCGTCACTTACCCCGCCTGGCAGCAAGATTTGCTCAAGGCGCGCCTCTTCGGTCGGCGGCGTCGGCACTACCTGCATCGCGGGCGCATTGTCGTCGAGAGCGCTCATGTCCATCTCCGGCGCCCATCCAACCGTGATCCCCGGGAATCGATTCGCGGCCAGCGACAACGCGAAATTCATGCGATCAACCAGCGCGCCGGTGCTCACCCAGTCGGCCTCGTCCCACTTGTACCCGACTGGCGGAACGCATCCATAAAGCGGCATCCCCATCTGTTTCAGCGCATTCACTATCGGCTCATAATTGGTTATGTTCGCATTGCTTGCGCGCACCGCGCTGACTACATACTCGAGCGGCGTCTTCACCTTGGCGTCGCCGTCGCTCGCAGCCCAGAACTCCGGTGAGCGGAACAGCGTCTTCAGCACACTGGGAATATCGCCGCCACTGGCCAGGTAGGACTTCGCCATGCGGTCGACCAGCGCTTGCGGCGGATCGTCGCTCACAAACCGGATCGCGAGTTGGCGCGAGATGAACTCAGCCGTGGCTGGACGCATGGCCAGCATGTGCAGCAGCTCGCGGCCCTCCATCTCGCCGTGCTCTTTGATCTTGGCGCCCATCACCTTCTTCGTGCCCGGCTCATGCCGGTTTTCATTGAACTGGAAGTCGCCGCCAAACTGCGGCCGATCGACCGTCCAACCCGTGAGCACCCGCGCCACCTGCGTTACATCGGCCTGGGTGTAGCCGCCGTTCACGCCCACGGTATGCAACTCCATCAGCTCGCGCGCATAATTCTCGTTCAGGCCTTCCGGCGCCTGGCGCTTGGCGTTGGGCCGACGCTCGTTCACCATCTTGGCGCGGTACGCGCCCAGGGAATCCGGTCCGATGCTTTGCGCGTTGTCAAGATAGATGAGCATTGCCGGGCTGTGCGCCACGGCTTCAAGCAGATCCTCGAACCTGCCCAGCGAGTGCGGGCGGATCGTGTCGCGCGCATAGCCCACGAGGTAGTAGGGCATCTGCTCGTTCTTACGCAGATAGATGTTGAAGTGATTCAGCCAGAAATCCGTCATCACTTCCTGAAGCTGCGCGTTCGAGTAGATGTCTCGCGCCAGCCGCTCGGCGAATAACTCCTTGACCACTGTCTGTTCCGGGGCCGCCAGGTCCTCGACCGATTCTTTGAGGTCAGGGCTCATACCGGCCACCAGCGCCGCGCGCTGCACGGGCTTGAGCGATTTGATGAAGTTGTCGAATTCTGCCGGCTGCATTGCCTGCAACCGCCGCACACGGTCCTCTGGCGGGAGGGCCAGAATGTTCGAGATCAGGGTTTCGTCGGCATCCGCACGATCGTCACGTCGTTGCTCCGCTCGGGCGCGTGGCCCGCGAGCCTGATCCGCATCCTGGCCGGGCGCAGGCGTCGTCGAGTTCATTGCCGTATCGGTGTTCATCGCGAGCCCCGACGCGCTCATGTCGGGCTGCTGCTGTGCGCCTGTCTGCGTCCCCGTTCCATTCTGTGTCGTCTCCGCTGCCGTCTGCTTCTCTGCCTGCGCGGCCTTTCTCATCTGGTAGCGGTAGATCTGGTTTTCATACACCGCGTGCAGAGTGCCGTTCTGGGGTACGTCGATCTTTCCATCCGCCGCCTGGCGAATGATGGCCGGGCTGGGCATGCGGAACATCAGGTCGCGCACTCTCCATTGCATGGCGGGATACTCTGCCAGCCGGGCGTTCAAATCAGTTTCGTCCAGGCTCTCTGGGTGCAGTTGCGCGTCGAACCATTTGTTGAGACCCGTTTCGCCGGGGCCCATCTGGCGCAAGGCTTCGAGGTCGCCTGGCCGCGGGCCAAAGGTGAATCGGTTCAAAGCGTGAAGAATTCGTGCGTCGCCCTGGAGTTGTGTCGAAACGTAGTTCGCTCGATACTTTTGAAGAGCGGGAGACTGCTCGTTCGATGTGGCAACCTGGGGCGTCGCCGCGTCTCGGCCCGAGGCTGCGTCTTGGGCCAAAGTTAACGGAGCAGGGAAGCACAGGCTCCAGCAGACAACGAGGGCTATTGCGGCGCGCAACAACTTCATCGCAAATGCTCCTCGTGGGGGAATGGCCGGCACAGGTCTGCACGGCACGAGCTTGCTGATCGTTCTGACTCCATTTTGCGCCGAAAGTTGTGGCCCAGCTACCCCTTCGTGCTTTCCTGGCCCCGTGTTCCCTCGGTGCCTTTCCCTGCTGGCGACCCCAGGTTTTGCCGTCACATTGCATCGCCTTGCGGCGGTGGTATCATGGCGCGTCAAATTGAAGGACTTGGAGGAAGACTTGAAATACACCATCGTTTTCGCCATCGCGACATTCTCGCTTCTGGCCGGGTGCGGACCCCAGGACAAGGGCGGCATTCCGGTTAAGCCCAAATTTACAGGGCCGCCCTACCATCTCTCTCTGGCCGCGGCGCCAGCCAAGCCCAGCAAGTCGGGTCTCACCATTCCTCCTATCAAGTACACCGCCGATCCTGACGCGCCGTCGGACTCGCTCGCCACGCGGGCCATTCTCGTCGTGCGCATCGACACTTCGAGCGTCAAGAGCAAAGGGCCGATGACGATGGATCAGATCATCATGGGCGCGGTCGATCTGCCCGGCACGGAGGGCACACTCTCTGCCGACTACATGGACGCGACCGACCAGGGCGTGGCCACGCTTCTCGAGGAGTACTGCGTGAAGGGGAACGTGAAGATGACGGCGGCGCTCACGCGCTCATCGCTATCGAGCACGGCTGGCGACGCAGAGATCGACGGGAAGCTGATTACGCCGTGGCTGCCGATCAGCCTGGTGTTCAAGAATCCGCATTCCGGCTGCTAAAGTGTTCCGAATCAGATATTTGACCAGCCGAAATGCGGGTGGGCCGGAACGCGCCTTGAAACACTGAAAACAAAGCGGTTATGAGCCACAAGTTCGACACAATTTGGCGCGTTCTGTCGAGGTTTTGAAAGTCGATTTGTTGATTCTAAACGAGTTAAATGGGGAAAATCTGGCGAAACACCCCAAATTTTTCCTTAAATTAATTTCGTCCCTCCTCTCGACGGCCGAGTTAAGAAGCCCGGCACTCGATTGCGCGTATCCGATTTCGCACCCATGAGACAAGTGTAGAGAATTATCGGAATTAATCGGCAAACTTCGCCGAGAAAATCGATCGGGCGCCAGAGACAGAAAAGAAAAGAGTTAAGCCGGAATGGGCCGTAGTTTGAATCGACGGGAGGGCTTGACAGGGCTTGGAGTCGCTCGGCCCTACGGGGCGGGCTTTGAGCCTCTGAGCTTTCCCAGGATTTCATCCTGGGCTATTTTCGATCCTCCCGCCGGGAGGTATCCCTGAAGCGCGAGCTATGGCACTCGTTTGAGGTCCTGTATCCAATCCGTCTCCCAAGTTATCCCGCCATCGGTAGATTCTGCCTGTTCCCAGTGACATGAAGTGGGAGTGATCTCGGACCATATGAATCTTGTGCGGACTGGTCTCCCGCCTTCGGTATCGTTGTTCGCATAGAACGTTCCGACGCCATTGTGAAAGCTACCGATTACGGGCGGACCAATCGGGGCGTCGGGCATTCTACTGTCCATCCACCAGATCGACCATTGCCCCGACTTTGCGTCGAACGATCGCGGAGCTACGCCCCGGTAAGTGCCGCCCGGAACCTCAAATTCGGTGTCGTCGACATTGGCATAGCCGCCCATCAGTGGCTGGTTGAACAACGTCCCTTCGAATTCGATCCATTCGTGACTATTGACGAGGCGCTGCTTCAGCTTTCGATGATGAACTCGCCAGTGCCCCACCAAAAAATCGAAGTCATGCAGTCCCGGCACCGCACTTTCGGCTTGACTTGTCGATATTCCCGAGTTGGGGGAGGACTGCGCGGCCGATGGCCGCGACGCCATGAGTCCCGGAACCAGACATACCATCACAGCCAGGCGCTGATGTACTTGCACGATTGGCTCCTTTCGTACATTTTGTACTTCCTTGAGACGCGGAAAAATGGCGAATGTCGCCACAAGTAGAGGCAACCCTGGCCGGATCATTAGGGAACGTCCCGTCTGTCCGCAGGTTCCGTCTCTCGGGTTCGTCCCGGGTTCCAGAATTAAGGCTGGCCCGGTTCGGTGCTTCCCGCCCTAACAAGTTAGGGCGGGGCACCCCATTTCGCGGGGGAACGCATGTCGTCTGAGGATTGGGTGGGCCACCCGCCACTCAGACCAACTCTGGCTCGTCTTGAAAATCAATCTTGTTGCGCGGATGGCTCAAGGCTGAGAACATTTCGATATGAAACACTTGAGAGTTGTCTTGATGCTTTCGATTCTCGCTGTTTTGGGGTCCGCCTGTGCGCGGTGCTACGCGGAGACGACAGAAGAAATGCTGTCCGCCTGTCGTCCTATCACCCAAGCAAAAATAGAGGGCGGGAAAATCAACTTAGGCACTGATTTTGATAGCGGCCTATGTTGGGGATCATTTGGCACGTTCCACGCCCTTCTCTTCACGGTTGACGCCCGGCGCAGTCCTTTGTTGCACGTTTGCCTTCCAGAAGATTCGACGCGGACACAGTTGATTGCAATCTTCGTGAAGTATGCAGAAAAGCATCCTGAGTCCTACAGCGATGACTTCATAAGGACGGCTCTGAACGCGCTGTTAGAAGTATTCCCATGCAAGGCGAAGGATTGAGTTGCGGAGCGCATCCGCGAAAGCCGATTCCGGGAGTCTAATTTGCAGAACGCGGCCAACATGATTGTCTTGATTGCGGCGGTTATCGCGCTCTGTACGGCCTTGGTCCCTCTTGGAAAATGGGTCTGGCGCACTTATGGTGTGCGAAATTTCAGCGCAAAAAAGGCCCACTTTGAAGAGCTGATTGAAGAGGCGAAGTGGTTTGAGGACCGGCTAGTCCGACTCGATACCATTCGCAAGCAACTGCTGTACGCTAAGATGTATGACCAACAGCCCGACAGGTTCATGTTGGCCGAAATGATCTCCAAACTTGACCGAAAGGACGCCGAGTGGGCACGGAAAATAGAAGACCCGGCAATACTCGTCCAAGCCTGTCAAGGCAAGCAGGACGAGTGCCAGCGTAATGCTGAGCAATGTCGCGAATGGGCGGAGGACGTTGCCCGCAAAGTTCTGTTTTGGTAGTCCGTCAAGGCAGGCGGGTGGCCTCCCCTAAGGTTTTGGGGCTCTCAGTCCAGCACAAGATGGGGTGCCCCGTCCTAACTTTGTTAGGGCGGGAAGCGAGAGTCTCAACGATCACAGACAAGGGGCATTTCCCTCGCACAGACTACGGCAATGCCGCCCAGTCTCCGCAGGTATCAGCAAGCCGGGCACCTGCACTTCATCACTTTCAGTTGTTACCGGCGACAACCGAAGCTCGCACCATCGGTGGCGCGCGACCGGTTCGAAGAATCCCTGGAGCAGGCCCACCGCTCCTATGGCATGGGAGTTCTGGGGTATGTCGTGATGCCAGAGCACGTACATCTGCTGGTGAGCGAGCCGGAAAAAGGACAGCTTTCCACGGCTATTCAGGCGCTGAAACAGTCGGTGGCTCGCAGGCTGGCGTTGCGGAGCGCGGAGCCCTTCTGGTTGGCGGGTTACTACGACTTCAACGTATGGAGCAACAGGAAGCGCGTTGAAAAGCTGCGTTATATTCACCGCAACCCGGTGGCCCGTGGCTTGGTGGCACGTCCTGAAGACTGGAAGTGGTCCAGCTACCGGCACTACCTGACCGGCGTGGAGGGCAGGGTCGAGATCGAGTCGGAATGGACGGCGCGAAGGCGAGAACAGACGGGAATACGACCCAGAATTAAGGCTGGCCCGGTTCAGTGCTTCCCGCCCTAACAAAGTTAGGACGGGGCACCCCATTTCTTGGGGGAACGTATGTCGTCTGAAGATCGGGAGGGCCACCCGCCTATCCCAGGTCTGAAAATCCAGACCTGGGGCACCCCATTTTCGTGGTGGATGATGCGCGGGAAGAGCAACCGCAGATCCTTCTCCCGCCGAGGCGGGATCGGGATGACAATACGATTGTGAGGACAAAGAGAGAGGGCAGAGAGAGATCTGCGAGTAAACCGCAGCTACGTCGCCTTGCGGCACTTCTCCATGATCTTGGCGTGGAGGCGCTCGCTGACTTCGGTCGGGACTTCGTAGATCTCGTGGCAGCGGAAGATTTCGATGGTCTTGCGCGTGGTGTTCAGGACGACTTCGCAATGGCCGCACTTTTTGAGGTGAGCTTCAATTTCGGTACGAGTTTCGACGGCGATAGATTCGTCGATTACGTCGTCGAGAATTTCGAGGAACTCGGTGCAGGTCATGCGTTAGCTCCGTCTCCGCCAGACGCCGCGGCCGCCTGAACAATTGCCGGAGCCCTTCTGCCAAAGTAGCGTGTGAGCCGCTCGCGCAGTTGCAGACGCGCGCGCAGCAGGCGTGACTTGACGGCGGGAACGCTGAGGCCCAGGGTCTCGGCGGTCTCCTCGGTGGAGAGACCGTCCACGTCGCGCAGCACGAAGACCACGCGAAAACCCTGCGGCAGGCCCTGAATGGTCTTCTTGAGAATCTCGGCCAGCTCGGACTGTGTGTAGTTTTGTTCCGGATTCGGCGCCCAGTCGGCGAAGTCGCGGGGAACGGAGCCCTCTTCGGTGGTCACGTCCTCGTCCATCGAAACGAGTTTGCCGGTGCGCCGCTTGCGCAGACGCATCAGACTCTCGTTGACCGCGATTCGAACCAGCCATGTGTAGAACTTCGAATTCCCTTGAAATTGGTCGAGCTTCTCGTACGCCTTGAGAAACGCGTCCTGCATCACGTCTTCGGCATCTTCACGGTTCTGCGTGATATGCTGCGCAATCCTGAAGATCTGCCGCTCGTACTTACGGACCAAGGTGTCGTATGCCGCGATATCGCCCGCGCGAACCTTTGCGACCAGCGCCACGTCGGGATGCTGCTCGTCTGGTGCCGCAATTGGTTGGATGGTTGACATGGCAGTTGGTTCCAAAAAGATGCCGCGAAAGTTGCAGCTTCCAGGGAATATCTTTTGGCCGGCGGGGATTGATTCGGACGGGCCGGCAAAAGAAGAGTGTAACGGAGTAGGCGGCGCGGAGCCAAACCGGTTGTAGCGGAGTGGGCGGAGCTAGCGGGATTGGCGGCGCTGGATACCCACCCTTCGCGCGATGAGACCGAGCGAAGGGCGGGGCAGCCAAGATTCGTGGTATCCCACCCTAAACGCATTCGCGTTTAGGATGGGGCACCCGCAAGGCGCGGTGGTTACGCAAGTGATTCCCCGCGCCGCTCGCTTGCGTCCAATTCAGCATAGAGTGGAATTATGCGATGCTTTTCTTCCCCACCGGGTGTCACGCCGTCTGTTCCACGGCCCGCTCTTGTGGCCCTCGCTGGATTGTTGTGGCTTGGTACGTCCCTGTCGCCGGCGCAGTCCACGCCAGCACCCGCCGGCAGCACGCCGGTGTCGAACGCGCACGCTTCGACGAGCGCTGGAGCCATTAAAAAGCCGAAGCCAGCGGCAAAGAAGACACCGACGACTCATAAGTCGGCCCATTCGTCGAGCCGCGCGGCGCGACTGGCGCGCACGGCACGGCTCAAACAAGCTTTCGTGGCATCAAAAGAGCTGCAACCCATGGCCCAGCAACTGGCCACCCTGCGCACGCCGGCGGCTTACGCCGGAGTGACAGCGTACGCGCACAGCCACACGGGCGAGGCCTCCGCGGCGGCTTACCTGGCGCTGGGCCACGCGTATCTGCTGGATAAAAGAGATGCCGAGGCTGAAAGCGCGCTGGCCGAGGCTCGCCGCGCCGACGGGGAACTTGGCGATTACGTAGACTTTCTTGACGCTGAGGCGAACCATGAAGCGGGAGACGACGCCGCGGCCGAGAATATTCTGCACGGATTCACTGATCGCTACCCTGAAAGCATTTTTGACGACCAGGCTCCGGAGCTTGAAGGCAACGTGCTGTTCGGAATGAACAAGCTGACGGAGGCGCGGCAGGTTCTGGCCGCGGCTGCGGAGTCTCCGGCTGCGGAGCGTCCGGGCTTTCAACTGGCTGAGGGGGAAGTGGAACAGGCGATGGGTCAGCAGCAGGCTGCGGAGGCTGCTTTTAAACACGTTTTACTTGAACATCCCCTAAGCCCGGAGGCGCAGACGGCGCGCGCCAAACTGACCGAGACGGGCGCCGAGGCTTCTTTGACCGTCACGGAGCTGCGCAGCCTTGCGGACGCTTATTACAGCGCCGGCCGGTACGAGGAGGCGTCGGAGCAATTCCAGGCATTGGCGCGCGAGCCGGGTCTCGATGCGGCCACACACCAGGGGTTTGCTGTCGCCGAAGCGGCCTGCCAGTTGAAGCTGAAGCGGCTGACCGTGGCTGAAGCCACGGCGTTGCCCGATAGCCCAGACGAGAACGGAGCACACCGCCTCGACTTGCTGATGGAGCTGGCCCGCAACCGCGACGATAACGACACGCTGAAGCAAATTGTCTCCGAGATGGAGACCCGGTTTCCGCACAGCGGGTGGCTGGCCGATGCGCTTTTCTCCAGCGGAAACATGTTCCTGCTGAAGCGCGACTACCCGACAGCGATCGAATACTACAGCGAGCTGGCCACGCGCTTTCCCGGCGATAAGAATGCCGCGGCAGCGCACTGGCGGTCGGGATGGTTGAGCTACCGGTCGGGGCTTTACAAGGATGCGGAGCAGATTTTCGACGATCAGATTCATTCCTATCCTTCCGCCGTTGAAACGGTCTCCGCTCTCTACTGGCGCGGGCGACTCTTGGAAACGCAAGACCACAATGCCGCCTCGGCTGCGGCCAACTATCGGGCGATCATCCACGCCTACCAGCATTTTTTCTATGCGCAGATGGCGCGCCAGCGGTTGTCGGCGCTGGGCGCGACGCAGGCTGCATCCGATCCGCAGCTGGACCGGTTTCAGCCGGTGCCGCTGCCCCACCTGGTGGACACATTCCCCGAGGACAGCCCTCATTTGGCCAAAGCGCGATTGCTGGCCAATGCTGGGCTGAACGAATATATCGCGCAGGAGATCAAGGCCGATCCGGATTCCGCTTCGTGGAGCGCGCTGGCCGAAGCGCAGATTTATTCCTCGTATGGAGAGACTTATCGTGCCGTGCGCTCGCTGAAGCGGGCGTTACCGGGCTCGGCATCCGCTTCAATTGAGTCAATCCCGCTGGTCTATTGGCGCATCCTGTTTCCCGAGCCGTGGTGGGATACGATTCAGGCGGAGTCGGCGAAGAACAACCTCGATCCCTACCTGGTGGCCTCTCTGATCCGCCAGGAGTCGGAGTTCGATCCTTCGGCAATCTCCCACGCCAACGCGTATGGGCTGATGCAGTTGCTGCCGGCGGTGGGCAGGAAGATGGCGCACGAAGAGGGCATCACTTCTTTCCAGAATTTTCAACTGCTCGACCCGGCGATGAACATCCGGTTGGGAACAAGGTACCTACGCCAGATGCTCGACCGCTTTGGCGGCGTGCAGGAGTATGCGCTGGCCGCATACAACGCGGGCGATTACCGCGTGGCGGATTGGGAGGCAGCCGGTCCTTATTCGGGCATCGACGAGTTTGTCGAGTCCATCCCGTTCACTGAGACGCGGGAGTACGTGGAAGCCATTTTGCGCAACGAGGAGACCTACAGAGCCATTGACGCATTCGCCCGCGCACACGGCGGCGCGGCCACGGAGGCCTCGCGCTAGGGCTGTTCTTGGCGGAATCTGGACGACGCAAAGACAAATGCAGGTCCTTCGACTTCGTTTGGCGCGAAAGTCGCGCCAGACTTCGCTCAGGATGACAGATTTGTTGTATAGCCGTTCGTGAAACACAGCATTCGTATGAACTGGGAGAGTTCGCCCGAGGGGGAATCCCATTTGCTACTCCCGGGCTTCGATTCGAATTGACTTCGACGCTGCGCCCGGCAACACTGTCCTAAATCGGATGCACGCATCTAATACTCGTAAGTGTTTCGCAGCCTGCTTTTGAAAGAAAACGGAGCCGGGCGAACTCAGTCACGGCTCGGATGCATCAGACCCGGAGGGAACGATGTCAGCCGACTTGAGTTTTCTGGAAGAGTGGATCCCGGAACGCATGGATCCGGGTACGATTTTTGTTCTGGAGAACCAGGCCAAGCTTGGCCAGGCCCAGAATCCTTATGTAGCCGTGATGTCGTGCCCGAAATGCGGGACGCTGGGATTGATCACTCGCCGGCAGCTCTACGGGGGCGACCCGATGATCTGCGGAGGCGACGTTTGCTCGGCGGAATACCGGCTGGACGGCGAAAACATCTGCTATCGGTCAGCGCAGTAGTCGCGGGGCAGACGAATCCCGCAAATGAGAAGAAGATCGGACCTGAAGGCCCGATCCATCGGCGCGCCGTCCCTACGAGACTCCGCGAATCAATTTCTTTCGGCTTTCCCCACGCTGAAGCGCGGGGCTAATATCCTTTGCGCCTACGGCGCGAGCGTGTAGTCCGCCTTGGTCGTTTTGGCGCCTACCTGCGAAGGCGTAGGAAGCTGTGAACGGTCCCATCCTCCGCCCAAAGCCTGCACCAATTCGACTGCCGATGTCATTTCTTCGACGTGGAGCGCGTTCAGGGTCTCCTGATTGTTCAGCAGCGTGGTTTGCGCGATGACCACATCCACATACGGATCAACGCCGGTGTTGTAGCGCACCAATTCCAGATTGAGATAATCCTGCGAGTCTTTTACTGCATCCTGCTGGCGGAGGATCTGTTGCGAATAGGTGCGAGTGGCGACCATTGAGTCCTCAACCTGCTGGAAGGCTGTGAGCACTGTCTGGCGGTAGGTGGCTACGTCCGCGTTGTACTGAGCGACATATTGATGCAATTCCGCGCGATAGAGCCATCCATCGAAGATGGTTTCTGAGACCGACGGGCCGATGGACCAGATGCGGCTGGGCCAATTAAACAAACTGGTCAACGCCGAGCTCTGGAACCCTCCATCGATGCCGATCGTCACCTGCGGGAAAAACGCGCCGTAGCCGATGCCGATCACGGCGTTGGCCTCGGCGAGTGTTCGCTCCGTGCCCGCGATGTCCGGCCGCCGTTCCACGAGCTGAGAGGGTACGCCGGTGGGAATAGCAGGCGGCGTGAAAATCATCGGCTTTACGGGAATGGAAAAATCGGTGGGCACTTTGCCCAGCAGAACCGCGATCGCATTTTCATACTGCCCACGCAACAGAGCGACATTTGTCGCTGCGCCCTCCGCGGAGTCCAAAGTTGTTTTGGCCTCGGCGACCGAAATGTAATCGCCGATACCGGTGTCATATTGCGCCTGATTGTAGGACAGCGACTTTTGATCTGCGGCGACTGTCTGATTGAGAATTTGCTGCAGCATATCCTGGCCGCGAATCTCAAAAAAATACTCGGCGAGGCTGGCCTGTTCGGTCAGCTTCTCGTTCTCAAGATCGGCTGCACTCACTTGCGAGGCGTATTGAGCCTCGTGGACCTCATTGCGGATCTTGCCCCAGAGATCCGGCGTCCATGAAACGTCAATCGGCGCATTCCAAAGCGTAGACTGCTTGCCGACATTGGCCTGGGCGGAGTTGTTGAGAGTCCCTGAACTCTTGGACCGGTTCCATGAAGGATTCGCAGTGATCGTCGGCCAATACTGCGACCGAGCCTCGGCGATCTGGGCGCGTGCCGCCATGTAATTCTCGAAGTACTCCTTCAGGTTCTGGTTGTTGATATTGAGTTGTTCTTCCAGTGCGTTGAGCTCGGGATCGCCAAACACTTCCCACCAGTTGCCCTTGATCATCGCGTCCTGCGGGCTGGCCACCTTCCATCCATCGGCGTCCTGGAAGTTGACAGTGGACTCCTTGTAATTCGGCGCGGTGACAGACGGTGGTGCAGGAGCGTGATACGGTGGGCCGACGCGGCAACCACTCAGAAGCGCGGCAAACCCGAGGGCGCTGACGGTGAATAAGGCCGGAATTCGACTGGTTCGCTCAATCATGGTCAATATCCTTCATGACACCGCTCCGTCCGCGACGGCTGGAAGCACATCGTGAGTGCGGCCCAGCGCGCGCAGGCGAAGACGGTCCATCATCAGGTAAACCACCGGAGTGGTGTAAAGCGTAAGTGCCTGGCTCAGCAGCAACCCACCCACGATGGTGATGCCAAGGGGCTTGCGGAGTTCCGAGCCGGTACCGGTTCCGAAGGCCAGCGGCAGAGCACCGCAGATGGCGCACATGGTGGTCATCATGATGGGCCGGAAGCGGAGCATGCATGCGTCAAAAATCGCTTCGCGCGTGGTTTTGCCGCCCTGGCGTTCGGCCTGCAGCGCAAAATCGATCATCATGATGGCGTTCTTTTTCACGATGCCGATGAGGAGAATGATGCCGATGATCGAAATCATGTTGAGATCGATGTGGAACAGCATGAGGGCGAGCATTGCGCCGACGCTGGCCGACGGCAAGGTGGAAATAATGGTGAGGGGGTGAACCAGGCTCTCATAAAGAATGCCAAGCACGATGAATACGGAAAGCAGCGCAGTGATGACCAGAATCGGCAGGGACGACAGCGATTGCTGATAAGCCTGGGCCGTCCCTGCGAAAAAGCCGCGAACCGTACCGGGCATGCCCAGCTTTTCTTCCATTTGCGTTACCTCGCGCGTGGCATCGCTGAGCGCGGCGCCGTTCTTCAAGTTGAAGGAGACGGTGGTCGATGGAAAAAGACCGGTATGCGCGACTTGCAGCGGCGTGGTGTTGGTGCTTGGTTTGGCCACCGAGAGCAACGGCGAAACGGTATTCAGTCCGGCGCCGGACGAGGAACCGGGGGGTTTGAAGTAAATGTTATTCAGTCCCGATGGATCCTGCCAGTACTGTGGCGCCACTTCCATGACCACGTAATACTGGTTGAGCTGCGTGTAAATCACCGAGACTTCAGATTGGCAGAAAGCGCTGCAGAGGGCACTGTCGAGCGATTGCGGCGTCTGGCCCATGCGCGCCGCGGTGACCCGGTCGTAGTTGAGCATCTCCTGCAGGCCTCCGTTCTGCCAGTCGGTATTCACGTCCGTGACATCGGGAAGCTTTTGCATGTTCTGGTAGAGAACCGGAGCCCAATGCGTCAAGTCATCGATGTTGTCAGATTGGATGGTGTATTGATAAAGCGCGGCGCTGCCGCGTCCCCCGATGCGCAGGTCCTGAGCAGCCTGCAGATAGGCCGAAGCAACCGGAAGGCGATTCATTTTTGGCCGCAGCCGGTTGATCACGTCCGGCGCCGCGGTCTGGCGCACCCCGCAATTAGGGCCTTCTTTGCATTGAGTGCCCAGTGGCTTGAGAGCCATGAACATGAAACCGCCGTTGCCACCGCCGGTGTAGGCCAGAACGTGGGCCACGGCAGGATCGGCTTTGACCACGTTTATCAGCGACACCATGGAAAAATTCATGAAGGGAAAGGAAGCGTCCTGGGGGCCCTGCACCTGGCCCATGATGATGCCTGTGTCCTGTTGCGGGAAATAGCCCTTGGGAAGCCTGACGTAAACGAGAACATTCAGCGCAATGGTGAGCAGAAGCACGACGAGCGTCAGGCCCGGATTGTCCAGGACCCACGCCAGTGATCGCCGGTAAACCCAGATCATGCCGTTGAGGCCTTTTTCGCTGGTTCGGTAGAACCAGTTGTGCTTCTCGCCCTCCTTGTAAGCTTTGAGCAGGTGAGCGCACATGGTGGGCGTGGTGGTTAGGGAAATGATCATGGAGATGACGACGGCCGTGGAAAGCGTGACCGCGAACTCGCGGAACAATCGTCCGATGATGCCACCCATCATGAGGATGGGAATAAAAACGGCAATCAGCGACATGCTAATGGAGAAGACCGTGAATCCGATTTCTCTCGCACCCTGTAATGCCGCGGCAACCGGGTCCATTCCAGCTTCGAGATGGCGGGTGATGTTCTCCATGACCACAATTGCGTCGTCGACCACGAATCCCGTGGCGACAACGATCGCCATCAGCGACAGGTTGTCAAGCGTATAGCCAAGCAGATACATGATGGCGAAGGTGCCGATGAGCGAGACTGGAACGGCGACGAAGGGAATCAGCGTGGCGCGCAGGCTGCGCAGAAACACGAAGACCACCAGGATGACGAGGCAAACCGAAAAGACCAAAGTTCTCTCTACAGTGAAGACCGAAGCCCGGATGGTGACGGTTCTATCCACATCCACTGTCGTCTTGATTCCCGTCGGCAGCACCGCCTCAAGAAACGGCAATTGTGCCTTAACGCGATCGACGGTCTGAATAATGTTCGCGCCGGGCTGGCGGAAGACGGTCAGAACCACTCCCTTGGTGCCGTCGATGAATCCAGCGGTGCGGATATTCTGCGTGGAGTCCACGACGTCGGCCACATCGGACAGACGGACAGCCTCACCATTGTGATAGCCGATGATCAGAGGCCGATAATCCGCAGCTTCGGAGATCTGATCGTTGGTAATGATGTCTTCGGTGATCCCGCTATTGGAAAGCTGACCCCTCGGCGAATGCGAGTTTTGCAGGCTGAGCACCGATTGCACGTTACCGAGAGTGAGGCCGAAACTCTCCAGCTTGGTGGGATTGACCTCAACGCGCACCGAAGGCGTACCGCCGCCTTGCACACCCACCTGCCCGACGCCCTGAATCTGCGAGAGCTTTTGCTCGAGGATGGTGGAGGCAAGATCGTAGAGCTTCGTCACCTGGTATTTGTTGGAGGTGAGGCTGATGATCATGATGGGCGAGTCGGCCGGATTGATCTTGCGGTAGGAAGGATTGGAAGGCAGATTCACCGGCAGATAAGTGCGGGCCGCATTGATGGCTGCCTGCACGTCTCTTGCCGCTCCGTCGATATTCCGGCTCAGATCGAACTGCATGGTCACATTGGTCGAGCCGAGCGAACTCGACGAGGTCATCTCGGTGATTCCGGCAATATGACTGAACTGGCGCTCCAGCGGTGTGGCTACCGAGGCCGCCATAATCTGTGCGCTGGCGCCGGGCAAGCCAGCGGAGACGCTGATGGTGGGAAAATCCACCTGCGGCAGCGGAGCCACAGGCAACACCACGAACGCGACCGCTCCGACAATGCCGACGGCGACGGTGAGCAGCGTGGTGCCCACGGGCCGCCGGATGAATGGGGCCGAAAGGTTCATGCGTTCTCTGCACCCGGCCGCGGTTCAAACTCCGCGGGCAATCGCGAAAGACGCCGGCCCTTGACACGCTCAGCGAGGCGGTCGAAGAAGATGTAAATCACCGGCGTGGTGTAAAGGGTCAGCAACTGGCTCAAGAGCAACCCGCCGACCATGGCGATGCCCAGTGGCCGGCGCAACTCCGAGCCGAGGCCGGTTCCGGCCGCCAGCGGAATTCCGGCAAGCAGCGCGGCCATGGTGGTCATCATGATGGGGCGGAAGCGCAACATGCTGGCTTCGTAAATGGCTTCGGTTGAATCCTTGCCATGCCTGCGCTCGGCCTCGAGAGCGAAGTCCACAATCAGAATGCCGTTTTTCTTGACAATACCGATCAGGAGAATAATGCCGATGATTCCCACGACGCTGAGATCCTGTCGGAAGAGGATGAGCGCCAGCAATGCGCCGACGCCGGCGGAAGGCAGCGTGGAAAGAATAGTAATGGGGTGGATGAAACTCTCATAGAGGACGCCAAGGACGATGTAGACGGCGACCAGAGCGGCAAGAATCAGCAGCGGTTCATTGGAGAGAGAATTCTCGAACGACGCAGCTGTGCCCTGGAAACCGGATTGCAAGCTGGCGGGGAAGTTAAGGTTCTTCGCCGTCTTTTCAATGTCGCTGATCGCTGTTCCCAACGAAGCGTTGGGCGCGAGATTGAATGAAACCGTGACGGAAGGGAACTGTCCCTGATGATTGATGGAGAGCGCCTCCGTGGTGCTGCTCACCTGTGTGAATGCGCTGAGCGGAATGGCATTGGAGCCCGAGGAAGAAGATCTGACGTTCGATGAAGTCCCGGCCCCGGTGCCGCCTGAAAGAACCGTAGCCGGAGAGTTCAAGACCTGCGAGGACGGCGTGTAGCGCACGGAAGAAGTGAGCGCGTTCGACCCGGCCGACGACGAAGCCGAAGAAGAATACGAGGTAGCCGCGCCCGCGCCGGTTGCGCCCGATGAAGCGCTCGACTGGATGTAAAGGTCGCTGAGCTTTTTGGGATCCTTCTGCCATTCCGGCGCGGTCTCAAGCACGACATGATACTGATTGAGCTGGGTGTAAAGCGTGCTGATTTCCCGCTGACCGTAGGCGTCATAGAGTGTATTGTCGATGGTGGTCGGCGCGATCCCCAACCTGGACGCGGTGACGCGGTCGATGGCCAGCTGGATGGCGCGAGCGCCGGTTTGCTGATCCGTCGCCACGTCTTCCAGCTCGGGCAGATTCTTCAGCTGTGTCACGAATTTGTTAGTCCACTCGTTCAACTCGTCGGTATCGGGATCCTCGAGCGTGTACTGATACTGCGTGCGGCTGACGCGGTCGTCCACCGTGATGTCCTGAACGGGCTGCATATAGAGATGCATGCCGTGGACCTGGCTCAAGCTTTGCTGAAGACGGCGGATGACATCGGATGCGCCGACGCGCTGGTTGATCGGTTTCAGGTTGATGGAGATGCGGCCGCTATTGAGCGTTGTGTTGATGCCGTCAGCGCCGATGAACGAAGACAAGCTTTCCACGGCGGGGTCCTTGAGGATCACTCGCGCCAGCTCCTGCTGCTTCTCGCTCATGGCGTCAAAGGAGATGGACTGCGATGCCTGGGAGATACCCTGGATCACGCCCGTGTCTTGGACGGGGAAGAATCCTTTGGGGATTGTGATGTAAAGGATGATGGTCAATACGAGCGTGGCGACCGCGACGAGCAGGGTGACAGTCTGGTAACGCAGCACCACGCGCAGCGTACGTCCGTAAAAAGCAATGAGCTTGTTGAACACGCGTTCCGACGCCTGGTAGAAGCGGCCCTCTTGATGCTTCGGGTCGTGGCGCAGGATGCGCGAGCACATCATGGGAGTGAGGGTGAGCGAAACCACGGCGGAAATGACAATGGTGACAGCCAGCGTGACCGCGAACTCGCGAAAGAGACGGCCGACCACGTCGCCCATGAAGAGCAAGGGGATGAGCACAGCGATCAGCGAAACGGTCAACGAAACAATCGTGAATCCGATCTGACCGGCGCCGGTGAGCGCGGCTTCGAGAGGCGGCATGCCTTCTTCAAGGAAGCGGTTGATGTTTTCAATCATCACGATGGCGTCATCCACCACGAATCCAGTGGATATGGTGAGCGCCATGAGGGAAAGATTGTCGAGCGAGTAGCCGAGCAGATACATCACGGCGAGAGTGCCGATAAGGGAGAGCGGTACGGCCACGGTGGGAATGATTGTCGCCCGCCAACTGCGGAGGAACAGGAAGATGACCATCACCACCAGTACGACAACGAGCCCTAGCTCAAACATTACATCGTGCACTGAAGCTTTAATGCTGGTCGTCATATCGGTCAGCGTCGTCACCTTGATACCGGCGGGCAGATTCGCCTCGAGTTGAGGCAAAACCTTCTCAATGGAGTCGACGACGATGATGGTGTTGGCGCCGGGTTGCCGCTGGATATTGAGAATCACCGCGGGCGTGAGATTCATCCACGCGGCCTGCTTGGTGTTCTCGACACCATTCACAACGTTGGCGACATCTTTGACGAAGACCGGCGCGCCATTGCTGTAGGCGACGACCACATTCTTGTAGTCGTCGGCAGTGCTGATCTGGTCGTTGGCGTCGATCTGGTAGTCCTGGCGCGGACCATCAAAGTTACCCTTGGCGGAGTTGACGCTGGCCTGCGTCAAAGCCGTGCGCATATCCTCCATGTTCAAGCCGTAAGCGGATAGCGCGACGGGGTTCACCTGGATGCGGACCGCAGGCTTTTGGCCGCCGCTGATCGAGACCAAGCCAACGCCGGCCAACTGTGAAAGCTTGGGCGCGAGGCGCGTGTCGACCATGTCCTCAACCTGAGAGAGGGGCATGGAGTCAGAGGTAATGGCCAGCGTGAGGATGGGGGCGTCAGCCGGATTGGTCTTGGTATAGACCGGCGGGACGGGCAGATCGGACGGCAGAAACGTCTGGCCGCCGTTGATCGCCGACTGCACTTCTTCCTCGCCGACGTCGAGCGAGAGCGAAAGACCGAACTGGAGCACGATGACCGAGACTCCGCCGGCACTGGTCGAAGTCATCTGGCTGAGGCCCTGCATCTCGCCGAACTGGCGTTCCAAGGGCGCAGTGATGGTGGTCGCAACGACGTCCGGGCTGGCTCCGGGATAGAAGGTGACCACCTGAATCGTCGGGTAGTCCACCTCCGGGAGGGCCGACACGGGGAGCTGGAAATAAGCCACCAGCCCAGCCAGGAGAATTGCGGCCATCAGCAGCGAGGTAGCAACCGGCCGCAGAATGAATGGCCGAGATGGGCTCATGGAGCAGCCTCGGTCGTATCGGAGGATGTGGCCGGAATTACGACCTTGGAGATGGAAATGGGCGACCCGTTGACCAACTTCTGAAAGCTGCTGTTGGCCACCACGTCACCGGGATTGATGCCAGTGACCGCGGTGTTTCCCTGATCCGAGATTCCCGATTTCACTGTCCGCATCACGGCCTTGTTTTTCTGGATTAGATAAACAAAATCAACCGCGCCATTGTGCTGAACCGTAGAGGAGGGAACCAGAGTCTGATTATCGAGCGTCTTGACCAGCAGGCGGGTGTTGACGAACTGGTTGGGGAAAAGCAGGCCATTCGAGTTGTCAAATTGCGCGCGCAGCTTCACAGTTCCCGTGGCGGTGTCGATCAGGTTGTCGATGGTGATCAATTTCCCTTTGGCCAGCAGCGTCTGCTGCGTGCGATCATAGGCGTCGACCTCGAGAGCTCTTCCGGTGCGCATCTGTTTCAGGACTTCGGGCAAGCTATCTTCCGCGAGCGTGAAGATCACGGTGATGGGATGAATTTGCGCAACCACCACAAGCGGGGTGGAGGAGTTGGCTGTGACCAGATTGCCGGGATCAACCTGACGCAGCCCAGCCCGCCCGTCGATGGGCGACGCGATATGACAGAAAGCGACTTGCACCTGGTCATATTGGACGGTGCCCTGGTCGTTCTGCACGGTTCCCTGATCCTGGAGAACAAGTTTCTCCTGATCTTCCAGCGTTTGTCGCGGGATGGCATTCTTGGCCCAGGCGTCCTGGTAGCGCGTTAGATCCATCTGCGCTTCGGCGAGCAAGTTCTGGTCGCGGCTGAGTGCTCCCTGCGCCTGCGCAAGTTGCGCCTCGTAGGGCCGAGAATCGATATCGATCAGCGGGTCGCCTTTGCGAACGTCCTGCCCCTCGCGGTAGTGGACGGCCGTGATCACGCCCGTGACCTGCGCCGTGATGTTGTCGGTGTATGTCGGCGTGAC
Source organism: uncultured Acidobacteriaceae bacterium (assembly GCA_963789425.1). Taxonomy (GTDB): domain Bacteria; phylum Acidobacteriota; class Terriglobia; order Terriglobales; family Acidobacteriaceae; genus Telmatobacter. The sequence goes on along the minus strand of CAWBKM010000006.1, from coordinate 40,975 downwards.
GGTGCCGATGGCATCCAAATAGACGCCGATGCTGCCTTTGGTCGCAGTGGCGACAGTGACTGGCACCGTCCCGCCCATCGCGGCGCCGCGGCCTCCGCCGGCTGGAGCGGCGCTGGTACCGTGCTGTCTCCACACCCACACAAACAGGAGCACAAACAGCAGCAGAATGATCACCCAGATCCACAGGTGGCGGCGTTTTTTTGTCGAGTCTAAGGGCGGCTGCCCAAGGTCAGAATGTGAAACAGAAAGAGGTTGGTCCATCGCCTTCTTCTTCTCTTATGTCCTGTTACGAGCGCTCGGTTTGATAGGGACATTTTCTCATATTTGAATTGACGTCCGCGATGCACAGGGCATCGAGGTTTGTCACGGAGCCTCATTGATGAAATGAATTTCGAGATGCGCGGTCTCCGCCTCATTCAGGGGCGAGTAACGGCAATCGGAGTTCGTTGAGGCGGAAATCAACATAACGTGCGCGTGGGCACGCTATTGCACAGACGAATCACGCAGACGGAAAGTTGCACAAATGTGCGGAGCGCGGGAAAACGCCCCATTTCGGGTGGTTTTCCATTTCTTGGAACGACTCGTGGCTCTGAGGCGGGAAGTCGAGCGGGGATGCTTAAAGCGCCAAAAAGATTGCGCCGTCTTCCACCGTCAGGTCGACGCCGGCGGATTTGGCGGCCTCCTCAAGCGCAGCACGCAGCATCACGACCGGGTCCGGGCTCACGTCGAGGCGGCGCATCAACCCTTCGCCTTTTTTGGTGCCTGCGGAAAGAGTGATCTTTAAGCCGCGACGCTTGCAGCGAACCGCGGTGCCATCTTCAAGCTTGGTGTTCATCGGCTTGATGTAAGCGTCGATGTAATGAACGCCGATGCCGGACTTATCCTCAGTTTTGGCGGGAAGCTTGTTTTCAGCATCCGCATTTACATCACAGAGTTTGACTTTCACGTTGCTCTCCCAGAGGTTCAATGCCTTTTCGTTCGAGAAATGCGTCCATGACTTTTCTGAATTCACGGATATGTTCGGGCGTGCTGCCGCAGCAGGCGCCGATAATATTTGTGCCCGCTTCAAGCAGCGGAAGGACGCCCTTGACCATCTGCTCAGGCGTTTCATCGTACACAATCTTCATATTCACCAGCCGGGGCTTTCCGCCATTTGGCTGCACCATCACGGGCAGTTTGGTTGCGCTCTTGTAGCGTTCCACTGCCAGGAGTGCATGGGGCATATCCATTCCCGTGCCGCAGTTCAGGGCGACAATATGCGCACCGTGCTCTTCCATGAATTCGGCGGCGCGCTCCGGCTCGATGCCCATCATGGTGCGGAAAGTGGAGCCGTCGAGCGTAACGTCATAGGCCATGGATCCGATGATGCACTTTGCGCCAGCCTTCTTCGCCGCCTCAATGCCGATCTCGAGCTCTTCGAGCGAGGTCTGGGTTTCCACGATGATGGCGTCGGCTCCGCCGGCGACTAACGCCGCCGCCTGTTCTTCAAAGGCGCTCTCAACCTGGGCTATCGTGAACTCTCCGAACGGTTCGAGCAAGCCGCCGAAAGGGCCAATGTCGCCGAGCACGTATCCATCTTTGCTGCCGAATGCCTGCCGCGCGATCTCGACTGCAGCCCTGTTGATCTCGGGCACATGCTCGGATTCGCCATGGCGATTGAGCATGATGCGCGATCCGCCAAAAGTGTTCGTGATGATGCAGTCGGAGCCGGCTTCGGCGTAGCGACGCTGAATGGTGAGCACGCGCTCCGGTTGAGTGAGGTTCCATGCCTCGCCGCAGTTGCCTTGTTCCAAACCGGCGATCATCAACTGCGTGCCCATTGCACCGTCGCCGAGCAACGGTCGTTCGAGGACTTCTTCGTGCAAAAGCTTTTTCATGAGTTCTCCGTCTCCCCACTCAATTCCTTTTGTACCAGAGCGTAGTGGATGGTTTCGAGAACCAGTCCCCATTTGTGATCGCGGCTTTGCGGCTCGCAGTAGCAGCCGGCGCCGTTCGGCTCGCGCCGCCATTCGAGGACGGCATTGAGTCGCTGACCGAGCAGAGGCTTCTCGTTGTCAATTGCGGTCATCAGGCGATCGGGATCCTCAACGAATTTGCACATCGACTCGTGACCGCTGTCGTCGACGGCCGGGCTGCAGCGTTCGTCGAGGATGGGATACTCGTCGGTGCGCGGCCCGAGCCTCACGTTGTAGATGAAGGCCAGCGGACGACCCATATTGGTGCAAGTGGTTCCGTCGTAGCGGAATGTGGCGACCATCGACCCGTCGGATTGGGGCGCGATCGCGAGGCGCTCCTCGGCCCATCGTTGCAAGGCTTTCCGATTCACGGTGTACTGCGCGTCGGCGTCGAGCACCCTTTCCGGCAAATTGGCGGGCGCGGGCAACGGCTCGGCGGTTCGTGGCGCGCGTTTGTAGGGCGCGCGCCTGTACTGGCAAGGTCCAAACGAGCAACTCTCACAGGGGACAAGGCTGGTAAGCCGCTGCAGCCGATCCCGGTGGCGCGTGACGCCGAAGACCGCGAGCTGCGTTTTCTTGGGACGCAACATGCCGGAATCAAACGCGTCCACGCGGGAAGGGAACTGCTCGCTCCGCGTCTGCCTGATTAATTCAAGAAGTCGCGGTTGTTCGGCGACGTCCCAATCGGGATAGCCGGGGCTGGAGTGAGGAAGCACTGCCATGCCGCGCTGCTCGGCCCAATCGCAGAGACGGGCGCCGGCGATCGTGGTCAATTGCTCAACGACCGCGGAAGCATACATCTCGAGGAAGAAATATTCGTCGGGCTTCTCTTCCTTCCAAAGGCGCCTCGCCTCTTCCTCAGCTTCCGGTCCAGCGCCGACGGCAACCAGAATTGCGCTGTGGGCCCCGGCCTGTTCGAAGGCACTGTGCAGACGTTTGCTGTTGAAAATCGCGCCGTCGATTTTGATCAAGTCGGGTCGAAGCGTGTCGCCTCGGGCTGCGCTGGTCGAGAATTCGAGGCTCTCGACCTGACGCGCGTAAAACCATGGCCGGCCATTCTTTGCGTACCAGTCCCTCGCCCAATCCGAAAGTTCTCGCGCACGTCCTTCCATCGCGAAGCCGCGAGGGTAGCCGAGCAGCCGCGCAAATTCCTGCTGCGGCACGTCCACGCCGGGGAGAGCGTCCGCGATCTCGATGGATTCGGCTACCTGACGCATGGAATCGGCTCCACGGCTTTGAACTGGCAACCCTCGACGAAGAAATCGAAGAAGTTGGGGTGCGTCTCAAGCCTGCAATGTTGCACTCTTTTTACGAGCTCCTCCAGCTCCTGGCGCTTGGTTTTCGAAAGCAGGGCGATGGTTGCGCCCTCAATGGCTAAATTGCCGGCCCTCACAAATTTCTCCTGCGCGAGGCTGGGCACAAGCCCGATCCGCCTCGAGGATTCGACGTTGAGATGCCGCCCGAATCCGCCGGCAAGATAAAAGACGCCGATATCGTCGAATTCGATGCCGTACGTGCTGAAGACAACATGCAGCCCCGCGACGTTTGCGCCCTTGGCCTGGGCCAGCTCATTTACGTCGCTCTCGAGAAGATAGACGTCGCCGTTCGCTCCATGGCTGATGTCGATGCGATGCTGTTCGTCTTCGAATCGTCCTCTCTCGTTCATGCGTCCGGCGCGCAGCAGCTCGCTCAGCAGGTCGACCAATCCTGACCCGCAGATTCCTTCCGGCGCAACGTCGCCAATGACGCGAATGCGAAATTTGCCATCATCACCAATCGCAACTTCCTCTACGGCGCCGTCCAGAGCGGGCATGCCGCAAGCGATGGCTCCGCCTTCAAATGCCGGTCCAGCAGGGCAGGATGCGGCGAGAAGCCGATCCTTGTTTCCCACAACCAGCTCGGTGTTGGTTCCGATGTCCATGATCGCGATGAGGCGCTCTTCGTGCGCCAGATCAGCGGCAAGCATGCAGGCGGCGGCATCGGCTCCGACGTGGCCGCTGATGATGGGAGCGCCATAGACGCGGGCTTTGGGATGAATCGGCAAAAGGCTGCGCAGGCCGGATTCTTGAAGGCTGGTCGTTGTGCGCTTGCCTTCGGCCAGTTCAATCTCCGTGATCGAGCGGTAGGGCGTCTGGCCGATCGTGTACACATTCTGCCGGAAGAAAAGATCGCGCATGGTGGAGTTGCCCACAACGACCATTTCGTAAATTGTCTTCGGGTCGACAGGAAATTTCTCGATGGCGTGGCTCAGGTATCCGGCCAGAGTCCGCATCAGGAGCCGGCCTGGATGGCTTGTGTCGTAGGCAATGCGCGACATGATCTCCGAGCCGCCGAAGCGCTGCGGATTTTCGAAGGACGTGTCGGCGATCAACTCCCCACTTTCGAGGTCGAGCAGGCGCACGACCACGGTCGTGGTTCCCAGGTCCATCGCGATGCCATGAATCGGCTCGGTGGACCGCTCGACTTCGACTCCGTCGATCAGAATGCGATCGCCGTCGCGCGTAACAGCAGGATCGAGCGCGAGCGACTGACCGCTTCCGGGCAAACCGTAGGCGTGGCCCTCAATCCGCATGTGGCCGCGGCGCATGGTGTGGCAGCGAACGAGACCGGACGAGGCAGGGCCGCTGGACCCGGTGACGAATGTCTGGCAGGAGAGACGGAAATTTCCCTTCAGATGACGCTCGGCCTCGGTCATCGGAGACAGCGCTTCCATGCCTTCGACCACCTCGACCATACATTCTTTGCATTTGCCTTGCTTGCGGCACGACGTGGGCACGTCGATGCCCAAGGCTTCAGCCTGGTCGAAGAGAGAAAGGGCCGGATTGGCCTCGGTCGATTGCCCGTTGATGATTAGGTTGACGGCCATTTTCGGGAAGTGCCTACCATCCCTTCGCCTCGAGCTCTGCTTTCAGCGCATCTGCGACATCCTGCGCGGAGCCTTCGCGCTCCTGTTCGTCGCTCCACTTCCATTGCGCCAGGTAGTCGTCGGCGGCCTGCAATCCACGCATAGCGGCGAGGCGATCGATCTGCTCGAGGAATTTCCCGTCCAACTGCACGGTCACGTCGTCGATCCCGTCATCAACTTTGATTTGAGTCGGGATTTCCTGCCAATAAAGGATCTTGTAGGTCGCCATCTGAGTCACGCCTGTCCTGCGAGCCGCAGGAACAAATCCACGGCCGCGGAGGCATTGGCTCCGTATCCGTCTGCGCCAATCTCGTCGGCAAACATCTGGCTAATGGGAGCACCGCCCACGGCCATCTTGATGTCGGAGCGGCCCGCCGCATGGAAGCCCTCAATCACGGTCTTCATATACATCATGGTTGTGGTGAGGAGCGCGCTCATGCCGATGATGTTGGGCTTGCATTTCTCGGCGGCGGCCATGAATTTCTCGACACTTTGATCCACGCCGATGTCATGAACCTCAAAGCCCGCGCCCTCGGCCATCATGCCCACCAGATTTTTGCCGATGTCGTGCAAGTCGCCGCGAACCGTGCCCATCAGCAGAACACCCTTGGGCTTCGATCCGCCGTCCTTCGATGTGAGCAGAGGCTTGAGCACGGCCATGCCAGCCTTCATCGCTCGAGCCGAAATCAAAACCTCCGGCACATACAGCACATTGTGTTTGAAATCTTCGCCGACCACGCTCATGCCGGCGATAAGACCTTCGGTCAGCACTTCTTGCGCGGAGCGGCCTTCGGCCAGGGCTGCTTCGGTCAGCTTGCCAACCTGGTCGGCGTTTCCTTCGTACAGGTGTTGATTCATCAAGGCATAATCGGGCATCGAATGGTTTCCTCAGCGTGCGCTTGCAACCGCTCCGGCGGCGCGCTTGGCGTTGAATTCTTCAAGGGCTTCAAGCATGGCCAGAATATTTTCGCGCGGCATTCCCGGGCTTGTGCCGCCGCCGACGGAGAGAATGATGCCCTCGCCGCCCGAACCCTCCAGAACTTCCAGAGTTTCGTCCTTTACTTCTTCTGGCGTTCCGCGAACTGCGACCTCAAGCGGATTCACGTTGCCCATCAGGCACATCCGGTCGCCAATGCGCCGTTTCACTTCGGTGATGTGCCGCTGCTTGCCCCAGTTGAGCACATTGAATCCAGTGTCGGGCAGGTGGTCGAGGCAGGCATCCACCTCGGCATCGTTGTGATACAGCTTGACCCAGTCTTTGGGAAAGGCATCGCAGATTCGCTTGAGATAAGGATGCGCAAATTCCAGGTAATGCTCCTCGTTCACAAAACCCACGATGTCGTCGAGGATGAAGATGCTCTCAACGGTATCGCCCATGACTTTTTGCTGCGCTTTCAGCCAGTCAATAATGACGCGCGTGCAGAGGTCAAGCAGCTTATGCGCGCCCTTTGGGTCTTCGACCAGATCGATCATGAACTCCGTTGTACCGCGAACGAATCCTGCGGTGCACATGGGCCCGCGAGAAGTGACCATAGGAAGAATGTATCCGGCGTCCAGAATCCGCTGCCGGGCCATGGCAATGCGATGCAGGGTCAGGCCGGCAAACCCATCGGCCTCTACTTCATATTCGGGGAAGTTATCAATGTCTTCAAGGCGGTAAAGCGTGTGGTATTCGCTCGGCGTATTGTCCTGCCAGAACTTGATTTTGGATCCCAGGATCGAAGGCTCGGCGGCCATACCGTACTCCATCCACCACGAGGGGATGAAAATGATGTCTGGAAACTCCTGCATGATCTTCAAGTTCGATTGAAACCACACCTCAGGATCCAGAAAATAGTCCAGGTGCTTGATCCCCAGGTATCCCGGAATCCACGGACTATCGATGATGAGCGCCATCGGAATCTTGTCGAGCTTTTCGCGCCGCACTGCTCGCTTGAACGTCTCCCACTGTTCCGGCCGCATACTTTTCCTCCCGATCACAATCGTGATCGACGCATTCCTGTGGAGCCCATGACCTGAATGAGCGACCCCCTCGCCATCCGTCTTGCCCGAATCGCCGATCTATTTCATCACGCTTGATGAGGCGCTCAACGCACCGCTCAAAGAGCACAGATTGCGAAGCCCGCCATGAGCCTAAGTGCAATCATACCCGTTATCTAGATTTTCTTCGACTGTCGTAATAATTGCAACCCAGTAATCATAATGTATGAGCAACGAAGCGCACAAGGGGAGTTGATATTGGAGCGATTCGGATCGCCAACCGAGTCATGGTCTCTCAGGACGAAGGTTACCACTTCAGTCCATGGCACTTGGCAGGGAGCACCGGTGGACGCGGCCGGGGCCCGGATGGCAAATCCCAGGCGGAGCCGATTGACCCAAATATTTCGAGAGTTCTGCCCTCGGAACGGCACTTGTGCGAGTGCCCTGACGATTCCTGCGGGAGCGAGAAACGAGCCAGGCCCGATGCAATCGTGGCGGAGAGACTGGGATTCGAACCCAGGTTAGAGTTTCCCCTAAACACGCTTTCCAAGCGTGCGCCTTCAGCCACTCGGCCATCTCTCCGATCATGCGGGCTGACTGTCTGAGTTTACCATCTTCAAAGCTTTTGACCGGTGCTGATCCTGAGGCCGACTTGGCTCCGCGAGAAATGGTATTTCTGCGTTTTCCTGAAAGCGTATACAGCCCTGCGCGCGCTGGTTTATAGTGCCTTGTTGTCCGCCGCTTCATCATCCATGCGCATCCGCGACGGGCATTCATCAGAAAGAGGCTGTCATGTCTCCCATCTCTCGCCGCACCCTGCTCTCATCCGGATTAGCTCTCTCAACATCGTCGCTGCTATCCCGTGCGGGTTGGGCGCGCGCTGCAGCCTTTATGGCTACCGAGGCGAATGCCGGCGGCGCCGGAGCCACCGGACCGCGCGAGCATTTGCTTTTCGACTTTGGCTGGAAGTTCCAGTTCGGCAACGGCATCGACCCGGCGAAGGATCTAGGCTTTGGAAACACTCAGGAAGACTTCAGCAAGACCGACAACTTCAATTTTGCGCGGGTGGCGTACGACGACTCGAAATGGCGCCCGCTGAACCTGCCCCACGACTGGGCGGTGGAGCTGCCCTACGTTTGGGACGATACGCTGGCGCCGCATGGATTTAAGCCGCTGGGCCGGCGATATTCCGAGACAAGCGTGGGGTGGTATCGGCGCGAGTTCGACATTCCAGCGAGCGACGCCGGCCGCCGCATTGCGGTGGAGTTCGACGGAGCCTTTCGTGACGTGCTCGTCTTCGTGAACGGGTGCTTCATCGGCCGCAACGATAACGGCTACGCGCCGTTCCGCTTCGACATTACCGACTTTCTTGCGGTGGGTGCGAAGAACTGCATCGTGGTGCGCGTGGACGCAAGTTTTGGCGATGGCTGGTTCTACGAAGGCGCGGGAATCTACCGGCACGTGTGGCTCACGAAGACCGACTCGCTCCACTTGGCGCCGTGGGAAAGCGTCGTCCGCGTAACGCTGGAGGGACAATTCGCCGCGGTTGAAATGGCCACTCGCGTCGAGAATCATACCAGCGAGGTTGCGCCGGCGATGGTAGCGTGGGAGATTCTTGACGCTGCGGGGAAAAGCGTGGCCACATCCGACACGCACGAACAGCCGGTCGGCCCGTGCTGCGACACCCGGTTCAGCGAAGACGGATTCATTGCGGCGGCGCATATAGACCATCCAATGTTCTGGTCAGTCGACTCGCCCAACCTCTATACCGCCATCGTCACCCTCAAATCCGGCGGCAAAGTGCGGGATGCCGAGCGGATCACCTTTGGCGTGCGAACAGTCCACTTCGACGCCGATCATGGCTTCTTCCTGAATGGGCAATCGATGAAGATCCAGGGGACGTGCAATCACCAGGATCACGCGGGGGTGGGTGCGGCGCTGCCCGACCGGATTCAGGCCTTTCGCATTGGCGTGCTGCAGGGGATGGGCTGCAATGCCGTGCGCACTTCTCACAACATGCCCACGCCGGAGCTTGTTCAGGCCTGCGACCGCATGGGCATGATGATGATGTGCGAGACGCGCCAGATGAGCTCCAGCCCCGAAGGACTGGCGCAGCTTGAGACCATGATCAAGCGCTACCGCAACTCGCCATCGATCATCATCTGGTCGATCGGCAATGAGGAGTGGCGTCTGCAGGGCGAACAGGCCGAGGAGGGCGCGAAGATCGCCGCAACAATGGTGCAGCGCTGCCACGAGCTTGACCCCACGCGCGTGGTGGGAGCCGCAGTGAACGGAGATAACGAGAAGGGCGTTTCCAATCCGCTCGACATCGTCGGATTCAACTACGTGCTGAAGTATCCGGACGTTTTTCACAAGGAGCACCCGACGCGGCCCATCTACGGGTCGGAGACGGCCAGCACGATCTCCCAGCGCGGTTGCTATCAGACCGACCCCCTGCGCAACACGCTCAGCGCCTACGACGTGAATCACACTGTCTGGAGCCAGCTCGCCGAAGAGTGGTGGACTTTCTACGCCACGCGCGAGTGGGAAGCGGGCGGATTTGCGTGGACCGGATTCGATTATCGCGGCGAACCCACGCCTTATGGTTGGCCGTCGATCAACTCGAACTTCGGCATCGTGGACATGTGCGGATTTCCCAAAGACAACTTCTTCTACTACAAAACTTGGTGGACCAAAGAGCCGGTCCTGCATTTATTTCCGCACTGGACGTGGGAGGGCAGGGAAGGCGAGGAGATCCCAGTGTGGGTTCACTCGAACGTCGACGAGGTCGAGCTTTTCCTGAACGGCACGAGCCAGGGGAGGCAGAAGGTTCCACGGCTCGGACATATTGAATGGAAAGTTCGCTACGAAGCGGGCACGATCGAGGCTCGAGGATTGAAAGACGGCAAGCTCGTGCTCACCGAAAAGCGCGAAACGACAGGGCCGATTGCGTCGTTGCGGCTCACGGCCGACCGGGCGACTTTGGACCGAGGGGGGATCAACGCCGACGGCGAAGATGTCGTCGTGCTCACTATCGACGCGCTCGACAGCGCTGGCCGCGTTCTGCCCACTGCGCAAAACATGATCGAGTTCAAAGTCACCGGCGAAGGCGCGCTGATCGGCGTGGGCAACGGCGATCCCAACTGCCACGAGAGCGACAAGGAGCCGCGGCGCTCGCTCTTCAACGGCCTCGCGCAGGCGATCGTGCAATCGACGAAAACGCCGGGGGCGATCACCATTGAAGCGAGCACTGTCGTACGTGGCAGCACGGTGGCTCCGGCAAGAATCGAAATCACGACGAAACAGGTGGAGCTGAGGGCGTCCGTCGCGTAAAGACAGGGACTAAGGGACTGGGGAATTAAAAGACCAGAGCGAGTAAGCGTTCATTCCGCGCCCTTCAGCGTAACCCAGTAGAAGCGGCGCCAGCAAAACTTGCAGCGAACAGGGCGGAGAAAGAACAGGGCGAGCAGGGCATCGTAAGGGCGCAATTCGCCGGGCTTGAATTGGACGGATTTGCAGCGCGGGCAGCGTCGCATCCAAAGGACACGCGGAAGCCAACTCGGCCAAGTCATGGTTTCTACGTTCACCTGGAACCTCCTGTCATGCGACGATCATTCCATCTCTCACTGACCCGATCCAGTTCCCGTACTGGAATTGGCGTTGAGCCATGCGAGGAGGCAGCGTATGCTTCCGGTGGCCAAGGCAATGCTTGAATCTGCTGCTCCGTAATAGATATTGATCGTGTCGCCGTCGGCGGCGATCGTTTGGCCGCAGGGAAATACAACGTCACGCACATCTCCGACGCGTTCATATGGGGCTTCGGGTCCGAAGATCCATGAGTCTCCGCGTTGCAGGCAGATCTCCGGTTGTTCGAGGTCAAAAAGGGCCACGCCGAGGCGATAGATGCTCCCCGAGGCAGTAACCCGCACACCGTGATAGATGACTAGCCAGCCTTCTGACGTTTCAATGGGCGGAGAGCACAGCCCGATCTTATTAGCGTCCCACCATCCGCCGCGACGCGCTTCGAGAATGACCTTATGACTGCCCCAATGGCGCAAATCGGGGGAGTATGAAATCCACATATGAGCGCCGGTGGCGGTCATGGGGCGATGGATCAAGGCCCAGTAGCCGTTGATTCTTCGGGGCAGGAGAGCGGCATCCTTATCTTCGGGCGGCATGATCACGCCGAATCGCTCAAAGCTTCGAAAGTCTTTTGTAAGCGCCAGGGAGACTCCGGGGCCACCGCGCGCAAAGGAGGTATAGGCCACGGCATATTGCTCGAGTTCAGGAACGTAGGTGATGCGTGGATCCTCGATGCCCCAGATTTCTTCGGGGTAATCCTGGGGATTGGCCATCAAGGTTGGTCTGGCGTCGATACGCCATCCGTTGATTCCATTTTGAGAACGCGCGGCACACAAGTGCGATAGGCCGCTGCGATCTTCAACACGGCAGAGTAATAGCGTGTCTCCGTCGGGCAACAGGACAGCTCCGGCGTTGAAGACACTGTTCACGGCATAGGGCCAATCGCTCCCACTAAGAATCGGATTGTCGGAGTAGCGCGTAAGCAAAGGAAGATCTGTACATGCTCCAGATTGCGGCTGTTCTAAAGCGGGGATCTCCGGCAAATCCGGCGGATGAATAATTGAGGTCAAAGGGAGATGCTCATTTCCTGGTACGTGGTTTCTGCGTGGGTCACCTTCGCTCGCTGCATTTCCAGGAGCGCCATCAGGAATGAGAGCGTTGATTCCGCTCCCTGATTTTCATTCACGCGGTCAGGATGAAGTCCATCTTTGCATCCGCCCGTGGTTGCGTCGTAGAGGGGCGCCTGCAGATCGTTCTTACCCAGGAACCAACGGAAGACGCAATTGGCTTCCTCGGACCAGCGTTGGTTCTGCGTGAGCCTGTATGCCTCAAGACAAGCAGAGATGGTGGCGCAAGCTTCGACGGGCTGCTGATCGAATCGCGGCTTTTCGCCGCCCTCGATGTAGCAGCCGCTGGAGCCGATGGGAACAAACATCTCGGGGTCACCGCAATGCTGCGCGGCGACGAGCCATTCCAGCGCCTCGATTCCCGCCGCGAACATCTTCTTGTTCTTGCTGCGGCCGCCGGCCAGAATGAGCGCCTGAGGCAGCCGCGCATTGGAGTACGCAAGACTCTTCTCAAACCAATGCCACTTATCGGAACGGCTGCGCTCGTAAACATCCAGCAGGCGATTGGCCAGCGCGTTGCGAGCGATTTGCATGGCTCTGTCGCCGGGGAACCAATCGAGATAGGCCTGCAATCCGAGAACGGTGAATGCCCATGCGCGCGGGCTGCTGAACTTGAGAGCCGCGGGGACGGAAGCTTCAAAGAGCCTTCCGGCCGCTCCCCGCATTCCCGCATTCTGCGACTGGCCGAGCACCGAACCCAAGGCCCACAACGCGCGCCCATGGCTGTCTTCCGAGCCAACGTCTTCAAGCCATTTGCGATCGTAGCCGAGAAAATTCCTGAAACGCCCGATGTCGGAATGAAATGCAAGCCAGAGAAAGGCCAGGTAGCGGCGAGAAAGATTGAGATGGTCCTCACCGTGCGAGAACCCGACGCTCTCATTCAGAAGAGTGGAGACGATCAGCGCCCGTGCGTTGTCGTCGGTGGTATAGCCTTCGCGCGTGTTGGGAACGGAGAAGATTGCGTGCTGCAACATGCCCGTATCGTCGGTCATGGTGAACAGATGATTGGTGTTCAGAGTCGGCAGGTGTTCTGTCTGGTCAATCAAGCCCACGGCGACATCGTCCGGATGGGTGGCCCTGGGCTGCAAGGAGCGTTCAAAACGCGCCCTCTGGAACGTTGCCATGTAGGCGCGCGCAGTGGTCGGCCATGTTGTTCCACGCGAGTGCAGATAGGCCCGCTTGCGCATCGCATGGCGCTCCGCGTCGTTCTCGAGCAGCGCGACAACCGATTCCGCGATGGCGCCCGGATCATCAAACGGGACAATCACGCCTCTTTTGTCCGCGAGCAGTTCCTTGGCGTGAAGGTAAGGCGTGGAGATAATCGCCTTGCCGGCTCCGAGCGCGATGGCCAGCGTGCCGGAGACAATCTGCGCCTCCTGCCGGTAGGGCGTGATGTAGATATCAGCCGCGCCGACGTGCTCAATCAGTTCTTCAGTGCTTACGAAGCGGTTGTTCAGAATCAAATGGGAAGAAACGCCAATCTCGGCGGCCAGCGCCTGCAACGCCTCGCGATAGCGCTCGCCATCGCGCTTTCGGATATGTGGATGCGTCACGCCGGAGACGATATACACCACGTTCGGATGCCGTGCCAGAATCGCCGGCAGCGCGCGAATCACGTTTTCAATTCCCTTGTTCGGAGAGAGCAAGCCGAAGGTAAGCAGGACAGACTTGCCTTCAGTACCGAACTTATCTTTGAAATAGTTGGGATCCATGAAGGGCATGTCGGGCACGCCGTGCGGGATCACATCGATCTTTCCGCCGGGAACCGAATACACTTCTCGCAACAGTTTGGCCGCAAGCTCGCTCATTACGATCAGGCGATCGGAGAGCTGTGCGATTTCTTCGAGCACGATGCGCTGATTCAGATCCGGCTCGCGCAGAACCGTGTGCAGCGTAGTAACCAGCGGCATATTCAACCTGCGCAGCATGGCCAGAATGTAGCGGCCGGTGGCGCCGCCGTAGATTCCGTATTCATGTTGCAGGCAGACGAGATCGTTGCTGTTGAAGTTGAGAAAATCGGCGGCTCGTTCATAGGAGCTAATATCCTCCTGTGTGAGTTCCAGGCGCACTTGTTCCGGATAGTCGTAGCTCGAATCGGGGTCATTTACGGGGATGGCAAACATTCGCTCTTTGCCGTATTCACCGGCGAGCGCGTTGCAAAGGTCCGTTGTGAACGTGGCAATGCCGCACTCGCGCGGCAAATAATTCCCGACAAAAGCGATGCGGGTAGGCAAAGGCAGGCGGCTGGCTTTTACTGCGATGGGCAATGAAGCTGCCGAACCCATTCTTCCTGCTTCTGGCTCGGAGCTTGTCGTTCCGGGGATGGACATCCTAACCTCTTTTCCATCTTGATTCAATCCTCACTTGAGGTGCCTTGAGCGATTTGAGCGCGGACGCCCGTCGCGTGGATCAATGTTCGGCCCTCGTGCACCGAGCATCATGACTTATCGCGCGGGCGCGGGCAGTTGCTGCCAATCTCCTGCAATCTCAAGCCATGTGTATTGCTGAATCTGGCGCGGCTGCAAGGTGACCTTGGCTATGAAAAACCCCGGATATTTCGTGGCCTGAACGGCAATCAGCTCGGCAGCATTGAATCGCCCGGCCACTGCCCTCAGGGCGCGAGCCAGCGCTCGCTGAACTGCACCTTCTTCTGTCAGTCCAAAGCCTTTTCTGGCGCGCAGGTTGTCAACCGGCATAAAGTGCCAACCCTTCTGGCGAATCATGGTTTCGAACAGCGGCGCACCGATCTCTTCTACCCGCGACCAGTGTTCACCGACCGGCTCCGTAAGAGGATCCAGAGGTTCAGGAAGAATGCACTTCTGGCGCAGGAAAACCGAGTGCGGCGTCACGCTTTCGCACTTTTAGGTACCGTGGGCGCCTCGGGGTAGAAAGAACCAGGCAGGTGACGGCCTGGCGCGGCGACTACGCCCTGCGACGAATGCTCCGCAACGAAGTCGGCAGCAAAACCCAACGGCTGCGCCTCAATTGTGTCCGGTTCAGGCTCAGAAAACCCGGTTGCGTCGGGCTGGCTTTGGGGCTCGCACAAGTGGATTTTCGAGAGGAAGAGGGGACGCATGTGGTTCTTCACATCGGTTCTATTGATGATGCTCATGTGGGCTCCATTCGTTCGGTTGCTTAACCGGAAGATGCTCGTCTGGAGCGAAGACTGGAGTGCCGAAGGCGAGAAGGGAAAAACGGGCTGCTAGCTCAAGCATACGCGTGATCGTGCTTTCGTGCCTGGGACTCAGGTTTGGTCTGCTCAAAGGCGATGGGCAGCGGCGACCGGTCGCCTTCTAATCCCAATCCGGATGAAGTATCGTTTGTGGGGGAGAGGATTTGATGCGCGCTGCAGAACTGATAGCTCCACTCACATTCCGGATGACGGAGATGGAGATCGGCGATCCCGGGCCCGGCGAGGTGCAGGTCAGGGTTGAGGCCGTGGGGGTGTGCGGGAGCGACATGCATGCCTACACGGAGGGTGCGGTTGGCGGCAGACCCAATGTGTATCCGATGCTGCTGGGGCACGAGCCGGCGGGAAGGATTGTGAAGGCGGGCGCCGGCGTATCGGGCCTCGCCGCGGGCGACCGCGGGGCCCTTGAGCCTGCGCTCTATTGCTACCACTGCGAGTTCTGTTTGAGCGGCCACCACAACGTGTGCGCGAACATTCGCTTTCTGAGCACGCCGAACCATCCCGGCTTTTTCCGCGAACTGGTGAACCTGCCAGTGGCCAACTTCCAGCCCATCCCCGGCGCGATGTCGTACGGCGAAGCGGCGCTGGCCGAGCCTCTTGCAATTGCACTTCATTCTCTCCGCCTGGCGTCAATTAGCCCGGGCGAATCGGTCGCGGTCATTGGCGCGGGACCCATCGGGCTGTTGACGATTGCCGCGCTCAAAGCCAAACAGGCAGGGCGCATCTGGGCTGTGGAACGGCTGGCGCACCGCCGCGAGCTGGCCCGCGGAATTGGCGCCGACGTCGTGCTCGAGCCCGGCGAAGCGATCGAGGAGATTTTCCGCGCGACGGGGCAGCGCGGCGTGGACTGCGCGATTGACTGCGCGGCTGGAGAAGGAACCACCAGCCAGGCCGCTCAAATCACGCGCAACGCAGGCCGCGTGGTGCTCACCGGAATTCATACCAGGTCGTTTGTGCAGGTGGATGCATCGGCCATGCGGTGCAAGGAGCTGACGCTCTTCAACGTGCGGCGATCGAATCACGAGACGGAAGAGGCTCTGGAGCTGCTGGGCGCGCACGCCGCGTGGTTTGCGCCGCTGCTCACGCACACGCGGCAGATCGACCGCATCGACGAGGCGTTCCAGATTGCCAGCCAATACCGCGACGGCGTGGGAAAGATGATCGTCAGGCCGTAGGGGCGAAGCGGCAATCTCGTCACTTGGCGGGATTCAGGGCCGTCCAGGTAGCCAAGGAGTCCATGTAGTCTCTCCAATGGACGATCTTGCGATTCTCGATGGTGACGACGGAGATGAGCCTGTTGTCGTAAGGGCCACCGGTGGAGAGAATCTTGCCGTGTACTTCATATTCGAGGATCACGACACGAGGATCTTGACTGCGGTGCACAACCAGCCAGTCAGCAGTGTGAACGCGGATCGTCTTGCCGTATCCGGCGAGGCTGGCGACCAGATTAGAACGCCCACGAATGATGAGGGGCCAGCCCGGGAAGTGATAACGGGACTCGAAGATTGCATCGTCGGCAAACGTGTCGAAATAGTGCTCGCCATCGACAAGCCCGCTCAGGCCCTTCATGACAACTTCAAAGAACGGATTCATGGCTTCGTGAGCTGGATATTTTGAATCTGGCATTGGCAAACTTTCGCGCTAAGGAGATGCTTCGGATTTTACGGCAGGGGTGAAGCCGAGACTTGATGCAAGACTCGGCGGTGTGGATTTGTGCTATCCCAGGTCCCTCCGCCACGGCGGACGAGGGACATGGGGCACCCCGTCGGTTGTGATGAGTGAAGTTCGCGAAAAGTAAATGCGGGTCCCCATTCGACTCGATCACTCGCCGCGGCGAGCGATCTTCGCTTAGGGCAGGCTTTCGACTCGTCCGCTCAAGCGGACTTCGCTCAGGATGACAGACGAAATACAGGTCCTTCGACTCCCTTCGCTGCGCTTCGGTCGCTCAGGATGACAAACGAAAGAGATGGGGCGCCCGATACATTGGAGAGATGGGTCAAGTGCGATCCGAGTGGCGGCAGGAGCTGGGCGCGATGGTGAAGCTCGCCGTGCCGGTGGTGTTGAGCGAGCTGGGCTGGATGCTGATGGGCGTGGTCGACACCATGATGGTGGGACGGCTGGGCCCGGCGGCGATTGGGGCCGTGGCGCTGGGCAACGCCGTCTGCTACACGCCAAGCATTTTCGGCATGGGCTTGATGCTGGGGCTGGACACGCTGGTGGCGCAGGCCTACGGGCGCAAGGATCACGACGAGTGCCACAGGTGGCTGGCGCAGGGCGTGTATCTGGCGTCGATTGCGGCCGTGCCAATTATGGTTGGGATCGCGCTGGTGAGTTTGTGGTTGCCGCGGCTTGGCATCACGGCAGAGGTAGCAGTTCCTGCGAGCACATATTCGCGGTGGTTCCTGTGGGGCACATTGCCGCTGCTGCTCTATGGTGCATCGCGGCGGTATTTGCAAGGCGTGGGCCAGGTGCGCGTGATTACCGTGACGTATGTGGCGGCGAACCTAGTGAACTGGTTCCTGAACTGGGTGCTGATCTACGGCAAGCTGGGGATGCCGGCGATGGGCGTGAACGGGTCGGCGCTGTCGACGGTGTTTGCGCGCGTGACGATGGCGGCGGCGTTGCTGGGATTCGCGTGGAGGTACGAGCGCAAGCGCGGGCATCCGCTGTTTAAGCATTGGGCGGGACCGCAAGCGGCGCGGCTGAAGCGGCTGATGAAGTTGGGCGCTCCGGCGGCGGGACAGATATTGCTCGAGGTAGGCGCATGGAACCTGGCGACCTTTTCCGCAGGGTACCTGACGCCGGTGGCGCTGGCCACGCACCAGATTGTGTTGAACTACGCGAGCGTGACCTACATGGTGCCGCTGGGAATTTCTGCGGCGGCGGCAGTAAGTGTGGGGCACGCGGTGGGCGCGGGCGATCGGGCGCGGGCGCGACGAGCCGGATGGCTCGCGCTGGGTTTGGGCACGAGCTTCATGCTGCTGGCGGCGATGGCGCTGCTGATTTGGCCGCGGCCGCTGATTGAACTTTATACAAATGATGCGCGCGTGCTGGCGGTGGGCCCAGGGCTGCTGGCGATTGTGGCGGCGTTCGAGGTGTTCGACGGAATTCAGACAGTGAGCACAGGCGCGCTGCGCGGGCTGGGAGAAACGCGCGCGCCGATGTGGGCGAACCTGGTGGGCTATTGGGTGCTGGGATTGCCGCTGGGATTTTTTCTGTGCTTCGGATTGCGGTGGGGGATCTACGGATTGTGGATCGGGCTGACGCTGGCGCTGGTGGTGATTGCGCTGGCGCTGATTGCGCGATGGAAGAGGGATGCGGAGAGGCAGCTTCTAGCTGCTAGCTTCTAGCTTTTTTCGTGGAAGGGGCAAGGGAGTGCGAACCCACCCTTTCGCCAAAGGACACCAAAGGACGGTGAAAGGATGGGGCACCCGGCGTCACGTCAACAATGCTCTGTTCTGGTCATTTTTGCTTCATGGCCGGATCGTCGCTTGGAAGCACAGTGATATAGATCGTGTTGGATTTGATATTGACGTTGTCGGGACCACGCATGGGTCCTAACGTGACTGTGACTTCGTATTTGCCCGGAGTAGTCAAATCGAAGTACATGGTTAGCGGAACAACAGATTTCTCAGACTTGCCCGGTTTGATCCATTTCCATCCGCCGCTCCATGTCGCGAGTTCGTTTGGGCCAAGTTTGCGATTGAAAGTCTGCTGATAAAAATCTGTAGTCGGAGCGGGACGTCCGTCGAGCAGAACCGTGGTCTCGTATCTGCCTGGATCAGGAAATGTGAAATTGATCTTGTGCCGCGATAGGTTCTTCTCCTCGACGGTCACTCCGATGGCCATGTCCCTCTGAGCTTTGACTGTTGTGTCTTCTGTTGAGATCGTCAGCAGGCGGTCAGGCCTAGGCTTACCGTTTTGGTGCGCAGCATCTGCGCTCCCTACGAGGAGCACTCCCACGAGGAAAACAGCATACGGGCGTTTCTTCATCCGCGGTCCCTAGCGATCCTAGTGAGTTTTATCACGAACTTGGCCTGAATTCTATCAATCGCGTCCGGCACCTTGATTCCGGTCGGTTGGTGGCCTACCCGGTAGTTACTTCACAATAAACAGAATCGCCGCTGACTGAACCCTCAGAATAAGCGCCAAAATCCAGGCGCGATTTTCAAGGCGTTCAAGTGATTGAACTTTGGGCGCATTCGAGACGTGGGGCACACCTTTCTTGGTGGATGGTTAATCGTTGGTTCGGGGCGGGCGTGGGTTCGTGCTATCCCAGGTCCCCAAATGCGAGGGACCTGGGGCACCCAGTGTCCTGCGCGGCCCGGCTGATGTGATGAAAATAAAGCAGTTGCTGGATGGTTTGGCCCAAAATGGGCGTCCGATTCGGACGGTGAGCGAGGGGGTTACCATCGTGGCGCGGAGTGGGACAGTGTTAGCAAGAAAGTGACTATAATCACATATTGGGGCGAAGAGAGCAGGCACAGTAGAGGAGTCGGCCGGCACCCGTAAAGCGATCACAAATTATTGGAAGGGAATCCCGCCAAATGGCGTCTGGACACCTTGCCCTGGGTCAGGAACAGGGCGAAAGCAGCGCGAAACAGCGCATCGTAAACGACTTCAGCATTATCGTAGCCACGGTCAACGGATCGGGTTCGCAGTCCGCCAACAGCGTGCTGCTGAAGAGCATTTTTGGAATGGGCATTCCCGTAAGCGGGAAGAACCTGTTCCCATCAAACATTGCCGGGCTGCCGACTTGGTACACGATCCGAGCGAGCAAAGACGGCTACGTGGCGCGCAAGCGCGAGATTGACGTGCTGGTGGCGCTGAATCCAGAGACGGCGCGCGACGACATGATGCAAGTCCAGCCGGACGGCGCGGCCATTTACGAAGAGAGCCTGAACCTGAAGCAGTACCGCGACGACGTGGTCTGCTACCCGGTGCCCTTCGACAAGATCACGCAATCGATATGCCCCGAAGCCAAGCTGCGCAAGCTGGTGAAGAACATGGTGTACGTGGGCGCGGTGGCGCAACTGCTGGGGATCGACCTGGCGGTGGTTGAGAGCGGACTGCGCAAGCAATTTTCGAAAAAGCCGAAAGTCTTCGAACTGAATTTTGGCGCCGTGCAGGCGGGCTTCGACTACGCGAAGGCGACGTTTACCAAGCAGGATCCGTATTTCCTGGAGCGGATGAACGAGACCTTGGGCAAAATCATCATCGATGGCAACGCGGCGTGCGGCATGGGCGCGGTGTTCGCGGGAGTCACGGTGGTGGCGTGGTATCCGATTACGCCGTCGACGTCGCTGGTTGAGGCGGCGACGGACTTGCTGAAGAAGTTTCGCGTGACGCCGGAGGGCAAGGCGACGTTTG
Source organism: uncultured Acidobacteriaceae bacterium (assembly GCA_963789425.1). Lineage (GTDB taxonomy): Bacteria > Acidobacteriota > Terriglobia > Terriglobales > Acidobacteriaceae > Telmatobacter. The sequence continues at coordinate 20,866 of CAWBKM010000006.1, read as the reverse complement.
CTGTGGTGCAGGCCGAGGACGAGCTGGCGGCGATCGGCATGGTTCTGGGCGCGGGCTGGGCTGGTGCGCGCGCGATGACGTCGACTTCGGGACCGGGCATCTCGCTGATGGGCGAGTTTGCGGGGCTGGGCTACTACGCTGAGATTCCGGGGGTGATTTTCGATGTGCAGCGCAGCGGACCATCGACGGGCATGCCCACGCGCACGCAACAGGCGGACCTGCTTTCAACAGCGTTCCTTTCGCACGGCGACACCAAGCACGTGGTTCTGTTGCCGGGCTCGGTAAAGGAGTGCTTCGAGTTTGGCTATGCGGCGTTCGATTTGGCGGAGCGGCTGCAGACGCCGGTATTTGTGCTTTCCGATCTCGATCTGGGCATGAACAACTGGATGTCGGAGCCGTTTGCGTATCCTGACAAACCGCTGGATCGCGGCAAAGTGCTGACAGCGGAAGAGCTGAAGAAGGCGGGCAGCTTTGCGCGCTACCGCGATGTGGATGGAGACGCGATCGGCTGGCGAACGCTGCCGGGAACACCGCATCCGAAGGCAGCGTATTTTACGCGCGGCTCGGGACACAACGATGCGGCGGGATACACCGAGCGGCCGGACGAGTACCAGGAAGTGATGGACCGGTTGGCGCGGAAGTTTGAAAATGCGCGCAAGCTGGTTCCAGCGCCGGTCGTCGTGAAGAATGGAACGTCGAAGATCGGGTTCCTGGCGTACGGTTCAACGGACTTCGCGCTGCGCGAGAGCCTGGACCAGATCCAGAAGGAACATGGCGTGAGCGTGGACTACATGCGCATCTGCGCGTATCCGTTTGCGCACGAGATTCACGATTTTGTTGCCAGCCATGAGCGGGTCTACGTGGTGGAGCAGGATCGCGATGGACAACTCGCGAGCTTGCTGAAGCTGGATCTTCCCGGCGAGCAGGTGGTTAAGCTGCGGAGCATTCTCGAGTACAACGGATTGCCGGCTGACGCGCGCACGATTACAGATGAATTCGCAACCAAGGAGGGCCTCTAAATGGCGACCACAACAGCGAGTGGGGCCACGGGCCCGAAACTGAATCACATCGGCCTGCCGGTGCTGGAGTACCGCGGCGGCAAGTCGACCTTGTGCGCGGGCTGCGGGCACAACGCGATCAGCGAGCGCATTATTGACGCGATGTTTGAGATGGGCGTGGAGCCGGAGCGGGTGATGAAGATGAGCGGCATCGGCTGCTCGTCAAAGAGTCCTGCCTACTTCATGAACCGCTCGTTCAGCTTCAACAGCGTTCACGGTCGCATGCCGAGCGTGACGACGGGCGCGATGCTGGCCAATCAGACGATGATGGCGCTGGGCGTTTCCGGCGACGGCGATACAGCATCGATCGGCATGGGCCAGTTTGTCCACCTGATGCGGCGCAATTTGCCGATGATTTACATCATCGAGGACAACGGCGTATACGGCTTGACCAAGGGGCAATTTTCGGCGACGGCTGATATCGGGTCGAAGCTGAAGACGGGCGTGATCAATGAGCTTCCGCCCATCGATACGTGCGCTATGGCGATCCAGTTGGGCGCGACGTTTGTGGGGCGCTCATTCTCCGGCGACAAGAAGCAGTTGCTGGCGATGCTGAAGGCTGCGATCGCGCACAAGGGAACGGTGATGCTCGACGTCATCAGCCCCTGCGTGACGTTCAACGATCACGAGGGATCGACGAAGAGTTATAAATTCCTGCAAGAGAATGACGAGCCGATCAACGAGATTGGATTCGTAGCTAGTTTCGACGACATCGAAGTGGATTACGATTCAGGCGAAGTTTACGACGTCGAAATGCACGACGGATCGCAACTGCGGCTGCGCAAGCTACTCGCTGACTACGACCCCACCAACAAGGCGAACGCTGTGCGCACGCTGATGGAAGCGCAGGAGAAGAACGAGGTTTTGACCGGCGTCTTCTATATCGATACGCAGAAGCCGACGTTCCTCGATCAGTTAAACATGGTCGACGAGCCGCTGAGCACGCTGCCCGAGTCGATGACACGTCCGCCGAAGTCGGCGCTCGAAAGCCTGATGACGAATCTACAATAGCGCGGGAAACCAACTTGGATTCCAGCAGGAAGCGACGCATCCGCGAGGGTGCGTCGCTTTGTCGTTAAGCGAGGAAAGCGAACGGGTCAGGAAGCCCTGGAGCGCAGTGCCTGCTCGGCGCGGTACCAATCTTCTTCGTGGTGACCGTGCACACGGCCGCGCTCGTTCCAGAACCGGTGCGCAAGTTGTGCAACCTGATCGTGAGGGACCGAGCTCCCGTTTCCTTTTATGCCCCCGTTTCCATTTGTAGAGGCAACGGTCTTTTTCTCTGATGGTTTGTTTTCTGCGGATTTGCGCGGTTTCGCTGCAACTTTCGGCGCGGCGCCTGATTTCTTGACGGACTTCGCCATGGGGAAACTCCTCTTTTGCAAGTTCGACAAACTGACAAGCATTCGTATACAGAATACCGAAAAAAACAATTTGTTGTGTATGAGGCGCCTGTGAAGAACCTTCGAAATAAACTTGGTGAAGCAGGTCTCGAAGATTTAGATGCGAGCGGAACCTGCAACGTGTAGCTGCCACCAATCGAAGAGAGCCATGCGCGGATAATAAAGACCTGCGCAGAGACGGATGCCGTCACCGCGCAAGTTGCGGAGGACGGCAGCGTAAGCCTCGATCTGAGGCGAAAATTGGCGGCGCAGTTCAGGCAGCGAAGCAGCGGGATCGAGCCCGTCCTCGTGCGCTGTTTTGTAATCGATGATCCACCAGGTTTCGTCATCGGGTGATGCGGCGGTCTGCGGATCGGGCCCGGCGCGAAAAACACGATCCACCTGCACCGTGCGCAGGCTACCCGCCACAACGCCGGTCCAACGAATTTCATTCGCTGCGTCAAGGTGTGGCGCAAGAATCCATTGCGCGAGGGGATCGTTGGCGGCTCGACGCACGATGTCGACTGCTTGGGCGGCCATCCGAACCGCAGCGCCAGGATCAATCCCCGCGGCGCGAATGCCTGCGGCAATGCGAGGTTTTTGCTGGACAAGTGCTGCGAGGGCAGCTTCGAGAGTCCCGGGAGCAGTCCGTTGCGCCAACTGCTCGAGCAGCGCGTGAACGGCTTTGCCAAGGGCGCGGGAGAGCAAGCCTCCTTCGTGGCGCTCGTAGAGGCGTCCTGCGCCGACAAGTGGCTCATCGGCGGCTGCTGGAACGTGCAGAGCTAGTGAGGCGGAGAATTCGGGCGGGAGGCGGCGAACGAGAGTGGGCTCGTCCGCTGCGGATCCAAATTGAAGCAAATTGCCGGAGCCGGCTGCGGCGATGGAATCGAGCGTGGCGGGTTGCGCGACAGAGATGGCGCGCCATTCGTCGAAGCGGCGCTGGATCTCAGTTTGCCATGCAGGCCACGCGGTGCGGAGCAAACTTTCACGCGGCTCGACGAGTTCAGTGGGCGCGCGGTTGACGGATTTGTAGCAGGGACGCGCGAAAAAATGCAGCTCCTCGCGGGCGCGAGTGGCGGCGACATAGAGTAGGCGGCAGGCTTCGTGCAATTCGCGTTCGTGATGTTGGCGATCGACCCACTTTTTAGCTTTGCCGCTATCGGCGCCTTTCTGCGCAAACGGCGCGATGAGGAATTCGGTGACGGATTTGGAGGTTTCGGAATCTGCGGGGACAATATCGGACGGCAAGCCACGCTCGAGCCAGGAAAGCATGCCGGGAGCGTGACGGCCCGGAGAGGCCTGAAGGTCGGGAACGATGACGACTTCGAATTCGAGACCCTTGGCGCCGTGAATCGTCATGAGTTGCACGCCGCAATCGCTATCGGCGGCGGGGTCGGGCTGCGCTTTGAGATCGTCGAGGGCCGAGGCGAGCGCTGAGCCGAGAAGATCGGGCTCGCCCTGCGGGAGAGAGTCGAGACTCTTCCAGAGAAGATCGAGATTCGCGCGAGCTTCGGTGTCGACGCATTGTTCCCCCCCGAGTTCGAGCCAGACCTGTTCAAGCCAGGTGCCCGGTGAGGACGCGGGCTGTGAAGCACGGAGTTGCCCGCCAAACTCAACCGCGCGCAAAACCCGATCGACGGCGAGTCTGCCTTCGGGACTGATGAGATGCGCGCGCTCGCGAGCGAGATCTGGAACCGGGCGGCCGAGAAGCTCGGGCGAGTCGGCGCTGGTGAGTGAGTGGAGATCGGCGAGGGAGAGACCGCACCATGGAGCGCGAAGGAGGCCAAGCCATGCGACCCGATCGTGCGGATTGAAGAGCGCGCGCACGAGGGAAAGCGCGTCGATGATCTCGGGGCGGTCCTTGAGCGCTTCGAGGTCGACGGCACGGAAAGGGATCGAAGCCTTGCGCAGGGCGGCGGCGATAAGCACGAGCGATTTGCGCGCCCGGGCAAGGACAGCGACGCGATACTTCTCCTTCTTGTCGTTGCGAAGCTCTTTTTCGTTTGCGGCGCGGACCGTTTCGATTTGGGGCAGATGAGCGCGGACTATCTCGACGATTTCATCGATTTGTTCTTGCTCAGCGGCTTCGCGCTGCTCGGAGACTTCCTTCTTGCGATCGGGATCGGCGTTACGGGGTGATTCTGGAATGAACGCGCAGTGGATCTGCATGCGCGGCCTGGGGGTAGCGACGAGATGAGGACCGGATGGCTCCTCGGCGACGCGTGCGGGTTGCGAGGCGGCAAAGGCGATGCCGCTGCCGCTTGAGGCGGCGAAGACTTGAGCGAAAGTTTCATTAATGCTCGCGACGAGCGAGCACTCGCTGCGAAAGTTTGCGGTGAGATGGACGGAATCGAAAAGGAGAGGAAGATCGTCGATGATTTCGAGGCCGAGTTCTTCGACGCGCGGAAACAATTCCGCATCGGCTTCGCGGAAGCCGTAGATGGACTGCATCGGGTCGCCGACAACGAAGCAGGTGCGGCCCTCGCGATCGGACCAGGCGGCGATGAGGCGGCGGAGCAATTCGTGCTGACGGCGGCTCGTGTCCTGGAACTCATCGACAAGAAGGTGGCGGATTCCGTCAGCGACTGCCTGCGCGGCGTCGATGGGAAATTCGTCTTCACCCTTGAGTACATTGAGCGCGATTTGTGAGACCTCGGTAAAGTCGGCGGCGGCGGTCTCGGCAAAGACGACGCGAAGCTCGGCAGCGGCGCGGCGCAGAAGAGTGAAACAGGCGCGAACGATCTTCCATTCCGCGTCGGTGTACCGGATTGGAGTGGCCTCGCCTTCAGCACGCAAAAAAGGAGTTTCGAGGCGCAAACGCAGGCGGTCGAAGTCTTGTTCGCCCTCCAGAACGAACTCGTGCATCCAGCGGTCGCGGTCGGCGAGCATCTTCACGGTCAGGTCTTCAATCTCGCGCCAATTGTTGTCACGCCAGTCGAGCAGAGTCTCGATGGCTGAGCTGAGCGCGGCATTGGCCTGCCCGATCTCTTGCAGGGTGCGTCGAGCGGCGCGGCGATAAAGCTCGCTGGGCTGCTCGCGGATGTCGAGACTGCCACCGAGGCCAGAAAGTACGGGCTGCTGCATGGCGAGGTCGCGGCAAAATGAATCGATAGTCTGGATGCGAAGTTGAGCGGGAAGATTGAGAAGATCCCAGCCAAGCACTTGCGAGCGCTCGAGGGCGCGGGCCGCAATGGGGCCGGGTACTGCCTGCCGCAGCTCGTCGAGGATGCGGTTGCGCATTTCGGCCGCGGCAGCGTTGGTGAAGGTGATGGCGACGACCTGGCCGGGCTCGTCGACCTCGGCGAGCAACGTGAGAAACCGCTGCGAGAGAAGCGTGGTCTTTCCCGAGCCGGCCGGCGCGCGCACCAGAATGGAGCGTCGCGGATCGAGTGATCGATCACGCTGCGCCTGATCGGGAGGCGGATTCCTCCGAGGCGCATCAGGCATCGCTCGCCTCTTCGCTGTTGTTAATTGTTAGCGGCTGATTTTCGGTGATGCGGCAAAGAGCTGGCAGGCCGCAGTACTCGCAGGTGTCAGGGTAGGCGCGCGGATTGACGACGGAACGGCCAGCCAGGAAGGCCAGGGCTAGATCTTCGATGTACTTTTTCCATTCGGAGAGTTGCTCCGATTCGAGCGGCTTTCTTACGAGGTTTGAGTTTGTTCTGAGATTCGCGCGCAGAGTCGCTTTAGCGTCGCGGACTTTCCCAGCGAATTCGGTTTCGCCGGCGCGGACCTTGGCGAAGACGAGGCCGCCGATCTGGTCTGCATCGCCGGGGAAAGCGAAGGTCGAGTAAAGCGGCAACTGCAGATCGTCGGGGCGAGGGAGATCCCAGGAGTTCGGCGTGGGGTTGCCGGACTTGTAATCAACGATGAGAAGGGAATTGTCGATCAGGCGATCAATGCGGTCGAGGCGCACGCGGAGCGGCAGGCCGGCGACCATGACGCTGTTTTTTTGTTCGGTTTCGAGCACCGTGAAGGGAACGCGCGATCGCTCGAAGTCCAGCCACTCGGTGACGAGATTGACGAGGCGAGCCTCTTCGAGATCAAGGTAGCGTTGCGGCATGGATTCGCGCGCGCGAAGGGGCATCGATGTTTGGATGGCGCCGCGAACGTGAAGCGCGACGAAGGCGCGAAGATCGGGGCGCGCGACGAGCTCCGCGTGGGAACGAATGCCGCGCGGCGGACCGGCCCAGACCGAATGCAGAACTTCATGCAGAAGCTGGCCGCGCTCTTTAGCGTTGAGACCGGCTTCAGCTGCGTCCCAGCCGTCGGCATTAAGGCGGGCTGTGGCAAAGGATTTGAAGGCGCATTGCGATTGCGCGGTGAGTGTGGAAGCGCCGCCGTGAGCATTGCCGGGAGGGAAGGGAACGCGGGTTGAATCCGGGGAAGGTGCGGCAAGCGGCGGCAAAGCGGCCGGCGCGGCGAGTTCGGCTGGCAGAGGAAGTGGCGCGCAAGCAAGCTGCTCAATAATGCGCGAAGGGCAAGCCTCGACGCCCTCGCTTTGGCGCGCGAAGCTGAAGTGAACTTCGTCAGCAGAGCTGAGCAGGCGGTGCGTAACGGCGACGGCCAGTTCCCAATCAAGACGCGGTGATGCATGAGGCATGCCGGCAGTGCGTTGCACCGAAATCGGAATAAAAGGATGCGTGGCGCCACTCGCAGGCCAGGCTTGCTCGGTGACGCCGAGGAACCAGATGGCATCAGCGGTCAGGCCGGCGGACTCCGCGGGGCCGGCGATCAGAATCGGCGTATCCTCGGATTCTGGCGAAAAGAGTGTTTCGCTGACGGCGCGATCGAGAAGAGCAAGAAACTCCTTCCACTCCATCGACCGGCCATCGAAACCGAGCGACGCACAATCATCAACGGTTTGCTGCCAGCGGCGATGAGCCTGGAATTCCGCGCTGGTGAGCGGACGCTCGCCGGGCCAACCGGCGAGTTCAAGGAGTTGCGGAACCAACTCGGCCCAGGCCAGCGGGGATTGCGGGCGGCGCGCGAATTCCTGAAGACGGCGATGGGCCCGCGTGACCCGCGCGACCCACGCAGATGGCAATTCCATTCCGGGCTTCTGGCTGAGGAACTGCGCGAGCGTCCAGCGTGTGCGCTCAAGGCCTTTGCGGCGCAGCGCGCGCATGAAGGCCGTGAGAGCCAGGGACTCGGCAGGAGACGCGGCCATTTGGCCGGTCGAGAGAAGCCAGTCGAGTTCGTGTTCGTCGATCGGCTCGGTGAGCCAGTGCAGCAGCAGGCCTACACCGCGCGCGAGCGCGACTTGGTTGAGCGGAACGCCCATCGAAAATTCGAAGATGCTTGACGGTGCCGACGAGGTTGCCTTTTTCAAAATGAAACGGTGAAACGCGCGCTCAATTTCGCCACGACGATTGGGCACATCCTGCGTGACAACGAGTAGGCGCGCGTGCGGATTAGCGGCGAGCTGCTGTTGACACCACATGGCGCAGGCGGCGAGCTCGGAGACGGGGTCCGCAGCTTGATGGAATTCGATTCGCGCGGCAGTTGGTCCAAGTGGGACCTGCGTGCAGCCGCTCCAGGCGGCGAAGAGTTCCTGCTGCGTGGGCAAAATGCGATCGAAGCCGGCGAGAAGCAGCGGAGCGCGCTCGGCGGAATCCTGTTTCAGCGCCTCAGTCAATTCGAGAGGCAGACGCGCGGGGCTGATGAGGCCGCCGGCGGCGCAGAGCGCATCGAATTCCGCAAGCCACTCGCTGAATGCCGCCGCGTCCTGATCCCATGCGCTTCGCGCTTTTCTGTTCAGCATTTGCGGTGCGTAAGCGCAGATAAGGCCGTGCGCTTCCATCGCCAAAGCGGCCAGGCGATCGCGCGCGCCGGCGACTCGTGCGGGTTCGGGCGCGGACGCGGTCACAATTCCGGCCCAGAGCGATTGCTCCTGCAAGGAGTTGAGGACGATGCGGCCATCGAGGATGCGCTCATCCCAGGCGTTGCGGATAAACGATTGCCAGTCCTGAATGTTGGGGGCTTGCCAGGCGGTGAGAGCCTCGGCGCGGCGCGCGCGGTGGAAGGCCTGAGTGAGCGACCGAGCGGCGCGCTCACTGGCCGTGACCACGAGCCCGCCGTCGCGCAGCCATGCATCCATCTCAGATGAAATTTCGCGGTTCACAGTTCGCCGGTTGCCTTAGGCCTAAGGATACCTCCGGAGGGGAACAGCGCAGGCCGATCAATATGAGGAGTGAACGATTCGCTAAAAGAGAAGTTCAGAAGCAGACACATTACCCGCTTTCACGTGGTCAGTCCACCAGTTGTACACTAAACTTTGCCATGCGCTCTGTTCTCGCAAGCTGTCTGTTCGCACTTGTCGCTTTGACGGGATGCCATTCCAGCTCAACGCAGGGGCCACAGAGCTCGACGAGCCCGCAGGACGCGGTCTATCACCTGCGCGGAAAGATCGTTTCAACCGACGTGGCGCACGGAATCGTGGTCGTGAATCATGAAGCCATTCCGGGCTTCATGGATGCAATGACCATGCCCTACCAGTTGAAGGACCCGACTATCGCCACCGATTTGCACCCCGGGGACACGATCACGGCGGACGTGCTGGTATCGAAGAGTTCCGAAGAGACGGTGGTGCTCGATCATATTGTTGTGATCGCGCAGGGCAAGGCGGATTACAAGCCCACAGTGTTCTATCATGTGCCCGCCCCGGGCGACGTGGTTCCGGATTTTACGCTGCGCAACCAGGACGGACGCGTGATTCATACGAGGCAGTTCCGCGGCAAGACACTGCTGCTGACATTTATTTACACACGCTGCCCGCTGCCCAACTTTTGCCCTCTGATCACGCACAATTTTGCGGTGATCAATCAGCAGTTGGCGGCGAACCCGGCGCTTTACACGAAGACACACCTGCTGTGCATCAGCTTCGATCCGGAACACGACACGCCGGCACGTCTGCGTGCCTATGGCGCCGAATACATCGGCAGCGATGCGAAGGGCGCCTTCGCGCATTGGGATTTTGCGGTGCCGGCGAAGCCGGAGTTGATCCGGCTGGCAAAGTATTTTGACGTGGGCATTTCGCCCGGGCCCGAAGACACGATTACGCACACGCTTTCGACGACACTCATTGGACCGTACGGCAAGGTGGCGCAGTTTTATCCCGGCAACGAGTGGACACCGCAGCAGGTGGTGGCGGACGTGAAGAAGACAGCGTCCAGCTCTTAGCAGCCTGACCATGGCGGGAAAGAGTATTGGTATGCCACCTAGCCACAAGAACAAAGACGTGGCTAGGATGGGGCACCCAGAGGCGAGTTTTGAGCGGTCGAAATTCTGAACGAACGTAAGGAGAGAACGATGAGTGACGGGCTGAATATTCGCAAGGATGGAGCTTTGGATTTTCTCGCGCTGGGGGCGCTGGTGCACCGGCTCGACCCGGGAATTATTCCTTTTCGCAAGGCAACGGAGTGCAAGATTCACGTGAGCGGCGGCGAATTCAACGTAGCGGCGAACCTGTCGGACTGCTTTCAAATGAAAACGGCAGTGGCTTCGGCGATGGTGAATTATCCCATCGGGGACCTGATCGCTGAGCGCGTGCGCGCCATGGGTGTGAGACCGATCTACAAGCACTTTGAGCACAATGGCGCGACGGGCCCGAATATGGCAACGGTATACAGCGATCGCGGCGCCGGTGTGCGGCCGCCGGTAGTGTTCTACAACCGCGCCAATGAAGCGGGCGCAATGCTGAAGCCAGGCGACTTTGACTGGAAAGCGATCTGCGCGGAGGGCGTGCGCTGGGCGCACTCAGGTGGAATCTTTGCCGCTCTGTCGGCCACGACAGCTCCGCTGGTTGCAGAGATGATGAAGGCAGCCAAGGATGCCGGAGCAGTGACTTCGTTCGACCTTAACTTTCGCGAGAAGCTGTGGAAGATTTCGGGTGGAGCGGACAAAGCCGTGGAGACGATTGCGACGATCGTGAAAAACGTCGACGTGCTGATCGGGAACGAAGAGGATTTGCAAAAGGGACTTGGCATCCCGGGACCCGATGTCCACGCGAAATCGAAGCTCGATCCGGCGGCGTTCTTCGCGATGATCGACAACGTGGTGAAGAAGCATCCTCACGTGAAAATCGTGGCGACTACGCTGCGCGAGGTGCACTCCACCAACCGGCATAGCTGGAGCGCGGTGGCGTGGATCGACGGCAAGACCTATGTTGCGCCGACGGCGGAGCTTGACGTAGTGGATCGGGTAGGCGGCGGCGACGGATTTGCGGCTGGGTTCATCTATGGACTGCTGACCGGCGAGAAACCCGAGGATGCACTGAAGCTGGGTTGGGCGCACGGTGCGCTGCTGACGACGTTTATCGGCGACACGACGATGGCGACTCTCGACCAGGTGCGCGCGTTCGCGAAGGGTGGATCGGCGCGGATTCAGCGGTGAAGACAGCGGCCAGTGGCCAATGATCACTGACCGCTCTCAACTGATATTCTTGGCGATGCGGAAGGATGGAGAAATGGCATGGCGAGGGTAACGATTGTCTTCGGAGTCTTGCTGATCATTTTGGGATTGGTGGGTTTTTGGGGCACAGGGAGCATCCACTACACGGCGCTGATTCCCGCGTGGTGGGGTCTGGCGCTTTGCGCTGGTGGAGCCCTGGCCATCAGTCCCAGCGAGAAGCGGCGCAAGATTTTCATGCACGTCAATGTGACTGTTGGGCTGCTGGGACTCATCGGCGCGATTGCGGCTGCCTTGCAGGGTTACGGCCACGCGCGGTCACTCGGTGAGGATCCGGACTACATCGCGCTTGCGGCCAAACTGACCATGGCTGCCCTGCTGCTGATATACGTGAATCTTTGCGTCCGCTCGTTCATCCAAGCACGCAGGTTACGTCAGGAATAATCCATGGGAACAATGCGCGGCGGGATGGGAATGGGCATGCGTGCCGAGCGCTCACCGCGCGGCGGAGGCGCGCGCGCGGGCGCCGACCAGCAGAAAAAAAAGATCGATTACCGCAAGGCGATGCCCGAGATCTGGAGGCTGGTGCGGCCGAGAAAATGGCTGCTGCTCCTGGGCCTGGCGCTGGTGGCGATCAATCGTGTTGCCGGTTTGACGCTTCCATTCGTGGCCCGACCGTTTGTCAATCTTGTGCTCAGGAAGCATGAAAACGACAAGCTGATGCCGCTGGTGATTGCGGTTCTTGTGGCTACGTTCATTCAATCGATCACATCGTTTTCAAACACACAACTTTTATCGAAGGCCGCGCAGCGCATGATCGCCGATTTGCGCCAGGAGGTGCAGCGGCATGTGGGTCGTCTGTCGGTCAGCTTCTATGACGCCAACCGTAGCGGCCTCCTGGTGTCACGGATCATGAGCGACGTGGAAGGTGTGCGCAACCTGATCGGGACGGGTCTTGTGGAGTTTGTGGGCGGCCTGCTGACGGCAGTGATGGCATTCATCTTTCTGCTGCACCGCAGCGCTGAAATGACACTGATCGTTTTCGCAGTCGTCGGCGTCTTCGTTTTCGTTTTACAGTACGCCTTCAAGACGATCCGTCCGATCTTTCGCGAACGCGGCAAGATCACAGGCGAAGTGACCGGGCGGCTGACCGAATCGCTGGGCGGCGTGCGCGTGGTGAAGGGCTACCACGCCGAGGAACGCGAAGCGGCCGTCTTTAAGGTGGGAGTTCTGCGCCTGCTTGACAACGTGATGAAGACGCTGACCATGACCAGCGTGATGTCCATGACAGCCACAACGGTGCTGGGGATAGTGGGCGCGATGGTGATGTTTATGGGCGGGCACCTGGCATTGCAGAACCGGATGGACGACGGAACCTACATTCAGTACACGATGTTCCTGGCATTCATGATTGCGCCTGTCATTCAAGTGGTGAATATCGGCACGCAACTCACTGAGGCCGTGGCTGGCATCGATCGCACCATGGAGATCCTTTCGGAGAAGGACGAGTTCGCGGATGCGGGGCGCCAAGTCAAGCTGGGCGAGATCCGCGGCTTCGTGCGCTTTGAGCATGTGGACTTCGCTTACACGCCGGAGAAACCTGTGCTGCACGATGTGAGCTTTCGCGCGGATCCCGGATCAGTGACCGCGCTGGTGGGTTCGTCGGGCTCCGGGAAATCGACGATCATCAGCCTGATCTGCGCCTTCCACACGCCCGTGAGCGGGCAGGTGCTGGTCGACGACATCGACCTTGCGACCGTGGACCTGAACACTTACCGATCGCAACTCGGCGTCGTGCTGCAGGAGTCGTTTCTCTTCGACGGGACGATCAGAGAGAACATCATGTTTTCGCGGCCGGACGCCAACGAGGAGGAATTTCAATTCGCATGCCACACGGCTTGCGTGGATGAGTTCACCGAGCGCTTTCCCGAAGGGTACGACACGATCGTCGGTGAGCGCGGCGTAAAGCTGAGTGGCGGGCAGCGCCAGCGGTTGTCGATTGCGCGGGCACTGCTGGCCGATCCGCGCATTCTGATTCTCGACGAGGCGACCAGTTCGCTCGATTCCGAATCGGAGGCGATGATTCAGAGCGGGCTCGCCGAGCTGATGCGAGGGCGCACTACCTTCGTAATTGCGCATCGCCTATCGACCATTCGCCGCGCGGACCAGATTCTCGTGGTCGAGGGAGGGCGCATCGTGGAGCGCGGTAATCATAGTGCGCTGTTCTCGATGCGCGGCCGGTACTACGATCTCTACACTCGCCAGCACGGGCTGGAAGCGAACTTGTTTCTTGCGCCGGGCGAGGGCGGCGAAGTGGAAGAGACGGAAGAAAAGACCTAGTTTCGAACTCTCCGAGAAAAATAACTCTGTCATCGCCGCTCAGACCACAATTGAATCGCCGTGTTTGTCTCAGGACCGGCGTTTCACCTGTTGACCGGCGTCCCAGCATATGAGAATCTAGAGATGGACTCAAGGATTGGAACAGAGGATCAATATGCGAGACGCAATTCCCCAAGGCACTTATAAAGTACAGGCTCTCGACCGCGCCTTTGCGGTACTCGACCTGCTCGGCGAAAGTGAGACGCCGCTTGGCCTGGCGCAGGTGGCAGCCTCGCTGCAGTTGCACAAGAGCACGGCGCACCGCTTCCTGATGGTTCTGGAGCGGCATCGCATGGTGGAGCGGACCTCGAATGGGAAATTCCGGCTGGGCCTGCGGCTGTTCGACTTCGGCAACCGGGCGATTGAACAGTACGATCTGCGCGACCGGGCGCAACCGCACCTGCGGCGGCTGGTGGCGGAGACGGAAGAGACGGCGCACCTGGCGTTACTTGAGGCGGCGCGCGTGATTTATATCGACAAGATTGAGCCCACGCGCGCGGTGCGCATGATTACGCGCATCGGCGCCAGCAATCCCGTGCACTGCACTTCAGTGGGCAAGGCAATTCTGGCGTTTTTGCCGCCGGAGCGCGCCGCGGAAGTTATCCGGCGAATCCGCTACGAGCGGCCCACGCACCGCACCATCTCCACGCCAGAGGCCCTGCGCACGGAGCTTGAAAAGACCCGTCGCCGGGGCTACGCGGTCGACGACGAAGAGCTGGAAGAAGGCCTTCGCTGCATCGCCGTTCCGATTCTCGATGCGCAGCGGCTGCCGGTTGCGGCTGTTAGCGTATCCGGGCCGTCGTTTCGCGTGACCGCGCAAAAGCTGCCGGCCATCGCCAACCATTTATTGCAGTGCGTTCGCGGAATCTCGATGGACATGGGCTACGTGCCTTCTGGGCGCGCCGCGCGGGCCGTTGTGAACGCGTGAAGAGGGAGCTTATTCGGGCCGCGATTCGGCGAATCGGAGCAGCTTTTCGGAGCCGTTCGCGCGTTCCGGGCGACGCGGGACTCTGATACACTCATGAATGTTGCCTGAGAGAAAGTGTGTGACTATTGCCGGCGCTTTCGAGGCATCCCAAGCTCACCTTGGGGACGTAGCTCAGTTGGTTAGAGCGCTGCCCTCGCAATAAATTCCTTTCTTTTCAAAAACATACTGAATATGCTGTCCATCGTGCTGTCCATTTGACCGAGTTGGCAGCTCAGGCTATCTATGCCAGGTCTCACTAGGAGGCTTGGATACACATGGCCAGAGCGAAGCAGTATGCCGACCGCGTCAATGTCATCAAGAGAATCAAACTGGGCACCAAGTGGCCGTTCGCTCCCGTAGTGGAACACAACGGCAGGATCGTCCGCGACCATGTCATGGTCGCAGGCCAAGACGAGCACCATCCTGAAGGTCGCTATTACCTGGAGTGGTATGAAGCGGGAAAACGCCGACGGAAGCCAGTCCTCAAGTTCGAGAACCTACTGCAGGTTGCCCGCTCGAAATCCATTGAACTGAATGCCCTCAAGGCTGGCCTCCTGATCCCTACCGATGCTGCCGCTGTTCAGGAGCCCGCTCGGCTCACCATGAATGCAGCTATCGACGACTACCTCGAATACATCCGCAAGCACCGCAGCCTGCGAACCTACAGGACCTACCGACCGGTGCTCAATGTTCTGTTCCGGAACTCCTACACGAAGACCTACGTGGATGAAGTGACCCGCGAGGACATCCTCAAATTCACCAGCGACTGCTTTGACCAGGGGCTTGTCCCGCGGACGGTCTACGACCGGCTCGTTACGGTGCTCCAGCTCTTCAAGCGGCACGGATACAAGGGGCTGGTGGAAACGAGCGACTGGCCGAGCTATGTTGAGACCATCCGCCCGATCTACGAACCGGAAGAGATCGCGGCGATGCTCCAGCACGCCGATCTGGACGAGGCGATCCTGATCAAGTTCTGTCTTTCCTCCGGCTTCCGCGACCGTGAGATCCGCTACGTGACCTGGCGCGATGTCGACTTCCGCAACTCCGTGGTGCGCGTCACCGCTAAGCCGCTCTGGAAATTCAAACCGAAGAACTACGAAGAAAGAGCAGTACCCCTGCCTGCGGCCATGATCGAACAGTTGCAGCAGTTGAAGGCGCGGCGCAATGCGACGCCGGCAGAATTGATCTTTCCGAACTCCAAGGGAAAGCCAAACAGTCTCCACATTGAGGTGGTGAAAGAGGTCGCGTATCGGGCCAAACTCAATTGCGGGCAATGCGTGACCAAACATGGCAACCGGTGCGCCCAGGGCCCCTACTGCCAGCGGTTCTACCTGCACAAGTTCCGTCACACCTTTGCGACCGAGCACCTCCGTCACGGCATCGACGTTCGCACCTTGCAAGGCTGGATGGGGCACCGCGACATTCAGTCAACGATGGTTTACCTCAAGGGGATTCAATCGAAGGATGCCTTGGAGAAGGTGAATGCCGGGTCGCTTGCCGCATACGTCGCCTAACCCCGGCAGGAGCGGATGAGAGAGATATTCATCCCGACAGCGGCGTAGTCGGTCTTTCGTTCCATCCTTGCGCGACATTCAGCTTGGGAAAATGACCGTAGATTGAAAATAAACGACATTGGCGTCTACGGCGTCTCATCCAGGTGCAAGGAATTCAGCCACTTCCGTCATACGGCATTCAAACCGCCCCTTAAGTGAGTGAAAGTGGAGTGAAGCTTGCGCAAGAGAGTTTGACGCCGAGGGTCACGGCAGTTCCGCCTGACGCAGCGTCCGCTGCACGGCGCGGAAGACCTCATCGAACTCTGGCAACACCGCCATCTGATACCCGAGTCGCTTGTCCCATAGCGTCCTCAGCCTCGCCTCCTTGGCGCGGATCGCATCGGCCAAGCCTTCGCAGGGCTTGCCACGAAATTCGAGCTTCTGCCGCATGCCATCCGCGAGCGTGCCAAGCTCGATGTTTTCGTTCGACGTGAGATGCCACAGGTCGTAAAGGTCTCGTGGTTCGTTGCGCGCCTTGTCCGCGAGGGCCAGCGTTTTCTCAGTTGCGATTTCCTCCAGAGAATAGGCGCGCAGCATCCGATTCTCGGGAAGGTCCGCGAATTCGTCGTAGCCGCGCAGCACCGCGCGTTCCTGGAGCGCATAGACGAGCTTTTCGCGCAGGGTGATGTCCACTTTCACATCGTTGCCTTTGGGCAACGGCCCCTCGTAGCGCAGATAGAACGTGAAGCTGTTCTCGTGCTTCTGGCGGTCTTCCCTATCGAAGGCGAATACAATGCCCGAGGCCTCGCGCACGGATGCATACACCGACTCCAGCTGCCCCTTGAGTTCATCGAGTGTCACACTCGCGGTCAGAGTAAAGTCGAGATCCTCCGAAAAGCGGTAATCGCCGAAATAGCATCGCTTCAGCGCCGTTCCGCCCTTGAATCCGAGAGTCGCCTTGAGGTCCGATTCCGCAAGCGCCGCCAGGAACCAGGCGAGGCAATAGTCGCGTTCAAGCACGTAGTCGGGAATGCGGCGTCCGCCTTCCTTGGCAAGCCTGTTGGCGAGAAGCGAGATATTGCGCTGGGGGATCATTCAGCTCGTCCGGATCGATTCGAGTTCCTGGCGCGTGATGTTAAGTTGAAGCCGCCAGCGGCGCAAGTGCGGCCCCTCTTTGGGCAGCATGGGATCGAGCGGAACATAGGTCTCGCTCAGCACATCCCTTAGCCGTGCCAGCTCGCTCTGCGGCGCGATCGCGTAGAGTTCGAGCAGATAACCCAGGCGGCGCAGGACGGCTCCAGTTGAAATGCGAAGCGCATAATCCACCAGCTTTTTCGCCTGCATGTCCTGATGGCGCATCCACAGTCCCTTAGCGACTTCCGTGATGCCACCGCAATATTCCGGCTGGCGGAGGCCGTCGATGACGGTGCGTTCGAGATCGCTGATGTCCACCGACTCCTGCTTTGTGACCCAATGCTTGGCCGTGCCGAAATAGTGCTCAGGCTGGATGAAGACAAAGCGGAATTCCATGCCGTGTAGCGTCCGGCTTCTGAGCCGCTTTGAGCTGGAAGCAAAAACGACGAGCTGGGGCTGAGTTACCATCCGGTGTATCTCCATAGCCGATGCGTGCGAGATGAAGGACGGCGCGCTCCCCGCCAGCCGCTTTGCCGTCAGATACGGATCGCCCGCGTAGTCGGAAGCGCTGCCCAGTTCCGGGGGAACGATGACGAATACGCCTGGTTTCAGGCGCGAGACAAGGCCACGATGCACAGCTTTGTGCAGCAGGCTGCTTGCCAGTTGTGAGTTCAGTCCCGTTATAGCCTGAGCATCGGCGAGCGTGAACGTCGATTGTGAGCGGTCATAGAGACCGGCCAGCAGGCCAGCCGTTTGACGCCCAACGGTTTTGTTTGAGGTGTTATGTTCTGTGCTCATCAGATAGCCTACCGGACGATGTACAGCACATAAAAGATAACAAGTATGATGTTTTATGTCAAGAAGATCGCCCAGCAAGCGATTCGAAGCACATAAAACATAACAGGCTAAGGTGAGGTGTTCCCGCTTCCCTGCCTGCCCCCACGTTCCCGGCATTCCCAACCCCCTTGCCGGGGAGGTCCGAAGGCGTGTAGCCCGCGAACAAGGCTGATGAAAGAGCGTATGCCGTTGCTCTTTGTGCGCCGCGGAATATAACCGGCGGGAGTTTGCCGATCCGAGCCTGTTTGACCGAAATCTCGGTTCAATTCATCATTCGCCGCTATTGAGTGAAGAGAAGCGACACCTGTGCCCGCCAATCCTGCTGGCACAGATCAGGGAGGGATACGCCCATGAGTCTAGTCGAAATCATACGAGAGAAGCAGGAGGCGCTTCGCGTTCGCGACCTGGCCCAACTCTTGGGGGTTTCTCAGCAGCAGATCTACAAGATGGCGGCTAACGGCGAGATCCCATCGTTCAAAGTGGCCAACGCTGTCCGCTTCGACCCGCACGAGATCGCCGGGTGGTTGACGGAAAAGTACCCCCCTCGTGGCGTAGAGGTGCGATTCGCAGCGGCGAAGAGAGCATAGCCATTGACCACCGCAAGATCGCGGGTCGCAGATCCAGGAGCGACAGTTCGCACCAAGCTCACGACTTCGAGATATGCGGGAGGAAAGACGGCTAGGAATTTGACCGAGTTTTGAAACCACCTCATGCTGTCTCCGCATTGGAGGAGGCCCGTGGCGGAACGCAAGGCGTATCTCACGATCGCCCTATTGCTTACGATTCTCGACGCCGTCGTGGTTTTGCGCTATGGAGGAGCGACCTGGACGGGGTGGTCGGGAGTCGTGTGGATTCGCCTGCGAATGCTCCTCCTGGCAGCACTTTCGGCAACGTCGCTCGCCAATGTCTGGGCCCAAGCCATCTACGGGTTAGGTCAAGCGCGCCATGATGGGCGGAGCGCGCCGGCACTGAGCGTGGCAGCCAATCGAACGGAACCGCAGGGAGAAGGCGATGTTTGATTCGATCACTGACCTCGCTTGCAAACTAGCCGGGACGGGCTACTTCATCGACTCGGTCATGACGCAGGTCGTTTTTCTCGCGGCCAAGCTTCAGAAGCCTCTTCTGCTTGAAGGGCCTGCGGGCTCGGGTAAAACGCAGCTCGCCATCTCCGTTGCCGCCGCGGCCGGCACGCACGTTGAGCGCCTGCAGTGCTACCGCGGAGTGACGGAAGAAAAAGCAATCGGGCGTTTCGATGAGAGCTTGCAGCGGCTCTGCATGGAGTTCTCGAAGGGCCAGCACGAGAGCTGGCAGACCGTGCAGGCCAATCTCAAGGGACGGGATTTCTTTCGGCCCGGTCCATTGATGCGCGCGCTCGAATGCGAACGGCCCTGTGTGCTGCTCATTGACGAGCTAGACAAAGTTGACGACGGGTTCGAAGCAATGCTGTTAGAAATCCTCTCTGCCTGGCAGCTCTCGATTCCCGAGTTCGGTACGGTCTCGGCAAAGAGCATTCCCTTTGTCGTGCTGACCAGCAACGAGGAGCGACGTTTAGGAGACCCGATCCGGAGGCGCAGCCTCTATGTCCGGGTCGAGCATCCTACGCCAGACCGCGAGGCGGAGATCATCGCCAGCCGCACGCCTAAAGCCGATGAGAAGTTTCACCGGGAGATGGCGGGGATCGCACTCTCGTTCCGCAATTATTCTCTCGAGAAACCACCCTCAGTCTCCGAGATGATCGATTTCGCCAATGCTCTGCAACTGCTCGGAACGGACCACGTGACCGAGGAACACCGCGATGTCCTGCTGCCTTTTTTAGCGAAAACTGAAAAAGATCGTCGGCATCTTTTGCTTCGCGAGGGATTCAAGAGTCTGCTTGACGATGGCGCCAGGTTCGCGCAGAGCCTGACGGTCTCCGGAGGGCCAGTTTCATGAAGCGATGGCCGCTCATCCTGTTGCTGCTCGTGTTTCCTGGGTTTGCGTTGGCCCAAGCCGATCCCGCCGTGGCGGAGCACTTCGTGCGGCAATATGCGGCGCACTATCATGTGTCGCCCGAGCTGATCGCCGCGTTGATCGACGTTGAATCGCGATGGGACCCGCAGGCGGTTTCAGACAAGGGCGCTATGGGACTCATGCAACTGATGCCCGCGACAGCGCGGCGATTTGGCGCCTTTGAACCCTTCGACATCGAGCAGAACATCGCGGCAGGCACCCGCTACGTCACGGCGTTGATGTGGGAGTTCCACGGGGATCTGCGCCTGGTCGCTGCGGCCTACTATGCGGGCGACCACTGGATCGCGCGGGAGCAATTGAACTATCGCAATCCGGAGGTTGTGGCCTATGTGCAGGCGGTCCGGCGGCAGTACATGATTCGCAGATTTGCGGCCATGAGGCCGCCGAGGAGGTCCTTCCCGTGAAACATTGCTGGTTCATGCCCATTGCGCTCCTTCTACCGCTGCAGCTTAACGCGACGGACGCGGCGGTCGTGGCGCGTGTCGCCACCATCGCCATCAACCCGAGAGAGATCACAGTCCTGCATCTGCGGCCGGAGTTTGAGTCGACGATCCGGATGCCGGAGGAGGTCACCTCCGTCATTCTGGGTAGCCCCGGCGAGTTCAAGGCTGAGCATAGTGCAGACGAGCCCAACTACGTCTACGTCAAACCGATTACCAAAGAGCCCGCTCAGTCGAACCTTCTGATTGCGATGAAATCGGGTCAGCATGTGACGTTAGAGTTGGTCAGCGATGGCGCGAGCATCGCGAATCAGTCGCAACCGGTGGACTTTCTGATTGAGTACAGCTCCGCACGAAGCTTTCTAATCTCGTCGGATTCCGGCGCTCTGGCGATGCCAACCCCGCCGAGCAAGGAGCGGGAGCATGGCATGAACAATGCCCGACGCCGGCACGGGCTCAGCGCCGCTTTCCAGCCTCGACGGAGAATTCAAGGACCAGGCGAGAGTGAATGCTCCCAGATGGACCAAGTGGGAAGGCCAGCAGATCGAGACATCGATTGGCGACATGCGGCAGTTGAGCAACGAGACCATGATCTCCTACTCCATCCTGAACAGCTCGAATCAACCCGTCGAGGTCCTTCCACCGCAGATCCAGATCACGGAGCGCAGGGATACAAAGAAGAAAAAGAAGGAGGGCAAAGGCATCATCTCGGACCAGTTGGAAATTCGGGACTACAGGTTGAGCACAACCCGGCTGGAGC
>CAWBKM010000005.1:0-1106365 GCA_963789425.1 uncultured Acidobacteriaceae bacterium | reverse complement strand
ACTTGAACCCGCAAGCCTTTTGGGCGCCAGCTCCTAAGGCTGGTGTGTTTGCCATTTCACCACTTCCGCAGGTTGTGGCGGCCCAGGCTGGGCCTAGCCTCCTCAAGTCTAGAGTGAAAACGCCACAGGTGGCAATGCGCCCGCAGTGGTACGCGCGCTGGACTGCACCTCACTTCTTAATCTCTTGAAAATTCTCCGCTTTTGCCGCCGGATTTGGATTCGAGGCGAATGTCGCGAATGACGATAGCCTTATCGAGCGCTTTGGTCATGTCGTAGACGGTGAGCGCGGCAACGGCGGCAGCGGTGAGGGCTTCCATTTCGACGCCGGTCGGGCCGGTAGTGGAGACGCGAGACGTAATGCGCACGCCGCCGGAGACAATGGCGGCCTCGACGCTCGACATGGGTGAGTGCAAGCGGATGGCACATGGGGATGAGATCGGCGGTGCGCTTAGCGGCCTGAATGCCGGCGAAGCGTGCGACTTCAAGCGGATTGCCCTTGGGATTTGACGGCAGAGCGGAGAGCAGGGCAGCGGAAAGCTCGACGAAGGCCGATGCGGTTGCAGTGCGGCGCGTGGGCTCCTTTGAGCTGACATCGACCATAGACGCCTGGCCGGACGAGTTGAAGTGCGAGAGGCGCGAGGGCTTGCTGCGCGTGGGCTTTGGCATGGGACTCCTCAGGAAAGCAGAATGCGGACGGTCGAGCCCGCGCGAAGGCGATCGGCATCTTCAGGCACGACGAGGAAACAGTTGGCGCGGCCCATGGCGGCGAGATCGCCAGAGCCTTGCCAGGGAACAAGCGCGACCTCAGGGATGGAGCCTGCAAAGGTGCAGGCTGCTGGGAGAAAGCGAGTGAGGCCGGTCTTCGTTTTGACGTTCTCGGCGAGACGCGCGAGAGCGAATCGGGGACCCTGATTGAGTCGGCCGGCGAGGGCAGCCACAATGGGCGCTGCGAAGAGCAGGAAGGTGACCGCGGAAGAAACGGGATTGCCGGGTAGCCCAAAGCAGCAGCACTTCGTGCCGTCTTGGTTTAGGTTGGAACCCGCGGAACGGCGAGACACATCGCCAAACACCAAAGGTTTTCCAGGCTGGATGCGGACGCCGGTAAAGTGAAAACGTGCTCCGGCGCGGATGAGCGCAGGCTCGACAAGATCGAATTTGCCCGCGGAGACGCCTCCTGTGATGAGCAGAAGATCGGCGGAAGACGCCCGGGCGAGTGCGGCATCGAGGGACTTGGCAGTGTCGCGTGCAATGGGAAGGACCCATGGATCGCCGCCAGCGCCGGAGACCATAGCGGCCAGCATGGCGCTGCTCGAGTTGCGAATCTGGCTGGGACCGGGAGCGGAGCCAATGGACACGAGCTCGTCGCCGGTGGAGAGGATCGCGACGCGCGGCTTCAGGAAGACATCGAGTTTGGTCGAGCCACAAGACGCCGCAAGCGCAATCTGCGCGGATGTGATTAGCGAGCCGGCGGGAAGAAGTCGATCCCCTTTGCGGGCCTGAGCGCCGCGAGCAACGATATTTTCGCCTTTCCGAATGTTGCGCGATGGTTCGAGGCGGATGGCACGGGCGGATGGAGAGCCAACCTCCTCAACATGCTCGAGCATGACGACTGCGTCAGCGCCGGAGGGAACGGGCGCGCCGGTCATGATCTCCCAAACCGAACCGCACGGCAGTGAACCAGATGGGGACTGGCCCGCCCGGGTCGAGCCCACGACAGCGAGAGGACGATGCGTGGAGATCTCAGCCGCCCGGCAGGCGAAGCCGTCGCGAGTGGAACGCGCGAAGGGAGGCTGGTCAGCATCGGCTCGGAGCGGCTCAGCAAGCACGCGGCCGAGAGCTTGATTGAGCCGCACCCGCTCGACGCCCGAACTACAGCGGCCGGAACGAATTCGCTCGATCTTCGCTGCGTAGGCAGCGACAAGCGCCGAGGCCTCGTCAAAACTGGGCAATGCGGGGCTCGGAGATTTCGACCTGCGGGACATGGGACTCATGGAATGGATTGTAGAGGGTCCGAGATGCAGCGCGTCATTTCTGCGGCGCCGGACCAGAAGCAGTGGGGCTGGGAGTGTTTGTCTCTTCGCCGGCCCTCTCGAGAATGGTGGCCACTTCAGCGGCATGGGGGCCATTGGGGGCGAGCTGAAGGTACTTGCGGAATGCATCGGCGCACCCATGCGGCAGAATGAGCTTATTGGTTTCTGGATCGACGCGTGCATCTTCGGCAAGCCCCGCAGCCTTGATGTAGTAAAGAATGGCCTGGTTCGGATCGGCCTGAATGGCTTTGTCGGCGGCATCGATTTGGGCGGAGAAGTTTCGCGCGTCATAGAAGATCACGGCCTGATTGCGAAGGTATCTCGCGGCGCTCGGCGGATCGGCTTTTGCGGCGGCATCGAACGCGGCGTTCGCTTCGTCGACCATTAGAGTGTGGGCATACACCTCGCCCAGACCTGCTTCCGCAGCGGCGATAACCTCCGGTCGCGGCGGATCGGCTTGCAGTGCGAGGTCGAGAGCCTTCTTGAAGTTGGCTTCTGCATCAAGGTAATTCTCAAGACCGGTTTGGGCTCGCGCGAGATTGATCCATAGAACGGGCTCAGGGGGGTCCGCGGAAGCATCTTTCCTCATCAGGGTTTCGATTTCCGACAGCTTGGCATTCTCGATTTCAGCGGTCATTTCATCCACGTCCGCATCCGCAGGCGCCGCGTGCAGGTTCTGGACTGCAGTCACACGTGCATTCTCCGCAGCCTGGAAATCGAGATTCACAATTTGCAGGTCGGCATCGATGGAAGCAGTGTCGCGCCTGGCGTCAGAGGCTAAAGCGGCGTTGGCCTCTCGTAAAGCCTGCAACTGGCCTTGCTGTTCCGGTGAGAGCCTGGCAACGAATTCCTGGCGGGTCATGTCGACGTCCTGGCTCATATCCTGTCCGGCGACGACCTGGACCCCGCTGATGTAGTCGACGATTTTGCCTTCGGGCGTATCCGGTGCTCGATAGACGATTGTGTACTCGCCTGGAGGCGCCTGACCGGAGTAGTCGCCTGAAGGCGACACTGCGAAGTTGTAGCTCAGTGTCACTCCGCCGTCGACTGAGAGGCTGACTGTGCCGTCTTTCTGAGGCATGCCGGTGGGATTTATGACGCGACCGTGAATCGTACCGGTGTCAGGGGCGGGCTGCTGCGCCGGCAAGAGCGCGGCGACAGCGAAAAGCAGACCCGCCATGGACGAAAGTCTTCCGGCAGAAATGCGCAAGCGGAGCGCAGGACACATGCAATGGATTGTAGCGGGCATCGAGCAGACACAAAAGGCGCCCGCAGTGCGGACGCCTCTTGAGGCAAAGGTGAAGACGACCGGGTTAGTGGGCCTTGGGCGCCTTGTAGGAGGAGCTGATTTTTTCTCCCGCCTGCTGAAGGATGCCGGCTACTTCGTTGGCATAGGGGCCGTCGGGCGACAGATCGAGGTACTTTTGATATGCCGCTACGCAATCGGGCGGCAGAACGATGCGGTTGGTCTTGGGATCGATTGTGGCATTCGCGATCAAACCCTGACCCTTGATGTAGTAGAGGAGGGCCTGATTGGGGTCAATCTTGATGGCCTCGTCGGCCGCAGCCGCTTCGGCAGCATTGTTGTTTTGCTGGTAGAAAATGACCGCCTCGTTCCTCAAGAACAGGGGAGCATTGGGCGGATCGGCCTTGGCGGCTGCGTCAAAGGCGGCATTAGCTTCAGGAACCTTGCCCGTGCGCGCGTAGATTTCGCCGAGACCCTCGTTGGCTGCGCCGATCACAGGCATGCGCGGCTTCTTCGATGCGGTTTCGAGGTCGAGCGCTTTTTTGTACGACGTAATGGCATCGTCATAGCTCTTGAGTCCGGCCTGCGCGAACCCGAGGTCGTTCCAGAGCAAGGCCTCATCGGGCTTCGCTCCCGTGTCTTTCGTCATCAAGCTCTGGATATCGGTGAACTTGGCGGTCTTGATTTCCTCGACTTTGGCTGCGATGTCCGCTTTGGAAGCGCTCGCGCCGAGGGCCTGCGTCGCAGTTGCGACAGCAGAATCGATGTCTTTCTTGTCCTGGTTAACCGCTTTCAGGTCGGCATTGAGGCTGTTGATCAGGGAGTTCGCTTTGAGGGCCTCGGCGTTCTGCTTCTTCAAGTCCTCAAGCTGCTTCTTTTGTTCCGGCGTCATCTTGTCGATGTATTCCTGCCGCGACATATCGTCGTCCTGCTCGAGGTCTTGTCCGGCGACAATCTTGATAGCGCGGATGGAGTCGACCATCTGCCCGGCCGGGGTATCGGCCGCACGATAGACCAACGTGTAGGTTCCGGGCTTTGCTTCGCCGGAATAGGCGCCTGTGGAATCGACCGGAAAAGTGAAGTCCAGCGTATGGCCGCCGTCGAGCGAGAGGTTGACTGTGCCGCCTCCCTGGGGTTGCCCGGTGGGATTAATGACGCGCCCGTGAATCTTGCCCATTTTTTCGGCGGGCTGAGACTGCGCCTGAGCGGGAGGAAGAGCCAATGCGAGGAGGCCCACCGCAGCGGTCAGGCCCAGCAAGTGTGAAAGAGTGCGTTTCATGTCATCTCCTTGAGAGTGGCGGGACGAGTGCCGCCCGCTGTCTCTAAAAAATTCGAAAATCCAAATGCCCAGCGGCGAACAAAAGTGTGCGGCCGCGGCGACTTTTGTCTGTGCGTTACAAACCCTGCGTTTTCTAAGATGCCAAAGCGTTGGGAAGCCCATGCTCCAGTCCAGACGCCGTATTCCCTGCCGAAAGGACAAGCGCAAAAGCGCAGGCCGATGCCGGTAGGGCACATTTCCAGCAAAACCAACGTTAAATCCAACCCAGCGCCTCGCACAAGGGGATTAAAACCCATCGTCCCACTCCGGCCAAAGACAAGGCCACCGCAAACGTCGCCCACAGTGGTTTAAGGGCCTGGGCCGTCTATTCCGTAGACACCCCCATGGGGCGCCTTGAGGATCGACGAATGCAATGTTAGTGCGGTGGGCGCGGGGCCGCGTGTGGTGCGTATCACACAATAGAATCCAGATATGAGGACTTCGATTCGCAAGGCAACCGCCGCAGATGCAGCACAGATTTTGAAGTTTATTCGGGCCCTGGCAGCCTTTGAGCGGGCACCGGACGCGGTAACGGCCACCGAGGAGGGCCTGATCCGCGACGGTTTTGGCCCGCATCCATTTTTCCAATGCCTGATTGCCGAGTACGATGGCGAGCCGGCCGGGTTTGCCCTTTATTTCTTCAATTATTC
This sequence comes from uncultured Acidobacteriaceae bacterium, assembly GCA_963789425.1. Lineage (GTDB taxonomy): Bacteria > Acidobacteriota > Terriglobia > Terriglobales > Acidobacteriaceae > Telmatobacter. The sequence continues at coordinate 1,101,121 of CAWBKM010000005.1, read as the reverse complement.
AACGTGGGTGGGTCGGCCCGGAATCTACGTCGAGGACCTGTTTGTGCTTCCTGAGTTTCGGCGCCTGGGCATTGGGAGGGAGTTGTTAAAACAGGTGGCCGCAATCGCCCTGGAAAATGGCTGTCAGCGCCTGCAATGGCAGGTTTTGGATTGGAACACACCCGCGATCGATTTTTATCGCACAATCGGCGGGGAGTTCATGGACGAATGGCGCACGGTACGCCTGAACAGCGAGGCCCTGGAACGACTGGCCTCGGGCGGTGAGGCGGACGGCACTGGCGCGCCATGAGAAGGGTGGATTGCCGATTTGAATGTCGCGGCGTGGCGATGAGCGAGCGGCCGAGGACGAAATGACGAAGATACGCGTGATCGGAGGCGGGCTGGCCGGCCCAGAGGCGGCGCTGACGGCGGCACGGCTGGGCTGCGAGGTGGATCTGTATGAAATGCGAGCGATGGTGGACGGAAAACCGCGCTTGACGCCCGCGCACCAAACCACGGAGTTCGGCGAACTGGTTTGCTCAAACTCGTTGAAAAGCGAGTCGGTCAACACCGCGCCGTGGCTGTTGAAGCAGGAGATGCGTCGTGCGGGCTCAGCGCTGCTGAAAATCGCAGATGAGGCGGCAGTTCCGGCCGGTCATGCGCTTGCTGTGGATCGCGTGGAATTCTCGCGGCGCATTTCAGAGGCCATCGCCGCGGAAGCGAAGATTCGCGTGATCCGCGAGGAAGTGACGAGTCTCGGCACGCCATCGGTCCAAAACCAGAACGGCGCGAAGTGCACGATCATCGCGACCGGCCCGTTGACTTCGGATGCGTTGAGCCGGGAGATCGAGCAATTGACCGGCGCAGGGCATCTGGCGTTTTACGACTCCATCTCGCCCATTGTCGATGCGGAGTCAATCGAAATGGGCCGGGTCTACTTTGCCGCCCGGTGGGACAAGGGAACGGCAGATTACATCAACTGCCCGATGGACCGCGCCGAGTACGACCATTTCCTGGATGTGCTTCTCGAAGCCGAGCCGGCCGAGGAAAAGGAGTGGGAAAAGCTCGACTACTTCGAGAGCTGCCTGCCCATCGAGGTGCTGGCGCGGCGAGGGCGCGACACGCTGCGCTTTGGTCCGATGAAGCCGGTCGGCCTGCGCGATCCGCGGACGGGAAAGACGCCGTGGGCGGTGGTGCAGCTGCGCAAGGAGAATCTGCGCGCCGACAGCTATAACCTCGTCGGGTTCCAGAACCATTTGAAATTTGGCGAGCAGGCACGGGTGCTCCGGCTGATTCCAGGGCTGGAGAATGCGCGCTTCCTGCGCTACGGACAGATTCACCGCAACACCTACATTTGCGCGCCTGCCCTATTGGACGAAACTCTCGTCCTAAAGAGAAAAGCGCGCGAGCGCATCATGTTTGCCGGGCAGATTTGCGGGGTTGAAGGGTATACGGAGTCGATTGCATCAGGACTGCTGGCGGGGATTTACGCGGCCGCTTTGGCGCGAGGCGAAAAACTCATGCCCGTTCCGCGAGCGACGGCCCTCGGATCGCTCATTCACTACATCACGCACGCCGAGGCAAAGAACTTTCAGCCAGCCAACATCACCTTCGACCTGCTCGAGCCGCTCGACGAAGAAACGAGGCGGCGGATTCGGGACAAGAAGGAGCGGCATCGGATCGTCTGCGAACGGGCGCTCGCGGCGTTTGAGGATTGGCGGGCGGTCCAAGGAACTTCGCGCGTCGGAAATGCGTAACTCTGTGGTACGCTGGGCCCTCCCCCGAAAGGACTCCTATGCAGCCCATCTCCGCTGTCGATTCCGTTTCGCTGGCCATTCGGCGCACCAGGGAATTCCTCTTCAGGCCGTTCAAATGGAGCACCTATCTGAAACTTGGCCTGGTGGCGATCATTACGGAAGGGCTCGGCAGCAATTTCCACTCTTCGTCGGCGCACGCGGATCATGGCGCGGGGCACGGCGGATTGGGGGCAACGCCGCACTTTCCGCCGTTTCACGTAACGCCGCAATGGATCGCAATGGCCGTTGCCGCTGGTCTGCTGGCGATGATTTTGTCGGTTTTTATCTTCTACCTGATTACGCGGCTGCGATTCGCGTTCTTCCATTCCCTGACCCGAAGCGTAAAGGAGATCGCGCCCGGATGGCGGCTCTATCGGGACCAGGCCTCGCGATTTTTCTGGCTGAACATTGTTGTAGGAATCTGCTTCATGCTGCTGCTGGTTCTGGTTGCACTCCCGTTCGCAGCCGGATTCTGGCGGCTATTCCAGGCGAATCAACAAGGCGGCCATTTCGATGTGGGTCTGTTCCTGGCTCTGATTCTGCCCCTCATTCCAGTCATCCTGCTGCTGGTGGTTGCCGCATTCCTGAGCGATCTGATTTTGCGCGACTGGATGCTTCCACATATAGCGCTCGATAACGCAACAGCCGGCGAAGCTTGGCGGCAAGTGCGGGAGCGGATCAAAGCCGAAAAGAGGCAGTTTCTGGTTTACGCAATCCTGCGCGTGATTCTTCCGACGATCGCGGCCATCGGGACATTTATTGTGCTCGCGATTCCGGGTCTTTTGCTTGCAGGAACGATTGCCGCGATGGAGTGGGGAATCCATTCGGCGTTTACGGGTTCGACGGGATCGTCGTGGCTTGTGGGCGTTGTTCTTGAGGTTTTTTTCGGCGTGGTTGCGTTTGCCTTTGCGCTGCTGGCGAGCATCTGCATCGGAGGGCCTTTGAGCACGGGCGTCCGGGAGTTCGCGCTGGTCTTCTACGGCGGCCGGTACAAGGCGCTTGGAGACATCCTGTACCCAACTCAGGCAGCCGCCGGCGGCGCGAGCGGAGCTGTCTAATCGGCCTTCGAAAAATACTATCGGGAACATTTCCGCGTCCTTCAGTGTCGAACAGAAGGGGTGGTGCGCCCGCAGCGAGGCCGTCGTGCGAGCGTGTACCCTGAAGTTTGGGGTGGGCGTCGCGGAAATGCGGTGCGCTCCTCGGGGAGCGGGGATTCCGATTGATTCGTAAGCTGGCGATTCTGGCGGGATGGGCGGCGATGGGCTGCTGGGCGGCTTTTGCTGCGGCGCAGGGCGAGCAGCCTACAGCCGCGGAAAAAAAGTCGGCGACCACGATCGTTTTGCCTCCATCAACGAAGGCGCTGCTTCCCGATGATTTTGATGGATGGGAGACAACAGGACCTTCGAAGGTCGTCACCGACGCGGCACAGCTTGACCCCACAAATGCAGCAGCCCTGAAGGAATACGGGTTCGACGCCGCTGTGCTGGCGAACTACAAGCGCGAAGGCGACACGCTGAGCATGCGCGCGCTGCGCTTTGAGGATGCGAGCGGAGCCTACGGCGCCTATACGTACTACCGCCAAAACGGCTGGCCCAAAGAAGAAATTGGCACTGGGGCGGCCTCAGACAAGAATCGCGTTCTGTTCTGGCAGGGGACGACTGTGGTGGATGCGACGTTTTCGCGCATCGGGCCGATGACGGCCGGAGAACTGCGCGAAATCGCGCAACGGCTGCCGGTGCCAACGGGAAACCGCGGAATGATTCCCCCCATCCTGGCGAACCTGCCGCAGGCGAAGCTTGACGGCCAAACGACGCACTATGCAGAAGGGCCGGCGGGCTATGCCGGATCTGGTGGCGCGCTGCCGGCTTCGCTGGTGGCCTTCGAAAAGGGTGCTGAAGCGGTAACGGCTGATTACTCGCTCACCTCGGGCCCTGCAACGCTGACGATTATCGATTACCCGACGCCACAGATTGCCGAGGCCCAGGAAACGGCCATTCGCGCCTATTTGAAAGCCGGTAGCCAGGCGCAGCCGCCGTGGCCGAAGCCACTGACCGATTCCGACCAGTCATCGCTTGAGGTGCGCCATAGCGGGCCTCTGGTGGCCCTGGTGAGCGGTGACGCGGTCCCCGACGATAGTCACAGGCTTCTGGAGTCTGTGCATTACGAGGACAGCCTCACCACGGTTCCGGAGCCGGTGGAATCCGAAGTAGAAAAGACCAGCAAGCTGCTCCTGGGCATTGCTTTGCTGACGATCATCGGGGCAGCAGCGGCAATCGTACTGGGAGGGTTCCTGGGCGGCGGGCGAGCGCTTTACCGCATGGCGCGCGGCAGACCGATCTCGTCCGTCTACGACGAAGAGTTCATTCATCTCGATTTGGCGGAGAAATGGGAAGAACGAATCGAAGTCATTGAGGGACCGCATCCGAAAGGTTAACGTCCGCCAGCGTCTGTGGAAAAATGGACTGAAACCCGAAGAAACACCGCGAAATCACGGGAAATGCCGAAGGATTTGAGGCGAATAGTCGGCGAATAAATAGGGCCTTGGGAACAGCGGGTTGTATTGTTAAAGTACTGAAACATCAATACTTATTTTCACAAACATTTTCTCTTGACACTGTCTTCCCCCGCTCCTAGTATGCAGCCAGAAAGTTCTGATGGGTTTGGCTCCGTTGGAACTATTCTCCCTGAGGAGAGAGCTGCCCTGTTGCCGGGCGGCTCTTTCCGTTTATGCGGGTTGTGGGGGCGGAAAACCCGCCTTTGTGGACTCTGCCGCGACAGGATCGGTCCACTCCTGGCCGCATTGCTCACATTCCCAGGAGTTGACAGGGTCCACGCCTTCAAGGATTGGATCCGGGGCGCCGCATTTGGGGCATGAAGGCGGCGTGAAGTCGGGGACTTTGGCCTCAGACTCTGCGACGATCTCGGGTGGAATGGGCCGCGCAGCAATCGCGCGTGCTTGATCGAGCTGATCGGCGGCGACCAGGACGCGGGGATTCATCAGGTCAAGGCTCGCATAGGCCGAATAGGAGCTTGGCTTCGGCCCCTCGATCCAGCCATCGATGCCTGCCCGCCTCAATGCATCAGAGAGCTCGCTGGCCTCTTGCGAAGAATCGCACTCACAAAGCAACGTCTTCCAGGTGTATTCGACTGGGCCATCGGGTTCGGCGTTTGCGTCGGGTGAATCTGGAACAAGCTCAGGCTGGCGACTGAAAAATCCGAGGGTATCAACCGCTCGGTCACGAATCGGTGCTCTGGTGTTCTGCGCAGCGGGCGCGTTGGGCGGCGCAATCGAAGGTGCGGGTGCGTCGCTTGCGCTGATAGGGTCGCCGAGGCCGCGGATCTGGAACTCGCTGCGCAGTGCTTGCTAGGCGGTGTTGGTGAGGTCCACAAAATCGGCGGCGAGCTGGCGCAACTCGTCATTGTTCATTTTGCGATAGTGCTCGCTGAGTCGTTGCCACTCAAGCATTGGGTCGGCTTGCATGGGCAGCATTGTAGTGCTTGTTTGAGGCGTGCGAGAGGGCTGCGCGGCTTTACCTCGATCCGGCGCAACGATACAATCGAGAGGCAGGACACCGAAAAGCAGGCCGACGTAGCTCAGTTGGTAGAGCAGCTGATTCGTAATCAGCAGGTCGTCAGTTCAAGTCTGACCGTCGGCTCCAGATTCAGCAATAAAGGATGGATGACAGGATGGCCTCTCGGCGCGAGAGGTCATTTTCATTTGGCGGCGCGGAGCCTTTGGAGAGAATGCAGTGAAGCGCAAAAAGATCGGGGCCCACTTCCACGGGTGAACAGTGTAAGGAGGCCCCGGTTAGTGAACAACCTACTGGATCGCCCTACTCGAGGGTGACCGTCAAGGTTGAGGTCGATTTGACCGATCCCGACGCGCCGGCGAGCCCTGCCGCAGGCGTTGCGGTGATGGTGGCTGTGGACGTGACAGGCTGCGTTGTCTTGCTGGAGGATGTACCGCCGCAGCCGGAGACAAAGCCCAAGCCGGCGAAGAGGACCACCAGCAGCACGAGCATGTAGAACCGGCTGCGCTTCTTGAAGCCCAGGAAGCAGAGCGCTACTGCAAGAGTCGCCGGGAAGAGCGGCCTGAAGTCCTGACGGACAACGGCAGCAGTCGATGGCGGCGTAATGGTCAGCGTCGTGGTGACGGTTGTGCCCAGGGGCAAACCGGTTGTCGAGTTCTGGGCAAAGACGGTTACAGGGTTGGGGTTGAAGGAGTAGGAGTAGCCAGTTGGCAAGCCGGTAATAGTAAAGTTCACCGAGCTAGCCGCGAAGTTGTTCACGGAGGTGAGGGTGATCTGCGTCAATCCGACGGTTCCCGGCTGAATCGTGAGCGAGGACAGCGAGAGACTCATATTCAGGTTCGGGTTCTGCAAAGCGGGGTTGGCATTGGCGGGGTTGACATTGAACGTCTGCGCGAGCGGGACGGCCGCGGCAAAGGTAAGGTTGTCGCCGGGTTGGGTAGCCGTTATGGTGCAGGCGCTGGCCGAGGTGACCTTGGCAAACGTGACTGTGAAACCGGTGACCGTGCAGACCGACGATGTGCTGGAAGTGTAGGTGACCGGGAACCCGGAAGTGGCAGTGGCCGTTAATGCCAGCGTGGTCGGAGTGGTGGAACTCGACCCAACCTGCGTTCCAGGATTGGCCCAGGTGATGCTTTGCAGCGGCAGCGCACCAAGAACGCTGATCGTGATCTTGGCCTGCGTGGCCGCTGCATAGTTGGCGTTGCCCTGCTGATTCCCGTCGATGATCAAACTGGCCGGGAAGTTCAGGGACTGGCTTGGCACCAGCGCAAGCGTCGCCGTCGTGGTTCCGTTCGTCACGGAACTGCTGAGGATGGTGAAGATCACGGCATTGCTCGGATCCGGGCTGAGGGCGATCAGATTATTCGTAGCACCGCCGGTGGCCTGGATGCTGACCGTCGCGCACAGGGTGATCGGGGAGCACGACGCAATGTAATGCAATGGCGTGGCCACCGGAGTGAAGCTGATGGTCTGGGTTGCCTGGTTGACGACCAGAACCTGCTGAACCTGAGGAGCTGCCAGGTAGTCGACGTCCGCTGCCTGGTTGGCATCGAGCACGATGGTACCTGCCGTGGTCACCGTGAGCGTGGCCGTTGAGTTGTTGCCGGTTACTGTCGTGGTGGAGATGGTTCCAGCTCCGGTGCTGGCCGCGTCGACCGTGAAGACCACCGGAGTTGAAGCACCGCCGCCGAGCGCGCTCAGATTAACGGTGAGCCCGGGCGTATAGAGCTGCGGCGAGGTCGGCGGCGTAAAGGTGATCGCCTCTGCTGCCTTGCCGATGGTCAGCGTCAACTGGACTTGTGGCGCAGCGTCGTAATAAACGCCACTCGCGAGACCGCCTAATTCGTTGGCGTCGATGACAATGCTGCCGGCCTGTGTAACGGCCAGCGTTGCCGACGAAGAGGTGCCCGTTACTGTCGTGGCGGAGAAGGTTCCGGCACCGGAACTGGATGAGTCAACCGTGAAGACGGCAGGATTGTTCGACCCGCCGTTGCTTACCGTCACCAGGATCGTCTCGCCGGGCGAGAACGTGAAGGTAGTTCCCGTGGGCGCCGTAAAGGTGAGCGTCTGCGGAGTCGTCAAGGCGAAGCCGGTCACCGTTGCGGTTCCTTCGCCTCCGTTGGTGGTATCGGAGACAGTCAGGTTTGCGGTTTGAGAATTAGGCTTGGTTGCCGTGAATGTGAGTGTCGCCGTATAGGAAGATGCGGAGACCGGAGTGCTGAAAGTGGAGGCCGAAATCGTGGAGCACGTGGTGCCGGACGTACCGCCGAATTCCGGATTGGAGGACGCAATCGCCAGGGTTGCACCTGTTGTGCAGGGCAAGGCGTTGTCCACGACCGTAGCCGGGGCGTTGACCGGGGCGCCATCGTACTGGGCGTTCGGTGTCGTCAAGTCGCCGATCAGCGCTTCGCCAAGGTTGTCGCCGCCGGCATGGTAGACCACGACCCATTCGTTTCCGTTGGCGTCGAGCTCCATGCCCTTTGCGCCGAGAGACGATACGACATATTGATGCGCGGTGTCAGGACCACCCGTCTGGGTATTGGGGATCGCAAACATTCCATCGTTCTGGTCCGCGTAGTAAATGGTGCCATTGGAGGTAACAGCTACGCCATCCAACTGATTGTCGTAGTTGCCGGGAGAGGCGATGGTTAAGGTCTGCAGCAAAGTTGGTGTTGCAGCGAAGCCCGTGCTCGCTGTGTAAGGCAGTTCCATGAGGTTGGAGCTCGAGGATTGAAGGTTGCTGAAGTTGGTCCCGCTGGTATAGACACCTTCGGTGAAGAACATATTGCCCCAGGGATCGAAGGCAATCTGACTGACCGAATTCACATCGGAGTAGACCAGGGTTGCGGCGCCGCCAGTCTGGCAGGCCACGGCGCACTCATAAATTGCGCTGGTGCCCGGCGATGCTGGAACCGTGACCATGTAGAGGTTGCCGGAGGGATCGAAGGCAATCGCCTTCATTCCACCGCCGGGATTGGTTGCAACGGTGCAAATCGTTGTGTCGGTGCCGGTGCAGTTTGGCGCCGTCGACAGATCGCTCAACGTCACATACGCGCCACTCACAAACGGAATCTTGTAGACCGCCGAGTTGTAAAGGTGCCCCATGTAGAGGTTGTTCTTGCTGTCGATCGCAAATACGCCGCCGCCGCTCATCGATATTGCCGAGATCAAGGCGCCGGTGCTTGCGTTCACGATGTCTGTCTTGTTGTTATAAGTGGTTCCGACATAGATCAGGCCATTCTGTGTTACGGCAAAGCTTCCGCCCGCGGGATTCTGTCCGTCGGTAAATGCGCCGCTCTGGTAGCTCCAGTAGATCTGGCTCATCAGCAGCGCAGGAACGTCGGACGCGACCACGGTATTCGTGATGGCGACGGGTACCTGAACCTGTGTCGCCGCGGCATACTGATTGCCGCCGGCGGAGCCTCCCTGCTGATTTGCATCAACCTTGACGGAGCCGACTGAAACTGCTGTTAGTAAGCTGCCAGCGATGGTTGCGCAAGTGGGACATGCTGAGGATGGGTCGATGCTGAAGACGACCGGGTTGCCGGACGCGCCGCCAGTAGCCGACAGCGTAATCACCTGGCCGATCTGCAACGAAGCAGGCGGAGCGAAGCCGGTGATGGTCTGCGGCAGAATCGACGACACGGTGGCGGTGCCGCTCATGTTCACGTTGAACGCAATAGCCGGAGTCGCGATATCGATCATTGCGGCGCCCGATTGCGGACCGTTGGCGGTCGCGGGTGGCGGGGCAAAGGTGCCAACCAACTGGCAAGACGCTCCGGGAGGTCCTGACGAACCGGCGGAGCATCCGTTACTCGCGGCCGGAACGAGCGTGAACATGGTGTTGGTAGGCTCGGTAACGACTGGAGTCGCCAGGGTTGCGGCGGTGTTGCCTGCGCTCATGAGGTAGACCGTTGCGGAGTTAGTTGCGCCATCCGAAACGGTACCGAGATTGATGGAGGCCGCGGTGCGTTGGATTGCGTAGGCTGCTTTGCCATGGCCGCCGCCAACATATAAGTTGCCTTGCGAGTCCAATGACATCGCATAGGCTTGCGGGGCGATGGTTTCGATGGTGATCGCCTGCGCAGGTGTCAAGGTCCCGCTTAAATTGGGAACGCGAACGATGTTGCCTGTCGAAGCGTCTGATACCAGCAAGCTGCCTGAAGCATCGACGGCCACGGCAACTGCTTGAGTCACATTCGGAGCAGTGATCGTTGTGATGCCACCCGCGCCCCAAAATGCGAGGACGTCGTTCATCGTCGCGTCGGCAACATAGAGGTTGCTCGATGAATCAACGGCAATTCCCCATGAAGATTTGAGGCCGTTTGCCGCGGTTGCAGCCGTGACGCCGGACTGGCCGACGATCGGGTTCCAGAAAACAACTCGCTTGTTTCCATTATCGGAGATGTACAGTGTGCCATTCGGTCCCACGGCAAGCGCGGTCGCGTTTGCCAACGCCGTGCCGCCGAAGGTGGTGGTCGAGGAGATGACGGTCTTCTGGGTCCCGGCCACGAAAGCGCCGGCAGTGCCGGTATTGGGAATCTCCACAACTTCGGGAAAGCCGTCGTCGGCAATGAACAAATCGCCGTTGGCGTCAAAGGCGAGGCCGTCAGGATTGACAAATCCGGAGCCGACCGCAACCGCCGTCGTCGATCCAGCGGCGAACTCGGAGACCGTGCCCGCGCCGGGGTCGGCCACAAACACGTTGCCGGCTGCATCCGCTACGACGTCTGTGGGGTCGGTGAATCCGGTGGTATAAGCCGTGGACACGCCTGGATCGACGTTGCCAGTGGGGCCCTGTCCCACACCCGCAAGCGCTGCTGTTCCGCTCGCGCTATTGGCGCCGTCCGCGATCGTTAGTGCCGCGCTGCGCTCTCCGACGGCGGTGGGCGTGAAGCCGACCGTTACAGGAAAAGACGCGAATGCGGCGGCGGTCAGCGGTCCGGATGCGAAGACGCCGTTCCCTCCGCCGAAAGTCGTGGAGCAGGTGGTGCCGGCAGCCGCGGTGAATTCGCTGCTGGGTACGCCAAACTCAGTGACGGAAACTGCGAGTGTCGGGGGCGTAGTGCAAGAGGCCGCGGCGTCAAAGATGGTGGCACTCACAGCTGTTGCGGCGGTGCCGGTGGGAGAGGCGCCCAGCGCCGCTTTGCCAACCGGGATGAAAGAGACAACATCGCCGCTGTTGTAGGGGATCCCATAGAGGTTGCCCTTGGAATCGATCGCAACGCCCTTTCCGCCTTGGGTGGAAACCTGATAAATCAAGCTCGGCGTGGGGCCGCCCGACTGCGTATTGGGAATTGCAAACAGGCCGTCGCCGTTGACGGAGATGTACAAGGTGCCAGTGCCGGAAATTGCGAGGCCGCTGATGCCGTTGCCGTAACCAGCCGCGTTGGTGTAGCTCTCCACGACGGTCGGTGAGGCGGCATAGGTCCCCGCGGTGAGTGCGATTTCGTTCAGGTTGGTCGCCTTGGTTTTGCTGTTGTTGCCATCGACAAAGAAGATATCGCCCCACGGATCGAGCTCGAACGCGCCAACCGGATTGGCGTCGGAGTAAATCAGCTTCGGGGTCGCTGTGGCACTGGCGATGCAGGCCACGGTGCATTCAAAGATCGAGTTGGGGGTTGTGGTGGGGAGAGTGTTGGTCTCGAAGAAGAAGTTGCCCTGACCATCAAAGGCGACGCCGGCGTAACCCTGGCCGCCAAGGGTACCCAGGAATGTCGAAATTGCCGGCGCGAAGATGCAAGGCGCCGTGTCCTGGTTACCGCCAACGCAGTTGGTGGTTGGAGTCGTTGTCCAGCCGACATACTGGCCTGTCGCGGAGTTGTAAGGAACCTTGTAAACGTTGGCGTTGTAATTGCCGCCAAAATACAGATTGCCGTAGCTGTCGAGCGCAGCGTTCGAGGCGCCCACCCCAGAGGCCAAAATGGTGTCTACCCCTGCCGGGGTGATCTGGAGGAAGTTGGATGAATATCCATCACCGACGAGGACGTCGCCGTTGACGCCGATCACAAACGTTCCGCCGACGGGCTCCTGGGAGCCGTCCCAACCGCCGCCGGTGAGCGCGCCTAACTGCACAGGCGTGCCGGAGACCACGATGGGGGGTTTCTGCGCGCGGGCAGGTACACCAAGGCAAAGGGCCAGCAGCGCAAACAGGGCCACCCATGTTCCTGCCGCGAGGGACCGCACTGGATTCGTCAATCCATTCAAAGTATTTTGCATTCCTTCTCCTCCGATCTGTTTCCATCCCCGAACCGGGGAATCGGTGACGGTCCGGTTTGTCCCGTATCGTCCTCTGCCCAAATCAAGCTTTCGTCATGCTCAGTACTAAAACTTCTTCCCCGGTTCTCAACAATTCCCAACCGGGAGTCACAGCTCGTGTCCATCGATCGGCATCGATTGCCCCTTGAACTCCGGCACCGTTTCGAGCTTTCATTTCTCGCGATGCTTTCGCGACGCGAGCCCCATCCTGATTTTTCGTTCCGATGTAAGGCCCACTCCATCTCACAAACGGTTCACAGAAGACCGATCGAAATGTCTCCTTATCGACGCGAGAGAAGCTGGTGAATACACGCAGGAAAAAGAGTCCTGAAAAACCGCCGGCAAGATCCGGCGCTTCTCCGCACGCAGAACAGGTACGCAAGGTTATCTGGAACTGCGCACGGATTATCCTACAAATTTGGTAACGGTACACCGTACTCGACAAAATTTGCCATTGTCAAGTGAAAAACGTTTGAGTACAGCGAACCGGGGAGGTGGAAAAATTGGGGTTATGCGGCCCGGCACCGGTTCGCCTGAAGGCGCAGAACCTACCTTGAGCCCTTGGCGATGGAAGCTGAGGAGTGGCCGGTTGAGATTTCGACTGGCCTGGCCGAGGCAGGCCAGCGCCGGCCCGGAACCGAAATTCATGATACCGTTATCTGTACCTACCGACCTGGGGGCAAAGCAGAGTGCTTTGAACAGGGGCACTCCCGCATCGAGGCCCTCGCCGCCTGTCCGGTTTCGGGCATCGATTGTGCCGGCCGGAGATCTCGCCGGACCGAGCCAAAAAGGACCGGGTGCCGAAAGAGGAAGCGGAGATCGAGAAAAGAGGTTGGGTCATGAAGGCGATGGGGCGGCAGGCGACCATTTGGCTCGGCATTCTGGCGAGTTGTTGGGCGGCGGGATGCGGAGGGGGCAGTGGGGGAGGCACAACTTCAAAAACCACACCGACTGTGACCGCGTGGCCGACGGCGAGCTCGATAACATATGGCCAAACCTTGGCTTCCTCGATGCTAAATGGAGGCACAGCGTCGGTTTCCGGCTCATTCTCATGGACAACCTCTACGACGGCCCCCGGCGCCGGGACGCCCAGCGAGAGCGTAACTTTTGCGCCTGCTGACACAACTGACTACAACACAGTGGCGGGTTCCGTCAGCGTGACGGTAAACAAGGCGATGCCAACGGTGTCGGCATGGCCGACGGCGGGCGCAATCACATACGGCCAGACGCTGGCATCGTCAACGCTGACTGGCGGGACGGCATCAGTCAACGGCACGTTCGCCTGGACTACAACCACAATCGTGCCTGGCGCCGGGACGCCCAGCGAGAGCGTAACTTTTACGCCTGCTGACACGATTGACTACAACACAGTTGCCGGCTCCGTCGGCGTTGTGGTGAGCAAGGCTACCCCAACAGTGTCGGCGTGGCCGACGGCGAGCGCGATCACCGTCGGCCAGACGCTGGCGTCATCAACGCTGAGCGGTGGCATTGCGTCGGTAAGCGGCATTTTTGCCTGGACGACGCCAACGACAGTGCCGATTGCAGGGAGTTCGAGCCAAAGCGTGACCTTCACGCCTTCGGATCTGACCGACTACAACATCTTGACGAGCTCCGTCAGCGTGACCGCGAACGCTGCCGTGGCTTATACGCTAACGGTGGATTCCGCAGCGCCTTCGAGCGGCATCGCGATTTCTCCCGTCTCACCCGCTGACAACAACGGGGCAAGCTCGGGAACAACGCCCTTCACGCGCACCTACTATTCCCGCACTCAAGTCACGCTGAGCGCACCGCTCTCCGATAACAGCTATTCCTTTGTATCCTGGAGCGGATGCAGCTCGACAAGCGGGTCTGGCGGAATCAATTGCAACGTAACAATGAGCGGCAACACCATTGTGACGGCGATTTACAACCAAGCCGGAATTTCATCAATAACAGTGACACCCAGTACCGCAACGATCGGCGCGCAGCAGCAGTTCACAGCCACGGTGCACGGCACGGGTAGCTACTCGAGCGGCGTGACCTGGTCACTAACCTGTTCTTCATGCGGCAGTTTGAGCCCCGGCACGCTAAACGCGACCGGCCTCTACACCACACCGTATCCGGCCCCGGCGAGCGTAACGATTACCGCAACCAGCACGATGTCCGGGTTTACGAACGTGAGTGGCAGTGCGACCGTCACGCTGAGCCCGCCGGCGACGGCGAGTGGCCCGGCACTGACGGTGGACGTGGACACGCCGACGAATCCGAGTGAGAACCCGCACACCATCAGCCCATACGTATATGGAATGAACGGATATGTTTTGGATTCAGCCTCGGAGAAGATCGCCAACCCCGGCCTCGTGCGATGGGGCGGTGACGGTACTTCGCGATACAACTATGTGAACAACTGGACCAGCTCTGCCGCTGACTGGTACTTCGAGAACTTCCAGGGCGCGGGATCCATGTTCCCAAACGCTGGCTCGAGCTCCAATTTCACGCAGTTCTTCCAGGGCGTAAACAACGTGGGGGCAGCGGCACTGGGTACCGTCCCAGTCCTCGGTTGGGTTTCGAATGGGACCAATGCATGCAGCTTCACAAAGACGGCTTACCCAAACCAGGTTGGGCAAAATGGAAACGCCGCTTTTGACCCCTACAACCCGCAGTGTGGGTACGGCGTTTACGCCGAGGGCTATGGAGGCTGCACGAGCTCGCAAGGCTGCTCGATTTACGGCAGCAACACGATCGCCCAGATCACCAGCACCCCGGAGCCTGCGCCGAGCATTACCGACCCGGCGACTCCGCTCCCCGGCTCGTCCAGTTCGGCGCTGACAACGTGGGCGAATGGTACTTGGTCGGGCGCATGGGTGAACTCGATCGTGACCGGATACGGCAACGGCGCCAGCGGCAAGGGCGTGGCCATGTGGGATCTGGACAACGAGCCGACATGGTGGGACGCTGTGCACCGCGACGTGCATCCAGTGGCTTTCACCTATGACGAGGTGACCAACAACGGCATTGGCACGGCGCTGGCCATCAAGACCGCCGATCTGACAGCCCTAGTCAGCGGTCCGGTGATCGATTACTGGGAAGCATATTTCTACTCGAAGAAGGACATCGAGAGTGGATGGAACTCGGGTTCGCCCTGTTACGAACCCTGGAGCAACCCAATCGACCGCGAGGCTCACGGCGGCTTGCCCATGATCGAGTACTACTTGCAGCAGTTCAAAAACTATTCGCAGCAGTACGGCATCCGGCTCCTGGATTACCTTGACATTCACGGGTATTTTGCGCCGGACTACCCGGCAAACAGCAGCAATTCAGTGGCTTTTACGACAGCGGGGGACACCGGGGAACAGGAAGCGCGCATGAATGCGACGCGCGTCTTCTGGGATCCAACTTACACCGATCCCAACGACCCGCAACCGAACTACATCACCGACCCAAATTACACAACGAGCTGCTCGCCGCCGGCGCAGGCTCCGCAGTTGATTCCCATGCTGCAGAAATGGGTTGCGAACGATTATCCCGACACCAAGACCGCGATCGACGAGTACAACTTCGGCGGCTTGGAATCGATCAACGGGGCGCTGGTGCAGGCTGACATTCTGGGCATCTTTGGTCGACAGGGACTGGACATGGGCGCGTTCTGGCCGTCGATGAACTACAGCCAGCAGGGCCCCGGCAACTATTCCTTTGCCATGTACCGCAACTACGACGGGAATGACTCCACGTTCGGCGACACATATCTTTACGCGACCAGCGCGGGATCCGGTGGCGACGGTGAGGGTCAACTGGCGGTCTATGGTGGACAGAGAAGCTCCGACAATACCATCACCGTGATGGTGATCAACAAGACCTACGGCTCGCTGACTTCGACGATCAGCCTGGAGCACTTCACTGCGGCGAGCGGTACGACGGCCGGGGTTTACCAATACAGCAATACGAATCTGAACGCGATCGTCCAGCAGGCCGACATAAGCGTGACACCGCCATCAGGAAGCGGGACGACGAGCGCGATCGGCAATTACACGTTCCCGGCGCAATCGATCACTCTCTTTGTGGTGCCGGATTAGGGAATGCGCGGCACTCGTTGCAAGCGTCTGGCACGCCAGACTGGTCGTTCACTGAGCCGGCACGTGGACCATCAGCCCTGGGGCCGCGGGAGCTGCGAATCGATGACACGCGCGGCGATTCATGATATCGCAATCACGAGCTGAAAAGAGACGCGAAGCGCGTGATCAAAGAACATTCCCTTCGGTCTGAGCGTGGAGCTGCTCAGTTCGAGTTGCGACAGCCTGCACTATCTCCTATGCGAGTTGCGATCGCCCGTTCCCCACAAGGGCGACGCTGCAACTTGAGCCGGGGGCGATGCCCGATTTCAATTCTGCGACTTGGGCCGCGGCTGGCCTTCTCGGATCATGGCCCGCAAGGAAAATGCGCACAATCAGTGAAGCGGGTTTCCATTTGTAACCGAAATGTCTTTGTGGCATGAAAGCAAACTGGCTCATCGAAGCCGGGTGTGCAAACCAGGACGTAGCCAATTCGAATTCGCAACAGCGGAGTTTCCCGCGTGAGCGAAGAGGATCCCATTTTCGGGAGGAGTGAAAATCTTCACTTCATGGTGCGAAGCATCCTCAGCAAAAGGCCCGAAAAGCCTCAAAGACAGGCAAACCTGCGATATCGATCCCATCATTGAAAAACCCGGAAAGAATTCACTTGACAGAGTCTCATCTCAAGCTTCAGAATTCCCTGTCATCAATGCAGAACGAGAATCTGCGTCCGAATGCTCAAAGGCTTAAGTGGCACTTAGGGACTTAGTTGTGGTGTGCAAAAACTTAGGGCTGGTGTGGGGACCGGGAGCCAGCCGTCAAAGACACAAGGGAATGTAGCCGACGGGGGGACTACTATGAAGTTCTTTTCAGGGAACAGGCCGACTGCCTCGTTGCTGGTGATACTAACCGCAGTGCTTCTGTTGGCGCAAACGGCGCTCCATGGACAAGCGACAGGAAACGTGACTGGCGTTGTCGCGGATACGACAGGCGCCGTGATTCCAAAAGCCTCGGTTGTATTGGTCGACATAGCGAGCGGAATTAAGCGCACCACCACCAGTAACGGCGATGGCGCCTTTGCATTTGCGGGCGTAACCCCCGACCTCAGTTACCAGATCACGGTGACGGCTGAGAATTTTGAGTCTTGGCAGTCTCAACCGTTCCCGGTGCGCGCCGGAGACCAGTTAAGCTACACGGACATCAAGATGAAGGTCGGCAACGCGGCCGCGGCGGTCACGGTAGAAGCGCAGGTCGATTCCAATCTGGCCGCGCTGGACACTGGCGAGCGCAGCGACATCATCACCTCCAAGGACCTGAACAACCTCACCATCGTCGGCCGCGACGCCGGCGAGCTGGTCAAGATGTTGCCCGGATATGCGATGTCTACCGGCGATCAAGGCCTCTTCAACCGTCCGGGATACAACAACGCCGTAGTAGGCCTGAGCGGTCCTACTTCTGCTTATGTCGCGAATGGCTCCGGACCGGCCGGCATCGCGATTGTCAGTGACGGCGTTTCGCTCACCGACATTGCCACCAACTCGGGGTCGGTGCAGCAGATGAATATCGAGATGGTCTCCGAGGTCAAGGCTTCGAATTCTTCGTATGGCCCCGAATACGCGAAAGGGCCGGCCCTCATCAGCTCCTCGACGAAGACAGGCGGCACCGCGTATCACGGCGCGGCCTATTTGGTCGCACGCAATGCGGTCTTGAATTCCAACGACTGGTACGACAATTACCTCCGCCAGTCCCGTCCGAACGAACAGTACTTTTATCCCGGCGGTAATTTCGGCGGTCCGCTGCCACTTCCGTTTACAAGCTTCAATCACAACAGGGACAAGCTGTTCTTCTTTGCAGGGTTCGAGTATTACCACCAAACCTTTGAGGCCGATCAGCAGGCGATTTCTGCCTGGGTACCCACCATGGCCGAGCGCCAGGGCGATTTCAGCGCCGCCTCGCTCAATGCGGAGCTCTGCGGCTTGCGTCCTGACGGCAACCCCAATCCCGATGCCATTCTGCCCATGTGCTGGGTGGATAGCTTTTTGCCGAATGGAACTCCGGTGGCAAATAACAATGCCAACTCCGTCCCCCTGAACGGCTCCGGCGAGGCGCTCGTGAACTGGTTCCCGGCGCCGAATGCGGATCCATTCACCAACCCCTTTGGTTACAACTACATTCAGCAGCTCCAGCAGAACCAGAACGGGAGCGTGTTCCGGTCCACGCTGCAATACAACATCGATCCCAACAATAACCTCTTCCTGGTCTATGGACTGCAGAGGGAAATCGACGAGGACCCCGTCGCTCTCGGCTACTTCCCGACCGGCGGAATTCCCTATCCCGGCGGTATCACCACCGGGGACGTCTCTAACGTGCTTTCCGCGCGATACACGCGCTTCTTCGGTTCGAGCGTAACCAACGAACTCTCTGCCGCGATGTCCTTCGTCAGCTTGCCGGGGAAAATGGGTAACCCGCTGGCCGTAGATCGGTTTGACATCAATCAAAACACCAATCTGCCCGACAATGGCGGCCTGGGTTTCGACTACCTCGGCATGTACAAAAACAACGACGACTATTCCGTGCCTGCCATTAACGAAGGAGGTGCGAACGGCTATCCGAGCGTGCTGATGCCGGGCGGATTCTACCAGAACCGGATCCACACCAAAAAGGTCGATCCGATTGTCCAGGAAAACGTGAGCTGGGAGTTGAAAAACCACTTCCTGCAGTTCGGTTTCTATGGGGAGCAGGGCACCTACAACGGCATCGCGGATCCTGGTGCTTACCCTCAGGGCGAGTACACTTTCAATCCCGAAACCCCGTTCTTCGAATATTCCTCGGTGACCAATCAGGCGCCCTATAACGGCTGCGTGAATCCGAACCCGGCCGGTAACCTGCGCAACTCCGGCGCGGCATACTTAGGAAGCTGCTATAACCCGACGGCGATGATGTACGAGGGGTATGCCGATTCATTTACGCAGACCAATTTCACGCCGCTGGTTGACATGCGTTACACGACGGTGGCCGGGTTCGCCATGGACACGCTGAAGATTCACAGCATCAGTTTGATCTTCGGCGCGCGCTTCGAGCATCTCGGCCCCTGGACGGACAAGCATAACAATGGCTTGGCGGCGTTCTCCGACAGCCTTTACAAATCACAATGCAGTGGCTACACGCGTAATTGCGCCAGCGCGGGCTTCCCAGGCATCACTTGGGCTTCCCAGAAGACAGGCGTGTCGAATTCCGTCAACTCTCCGCCGACGATCTACGTCACTCCCCGCGTGGGAGTATCCTGGGATCTCTTCGGCAAGGGCAAAACCGTACTCCGCGGCGGCTGGGGCATGTATCGCAACCAGGAGCAGTTCAATCCCTATGCTCTGGCGGCCGCTACAGCCCAAGGGTACAAAACCTCGTACTTGGTGGGAGCTCTGAGCTACAACGAAATCGACAGCCAGGCTGCCGTCCTGTTTCCCGATTTCAGCGCCTACACAATTTCACCAAACGACAATGTTCGTCCGATCTACTACGAATTCAACGGCGGAATCGATGAGTCCATCCCCGGGGTCGGGTTCCTGCACATGGGGCCTTCGCATTTGTCAATCGCGTACGTGGGCAACGAGAGCGTCAATCTCGGATCGTATAGCGGGAGCAACAGCTACAACAGCGCATCCGATATTAACATCATCTGCGGGATCGAGACAGGCTGCCCTGCCAATAACAACCCGAATATGGCGGGGGCAAACGATAATCTGTTCAATATCGGTGCGACATATCCCGGTATCCCCAGCAGCTTGACTGCTGTTTACGGCAATCCCAAAATCTCGGGCATCGGCGGATTGGGTACTCCGGAATACGATGTCTACCGTCCCTACCCGTTCTACCAGCACGTCTACCAGCTGAAGCACGACTTTTACTCGAATTACAACAGCGTGCAGATCGACTGGGAAAAATCCTCAGGCATGATCACATGGGGGGCCAATTACACGTTTGCCAAGAACCTGGCCACGGCCTCTTCGTACAACAACCAACTCGTCGATCCGGCGCACCTGCGCAACGATTACAACCCGGTCCCTTACGACCGGACGCAGGTGTTCAACATTCATTACCTGATCGACCTAGGCAAACGGTACAAGGGTGGGAACCGGTTACTCTCCGAGGCTGCCAACGGCTGGCGGATCTCCGGAATCTCGCAGGTCATGAGCGGATTCCCGCTGGCCTCTGAAAACGGCAATAACTTTGGCTTCGGATATGGCGGGCTTGCGGATGCCGTGGCGCTTGCTAATCCGACGCAAGGAAATCAGGACGGGCAATCAACCTGCCAGGTATTCGGCATCTACTCGGGTGTATGCGCGACTAATGTGAATCCGATTGTGTGGCTGGGCACTCCGGACGTTCAGCTCATGCCCACGCTGGTGAAGGGTGTCAGTGCCAGGGGCGGCTCGCACACGCACCAGTTCATCAATCCGCTGGCTTTTGGTATTTCGCAGCCCGGGACCAACGGAACCTACCGGCTCCCCTACCTGCGTGGTCCGGCGTACATGGACCATGATGTGACGGTGCTGAAGGATTTCTCAGTAGGAGAAGGAAGGGCCCTACAGTTGCGGATGGGTGCTTTCAACGTGTTTAACCACCCGCTGGTTTCGTTCAACAACAACAACACCAACAATCTGAATCTCGGTTTCCAGGATGGGATCGTTGGTCAGGCGCTGACACAAAGCATGCTCCAGTACCAGGATTTTGGTGTTGCGAATATCAAAGTCGGAAACAGGCTGGCGGAGCTGGAGGCAAAGTTCACATTCTGACGGATCCTTGTCCGGTCAGCCGCAGCGTGAATCTGCCGCGATGCCCGGAAAGGGGACTGGCAAACGGCCGGCAATGGCGGAACGGCTGGCTGGTCGCCAAGCAGGATTGAAAAGTGCGGCATCCGCCTTCTGGTGAATCCGCGGAAGCGGGCAGACAGTAAGCCGCTCGTAACGGGATATCTGATTGAGCTTGTGGGAGGAAGAGTATGGCCATCGAATCGACAGTCATGTTTCGTAGGGTTGCACGGATCGCGTGCCTGGTTCTTCTTGCCGGCATGATTGCGGGCGTTGCCGCCAAGGCCCAGTTGCCGATTAAGGCGCCGGCTCCGGTCACGGTGGGTTCGGTCGTTCCCTTCAGCCACGGCGGCACCGGCAACTGGATTCAGATCTATTCCATGAAACAGGACCCGATATACGGGCATATTCTCTTCCTGGATTCCGCCGGTAGCGTGATCTACGACATGGCGCCTGGCGCATCGTTTCCGACGGAGATCGTTGGGCCTGAACCGTCAAATAAGGACGCCTCCGATTGTTCGCTGCTGGAGTACAAGGGCTCGTACTGGAACGGTGCCGTTGCATTCGATAAGTGGGACAACCTTTATGTCACGGATCGCTTTGGCTCTTCTGTCGAGTTCTGCCGGGTTCCATACAACGCCAGCGCGGGGACATGGACTTTCAGCAATGCGGACATCTGGGCGGGCCCTACCTACATCAACAGCCAAAACCAGACAGAGGCGATCGCGCCCCAGGATCTGCAGGTCGGCGATGACGGCGTCACGTTCTATGTGAGTACCTCGGCGTCCCCCAACGCGATCTACAAGTACACGGTGGATCAGAACGGAAACGTATCCGGGGTTACCGCTTTGATCACGAATCTGGAGGTCAATGCTACCCAACTCGCGGTCGACCACGCCGGCAACCTGTATTTCGTTGAGAACCAGGGCGGTTATCCCAACAATGTGCATGGCATCCGGGAGATTGCCGTCGGCTCCCCGACCGTTGTCGGTGATGGGACCGGAACAGCCGAATCGGCGTTGCCGCGGATCGACCAGGGCGGCTGGAACGGCATAAATGGCATGTACGTTGACCCGCAGGGAAACATGTACTTCGGAAGCACGAATAACATTGCATACGGCGGGCAAGCAGATGGCGTTTTCATGATTCCCAATGAGGGCACACCGGCGAGCCCAAAACTTGTGTGGGCCGATACGCAGATGATTTCGCCGGTTGATGGCGGATACCCGCCTATGGTCGATAAGAGAGGGTTCGTCTGGATCGCCACCAGCTACTACAACAACTGGGCACCGGCCGGCATAAACGGCCCGCAGTGCGACACCACGACGACCCAACAGGCCGCAACTGCCACGTGTTTGTACTCGAGCATTGTGCTGTGGAAGCCCGGTGCTCTGAGCCTGGGGGCTTCTCCAGTCGGTGGGCCGAGCGCAGTTCCTATCACAGCCTACTCAGTACCAGCGGGCGGCGGATCGATTATGCTGAGCGCGAAAAACTCCTTCACTGAAAATGAGGTGGTCACGATCTCGGCAGGGTCGGGCGACCCCTTGTACGCGCTCAACGGACTTAACTTCTACGTGTCGGGAACGGGCTTGAGCAGCACGTCCTTCCAGGTCTCATTCTCATCGAGCACCCTCCAGCCATCAGCCAGTGGCTCTACTTCCGCCACTGCTTCCGTCAACCAGACGCAAGCGCTCTATTACATGTTCAACCAACCCACCACGCCTACCAGCATTGCTTTGGCGCAGCCGAGCAATACAAATTTCACAGCCGTCGCCAACGCTCCGCTGTTGAATAACCCGCCACCGACAAATCCAGTGCTGCCCTGCACCGCTGGCACTTCGTATCCGGCGTTCACCGCAAATATGACCACAACCAGCGCATACAGCTGGTGCCCATATTATGTGCAATTGAACACCACCAAGGCTGGCCCCGTTGAGGGCGAAGTGCAGTTGCTCGGCTCCGGCAATGCCGTCATCGAAGGGAGCAACGCTTACCTGAGCGGCACCGGGCAAGGCGCGGCAGTTTCGGTGGTTTCTTCGGCCGCCGTTCAGTCCATCGCTTCCGGGCTGAACGATCCGCAGCAAGTGGCGGCTGATCTCTATGGCAACACGTACGTCGCAGATAAGGCCTTGAAGGCCATCGAGAAATATCCTGCCGGCACCACCAGCCCGACATCGGGCAAAGTTCTGGGCAGCGGCCTATCGGCGCCCACCGGTGTGGCGGTCGATGGAGTCGGCAATCTCTATATCGGAGACTCCGGCAATATCTACATGATTCCGTTTGTCAACGGTGCCTTGGCCACGTCGCAGCAAACGAAGATTGCCTCTGGTTTAGGAACGGGCAACCTGAATCTTGCCGCCGACGATGAAGGAGATCTTTTTGCTGCGGATGAGGCCAACAAGCAGGTGGTCGAGATACCAAATCCGCAGGCACAGTTGATCGCTCAGAGCTATCCGCAGATCACGCTCGGATCCGGATTCACGGGTCCGTCGGCGATTGCCACCGACAGTTCAGGGAATGTGTGGGTGGCCGATGGATCGAATCTGTGGGAGATCTCATTACCCTTTGGAGGCTTGGCGAAGGTTGCAAGCGGCCTCCAGGCGCCGGTGACTGGTTTAGCCGTCGACCCGTCGGGATCTGTCTTTTTGGCAGAAGCCAATGGACTGGTATGGATTCCCTATAGCACGACTACAGGCGCCTTGAATGTCAACAGCGAGATCCTGTTGACAAGCGGATTGGGCAGCGGTCCCGCCATACCGTGGGGCGTGGCGCTTGACGGAACCCAGAATGCCTATGCAACCTATGGCTCCGGGTCAACCGCCGGCTTGTCGCAACTCGGTATCGGCGGCACGTACAATTTCAATTCTGGTGGCGTAGAGGTCAATCCCAACGTTCCCGCCGAAGTCGATGCGCAGATTCTCAATCTGGGCAACCAGCCACTGACGGTCTCTGATGACCCAACAATCGATCTTGTCTCCGGGACCGACGCCACTGATTACACCGTGGCGCCGGCGACGGAAAACTCGCCGGCCTGCAGCTCCACCACGAGCACTCCGCCCGGCGGTTCCTGCTACCTCGGCATGGTCCTGCAAGCGCCCGCAGCGGGTCAAGCCGCCGCATCGATCGCTGTTGTGAGCAATGCTGTGAATGCGACTTCAGGTGTCAATATTGCTGTGTCGGGCAATGTGGTCCAGGATCTTCGGCCGGCGGCCACGGCCGCGATTGCGGTCACCCCCGTCACCGGTTCAGGATGCGCGGGCGCAACATATCCAGGGTGCAACACGATCCAAGTGACTGTAAGCGCCGCCCCAGGCTTTGGTACGCCGACGGGGACAGTGACGCTTTCAGTGAGCAGCGCTAACGGCAACCAGCCCAAACAAACCCAAACCCTGAATAGCGCCGGTGTTGCCACATTTGCTTACAACGAGCTGCTAGGCGGAACTTACACCGTCAACGCGGACTATAGCGGCGATGGCACTGCAGGCGCCACTCAGAACACATGTTCGACAACCACCTGCTTCTCCGGGGCTGCCGCCAAAGGCACGTTCACAATCGCCCGGGCAATCCCGACCATCACCCTTGGGGTGCCGGTCACGAATAGTCAATGTCTGAACTACACCACTTTGACTGATGGGACTCCATCGCAAAGCTGCGCCGCCAATCCCGGACGTGTGACCGTGTGGGCAGGAAACACTTATGTGCTCTGGGCACACCCGGTCTATGTTTCAGCCGTCGTGAGTTCGTCGGTGGGAACGCCTTCAGGCACCGTAACGTTTACGCAGAATGGAAATCCTGCCGATCCAACTCAGGGAGTCAACGGGGCCATTGCGCCGAACGGCGATGGCGTTGCGACCTTCATGCTGCAAAATCTCAACCTGGGTGCTTACAATCTGTCGGCATCGTACAGCGGCGACGTGAACTACGCCCCGGTAACCGTGCCGTTACAAACTTTCTACGTAATTGCTCAAAGCGTTCAAATCACTGTGTCTGGAGGAGCGACCATCACGCCCGGAGTCCCCGCTCAAGTGACACTGACCCTGATGCCGCTGGTGGGGTTCAGTGAAAACGTAAGTTTAGAGTGCAATTCATCCGATGCTCCGATCATGCTGGCTGTGACCAACCCCGCAACCACCTTACCTCAGTACTCCGAGTGCACTTTCAATTACGCCAATCCCAGCACGGGCACCGAGGCTGTGGGCGCGAACGGCGCGGTTCCAACGACCATCGTAATGACCATCAGTACGGACGTAGCGGTCAACGGGGGCACGGCAGCGTCCATCGCGAGGCAGTCGCCCTGGGAGCTTGCCGGCATGTTCGGGCTTGGGTTGGTTGGGTTAATTGCGGGTCGCAAGAAACTCTACCGCTCGATGGCTGTAATCTGCATCGCGATGATGCTTTCAGGCCTCTTCATGGGCATCACCGCTTGCACAAATGCAGGGTACTCAACACCGCCGCCCGCACCAAAGGTGGCTACTCCTGCCGGAACGTACAACGTGCAGATCATCACCTACGATCCGGAGGCGCTGGTTCAGAACTCGCTGACCAATCCGATGTTTACTTTGCCCGTGAACGTTCAATAGGGTTTGCTGAGATCGGGCTGAATTAAGCGGTGCTTTCCGGGAGCTGGAGGCGGCTCCCGGAGAGCCAAAGAAAGGCAAAAGCCTCCATCCGCAATCGGACGAGAGCTTTTTGCGGACGTTAGACTCGAGTTCTTCTTGGGAGGAATGCAATGGCCACCACGTCGTTCACCGCACTGCGCCGGTTTGCCGGCTTTGCGTTTTCGCTGACGCTGTTTAGCTTGTGCCTGACTGGACTAGCCACAGGCCAAGGATCGCCGCTGGTGACCGCCAGTTCCGCCGCGGGTTTGTCTCATCCGACGGGGTGGGGAACCATCCAGGAGTCGGCGATCGACCAGGCCGGCGACTGGTTCGTGGTGGATTATGCGAACGGCGCGCTCTATGAGTTTCCTGCGGGCGGAGGAGCGGCGATCGTGATTGCAGGCGCGAGTCCATCGGCGAGCCTGGGGGGCGGCTACCAAAATCCTGTTGTCGTCATCGACCCAGGCAACAATCTCTATCTAGGGGCCAATTGGAACAACTGCCTGTTGTTGTTCCCTTGGAATGCGACAACGAAAACCTGGACCGGACTGACCACTCCCGATGGTGCCGGCAATCTATTGAGCCCGAGTAACCCAACCACGACGATGTGCACGAATTCCGGATCGAAGAACGAGCTCGAAGCCTGGGCACAGTACAGCGTCACCGATCTGACGGGCTCCGGTCTTGGCTACTTTCAGCCATGGGCTGTTGCCGTCGGTAACAACAGCAACTTGATTATCGGCGACCAAGGCGGCTCTGCCGGTATCGACGTTCGTGGCCTCTCCGTTACAGGCGCCTGGTCGAGTCCGACGGTCGCCGGATGGAACTGGGCACCAGCCGCGGGGTTCAAAGCGCGCCCGATCTCGATCGCGCAGGATCCGGAAGGAAATGCCTACTTCGTTGAGGACGGTGGGACCCCTGGGGTCCTTGAAATTCCCGGGACCGCGACGAACGGACAATACACTTCAGACACGGGCCTAGCCCGTGTGGACCCGATGCTGCCTGCGGTGAAAGGCGTCGCTATCGACGCCGCCGGCAACCTGTACGTCAGCGATTCGCAAGTTGGCGTCGTCGAGATCCCAAATCCGTCCGGGACCCCGCAAACCTCCTCGGCGGTCGTGGTTTCGGGCGTGCCTTCCGGAGGCCAAGTTGCCATCGATGCGGCGCACAATTTCATGTACGTTCCCACTTCGCAGTCGCAACCCAACGGTCAGGCAGATGTGGCCAAGGTTGGGTTCGGCTACGCCGAGTTCGGCTCTTCCGTGGTAGGCAAGACAGCTTCCGGCGGGTCAAATGTTGTCTTTGGTTTTAACGGCGCGGCCACGCCCGCAAGTTTCACCATTATTGAAGATGGCGTATCGAGTCCCGATTTCGCGATCACAGGCGGGACCTGCACTACCGGAGTAGCTTACGCATCCGGCAAGAGTTGTCTCCAAAACGTGTC
This sequence comes from uncultured Acidobacteriaceae bacterium, assembly GCA_963789425.1. Lineage (GTDB taxonomy): Bacteria > Acidobacteriota > Terriglobia > Terriglobales > Acidobacteriaceae > Telmatobacter. The sequence goes on along the minus strand of CAWBKM010000005.1, from coordinate 1,074,680 downwards.
ATTTACTCCCAGTTCCGTTGGTAACATCTCCGCCAAGCTGCTGATGCTCGATGCGAGTCAAAATGTTCTGGCCTCCATGGTGCTGCACGGCGTCGGGATGGGCGCGAACATCCAAGCGGCCCCCGCACTGCAGTCCACTTTGGGCTCCGGCTTGATGACGCCGACCCAGGTTGCGACCGACACAGTGGGCAATCTCTACATTGCCGATCCGGGCCAGGGCAAAGTCCTCGAGTATGCCGCAGGTTCCTCCACTGCAGTCTCTGTCGGCACCGGATTGACGTCTCCCACTGGCGTCGCCGTAGACGGCGCAGGCGATGTATTCATTGCGGATAGCGGCGCCGGAAAAGTATACGAAGTACCTTTTGGGCCGAGCGGCTTGAATGCCGCTGGACAGGCGACCCTGGTGAGTGGTTTGGGCGCTACCGGACTGCAACTGGCCGCGGATGGATTGGACCATCTATATGTCGCGGATCCGAGCAAAGGTCGCGTGGTAAAGCTGAGCGACATTGGCGCCTCCACCACTTCGAATCTGGGACAGGCGGAAACCGCGCTGACTACAGGCTTTACCGCTCCCTCTGCCGTAGCTGCGGATGAAGCCGGGAATGTCTATGTGATCGACGGCGTGAATCTTTTCGAACTCGTCGGCGGCGCGGGTGCTCCTGTTACTTTGCTGAATAACTTGAGCGGCGCTAACGGTTTGGCCGTCGATCCCTCCGGAGCAATCTACATATCCTCAGTGAGCGGTACCACTCGCATTCCTTACGTGAGCGGCGCCTTGAATCTTGCTGGTGAGACCGCTGTTGCCTCGACGGTGAGTGGTACTTCGTCGGTCGCTCTTGACCGCGCGAGCAACGTTTATTTGGTGCAAGCGGCGGGCGGCGCCGTAACTCTTTTGAGCACCAACGGCACGCTAACCTTGCCCGAACCTGCGACACTTACATCCTCCACAAATGCAGTTGCCACCATCACCAACACCGGAAACGCAGCGCTGACCGTCACAGGCTATACCGGTAGCAACCCGTTGAACGCGCAGCAGCCGTCGTACTTGCAACTGCCAGTGGATTTCACTGCCGCAGACACTTCGAGCGGCGGCTGTGAAGCGGGCAGCCCGGTGCCGGCAGGCGCTACATGCGCTGTTGAAGTTACCTTCGCCCCAGGAGCTGGGGAGCAAGGTGCGTTGACTGGTGTGATCGGCGTTACCAGCACCGCGATCAACGCTCCGACAACCATCGCTGCAACAGGAACGGCGCTGGCGCTGTCCACCTCCGCAACGACCGTTGCCGGGGGAGCGAAGGCGGCAGAGGTGATCAATACACCGCTCACAATCGCTGTCGCTCCCAAGAGCGGAGCGGGCGTTGCCCCCACGGGACAGGTAACCGTAACCTACAGTTCGTGGTACGTCGCAACGCCAAGCCCCTGCGGCGACCCGACGAAGGGACAGCCGCCTTGCATACCGACGATCTTTCCTCAGGCGGCGACGGCAACCTCGAATCTGACCAATGGCAGCGCCAGCTTCACTCTGGCGCCGGTATTGGCGGGGACGCAGACCATGACTGTGTCCTATAGCGGCGATCGAGTCTATGGGCGCTCGACGGGGACCATGTCCGTTAACGTGGCGAAGTCTGCGATTTCCGCGATCAAGCTGCCCACGTTCCCTGATCCGACAGATATTGCCCTGCCGTTTGTGTTGGCGGGAACTGGCCATGGCACAACTCCCTATGACCCGTCAGCGTCGGCCTTTCAGTACAACTTTAATTTGACGGTGAACACAGCCGCTGGGATTCCCACCGGCACGATTACGGTGATGGATAACGTGAAGAGCTGCCCGCCGGGAACCTCCGCAACGGGAATCGGCGCGGCAAGCTGTGTTTTGCCCTATTACACGGCTACGGCCGGATACTCCGGTGTGGCATGTCCCGACGCGGCCGGCTCCGGGGTGATATCCATTCAGAACAGCGGCACGCTCACCGGTGCATCGGCTGTGTTCTACACAAGTTGCCTGTGGCCCTTGGCCCAGATCGTCAACTATTCGCCGGTGATCGTTACGGCCTACGTCTCTCCGGTGTACAGCGGCGACGCCAATTTCCTGGGTTTTACCGGGCCGACGCCAACGGTGCTGCAGTCTGTCCGTGGACCCGTGGTGCAAATTACCCAAACCGGCAATGCGGCGTCGCAGACCGTTGCTCCGTCGCTGACGGTTCAAGCAGGTTCCACGGCCAGCATGAACCTAACTCTGACCTCGCTGGTCGGTTATGGGATTCTGGGAGCGAACTCCCAGTTGAACGCTTCTAACTTCCCGGTCTCGCTGACCTGTGACAATCTGCCGCCACACACACAGTGTTCGTTCAGCTATCCCAACCCGGACCCGCTTGTACCGAACTCCGTGGATATCCCGTGCCCCTCCGGCGCAACGGCGTTGCAGGTCGCTGAAGGTTCCGTTTCATGCACGCCGGGACAGGTGACCGTGACTTTCTACACCGATGTAACAGCGGGCACCACCACCAGCCAGAATGCACGAAATACCCCGGTCACGCTGGCGGCAATCTTTGGCTTGGGAATGATGGGGCTCTTCTTCAGCCGCAAGACTTTTGAAAAAGGCCGGCTGCTGCTGATGATGCTCCTGATGATTGCCGGAGGTGCGCTGGCGATCAGCATTACAGCATGCAACACCACAACCCTGGCCACTCTGGCGACGCTGAATACGCCTGCTGGAACTTATCCAGTGACGATCACGGCGGACGAAGTTGGCTCGTTGTGTGTCTCTGAGCCCGGTGGCAACGGCGACAACTGCATCGTCCCAGGGAGCGGATCGACAACAAATAACGGCATCAAGGTCTACGGCACTCAAAACCAAGTCTCGATACCGTTTTACATCAATGTGACGGTGCAATAGCGCGGCGCAAAACTGAAGCTACGATGACCAATTTCGCGCCGCGGAAGCGGCGCGATGTTGTCTGGAATGGTCTTCCGTCCTGCGTTACGCAGTGAAGTAAATTGATTCAGTATGAGTGGCCTTTAGAAGACGGTGCCCGATCTGCGCCTTGATATTCAGATCTCTTAATGACCATCGAGCGTCTACTGTCGGCTTGAGGCGCGCCCTGACAACCTATTCCGCGCAATCGATTTCTGACGAGTTCGTAGTTAAGTCAGAAGATGCGGTCAACCGTCTATCGAAATGATCCTATGGAGAAGTTGGTTATGCGGGTTACTGCGGCTTGGTGGCTCGCGGAGCAATCCGCGCTCACCGTGTCGGGCGGGCAGTTTAGCTACATGCTTCCCGCGCAGAGCATCGTTAGTTTTACCAGAGTAGGATGGGCCTCATCAGAGGCGGTTTTCAGAGTGCGACGTTCTGCGCCGAGGTGGATTTGCCGGGATCGGGCATGCCGTTCCGCGTGCGGAAGGTTGCCACGCCACAACCGACAAGCGCGGCTTTGTCTTTGAGCTCGGAGACGCGCAACTGGGTCGCGGAATCGCCAATCTCGGCCTGCACTGCCGGCACGAAAAGATTGGCAGATCGGGAGATTCCGCCTCCCAGTACGATTACGTCCGCGTGAAACGCTTCAAGGAGCGTGCGGATCACCACACCAAGATGCTGTCCGAATTCGGTGAAGGCCTGTTGCGCGGCGGGTTCGGACTCGGCCGCGGTAGCCAGGTCCACAACTTCGCGCTTCTTACCTGTGCAGTGCTCGAAATTTCCCACGATGGCCCTCGACGAGACGAAGTCCTCGACGATTCCGCCCTGGTAGGGAAGATTCCAGATCTCGCCGCCGCTGGGCACACCAGGCCCCTCAGTTACGAGTTGACCGTCAACCGCAAAAGCCGAGCCGATCCCCGTTCCCAGGGTGAGTCCAACGGCACGGCTAAAGCGGCGCGCCGCTCCGGCGCCAATTTCGCCCAGCAGGTACGCATCCGCGTCGTTGAGAAAGCGTACCTGGGCGGGCTGCAAGCCAAATCGTTCGGCTAGCCCCTGGCGCAGGTCGACTCCATAGAGATAGGGCAATTTGTGGCGCATCAGGCTCACCCCAGCTCGGAGATCGAATGGCCCGGGCACAGCAAGCATCGCCCCGATGCCTCCTTCGCCACCAATTTGGGCTTTGATTCCCAGGTCGTGAAGGAGATCGAGGAAAGCGCCGGAAGTGGATACCGATGCATGAGGCGCACTGGCAACGGGGCCGAGGCTGAATTTTGCGGCGTAACAGACCGCGGCGGCAACGTGGCTGCCGCCGACATCGAACGTAAGAACACGGCTCTCCAGGAAATCGGACACCACAGACACCGGAAACCTCAAACGATGAGAGCGTTCCCATACGGATGAGATTGTTACCATTTGTATCACAATCTGCGTCTTCAAGTCCGAATTTTTTCAGGAAAGATTCGTTGAGAGGCGCGGAAAATCGGCGTTGATTCTATTCCGTGTTGCTGTCATAATCTCCGGCCTCTTACTCTGAGACTCCCGCCCTGTGTGAGCAATGTCCCGGTAGTGATAACGTTATCGTTCTGCTTCCGCCAGCATGGCAGGCATGAGCGATGAATCATCCATCAAAGTCCTGACGCGACGGCCTGAGTTCCTTCGCGGAAGCAGCTGGACGCGAGAATGAATGCTTTAGTCACGAGGCCACTGCATTCAACGCGAAGATGACGGCGCGGAGCTTGGCGGCGCATTCATTGGATTCTTTATCGCGGATCTTCAAGTCCGAGAGGCCGCGCGTGTAAACATCATTTCTTAATCAGCCAACGTGCCGCTGCTACGATGAACGAAAGCATTCTCGACTCACTTGTTGCCGCCTTTGGGGCGTGCAGAGAGGTTCCTTCTTTTGGAAGAAGCCACTTTGCCTGCAGCTTTCCGCGAGGACCAGAATCGAAAATGCTGTAGCTATAAACGCGATGCGCGATCACCTGGCCACAATCATCGACGATTTTCGCCGCTTCGACCGCGAAATCGCGGTGGTGCGCTACCAAGGGAATCGCCGGCGCGTAACGACGTATGGCGAGCTGGCGCGGCTTGCAGGGCGCTTTGCCGCTCTGCTCGAAAAGCGAGGCATCACCAGAGGCGACCGCGTCCTTATTTGGGGAGAAAACAGTGCCGAATGGCTCGCAACCCTGCACGGCTGCGTGCTGCGCGGCGTGCTTGCCGTGCCGCTCGATGTATTTGGGAACGCTGAATTTGTGGCGCGCGTGGCCAAGGATGTGAGTCCAAAGCTAGCTGTGGGTGACGCAATTCTTCTGGCAAAGCTCGCCGCGGTGCGTGACGCCCCGCATCTCTCCGCCCTCACATTCGAAGATTGGCAAAGGGAGCTGCCAGCCGAGGAGATCGGCGCGATCTCCGGACTCACGAACCAGACCCCGCTGCAGATTCTCTTCACTTCCGGAACAACAGGCGACCCCAAAGGAATCGTTCTAACTCACGGCAACGTGCTGGCAAGCATGGTTCCAATCGAAGACGGCGCCAAACCCTACATGCGCTACGAACGTCTCGTTCATCCGCTGCGCATCCTGCATACGCTGCCGCTGAGCCACGTCTTTGGCCAAGCCTTGGGCATTTGGGTTCCACCGCTTCTCCAGGCCGAAGTGCATTTCGAGAGCAGGCTGGCAGCGCCGCGACTGATCGAGCAGATTCACGACGAGCGCATTTCTGTACTGGCTGCAGTGCCGCGTGTTTTGGCGCTGCTCAAGACGCACTTGGAAGTGACGCACGATGGACTGGCTGAGCGCGTAGAAGAGTCGGCCGAGAAGATCGGTCCGGGGCGGCGCTGGTGGCGCTATCGCCGAGTGCATCGCGAGTTCGGACTGAAGTTCTGGGCTTTCGTTTGCGGCGGCGGCGCGCTACCGGGGCCGCTGGAGCAATTCTGGAACGCGCTTGGATTTGTGCTTGTGCAGGGCTACGGCATGACGGAGACCACAGCGATGATCACGCTCAATCATCCATTTCATGTAGCCGAGGGAACAATCGGCAAGCCAGTCACGGGGAGCGAAGTGAAGCTGGGCCCCGACGGCGAAGTGCTGGTGCGCGGCGCGGTCATCTCCGCCGCCACGTGGGAAGACGGAGCGATGCGCCCGCGCGAGGACGAATGGCTGGCAACGGGGGACATTGCGGAGCGGACGGAGAGCGGCGAGCTTAAATTTCTGGGCCGGAAGAGCGAGGTTATTGTTACGGCCGCAGGGCTAAACATCCACCCGGAGGACATCGAAGCTGCAATCGAGGAACAGCCCGACGTTGCGGCGTGCGCGGTGGTCGCGATGGACACTCCAACGGGGCCGGAGCCGTGTGCGGTGCTGGCGTGCCGTGGGTCGGGCGATTGCGCGCTGACGGCAATCGAGCGCGCCAACGCCACGCTGCCGGAGTTCCAGCGCATTACTCGCTGGGTGCTGTGGCCAGAGCCCGATCTTCCGCGTACGTCGACCGGAAAGGTGAGGCGCAAGCCGGTTGCGGCATGGCTCGCGCGCATCCAAACCGCGGCCGCGACGCCCTCGAGCGGTAAGGCGGCAACGAATGGGGACCACGCATTCGGGCCATCGGCAGACTGGCTACTGGCGCTCATTGCGCAGATTACTGGAGAAGCGCACCCCGGCGTGGGCGATGAATTGCGCCTGACCGAGGACTTGCATCTCGACAGCCTGGGGCGCGTGCAACTGGCATCGGCGATCGAGGAGCGGCTAGGAATCGTTTCGGGCACCAGCCTGCTTGAAGAGGTGCAGACGCTGGGAGAGTTGCGCAGGGTGGTGGCGGGCGGAGTCGCGACTGAGCGAGAACCTGCGCAAGGAACTGCCGCGCAGCCGGCTGCGGTTGAACCGGATAGCCTTCTGCGGAACGGCGCACAGAACGAAGACGCGGCAGTGGCGGAGACCAGCGCCCAAGCTGACGAAACGCTGCAAGGGGCACGGCCGCCCGCGGTGCAGCAAGAAATGTCGCGTGAGGCAGGACGGCCGCATTTCGCCTATCCCGAGTGGCCATGGTGGAAGCCGTTCCAGTGGATTCGAGCTGCATTTGTTGAAGCCGTTTTGCGCCCCGGCGCATGGCTGCTGGTGAAGCCGCGGGTGTTCGGGCCGGAGAAGTCGCTCCCCGAGGGACCGCTCCTCATTGTCGCTAACCACGTTACTTCGTATGACGGAGCGCTGATCGTGCACGCGCTGCCAGGGCCTTACCGCCGGTGGATGGCCGTCGCGATGCTGGGCGAGATGCTTGAGGACTTCCGGCATTGGCGCAATCCATGGAAGCCGGGAGACAAAGGCTTTTATGTCTTTGGGGCGCCCGCTTATTGGCTGGTGACGGCGCTGTTCAACGTGTTTCCGCTGCCGCGCCAGCGTGACTTCCAACGGAGCTTTGCCCACGCCGGTAAGGCGCTGGACCACGGCTACAGCGTGCTGGTCTTTCCCGAGGGAACGCTCTCGCCCGATGGCAAGCTGGCAACGTTCCGTCCAGGTATTGGATTGCTGGCGAAGCAGAGCTATGTGCCTGTCTTGCCGGTGGCCATGCGGGGACTGGGCGAGCTGAAGACGCGCAAGCGCAGCTGGCTCCGATCGGGGACGATCGAGATTCACGTAGGCGAGGCCATTTCCTTCGGTCCCGAAGAGACGGAGTCGGCAATCACTGCGCGGCTGCATGACGAGGTCGAGCGGCTGATGGGCGGCGGCTCATAGGTGCATTCCGGCGGGTGTACATGAGCGACGGAAATCGATTAGCCTCTAATCTTCACTCCTCGAGTGGCTTTGGGGCGCATTGACTATGACAAACGTGAGCCAGCAGGAACTTGAAGGACTGTTTGAAATGGCGCGGCAGGCCGCGGGGAACTCTTATTCGCCGTACTCGGAGTTTCGCGTGGGGGCGGCGCTGCGACTGACGAGCGGCGAAATAGTGACGGGGACGAATGTAGAAAACGTCAGCTACGGGCTGACGATCTGTGCGGAGCGGGCGGCGCTGGTGCGCGCGGTTTCGCAGCTTGGCCCGAAGATTCGGATTGCGGCCGTAGCTGTTGCAAATTTGAATGGAAAAGCCAGCCCACCATGCGGCGCGTGCCGCCAGGTGCTGGCGGAATTTATCGAGCCAGACGCGCCGGTGATTTTTCCGGTCGAGAATGGAACGCGGACGATGACCTTTAGTGAGCTGCTGCCGCTGGGGACAGAGATGAAGCTGAAGTAGGTCAGTGAATCTATGACGCATCGCAAAAGCAACTCGACCGAGACTTCCACGCCTTCGCCGCTTCACATGATCGATATCATCCGCAAGAAGCGCGACGGCGGGGAGCTGGACGGGCGCGAGATTGGGTTTGTGGCGGCGGGCGCGGCGGACGGGTCGATTCCGGAGGCCGAGTTGGCATCGTGGCTGATGGCATCGTGGATCAGGGGGTTGTCGCTCAGCGAGACGCGCGCGCTGACGCTGGCGATGCGCGATTCCGGCGTCCGATTTTCTCCGACGGGGTTGGGCAGGAAGACGGTCGACAAGCACTCATCAGGCGGCGTAGGAGACAAGACCAGTTTTCTGGTGGCTCCGTTGGCCGCTGCGTGCGGCGTGGCCGTTCCCATGATTAGCGGGCGCGCGCTGGGGCACACGGGCGGGACGCTGGATAAGCTCGAAGCGATTCCAGGCTATCGGACGGCGCTGACGCTGGCCGAGTTCGAGGCGGTGATCAAGAAATGCGGCGCGTCAATCATCGGACAGACGGACCAACTGGCGCCCGCCGACCGCAAGCTTTACGCGCTGCGTGATCGGACGGGCACGGTCGAGAATCCGGGGCTGATCTGCGCGTCGATTCTAAGTAAGAAGTTGGCAGCCGGGCTGGACGGTCTGGTGCTCGATGTAAAGACGGGATCGGGCGCGTTTCTGCGCAAGCAAGAGGACGCGGAGTTTCTGGCGGCGCTGATGGTGGCGACGGCTGAGGCCGCGGGGACGCGGACGGTGGCGTTGCTGACCGACATGAGCCAGCCGCTGGGACGCGCGGCGGGGAACTGGATTGAGCTGGTGGAGTGCGTGGAGTTGCTGCGCGGCGAACGGCCGGCGTGGAGCGAGGATTTACGAGAGCTTTCGCTCGTTTTGGCCGGTTGGATGGTTTATCTGGGCGGGAAAGCGGAATCGGCGAATACGGGCTATACGCTTGCCGAAGCGGCGCTGGATGATGGAGCTGCGCTGGCTGCGTTTATGAAGATGGTCGATGCGCAAGGCGGCGATGTGAGCGTCTTCGACGACATGAAAGCTTTTCACAAGCCCGGTGCAACGGAGACCGTCGAGGCGTGGGAGAGCGGCTACGTGGCGGAGATGGACACGACGGCGCTGGGCTGGGCGGTGCAGCGAACGGGTGCGGGACGCGAGAAGGCGGGTGAGCCGGTCGATCCACATGCGGGGATTCTGTTTCATGCGCGGCGCGGGGCGAAGGTGGAGCGCGGAGAGCCGCTGGCGACGGTGTATGCGACGAAGCCGGAGTTGCTGGCCGAGCCGGTGGCGATTTTGAAGCGGGCGATTCGGTTGGCGAAATCTCCGCCGGAACCAGTGCCATTGGTGGGGCGCGTGTTCACGCAAGGAAACGCCGCGACGCATCTGGGATTGGTGCCGCGTTCGTAGCTTGGCGAGGGCACTCTGCAACAGTCAGTCGGGAAACGTCGTCTCTTCAATGAGCCGCGGGTTCTGGTCGAAGTCACTGAAGCGAATCCAGCGGGGGCGCACGACGAACCAGGTGATTCCGGGCCAGCTCATGCGCGATGGGCCGTCAGGCCAGACAGCGAAATACGCCTGCTGGTAGTGGCGAAGTTCGTCGCCCTTTGGTTCTATGGCGATCCCTTCGAATTGGACTGTCTGCTCTCCCTCCCATCCACCGATCACGAATGAACAGGTGGGCCGGGCAATAAGATTCGAGTATTTTCGCGACGACTTCACGGTATCGAAAACGATCTCGAGCTCGGGAGTGACGGCGATGCCGACGAGCGCCGACTGAGGAGTTCCCACTTTCGAAATGCTTGAGACGATTCCATAGCGAAAGCGCGCCATAAACGCGTGGAGAGCGGAGTTGTCCATGTGAACCTCCCGAAATTCCCGCGGTGGGGCTGATTTTCGCGTTCCCCCCGGTCCACGGGATGATTTAAGGTTATCCAAAGTCCTTCCGGATAGGTTTTTTCAAGGCGAGGAGATTCGCATTGGGTCGATTCACAGGCGTGCTGGGGATTCTGGCGGTTCTGTTGGCCGCATGGCTTTTCTCGACGGACCGCAGGCGCATCCGCTGGCGCACGATTCTGTGGGGACTCGGGCTGCAGATCACGTTCGCCTTCCTGGTGCTGCGCTTTGGCCTTGGGCAGATCGTGATGAATTGGGCGGGCGGCGTGGTGACTAACATGCTGTCTGCGACGTTTGCAGGGACGCAGGTATTGTTCGGGCAGCTCGGGCTGCCCAACTCCGGTGCATTCGGCAATTTGTTCAGCCAGGTTCCGGGACATACGGCCAATGAGGGCGCAATTTTTGCGTTCCAGGTGCTGCCGACGATCATTTTTATCTCGGCATTTTTCGCGGTGCTTTATCACATTGGATTGATGCAGATCATCATTCGCGGCATGGCGTGGATCATGCTCAAGACGATGCGCATCTCCGGCGCCGAGAGCATGAACGTGGCGGCGAGCATCTTCATGGGTCAGACGGAAGCGCCGCTGACCATCCGGCCATTTTTGTCGAAGGCCACGCGCAGCGAATTAATGACGATTATGACCAGCGGAATGGCGCACGTTTCTGGCGGCATCATGGCCATGTACATCGCTCAAGGTGTTGAGGCGCGGCACCTGCTGTCGGCGGTGATCATGACTTCGCCGGGAACGATCCTGATGGCCAAGATGCTGGTGCCGGAGACGGAAGTACCGGCGACGGAGGGTAAGGTCGTTATTCCCAAAGACGAATTGCACGCCGACGAGAATTTGATTGGCGCGATCGCGCGCGGGACGATCGACGGCGGCAAGCTGGCGATGAATGTGGGCATTATGCTGGTGAGTTTTCTGGCGTTGGTGGCGCTGCTCGACATGTTGCTGGGCTGGTTTCACGGCATGCCGTACACGCACTGGATTCCCGCGAGCCTGGGGCAGATTCTGGGATTTGTTGGCGCACCCGTGGCGTGGCTGATCGGCGTGCCGTGGAAGGATTGCCCGGCGATCGGCAACCTGCTGGGCACGCGCATGGCGCTGAACGAGGTGGTTGCCTATATAGGGCTGGGCGCGGAGAAGGCCACGCTCTTGCCGCGCTCATTCACCATTGCGACGTTTGCGCTGTGCGGGTTCGCAAACCTGGGATCGATCGGAATGCAGATTGGCGGCATTGGCGCATTGGTTCCGGAGCGGCGCAACGACTTGGCGCGCCTGGGCGTGCGGGCGATGATGGCGGGAACGATGGCAAACCTGATCTCGGCGTCGATTGCGGGGATCTTTCTGGGGTAGGAAGTTGACACTTCGCAAATTGCGAAGTACCATTGAAAAGTGCACATCGTCACGGTCAAACGCCTGCAGAACGCCGGCGAGAAGTATCGTGAGGCCGCCCGGGAGATCGGTGCATGGGCCAAGATCGTCAAAATGGCCCGATGGCGGAGTTTTGAGGAACTGAGGCAGGCATTTCCCGATGCCGACAACGTCGACGGCTTTGTGGTTTTCAATATACGACACAACCGATATCGTCTCGTTGCTGCCGTGCACTATGCGAAGGTGATTGACAAGCGGTTGACGATGGGGCATGTCTACATCGGATCGTTCATGACGCACAAGGAGTACGACCGGTGGTGCGATTTGACGCCGAGACGGAGGGCGGAATGGCTACAGTTTTAGCAAACCCGGCCAGGATGATTGAGCGGGGAGCGCCACACGTGATTGAGACCGAGGATCAGCTTGCCGCGTATACCAAGGCCCTTTACCGGCTTACAGCCGTGCCACGCCCGACGCATGCCCAGGTGAAGGCGATCGAACTGTTGACGCTCCTGATCGAGCGTTATGAGGATGAACGTTACTCGGTTCCCAATGTATCGCCCGCCGATGTGCTGCGATTTTTGATCGACCGGCATGGGTTGAAGCAACGCGATCTGGCCCGGGATTTGGGAGGGGAAAGCGTGGTTTCGGAGATCCTGTCTGGCAAGCGCAAGCTGAACATGACGCACATCGAGCATCTCAGCCGGCGATTCCGCGTTTCGCCTGCGGTGTTTTTCGCGATCTGATCTCGGCGCCGATTGCGGGGATTTTTCCGGGTTGATGTGGGAGAAACTCGTTGGCCGAGCTGGTCTAGTCCTCAGAAAGAGCAACCGCGGATCCTTCGCTTCGCTCAGGATGACAATTCAAATGTTTGGTCTGCCGCTCCAGCGTCTGGTGCCCCAGGGTTTCACGAACCAAACCGCACCATACTCCGCAGCTTCGCTTTCGCCGCTTCTTCTTCGCGATTGCGCGGCGGCGCCTGCGTCTCAAGCTGGCTAAGCAGCCGCATCGAGGCCGCCGCGATCTCATCGACGGCGGAATTAAACGCTGCCTCGTTCGCCTTCGAAGGCTTGTTGAAGCCGCTTACCTTACGCACATACTGCAGCGACGAAGCACGAACTTCCTCGTCTGTGACAGGAGGATCGAAGTTGAAGAGCATTTTGATGTTGCGGCACATACGCTTTTATCCCGGATAGGCGCCGGTGATGTAGCCTTCGAGCGCCTGGATGGCGTGCTCCTGGCCGGAGATGACCCACTTGACCAGGTCGCCGATGGAGACGATGCCGACGACGGTATCGCCCTCCAGCACCGGCAGGTGGCGGATGCGGTGGTCGGTCATGACGGTCATGCACTCGTCAACGGTGTGTAGAGGGGTGACGGAGCGGACCGGGCTGGTCATGATCTCGAGCACCTGGGTCTCGCGGGCGTGGTGGCCTAGCAGGATGCCTTTGCGCGCGTAGTCTCGCTCGGAGAGGATACCGAGCAGGCGCGGGCCGGACATGACCATCAGCGCGCCAATATCGTACGTGGACATGAGCGAGAGGGCTTCGTGCACCGATTGCTCGGGGGCGATGGACAGGACCTTGACTGAGCCTTTGTATTTGAGGATCGCTCCAATGGTGTCGGTGATGCGCATCGGGACCTCCTTGTGCTTTTGGCAGCCGCGCAGCGAAAACTGCCTCCGCCCGCAGCGGCGTACTCGCCGGGGAAGAGCAGTATAACCCGGCTTACACACAACTGTCGTACCGATCCTTCCACATGGCACGATGTGATGGGGGTCACCAGCCATTGGTTGCAGGGGATTGACCAGGCCTGAAGGATCGGTTCAGGCTCGCGATTTGGCGGCGATTCTCCCGCTCGTCTAAGGGCCGTATCCTTTCAGGCTGACATGGCGCGCAAGCGGCGGAGGCGATAGACGATGGTCAGGAGGGTGACGGTGCCGCACGTTAGAAAACTGACGCCGAGGCCGATGATGAGGGAGTTGTCGTGCTCGTAGAAGCCGTGGACGACGCCGATGACCTGGAGAATGCAAAAGCCGCCGAAGGTGATGAGCGAAACGCCCTCGTCGGTCTTCTTGCGCCAGAGGGCGAGCGCCTGAGGCACAAAAAGGGCCGCATTGCCCAGCAGGGCCAGCCCAAAGACATAGGTAACAATTTCCCTCATTCCCGCCCCCTCATTCATTTCCGATCAGGCCTCCGCGCCCCGAGGCGCACTTGTCGATGATCTCAGATGGAGGCGGGGGGATTGCTGGTCAAAGAGTGATTTCAGGTTTGACGGTCAACCGACCGCAACCCTTGCGTATGTGGAATTAAACGATGGCCAATCGACGGAATACACTGCATAGATGCGAAGGGCGCCCGGTTCGCAACCATCGAATTTGCCGGTATTCAATGCGGTATATGCTTCATCAAACTTATCGAACAGGCAGTGCGCATTTGTGTTTAGTTCGTTAGCTAGTCCTTGGCAAGAGAGAGGCGAATGTTCTGGATCTGGCGAGTTCTCGACCCAAACTACGACGACATCGAAGCCCTCCAGTTGCTTCTCTCTCGGTGCAATCACTTGTGGCTGGAGTTGCCGGGCAGGGTCGGGCGAAAAGGGCCGCCAAACATTGTCGGCCAGTTCCAATTCGTGAGCCTCATAATAGAACAACTTAATTCCCTGAAGGTCGATGGAGTTCTCCCGCGCTATGCCTTGGATCACTTCAGGTGAATCGAAGAACCACCAGCCGTTGTGCTTCCAGAAGCCGACGTAGTCAGCAAAGTCATCATTCACGCAAGAGCTTACCGAATAGACGTCGAAAACCGCGGGCCGCATGTGCATGCCTGCGTGCCAGCCGGGACTAGCTTCCACACGCTTTGCCATGTAGCCCAAGGGAATCATGTGGCACCAGTCTACCGCTCCCAACGGCGACCATCATTGGCTCCGGGCGGATCGTCGCCTACCCGGCAGTTACCTTGTAGTTAACCTCATCATGACGGCATTTGTCAGAGTAGTGGCCCGGGGCCGGCGAAAGTCGCCGGCCCTGCCATTGCTGCGACGAGGGCTGCGTTCAGAACTGCAGCTTCGCGCCGAACTGAATTTGGCGCGAGGTGGTGGAAGTGGCGGTGACTACGCCCGCGGTGGGCGAGAAGGCTGAAGCGGTAACGGTTTCGACGCCGCCCGACGTGGTGACGGTGGGCGCAGCCGAGAAGACGACTTCGTTCGGCGTGAGGAAGTTGGTGTGGTTGGGAATGTTGAAGAACTCGGCGCGGAACTGAAGGTTGAGCCTCTCGGTGATGTGTGTTTGCTTCACCGCGGAGAAATCCAGCTCCGTGAGCCCGGGCCCGACGAGCGAGTCGCGCTTCACATTGCCGTAGGTGCCGTAGATGGTGTTGCCTCCGCTGCCGTTGGGGATGGAGACCGTGGGCTGGATGAAGGCGCTGGGATTGAAGTATTCGGTTTGCGTGCGCGGATAGAGTTTGCCGGTGAAGTTCGGGTTCCAACTGGGACGGATGGGATTGCGCGAGTCACCGTTGCCGGGAGGGTTATAACCGAGCTGAGGCGAGAAAGGGAAGCCGGTCTGGAGGGCGACGATGGCGCTGGCGGCCCAGCCGCAGACGAGGAACGCCACCGGTCGTGAAGCGCTATTCAGGAAGTGCTTGTTGGGCCCAAAGGGAAGTTCATAGCTGCCGTTGATCGACGCAGCATTGCGAACGTCAGTGGCCGCCGGACCCCAGTCGACTTTTGGATTCAGCGGGAACGAAACGAACGCGGGCGTGTTTCCGCTGACGCTGGTGTTCCACGCCGAGCCGTCGTCGAGATTCTTTGACCAGGTGTAGTTGCCGCGAAGCTGAAGGCCGTTTGAATAGGTGTGCCGCGCGTCGATCTCGAGCGCGTTATAGAGGCCCGTGCCCTGCGAGAACCATGAGGTCGTATTGGCAAGATTCGGGTTCGCGAGCGCGGTCGAGGGATAGTAGACCTGGCCGGTCGGCGCGTAGGACGGAATGGGCTCGTTCATATCCCCGGAGAGAATCTGGTGATAGGAGTGAAAGCCCACGTAACCGAGTGTGAGTGAAGTGTTGGGAGCGACTTGCTGCTCGATGCGCAGGCTCCAGGTAATGACGGCCGGCGTAGAGATATTGGGCTGCACATTGCTCGGCGAGACCTTGGCCGAGGAGGGCGGCGGCACTCCGGCCGTGAAACTCAGACTCGACACCGCGATGGACTTGATGGACTCAGCCGTGTTGAACGGAGCGGTCTGGTCGAAGCGGTAGTCGAGCGTGTCGAGCAGGCCGTGGTAAAGGCCGATGCCTCCACGGATGGCCGTCTTGCCGTTACCCCACAGGTCCCAGGCAAAGCCGAGGCGCGGATTGGGCAGGAACTTTGCGCGGTTGGTGGAGAGCCCGGAGTTGCCAACGATAGGCGTCGTCTGCAAAACGCCGTTGACGATGGCGTAATTCGAGGCGCGGCCCTGCGATTCGTTCCATCCGTTGGTGGACTCCGAACGGAAGCCGGCACGCAGCTCGAAGCGCGGCGTGACCTTGATGGTGTCTTCAAAGAAGCCTGCGCCCTCAAACGAACGCCAGCCCAGCGCGGTGGGTGCGGGAACCAGAGTGAAGGTTGCCACGGTTCCCTTCAGGAACGTTTGCTCCGTGCTGAAAGAGGCCTGGCCGTACTGATCCTGCGCGAGCAGATCGTTGGCTTGCACGCGCTGAAACCATGCGCCGGCCTCGATCTGCTGGCGGCCTTTGGACCAGTAGATGTGATCGTCTTCAGTGAACAGGTTGCGCGCGGTGCGGTTGTTGCTGCCCACGTTAGCGCCCGCGCCGGTGATGGAGGAAGCGCCGTTTGAAGCTGTGCTGCCGCTGATGACGATGGCGCCGACGGGATCGCCTGAGACCCATCCGGGTACACCTGTCACGGGCACAAGGCCGGTGAAGAAGTAGCTGCCGCGCGAATAGCCGAAGCGCGCGGTGTTGAGCAGCGAAGGCGAAATCACGTGCTGCTCCTGAATGCTCGCGACCTGCTCGCGCAGGCTCTCATTGACGTAGCTAAGAGGATTCGCGGAGGGCGAAGTTGCGGCGCTTGCATCGACGGTGTAGACGGCGAACAGCAGATCTTTGCTGCTGAGATTGTCGTCGAATCGAGTGGTGCCGAAGTCCTCATTGATGTGCTGCGGCGGATGGCTGAAGGCTTCCGCAATGCCGCTGGGATTGCCGTTCGAGAGCAGCTCCGGGCCGTTCTCCACCGGCCAAAGGTTCAGCAGCGGGGCCACGGCGGCGTTGACGCCGACGTTGGCCAGCCCTGAACTGGGGCACGGGTTCGGCGCGGGAGTGACCTGGCGGCAGGGCAAATAGCCCTGCCGCGCTTCGTTGTCCGGAACGAGCGTGACGTCGCTCAGACCCCAGGCCTGGCGGAAGCCCTCATAGTTGCCGAAGAGGAAGAGCTTGTCTTTGCGGATGGGGCCGCCGAGCGTTCCACCGAACTGGTTGCGCTGAAACTCTGGAATCGTTGACTGATCAAAGTAGTTGCGGGCGTCGAGAGCGCTGTTGCGGATGAATTCGAACGCCGTGCCGTGCAGAGTGTTGGTTCCAGAGGTGGTGACAATCGAAACCTGCGCGCCGTCGCGCTTGCCGTAGCTTGCGCCGTAAGTGTCGGTGACCACGTTGAACTCGCGGACCGCGTCGACGCCGAGTAGCTGGCCGCTGGTCCCACCGGGCGTGACGTTGATGAGCGAGGCCCCGGTGTACTCGATTCCATTCAGGAGGAACAGATTGTCCTGTGGGCGGCGTCCACCGACAGAAAACATGTTGCCGACGGAGGAGTTCGATGTGCCAATGCCGCCCGAGCGCTGTCCGGTGTAGTTCACAGTGGCCGGATTGAGGGTAAGCAACTGGTCGAAGCTGCGGCCGTTGAGAGGCAGCTCCTTGACCTGGCGCTCGTCAACGAGGCCCGCGGTTTGCTGCGAAGTCGTGTTCACGATGGGATCGCCGGCGTTGACGACCACTGTTTCGCGCACTGTGCTCACGCCGAGCGTGAAGTTCACCGGCACGCTTTGCCCAATGGCGAGCACGATGCCGGTTTGCTCCTGCGGTTGAAAGCCATCGTGCGCAGCGGAAACCGAATAGGAGCCGACGGGCACGCTGGGCGCGGCATAGCGGCCGTCAGCTCCGGTAACCAGCGTGCGCGTGAAGCCGGTGTCAGTTTGGCGGACGGTGACGGTTGCGCCGGGCACTGCGGCTCCAGTGGAGTCGCGAATGGTGCCCGAAATTGTGCCGCCGACGATCTGCGCGCCTGCCGGCGCCGAAATAAAAGCAGCCGCAATTACGGGGGCAACTGCGACGAGTAGAACAAGAAGAATCCGATTGAGCTTTTTCTGAAGGGTCATCTGCGTCTCCTGAAGTGTTTGCCGAGCCAGCCTCTGCAGGCTCAGGGATATGAGCGCTCAGTGAGGAACCCCCGCGAGGGTTCTGAGTGCGCCTTTTATGAAATTGGGAGATGAAGTGGTGGAGTTAGCGACAGCAACAACAACAACGACAGCCGGCCTGCCGGGAGGCAGGGACTTGGAATCGAATTCCGAGAAAAATCGTCATCGTCGCGTTAAAGAAGGATTTGGTTGGGTTTGGCTTGATTTGGATTCACCAGCTCTAAACACGAAAGCCGCGCCAGCAGATTTGCTGTTACGCGGCCTTAAGGTGAATCGGCTGAGTCTCTAAATCCGCTCAACAACAAGGCCGGTGTGACGTGGAACAACACGCCCGACACACCGACTTGGTGAGCATCAAACTCATGGGATTTAAGATACCGAATGATCGGAGCGAGGTCAAGTCTCGAGAAACTCGTGAGTTCATTGCGGTTATTGCTCGATCCTGCGCGGGCGTCCGAGGAAACGCGCGCCAAGCGCTCCACCGGCGACGGAAAAGCCGAGGACGATGAGTGCCAGAAGAGCGGTAGAGAGGAGCATGAGGCCGGCACGCCCTTCAGGGGACAGTACGAGTGCCTTGTAACTCGCAATTGCCTGTGCGTCGACTGAACTCGACGAAGCCAGTGGCTGCAGGCCTTGATTGATGGTGCTCTGCCAGAGCTCATCGATGACAGAGCCGTCGTGCAGCCAGAAACGCATGGCATAAAGCGAGATTGCGGTGGTGAAGGCCGCGGTCCAACTGCCAAGAATGCCGGTAACAAGGCCGATGCGCGCACCCGCCCCAACGGTGATCCACGCGGGACCGCGGCCACGCATGTAGAGGGCGACTGCCCAGGCGCCAGCCGCAGCCATCAAGGGAAGTCCGATGAAGCTTACCGGGGAGAACATGGAGCAGAGCGCGCCAGTTGGAATGGCGAGCATGAGAGCCAGGCGCAGAGCGAACTTCCAATCCACGGTGCCAGCATCGCGGACCGGCTCGCCCACGCGCTCGGGCTGGCCCAGCCCGGCAGATCCGTCCGCCGTGTAGACGATCTGGGGCAGGCCGCAGAAAGGGCAAAAGCAGTCCTCGGGCTGGACGGTCTGGTGGCAGCGGCTGCAGGTCAACTCCATATCAAAAGCCTATCGCATTGGGGCATTTGGGCGGCGTGTCCTTGCCGCCCGATTTTGCAGATGCGCCCTACGAGGCTGCATCCAGCTTTCGGGCGACGATGGTCTCGGCGGCGGCCAGCGCTTGCTCAAGCGACATGTTCGTGGAGTCGAGGATCACGGCGTCGGAGGCAGGCTTCAGAGGTGAGTCCTTTCGATTGCGGTCGCGTTCGTCGCGGGCGCGCAGGTCGCGAAGAATTTCTTCCGGTGGCGCGGGGGTAGCGCCCGTCGAGTTTCGTTCCCCTCGGCCAATCTGTTCGTAGCGGCGCTGGCCTCGCACTTCGGGAGCAGCGTCGAGAAAAATCTTAACCTCGGCATTCGGGAAGACGACAGTGCCAATGTCACGGCCTTCCATCACAACCCCGCCGCGCGCGCCGACCTGTTGTTGCAGGCGGACCATCCAGGAGCGTACCGCGGGAAAGATGCTGACGCGAGAAGCGGCTTCAGTCACGAGTGGGTTGCGGATGAGGCCGGTGACATCCTCGCCATCGAGCAGAACAAGATTCTCTTCTTCTCCTGGCTCAAGACGGATTTCAGTTTCGTGAGTGAGCTCTTCAAGAGCCTTGGCGTCGTCTACCGGGACGGCCGAGCGAAGTGCCTTGAGGGCGAAGGCGCGATACATTGCACCTGTCTCAAGATTAAGAAGGCCGAAATGCCGGGCCAGGTGGCGGGCGATGGTGCTCTTTCCTGCGCCGGCAGGGCCGTCGATGGCGACAATGATCCTGCTGTCCCGGTCAGGATTAGGGGCGCGCTTCTCGTCCGCGCTCATCTGCTTTCGTTCATCCGCGTTTCTTCGATCGCCGATTGGAGGAAGCGGTGAAGCCATACCGCGAACGGTTACCCGCCTTTGTTGAAGCGGTCAGCGCTGGCTTGCGGCTGCCGCGCGCATCGGGCCTGGCACTTTTCCGAGAAGTATCGGCGCGCCGGACGGACTTGGCTGCAACCTTTCCATTGGTCGAGTGGCCGTTGCGCAAAGTTCTCGATGTGGAGCTCTTGGCCTTATGCAGGCTGCCAGCGACCTTGCCTGTGCGGGAATGGCCATTTGAATGGAGACCGTTCCCGTTGGAAGAGCTTTTGGCGCCGTTGCGCTTGCTATGACCGTTGCCATTGCCGTTGCTGTGACCCTTTGTCGCCGCGCTTTTTGTCCAGCGCGAACCGTGCGCATGGCGCGAGGTGCCACTGGATCGTGGTGCAGCGCCGCGCGCGTCGCGGCTGGGACGGCGAGTGATGCGGCCGACAGCGGACTTCTGCGCCGGTTTGCGGTCGCGGGCGTGCGCAGGCTGATGGCTGAAGCGCGGCCGTGGAGCGGAAGCCGCTTCCATGGGCTGCGACGGGCGCTCGATGACCGGCTCAGCAGGCTTGGGCGGCGGAATAGGCGCCGACGCAAACTGCGGAACGGGCTTGGGCGCGACCGGCACGCGAACGGATTCCTCATGCTCGTACGAACGTAGAAAGTGCGACGAGGCCGGCATGGACGAACTGGCATAAATCGTGGGAGCTGCCGCAAACTCGGGCAGAGTTCCGGCGACGTAAAAGTGCGGAGCGTGGCCGAGCGCGAGCGAATGTACTTGCCGAGTCGCGACGAGCCCACGCAGCACTTCACGCACCTTGCTGCGCGCAGTCAACGGAGCCAGAAACATCTCGACTTCTTCCATGCTGGCTGCAATCACCGCTTGCAGGTAGATGGAGGCGAGAACCGAAATTGCAGTGACCTGCGATGTGGATGCACCCTCGGCGATGGCCTTCTGGTAGCGTGTGCGGAGAAGCTGCCACTGCGGTGTCTTGTTGGGCGCCGAGATGACGGGAATGATGCGCAGTTGCTGCCAGAGCTCGGTGATAGCGCGCAGAACGGCGGACTCCGAGACCTCGCGGCCCAGTGAATGTCTCAACTGCGGAATCGTGGCGTCGCCAGCTTCAAGATGCTTGTAGGCCTGGACGGCGAGCGGCGAAACCTGGCGCGACCCGGTCAACTGCGGGCTACGCCGCCAGTCGCGATCGCCACGGAGCGCATAGACGTAGGGCAGGACCCAAGCCGCGACGACGAAGTCAGGCTGCTCTCCGGGCTGGCCAAGCAGATTGAGGCGGACGGCCACACTTTCCGATTCCAGCCGAATCAGCAGATCTTCAGCGGTGGCGACTAGCTTGACCCCGGGAGACGGTGTATGCTCACCGGCTACGGCTTCAACGAAGGTTGGGGCGGTGAATGAGGCGAACTGGCGCCGCGGTAGAAAGAGACACAACCCCGTCTCCTCCAACCAAGTGCGGGCCTCATCAAGAGTCAACTGCCCGCGTCCGTTCAGGCGCATCCTTTCGGCGCGCGATGCTTCCAACTGTTCTGCTGTCAAAGAAAACCTCGCTTCCAGGTTGGCGATCACGGCCAAAATCCCGCGCCCCTGAGAGCGCGTCCTGCCACCTTCCAAGCGCCGAGGAGTCTCTACCGGACCCTAAATTCGGTGGAATGCCCGCTGAATTTCCTTCCAAGAGTACAGAAGAGCGATTGGACGTCCATGCGGGCAACTGGTTGGGTGACTGGTCTTTGCAAGCTCTAACAATAACCATTCTATACGTTTTGTATCAAGATGTGTATTTACCTTGATGGCCGAATGGCAGGCAATGGAGGCGGCAATGCGCGAGCGAAGCGTGATAAGTGCTTCATTTTTAGTAGTTTCTCCTGAATCGGCCGAGGATTGGTCAATGACTTCGGCCAGCGTGCGCTCCAGTTCGACGCCTTCCAGCCCAACGGGTGCGGCTTTTACCGCAAGTGTTTGAGGGCCAAAGGGTTCCACTTCAAAACCGTTCACTTCGAGCTCCTCGGCGACGCGGGCGAAAACGACCATCTGTTCCGGCTTCAATTCCACAAGCATCGGCATGAGGAGGCGTTGGCGCTGCACGCGCTCCACCTGGCGGTCGCGCAGAATCTTCTCAAAAAGCACCCGCTCGTGTGCAACATGCTGGTCGATGATCCAGAGGCCATCGTCGCCTGCCGCGAGGATGAACGAGTCCCGCAACTGGCCGAGCGGCTTGAGTGAGCCGAGATGATTAAGGGAATTGGCCGCCTGTTCGGCCTCAACCAGCGCTGTGGCTACGGCTGAATTGTTTCCGTAAGCTGCTGCTCCATTGAGGTTTGGGCTGCAATCGCCGGCGTTCGAAGTGGATTCCGGAGCGAGGAGTGCATTGGCCGCCGCGCCCCAGTCCTGAAGGTCGAAATTGCTGGTTAGCTGGCCGCCAGAAAGACCTCCGGCGCCGAACGGAAGCGTGCCAGGAATCGGTGACGGAACCCGTGGCGTGAGGTGGAAAGCCGCGGCATCGGCGAGCGTGTTTGGATCGGAGTCTGGAGCGCCGGGCGGTGGCGACGCGGCTTGGGGCATGAGCGACGGACTGGCCGTGGGCTGGGAGCCAATTGCGGCGATGAATTCGGCGGCGGGGCGCGCATTGATGAGGGCGGTGCGCAGGCTGTCGCGGACAAAGTCGTGGACGTGGCTCTGCTGGCGGAAGCGGACTTCGGTTTTGGCAGGATGGACGTTTACGTCAACCTCTTCGGGCGGCATTTCAAGAAACAGCAGAACCACGGGAAAGCTGGTGGGCGGAATCACATTGCGATAGGCCTCGGTGATGGCGTGAAGAAGAAGCCGGTCGCGGATGAGGCGCTTGTTGATGAAGATGTAGATGGAATTCCGGTTGAGCTTTTGCAACTCCGGCTTGGAGTAGAAGCCGGTGAGCCGGAGAGATCCGGGCTTGCGCGGCGGCTGGTCAGGATCCTTCCTCCAGGGCGGCGGTTCGGGCAGGCCGGCGCGCTCGAATTGAGCTTCGGCGGTGACAGGGAGTAGCTGGCCGAGCGTCTCCTTGCCGAAGATCTGAAAGATGCGCTCGGCGGTGCGCGTGGCGGGAAGCGCGGAGAGGATGGTGTGGCTGGCGGAGAGCAAGTCGAATTGTTTTTCAGGATGCGCCAGCGCGTAGTGCGTGACGAGCGCGGTGACGTGAGCGAGCTCGGTGGATTCGGCGCGGAGGAATTTGCGCCGCGCGGGAGTATTGAAAAAGAGATCAAAGACAGCGATCGTGGTTCCCCGGGGCAGGGCCGCGTCTTCCACGCGATGAATTTTGCCGCTGGCGATCTCGATGTGCGTGCCTGCCGCTTCGTCGCCGGTAGCCGTCTCAAGCGTGACGCGCGCCACTGAAGCAATGGACGGAAGCGCCTCGCCGCGAAAGCCGAGGGTCGCAATGGAAAGCAGGTCGTCCGCAGTGCGGAGTTTGGAAGTTGCATGACGCTCGAAGGCCAACAGGGCGTCATCGCGGTTCATGCCCTGGCCGTCGTCGGAGACGCGGATTAATTTGCGTCCGCCGCCTTCAACCTCGACGCGAATGCGCATGGCCCCCGCGTCCAGCGCGTTTTCAAGAAGTTCCTTGACCACGGACGCGGGCCGGTCCACCACTTCGCCAGCAGCGATTTGATTGGCAACCTGATCGGGAAGGATTCGGATCTGGCCCATAAGAATTCAGAGTAACGCAAGCTCACGGGTCAGATCCGGAGAGAACGCCGTGCAAAATCCTCGCCTATTGCTTCTTGGTGTGTGCAGCGGCAGTCTTTGATTTCGGCGAAGCCACGGCCGCTAGAGAGGGCGACGAACTTTGTGGCGCCGCCGGCCCCTCGAGCATGGTGGCCTTCCGGATGACAGCCTCGGGAGATGTGGTGGTGAAGCCGGGGTTATTGGTCAACTGGGCGTCATACCACTGCGGAGGCAAATACCACCGAGGGTCGCCGGATGCAGTCATATAGTCGTAAATCAGCGGCATATCGGCGGGCAAGGCACCGTGATCGCGCTCGGAGAGGACGACATAGGACTTGAGCTCGCTCGAAATCTGATCGTGGTTTGACGGGTCTTCCGCCTCCATCAAGGCCACAGCGTATTCGAGATGAGCCGATGGGATGGCGCCGCGGTCCGCGTCCAGGCGCAACGCAGTCGTTAGATGATTGAGAGCGTCCTGCCGTTCGTCGGAAGTGCGCGCGGTTAGGCGCTCGAGCTTGGCCAGATAGAAGTTCGCGTAAGGATCGTCCGGACGGTCGGTTACTGCCCCCTGCAGGTTCCGTTTGGCCACGGCGAAGAGATCGTAGTCCATGGCGAGAATCCCGTTATCGCGCTTGACGGAGGAAGATGTTGGCCCGAAATCGGGTGAATTGGGACTGAATCCTTTGCCCTTGGTTCGCAGCTCAATCTCAGCCTTCAGCTCTCCGCCGAGGAGTGAGTCCAGGTGTGCTTGCCGTTCCTTGATTCGCGGCGCGCTGCCCATGAAACCGAGTCCCATACGCGAGTCCGCTGTGACAACCTGATTGAGCGAACTGAAGAGGCGAGCGACCTCGCGCGGGTCGTAGCCTTGCTCGAGCATTAGATTCACTGCCATATCGTCGGCGTCGTCCTCTTCCTTCGAGGCCCAGAGCACCGGCTCGATTTGCGGATGAATGAAGTAGTGGCCCACTTCCATTCCTGTGGCCAGGCCGGCGCTGCCGCCGAGCAACCCTCCGAGGCGGAGCGGGATCATGGCGCCGCCCAATCCAGCTCCCATGACCATGGAGCCGACGTCGGTGATCACCTTTTCCTTTTCGGCCTTCTCCTTCGCCAACTCTTCAGCCACATGCTTGTCGCGAATGCGCAGGTAAGCCTGCCTTAGCTCAACATGGGCGATTTCGTGCGCCAGGACGTAAGACAATTCCGACTCGCTGTCGAGCATCGAAACCAATCCCGTGGAAAGGTAGATCGTTCCCGTTGAAAGAGTGAGAGCCTTGGGGATGGGATCGTACAGGACGCGGAATGTGTAAACGTTGGCGGAGTTCTTGGGAACCAGCTTTTGCCCGATGTGGTTGACGTAGCTTTGCACAACCGGATTGGCATAGAGGCGCTGCCGATCAAAAGAGTCACCGGAAGCGGCGTCCTGCGACAATCCCATGTTTTCTGTCAGGTTGATGCCGTAGGCCAGCTGCATATCGTTTCTGCGCAGCGTATCCCACTCCTGCTGAATGGAGTCCTGTACTTCAGGCATCTGCTCGATCCGGGCAATCTTGTCCTTGTCGACGTTGCTGATGTCGTTTGGGTCCTGCCCCTTTTTCTTCCCCGATAACGCGTTGGTGAGCTGGGAAACCTGGGCTGAGGACGTGGGCGCCAAAACTCCGCAGAAGAGTAGAGCACCAAGGGCGATCCCGAGAAGTCTTTGCATAAGACTCTCCTTTATCAATATCGCGTCAGGGGGACGCAATTCACCGTTGAAGGCTTGGGGGGAAGGCCCGGTATCCCCGAGTATAGGCCCGGATTTCGCGTAGAGTCAACGGGTCGCGCGGACGCCAACCGCCGCAAATAGAGCGGGGATTCGAGAATCGACGGATCGGTTGAGGCGGTTTGGCTGACCCCCATCAGAAGCAGGGGTTTTGGGTGCGGCTGGTACCACATGCAGGGACTCCAGCCCGAAGTGTGATCGAAGGCACACGCGCTTTGCCGGATGCACGCGACAATATCTGAGTAAGGCCGGAACGTTGTCGGCATCGCCGGCCGGGAGAAGCAATTTATGAGCGACCTTGCCACGTTGGCTGAAGCCGTTGCCGTTGACCCGCTGGTTGGCCATCCGCCGGACTATCACGTCTTTCACAAGTTCATTGAGCGCTGTAAGAATCTTCCCGCGATTACGACGGCGGTGGTTTGGCCGATGAGCGATGTGGCTCTGCGCGGCGCGATTGAAGCTGAGGCCGCCGGGCTCATCGAGCCGACGCTGATCGGACCGGAAAAAGCGATGAAAGCGCTGGCAGCAAAAATCGGCACCGACATCAGCGCTTACCCGATTGTGCCCGCCGAAACTGAAGCACAGGCCGCCGAAGCGGCAGTAGTCATGTGCCGCTCAGGCAATGCGCTGGCGCTGATGAAAGGCAGCCTGCATACCGACGAGCTTTTGAAGCCGGCCATGCAGCGCGATACCGGGCTGCGCACGGCGCGGCGCATCTCGCACGTGTTCATTATGGATACGCCGGCCTACGCGCGGACGCTGCTCATCACCGACGCGGCCATCAACATTACGCCGGACCTCGAAGACAAGATCCACATTGTGCAGAACGCGATTGACCTGGCGCATGCCCTGGGCATTCCCGAGCCCAAGGTGGCGTTGCTCTCGGCAGTGGAGACGGTGAACCCCAAGATTCAATCCACACTGGACGCCGCGGCGCTGTGCAAGATGGCCGATCGCGGCCAGATCACGGGCGGTATCCTCGACGGTCCGCTGGCCTTCGATACAGCGGTGAGCCAGAAGGCGGCGCAGATCAAAAAGCTGGTTTCGCCGGTCACGGGCCAGGCCGACATTCTGGTTGTCCCCGATCTTGAGAGCGGCAATATGCTCGCCAAGCAGCTTGAATACCTGGGCGGAGCGCAACTGGCCGGCATCGTGCTGGGCGCGCGTGTGCCGACGATTCTTACCAGCCGCGCGGATTCGGCCGAGACGCGGCTTGTGAGCTGCGCCGTAGCGGTGCTGCTGCACTACGCGGCGCATCCGGCGGTGAAAGTGTAGATGAAGCGACAGTCGTCGCGGCGGCCAGGGACACTATCATAGGGTTGGCGCATCGGGTTGGCCTGTTAGACGCCTATTCTAAGGGGGCCTCGTTGCCGATCTCAGCTTCCGCATCTCCCATTGCTGCCGCTGCGGGCGGCAGCTTTCTCGTCGAACCGCGCACGCCGGTTGAAATCTTCACCCCTGAAGACCTGAACGAGGAGCAAGGGCAGATCGCGGCGACGGCAGAGCAGTTCGCGCGCGAGGAGATTCTGCCGCGCGTTGCGGCGATTGAGGCCAAAGAGCCGGGCGCAATGCTGGCGGTCTTGCGAAAGGCTGCCGAGCTTGGGTTCACCGCGATCGATATTCCCGAGGAATACGGCGGACTGGGGATGGACAAGGTGAGCTCGACGCTCATCACCGACCACATCTCCGTGCTGGCCAGCTTTTCGACGGCGTTTGGCGCGCACATCGGCATTGCGACGCTGCCGCTGGTCTGGTACGGAACCGAGGAGCAGAAGCAGCGCTACCTGCCGAAACTCGCGACCTGCGAGTGGGTCGGCGCATATGGATTGTCCGAAGCCAGCTCCGGCTCGGACGCCATGAACATCCGCACGCGCGCGGTGCTTTCGGCCGACGGAACCCAATACATTCTGAATGGCGAGAAGCAGTGGCTGACCAACGGCGGCATCGCGGACTTGTACACGGTTTTCGCCAGGATTGACGGCGAGAAGTTTTCCGCTTTCTTGATCGAGCGCGGGACGCCGGGGCTTACGGTTGGCGCGGAAGAGCACAAGCTGGGCATTCGTGGCTCGTCGACCTGCCCACTGGTGCTCTCGGACTGCAGAATTCCCAAAGAGAATCTGCTGGGCGAGGCTGGCAAGGGCCATCACATTGCATTCAACGTGCTAAACGTGGGCCGCTTCAAGCTGGGCGTGGCATGCATTGGCGGTGCGCGGCACGTGCTTGCCTCAATGATCCGATACGCCAAGGAGCGCAAGGCATTCGGCAAATCGATTGCCGAGTTTGGACTGATCCAGCGCAAGATTTCTTCGGCGGCAGCACAGCTCTATGCGGCTGAAAGTATGGCCTACCGGACGGCAGGCCTGATTGACGCGCGGCTCGACGAAGCACGCGCAGAGCAGACCGGGGGACCTTCGGGCCAGAGCATCGATGTTCCGCGCAAGCCCAATGTTCCAAAGAGTATTGAGGAGTACGCCGTTGAGTGCTCCATCTTGAAGGTCTACGGCTCTGAGATGCTGACGCTGGTGGCGGACGAGCTGATTGCCACCATGGGCGGATATGGCTACGTCGAGGACTATCCGGCGGAGCGCACGTACCGCGACGCCCGGATTAACCGCATCTTCGAAGGGACAAACGAGATCAACCGGCTGATCATCACGGGTTGGATGATGAAGCGCGCGATGAGCGGAAAGCTGCCGCTGCTGAGTGCAATCAAGCGCGTGATGGACGAAGTGATGGAGCCGCCCGCGTTCGGCGGCGATGCCGATGCGGGCCAGGCGCTGGCGCACGAGACGGCGGTGCTGGCGGCGGTGAAGAAGATGACGCTGTTCGCGGCTGGCGTTGCCAGTCAGCGATTCATGACGGCGCTCGAAGAGCAGCAGGAGATTATGGCCGACCTCGCAGACATGATTAGCCAGGTTTTCGCGCTCGAGTCGGCGCTGGTGCGCGCGCAGAAAATTGCAAGCGCGAAACGCAGCTCGGCCGAGATTGCAGCGGCGCTGACGGGATTGCTGGCTGAAGAATCGATGGCGCTGGCCGAGCAGGCGGCACGGCGAGTGCTCGCGGCGAGCAGCGAAGGCGACGCGCTGACGACGCAGTTAGCGATTCTGCGGAGGCTCGCGCGATCGACCCCGGCCGATGTCGTGAAGTTGAGCCGGACGGTGGCCCGCCAATGCATCGAGCTGGAACGCTATCCTTTTTGAAAGGTGAGCTTCCGGTTCATATGCGGCCTGCGCAATTCGATCAATCGAAAATTCGGTCGTTGATTGAGGGAGCTGAGCACCTGCTCTCAGCAGGGCCGCATCCCGAGCGCGCACGCCGCGATGCGGAGACGCTGCTGCTTCATACGATGAGGAGAGAATTGCCCGATGTAAATCTGGCCTGGTTGATCGCGCACGAATGCGAAACATTGCCCGCGCATGCGGATAAGGAATTTCACGAGTGTGTCGACCGCCGCCGTACCGGGGAACCCATTCAATACATTACGGGCAATGCAGAATTCTACGGACTGAGTTTCAAGGTCAATCGCGAAGTGCTAATTCCGCGCCCTGAAACTGAGCACCTGGTGGAAAGAGCCATCGAGCTTGCGCGTGGGATCGAGCGCCAGCGCATCGTGGATGTGGGCACGGGATCGGGAGCGATTGCCGTGGCACTGGCGAGCCAATTGCCGGCTGCGCAGATCCACGCGACTGAAAAATCAGTCACCGCTCTGAATGTGGCGCGGGCAAATGCAGCTCGAAATGGAGTTGCGGAGAGAATCCGCTTCCATGAGGGCGACCTGCTGGCGCCCGTCAAAGGCAAGCTGTTCGATGTGATCGTCTCCAATCCGCCCTACGTGGCAGACGCCGACCGCGATTCGCTTTCAGTACAGGTGCGAGATTACGAGCCCGCGCAGGCGCTGTTCGCCGGCGTCGATGGACTTGAGATCTATCGCCGGCTGATTCCTGCGGCGTCTGAGGCGCTCGTGCTAGGCGGATTCGTTGCCCTCGAGATCGGCTTCGGCCAGCAGCCGGCAGTCGATGCTTTGCTCGCCGCCGCCGGATTCGCCAGGATTGAATTTACGAAGGATCTGCAGGGCATTCCCCGCGTGGCAATCGCGCGGCGCCCATAAGTTCGGCTCGACGTGGGCTTCCTGACGCGATTCGCCTGGTCAAAATCGCTTGCGCGATCTTCACTGTTGGGGACGCGCGGAGCTCTCAGGACGCGCGGCCGGTTTTGTTCAGCTCTCTGTAAAAGCCGAGGTCTTTGGCGAGCAGGCTCTTGGTGATGTAAACGATCTGGCCGTAATGCAGGCTGAAGTGCTCAACCACATGATAGATCGCATCGAGACCGCGCGTGTGGTAGCCCTGAATCTCGATGGGAGCGAGCAATTCGTCTACCGTGAGCCCTTCGAGGACTTTGCAGGCTTCTTCGAGAGTGCCGCCGAGGCGAGCAAGCAAATCGACAGCCGAGAGTCCACTTTGCGCCGCGAACTCCGCCGGACGGTCCCGCCGGTCGTCACTCTTGTTGAACGATGCAATCAGCCATTGGCGTACGTTGCCGTCCAGGTGCAACAACAAATTCCCGATGCTGTTTGAGGCATCGTTGGGCCGCCACCAGACCTGCTCAGGGGTAAGAGGTGCTGCGGTTTCTCTGAGCCGCGGCAGATACACTTCCAGAAGTTGCTTTCGCGAGAACTCGAGAAAGATCTGAGCGAGTTGGTTGTCGTTGGCGGCCATAGCCGATTCATCCTCCGTGCGCAGCCTCGAAGATCAGCGCCGCCGGCTAGATCAGCTCGTAGCCGGCGAACCAATAGCCAATCTCAAAGGCCGCGGTTTCCTTCGCATCGGAGCCATGAATGGCGTTTTCCCCGAGAGAGCGCGCAAACTTCTTGCGAATGGTGCCTTCTTCGGCATTGGCCGGATTGGTGGCGCCCATCAGCTTGCGCAGATCCACAATCGCATTCTCCTTCTCGAGAACCATGAGGAAGAGCGGGCCCGAAGCCATGAAGTCCGTGAGGCTTGGGAAGAACGGCTTATCGCGGTGAACGGCGTAAAAGCCCTCAGCCTCCCGTTTGGTAATGAATTCCTTCTTGATCGCGACGATGCGGAAGCCGGCCTTTTCGATCTCGGCGAGGATAGCGCCGGCAAGTCCATCGGCGACCGCGTCCGGCTTGATGATGCTGAAGGTTCTCTCGAGCACTTGGGAGTGGCTCCTTAGCGGGCAATTCTACCTGTATTCCATTGTAATGGAAGGCTTTTGACTCCGTCCTCCTGGATCTGCCCCACGCTTTCGCGCGGCATATCCTGCTGCTGCGAATCAACCGTCACGTTCATGCAGTGTCCGATGGCAGGACGATTTATCCCCCAAAAGTGGTACTCCGAAGACCCTTTTTACCGCAGACAAACAATTTGGATTCTGCTACAAGTAGTGGTGTACAGAGAATTGTTCAGGGTTCGGACAGTAGAGCACCAAGTGCCGATAGACTGATTTTGGGGATGATTGATGGCATTGCTCGTACTCCAAATTGCTGCCGTGGTTGCGACCGCTTTGGTTCTTGTGAAGTGGCGCCAGAGCGTGCAGCGCCGCAACGCCCAAACATGGGATACGTTGCTGGCCCGCCTTCGCCCCGAATGGAGCGCGCGCGAGTTGAGCGATCACTTCCTATGGCAGGAAGGCCTGAGCGCCACCCCTGAAGATGCCTGGCATCGCATGGAAGGTCCCAAGGGCCTCTGGGTGATCTACCAGAATGCGCGAGTCATGCAGGAGATGGCGGACTTCGCAGCCAAGCACTGCGATTCTGTTGACCGCCTGCTTATCGAGACCTTGCACAGCGACGCGATGCAGATTCGAGTTTGTGTATTGGCAGCCCTGGCGCAATATGCGTTTCGGCACGCTAGTGAGGGCGTTCGCGTGAATGCGTTCCGTGCCGCGTCGATGTACACCGGCATGGCCGCCCGCATGACACAGTTGCTGCAGGAGCACGCAGCCGTGATGGTTCCGGACTTTGTCGCCGCGATGTAACGAAGAGTCTTCTTTGAAAAGAAAACCCCGGCTTCGGCCGGGGTTTTTATTTATGTGCGCGGCAGGCAGCCGGGGCTCACGGCTGCATCGTGGCCAGAAACGCGCCGATCTTCGCGAATTCCTCCCCGGTTAAACGGAAGGTGAGCGCGGCGGCGGTCTCCTCCACCTGCTTTGCGCTGCGCCCGCCGACGATCGCGCCTGTAATAGCGGGGTTGTGCAGCACCCAGGCGATGGCCACCACTCCGGGAGTTACGCCGTGTCCGCTGCCGATTTCGCGTAGCAGTTCCACCAGACGCAGATTCTGGCTCAGCCGCGGCTCGTTGAATTCTTTGTTCTTGCGGCGCCAGTCGTCGGAGGCCAGGTTTGCCGCGCGCTCAGTGGTCATTTTGCCGGTCAGCATACCGGAGAGCATGGGCGAGTAATTGATGACGCCGATGCTGTTGGCCTGCGTGAAAGGAAGGATCTCCTTCTCAATGGCTCGGCGCAGCATGGAGTAGGGCGGCTGTAGGCTGGTGATGGGCGCGATCTTCATGGCGCGCTTCATCTGGTCGACAGAGAAGTTGGAAACGCCGATCCAGCGAACCTTGCCTTCTTCCTGCAGACGCGCCAGCGTCTCCCATCCCTCTTCAACTTCGTCGTCGGGGTTGGGCCAGTGAATCTGATAAAGATCGATCACGTCGACCTGCAGGCGCTTGAGCGAAGCTTCAACCTCTTCCGCGAGCGAAGAGGCTTTGAGCGAGTTGTAGACAGAACGATCGGCGCCCCAGCGCAGCGAGCACTTCGTGAAGATGTAGGGCTTGCGCGAGACCGATTTTATGGCGCGTCCGACCATTTCTTCCGAGTGGCCGAGCCCGTAGACGGCCGCGGTGTCAATCCAGTTGACGCCCAGATCGACCGCGCGATGGATGGCGGCTATCGAGTCCGCGTCGTCCTGCGGCCCCCAGGCGTTTGACCAGTCGCCCCCGCCGATGGCCCATGTGCCCAGGCCGATGGGGGTGAGTTCAAGATCGGAGTTGCCGAGAGTGCGCAGAGAAAGCGAAGCAGTTTGTGTCATGTCACAAAGGTAGATGATTCAGGAGGGCGGAGGGTTGCGGAAAATCAGATCTGAACTGGGAGCTAGTTGAGGAACATCGTGCGATAAAGCGTGTCGCGCTGCACCGGCTTGAAACCGGCGTCGCGGATGATGCGGCGCAGCTCTTCTTCCGTGGTGCAGTTCGAAGTGCCGGCAGCGCGGACCACGTTTTCCTCGAGCATTACCGAGCCCACGTCGTTGCCGCCGAAATGCAGACCCAGCTCAAGTACCTTCAATCCCTGCGTGACCCAGCTGGCCTGCACGTTCTCAATGTTGTCGAGGTAGAGGCGCGCGATGGCGAGCACTTTGAGGTATTCGACAGAAGTCGCTTCGTCCCATCCGCGGCCGCCGAGCGCGGTGTTTTTGGGCTGAAAGCTCCAGGGGATGAAGGCTGTGAATCCGCCGGTTTCTTCCTGAAGGCGGCGGACGACTTCAAAGTGATTGATGCGCTGGTCGAAATTCTCGCCAACGCCGAACATCATGGTCGCTGTGGTGCGCATTCCTAACTGATGCGCCGTCCGGTGCACGCTCACCCAGTCTTCGGTGTCGCACTTGAGGCGCGCGATGCGGTGGCGAACCTCGTCATCGAGAATTTCAGCGCCCCCGCCTGGAATGGAATCGAGGCCCGCGTCGCGCAGCCGCGCGATGGTGGTGCGCAAGTCAAGATTGGAATACTCCGCGATCGCGAGCACTTCTGACGCCGACAGGCAATGCAGCCAGATTTGCGGAAAGCGCTCTTTGATGCCGCGGAAAAGGCGCTCGAACCAATCGATCTTTAGATCGGAATGAATGCCGCCCTGCATCAGCACGCCGGTGCCGCCCATCTCGAGAGTCTCCGCGATCTTCTCGTAGATCTTCTCGAAATCAAGAATGTAGCCGTCATCAGAGTTAGGGTGGGGCTTGCCATTGATGGGCAACGGACGGTAGAACGCGCAAAATGTGCAGTACTCGGTGCAGTAGTTCGTGTAGTTGATGTTGCGATCGATGATGTAGGTGACCACGCCCTCGGGATGCAGGCGGCGACGCACAGCGTCGGCCTCGAATCCCAAACCGATCAGGTCGGGGGATTGAAAGTAGTCGAGGGCCTGCTGGCGCGAGATCGGCATATGTCCGATTCTAACAATTCAATTGCGCTGAGCCGCATCGGCGGCAGGAGTTTCCTTTGTGCGGCGAAAGAGGAAGATGCCGCGCGTGAGCAGTGCGCGGCCCTGCGTGCGGGCCAGGTTTGATGCGGTGGAGATCCCGCTGAACAAAATGAAGAAATCGAGGAACGCCCCGACGAATCCTTTTTTGGTTTTGGTGGCCATGGGAACTCTTGCTCGACGGTCTACTCTTGAGATGCCAATCTGTGCCGGCAGTTGCAGGAATTCGCTCTCGAATCCTGTCTATCCCGCGTAGCGCTTCTGATGCCAGACCCACGCGGTGCGGACGATGTCGTCGAGCTCGGCGTAGCGCGGCTTCCAGCCGAGTTCACGTATAGCTTTGCTTGAGCCGGCGACCAGTACGGCAGGGTCGCCAGGACGCCTGGGATGCAGCTCGGCCGGAATGGGGTGACCAGTGACGCGGCGCGCGGATTCAATTACCTCTCGCACGCTGAAGCCTTGGCCATTGCCAAGGTTGTAGACGAGCGGTCCCTGGTTTTCTGCCTGGGCGTCAAGGGCCGAAAGCGCGAGCAAGTGCGCCTCGGCCAGGTCAGAGACGTGGATATAGTCGCGAACGCAGGTGCCGTCAGGGGTGTGGTAGTCGTCGCCGAATATGCGAATCGAGGGGCGTCGTCCCAGCGCCACATCGAGGACCAGAGGGATCAGGTGGCTCTCGGGCTCGTGCGCTTCGCCGCGCGTGATGCCCGACGGTCCCTCGTGTGCGCCGGCCACGTTAAAGTAGCGCAACGAAGCGTAACGCAGACCGTGAATGCGGTTGAACCAAGCGAGCATTTGCTCTACAAGCAGTTTCGATTGGCCATAGGCGTTCGAAGGAGCGAGGCGCGCATCCTCTTGAATCGGAACGGATTCCGGCTCGCCGTAGACCGCCGCTGTGGATGAAAAGACAAGCCGTCTGGGACCACAGGCAAGGGTAGCTTCAAGCAGCGAAAGTGTCGATGCGGTGTTGTTGCGGAAGTAGATTTCGGGCCGAACCATCGATTCACCGGCCTCGATAAGCGCGGCGAAGTGGAGCACGGCGTCGAAAGGCTGGTTTTGTTTTCGCGCCGCATCAAAAACGCTTTCGATGGCCTGGCGATCAGCCAATTCGCCCTCGATGAATTCAACTCCTGCCGGAAGGTGCTCGCGCCGGCTGTGACTTAAATTGTCGAAAACAACTGCCTTATGCCCCTTTTCAACGAAGAGGCTCGCAACGGTACCTCCGATGTACCCTGCCCCGCCCGTCACGAAAATCTTCACAAAAAGACTACCCTCGCTAGACCAGATTGGGTTACCTTGAGTCTATAAGAGTAGCGCCCAACTGTGCGGCCAGTCGAGCCGCATGGCCTGAATACCATCAGCGGGCAGTAAGCACCGCCGAGACCTTGAACAAACGCCTTGGGATTACGATCGAAGGGAGCGGCTCATGTGCTCCCGATTTGGCGCTCCCGCAACGCATCTTCAGTCGCGAGACCCGCGGCCGACTCCTGATGAAGTGCCTTGGATTCTGAAGGAAAGGAGCGGAATAGGCGTGGGCTGCCGACCCGTTTCGGGTGAGTATTCAGGCGGATTCTCCCGTGCCCTTGGTACCTTTACGTACACAATTTGGGTGATCTGTGAGTAACTAACCCGTCCGTATAATGGTAATGGTTTCATTCCAATTTTCCCTCGTGGAGTCTGGAAATCAAGGCGATGGGAGGGATTTGCGGAGCCATCGGGATTACGGGAAGGGAGATGGCGCTGCGCGGCCCATCGTTTTCGGCCGCCAGGTCTCATCAGATTTCCAAATCCCTGTTTAGATCATCAAACAGAGTTGGCGCACCATTGAACGTTGTGACTGAGTTGGAAGAACGCAGTTCATTTGTTTGCAGGTTTGCGTTCCCCGATTTTGCAATATTTCCCAAGGTGGTCCCCACAATGGTGGGGGTGGCCGCAAGCGAGGTTTAGAGAAATGGCGACGTCGTATACCCCTGGACAAGGCACATTTGTCGGTTTGCTTCCTGAGCCCGAGACCCGTCCGCTGGCCTTCTTAATGAGCGGCGGAATCAACGTGGCGATCGCCGTAACCGCCATCGTGATCGGCATGACGGCGCAACATGTGCTCCAGCAGCATTACGAGATGACGGAGTTGATCGTCCCGAACACGCCTCCGCCGCCAGCAGTAAAGATCAGGCAGCCACCTCCGCAGGAGCTCCCGCCTCCGCCGGAGCCTCCGAAGGTGGAGTTGCAGCCGCGGCAGATCGAGATGCCGAAGCCGAAGCCAGAGCCGAAGCCGATCCAGATGGAAGCCAAGGTGAATTTGCCGGTGGTGCAGCCCAAGTCACAGACGGTGATTATGCAGCCCCAGCCCAAGGCCGCCCTCACGGCCGCGATGCCTGCACAGAACAACATGGTTAAGCCTTCCACCGCGCCGGTGCATCTGGGCGAGACGTTCGGTGCGACGCCCAATCCCAATGCCACCCGTCCAGCCACGGTGGCCGCGATTGGTAATCCTTATGGGGGCATGAATGGACCGGCCGTCGCGCCTCATGGAGTGGTTGGATCAACTGGCCTCGGCAATGGAACCAAGTACGGTTCGAGCACTGGAAACTTGGGCAAGGTCGCCTCTGCGGGCATCCCGGGAGCCTCTGGCACCGGGAATACTTCAAATTACGGCAAGGTGGGCTCGGCGGGAATTCCGGGCATGGCTCAGGCTGCCGCGGCGCCCAGGATGAATACGCAGGTGGTTCATTCCACCGAAGTGGAAGTGCTTTCCAAGCCGCCGGTGCGTTACACGAGCGAAGCGCGGCAGCTGCGCGTCGAAGGTGATGTGGTGCTGAGCGTGACGTTTCTGGCGAACGGACAAGTGGTGGTCCACGGCGTGCTTCAGGGACTGGGCCACGGGCTTGACGAGGAAGCCAGGCGCGTCGCGCAGCAAATCCGGTTCCGTCCCGCGACCAATAACGGCCAGCCGGTGGACGTAACGACCAAGATTACCATTACGTTCCAATTGGCATAGAACCGCGCCGCAATTGGCGTAGCCTTACCAAAGTACGGAAGAAAAATGGCCCACGACTCAGCCGTTGCGCCCGGAAAGGCTCGCAGGCCGGGAACAAAGCCGCAAAGATTTCACTAGGAGTCACAAATGAAGTTTCGGAAGATCCCCCTAACCTTCCTGATCCTAATCATCGGAGTTGTTTGCGCGCACGCCAAGAAGCAGCCAAAGTACGAACAGGCGCGCCAGCTCACCCCCGAACAGGCTGCATTGGTACAAAAGGCAATCGCGCAGGAGAAGGTGCTCATCAAGAACATCCAACTGCGCACCCCGCTTGTAGAAACCTACATTCAGGACACCCGTCCGGACGTGAAGCTCTATGAAGTGCCGACGGACGACCAGTACATGCTGAGCCGCGTGGATTTCAGCAAGGGGTTCTTCGACAAAACCTACGAGCCGAAGTCGGAGGTCCATCACGGATTCTTCAAGGGTTCCTTAGCCGCAATGACGGGGCTCAGCAGGGCGTTGGGCCTTGAGAAATTTACCTACAATCCCAACGGGTTCATGGAAATGATGTTCATCGACCCGAACGGATTCGACCAGCAGCACTATGTCTTCAGTTTTGTGCGCCGCGAATTTCTGGGGTCGGTGCGCACCTGGGTCTACGATGTGCATCCCAAGGCCGACGTCAAGGGCATTGGCCGTTTCTACGGCCGCATCTGGGTCGAGGATGAGGGCGGCAACGTGGTGCGCTTCAACGGCACCTATACCGGACCCACTTCCGAAGACGCCTCAAAGTATTACTTTCACTTCGATAGTTGGCGCATGAACGTGCAGCCCGGAATCTGGCTGCCAGTGGCCGTATACGTTGAAGAGACGCAGCGCACCGAGGCCGAGAAGTCAGTGGGTCTGAAGGCGCAGACGCATTTCTGGGGCTACTCTCTCAAGCTGCCCACGCGCGAAAGCGAGAATGTGAGCGTAAAGGTTGACGAGGCCGTGGACAAGAGCGACGACTCGCAGGACGTGGGTCCGCTGCAGGCTTCGCGCATGTGGATCACGCAGGCCGAGAACAACGTGATCGACCGTCTGGTGGAAGCGGGCCTGGTCGCGCCGCTGGATTCCGGCGGCTATGAGAACAAGGTTCTGGACCAGATTGTGATCAACCTGGTGGTGCCCAATAACCTGGCCTTCACCGACCAGCTTCACACGCGGGTTTTGCTGACGGATACAGTGGAAGCTACGACCGTGGGCAATACCATCCTCCTGAGCAAAGGCCTGATCGACTCGCTGCCCAGCGAAGAAGCCATTGCTTCAGTGGTGGCCATGGAACTGGCGCACATCGCCATGGGACACCATATCGACACTCGCTACGCGTTCAACGATCGGCTGCTGTTTCCGGACACGGCCACTTTCCAGAAAATCGATATGAACCACTCCGATGTGGACAACGAATCTGCATCGAAGCGGGGGATGGAGTATCTCGAGAACTCCATGTACAAGGACCGGCTGGCGAACGCAGGTCTCTACTACGAGCAGTTAGCGGATCGGGCCAGGGTACTGAAGGCGCTGAATACGCCGATGCTGGGCGACTCGCTGCTCAGGCCGGATGGCACGCCGTGGATGGCCGCGCTGGAGCATGACGCTCCCAAGCTGAACTGGGACGACCTGGCGCAGACGCCCGCATTGCCGCTGGGAAGCTGGCTAAAGACCGATCCCTGGGACGACTCGGTGCACATGCTGAGCGCCAAGCGCTATGCGCCGATGAATGCTCGAGACAAGATGCCGTTCGAGGTCACGCCGATCTTCTACAAGCTGCAGCACTATGAAGAGGCTAGCGTGGAGCCGGCTGCGGCTCCTCCCTCTGTGGCAGCGCCCGGCGCACAGCCCGCGAACGATCAACCGGCGGCCGCACCCGATAATGCGCAACCGGCCCCGCCCGCGCAGTCAGGCAGCAGTTCCGCAGCCACGCCCAACCAGCAAACCGCTGCCGGCGGCGCGGCTCCGGCGCAGCAACCCGCAGCGGCGCAGAACCCGCAACCGTAAGTTAGAATGAGTGCCGCCGAGACCGCGCGCGATGCGCCAGGTTCAAGGCGATTCGGAGTTTGAGTCCGGGCTGCGTTGTTTGCTCGATCGAAGAATCACAGGAAGTGGATACGCTGTTTTTATGAAGAGATCGACCCTGACGTTTTTGTTCATCGCGTTCTCGTTTGCGATCGTTTCCGCGCGGGCTCAGGTGGTGCCCTCGGCAACTTCGCACACCCTCAGCATTTCCGTCGGCGCGCTAGGCTCGATGTTCCAGCCCGATTACGACGGATTGGGCATCGCGTATACCAGTCCCAACCGGCTCTATGGCCCCGGCGCCTATGTGGACGTCCATTTCAGCCGCTGGGTGCAGGTGGAAGCTGAAGGCCGCTGGCTGCGCTACAACCAGTTCTATCAACCAGGTTCTTCGACGGGTAACGGCGAGAGCACCTACCTGATCGGTCCGCGGATTCCCATTGTCACGTTTCACCGCATCACGCCGTATGGCAAGGTTCTCGTCGGCCTCGGTACGGGCAGTTTTCTTACCGGGAGTGCGTTCGTACTCGATTATGGCGGCGGCGTGGACTACCGGCTCACGCGCCGGCTCACCCTGCGCGCCATTGACTTCGAGTATCAGCAGCTCCGCGTGAATCCCACACTTTACCCCTACGGCGGAAGCGTGGGTATCAGCTACAGAATCTTCTGAAGAAACAGTTCACAGTTCTCAGTTCAAAGTGGATTTCACTCTTTGCCGCGCATCTCGATCTGCGAACTGCGAAAGATGAACTGCGAACTGTCTTTACGGCTGCACCTTGAGCGGCGTGGCCTTTGCCGTGGGCATCCGCACATGCAGGATCCCGGCCACCGTGGGCGCAATCTGCCGCATGTCCACCAAACCCAAATCGCGATGGCGAGCGATCCCGGCTCCTACGGCAAAGAACGACGAATGCATCTCGGGATCTTCGGGCGAAAATCCGTGCGAACCGCGGTGGCCTGGAATCGGCGTGACCAGACTCCCGGTGAGCGCACTTCCGGTATAGTAGCCCGGCTTTAAAACCACCAGGAACGCCACATCGGGAAAACCGCCGCGCTTCTTTATCTCATCCCGCCCGAGGATCTCTGCGATTCCGTTCGCTGGATCGGTCGCCAATCCGTCGAGCATCGCGCTCACCTGCTGTTCCGTTGCTTGGTCGGAAGGATCGTGAAGCATGATTGCCGCCATGCCCCCGGCCATCCACGGCTCGGCCTTCCATGAGTTGACCACCGGTGATTTGGTGGCTGGATTCACCGAGCCCTGAATCAGCCCTGCCTGAATGAACGGCACGGCGAGGTTGACGAAGTTGGAGATATTCATGAAGCCATGGTCGGAGACGATGACCAGAACAGCATTAGGATTGTTGGCGAACAGCTGGTGCGCGAGGCGCGCCACCATGCCATCGAGCGCCTCGAGATCCGCGCAGGCCTCCGGGCTGAATGGCCCGTGCTCGTGCTGCGTTTCGTCGAGCGAGCTCAGATGCAGAGTCATGAAGGCCGGCTTGAATCGCCGCAGAATCTCAAGAGTGTAGCGGGTCTTCGTCTCATCCCCCGCAATTGAAGTGTCGTTGCCGTTCATATAGGGCCCGGCCACCGGCTTCAATTGCTGGATCAGCGTGTCCGGCCGTGAGAGCGCCGCCATCACCAACTGATCGTCGGGATTTTTCGATCCCGATACTTTTCCGTTCAGCCAGAACTCCGGGATCAGGTAATCGACGTCGGTCGCGCCCACACTGACCGGCCACCCGACGCTCGCCGTGCGCAGGCCGGCATGGTGCGCCACCTGCCATAGCGTGGGAACGCGAATCTCGGATGCGTACCAGTTCCACGCGCCGCCAAATTGCTGGAGCGGATCGAAGGCCTGGTTGTTATAGATTCCGTGCTCGATGGGCCAAACGCCAGTGACGAGCGTGGTGTGGCTGGGATAGGTGATGGTGGGCCAGATGCCGACCACGCCGTCCGCGTAGGTCCCGTTCAAAAGGAGCGTGCGCAGGTAGGGAATCTTCATTCCGTGCGCGTCGGCTTGCGTAATGTACTCGGGCTTGAGGCCGTCGATCGAAATCATCAGAACGGGCGCGGCGTGCGCGGCAAAGCCGAAGAAGAGCGTGAAGACGGCCAAGACGAGCGGCGAGCTGAAAGACCGGCGGGTGAATAGGCGGAAGACGGCGTTCATGCGGAGTGCTCCTCTGGGTATTTTGATGAGAATCTGCGAAGCCGTCCGCACTCTCAAGTTAAATTCACAAGCGAGCGGCGATGAAGCGTGCGGGGAAAGTATACAGGGAGCGGCGGACGGTCATCGGTTAGCGGTGACCAGCCGTGGGTCAGGGTTGGCGCTGACCGTTTGCTCTGAGCGAGGCCTGCAGCTCAAGTATTTGCAGCTGAACTTGCTTGATCTCCTTGAGTGTGCCGACTTGGCTTTTGTAGATGTGGTACCGCATGAGGTAGATCGCACCCACGAAGTAAAAGAGGGCGGCGCCGAACTGAAAGCTGTGAACCCCTTGCGGGCCCAGACGCCCGGGGTAAAAGCTCCACCAGAACAGCGCTGCAGCGAGGAATATGAACGTGTTTGCCGAGATGTAATCCCAGCGAAGCGCCTTCGCGTGCTTTGCCAGCAAAGCGGTGGTCTCTTCGCGATAGGCAGCGAGGTTTTCCGGCTGCGGCAGGGCCGCGAGCAGACCCTCGCGCAGGTTATTCGTTTGATGTGTCATGTTTCACTCCTTCGAGAATCTGTTTCATTTGCCGCTTGGCATAGTGGATCCGCGATTTGACAGTGCCTTCCGAGCATCCGACGACATTTGCAATCTCCTTGAGCGACAAATCCTCAAGAAAATGCAGGACCAGGACCTCGCGATGAAGGAGCCCGATTTGGTTCAGCGCTGCATGGACCGCCGCGGCATCTTCTTCGGCGAAGGACGGCTCCTCAGCCTCCTGAAAACTCTCGTATTGAACCTTCTCCGCCTGCTCGCGCGAATAATTCTTGCGAATTCGATCCACCGCAATTCCATGCGTGATCGAGTACAGCCACGACCGCAAAGCCCCGGGATCCTTCAGTTTTCGAATTCCGCGAAGCGCCTTGATCCACACTTCCTGCAAGACATCGAGCGCGCTATCCTGATCACCGGTCAGAGACATCGCGTAGTAGAGCAAGGGCCGCTCGACCATCGCGATCAGGTCTTCGAATGCGCCCGTTTCGCCGGTCTGGCAACGAAGCGCGAGCCACTCGTACTGTGCTCGATCCTTGCTTTCCATGTGCGTTCAACCATTATGTCGAAGCGTGCTGGCGAAAGGTTCAACCGGATAGGAGATTCTCCAGGAACAATAAAAAGGGCCGCTCCAAAGAGCAGCCCTTAACATTTGTCGATTGCTGTTTGGCGGTGAAGCCGCGCCTGTCCCACCGCAGGTGGTTACGCTGGACTCGGCGAACCCTCCGGCAAGCCGCCGCCATTACTCGGCCCACGGCCTTCCGGTTTGAGAACCTGCTGCGGTTGGCCGCCGTCGGAGTCACCACCCCCGGCCAGCGCTGACCGCAGCGCAGGCAATGCCTTGCCTTCAAGCAACAATTGCAGCTCTTCGGCGTCGATCGTCTCCCGCTCCAACAGCGCGGCGGCGATGCGGTGCATAGCGTCGGCGTTGGTCTCAACAAGGTTATGTGCTGCCTGGTAGGCTTCGTCGATCAGGCGGCGAACTTCAAGGTCGATCTGCCGCGCCGTTTCCTCGCTGAAGTCGCGGTGCTGCGCAATCTCGCGGCCCAGGAAGATCTGCTCTTCCTTTTTGCCGAAAGTGAGCGGACCCAGGCGGCTCATGCCGTACTCGCACACCATGGCGCGCGCCAGTTCCGTGGCACGCTCAATGTCGTTGCCGGCGCCCGTCGACATCTGGTTGAGGAAGACCTCCTCCGCAACGCGGCCGCCGTAAAGCATCGCCAAACGCGTCTCCAGATACTCGCGGGTGTAGTTATGCCGGTCATCGGGCAAGTGAACTGTGACGCCTAGCGCCATGCCGCGGGGAATGATGGTGACCTTATGCACCGGGTCGGAGTGGTCGCGCTTGAGCGAAACCAGCGCATGGCCGGCTTCGTGATAGGCGGTGACGCGCTTCTCCTCGTCGGTCAAGATCATGGACTTGCGCTCGGCGCCCATCAGCACCTTGTCCTTGGCCAGCTCAAAGTCGTACATCGTCACTTGCTTGCGGTTCAGGCGCGCTGCATTCAACGCCGCCTCATTCACCATGTTGGCGAGATCGGCGCCGCTGAACCCCGGCGTACCACGTGCGAGCACGTTCAGATTCGTGTCATCCGACACGGGAACCTTCTTGACGTGAACCTTCAGAACTTCCTCGCGTCCGCGAATGTCGGGCAGGCCCACCACTACGCGCCGGTCGAATCGTCCCGGCCGGAGCAGCGCTGGATCGAGCACGTCGGGGCGGTTGGTGGCCGCCACCAGGATCACGCCGTCGTTCGATTCAAAGCCGTCCATTTCCACGAGCAACTGGTTCAGCGTCTGCTCGCGCTCATCGTGACCGCCGCCCAGGCCTGCGCCGCGATGGCGTCCAACGGCGTCAATCTCATCGATGAAGATGATGCAGGGCGCGTTCTTCTTGCCCTGCTCAAACAGGTCGCGCACGCGGCTTGCGCCCACGCCGACAAACATTTCAACGAAATCCGACCCTGAAATCGAGAAGAAGGGGACGTTGGCCTCGCCGGCCACGGCACGCGCCAAGAGCGTCTTGCCCGTTCCTGGAGGCCCGACCAGCAGCACGCCCTTGGGAATGCGCCCACCCAGCTTTTGAAACTTCTGCGGCTCGCGCAGGTACTCGATAATCTCCTTCAGCTCTTCCTTGGCCTCATCCACACCGGCCACGTCTTTGAACGTGACTTTCTTCTGCTGCATGGAGAGCAGGCGCGCGCGGCTCTTGCCGAACGACAGCGCCTTATTGCCGCCAGACTGCATTTGTCGCAGCATGAAGAACCACACCGCAATCAGCAGCACGAACGGGCCCGCGTTGATCAGCAGGGGAATCAGAACGTTGTTCTGCGGCTCCTTGATGGA
This sequence comes from uncultured Acidobacteriaceae bacterium, assembly GCA_963789425.1. Taxonomy (GTDB): domain Bacteria; phylum Acidobacteriota; class Terriglobia; order Terriglobales; family Acidobacteriaceae; genus Telmatobacter. Next base: position 1,031,161 of record CAWBKM010000005.1, on the reverse strand, counting down.
GAAGTTGACCTTGGAGGCGATCATCGCCTTCAAAAGGTCCTCATAATTGCTGGGCAGAGTCGTGTGGAACTCGTCTTTGGGCGAGACCTTTAAGTGGCCCTTGAGCTCGTCGCCCTGAATCGCGGCGTCGAGCACCTGGTTGTTGACCACCTTGTCATACAGGTCGGAGTAAGCATACTCCGGCTCCTTGCCCATGTTGGTGCTTCTCTCCACCACGCCCCACAAAAGCACGAGGCAAATCAGGATGAAGAGCCAGAACATGATGGTTTTAACGCTCGAGTTCACCAACGTCTCCTTTTCGCGGTTAAGGAGAAAGACCCACCGCGACCTCCACGATCAATCCCTGGCCAAAGGCCACCTTCTCTTAGACGCCCCCGCGTCCGGTAAAGTGGCAAAAACAACGAAACATCCCTCGGGGACACGCAACCCGCGCCGCCTGAGGAGCAGTAACCCGATTGTACTCCGGGGCCGGTGAAAGTTGGAGAGTCAACCATAGTACAAAAGGGGCAGCATATTGAGCGTTAACGGCCTTGTGCTGTCGATGGTGCGGGCGCTTCCAGGCCCTCCGCACTTGAAAAATCGGCTGAAATAAGCAGGTCGGGATTGGGTTCCAGTTCCACACCCCGCATCCAGACGATCGTGCCGTCGATCTCCAGAACCGGCCACAGAGCGCGATCGGTTCCCGTAACCCGCATGCGCTCCAGCACTTCCTTCACCTTGCGGAGCCCGCCCGAATAGCGGAGCCTGACCCGGTCGCCCGGCTTCCAGTTGCGCAAAATGGCTGTCTTTGCCGGCGAGCCGCCGGGGCCATTCCGGGGTCCGCTCGACGCTTCGGATGCGGCAACGTCGATGCGCAGCCGAAGCCCGAAGGTGGGGGCATCGATTTCGCCAGGAATCGCCACTTCGTAGGGCGCTCGCGGCTCTCCCGTGCGTTTTCCTTTTGGAGAAGGCCTGGGTTCGAATGAAAGTCGCAGCTCTCGAGCTGTTCGCTCGGCGCACAGGCCGTGCGGCAGAGCCAGCTTTCGGCCCGCGCGTCCTTCGAGCGCAAGCGATCGCACGGCTTCCGTTGCTGAAAAATTGAGCGCCGCGCCGAACTTTTCGGCCGCGTAGCGAATCAGCCGCCTCTGGAGGGCCGGCGCAAGCGCGGCCAGCCGGCCAACTTCAATAGCCAGCTCGGAGTCGAGACCTGTGCCAGCTGCGCGGCCGCCTCCGCGCACTGGTCGCCCCGGCAGGAGCAACTGCGGAGCGATGTGCGCCAGCTCCGCCTGCCACCAGGCTTCTTCGTCGCAGGCCAACGCCGCCATCTGCGCCATGTGCTCGCGAAGGCGCGGATTCCAGCCCTCGAGCAGGGGCAACAGCTCATGGCGAATCCGATTGCGCGTAAACGTCAGATTGCGATTCGACGTGTCTTCGCGCCAATCCTGACCGATCTCGCGCAGGTACGCTTCGATTTCAGAACGCGTCGCAGCCAGTAGCGGCCGCACAATTGCGCCCGGACCCCCTCCCGCAGTTTGGAGTCTTGGAGCAATGCCCGCCAAGCCCTCAGTCCACGCTCCGCGCAGGAATTTGGCCAGAACCGTTTCCGCCTGGTCGTCAAGCGTGTGCGCCGTAGCAATCGCATCGATATTCTCCGAGGCCATGAGTTGCCAAAACCATGCGTAGCGCAAGCGCCGTGCAACCTCTTCGAGGGTCTCGGCTGCTTTGCCCGACTTGGGATCGGCCGCAGCTTCGCGGGCCGCGTCGACACGCGCCTCGTGAAAGGGAAGCCCTAGTTTAGCGGCGAGCTCGCGGCAAAATTCCAGATCGCCGTCGGCCTCGGCTCCGCGCAACCCGTGGTGCAAATGAGCCGCGTGGAGAACGAGTCCCAGCTCAGCGCTGCGCGCCGCCAGAATTCGCAGCAGCGCCACCGAATCCGCGCCGCCCGATAGCGCCACGGCTAGGCGCATACCAGGCCGGAGCAGCGACGTGTCAACATGGAGGCCGATGATCGGCTTCGACTTTGGCGGCTGGCGCACGAGAGGATGATACGGCGTCAACGCACTCCGCTGCACTGGAACTCCGCAACTCTCGCGCTCCAGTTTTTTTAGGCGAAGACTCCATCCATCCACGAAGCACGAAAAGGCTGGGAGCTGGAAGCTAGTAGCTGGAAGCTTCTTGAAGCGGTGCTATACTCCACGAGTTATGCAAGTCTTTGCCATTCTTCCGGCGGCGGGATTGGGCACGCGGATGTCCGGCCCGCAACCCAACCCACAGCCCAAGCAGTTTCTGGCGCTGGACGGCGTTCCCATCCTCATCCACTCGTTGCGCGCTTTTGCCGCGGCGCCGCGGGTCACGGCAATGTACGTGGCCGTCCGCAAGCCGGAGATGGAGCGCGTAGAGGCCCAGGTGGCCGAATACGGATTCGGGGCCCAGGTTCACGTGGTTGAGGGCGGCGAAAAGCGCCAGGAATCGGTGGCACACGCTCTCGACGCCCTGCCGGCCGAACCCGATGACATCGTGCTGGTCCACGACGCGGTGCGGCCGTTGATCGACGCTGCTACCATCGAGCGCACGATCGACGCCGTGGCCGAATTCGGCTCGGCCATTGTGGGCATGCCGGCGGTGGACACTATCAAGCAGGTGGAGCGGACGGCGCACGGAGCCCTCGTAACGGCGACTATTCCGCGCGAATTTGTGGTGCAGGCACAAACGCCGCAGGGATTTCGCTTTGCGCTGCTCAAGCGCGCCTTTGCCGAGGCCAATGCCGACGGCTTTGTTGGCACCGACGAGGCTTCGCTCGCCGAGCGCGCGGGAATTCCGGTAGCCGTGGTGCACGGTTCTCAGGTTAATCTGAAGATTACGCAGCCGGGCGACCTGGCGCTGGCTGAGTTTTATCTGCGGCAGCGAGCGCACTGAAAGCAGCCGCAACTCATTTGACTCCAACGTCCAACGCCTTGATTTTGGAGGTCCTCTTGATCGTCAGAGATCGCGATGGCAAGGTACTGCACGAGGTGGAGGGCGCCAATTTCTTGGACTGTCTTGACCTGAGGCGAGCTGATTTTTCTGGGCAGTCGCTGGAGGGTATTTACTTGGACGACTCTGACCTGCGAGCGGCAGACTTCACGGGTTCGGATATGTACTGGGCCTTAGCATTCAGGGCGAATTTTGAAGGTGCAATACTTAAAGACGCTCAGCTCGGCGGTGCGAGCCTGTGTGAAGCGAATTTTCGTGGGGCCGACCTGCGAGGCGCTTATATCTCGCTCGACAATCTTCTCGGATCGCCGACGCTGGAGGGCGCTGACCTAACAGATGCGTTGATGGAAGGGGCCGTTCTCATTGGCTGTGAGTATAACGACTTGACTCGTTTCCCTGAGGGGTTCAATCCGGAGTCGCGTGGCATGATTAGAGTGGGGATCGACCGCGACAACCAATCGCGAGACGCGCGCTTGAGGCACGCAAAGCAATGATGGACACACGCATCGGATTTGGCTACGACTCGCACGAATTCAAATCCGGTGTGCCCCTGCGCCTTGGCGGCATGACCATCGACCATCCCCGGGGCCTGGCCGGCCACTCCGACGGCGACGTGCTGCTCCACGCCATTACCGACGCGCTTCTGGGCGCCGTCGCCGCGGGCGACATCGGCAGCTTTTTCCCGCCCGGCGATCCACGGTGGAAGGACGCCGACTCCGCCATCTTTCTCAATCTCGCGCTTGAAGAGTTGCAGCACGCCGGCTACGGCATCGTAAACATCGACACAACGCTGGTTCTCGCCGCACCTAAAATTGCGCCCATCGCGGCCGAAATGAGTTCGCGCGTTGCCGATCTGCTCGGCGTCAACATCGATCAAGTCAGCATCAAGGCCAAAACCCCCGAGGGCCTCAATCTCGATCACGTGGCGCAGTGCCATGCCGTGGCGCTCGTCGAGCGTGTGCAGGAGCCTGAAGAACTCAAAAGCATGAGCGAAGTCGTCGAGAGCCAGCGCCAGCTCGAAGATGTGGTCGAAGATCTGCTGAGCTCCGTGCATGGTGTGCCAAAGAAGCGCACCATCTCGCCGGTCTACGACACCGAAGACATCACATAGGGCGGCCATAACCAAAGGACTGCGGGGCGGCTACAAATGCGTCACCTGGTAGCGCAAGATTTGATTGTCGATTGTGACCAGGGTCAGTCCCTCAAGGTGCGCCTGTGCCACGAGCAGGCGGTCAAATGGGTCGCGGTGTAATTGTGGAAGCTGCCCAGCCCACTCCGCGTGCTCCACTGTAATTGCCAGGGGTAAGAACCCGTGAAGTTTCATCGCTTTGGCGGGCGATCTCATAAATTTCAACTTTCCCGATGATGCTTTGATGGCAATCTCCCAGATCGAAACCGCGCTGACGAAGACGCGATTTTGAGGCGAGGCGATCGCCGCACGGAGCGCAGCAGACAGATTAGCATCGTTCGCGTCCCACCAAAGAAAAGCATGCGTATCCAGCAGCAGATCCATTTGTTATAGCCCGAAGTCCTTCAGCACATCTTCAGGTAAAGGGGTGTCAAAATCCTTTGCGATATACGTGATCCCGAGAAAGTTCTTACCCGGCTTCCGTTGTTTCGCGCGGACGGCCGTGTGTGGAACCAGCCGCACCATTGGCTTATTGGCGACGGCGATAACGATCTCTTCGCCATTGACGGCGCGCTTCACAAGGCTCGAGAGCTGTGTCTTGGCTTCGTAGAGGTTCACCTGCGCTGTCTTCGGCGCCTTTTTCGCGGTTTTTAAGATCGCCCTTCGAGCCATAGTCAGTCTCCAATAACCTGATTCTGGAACAAATCCCTCAGTTGGTCAAGTTGGTCAACTTGGTCTCTCCCGACCGTCTCGTCTTTTCCAGCGGAAGGTCCATGTCTGCGCAGGATTTCCAGCGTCTCTGATTTTTGTTGAAGATTCATGGGTTTAGCTGTACCTTGGCTGCGAAACCAATTCCACATTGGAGCGTTGCTATGTTCAATCTCGCATTTCTGCTACAACAGGGGCCGAGCGCCGACGATATTTCGCACATGCTCGTGGCCATGATGGCGATCCTGCCGCTCATCATTCTGGTTTGCCTCGCGATCATCATCGTTCCCTTCTGGTTCATCTGCAAGAAGGCGGGCTTCTCGCCCTGGCTTTCGCTCCTCAACATTGTCCCGATGGGCAACTTAATCCTGATTTACGTGCTGGCTTTTGCGCAGTGGAAAGTTGTGCCCGCGCCGCAAATGGCCTATGCGCCGCCGTACCCGCAACCGCCGCTGCCGCCGCAGCAGTGAGACCCTGAATGCCGCCCGACTGGGGAGCCTTGCGATAGCATCGTGAATAGAAAGTAATCGTCACGATGACCGATTCAGGCTCCCATCGCGGCCCCACTCCGCGCGTTCGCTTTGCGCCCTCGCCCACCGGCTTTCTGCACGTGGGCAGCGCCCGGACCTTCATTTTCAATTGGCTCTATGCCCGCCACAACCACGGCACCATGGTTCTGCGCCTCGACGATACCGACGTCGAGCGCAACACCGAGGCCAGCGTGCAATCCATCTTCGAAGGGCTGCGCTGGCTGGGCCTCGATTGGGACGAAGAGTACAAGCAATCCGAACGCCTCGATCTTCACCGGGCCGCAGCGCTCCAGATTCAGGAAAAAAATCTCGCCTATCGCGACTTCACTCCTGCGCACGCAGCAGACGAAGAGCATTCCTCCGCGCAGGGCGCGTGGCTCTTCAATCCGGGAATGCGCGAAATGTCCAGGGAAGAATCGGACCACCGCGCAGCCGCGGGCGAGCCGTTCGCGCTGCGCCATCGCGTTCCGCGGGGCGAAAACCGTATTTTGCATTTTGTCGACGCTGTGTATGGCCCACAAGCAAAGCCGGCCGACGAGGTTGAGGACTTCGCCCTGCTGCGTTCAGACGGGATGCCGACCTATCACCTTGCCTCGTGTGTGGACGACGCCGATCTCGGCGTCAGCCACATCATCCGCGGTCAGGATCACCTGGCCAACACCTTCAAGCACCTGCTGATTTTTGAGGGCCTGAGTGCGGAGCCGCCTCAGTTCGCACATCTTCCTCTGCTCGTTGCTCCCGATGGCGCCAAGCTCTCCAAGCGCAAGCACGGACCTGTCGTGAGCGTCACCACTTATCGCGACGCTGGCTTTTTGCCGCAGGCCTTCGTCAACTTTCTCTGCCTGCTGGGCTGGTCGCCGAAAAATGACCGCGAGTTTTTTTCTTTGGACGAGATTCGCGAGCTTTTCACTCTTGAAGGCGTCAATCGCGCCAACGCCGTAATTAACTTCACTGAAGACGATCCATTCGACGCGAAAGCGGTCTGGCTCAACGCCGAGCACATCCGCGCATTGCCGGTGCAGGAGCTCAGCCACGACCTCGAGCCATTTTTCGAGCAGGCAGGATTCCATCCAAAACCTGGAAGGCTGGAAGCCGTCACGCCGCTCATCCGCGAGCGCATCAAGCTGCTGCGCGACGCCGTGCCGGCCGCGGATTTCTTCTTTCTCGACAAACTTCCGCCCTACGATCCGGCAGAGCTGATTCCCCTCAAGAAAGGAGAATCGACGGGCGATCCTGCGCTCGCTCGCCGTGTCTTAGAAACCGCTTTGGAAGTTTTGCCGGCAACCGCGTTCGACCACGACTCGCTCGACAAGGCTCTCCGCTCTGCCGCAACTCAACTTGGCCTCAAAGCCGGGCCGATGTTTCAGCCCATCCGGGTGGCGGTTTGCGGGCGCAAGAACGCGCCGCCGCTTTTTGAAACCATGGTTGTCCTCGGCCGCGACGTGTGCCTCGAGCGCATCCGCGAGGCCGTCGAGAACCTTCAATCGCTCGGTTGAGCGGATGTGCCTTACCAGGTTCGAAAATCCGGCCCTGGGGCGCCCAACCATGGTGGTAGATTGAGATGTGGGTCACCCGCGAAAACAATCTTGGTCGTGAAGGAGCTAATGGTGCAGACCTCGACTATCAATCCTATTGCTGTCATGGAGACGGCCGTTCAAGAGGCGTCGGCGAAAATTGATCTCCAGGCATATGACGAGCATTGGGGGAAGTACACTTGCAACTGCGGCAAGGCGTTCTGTCTTTTTGCGAAGCGCCCCTACACCCTTCCCGGGGATGGAGAAAGGTGCGCTAATGATCTGGAGAGGCAACTTCTCAAAGAGGAAAAGGCGGGCCAAGCCCACCGGAACGTCTACAGGATCGATGGAAAGTCTACGCACGCGATCCGCTTTTCCTAGATCGCGTGCTTGGAATCAGTGATTTGCTGGATGTTCCGCGAACCATTTTGCTGCCCGTTCCTGCTCACTAGATGGATCTGGTGATCGTAGTGTTAGGGGCTTGGCATGAGCAATCTCGTCCCAATGTCTGAGTTCAATGAAAGCCGCGAGGTAGCTGCTGTGGAATGTCAAAATACCCGCCTGCTCAAGCTCCTTCCCTGTCTAGTTCTTCTTTGGGCCGCTGCTTTTCCGCTCATTTTGCGCGCACAAGACATGCCCGCGGTTGAAAACGCGTCTCGGATGTCGCCAAAGCAGTATTCCGCGTTTCTCGACGAGCTAGATTCGAAGCTGCCCCTGTTGAAGGCTCACTTCGAGATGCTTTGCGCAACTCCGGCATGGCGCAACGAAAGTAGCGATCTACGAAGCGCTAACAACCAAGTATTTGCAGAATGTCGGTCATTCTCCAAAGAGGTGACTACTTTCCTCTCTGAATCAGTCGATGAAGAGCGACTGAGGGCTAAACTATCGGTAGAATTCAAAATGCAATCTGGGATGAATGAACTCATTCATATTGCAAGCCTGGACGGTAATCTCCGCCCTTATTACGACTCCCGGAGTGAAGACGCAGATTTCATCTTGAAAACGCTCGCACCGATGTATCGAGTTTTATACAGTCACGTCTATGCTTCCATTTCAGACGATCCATTATGCACACCCACAAAGGAACCCGAGAGGTAAAGCATTTTGCGGAGTGCCGAAGGGATCGCAGTTATGACCAATGCAAATCCGGAAAACCAACCCGCCGCCACTCCAGAAGCTCCCACTCACTCGAATTTCTTGCACGACCAAATCGCCGAGGATGTGCGCACCAGGAAGTACGGCGACGCAGTCGTGCAGACGCGCTTTCCACCCGAGCCCAATGGCTACCTGCACATCGGCCACGCCAAAGCAATTTGTATCGATTTTGGACTGGCCGACGAGTTCGGCGGCAAGACCAACCTGCGCTTCGACGACACCAACCCCGAGAAGGAAGAGACGGAGTATGTCGAAGGTATCAAGAATGATGTGCGCTGGCTGGGCTTCGATTGGGACAAGCTCTGCTACGCGTCAGACTATTTCGGCCAGCTCTACGAGTGGGCTTTGCAACTCGTGAAGGGCGGCAAAGCATACGTCGACGACCTTTCGGCCGATGAAATTCGCCAGCACCGCGGTACCCTGACTGAACCTGGCACTGACAGCCCCTATCGCAACCGGACGATTGATGAGAATCTCGACCTCTTCGTGCGCATGAAGAAGGGCGAATTTCCTGATGGCAGCCGCGTGCTGCGCGCCAAGATCGACATGGCCTCGCCGAATCTGAACATGCGCGATCCGGTGATGTACCGCATCCTTCACGCCGCGCACCATCGCACCGGCGACGAGTGGTGCATCTATCCCATGTACGATTTCGCGCACGGCCAGTCGGATTCGATCGAGCACGTCACGCACTCCATGTGCACGCTCGAATTCACCGACCACCAGCCGCTTTATCGCTGGTTTATCGAGCAACTTGGCATTTTTCCGTCGCAGCAAATTGAATTCGACCGCCTCAATCTGACCTATACGCTGCTCTCGAAACGCAAACTTCTACAGCTCGTGCAGGAGGGCCACGTTAACGGGTGGGACGATCCGCGTATGCCGACCCTATCCGGTTTTCGCCGCCGCGGCTTTACGCCCGAAGCAATCCGCGCCTTTTGCACCGCCATCGGCGCCTCGCGGACCAATGGCAGCACGGACGTTGAAATGCTCGAGCACTTCCAGCGCGACGACTTGAATCACGGCGCCAGCCGCGCCATGGCCGTCCTTCATCCGCTTAAGCTGGTCATCGATAACTATCCTGAAGATAAAGAAGAGTTTGTCGAAGTCGCCAACAACCCCGAAGACCCCTCGGCCGGAACGCGCCAAGTACCCTTCTCGCGCGAACTCTATATTGAACACGACGATTTCCGCGAGGTTCCTCCGCCGAAGTATTACCGGCTGTCTCCTGGAAAAGAAGTGCGCCTGCGCAACGCCTACTTTGTTACCGCGCAACGCGTAGTGAAAGACGCGCAAGGGAACATCGTGGAAGTGCATTGCACTTATGATCCAGCGAGCCGCGGCGGCAACTCGCCCGACGGCCGCAAGGTGAAATCCACCATGCACTGGGTCTCGGCTGCTCACGCTATCTCCGCCGAAATTCGCCTCTACGACAAGCTCTTCTCGAAACCCGATCCGAATGATTTTCCCGAGGGTGGCGACATCTTCGACAATCTCAACCCCAACTCGTTGGAGATCCTGACGGGCGCGAAGCTTGAGCCATCGCTCGCGAACGCCAAGCTCGGAAACCGTTTTCAGTTCGAGCGGGTTGGCTATTTCTGCCTGGACCCGGACTCGTCCGAAACCAGAAAGATATTCAACCGCACGCTCGCGCTCAAAGACTCCTGGGCCAAGATCGAGAAGAAGGCAGGAGCGTAAAACCGCCCGCTGGCGGACGCCCGCCGTCTTGCCGTAAAGTTGTTCCGTTCACATGGGAGACCTTCATCGTGCATCGGAACAAAAGGGTAACGGGAACGCTCGCAGCATTGTCGGCGCTGGCGTTTGGGCTTAGCGCATCGTCCATCGCCGCCGCGCAAACAGCCGACAATTCGCTCGGCATTTTTGAAAGCCAGTCCGACGTAGGCAGTGTCGTGCCGCGGGGAACTGCAACCTTCGACGCTTCAACCGGCGTTTACACCGTTCGCTCGGCTGGCGCGAACTTGTGGGTCAACGTCGACGCATTCCACTTTGTCTGGAAGAAAGTCTCCGGCGACGTGTCTCTGACCGCCGACGTGAAGCTTGCCGACGCAGGCCCAACTGCAAGCCCGCATCGCAAGGCATTGCTGATGTTCCGGCAGACGCTCGACCCCGACTCACTCTACGCTGACACGGCGATTCACGGCTCCGGAGAAACGGCGCTGCAATACCGGCGCAACAAGGGCGACACCACACAGGACATCGCGTTCAACATCGGCGCGCCGCAGCGGTTGCGGCTTGAAAAGCGCGGCGATACCATTACGCTTTTCCTCAGCGCCCATGGCGAACCGCTGCACCAGGTGGGCACGTCGATCAAACTGCATTTCGACGGTGATTTCTACGCCGGCCTCGGAGTCTGCGCGCACAACCCCGACGCCACCGAGCAGGCCACCTTCGCGCACGTCGAACTCAAGCCGCTTACGGCGCCCGCGACTCCCGCGCCCATGGCCCTCTACAGCACTCTCCAGACCATCGCCATCGACAACAATGCGCGCATGGCCTTCGTGATTCAGACCGGCAAGGGGCAGATGGAAGCGCCCAACTGGAGTCGCGACGGCAAAACACTGATCTTCGACCGCGGCGGCAAGCTATGGACCATGCCCGCCGCCGAAGGTAACGGCGCGATCGCCGAGGCCACGCAGCTCGACATCGGCAATGCCAGCGACTGCACCGGCAGCCACGGCTTATCGCCCGACGGCAAATGGCTGGCGATGACCTGCACCACGCCGGAGCAACCCGGCCGCCGTGTCTATGTCGTGCCTGCAACGGGTGGCGCGCCGCGCATGGTCACCGCCAATCCCAATTCCTACTTCCATAGCTGGTCGCCGGACGGGAAAACGATTTTGTTTACGCGGCCCAGCAACGGCACGCTCAACATTCTTGCAATTTCGCCGGACGGCGGTGCAGAGACCGCGCTGACTACAGGCAATGGCGTGAGCGACGATCCGGATTTTTCAGCCGACGGAAAGTGGATCTACTTCAACTCCGACCGCGCTGGCGGAATGCAGATTTTTCGCATGCATCCCGATGGCAGCCAGCCAGAGCAGGTGACCTTCGACGAGAAACACAACTGGACGGCGCACTCCTCGCCGGACGGAAAATCGATCTTGATCCTCTCGTATGACAAGGACGTTACCGGGCACGCGGCCAACAAGGACGTGACCTTGCGGATCATTAACGTTGCCGACGGCAAGATTCGCGACCTGGTGCAGATTGTGGGCGGGTCCGGCAGCGACAACGTACCCAACTGGGCTCCCGACGGCCAGCACTTTGCGTTTGTGAGCTACCAATTTCTGCCCGCCGACGACGACGGCTCGACACAGTGACCCGTTGCGAGAACGTTGTCCAAGGCCGGAATGATGGCTGGGTTGCTGGGTAGGAAATCTATTTTCCGATCACGTCAATCGGCACATTGATTGTCTTGGGTGGCATGCACTCATTCTGGTCGCAGGCCTGGTAATGAAGCTTGCCCTGGACAAGGTGATTGCCAGGGGTTGCCGTGATTCGCGCCAGAATGTCGAACTCACCCGTATAAACGCTCAATTTGGTTTTTGGATCGAAGGCGAGCGAGATGATCTTGCCGGGAGGGTAGGTTGCCGATCCGAGCCGCACGCCCATGCCATCAGGAATCGAGAAGTCCGTCGCGATCAGGAACTCGTCGCTGGGCGTGTGCGAGTTGATGTGCAGGCCCTGCGCGACCCGGAAGTGCAACGTGACCGGGCTTGCCTTGCCAGCCGAAACACTCACCTGCTCGGGAAACAGATACTGAACAGCATCCGTCTTGACCAGGGAACTGTTCCGCGGCGAATTGGAAACAAATTGGCCGTGGGCCGGTGCTGCTGCCAGCGCCCCGAGCCCAACCGCCAACGCTATCGCAATGAAAATCCGTTTTTTCATTTTCGCTATCAAATCAGTTTTAACTGCGATTCGCCAAATCTGTCCGAGAGTTTTCTAACTCCGCTCGCTCCGCTAGCAACGCCAACTCCGCTGCTCTTATTCCGCCAGCGCCTTTTTGATGTTGCCCTCGATGTCGCTCTCCGACGTCAGTCCCACAGTGGCAACGACCACTTTGCCGCTGCGATCGACGAAGAACGACGCGGGTAGATCGTCCAGCCCGCCGTACTCGCGGCTGATGCTGTCGCCGTCAAGCAGCACCGGGTATGGCACCTTCATGTCCGCGACAAACTTGTTAGCGTTCGCCTCGGCCTTGGCCCAACCGGCCTTGTCGCCAGGTTGCAGGTCATCGCCTTCGGTATCCACGCCCAGCACTTCAAAGCCCTGCTCCGCGTACTTGTCGCGCAGGTCGACGATCCACGGTGTCTCCACTTTGCAGGGGCCGCACCACGTTGCCCAAAAGTTGATCATGACGGCTTTGCCCTTGTAGGTCGCGAGCGAAACCTTGCTGCCGCTCAGGTTTTCAAGCGCGAAGGCGGGCGCCGGCTTGCCGTCGAGCGGCGAAACAAAATTCATCGCATCGCCGCCGGGAGTCGGAACCAGCTCGCCCTGCCCGGCGTGCGCCAGCAGTTTTTCGGCAGCCTGTTTGCGATACTCCCAGTTGGCCCACCCGGCCCAGGCAAAGACCGCCAGCAGAAAAATAACGGAAACAAGAACAATGGTGTTTCGGCGCAACGGGTTCGACCTCGTAGATCTATTGTATGTTCGCAACAAGCCCGGAGGAAATGGCGCCGGTGAAAGAGTGAAAGGGTCAGGGAGTGATGCACGCACCTGCAGGATTGCTCCTGTTCCATTTTGCCATTCATTCACTTTGTCACTCGTTCACCGTTTCACTCCTTAATTGATCTCTGGTCCCTGTTCCCTGCCGTTGCTGTTAGCATGAAATGCCAATGAGCCCCACTGGGAAAGACGAGCCGTTCCAGCCCGCATCGCTGGTGCGCACTGAGGCCGCCGCGCTTGAAGCCCTTGCCGCGCGCCTTGACGGGCCGATGGCCGATTCCTTTGCGCAAGCTGTCGACATGATCGTCCGGTGCGGCGAAAAAAACGGTCGCGTGGTGGTCACCGGCATGGGCAAGAGCGGCATCATTGCGCAAAAGATCGCCGCTACGCTCAGTTCTACCGGCTCTCCGGCGCTGTTCCTGCATCCTGCCGAAGCCGTGCACGGCGACCTGGGCGTCCTGATGGCGGGCGACGTTGTCATCGCGCTGTCGGCATCTGGAGAAACCGAAGAGATTCTGCGCCTGCTGGCCACGGTGAAGCGCAAAGGCGATGCACTCATCAGCTTTTGCTGCAATCTGCAGTCGACTCTCGCCGTGGCGAGCGACGTGTCCCTCGATTGCTCAGTGGAGCGCGAGGCCTGTGGGTTGAATCTCGCTCCCACCGCGTCAACCACGGCGATGCTGGCTCTGGGCGATGCGCTGGCGGTTGCGGTCAGTTTGCGCAAGGGCTTCCGCGCAGAGGATTTTGCGGAGCTGCACCCCGGCGGCAAGCTGGGCAAACAGCTCGCCAAGGTGCGGGACCTGATGCACTCCGGCGAGGACGTTCCTGTTGTCGCGCCTTTGACGACGATGGCCGACGTGATCTTCGAGATGTCATCGAAGAAGCTGGGAATGACGACGGTGCAGGAATCGGGTCGGTTGCGCGGCGTGATCTCGGACGGCGATTTGCGCCGGTTGCTCGAGCGCGAAGGTGGAGCGGCGCTGGGCAAGACGGCCGGCGAGGCGATGAATGCTCATCCGCGCACGATTGCCGCGGAGGAACTGGCGGCCCGCGCGCTGGCGATTCTCGAAGAGCGCAAGATTACATCGTTGATCGTCGTCGATGCCGAGCAGAAGGTCGAGGGCGTGGTGCATCTGCACGATCTGTGGGGCGTCGAGCTGATCTAGGGGGATCTGGTTTCAGGGGTTCGGGATCCTGGACTCCAGACCAAGGGAACAAGGTTCGGAGGTGGTAAATGGCTGTTTCCTTCGAAAAGGTGAAATATCAAGAACTCAATAGCCGGCAACAAGAGACGTATAACTTCCAGAAAATCTCGGCCTTGCTTGCGGATTTCGGTTATCTGACGATTCGTTTGAGCGACGACTGGAATGGTGCCGATTTCATAGCGCAGCACTTTAAAACCAAGTCATTCATTAAGGTGCAGCTCAAGGGCAGACTTTGTTTTTACAAGAAGTACTGTGAGAAGGATCTCTATATCTGCTTTAACGAGAACGGGATCTGGTATCTATATCCACATGATGAAGTACTTAAGCAGGTTCTCGATGACGGGTTGTTAGCGGGAACAGAGTCTTGGGACGTCCAACACGGATATAGTTTCCCCGGAGTCCCGAAAAGACTGGAAAAACTACTTGCGCCATTTCGCCTTGGAACATGAATGACCATTTGGCCCAAGGGCGCCCCTCACCGATACTGCCGAGCCAGCAGCGCAATCACTTCCAAATCGCGGTCCAGAATCACCGATTTGTCGGGGTGGGCAGCGTCATAGCGGACCTGAACCCGCTTGTCCTTGACCTGGCGCACGAATTCATCGGCCTCTTCTTCCCGACGAAAATGGTGGACGTGCTTGCCTGAACGGTACTCGCTCACGAAGTAGGTGTAGGTGAGCTCGACCCAGGAACGCAGCCCTTGCTTATGAACCTTTCCGCTTTGAATCGTTCCGTCGGTCGCAGGCCATCCGGCCATCGCTTTATTCTGCCGCCATTTCTGGTAGAGCCTCCGCACTCCAAACGCCGCCAGCGCGCCGGGAATAATCCCTCCCATCTTGAGGAGCTTGACCAGCACAAACATGATCTCGCCCCAGGGGATGTGGTGGAAATTCATGCCTGAAAGTATGCCACACGGCCGAGCATAACGATGTGAGCTTCAATTGAGCCTTTTCAAACATGCTGACGCGCCGGACATTTAGAATGAAAGCTGCTTCTGTTTGCCTTGCGTTCGCCCCCGCGAACGGGAAAGCACGTTCACAATTCCTATGCATCGTTGGTCGAAGCTTTTTATTCCTACTTTGCGCGAGGCCCCGGCGGATGCCGAAGTGGCCAGCCACAAGTTTCTTCTCCGCGCAGGCTACATTCGCCAGCTTGGCGCCGGCATTTATAACTACCTCTTCATGGGCCAGCGCTCGCTGAACAAGATCGTCACCATCGTCCGCGACGAGATGGACCAGATCGCGCAGGAGTTTTATCTGCCCGGAATTATTCCGCGCGAGCCGTGGGAGGAGAGCGGCCGCTGGACGACGATGGGCGAAAACATGTTCCGCCTCAAGGACCGCAAAGGCGCCGACCTGTGCCTGGGCATGACGCACGAAGAAATCATGACCACGATCGCTCGCGGCGAATTACGCAGCTACAAGCAATTGCCGCAGATCTGGTACCAGATACAGACCAAGTTCCGCGACGAGCCGCGCCCCAAGGCAGGCCTGCTCCGCGTGCGCCAGTTCATCATGAAGGACAGCTACTCCTTCGACATCAACAAGGCGGGCCTTGACCGCAGCTTCGACCTGCATGACCGCGTTTATCGCGCCATCTTCGCGCGCTGCGGGCTCAAATTTGTCGCCGTCGAGGCGGATTCGGGCGCCATGGGCGGTTCGCAGTCGCAGGAGTTCATGGTCTACACCGATGCCGGCGAGGACCTGATCGCAAGCTGCCCGGTATGCAAATACGCCGCGAATCTCGAGAAAGCAACTTCGCGGCTCGAACCGGTCCTCGAGCTGGCGCCAACGGGAGGTGGAAGCCCGGAACTCGTGTACACGCCGGGATGCGGCGCGATTGTCGATGTGGCCGCGTTCTTCAAGATTTCGCCGGCATCCGACATCAAGTGTGTCGCATATATGGCGTCCATCGCGGGCGTTTGGAAGCCGGCAGTCGTGTTTCTCAGAGGGGATCATCAAGTCAACGAAGCAAAATTGGCAGCGGTTCTTTTCGCCTCGGAACTCAGGCCGATGCAGGCGGATGAGATCGATGACGTCTTTCACGCGCCCGCCGGTTTTCTTGGGCCTATTGGTCTTGCTCCGGCGAGCAAGGAAAAGTATAAAGAGGCGCTTGAACAGGATGTTCTCGAAGCCGAACATGGCGAGGCCTCGAGAAAGCATCGCCTCGGATTCTTTCATTCCGACGTTGGGGAGCGGTCACCTGTCGTCATCGTCGATCACTCACTTGAGGGCCGCAGGAATATGGTTTGCGGTGCAAACAAGCTCGATTACCACTTCCGCAACGTAACGCCCGGCCGCGATTTTACCTGGACGCTCACTGCCGATGTTCGCAGCGTGAACCAGGGTGAGGGCTGCCCGGCGGAGGGATGCGCGGGCAAGCTCGTCGTCGGCAAGGCTGTTGAGGTCGGCCACATCTTCAAGCTCGGCTACAAGTACTCGGAGTCGATGGGCGCGCGCGTTCTCGACGAGAACGGTAAGGAAGTGACGCCCATTATGGGCAGTTACGGCATCGGCATCGAGCGCATTCTCACAGCAGCCATCGAGCAATCGAATGACGCCAACGGCTTCTGGCTGCCGGCCTCCATCGCGCCGTTCACTGTTGTCGTCACCATTACCAACGTCGGCGATTTTTCGCTTCGCGCCACCGGCGAAAAGCTCGCTGTTGACCTGGACGCGGCGGGGTTGGATGTGTTGCTTGATGACCGGGACGAGCGCGCTGGCGTCAAATTCAAGGACGCGGATCTCGTTGGCATTCCCTATCGGATCAACGTGGGCAAGAAAGCCGCGTCGGGCCAGGTGGAACTGGTAACGCGTGCGACGAGCACCAGCGTCGATGTCGCGTTGGGTGGGGTAGTCGCACTGGTGAGAAAGCGCGTCGAGGAAGAAAAGCTGCTGGCAACGAGCCTCTAGCTGTTTCAAGGAGCGCAATGGCATTACGAGTCCGAATCCCAAGTTCCCAACCGGGACATCATCTCAGGTCGCGGATTCTGCTGGGACTGCTCGTGGTCGTTCTTGTTGCGGTTGCGGCCGGCGCTTCAGTCTTTGCCTATTTTTACGTCAAGTATGAGGGCATCGTCGATGCGCGGCTGAAGCAGCCGATCTTCGCCAGTACCGCCCAGATTTACGCCGCGCCACGTGAGGTGCGCCCGGGGCAAAAACTCACCGTACGCTGGATCGCCAATGAGCTTCACGATGCCGGATACACGGGCGACGGCGCGCCTCAGGCTTCCCCGCTGGGAATGTATAGCGAAGGCGTGCAGCAGATCACAGTGAGCCCCGGGCCGCAGTCCTATCACGCGCCCGACAGCGCCACAATCCACATAAGCGGTGGCACGGTGGACTCAATCACCGACGGGCACGGCCAGCAGCTTTCCAGTTACGAACTGGAGCCGCTGCTTATCACCGGACTGAGCGAGGGCGCGCAGCGAACCAAGCGCCGCCTGCTTACCTACGACGAGATTCCACAGAATCTCGTGCATGCCGTCATCGCCATTGAGGACCGGCGTTTTTTTGAGCATGGTGGCATCGATTATTGGCGCATCCTGGGCGCGATGCGCAACGACATCTTCCACCTTCACCGCTACGAGGAGGGCGCGTCCACTCTTACGCAGCAGCTTGCGCGCGGATTTTTCCTCACGCCCGAGCGCACCTACTCGCGCAAAGCGCGCGAGGCCGTCATCAGCATCATCCTCGAGCATCGCTTCGATAAGAAGCAGATCTTCGCCATGTACGCCAACGAAATTCCTCTCGGTCAGATCGGAAGTTTTTCCATCGATGGTTTCGGCGAAGCCTCGCAGGACTATTTCGGCAAAGATGTGAGCCAGCTCGATCTGGCAGAGTGTGCCATGCTGGCCGGGCTCATCCAAAGTCCCAGCCGCCTGAACCCGTTTCACCATCCCGAGCGCGCGATCGAGCGCCGCAATCTTGTCCTTGACTCGATGGTTGAAACCGGCGCTATCACCAAAGATGAAGCCGAGGCCGCTAAGTCCGAACCGCTCCACTTGGTGTCGTCAAGCGTGGATGAAAGCGAAGCGCCCTACTTTGTCGACCTGGTGCACGACCAGTTGACACAAAGGCTCGGCGACCGCGATTTCAATCGCGAAGGCCTGCGTATCTACACCTCGCTCGATCCGGATCTTCAGCGCCTGGCCACGCAGGCGGTCAACTCCACAATCCATGTCGTCGACGTGCAGATTGATGCCGTCCACGCGCACGATAAGAAGATAGGTAAGCCGTATATCTATCCGCAAGTGGCTCTGATCGCGCTTGATCCTCATACGGGACAGGTGCTGGCTTTGGTGGGCGGACGCAGCTACGGAACGTCGCAGGTCAATCACGCCGTGGCGCATCGGCCCACGGGATCGATCTTCAAACCGTTTGTCTATGCAGCCGCGTTCCAAACCGCGATTGAGGGCACGATGCTGCCCGGCCAAACCAAACTCTTCTCGCCGGTGACTATCCTCGACGATGCGCAGCAAACGTATGGCGCAGGCACTGACTACGAGTACACCCCGCACAACTTTGAAAGCGAGTTTTACGGGCAAATGACTGCTCGACTGGCCCTGATGCGATCGGACAACAACGCAACCATCAGCCTGGCGAGCCTCGTGGGTTTCGATCAGGTCGCGGCCCTGGCCCGCAACGCAGGCATCAAAAGCGCCCAAGGCACGCCTTCCATGGCCATCGGCTCTTACGACGCCACACCGCTTGATATGGCCGGCGCTTACACCGTCTTCTCCAATGGAGGCGTCCATATCGATCCGTGGATGCTGGCAAGCGTGCGCACGCCCACCGGCGACATTGTTGAAGACTACACGCCCACCACAAGGCAGGTCCTCGATCCACGCGCCGCTTTCCTCACTACCTACATGATGGAAGCTGTTCTCGGGGGCAACGGGAGCGATCCATGTACGGTTGGGGGACGAGATTATTGCGGAACCGGCGCCGGCGTCCGCAACATGGGATTCACCGCTCCGGCGGCGGGAAAAACCGGCACCAGCCACGATGCATGGTTTGCCGGCTTCACTTCGAACCTGCTGTGCATCGTGTGGGTGGGCAACGACGATTACACCGAGCTTGACCCCGAAAACCGCGGTCGCATCCAGGGCGCGCGTGTAGCCGCTCCCATCTGGGCTGATTTCATGAAGCAGGCTGTGCAGTTGCCGGAGTACTCCGACACCAACGACTTCACGCCGCCGGATGGCGTCCAGGTTCAGACCATCGACAAGGCCACCAACCTGCTCGCCGACGCCTCATGCCCCGACGACTTCTCCGCGGCGTTCCTGGATGGTACTGCTCCCGCCGATACCTGCGACCACAAAGGCGGTATGAACGGCGACGACCGCCGCAACATCTTTCAGAAGATTTTCGGAATCGGCAAGCCGCCCAACTAAGGCGAGCGCTTGGGCTTTGCAGCAACACGGCGTGGCCGCTGTTTAGCTGACACTGAGCGGATCACGAGCGTTCCGCGACCCCTTGTTGGCAACGGTGCTTTGCCTTGCGCCGCCGCTGCGCGAATCAGCGCTTCAACCGCTGGTTTACCTAAGTCGTGAGCACTTTCTAGCCGGATGAATCGGTTCTGACTCCCGCTCCCGAGCAGAATGTTCGCCGGATCGGGAAGCCTGGAGCCCCAGTAGAACGCGAGCCGCACGCCATGCGCATCGGCCACCAGTTGAGTAAAACTATCCGACGGCCGCAGCGTCGAGCTGTATCCGATCACAAAGAAGTTGTAGTTGTCGTAGACAAGTTCATTCGCCGTGGGCACTCGTTTGCGCAGCGCAGTTCGCACGGCACGGATCGACGCAGCCATCTCCGGTGTGAACTTGTCGATGAAACCGGCCAGTTCTGCTTCGGCATTCTTGCGGGGAACGGGTGTAGTTTTTTTCATTTCGCCTCCTTACTTCCGGGGCCCGGTACTCTCGTTATCCGTCCACGTCGGAACCATCCGGCATCGGCTGGCAGCGCGGGCACCAGAAAGTGACGCGCGCATCATCGCCCTGAATGCGGCGGCGAATCAGCTCGCCACAGCGACGGCATGGCTCGCCTGCACGGCCGTAGACCCACAAACTCGCGCTCGGGTCGGATGCGTGCGTGGTGCGCCGCTGCTGCCCGCGAAAAGTCACGATCAGGTCGCCCGCATCCTCAAGCACATTCGCCTTGAGCAGCTTCTTCGCCGTGGCAATCGCCGCCGCGGCTTCTTCGCGCGTGAGCGTTCCCACGGCGCGAAATGGATGCAGCCCCTGAACGAAGCAGATCTCCGATTTGAAGACGTTGCCGACTCCAGCGAGGACCTTCTGATCGAGCAGTGCGTCCGCGAGCGCGTCCTGTCGGCGGCCAAGCAGGCGCGTTAACGCGGCCGATGAATCGAACTCGTCGCTGAGCAGATCGTTTTCCGGGCGAGCAACGCATAGATCGCGCGCCAGCGACTGTTCCGTGTGCATGCGCGCGACCGGCACGCGAAATCCGGCCGCCTGGTATTCGCTGTTTTCGATCACGATGCGCATATGAAAGCGCGGCGCTTGCCAGCGCTCGCCCTGCCGGTAAATGTGCCAGCGGCCATTCATAAGCAGATGCGAAGTGAGGATTCCGCCGCCGGAAAAATGAATGAGTAGCCATTTGCCACGCGCCTCGACTTGATCGACCGTCTGGCCAACCAGCGGTGTGTCATCGTTGAATCGCATGATGAGTGGAAATGTCGTCCGGAAGCCGATGATCGGCTTGCCCATGAGCGCGCGGCCCAGGTTGCGCGCGGTGCGAAAGATGGTGTCGCCTTCAGGCATGTCTTCGTCGATCTCCCTAAGATCTGTCGCGCGTTTCAAAAGTAGATCGTGGCAAAAGGATACGGCTTTGCCACGCCGAGAAGGTTATTGGACTTCGGGCCTGTTCGGCTCAGAACGTGCGATCGCGAGCGGGATGCGGCGCAGGTGCATGCCGAGAGGTCCGGCATGAAAGCCCGCGTCCATCAGAAAGTGTGCCATCGAGTGCGCAGCGACGGGTTGGCCATTGATGGTCGTGATCAACGCGCCTTCGTGGTTGCTTGCGCGCATGCGTTCCTGGCCGCGCGTGCACAAGAAATGCGCCAGCCCCGCGGCAGCCTGCGAGCGCTCCGGCTCCTCCGCGGGCAAAAAGACCAGCAGGTTAGGATTGCCGCGCTTGAGCCATGCCACAAGCTCTCCATTACGCAGAATCACTTCAGCGTATGCAGCGCGAGTCAGAATTCTCGGAGCCGATTCAGAATCCTCTTCCGCAACCGGCAGATCGGGCCAGCGCAGCACTGAGCCATAGGGATTGGCCGGATCAGTCGCAGCCAACTGCACGAACTCGGGCCTTTCAGCTGGCGGCTCGGTACGCAACTGGCGCAGCAGGTCAACGGCGGCGGGCAGTGCAAACTGCGTGGCGCCCAATCCTCCAACAAAGTAGCCGCGACGAATCCGCCCACTCTCTTCGAGCGTCTTCAGCACGTCATATACCGCGCTGAATCCGCCGGGCACATTCTCGGCAGCAACTTGCTCGCGCAGCAACACACCGTAGCGGTTCAGCAGCTGCAGCGACAGTGAGTGGCTGCGTTCAGTTACCGTCTGCGCTTTGTTGCCAAAGGTAGACCCGGCCTCCTGGCCGGCTGTCGTGCGGGCCTCCCGGCCCGCGCTCTGAAGCGGCAACAAAGACCATCGGCCCTGCGTCGTTGGCGGCGTCGTGCGCCTCGAGCGAAACACCGCGCCCGTTTGATAGCGCCGCGGCGTCCTCGCGCTCTCCGGCCTTGCGATATACGCCCGCAACGCGTGCAGCGAGTCGTTGGTAATCAGCCCGCGCCATACCAGGCTCCAGAGCGCTTCGATCGTCTCGCCGGGATAGCCCGAACCGGCAGCCTCATGCAGCGAATCGAAGAAGCTCGCGCCGGCAGATTCGAGCACCGCGAGCAGCTTCTCTTCGCGCTCGGTCAGCGGGTCAACCAGCGGACGTTGTTGCGCCAGCAGCGGCAGCTTATCGGCGAGAAACAGCGCAATGCGCCCATCGCGCTCGCCAATCGGCTCCACGCCGGCCCACGCCACTTCCCCTGCGGCGATCAGCGTGTCGAGCCCGGCAGATGTGAAGTCGGCAATGCGCGCCGGTAGAATCGAAGTTTCAAGCAGCGAAGCGGGCAGCGGCGCTCCCTGAAGGCTCTCGATCGCATCGAGCAGCGCATCGAGATGCGCGGTTCCCGTTCGGCGCGGCGCCAGCACGCCCTGCCAGTGAGTAAGGAAACGCGCCAATGTGTGCTGTTCCACCGGTTCCACTTCGCGGCGCAGCTTGGCCAGCGACTTGCGGCGAATCTGCCGCAGAATTTCGGCGTCGCACCATTCACGATGCACCCCACCAGGCCGGAAACCGCCCTCCAGCACGCGGCCCTCATGCGCAAGCTGCCGCAACGCGGCCTCCACGGCCTCTGTATCCAGCGCAAATCTCTCCGCCGCCTCGCGCAGCGTGAAGGGTCCGTGCGTGCGCGCATAACGGCGCACTAGTTCAAGCACCGGGTGAGCAATAGGCTCGAGCAGCGCAGCCGCCAAACCGGGCGGCAGAGGAATGCCAAGGCCATCACGATAGCGCGCCGCGTCTTCAGCCGCGATCAAGCGCTTTTCGCCGGCGATACGCAGCTCGAGCAATCGCCGCGACCGAACCAGCCGGTCGATATTCGTCAAGAGATCCGCCGACACGACACGGCGGCCCAGCTCCTCGCGCGAAAGATCGCCCAGGCGCAAGCACAAATCGTGGATTCCATCGGCCGACCGTGCGCGATAATTCTCCGCAAGGCACTGCGCAGCCTCTTCCACAGCGGCAATCGCATCGGCATCAAGTAACTCGCGCAAGTCGGCTTCGCCAAGCAGCTCGCGCAACTGGTCCTGATCGATGGTCAGAGCCTGCGCGCGTCTCTCGGCCAATGGCGCATCGCCTTCATACACAAAGTTAGCCACATAGCTGAACAGCAGAGAAGCGGCAAAAGGCGATGGCTTGCGCGTCTCGACCACATGAACCCGCAACTTCCTTTGTTCGACCTCTCGCAGAATCTCTACCAGCGCAGGCATGTCGAATACATCGCGCAGGCACTCGCGATAGGCTTCGAGCAAAAGCGGAAATTGCGGATAGCGCGAAGCCACGCTGAGCAAATCGTAAGACCGTTTGCGCAACTGCCACAGCGGCGAACGCTGATCGGCGCGGCGGCGCGGCAAGAGCAACGCACGCCCCGCAGCTTCGCGAAAGCGCCCGGCAAAAAGCGCAGTCGATCCCAACTGGCGCAGCACAAGCTGCATCGCTTCGGCCGACTCGACAAGAATCCAATCGGAGTCGGGCGGCTCGTCGGTATCAGGGAAGCGCAGCACAAATCCGTCATCGCCCCAGAGCGTTTCGACCTCAGGCCCACCGGCGGCGCGAATGCGCGCAGCCACCGCCATCGCCCATGGAATATGAATGCGGCTACCGAACGGCGTGAGCACGCAAACGCGCCAATCGCCCAGTTCGTCGCGGACTCGCTCCACAACAATCGTCCGGTCGTCGGGAACCTGCCCGGTCGCCTCGGCTTGATCGGCGAGAAAGCGCAGCAGATTTTCCGCGGCGCCTGGATCGAGATCGTGCTCGTTCACTAGGCGCGTCAGCGCGGCGGCCTGCGGCAATGCCTGCAACTCGCGCACCATGGCGCCAATGCGTCGGCCAAATTCGAGCGGCCGGCCAGGACCATCGCCCTTCCAAAACGGCATCTTGCCTGGCTCGCCGGGAGCGGGTGTCACCAGTACGCGATCGTGCGTAATGTCTGTAATGCGCCACGTCGACGCGCCCAGGATGAACGTCTCGTTGGGATGCGATTCGAAGACCATCTCCTCATCGAGTTCGCCAACACGCACCGATTTCCCCTCAGTGAACGCGAGGAAGACGCCGTAGAGACCGCGATCAGGAATCGTCCCCGCGTTCAGGATCGCCAGCCGCGCTGCGCCGTCGCGAGCCGTGACCACGTTGCGCACGCGGTCCCATGTCAGCCGAGGACGCAACTCGCCAAACTCGTCTGAGGGGTAGCGGCCGCTGAGCAGATCGAGCACGCCATCGAAGGCTGTGCGCGAAAGCGAACCAAACGGCGCGGCTCCGCGCACGAGATTGAAGAGCAAATCGACGGAAACTTCAGCAGGAGCGGAGTCAGCGGCGCTGGCTGGGTTAGCAGAGCTAGTGTTGCCCCAATCCCGCGGCATCTCTTTGCCGAAAAGGTTCGCGGTGTCCGCGGCTCTCGGATCTCTGTTCTCTGATCTCTGCCGCTTGGTCCCTCGGTCCCTTGATCCCTTGGTCCCTGGTTTTCGCGCGGACGCCACAATCGCCACCAATTGCTGGCACAGCACATCGAGGGGGTTGCGCGGGAAGCGCGTCGACTCAATGTGTCCGTCGCGCATGGCGCGTGTGACGGCGGCGCAAGCGACTAGGTCGGCGCGGTACTTGGGAAAAAGAATGCCTTCGCTCACCGCATCCACATGGTGGCCGGCGCGTCCGATACGCTGCATGCCGCTGGCAACCGATGGCGGCGACTCGATCTGCACCACGAGATCGATCGCACCCATATC
The DNA here is from genome assembly GCA_963789425.1 of uncultured Acidobacteriaceae bacterium. Lineage (GTDB taxonomy): Bacteria > Acidobacteriota > Terriglobia > Terriglobales > Acidobacteriaceae > Telmatobacter. The sequence goes on along the minus strand of CAWBKM010000005.1, from coordinate 1,006,703 downwards.
GATCCCCAGCTCCAAGGTCGAGGTTGCGCACAGCGCTTTGATCTGCCCGGCCTTGAGCTGTTCTTCGATCACCGAACGCTGCGCGGCGGCCAGTGAGCCATGGTGCGCGCGCGCGATCGGCTCTCCGGCCAGGTCGTTGAGCGCTCCGGCCAGCCGCTCGGCGGTCTGGCGGGCATTCACAAAAAGAATCGTCGAGTTGCGCTCGCGAATGATCTCAAGGAGTCGAGGATGGATTGCGTTCCAAATCGAAACACGGCGAGGAGTTTGCGAGGCCAGCCCCGAAGGAATCTCCTCCATCTCGCCCAGTCGCGCCATGTCCTCGACAGGAACCTCGATCCGCAACTTGAGTTGCTTGCGTGCGGCGGCGTTGACGATTGTGACCGGCCGATAACGAAGCGGCGCGGCCGAATCGGCAACATCACCAAATTCAGTGTTGTCATCCTGAGCGACCGAAGCGGCAGCATAGGGAGTCGAAAGCCTGCCCTGAGCGGAGTCCGCCTCGGCGGACGAAGTCGAATGGGGATCTTCGGTTGCCTCTAAATTGTCTGCTGACTCGCCGACTTGCTGACTTGCCGACTCGCTTCTCAACCCTCCCTCAACCTCGATGCCGCCGAGGAATCGCGCCACCTCTTCCAGCGGCCGCTGCGTGGCCGAAAGGCCGATGCGCTGCAACGGCTTCGCGGTCAGCGCCTGAAGCCGTTCCAGCGTCAACGCCAGGTGCGCGCCACGCTTTGTCGGGACAAGCGCGTGAATCTCGTCGATGATGACGGTTTCGACGGTGCGCAGTGCCTCGGCCGTCTGCGACGTAAGGATCAGATACAGCGACTCGGGCGTCGTGATCAGAATGTCGGCCGGATGCCGCGCAAAACGTGCCCGCTCGCGCTGCGGCGTGTCGCCTGTCCGCACGCTGATCATCGGCTCGTGAAACGGAACGCCCATGCGCCGCGCCATGTTTGCCATGCCCGCCAGCGGCGACCGCAGGTTCCGCTCCACGTCCACAGCCAGCGCCTTCAGCGGCGAGACGTAAACAATCCTGCAGCCACGATCTCTGTTCTCTGCTCTCTGATCTCTGTTTTGCAGCATCAGGCGGTCCAGGCACCAGAGAAACGCGGCCAGCGTCTTACCTGTGCCGGTGGGCGCAAGGATCAGCGCATTTTCACCGCGCGCGATCACCGGCCAGCCCATGCGCTGCGGGGCTGTTGGCGCGTCGAAGACGGCCTTGAACCACTCCGCTGTCACAGGGTGAAAGCAGGCAAACGGATCGGCGGTTTCGGGCGAACTGGGCTTGGACGGGGACATGCTGCTCTCAAGAGATTAGCGCGGATCGGAGGCGAATACAAAGCGAAAGAAAATCGGCTTGGCGAATGGCAGAATTCAAGGTTGGAAAATGCTATTTCTTCCCGTCTCCCAGCCGCGCCACGCTGAATTGGGCTCCGGCGAACAGGATCAAGCCCGAGATATAGGCCCAGAAAAGCAGGCCGACTGAAACGTAAAACGGGCCATAGATGGTCAGGTCAATGTGAGGAAGCACTGTGGCAAAAACGAATCGCGAGAACAGCCAGACGAGGCCCGTGATGATCGATGTGCGCAGAACCGGCCGCCAGGGAACTTTGCGGTTGGGCAGAATGTAGTACACCGAAAAGAAGAACAGAATCGAGGCGACGCCCGTTGATATCGCGAGCCACGCGTAGTCCACTCCTCCGGATACGAAGCGGTAGAAGGCATTGTCTGTGTGCTCGAGAAAAATAACCGGCAGCGCGCTGTCCACGGCCAGATTTGCAAACATGCTGGCCACGGCCAGCCCCAGCATCAGCAGAGCCAGCCCAAACGCGATCGTCTGGTTTAAAAGATAATTGCGGCTTCTCTTCACCCCCCAGGCTTGATTGAGAGCCACCTCCAAAGGCAGGAAGATTCCGGTGCACGCGATAAGAATCATCAGCAGCGAAAACGCCTGCGCGCCGTGATGCTTCAGTATGGGCTCCACGCCTTCTGCCACGATGGTTCTCGTAATCCAATCCGGATCTTTGGTCAGCGACGGCAGAAAGTAGTTCACCATGTTGTTTACCACGGTCACCATGGGGCCCTTTGTTGGTGAGTGAAAGACGGTGAACACAAGCGTATACAGCAGCACGATGAACGGGATAAAAGAAATGATTGCGTTGGCCGCCACGCTGAAGGCGAAGGTGTGTACCTCGCTGTCAAGCAGATAGGCGATAAGCGCCGTGCCGTTCTTGCGCCAGCGGTACCACTTCGATTGCGCAACCGGCTGCTCCGGGCCGGTTGCGGCGGCAGCCACTGCCTCGGCAGCATCGTGGATTTCAGTTGCGGGATCGGATGCGGAATTCATCTCGTCTGCCACATGCGTGGCCTTTCTCCAGATCTACCGAGCTTTACACCCTTGGCGCAATCGTCCTGTTGCTCAGAGGCGTTGTGTTTAAGGATAGTTGCTCGGGCCCAGAGGGCGCTGCGACGCGCAGGCTGCGGCGCCATTCCAGTTCAAGAATGGCTTGGTCGGTCGTCACTGCAACTGAGTTTACCCAGTGCCCACCGCGCGGCCTCGCGAAGGCCGTCGTTGGTCGCCGCGGCCCACGCTTCGAGCTGCTCGGCAAACCGACCCTCCCCGGTGTTGCCCATCGCGATAGCAACATTGCGCCTGAGACCCATGAATCCGGTTCGGCGCACTGGCGAGCCGTTGAATTCCCGCTCGAAGGACTGCTCGTCCAGCGAGCCCAACCACTCCAGTGCGGGGTTGACAAGCTCCGACCGCGGTTCCAGCTCGGCGTCCGCCGCAATCGGGCGTTGCCCCATCCTTTCCGTCCTGAGCGAAGTCGAAGGATCCGCTTTTTGCAATCTTGCGGAAAGGGTGGGATCGCGCGAAATCTCCATGGCCCGTCGCGCCTTCCCATTCCACGGGCACACATCCTGGCAGATGTCGCAGCCGAAAACCTGCCGGCCCATGTTCGCGGCGAGTTCCTCCGCGATCGGACCCTTGTGCTCGATCGTCAAATACGCAATGCACCGCGTCGCATCCATCTGGTAGGGAACGTCGAGCGCATTCGTCGGGCAAGCCTCGATGCAGCGCGTGCAACTGCCGCAACGGTCCGCCACCTGCAACCCGGGCTTCTGCCCCGTGGCCTCATGGGTGCCCCGTCCTAGCTTTGCCAGGGCGGGGGATGACTCGCTGACCTCCAGCGACGTCAACAGCACCGCCAAAAATCCAAACGACCCCAACGTCGGATGAATCAGGCAGGTATTCTTCGCTGCCCACCCAAGCCCGGCCGCAACCGCGAGCGCGCGCTCCACAATCGGTCCTGTGTCGACGTATGCGCGAGACTCGAACTCGCCAAGCTCATCATGGAGCCGCGCCTCAACTGCCCGCATCCGCTTCAGCAGCACCTTGTGATAGTCGCTCGGCCGCCGCTCGCCCCGCTCATTCGTCTTGCTGCTCCACGCGTACCTCGCAATCCAGCCGTTCCACCCACTCCGTGGGTTTGGCGTTTCGGTCGAGAGAGGTTGTTCAGGAAAGAGATAACTCGCAAAGCAAACCAATGCCGATCGCGCCCACGGGAAGGGAACAGCCGTCTGTTCTCGCAGCAGGCGTCCATCCTCCGCTTTGCGCTCAAGGTAGCCCATTGTTCCCGCGCGGCCCTTGGCAACCCACTTGCGAAACCGTTCCGCATCGCGTGCCTCCGCCTCATAAGGCAATGCCACCAACCCGGCCTCCTGAAAGCCTGCCTCAAGCGCAAAGGCGCGCGTCTGCTCCCGTGTCAATCCGCCAAGAGTTCTTGGCGATTCCTCGCCGCGCGAACTGTCCGCCTTCTCCGCCACGGAACTTTCCTCTCCCACCCTGCGTATGGATTCTTGTTGTTCATTTGCGGACGCGCTCTGCGAAACCGGCCGCGTTTGCTGCTTGCAAGGGCACACAGACGCCCTGCAGATTCAGCATATTCCCCAACCGCGGCGTTTTTTGATCGGTCCGCTGCGTGCCAATTGCAAAACAGGCCAAGGCAAAACTCAGTGAGCCTGCGATCTTGGCAATATCAGTTGCAAGTGTCCGCGGAACATTGCGGGCGAGGAGATTCTTATGAACACCAATCGGGTTGAATCAGTCAGGAACGTCGTTCTTCGGATCAAAGAGCTCGTGAGAGGCCAGGAGCAGGGTTTCCTCGAGGAACTGGCGCCAGCGGTCGTCAGCGAAAACGTGGCGCTCGACTTCGCCGAGGTGGAGCGCATTGACGCCGCAGGTCTTGCCGCTCTCATTACGCTTTACACTGACGCCTGCAAGGCGGGCCACACCCTCACCGTGGCACGGCCTAGCCGCCATGTGCGCGAAATCCTTCAGATTGTAGGGCTCGACCGCATCCTGGTCGCGCAGCCGGGGGCCGAGGCCAGCCTTGGATGCATGCAACTGCAGGAATCCGCGGCCTGAGAAACCCGCTCGAGGTAGAGAGAAGCATAGAATTGACCTCGGCGTTTCATTCAAGTCGCCAGGTCGTTATCATGCGCGCAAAGCAGTTCTTCCCAATTGCCATTTCTTTCGTCGCAATCCTTTCTTGCACCTCGTCGCACGCCCAGGACGCGGCCTCCGCGAAAGCCTTCCTGGTGAATATCTATAGCCAGTACTCTCGCGGAGGCAGAGGAATCGACCTTGACGGTCCTCAGTCCAGTCGATACTTCGATTCGTCGCTCCTGGCGCTGGAGAAGGCCGACGTTAAGGCAAACGGGCCGGACAGTGCTCCGGCAATGGATGCGGATCCGATCTGCAGTTGCCAGGACTGGAATGGAATCTGGGACCTCAGAATCGATGTCCGGATTGAGTCTACACAGCGGGCTCTCGCCAATGTGAGTTTCTATTTGGCGCCTCCGAAAGGGTCAATTGCAGTCGAACCAACAAAGCTCAAGTTCACTCTCGTTCCGGAGCACGGTGGCTGGCGCATCTGGGACATCCTCGACGAATCCGAACCCAAAGATATCGCTGCACTTCGCAAACTTCTCATCGACGACCTTGCCAGCCTGCGGAACAATCCAGCGCCAGCGTCACACTAGCCGCCAGCCGCTTTGCTTGCAGGGTTCCGCCGCCTGAGCGGTGCCTTCTTCGCCCGCCGTCCAGCCCTCGCCGGCCAAGCTATGTCTTGAATTGTGGGATTCGTTCCCGATTTGCGCCACCGCCTGCCCGCTGCACTAGCCCCCTGTGACCAAAAGCACATGCAATCCTAGCCCCTAGACGCTATTCCTATTTATGACTCAGAAGAGCCGTTCGTCGCAGTCCTCTATGCGAGGGCCGAACCCCGCGCAACGTTTCATCCCATCTTGATTGGCGCGCCGGGCCTCCGTTCCTTTACCCTTGCCTATGGACCGCACGGCGGAATCCAACAAGATCTAACCAGCAAGGGAGACTTTATCTCATGGCGCAGGGCGTAGTGGAGCAATCGGTCGCCGAGGCGACCCCAACAACAACCAAGTATGTGTATTCCTTCGGCGGCGGCAAGGCTGACGGTAACGGCAAAATGAAAGACGTTTTAGGCGGCAAAGGCGCAGGTCTGGCCGAGATGACCAACGCCGGTTTGCCCGTGCCTCCCGGATTCACCATCCAGACCGAGGCCTGCCGCGAATACATGCGCGGCAAACTGAGCCCGCAAATCGAGACAGAAATGCTCGACGCGCTGGAGAAGCTGGAAAAGTTGCAGGGACAGAAGCTCGGCACGGGCGAAAATCCGCTGCTGGTCTCAGTCCGCTCGGGCGCAAAGTTCTCCATGCCCGGCATGATGGACACGATTCTGAACCTGGGCCTCAATGATCAGGCTGTTGAAGCGCTGGCCAAGCGCAGCAATAATCCCCGCTTTGCTTATGACTCCTACCGCCGCCTCATCCAGATGTTCGGCGACGTGGTCCTCGACGTTCCCAAAAAGAAGTTCGAGCATATCTTCGATGGCATAAAGGCCGCCAAGAAAATCAAGTTCGACTACGATCTCCAGCCCGACGCGCTGCAAATGATCATTGCCGAATACAAAAAGCTGGTGAAAAAGGAGACGGGCAAGGACTTTCCGCAGGATCCGCTAGTGCAGCTCGTTGCGGCCCGCGATGCCGTCTTCAGAAGCTGGCAAAACGATCGTGCCAAGACCTATCGCCGCATCAACCACATCGACGATTCGATCGGAACCGCGGTCAACGTGCAGGCCATGGTCTTCGGCAATCTGGGTGAAGGCTCCGGCACTGGCGTTGGCTTCACGCGCAATCCCGCTACCGGCGAACATGTGTTCTTCGGCGAGTACCTGATGAACGCGCAGGGCGAGGACGTGGTCTCCGGCGTCCGCACTCCGCTTCCCATCAGCGAGCTTGAGAAGGCCATGCCCAAGGTCTTCGAGCAACTGAGAGACATTACGCGGCGCATGGAAAAGCACTACCGCGACATGCAGGATTTCGAGTTCACCATCCAGGATGGCAAACTCTACATGCTGCAGACGCGCAACGGCAAGCGCACCGGCCTGGCCGCTGTTCGCGTCGCCATCGATATGGTGCGCGAGGGACTCATCACGCAGGAGGAAGCCATCTTCCGCGTCGAGCCCAACCAGCTCTACGACTTCCTGGTTCCGCGGCTCGTGGAAAAGGGCGAGAAGATTGAAGTGCTCGCCACCGGATTGCCGGCTTCGCCAGGCGCGGCGGTCGGCCAAATCGTCTTTACCGCTGAAGAAGCGGTCAAGCAGCACAACAGCGGCGCATACAAGTCCGTCATTCTTGTCCGCGGCGAAACCACGCCTGAGGACATCGCAGGCATGGAAGTGGCCGACGGAATTCTCACTTCGCGCGGCGGCATGACCTCGCACGCAGCTGTCGTCACCCGCGGCATGGGTAAGTGCTGCGTGGCCGGCGCCGGCGACTGCACGGTCGACGAAGCCAAGAAGGAACTCCGCGTGAAGGGCAAGACCTTCAAGCAGGGCGACTACATTTCGCTCGACGGAACCACCGGCCGCGTGATTGCAGGCCGGCTCAAGACGCTCGAAGCCCAGCCCAACGATCCCGATCTCGTCAAGTTCATGAGCTGGGTCGATCCGGTTCGCCGTTTGCGTGTTCGCGCTAACGCCGACATCCCTCGCGACGCCAAAAACGCTCGCCTGTTCGGCGCCGAAGGCATCGGCCTCTGCCGCACCGAGCATATGTTCTTTGCCGAAGATCGCATCGAGCACATGCGCACCATGATCCTGGCCCAGAACGAGAAGGATCGCCGTGCGGCTCTCAAGAAACTGTTGCCCATGCAACGCGCCGACTTCATCGGCCTTTTCAAGGCCATGGAGTCGCTGCCCGTCACCATTCGCCTGCTCGATCCGCCGCTGCACGAGTTCCTTCCGAAACGTGAGGATCTCCTGGTCGAAATCCAGCACCTTGAAGACACCAAGCCGCGTTCGCCTAAGCTCAAGGAGCTGCGTCCGCTACTGGCTCGCGTTGAAGAGCTGCATGAGCAGAACCCGATGCTCGGGTTACGCGGATGCCGCCTCGGCATTACGTTCCCTGAGATTACGGAGATGCAGGCCCGCGCCATCATTGAAGCCGCCGTTCAGGTCAAGTCGAAGGGTGCCGATCCGCATCCCGAAATCATGATCCCGCTCATCGGCTCTATTGAGGAGATGCGCAACCAGGCGGCCATCGTGCGCCGTGTGGCCAGCGAAGTCTTCGCGGAGAAGAAGGCCAAGGTCGACTACATGGTGGGAACCATGATCGAGCTACCCCGCGCGGCCCTCACGGCAGATCAAATTGCCGAAGAAGCCGAGTTCTTCTCGTTCGGCACCAACGACCTGACGCAGACGACCTTCGGCATCTCGCGCGACGACATCAACAACTTCCTGCCGGCCTATCTCAAGCTCGGCATCTTCAAGCAGGACCCCTTCGCCACCCTCGATCAGGCTGGCGTCGGCCAACTGGTGAAGATGGCAGTAGCCAAGGGCCGCAACACGCGGCCGAAACTGAAGGTTGGCATCTGCGGCGAACATGGCGGCGATCCTGAGTCCGTCAAGTTCTGCCACAGAATCGACCTCAACTACGTCTCCTGCTCGCCCTTCCGCCTTCTCACGGCAAGGCTCGCAGCGGCGCAGGCCGCGCTCGAAGACAAGCTCGGCGCGCAGGGCGGCAGCAAGTAAACCCAACCAACGTTGCTTACTCAGCTGGGTATTGGGCGCCCCACCCTCGCGACGCTTTAGTTTTTGTCGCTAGGGTGGGCAGAACACAAATCCCTCCTCCACACAGCAAGGGCGTCCGCAGCCGCGGGCGCCCTTGCTGTCTCTATACACACCATTCAAACCCCTCCGTACCTGTCATCCTGAGCGAACAGGGCCCCAAACGTCCTTCAGTTTGGGGGTGGTGAGCCGAAGGATCTGCTTTTTTCTCTGGCGGTTTCAGCCAGATACCGGGTGCCCCAGGTCCCTCGTCCGCCGTGGCGGAGGGACCGGGGATCAGGCGCAATCGTCCCTTGCCCCCTCTTGACAAACCATAACCATTTGGTTATGGTTTGTGTGTGGCGTCACTGAACCCCAATCCCGTCTTCCGCGCTCTCGCCGATCCCACCCGTCGCGCCATCTTCCAGCAACTATCCCGCCACGGCGAGCAGACTGTCCACGGTTTAACCCGCTACGCCGGCGTCTCCCAGCCCGCAGTCTCCAAGCACTTGACCATATTGAAGCGGGCAAAGCTGGTGCGCCATCGCCGCGAAGGCCGCGAAACACACTATCGTGCGCAGCCTGAAGCGCTGGCGCCGATGGTCGATTGGCTCAACCTCTACGGCGCGTTCTGGCGCGACCGGTTCGATCGTCTTGAAAATCTTTTGGGGAGGATGGATCCATGAGCAACCCTGATGCTTCTCGTGCCCTCGTCGTCGAAAGGGTATTTCCTCACCCGCCGCAGAAGCTGTGGCGCGCGCTCACGGAGGGTTCCCTCCTCGCGCAATGGCTGTTGAGCAACGATTTCGAGCCAACCGTCGGGCGCAGGTTCCAATTCCGCCGCGAGCCCATGCCGAACTGGAATGGAGTCATCGACTGCGAGGTATCCGTTGTCGACCCCTTCAAGGAGCTTTCGTATAGCTGGGTCGCTATGGGGCTTGAAACTGTGGTGCGGTGGACCTTGACTCCCGCAGACGGCGGCACGCATCTGCGCATGGAGCAGTCCGGCTTCGGTCCCGGCAGGGAAGCCAACTATAAGGGCGCGAAGTACGGCTGGCAGAGCTTTTTCAATGGGCTCGAGTGCACGCTCGCAAGTTTCGATTGAACGCAAACTGCAACAAGAACACCGCGGCCCCGTCCGCGAAACCAACTGAGGAGAATCAACATGAAAATCAAACTCATCAGCGTCTATGTCGACGACCAGGAGAAGGCCCTGCGCTTCTACACCGAAGTGCTCGGCTTCGTGAAGAAGGCGGACTTCAGCAATGGGCCCTATCGCTGGCTCACCGTCGCCTCGCCCGAAGATCCTGACGGCACGGAACTGCAACTCGCGCTCAACAACAACCCGGCCGCTAAAACCTATCAACAGGCTTTGTTCCAGCAAAACCAGCCCGCGGCCATGTTCTTCACTGACGACCTGCAGGCCGATTACGAGCGCATGAAAGCGCATGGCGCCGAGTTCACCATGCCGCCCACTGACGTAACTGCTTCAAAGATCGCCCATGTCAACGACACCTGCGGCAATCTTCTTCAACTCACGCAGTTGATGAAGTGGTAGTTCCCGCCGGGGGTGCCCCGGTCCCTCGTCCGCCATGGCGGAGGGACCTGGGACCGCATGAACCTTGGATCGCCACAACCCTCCCGGAGGAACCGAACGAAATCACTGGACGCCTGCGCGCCTCCGACGGTCGGCCAACGAAGCTAACGGCTAAATGCTAGGAGCTAGAAGCTGCTTTTTCGAAGTGCGCCTCAATTTCTTCCAGCGTTTTGCCCTTTGTCTCCGGCAAGAAAAAAACCGCGACAACGAAATAAACGACCGTGAACCCGGCGAACAGAAAAAACATTTGCGAGTAACCGTGTTTGCTCACGAAGGGGAGAAAGATCGCGGCCAGAGTAGTTGACACCAACTGATTGATGACCAACGCGATGCTCATTCCGTTCGACCGGATGCGCGTGGGCATCAGTTCGCTCAGTGCCAGCCAAACCACCACGCCCGGCCCCAATGCATAGAACGCCATAAACACGTAGAGCCCCAGCGCCACGAGCCATCCGTTTCGAGCCTCGGGTACGCGGCCAACAAGCGCTTTTTGAATCACGAGTGGCGCGGTCCGCGCGGCCGCGAGGTCGGCAAATGGATTCCGGAACAGCGCTTCGATTCTGTTTTGGGGCACGCAGCTTGCGCGCGTAATTTCAATCGGCGCTGCCGCCGCATCGTCCGAGCGAACGAAATTTGTTGCGGCAGTAAAGTCACCATAGGAGTAAATGATGGCCAGCGACGCGCGATTGCTGTCGATTCCGCCTCGCGCATCGATCTTGCCCACCCCGCCCTCCGCCGCCAGCAGCCTCGTCGCCGTCGCCGGATCGAAGTGCAGCGTCAAGTCCTGGCTTCGCGAAACCAGCCCCTGCACTCGATCGCGGCAGTCCACGCTCAGCCTTTCCGTCGATCGAAACAGCAATGCCACGCAGACCAACGCGACGATCACTCCGCTCGTGCCTATCACCAGCAAAAACTTCCTGCCCTTGCGATCCACCAGCATAATGCCGATCATCGTCGCCAGAAAATTCACCGCCGTAAAAATCACGTAGCCCCAATGCGCGCGGAGATCGCTCAACCCGCTTTGCAACAAAATGCCCGTGTTGTATCCGATGATCGAGTTCACGCCCGTCGCCGTATTGCAGAACAGAATCACGCAGGCCAGCAAAAAAGGAACCGCGTACTTGCGCCGCAGCAGTGAATCGCGAATCTGCGGCCCCGCTTTCGGCGCTCGCGCAGTCGTTTCCATCTCCTCAAGTTCCAGCGCGGCCTGCTCCGTGCTGCGCGACATGAGCAACGCGGCTTGAGCCCGCTCTTTTTTCCCCTTCCGAAACAGCCAGCGCGGCGACTCGGTGACAAACAAGCTCCCCAGCACAAACACAACACCGGGCGGCAGCGACACCCAGAAGATGCTTCGCCAGGCGTGATCCTTGAAGCGAAAGAGCGCCGCGGCATCTCCCAACTTCACCACTGCGTCCACGCGATAGCTGAAGTACATGCCCATCAGCGCAGCGGCCACAATTCCCAGCGTCAGCATCCACTGAAAAATCGCGGTGCCTTTTCCGCGGTTTTGCGCAGCCAGGCACTCAGCCAAATAAAGCGGAACTACCACGCCGATCAATCCGCCGCTTGCGCCCTGTAGCAACCGCCCGAAAAGCAGCGGCCCGTATCCGGAGGACATCGCAATTACCGGAATACTGACCACGAACGCGCAGCCGCTTGCGATCATCAGCGGCTTCCGGCCCATCGAGTCAGCCAGCAGGCCCGAGAACAGCGTCGAGAACACGCTGCCCAGCAGCACTGCGGCCACAATGAACGAAAGCTGCGAAGGACTCAGCCCCGATGTGGCCTGCAGGTACGGCACTGCTCCACCGATAATGCCGACGTCGATGCCATAGAGCAGTCCGCCCAGGCCGGCAACCAGAAGCAGGAACGCGTTGTAGCGGCGCATTACTGCGGAAGCATCCGTTTCATCTTTGCGCGGCGATTCGGCGGAATTCACTTGAAGCTTTTCCTCTCGCCCATCCTCATTTGTCTGTTCCGATCCAACTCGCGTCATGGTAATTCGTTCGACGCACCAGTCTACAATGGTCGCATCGAACTTAGAGTTCCATGTCCCGAGCCGGAGGCAGACGCAGTTGCAAAGTTTCGTTCGAATAACTTCATCTACTTTGCCGCGCATAGTGCTCGCCGCGCTCCTTGCCGCCTCCGCTCTGGCCGACGCGCAAACCAAGCCTGCCCTTCTCCCCGCTCCGCGTGAGGCGAGCTTCGGGCAGGCCACTCCATTGCCCGACAAGATTCTCGTCGTCATCCCCGGCCACGATGCTGAAGATGAATTCGCGGCTCGCGATCTTGAAGATGCGCTGAAGCGCATTGCGCCGAGCGAGGGTCAACCACATTCTGCACAATCGCCGTATCGCATCACGCTTCTCCGTAGCGGCTCCGACGCGGCGAAAGCCGGCCTCGCAGGCAACAATCTTACATTCGATCCGGTCATGGAATCCGAAGGCTACGTTCTGGTGATCGGACCGCATGAAGCGGCAATCATCGGCGCAACCGGTTCCGGAGTTTTTTACGGCGTGCAGACCTTCAAACAGATGCTGCCGTTGCCCGGAGCGCCCCGCGTCCTTTTCACGGGCACCGTGCGCGACTGGCCGGCTATGCAATATCGCGGCATCAGCGACGATCTCTCTCGTGGACCATTTCCCTCGCTCGACTTCCAGAAGCACCAGATTCGCGTCTTTGCTTCCTTCAAGATCAATATCTACTCGCCCTATTTCGAGAACACGCTCCTTTATCCGGATCATCCGCTGGCAGCGCCGCCGGGTGGTTCGCTCACGCCCGCGCAGGTCGCGGAACTCGTGGACTTCGCCCGCCAGTATCACATCACCATCGTCCCGGATCAGGAAGCTTTCGGCCATCTGCATCATGTGCTTAAGTGGGAGCTTTACCAGGACCAGGCAGAGACTCCTCAGGGCTACATGCTCGCACCCGGCGAGGCGGGCACGCTTCCCCTCATCAAGGATTGGTTTGCTGATGTTGCCCAGGAGTTTCCATCGCCCTTCATCCACATCGGTGCCGACGAGACCTTTGACCTGGGCGTGGGCCGAACGCACGACGCGGTCGCGCAACAGGGGTACGGACCGGTCTATGTCGCCTTCCTCAAACAGATTCACGACGCTCTTGCGCCGCTCAATCGCCGCCTGCTTTTCTGGGGCGACATCGGCGATGCCAACCCTGACGCCGTTGCCGGAATTCCCAAAGACATGATTGCCGTGCCTTGGGACTATTCGGCCCAGACAGACTTCGGCAAGCTCATCCAACCATTCGCCAAGAACGGGATTGAGACCTGGGTTGCTCCCGGCGACTCGAATTGGAACGAAGTTTACCCGCGCAACAAGACGGCCTTGTGGAACATTCAGGGCTTCATCGCCGCCGGGCAGAGCCTTAATTCGACGGGCGCGCTCACTACGGTCTGGAACGACGATGGAGAAGGTCTCTTCAACATGGACTGGTATGGCGTCCTCTTCGGTGCGGTCGCCGCGTGGCAGCCGGGCCAAAGTTCTATCGCCGATTACCAGGACGCGTATGGTCAAGACTTTCATCTCGACCCGAGCGGTAAAATTAGCGCCGCTGAAAAAGAGTTGATGGCCGCACAAGGGGATCTAGTCGACGCGAAGACAGGCATGACCAGCGACCAACTTTTCTGGCTCGATCCGTGGAGCGCGGAAGGGCAAGCAATATCAGCCAAGGTCTCGCCTATCGCGCACGATCTGCGCATCCACGCCGAGCAAGCCATGGTTCTGCTGGCCGATGCGCACCGCGTCAACCCCAAGCTCGCCGAACCGGATGCCCTCACGGCAATGGATCTTGGCGCGCGCCGCCTCGACTTTATCGGTCTCAAATTCCAACTTGCGCAGGAAATCACTGCGGCCTATGCCCAGGTGGTCGCGCAGCAGCACGATAAGACAAAAAGCTCCGCCACGGGCACTTTGCTCAGCGAAATCAGCGGCACGAACGGCCGGTGCCAGGATTTGCGCGATGCCTACTCGGCCTTGAAGAGCGAGTACAGCCAGGCGTGGCTCGGTGAGAACCGCCCCTATTGGCTCAGCAACGTGACCGTCCGCTATGACCTGGAGATTGAACGGTGGCAGCGTCGCGCCGACCAGTTTGCGGCAGCCATCTACGACTGGCAGAACGGCCAGGACCTGCCCGTGCCCACAGCGTTGGATATGCCGGCGCCGGCCGCAAGTGGTCACTAGAAAGGTCCACGAATCCCGGCCGCGCCGGACTTCTTCAATCGGCGACTGAACCAAAGCGATTACCGGCGCGCAGATTTCTCACCTTATCAGTGCGCGGTAGATGCAAACTAGAGGCATGCTGGACCGCTCCACCGAAAGGCGCCTGCCCGTTGTTCTGTTAATTGACGACGATCTGGTCAGCCGCGAAGTAGCAGCCACCGTGCTTACCATGGCTGGATTTACCGTCCACACAGCCGTGGACGGAGACGCTGCGCTGGAGATGCTCGTCAAAGAAGTATGCCGGCCGGGCGCGATCCTCATGGACGCGCAGATGCCCGGCCTGAGTGGAATAAAGCTGATCGCTGAGCTGCGCAGCCGCACCGACGCTCGCATCTACGCCATCAGCGGCAGCAACGCGCCACCTGAAGTGGCCGGTGCGGCAGACGGTTTTCTGCTCAAACCCTTCAATGCAGAAGGTCTGAGTAGGCTGATCGAGGGTCATCAACCGGAAGCTGTTCCTTCGCTCCTCGATCCCAACGAGCCCGTGATCAGCGTGGAGGTTCTCTCCCAATTGCGCAAAGTCATGCCCGAGCCCGCTGTTCGGCAAATATACTTTGCTATCGTTACCGATCTCGGCGGGCGGATTGATGCATTAGGAGCCGCAATAAGCAAGGGCGACGCTGCGGAAATTCGCCGCATTGGGCACGCCATCAAGGGCGGTTGCGGCATGGCTGGCGCCCTTCAGGCCGCCCGCCTGGGCGCGCTCCTGGAGTTGACACCGCTTAACTTCAAGGATAACCAACTGGATAACAGCGCCGTTCTGCTGAGCGATTTGCGCGCCGCTGCCCAAGGGTTGGAGCGTATGCTGGATGCTGAATTGCCTGCCTGATCCGGCGCAATCCCGCGCTGGACCGGGAACAGCGGAGGCGTGTGGCTGAAATGGAACGAACCATTCGAATCGTGCTGGCGGACGACCACCCGGTCGTGCGCATTGGCGTGCGCAATATGCTTTCAAAAAACGACGGCTTTGACGTAGTCGGAGATGCCACGGACGGCGACGAAGCCATCACGCAAACCCTCGAGCTTCAGCCGGATGTTCTGCTTCTCGATGTCGCGATGCCGCGCCTGCCCGGCCTTGAGGCCATGCGCGCCATCATGAGCGGCCCATCCACGGCCAAAATTCTTCTTCTCACTTCCACCATCACCACGCAGCAGATCATTGAGGCCCTGCAGATCGGCGCACGCGGTATCGTGCTCAAGGACGCTCTCGCCAGTCATCTGCAGACCGCCATCCGTACTGTCCACGCAGGCGATTATTGGATCGGCGGCAAGCGCGTCGTCAATCTGGTCTCCGCGCTCCACGAGCTCATGCAGCAAGCCGCCGTGCCGCAGCGCAAAACCTACGGCCTCACGCCGCGCGAGCTTGAAGTGGTCGGATGCATTGTTGAGGGCTGCAGTAATCGCGACATTGCCAAGCAGTTCTCGCTCAGCGAAGAGACCGTCAAGCGCCATCTCTCGAATATCTTCGACAAGACGGGCGTTTCCACGCGCCTGGAGCTTGCGCTCTTCGCCATCGCGCACCACTTGATCACGCCGAGTAGTTGAATTCTCCGTAGCGCGCGAAAGCGTCTTCCTTTCTGCTGCATCCCGGGACGGCCGGCGCGAAGTGGCAATTTCATCAAGAAATTGCCACCTTGCACCCTTCATCAAGAGTTATGTCTGAAGGAAAAATGCCTTATGCTTAGGTTGCCGGTTACGCCGGATTGTAAGCAGGAGCGCACATGGGAGAGCTAAGCAGAATCGGCATTGCCCTCGATTCCGATCTGTTGAAACGGTTCGACCTTTCCATTGAGAAGAGCGGATACACGAATCGCTCCGAAGCCTTCCGCGACTTGATCCGCGACCGGCTGGTGCGCGAGCAAACTGCGACGCCTGAGGCTACCGTCGTCGGCACGGTCACTCTCATCTACAACCATCATGCCTTTGGGATCACCGAGAAGCTGACTGAAGCGCAGCACGAGCACCACGACCTGGTTGTTTCCACGAGCCACGCGCATCTTGACCACGATTCCTGCCTCGAGGTGCTGATCGTGCACGGCAAGGCTGGCAGCGTGCAGCAGTTTGCCGACCTGATCATCGGCCTCAAGGGCGTAGAACACGGCCGACTGGTGATGAGCGTGCCCACACACGCGCTGGATGCGGGCAAGAAGCCCGCACTTAAACATACGCACCCGCACTGAATCCGCTTCCCACCGTTTGTCAGAAGCTTCTGCCTAACGCGAATCGCGCCAGGAACGGCTCTGTGGGGTGGGTAACGCGTCCGAATCCCGGCGGCGTGGCTAATGCGTTTGAAGTGATCTGGTAGACATAGGCATAGTCAATGTCCGCATCTTTGCGGTTCAGCATATTCAGGAATTCGGCCGTAATGTGCCACTTCTTGAAGAATTGATAACCGACCTCGCCGTTGAGTAACACTGTTTGACTTGACTGATAAAGTCCGTCCGACGTCAAGTAGCGTGAGCCAAAGTAACGCAGGCGCAGACTCGACGAGAAGCCTTTGTAGTCGTGCAATGCGATGCCCGATGAAATCACCACTTTGACCGCTTCTGGCACAAGCTTGCCGCCGGGACCGCTCTCCTGCCAGTTGACGGTGCCATCCGGAGTGCCATTTACCGTCAGGGCCGCCTTGACCACGCTCTGCGCCGCATCGTCGGGATCAATCTGGGTGAACTGGGCCCTGGAGTCGGCAAGATCGAAATCGACGGCCAAATTTTCCGTTGGTGTGTAATAGTCCGCCCATTCGAGGCCGTAGCGGTTGCTCGACTGTTCCGAAGCAGACGTGCCTCCGGTGTCGCCATCCTGCATCAGTTCGGAATTACTGCGGAGATACCAGAGCGAAAGGGTGCTTTGCAGATGGGAGATGGCCAAAGTGCGCACGCCGATTTCCCCACCTTTGGTTTGGACCAGCGGAGGGATTTTTGCGGCGGGCGTATCGGGGTAAGGGTTATCCGGCGAGACCGGTTCCACCTGCTGCGTTGCGCCACGCCCGTCGTTCGAGTGAAAACTGAATCCGCCCTGTAAATAGAATTCAGTATTGGCCCAGGGGCCGAAAATCAGGCTCGTTTTGGGGCTGGGCAGGAACTTGGTTGCCGAGCCAGTATTGGCCGCGTTCACATCTCCGGAATGAGCCAAGCTGGTGACAATAAATCTTTCATCGTCGCCGCGCAGGGCCACAACAGAGCGGAATTTGCTTGCCCACTGGATTTTGTTTTCAACATATGCACTGCCTATCGTGTCCGTAAAGTTGTCCCGCTCCGTGGTCGCGGGCAAAGTGGGGCACGTGGTGTTGGGAACAGTGGCCGAATTGGTGGTGCCATCGGGCAAAGTAACGGCAAGAATGATGTTGGAGTTGGGGATCGTGACGCAGGTGGGTCCACTGGAACTGCCGGCGGGGAAGAAACTGGCGCCGGTGGCGGAATAATCGGTTTTGTTCGTGCGCACACGATTGTCAGAACGGTAAAGCCCGTTGTTGATCCAGTCGTTGCGGAGCTGCAGGCCCAAAGTGTTTGACATCTTGCGGCCGAACCACACGGTGAAGATCGTGTGGTGTGCGTCGAACCCGGCCACCCAGCGCCTATCTTGCTGATCGAATTGGTCGCCTTTGTTGTAATCCACCAGGTAGTAGGTGAAATCGGAAAATAGGTTGAGATCGTAATAAAACACGTAGGCGGAGATTTTCGATTCGGAGGCTTTGCCTTGGCGATGCCACTCGCCTTGCAGGCTATAACGCTGGCTATGGCCACCGTCAGATGGATTGAGAGTGCCGAAGAAACCAACGAGCGGTTGCGCGGCATCGGGAATCTGATCGCTCGAGTTCCATTTTCCGCGGTAAGCGTGGGCAGTGATGCTGGTGCCACGGATGTCGTCGCCCTGGCTGTAAGTTAGGATACCGTTGATTTTGCTGTAAGCATCCGGATGCACCCATGGGCCGTTGTAGTAATACTCCTCGGCGCCGTATAGCAGATTGCCCGAACCGAGCTTTTGCGATACGCCGAAAACGGCCCGCCCGTAGGTATGCGTGCCCCCTTCCACCTTGAAGAAGTTCTCGGGCAACGTCTTGAAGAATTCCACATCGGCATTTGCTGCGGAGCTGAAGTTGCCAACATTCGCGTAATAAGGACCTTTCTTGAAATTCACCCGTTCCACAAATTCCGGGATGACGGTGTTCATGTCGGAGTAGCCCTCGCCGTGCGCGTGCGAAGGCAGGTTAAGCGGCATGCCGTCGAGGAAAATGGCGATATCCGTGCCGTGGTCGAGATTGAAGCCGCGAAGAAAGTACTGGTTGGCCTTGCCGCCGCCCGCATGTTGCGTGATCATAAGGCCGGGGACTGTCTCCAGAACTTCGCCCGAACGAAGAATCGGGCGATCCTGGATTTCCTTTGCCCCCACCGTTCCCTGGGAGCTGGATTCAGCAACTCCGATTAGATCGCTCTCCCGGCCCTGCACGTTCACGGTCGTGCTCACAGCGCCCACTACCAGAGAGATGCGCAATGGGGACAGCGCTCCTGCAGTCCCTATGGTGACGGGTATTTCTTCAGTTTCAAAATCTGGACTCGATACGACGAGCCGATATTTACCTGTCGCAAGTCCTGAAAGAATGAAGAAGCCGTTCGCGTCCGACCGCGTCTCTTGTTGAACCGCACCGCTTGCGCTGAGAACCTGAACGGTAGCACAGGCAATCGAAGCGCCAGACGTGTCAACGACAGTCCCAGATAGCTCAGATGCATTGCCTGAAACGGCGGTGGCCGTACGCGCGAGTATTCCAGCGAGCATCGCGAGCACGCACAGCCTCCGAATTAGCGCCGTTCTCCCGGGCATATAAGCAAACTATTTGCGAGCGCACGCGGTTGCCTGTGACTCGCGTCACACGAATCAAGAATTCGTGCTACTCTCGCGACCATATTCGCACGAATTTAGAATTCGTGCTACTTCTTTGCCTGAATTGGAGATGCAGGTGCGTACGCCGATTCTTGAATTTGATTTTTCGCGATAGGAGCTACTTCGCCTGGGCGTCGCGCTGCGCCGCCCCGGCCTTACGCTTTCTCATGCCCGGCAGCGAGCCGCTCGGATAGTCAGTCGACCGGCGCACAACAAGCCGCGTCGCGATCGGCCATTCTTTCTGTGCGGATTGCGGATGGTCCGGCTCAATCCCGGCGCGCAACGCCTGCACCGCAGCTTCAGCCAGCTCCTTGCATGACATTCGCACCGTCGTCAACGGTGGCAACATGAACTGCGCCAGGTGAATGTCGTCGAATCCCACCACGGAAATGTCCGCGGGCACCTTGTGCGTGGTCTCGTCGAGTGCGTGCAGAACGCCGATGGCGGTCATGTCGTTGGAGCAGATCACCGCAGTGGGCAGTTCCATCTGCGCCATCAACTTCTCCATGGCCGCCTTGCCTCCCTCCATGGTGTGATCGCATTCCACAACGCAGGTGTTCGGAACCGCGAGGCCAAGCTCGGTCATTGACTTGCGGAAAGCATCGCGGCGCGTTACGGCGGTGCGCATGCGCAACGGCCCGCTGATAAATGCAATCCGGCGATGGCCAAGCGCTGCCAGATGCTGCACTGCTTCGCGAATTCCCTCGCCGTAATTCACCTTCAAGACGCGAACGTTTGGCAAGTCAGGTCCTGCATCGGCGAAGACCAGCGGAAATTCATGCTCCACCAGCTTCTGCACCTGCGCCTCTTCAATGCCGAAGGTCATCACGGCGACTCCGTCCACGTTGCGCTGCAGCATGCGGCGAATCAGAGCCTCGGTGCGCGCGGCATCGTAGTTTGTCGATCCGATCATTACCTCGTAGCCCTGCGCCACGGCCAGGTTCTCGAACTGCTGCACCAGCTCAGGAAAGAACGGGTTGGTGATCTCGGAAACGATCAGGCCGAGGATGCGGCTGCGACCCGAGACCAGCGCTCGCGCCTGGGTGTTGGGCAAATAGCCCACTTCCTCGACGGTCTTCCACACTCTCTTCGCCAGATCCGGATCGACGGTGGAGATACCGTTGACCACACGCGACACGGTTGCGATGGAGACACGTGCGCGTCTCGCCACGTCATGGATATTCGCGGGGGCGCGGCGGTGTTTCTTGCGAGCTATACCGGTTGGGCTCATGGGCAAGAGAATTGTACGCTTTTCTTGGTTTTTCTCAGGCGCGTCAAAGCGGAAAAACGCAGAGAACCCGCTTGAATTCCGCAATTTCGGTCGATCACATGCCAGCTTGCCGTCCGATCACGACACGGAAAAAGGAATTTCGGGAAAATGTTTACCCGGATTCGCTCGAAGAAGATGGTCCTTGTTCTTTGACTCGCGCCAGATTTAGGTCACGGATGATTCTGCGCACCGGCAATGACGTCAAGCCCATGGAGCAACAAGTTCAGAATTGCCTCCAGGCTTTCTGATGCGCCGCGCTTGCTGCCGGGCAGGTTCACAATCAGAGTTGTTCCTCGCATTCCCGCCACGCCGCGCGAAAGCCACGCGTAAGGGTTGCGCTCCGCGCCCTTCATACGCATCGCCTCGGCCAGCCCAGTCGCTTCCCGGTCGATCACCCGCCGCGTCGCTTCCGGCGTCCGGTCGCGCGGACCTAGGCCGCTGCCGCCCACGGTCAGCACCAGCTTTGCATCCTGCCGAATGAACTCTTCGAGCGCCGCCGCAATCGCATCTTCGTTGTCGTTCAGGAGCGCCGTCCGAATCTCCGCCTGTGGCCACTCGCGAGTGAGCAGCTCCACCACGGCAGGACCCGCCGTGTCGGCCATAAGCCCCTGCGAGCAGCGATCGGAGATGGTGATCACAGCGAGCAGCATGAGCCGATTGTATTGCGTTACCGCCTCGCCCGTGGTCGCCCAGATGGCGCTGCGGTGTGATTCGACTCACATTCCGCGGTGCGCTCCGGCACATCCCGGCCCTTCCCCCGGTGACACGCTTGCGGGTATGAGGTGTTCGCCATGCGGGATTCCGATATCGGCCGCTGGACGCATCCGGCCACGATTCTTGTCGCTACAGACTTGAGCGATCTGGACCATCTCATGCCCTTTGCCCTCGAGCAGGCGGGCGAAACCGGTGCACGGCTGATCCTTCTCCATGTTCTTCCTGCTTCCGTCGCGGTCATCGCCGCCGATGCCTCCGGAATGCCTTACTACAACACCTCCAGCGCGCTGGAAACCGCAGGAGAGATGCTGCGCCCCTGGTGTGAAGTCGCCGCCAGGCGCGGGATCCGTTGCGAACATCAGGTGCGCGAGGGCCACCCCACACAGCAGATTGCAGCCGCCGCTCGGCAATTTCAGGCTGACCGCGTGCTGCTAGGGACACGGAGCCGGAGCAAGCTGGGTAAGTTGCTCCTTGGCTCTGTAGCAGAACAAGTGCTGCGCTCGGTCTACCTCCCGGTCATGACCGTGGGACCCGAGGCTCATCTCCCGGTGGCAAGCGGCGAGGAACGCGTCGTCCTGCATGCCACCACACTTCGAGAGACCTCTCGCCCGAGCGCAGCGCTTGCCTGCCATATCGCCGCCACGCGAAACGCAAAGCTAGTCCTGTTGCACGTGCTTCCGCCCATCGACGTGATGCAGCGTAAAGGCATGCCCACTGGCCTGGACTCGAAGGCTATGGTTGAGCTGCGCATTCTCGCTGAGCAAACGGGCGCAGGCTGCTGCTCTGCTGTCGAGCCAGTCATCGCCCATGGCAATCCGTTCATCGAGATTCTGGCTTTGGCATCAGCGCGCCACGCCGGCCTCATCGTTCTTGGAGCGACGCGTCGCCTTGCCTTCGAACACCTGACGCGCGAACGCACCATCTATCGTGTGCTCTCCCACGCTCGCTGCCCCGTGCTCACGCTGCGCGAGCCGCAGGCCATGCCTGATGAGGTTAGGACCGAAATAGCAGTCGCCCATCAACAATGAATGCATGGGTGGCTCCTTGAGAAGCGACGGGGGCGGCTAGGCGAATCAAATTGTGTGTCGAAAAACCATTAAGCGAAGGTCTTCAGGCGTTTCAGGCACTTGTCCTGCAGGTAGTGAAGTTGGCGTAAACGACCAAGCCCCTCGGGGTTAGGGCCGTCGATCTGGGATGCAACAATTTCCGCGGCCGATTCATGCAATTGCCGATGCAGGGTCTCAATCGCCAATACCGCGGAATCTGTGCCGCGAGACGACCGCTTTTCGTCTTCGAGCCACATACCCACTCGGCACACGCTGGCATCGAGCGGCGGCGGAACGGCCCGCTTGCCTTGCAGACTCGCTTCCAAAGCTCCGAGCCATGCGCGATGCTCGACGGTGGCAAGCAGCACCGGCCGGTTCTCCGCGCGAACCACGGGCACTTCGGCCCAGCGCGGATCAGGCCGCCATGTTGCCGCCCAGGCTCGCAGCTCCCGCGCCGGCATTGAGGCCGCAATGCCGAAGCCCTGTGCCAGATCGCAACCCATTTGAAGCAGCATCAAGCCGTGTTCCGTGGTCTCAACTCCCTCCGCGATCACCGTCCTGTGAAAGGCGGCAGCCAGACCCAAAACACCTTCCAGGATGGTCAGGTTCTCCGGCTCTTCAAGCATGTCCCGCACGAAGCTCTGATCGATCTTCAGGACGTTGGCGGGAAGACGTTTCAGGTAGGTGAGCGACGAGTAGCCGGTGCCGAAATCGTCCAGGCCGATAGCCACACCGATTTCCCGGCAGGCCGTGAGCACCTGGGATGTTCGCATGACATCCTGCATGGCATTGGTCTCCACCACTTCCAATTCAAGGTTCGCGGGCTTCACCTGGGGATGCGCCGCGAGGTGTGCGCGGACGCGATCGGCGAAATCCGCCTGTTGCAACTCCATTGCGCTCACATTCACACTTACGGGAAGCTCAAAACCCTCGCCCAGCCACGATTCCATTTGCGTGAGCGCACTGTCGATCACCCACTCCCCAAGTTGGACCGCCAGCGGGTGGTCTTCAATCACGGGAAGGAACATGCCCGGCGGCAAAAGTCCACGCTCCGGATGCTGCCAGCGAATGAGGGCCTCGGCGCCGATCACCTTGCCGGTGCGCATGTTCACCTTGGGCTGGTAATAGAGGACGAATTGGTGGGCAACAAGGGCTTGGCGAATGTGCTCGATATTCTCGAGGCGTCCGCGGACGATCTGGTCCTGATTCGGATCGAACATGCGGAAGCAGTTGCGGCCTGCCAGCTTGGCCTGGTACATCGCTTGTCCCGCCTGGCGCAGCAGCACGTCGGCGTCCACATCTTCGTCCTGCGGATAAAAGGTCACGCCCGCGCTGGCTGAAACGTGCAGCATGGCCTCGCCAATCTGCGCTTCTTCGCCGGCGGCTGCAAGCAAACGGTTCAGCGTTGCCAGGCACGCATTACTGTCGTCCAGATCCAGGATCACGGCGGCGAACTCGTCACCGCCAAGCCGGGCCAACATATCGCCTTCCCGCAGGGCCCGTTTCATCCGGAATGCCAGGGCCGTCAGCAGCCCGTCGCCGGTTGCGTGGCCATAGCGGTCGTTGATGGCTTTGAAGCCGTCGACATCGAAGCAGGCTACGGCCAGCATACCCTTCTTCCAGTGCGCATGAACCATGGCTTGGCGCAGCCGGTCCCCCAGCAACGTCCGGTTGGGAAGCCCGGTCAGCGCATCGTAACGCGCGATGTGCTCCAGCCGCTGTTCCTGTTCTTTCAGTTCTGTGATGTCTGTGAACATGCCAACATATTGCTCTACTTCGCCCTTGGCGTTATGGATGGCATTGATGGTGAGCATTTCCGCATAAATGTCTCCGCTTTTGGTGCGGTTCCAAATCTCTCCTGACCAATGTCCCTCGCGATTCAACGAAGTCCACATGTTCTCGTAGAACTCCCCGCTATGCAGACCCGACTGGAGCATACGCGGATTGAGCCCGAGCACCTCTTCGCGCGTGTATCCCGTGATCCGGCTGAAGGCGTCGTTCACTTCGAGAATTGTCCCCGATCGATCGGTGATCGTGATGCCTTCGCGCGCGCCGGTAAATACTGTTGCGCCCAGGCGCAACCGGTCTTCGACCGCCTTTCGTTCAGTGATGTTCTCGGCGAAAAGGACAATTCCGCCCACGGAGCCATCGCCAGTCCGCCAGGGGATGACCTCCCAGCGGCTCCATTCCACCCTGCCACCGGCGCGATCGAACCGGTCTTCTTCGACGTGCACCCGTTCCCCTGCCAGTCCGCGACGGTGCCCTTCCTTCCACCGTTCAGGCATGTCCGGAACCACTTCGTAATGCGACTGCCCGATCACGTCGCGCCCCACCAGCCCATAGTCCTCCAGCCATTTCCGGCTCACAGAAACGTAGCGCATCTCGCGGTCGAACATCGCCAGCGCCACTGGCGCGTTCTCAATGAAGAGTTGCAACAAATGCTGGCTCTCGCGGAGCGCTTCCTGGGCCTGCTTGGCTTTGGTAATGTCCTGGATGGTGCCAGGCATCTTCACCGGGCGCCCCTCAGCGTCGAACTCCAGCCGTCCTATGCCGTGCACCCAACGCACTGCCCCGTCCGTCTTTCGAATCACCCGATATTCCCTGTCAAAGGGCTTGCATTGGCCGAGTACCTCATCCTTGAAATAGGCAAGCATCGACGATCGTTCGTCTGGATGGATTAGAGCGGCCCACCCCTCAACGGTGTGCTCGTACTCTTTGTCGATTCCGAAGATCTGGTCCATGACATCCGAACTCGTCCATTTTCCAGTCGCGATATCGAGCAGATAGCTGCCCAGACCGGCGATTCTCTGTGCCTCACGAAGCGATTCTTCGTTTTCGCGGAGCGCCGTGTCCGCCCGCTTGCGCTCGGTGATGTCCTCGGAGAAGATGATGATTCCTCCGACCTTGCCGTCACCGGCGAACCAGGGCCGGATTTGCCGTTTGACCCATTGCGCCCTCCCGCCTCCTCCTGGCAGGCCGGCCTCGGTCGACGACACCGCTTCACCCGCCATTGCGCGGCGATGCAGTGTCTTCCACTCCTCTGGAAGATTAGGAAAGGTTTCATAATGAAGCCTCCCGATCAGATCACGGCCGTCGAGATCGTGGATCTCCAGCCATTTGCGGCTTACTGCCAGGTACCGCATTTCTCGATCGAGCATGGCAAGCGCTACGGGCGCGTGCTCAATAAACAATTGCAATAAGTCTTGACTCTCGCGCAGCTTGAGCCTTCCTGCAATCTGCGGGGTGATATCCGGAGCAATACCGAAGATGCCGGCGACCTCGCCGTCCGGCCCGGTAATCGGATACTTGCGGTCGTCGATCCAGCGAGTCGATCCATCTTGCGCCGCCAACTCCTGCACCTGGTTTACGTGCCGGTTCTCGGCGATTGCCTCGGTTTCCATTTGGTACGAAAGATCGGCGATGACTTCCGGATAAATGTCGTAATCTGTTTTTCCCACCAGTGCGGCTGGTTCCTTATCCGTCTCCGTCAGCAATGGGACAGCTCTGCTTGCCGCGAGGATCACATGATTGCGGTTCTTGACATAGATGTGGTCGTCGGTGTGTTCGATGAGGGCTTTGAAGCTTTTCAGCAGAAAGGCGTCGGCGGGTTCGGCCACGTTTCGTGCGTCCTCAAGAGTCAGCTCGAGGATCACGTTCTTCCCGGTCCGGGCCGGTTTCTTCGTGAAGTGGCCTTTCACACAACGGATGCGCCCGTTGGCGTGACGCAGCCGGATGTTGACGCAGCCGGACCGGATATCGAGACAATTGGAGAAAACATTCTTCGCAATTCCGGCATCGTCCGGGTGGAATAAATCCTTCAAATTGACCTTGGATGTGAGGAGTTCGTGCTGGCTATATCCGAGCAAGGCTTCCGTACCACCCCGGACAGACACCAGCCGCGGCGGGTCGCTTGATGCGAAGCAGAAGGTTGGGTTCGACATGGGGCCCGGTGCCTCTGCGTCTGTACATGCTCGCGTCCGGGAGCCTAACATAACGTAAATTCCACAAGCAATGAAAATCGTAGTACACAGCGCCGATCGAAGTATCGCCCCAATCGTGCAAGCCGTCAGGGCGTTCCGCGAGCGGCACCGGACGGACAGCCGCTGGCCATTTTGGATGGCCGGGCCGTGCCAGATTCATGCCCGTTGACACGCGCCTCCTCCGGCCCGCTTCTCACCATGCCGCGCCCAAAATTCGCAGGAGTCTGAGCGCCTCCCCCTTCAGCAAGCACAGCATGAACCAAATCATGTACTCGTTATCCACGAGTTTTTAGTTACTGCATCGGTTCCAGTGCGTTTATTCGCGCGCAGTCTTGGCATAATCGCAGAGGGAAAGATTCCTCCGTAACTGTTGCAAGAACTTTCGTCTGGGTCTGGCCTGCAATTCGAGTCTCGGCCGGAAATCTGAGCTCAGCACCCGCATTCTGGAAGTGAGTGCGCAAACCAAGATCGAAAGGTTCACCTGGGGGAGCATCCAAGCGTGACCAGTTATCGCCGTCAGGACGTTCTGCGCATCCTCGAAATCAGCGCCCGCCAACTGCAAGCCTGGGAACGAGCCGGGCTGATTCCTCAACAGGAGATCTATACCTTTCAGGATCTCGGGCAACTGCGCACGCTGCGCTCGCTGCGCGAAGATGAAGTGCCTGCGGCCTCGATCCGCGAATCCATTCTGGCAATGAAAGCGGTTGCCGGCATGAGCAACCCTCTGCTTGAGGCCTGCGTAGTACGCACGGGGACGCGTCTTGCTTTCCGCCATCATGGCGCCATGGTCGACCCCATTCGCCGCCAGTTGCTCTTCGACTTCGAGCGCATGGGTGGCCAGCAAAACGACGCCGCGGGTTTGTCTGCTTTGCGCCGCATCGGGATGCCCGATCTGCGCGGTCTTCAGGAGCGCTTCCATGCCGCGGTTCAGGCCGAGGAGGCCGGCGAGAAGCAACGCGCCATCAATCTCTACCAGGAGATTCTGTCCATCGATCCGCAGTATGCGGCAGCCTGCATCAACCTGGGCACGCTGTTCTTCCACTTGCGCCAGTTCGGCCGCGCAGAGGAGCTCTATCGCCGCGCCACCGAGGCCGACCCCGGATATGTGCTGGCCTACTTCGATCTCGGCAATGTGCTCGACGAACTTGAGCGCATCGACGAATCCATCGCCGCCTATCTCAAGGCCGTCACCCTCTCGCCGCGCTACGCCGACGCCCATTACAACCTGGCCCTCGCTTACGAGCGCACCGGCGAACACCGCAGTGCCCTGCGCCATTGGCGCGCTTACGTCAAGCTTGACAACCGCGGTCCCTGGGCCGAGCACGCGCGGGGTCAAATTCGCAAACTCCTCAACCGCGAAGGCCTCGCCATCGCCTCCCGCGCCGACCACTTCATTGCGCCCCGCAAGGGCAGAGCCGCGCTGGAACTGGTTTAGCGAATTCAAGCGGCGGCAGAACTAGCTGCGCTCACCACTTCGCGAATATGCGCGGGCCGCGTGCGGCAGCAACCGCCCACCATCTGCGCACCGGCCTTGAACCAATCCGTCGCCTGCGCACCGAACTCCGCCGGATCGGTCACGCCTGTCCACGAGCGCCGTTCCGCATCCCATCCTCGCCTGAGTTCGGATAAACCACGATTGGCTCGTCAGAGCCGCTGCGCAACTCCGCAATCAGCGCAGGAATCCACTTTGGCGGAACACAGTTCACGCCAACTGCCACCGTTTGCGGGAAAGAGGCAACAAGCGCAGCGCAATCCGTAACTTTCTCGCTATGCGACACATGTTTCTCGTCGCGGCAAGAAAAGCTGAACCACGCTCGAAGCTCAGGCCACGGTGCCATCGCCTCGCCCACCGCGCGCGCTTCTTCGAGCGAAGGGAAGGTTTCAAATGCGAGCAGATCGGGGGCCTGCGCGCCGACCGCTCGAGCGAAGACCTCAATCCGCTCACTGTGAAAGCGAACCAGATCGTCGTAAGAGCAATCGTAATTGCCGTGATATTCGCCGCCATTGTGCAGCGCCGCGCCATAAGGGCCAAGTGAGCCGGCAACGAGAACGTGCCGATTAGGAAACTCCGCAACCGCGCGCCGAGCCAGTTCGACGGATCGCAGCAACGCCGCATCGGCGCGGCCGACGGTCAGTCCAACCTCCGCGTAGCCCATTCGCGAAACCTGGTAGCTGCAAGTGGCAATGCATTCGGCGCCAGCCGCTATGTATGCGCGATGGACGGCGAGCAATTTTTCCGGCTCGTCCTCGAGCACATGAGCAGACCACAGCGGCCCGTCGATTCGCGCGCCCGCATATTCGAGTTCCATCGCCAGCCCGCCGTCAATGACGCGGACGCCGCGCAGAATGTTCTCGCGATCTGCTCTCACTTCATGCATTTTCTGATGGTATCGCCGGAAACGGCGCGAACGGCGGTTCTGACCGAACCCTAATCCCTGTTTATTACACCTTCTGCGTCCGTGTCACCTGCCGCACGCCTACCACGCGCCGCAGTCCCAGAACCATACGATTCAGGTGGCGCACATCTTCGGCTTCCACCACGAATTCGATGATCGCTTCACCTTCGTCGTCGCGGCTCAAATCAACGGCGCGAATGTCTGTGTTCTCATCCGAGATAACCGCGGTCAGCTCTTTCAACATCCCGGTGCGGTCCTCGCAGTGGACGATGATCTTGACCGGGTAGCGCAGCGGCTGCCCGACTCCCTCAGCGGCACGCGACCATTCAACGTTGATCCGCCGGTCGCTTTCGTAGAGCAGATTCTGTACATTGGGGCAACTGCGCGCGTGCACGGCCACACCTTTACCGCGCGTCACGTAACCCACAATCTCCTCGCCGCGAATGGGGTTGCAACATCGCGCACGATAGACGAGCAGGTCGTTCTGGCCTTCCACCTGGAGCGAATCCGAACCAGTCAAGTGCAGCCTGCGCACCGCATCCGTCATGCCTGCTTCGCCCGATTTCGGCGACGTGCCCGGCTCTGCTTCAGGCGGAGCCACAAAGCCCGGCGCCAGTTTCCCCAATAATTGGTGCGCAGAATTCTTGCCTTGTCCCAGCGTGGCCAGCAGATCGGCAGCCGTGGCCACGCCGAATTCATTCGCGATGCGCCCCAGATCCTGGTCGCCGATCTGCGCCATCGGCACCTTGAACTTGCGCGCCTCGCGCTCCAGCAGCTTTCTGCCGATATCCACTGCCCTCAGCCGCTGGTCTTCATTCAGCCAGTGCTTGATCTTGTTGCGCGCACGCGGGCTCTTGACGAAGGTCAGCCAGTCCCGGCTTGGCTTGTGATCCTTCTGCGTGACGATCTCAACAATGTCGCCCGTGCGCAGCTTGGTGCGCAGCGGCACCATGCGCCCGTTGACCTTTGCGCCTACGCAGGAGTGGCCCACGTCGGTGTGAATGGTATAGGCGAAGTCCACCGGCGTTGCCCCGGCCGGAACCACCACCACTTTCCCCTTCGGCGTGAAGGTATAGACCTCATCGGGGTAAAGGTCCATCTTCAGGCTGGAGAGAAATTCGTTGGGATCCGTCATCTCCTTCTGCCACTCGACAAGCTGACGAATCCAGTTCAACCGCTCCTCGTCGCGGGCTGTCACTACGCCGCCGCCCGCCTTGTACTTCCAGTGCGCCGCAATGCCTTCCTCGGCGATGCGGTGCATCTCTTCGGTGCGAATCTGCACCTCGAATTGGTGTCCGCTGGCGCTCATCACCGTGGTGTGCAGCGATTGGTACCGATTGGCGCGAGGAATAGCGATGAAATCCTTGATGCGTCCCGGCACTGGCCGCCACAATGTGTGGATCAAACCGAAGACCGCGTAGCACGATGCCACGTCCTCGGTGATCACGCGAATCGCCAGCAGATCGTACACCTGGTCAAACGAAACCTTGGTGCGCTCGATCTTCTGGTGGATCGAGTAAAGCCGCTTGATGCGCCACTCCACGCGCGCCTTGATGACGTTCTCCCTGAGCTGCTCCGACAGCGTGTCATCAACGGTGCGCAGGAACTGCTCGCCATCAACGCGCCGCGCTTCCACCGCCGCTGCAACCTGCTCGTAGCTCACCGGGTCGGTGTAGCGGAAGGCCAGATCCTCCAGCTCGCCGCGCACTTTGCCCATGCCCAGCCGGTGCGCCAGCGGAGCGTAGATGTCCAGCGTCTCGCGCGCAATCGCCTCTTGCCGGTCCGGCTTCAGATGTTCCAGGGTGCGCATGTTGTGCAGCCGGTCGGCCAACTTGATCAGAACCACGCGCACGTCACTCACCATGGCCAGCAGCATCTTGCGCACGTTCTCTGCCTGACGGTCCTCGCGGTTGGCAAACTGGATCTTGTCGATTTTGGTTACGCCTTCAACGATGTGGGCCACTTGGTCGCCGAACTTGTCGCCAATCTCTTCGTTCGTCGCCGGCGTATCTTCCACGGCGTCGTGCAGCAGCGCCGCAGCCACGGCGGTCGCGTCCAGCTTCATCTCCACCAGCACTTCGGCCACTTCGAGCGGATGCACAATGTAAGGCTCGCCCGACGCGCGCGTCTGTCCCTTGTGATGGGAGACGCAGAACTCCCATGCCTTTCGAATCAAGGAGATATCTTCATTTGGCCGGTTAGCGTGCGCCTGCTTCAAGAGCGCTTCAATGCGCTCATCGATGGAGTGCTCGTCTATCGATCGGGACAGTGCTTTTGGGGCGGGAACAACAGTCTGCGCAGGGGACACCCGTGTGCTCGAATCCTCTGCCGGAATGGTCTGCCGGACAGTCGCCATGCTTTATTATAGGCCGCTTCAATTCGCCGACAGTGAATCCGTCGCCAACTCGCCTCGCAGCCGGTCCCGGCATGCCGCCCATCCTATAGAGAGGGTTCAATTTGGTCTGGACGATGCACCGGAAGCACTCTGGTAATCAATCGAGTCATTCAATGTGCCGCGCGTCACATCCCGGCACGCAAAAAAGGAGGAAATTAAACTCCCCCGGAGGTTAAGAACCGAGGAAAACATGGTGAGAAACCTCTTTTTTGCCGCTTTGGCCGTGGCCCTTCTCGCTGGCATTGGGTATGCGAATCAATCGGCCTCAAGCAAGGTCGTCATTCCCGTCAGCAAGACCTCCGCCACCAACGGCAAGCAGATGTATATGAACTACTGTGCCCCATGCCATGGAGTCGACGGCAGGGGACAAGGCCCTGTGGCCGCAGCTCTGAAGAAGCACCCTGCGAACCTGGCGCTCCTGAGCAAGAACAACAGAGGGAAGTTTCCCTCCACTCATATCATGTCGGTGCTCGAATTTGGCTCGGCCAACGCGTCTCACGGAACGACCGAAATGCCCGTCTGGGGCCCAATGCTTGGCAAGATGGATACGACCAGCGCCGAGCCGAACGTGAGGTTTCTCAGGATCAGCAATCTGAGCCAGTACGTGCAGTCGTTGCAGGCACAATAGGAGCCTCGCCATCTGCTCCCGTTCTCAGGCCCATTTCGAGGCCTGATACTGGGAAGAGAGCCGATGGCGAAACGGAACAATCCGAAGGCCGGCGCAAAGCTGAAGGCGCCTCGCGAAAAACGGCCTGTCAGGGCCGAAACTCCGGTTGAACGCGGTGCTACGCCCGCCGTGCGTCCATCGCAAACGATCAGTGCGCCGGCTCGGTCCAGAATTGTTTCGCCAAAAGCCGCAAGCGCGCAACGCAAACCGGCGGCGCCGCCAATCCACCAAAGCCAGGCCAACCCCACACTACTAGGGGCCACCGTAAGCCGCCGCGCCGCGGATCGTCTTCGTGCCGGCCATCTTTGGGTCTACGCTTCCGATGTGGTCTCAGCGACGCAGCCAAATCCGGAAGAGTTTCTGATCCCCGTCGCCGACAACCGCGGTCTGCTTCTGGGCACGGCGCTCTACAGCCCGTCGTCTCAAATTACGCTGCGCATCGTCTCGCGAAAATCTCTCGACGAGCCCGCATGGCTTGCTCTGCTTGCATCGCGCCTGCACGCGGCGATCGCACGCCGCAAGCCGATGCTCGACGCCAGCAACGATGCTTGCCGCCTATGCTTCAGCGAGGCCGACGAGTTACCCGGCCTCATCGCCGACAAATACGGCGACCTCGTGATCCTGCAGTTCCTGGCCAAGGGCCTGTTGACCAACGGAGTTAAAGAGACCTGTGTGCGCGTTCTGCGCGAGGAGCTTTCGCCCGCCGCCATTCACGAGCGTCCCGATCCGCGTATCCGCGAATTGGAGGGCTTGCCCGCGCCCAGTCTCGATCCGCTCTGGATCGCCGATCCTGAAAAACTGGTCGCCGCCACTGACTTCCATCTCAACGGCCTCGCCTTCAACTATGACGCCAACGCAGGACAGAAAACCGGTGCATTCCTCGACCAGCGCACCAACTATGCCGCAGCGCGTGACTGGGCGCAGCGCATGGCCCTGCCGGGGTCCAAATCAGATGGCCGCGCACTCGATGTTTGCTGCTATCAAGGTGGATTCGCTCTCCATCTCGCCCAGGTTTGCTGCCGAGTGACCGGCATTGACGTCTCGCGTGCCTCGCTTGAAGTGGCTGAGCGAAATCTCCAGGCCAATCGCTCGTGCATTTCTGCGGACGTCGACTGGATCGAAGCCGATGCCTTTGAGATTCTCCGCGACTGGTCACAGGCGGGCGAACAGTTCGACGTCATTGCCCTGGATCCGCCGGCCTTCGCGAAGACCAAGCGCGCCGTCGAAGGCGCGCTGCGTGGCTACAAGGAGCTGAATCTTCGCGCGCTCAAGATGCTCCGCCCCGGTGGCCTTCTAGTGACCTGCTCCTGCTCGCATCATGTCGCCTGGGCCGATCTCGAGGGCGCGGTCGCTGCGGCCGCCGCCGATGCATCGAGGCGTGTGCGCCTCCTTGAGCGCCGCGGCGCCGCCCCCGACCATCCCGTCGTGCTCAACCTGCCTGAAACCGAGTACCTCAAGTGCCTTGTGCTCGAAGTGGAGTAATGCGGCGCGCAGATGACGGCCAGACACGCCCGACTTTCTTTTCAGCAGGCTTTGCTCACTAGCCGCGGCTTGCTGAATGTCCCCGCCGGAGAAACCGCGCCAACCATCCAAACGCAATCCACTCCAGGAACCTCCGCCGCTTTTTCGGGAGCGCGGCCAGCGTGTCTTTCAGTGCGGTCGACCGCAACTCGGCCAGTGCTTCCTTTACTTGCGTGCGGAGCGCCTCAGCCTCCATCGTGCACGAACGCAGATACGCCGAAACCGTCACTCCCGCTTCCGCGGCACGCTGATGAAGGCTCGCGCATTCGGCCTTACTCAGGCGAACGGTCACGCTTGTCGTGCGAAGATCGCGGTCAAATACATCCCCTGGCGCCGGAGTTGCCTGCGGCGTCAAGCTTTCGTCAACTCGCGAGGCTGGCTCCGGCCGCCAATCGCAGCGTTCCGCCGACTGATAGCGCGCATGCGCGCGCAACGCACGATCGTAGCTCAGCGTCACAACATCGTCGCCGAGATCATCGTCGCCCAGATCGCTCTCAATTGATGTTTTCGGCAGGGGCGCTTCTTTGAGTTGAGGCGATGCGAGCGCGGCCAGCATTCCAGCAAAGCTCGCCGAGGCGGGAGAAGGCGTACTCTGCGCCGCTTGTTGCATGCAATGGAGCTTACGCTGGCGCTCACTCGCGGCCCTGAGAATCCCCTCATCTAACAGTCACGCTATTCCCAATTCAGAGGCGCTTCTGTGCCAATCCCGTTTCGGTACGCTCCGGCGGCGCTACCGGCTCGCTCTCAGGCTGGGCCGCCTGCAAAATCCACCGGCTCAGGCAAAATGCGTCCTGGCAGCTGCAACATCTCGCTGATGGCTTCTGCCGTCACGGGGCGAGAGAAGAGAAATCCCTGTCCAAATCGGCAGCCCAGCTCCCGCAACAGCGCATATTGCTCGTGCGTCTCGATCCCTTCCGCCACAACGTCCATCCCCAGCACGCGCGCCAACTCCACAATGGTGCGCACAATCTGCAGCGGCTGCTCGCTTCCTCCCGCCATGCGCGAAACGAAAGAGCGATCGATCTTGAGCACGTCAAAAGGCAGGGAGTGCAGGTGATGCAGTGAACTGTAACCTGTGCCAAAATCATCCATCAGCAGCGAGACGCCAAGCCTCCGCAAGCTGATCAGCACTTCCTGCGGCGTGCCATTGTCTGAGATGAGGCTGGACTCGGTCATTTCCAGGCCAAGAAGCCGGCTCGAAATTCCGGATAGCCGCAGCAGTGCCTCTACGTGGTCAGCCAGCCCTTCGCGCGCGAACTGCCGAGCGGAGAGGTTCACACAAACCCGCGGCGCACCATTCTCCGGGTCCTCGCGGCACCACCTCTGAATCTGGCCGCATGCCTCTGAAAGCCCCCAATCGCCGATGGGCAGGATGAGCCCGCTCTCTTCCGCCAGAGGAATGAAGTCCATCGGCGGAATTAATCCCCGTTCTGGATGCTGCCAGCGGATCAGCGCCTCCAGCCCCACAACTCTGCGCGTCGATAACTCGACTTCCGGTTGGTAGAAAAGCACAAACTGCCGCTTGTCCAGCGCCTGCCGCAAGTCCGACTTGCGCGGCCAGATCCCGGTCACTGGTTTGGCGTGGCGCGTGTGTTGCCCCCGACCGCTCTGGAAGGTCCTGCGCATTCTGCGCAGTTCAAGCTGGCTCGCAGCAATATCGGCCAGGCTCTCCAGCATGCGCAGCTCCTCTGCCGCCATTTGGCGCCGCGGTTGACACGAGAAGACAGCCAGCGCGCCCAGTATCATGCCGTCGCCCGAACGAATCGGAACGCCGGCGAACGAAGCCACCTCGAGGCGCCGAACCGTCAGCTGGCTACCCGCAAAAAGAGGATGCTTCGACACGTCGGGCACCACCACCGGCCCATCTTCGGCCAGTACCATCTCAAAAACGCTTCGCTTGCGAGGAAGTTCGCGAACCGGTTCGCCCCAGTAGGACTTGATCCACACGCGGGTTTCGTCGGCAAATCCCAGCAGCACCGTGTCGGCTTTAAAGTATTCAGCGGTCAGGCGCGTAATGGCGTCGAAACTCGGTTCGGGCGCAGAGTCGAGGATTCCCGTTGAAGCCAACGCCGACAGCCGGGCTTCCTCTTCGTGCCAGTCGATTCTGCCGTTCTGCAATTCTGCTTGCGGCATTTCTTCTCCGGGCCTCTTTGTGCCTTCGGCAGCGCCTCTGCCGGCCCGCGGCAATCCACGGATGACAGTTCCCTGGAATTGGCGATGCCCTTCACGGCACTCCGCCGTTTCTTCCCCATTAGATTCTCTGTGGGCGAAACCAAAGCGGGCGTGCCTCTAAGCATGCTTTTCAGGTTCTGTACTTTATTTATCGGAGGCTCGCACAGCGACATGAGGTTACGCGCGCACAGTTACTGCTCGCGTCCCACGCTGTCTCAGTGCATCAAAATGACTACTTCTGTGCAGAAGGCTGTCCCGTTTCCGTCCACAGGAAGGTCAGCTGGTCCGTGACGTCCTGGATCTTTTGCTCCACCCCAACCCCTGCTGAGTGCCCGCCGGACACGCTGTAATGCAACAGCACCGGCCGTCCGCTGGATGAGTCCGCCTGCACAAGCGCCGTCATCTTCCGCGCGTGCAGCGGATCCACCCGCGTGTCGCTCGCACCGGTAAAAAACAGAACCGCCGGGTACGCCGCGCCCTTCTTCACGTTCTGATAGGGCGAGTATTTGAGCAGATACTTAAACTGATTTTCTTTATCCGCCGATCCATACTCTGTCATCCAGTGCGGGCCCTGCTCAAATTTCTGGTAGCGCAGCATGTCCAGGAGCGGGTATGCGCAATCCACCGCTAAAAACAGATCCGGCCGCTGCGTAATCGCCGCGCCCATCAGCAACCCGCCGTTCGATCCGCCATAGATGGCGAAATGTTCCGGAGAAGTGTATTTGTTCGCGATCAGGTACTCGGCTGCGGCGTAAAAATCGTCGAATACGTTCTGCTTTTTCTCAAATATCCCCTGTTCGTGCCAGCGCTCGCCGTATTCACCGCCCCCGCGCAGATTGGGAAGCGCAAACCAGCCGCCCTCCGCAAGCCACCACGCGTACATCGGTCTCCACTGCGGAAGCATGCTTATGTTGAACCCGCCATAGGCGGTCATGAGTAATCGTTCCGTACCGTCCTGCTTCAATCCTTTCTTTCCGGCAATGAACATCGGCACCCGGGTGCCGTCTTTCGACGTGTAGAACACCTGCTTCAGTTCGTATTGGCTGGAGTCGAACGGGACTTTGGGTTGCGCAAAGATCTGCTGCTTGCCCGTCATCGTGTCCAGCCGGTAAATCGTCGGCGGCGCAATGAAGGATTCGAAACTATAAAAGCCGTAGCGGTCGTTGGCGCGTCCGGAAACGGTGGTTGCCATCCCGATGCCGTCGTGCTCCACAATGCCAGCCGGTTTTCCGTCCAGCGTGTAAACATCGGTTTCCATCTTCACATCGTGCAAGTGACTGACGTAGATCTTGTCGCCTACGATGTTGAAGCCATCAATCGCATTCGGCCCTTCGGGCACGATCGTTGTCCACGCATCGGGCATAATGCCGGGGTCGGCCTTGAGGATTCGCCAGTTAGGCGATTTGTAATCCGTGCTCACATACCATGCGCCCTTCACATAATCGGCGGAGAACCGCGAATCCACGCCCCAGATCAGAACCTCAAAGTACGAGCCCGGTTTAGTCAGGTCGCGATAGACAATATCCACACGTTTCGCCGGAACGCCGCGGTCGATCTGGATCACCTGATAGCGATAGTCGTCCGACAGGAATGTTTCCATGAGGTCATTTGGCCCCAGCGCCTCGCCGCGAAACTCCTTCCCGAAGACCAGCGTGTCGTGCGAAACTCTCGCTCCCAATTCGTGCTCGTAGATCAGCGTGCCCTTCTGGTCCATCCGCGAGTAGTAGAGACCCTTGCCATCCGGCGTGAAGGCGACGCTCAGATAGATCCCGCTCGGTAGCTCGTCCTCGAGCGTCCTTCCCGTCTTCACATTGAAGACACGCACCGTGCTTTCGTCGGCGCCGCCCTGGCGTACGCCGTAGGCCACCAGTGTCCCATCGCGCGATACACCGTCCAGGCTTACCGACGTGTTTGGATCGCGGCTGAACTGCGCCGGATCAATGAGCCGCTTATCCTTGTCGGCCCATCCATGGCGCACATAGATCGAGGATTGCTCCTCTCCCGCCAGCATCTTTTCAAAGAACAAATCGTTCCCGCGTTCGATGGGCACCTTCCACCCGCTCACGTGCTCCAGCGCGTCCATGTCGTTGCTAATCTGCGGTCGGATGCGCGCCTGTTCCATGTAGCGCTGCGTGTAGGTGTTCTCGGCGTCGATAAACGTCTTGGTCTCGGGGCTGCCGGCGTTCTCCAGCCAGCGGTAATTGTCTTGAATCTTTGTCCCGAAATAATCGTCCGTTGCCGGAACGGCCTCGACATCTGGCGGAGGCGGAAGGGTGAATCCGCCGCGTGAGTGAATCGCCTGGCTGGTAGCGATCACTCCGGAAAGCGCCCCGAGCAGGGCGCAGGCAAGAGTCCGGCGCACGCAGTAGCACATGGCAACAGAATACTCGTGCCATATAACCATCCGAATCCCGTCGCCCGCGCCCAAGCCGCGAAGTGTTTGCTAATGGAGTTCTCGATGATGTTTTCCGAAGCCGAATTCAGTTGTCCTCAATACCTGAGTTCTCCGACAATGGCCGAGATGGCCACGCAAACCGGGTCCGAGACTACGAGGAAGAAACGCCTGGCCGAGTTCCGGCTGATCCCGCGCATTGAAACCTACCCTCTCGTGGTCTCCTTCGTTCAAACCCCCCTCGGCAAAATCGCCTTGCTGGTCGTGTTTGGTTTGGGTATGCGCGTCTTCATCCCGGATTTGTGGTCCGAGTTGACGTTGATGTCGCCCCTCGCACTGATCACTTTCTTGCCCGAGTATCGGCGATTCGTCCTGGCCATCACTCCGATCGCAATCGTCGTCGTGCAAACCGCCAGTGATCCCCTCCAGCTTAGCCTCACATTGTCCGTCATAGCTTTGGGCATTTTCCTTTATTGGTGCGCGATGCGCTGGCCCAAATCGCATTTTGGCCGCCGGCCGCTTATCTTTCTGCTTTCGGGATTTGCCTTCCTGGTCGTTCTGGCCTGCCAATTTACTCCCTCGCCTCTGCTCGGAAAGATGCTTTGGGGCCTGGTCGGAGTTTCAGCAAGTTATATGTGGTTCATCGCGTACGCGGTGACGGATCACACATCCAGCCCGGGCAAGGATGGGCTGCTCCAGGTTGCAACCTTTCATCCGCTATGGGGCTCCACTAACACCCCGTATCCGAAAGGTGCCGCCAACCTGCGGCGCATTGAAGCGCAGACCCCGGAACAACTGGCAATTTGCCAGCTCAAGGGAGTCAAGCTGATCTACTGGGCGGTCCTGCTGTCGCTGTTCCGCCTGATATGGAACCAATTCTTCCACCATTTTCTGCGCATCCCCATGCCAGACGATGCGCTGGCTCTTTTCGTTCGCGGCACGCCGGCCCCGTGGCATATGTGCTGGGCCGGCCAGATTCTTGCCTACTTCGAGCTTATTTTGAACTTCTCGATCCCGGGGCATCAGATCATTGCGGGTGCGCGCATGGCCGGGTTCAATGCCCTGCGCAACACTTATCGTCCGCTGTCGGCAACTACCCTGATCGAGTTTTTTAACCGCTTTTACTATTACTTCAAGGAGCTGCTCGTCGATTTTTTCTTTTATCCCGCATTTCTTCGCTACTGGAAGAAGCACCGGCGCACCCGAACCGTCTTCGCTACGGCAAGCGCGGTTGTTTTCGGCGATTCGTTTTACCATCTGGCGCGCGACTGGCAGTTTTTTCATAACCGAGGGCTATGGGGGGGGATTGCAAGCTACCAGGTTTTGATCGTGTATAACACGGTCCTCGCTATTGGCTTGAGCGTATCGCAGTTGCACAAACGCGGGCGGCGCCGCTCCGGCTTCTTGCTCGGTCAATTCATTCCGTCCTGCGGTGTGGCATTCTTTTACATCCTTGTTATAGTCTTCGGCTGCGAAAGCAGGACGTTCACGTTGGCGCAGACTGTGCGTTATTTCCTGAGCCTCTTTTTCATTCATCTCTAGGAGCGCAATGAAGGGCAGAACTGAGATACACCAATTTGTGCAGGGCCTACTGACCGCGAGCGGCGATGACGGCCCTCTCGCCGATAGCGATTCCCTGTTGTTTAGCGGACGTCTGCAGTCGATCGATGCTGTCGAGATCGTCGTGTTCCTAGAAGAGAATTTCGGAATCGATTTTGCGCAAGTGGGTTTCGACAAGGAGCAGATCGACAGCGTCGATGCGATTTGCACTCTCACGGAGACGGTCACGAAATCCAATTGAGACCAGCGAAATGCGTGACCAGCAAGAATCATGAATGGACCCTCTGACCAACAACTCTATTGATGCCGGCCCAAACCGGGAGGCGCAGCCAGTCGAACGGTTAGCCGCAATTGAACGCGTGCTACTCACGCACCCGGCCGTGCGCGAAGCCGCGGTCATTCAAATGAGTGGCAATCATGTTGCCGCGCTTGTCGTACCTGACAGCAAGTTCATCGACAATGATCTGGGCCGAGCGGCGGCAGGGTCGGCCATCGTCGGCAAGTGGCGGAAAATCTTCGACCTGAGCCAGCTATCGAAGCAGGCCACCGCCGCGGCTGTCGGCTTCAACACCATGGGATGGGACAGCAGTTATACGCGTGGCGCAATTCCCGACGAAGAGATGCGCGAGTGGGTCGAAAATACCGTTGGCGATATTCTCAGGCTGAAACCAAGGTCCCTCTGCGAAATTGGCTGCGGAACCGGCATGCTGGTCATGCGAGTTGCCCCGCACTGCGAGCGGTACGTCGCCGTGGATCAATCTCCGGCCGTGCTCGGACGGCTCAGAGAGCAATTAGGGACAGCACCTGATGTGGCGGCCCGAGTTGAAGTGGTGGAAAGCCAGGCGGCCCAATTGGATCGTTTCGGCGAGAACAGCTTCGATATGCTCGTTCTAAGTTCCGTCGTGCAGTTCTTCCCCAATGTCGACTATCTCTCCAAAGTGCTGGAAAACGCCATCAACATCGCGAGGCCGGGAGGGCATGTCTACGTCGGTGATGTGAGAAGCCTGCCGCTCTTTCGGCTTTTTGCCTCCTCGGTGGAATTGTTCCAGTCCGCTGATCAGTTGAGTGCCGCGGATCTCCGTGATCGGATTCGCCGGCGTGTCGACAGAGAGCCGGAACTTGTCCTCTCTCCGGCGTTCTTCCTCTCTTTGCCGCGCAGATTTCCAAAAGTATCGAGAGTGGACATAAGGCCGCTCCGTGGCCGCGCGGACAACGAGATGACTCGCTTTCGCTATGAGGCAATCCTTCATATCGGCCCAGACAGCGCGCCAGTCTTCGACGGTGAATTTCTTGACTGGGCTGAGCGCCAGTGGGGACTGGATGAGATTCGCTCCATGTTGAGGCAGCATCCGAACCAGCCCATCGGTTTCAAAGGCATCCGGAACGCCCGGATAGAAAAAGATCTCGCAGCCATGGCGATTCTTGACGGCGCTGATGCCGGATTTACCGCAGGTGAACTGCGCAAGAAATCCGAACAGAATACGAATAAGGGAATCCACCCGCAGGCGCTCTTCGATCTTGAAGACGAGCACCTGGGAGTCGCGGTCTTTCTCAGTTGGGCAGCATGCCGGAATGACGGGACATTCGATGCCTTTTTTATCCCCAAACAAAACCTGCAAGGATCAACATTCCCCCGAATCAACTGGCCGGCCCCTGATGCTTCAGCGTTTCTCCGCCACGCCAATGCGCCGGGACAAGGCAAAATGCGCAACGACCTGACCGATCAGCTGATGGAATTATGCAAACAAAACCTGCCTCAGGATTCCGTGCCTCGCGAAATTATTCTCGTGGACTCGCTGGAGCACGCGTCCTGACTGTGATTTGTGGGTAGTAACTCGACGCATTCCGTCATTGTGCGGCGGCCCATCCCGATGCCGAGGGGAACCGTATAATTCCACCTGATGAATCGTGAAACAAGAGATAACATTAACAGTTTTCAGGTAGAACCGGAATCTTCCCGATCGCCGACCCCCTTAGGGAGCGAGGGCCTTTCCGGCAGCGCATCGGCGGCAGCGGACCGACAGGCGGAAAAGAACACAGGCTCGAAACCGTCAAGCTCCAATTCTCTCCCCGGCACTGGAAAAACTCCCCTATGGGATCGGCCAATGACCCAATACGATCCCATCCTCTTCGCATTCTCAGCTTGGATCGTTGCCTTGGCGTTAATTTTGATCTTTGGTTCTGACTGGGTCAACATTGCGCTTTTGACGAGTATCTATTTACAGTTTCGGTCTCGGGCCTCGGTAAACCATTGGCTGCTTTCTGTTCTCCTGGGCTTGCCGATTCTCTTGATAAGCCCAAAAT
This sequence comes from uncultured Acidobacteriaceae bacterium, assembly GCA_963789425.1. Lineage (GTDB taxonomy): Bacteria > Acidobacteriota > Terriglobia > Terriglobales > Acidobacteriaceae > Telmatobacter. Next base: position 965,426 of record CAWBKM010000005.1, on the reverse strand, counting down.
CAAATGCGCTCTTTGCGCTGGCTGCAGGCTGCATTACAGTAACCGCATATCGCGCAGCAAGGAGAGCAATTCCCTTCAACAATCTCCTTCCCTTACCCTTGGCATTCTTCACTCTCTGCGTTGCAATCGCAGACGCTATCGTCTTACATTTCACTCCGCACACCATCGACGCACGTATGTTGGCTTTCGATAATCGATGGTTCTTTAATATCAGTACCGCAACTTGGCACTGGGCACAGATGCATCTGCTGGCAGGGGACTTTTTCTATTTCATTTATTTATCGCTGCCTTGTGTGGTCGTTTTGATATTGGTCGACCTTGACGCGAAGAACTGCTGGCGGTTGGTGGTCGTCCTGCTGATGACATCTATTTGCGCGATCCCGTTCTATCTGCTCTTTCCCGCGGTTGGCCCGCTCCATATCGGGGCTCAGAATGCCCACCGTAATTGCCTGCCATCTTTGCATCTTACCTGGGCAATTCTGCTCTGGCGCGCCGCAAAGCCCGGATGGAAGAGTTGGGCGATGGCCCTGTTTGCTTTGTTGACAGCAATTTCGACGCTCACTACGGGAGAGCATTATTTAATTGACCTGATTGTCGCGCTTCCGTACGCAGGTTGCTGGTCTTTGGCAATCCCGCGGAAACCAGGAGCGCAGAATCCCGAGCGCCGGTTGCGGACGAATGAGCTTTGACGCATTGGTTCTTATTTGCCTGCGGTCGCCAATCGATCTTCGTCGAGCATGCAGTAGAGCGCTTTTCGATCGATCTTGCCCGTCGCTCCAAGAGGAAGGCTGTCAAGTTGATGGACGCGCTGCGGGATCATGTAGTCGGGCACTCTTTTCTTCATTTCTTCACGAATTGTTTCGCGAGTCACACCCAGCGCGCAATGGAAGGCGACGATTCCTGTCGCGCGCCCATCGGAAACTGGCCACGCGACTGCCGCAACCAAATCGGTTCCGGCGATTTCGCGCAGATGCGCTTCCACTTCTTCAAGTTCGACGCGGTTGCCTAGAATCTTAACCTGGTTGTCGATCCGCCCCAGGTGATGGAATCTTCCTTGGGCGTCCTCGTATGCTAGGTCGCCGGTGCGGTACCATCGCTCACCGTTCAGCACGGGAAAACGCGCAGCCGTAAGTTCGGGATCATCAAAATATCCGCGCGCCAATTGCCGTCCCGACACCACCAGTTCTCCTTCCGCATCCGGTTCCAGGAATTTCAAGTCCGCGTCCACAATGCCGGCTCGAATTCCTGGGAACGGCTTCCCGATGGCAAGTGACCCGCGGTTCCTCGTGACTGCGGGGGGATCTTCCAGGCGCTGAGCAATACAGTCGACCGTGACTTCGGTTGGTCCGTAGAAATTCTCAACGATGCTGTTCGGCGCCGCGACCTGCCACGCTTGAGCAGTCGCAATCGGCAGGGCCTCCCCGGCGAAGATCGAACACCGTAAGGACGGAAATGTTCCAGGCTTCAACATCTTCATGCGTTCCATCATGCATGCCGTCGACGGGACCGAAAACCAGATGGTCAATTCATGATCGCGAATGAACTTAGCAGGGGCCATCAGTTGAGAAGCCGGTACAACGTGGAGCCCTGCACCGGCTGCCCAGGTCACGAAGAGATCCAGCACCGAGTTATCAAAGGTAAGCTCAGCCACCTGCGAGACGCGATCATAAGCGCGAAATTCGCACCGGTCCTGCACCACGCCGCAATACCGAGCGACACTTTCGTTTTCAATCATCACGCCCTTTGGCGTGCCAGTCGTGCCGGAAGTAAAGATAATGTACGCCAGCGCATCTCCCGCCCGCGTCACAGGTTGATCGGGCCCTTCGTCGGATAAATCGGCGAAGCTCTCAAAGCTGATGGCCGGGAATTGCAATGCACTTTGCGGCGGTTTTGCGTTTGGCCCGAAGAGTATCCGCTTTGGAGCGTTCTCCAGCACGCGGTCCGAAAGCTTATTCAATCCAGCTTGGTCTGCGATCAGCGCGTCCAGCTTGATCTGCTTGAGGATTCGAATCACACGGTCTTCTGGGGTGTCCGGCTTGATGGGCACGTACGCCGCGCCCGACCAAAGCGTTCCCAGCACTCCCGCATACGCTTCGAGGGTTCGAGACGCAAGAATTCCCACCCTGGCTGATCGCTCGCCGGCTTGTCGGTCAAGCCAACTGGAGATTCGGCGCGCAAGATTTGCCAGTTCGCCGTAGGAGTACCGTGAGTCACCGACAAACAACGCCAGGGCTCGCGGGTTTCGAACCGTGCTCTCATAAAACGGCAAGGCAAGATTGTAGTTGGTCCTTGGTGTAGCGATCGCGTCCATTGGCCGAGAGTCTCCGCGACCAGAATATAACCCGAAAGGCAAGGAGCGGGATTGGTTAACTAAGCTCCCCCGACTTAGCCGCCGCTTGGATTCCCAGTAGAATCGACAGCAGTGACCGCTGCGCCTTCAGATCGTAGTCCTGAGCAGCTAGAGCTCACCGCTGAGGCTCAATCCCCGCCTGCGCCGCGTTCATCGTGGCAGCGCGTGCGCGGCCTCCTTCACCCTTCTCACAGGCACAGCATATTCTCCGCCACCGTTGTGCTCATGGTGTCTACGTTTCTCTCGCGCATCATTGGGCTTGTGCGAGTTAAATACATCGTCTGGCTCTTCGGCCGCGGCATCGAGGCCGATGCTCTCAACGCAGCCTTCGTCCTGCCCGACATGATCTCCTACTTCCTCGTAGGTGGCGCCGCATCCATCACCTTCGTCACCATCCTTACCCGCTATCACGAGCAGGGCCGCGATGCCGAAGGCGAGCGCTCGCTCTCGGTCATCCTCACCACCATGTACCTGGTGCTGGGCGCGGCCATTGTTCTGGCCGAAATCTTTGCTCCCTGGTACGTGCGCTGGTGGTTCAACGGTTTCGATCCGCACAAGGCCGCAATCTGCGTACTGCTCACGCGGATTCTTCTGCCCGCGCAGTTGTGCTTCTTCGCCGGCGGCGTCTTTGGGGCAGTGCTTCTGGTGCGCAAGCAGTTCAACGTGCAGGCTGTGGCGCCGCTTATCTACGGCCTCGGTACCATCGTTGGAGGGCTGCTGCTCGTCAGGAAAATCGGAGTCCCATCGCTGGCTATCGGTACTGTGGGCGGCGCCGTCTGCGGTCCCTTTCTCCTCAACTGGTTCTACGCGCACCGTGCCGGCACGCGTTACCACTTCATTCTCGATTGGCACGACCAGGGCATGCGCGAATGGGTGCGCCTCTCACTGCCGCTCATGGCCGGCGTCTCGCTCGTCACCGCCGACAATTGGATCATCGCCCATTTCGCGTCACACATCGGCGGTGCGGTCTCGTTGATGAGTTACGCCAAGCAGGTTTTCACCGCGCCCATGTCCGTTTTGGCCCAGGCCGCTGGCGCTGCTTCCTTGCCCTTCTTCGCCAGCTTGTGGACGCGCGATCATCGCTTTGAGTTCGCCACCGGCGTCGCCGATTCTGTCTCTCGCGTGGCCGCGCTCGGCCTTCTCTCGGCCTCCATCATGGTGCCGCTTGGCTGGCCGGCCATTGATCTGGTCTTTACCGGCGGCCGTTTCTCGCCGGACGATGCGCGCCTGTGTTCTGCTTATTTCGCTGTCTTCTCGGTTTCTCTGTTCCTCTGGTCGGCGCAGGCCATTTACTCGCGCGCCTTCTTCGCCGCCGGAAACACCTTCGTGCCCATGGTCGCCAGCACTATTGTCACGGTTGTCTCACTGCCGATCTATGACTGGCTCTTCCACTGGCGCGGTGCAATGGGTCTGGCGCTCGCCTCCGACGTCGGCATCGCGCTCCAGACCCTCACCATCGCTTTGCTCCTGCACAAGCGCCGCATGGTGTCTCTCGCCAGCCTCGATTATGTCGAGATGGCCCGTTGCCTGCTGGGCTCATTTGCCGGTGGCGCAGCCGCATGGGTCGTCGGCTGGATCCTTGCCGGTCTCTTCCGCGATCTGCCGCGGTTGGCCGAGCTTCATCATGCCCGGTCGATCGCCGACACTGCAATTCTCATCGGCGGCACCGCCGTCTGGACCGCCGTCACCATGTGGGTCCTCGATATATCCGGCTCGGCACTTCCCCGCGTCGCCCTGCGCCGCCTCCGGCTCAGCTGAATTTCCGCCACGCTTTGACTCGCTTGTGGCCGAACCGCGCGCGCCTATGTTCCAATTCGTCGCGCAAAAACGCAAGCGCTCCCGGTCACGCGGAAGCGCTTGCCCTCGATACAAAGTATTAACTGATTCGTCGGCAGTTGCCGTTCTAGTTGTTGTGCGCCTCGTGAATGGACGGCGTAGGACTCGCCACTGCAACGGGCCCCGAGGCTCCGGTCGCCTGCAACGGCTTTGTGTCGGGCTTGCGAATGTCGATGCCCCCTTTGAAGAACGCGCCGTCTTCAATACTGATGCGCGCCGCTGCCACGTCGCCGTGCAGTGACCCTTCCGCGCGAATGTCCACGCGGTCGGTGGCGGAGACATTGCCCTTCACCTTGCCGAGCACCACAACCTCGCGCGCGGTAATGTTGGCCCCGACCTGGCCGTTGCGGCCCACTGTCACGCGGTTACCTGGAAGGTTGATTGCGCCCTCCACTTTGCCGTCAATATATAAAGATTCCGAGCCTGTAATCTCGCCCTTGATGAACAGGCTCTTGCCGAGCGTCGCTTGTTCGGCGTTTCCAGCCTGCATTCTGGCGGGTGTCTCAGGCACGTGTGCCGGGGGCGCCGCGTGCTGCGGCTCCGGCGTTGTATTCGGGATCGATGATCCAGTCTGGCTTGGTTTCCACATTGCGCTCAAGGTTCTCTTCCTATTCTGTCCACTTCAGGACTGGGGATGCCAAGGCAAGGCCAATGGCTCGAACCCACAAGTGATAAGTTCGCTCGCCGCCGCTCGCGCCGCGGCCATCTCCTGCTCGGCCGGGAATCGGTCGAATCAATCTGCCGGCTCCGCCAGGATGACGCGCAAACCCATTCTACGGCAACTCTGCGCGATCTGTGCAAGCGCCACTCTCCAAAGTCACCACAGTCCTCAATCGGCTCATTGCCGTAATCTTGGCGTATGACGGATCGCGAGTTGCTCGCCCGGATCGCCGCCTCACCCGGGCAAAAGGCCGGTTACAAGCAGTTGGTCCGTGAGCTATCGCTCCCCGGCGGACGCGCGCGCCGTCTTCTCCTTGAGCAACTGGCCCGGCTCACCGTCCGCGGCCAGCTCATCCAGCCCGATCGCGAGCATTGGAGCCTTCCCCGTGCTGCGTCCCGCGAGAATCTCGTCGCCGGCCGCCTTGATCTGCACCGCGACGGCTACGGCTTTGTCCGGCCCAATCGCAAGCCCTTCGCCACCGATTCAAAGGTCCCGTCAGCCGTGCAGGACATCTTCATTCCGCCTAACGAGATCAACGCCGCAATGCAGAACGACCAGGTTCTGGTCGAGCTTGACCGCCCCAAAGCCGATGGCCGCCAGCAGGGCCGCATCGTGCAAATTCTCGAGCGCCGCAACCCCACTGTCGTCGGCACGTTTCGCATCGCCCGTCCAGATCGTGGGTGCAACAATATGGTCATTCCCTTCGACGACCGCATGACGCAGCCCATCGTGATCCCTCCCGGCGCGGAAATCCCGCCCGCCTCAGGCAACTCCACACCGCATCGCGTTCTCGGCCCCGAGGCACACTCTTCTCCAAAACCCGAAAGCGCGGAGCGCCCGGAGGACGGCATCGTCGTCGATGTCGAGATCACCAGTTGGCCCACGCCCACGCGTCCTCCCATCGGCAAGGTCATTGAAGTCCTTGGCTCACCCGACGACTTTGGCGTCGACGTGGAGATGATGATCCGCAAGCATCAGCTCCCGCGCATCTTTCCCGATGCCGTGCTGGCCGAAGCTCGCCGCGTCGCGCACCTCGACCCGGACATTGCCGCTCGCAGGGCCGACTTCCGCTCGCTCCCCATCGTCACCATCGACGGCGAAACTGCGCGTGACTTCGACGACGCTGTCCTGGTCCGCGAGAACGCCGACGGCGGCTACGAGCTTCAAGTTCACATCGCCGACGTATCCGAGTACGTTCTGCCCGGCACGGCCCTCGATCTCGAAGCCCGCATCCGCGGCACCAGCGTCTACTTTCCCGATCGCGCCATCCCCATGCTGCCGCAGGAGCTTTCTACCGACATCTGCAGCCTTCGCCCCAATGAAGACCGCCTCGTGCTTAGCTGCATCATGCAACTTGACGCCGCGGGCAACATAGAGAGCTTCGAAATCGTCGAAGGCCTCATCCGTTCCGCCGCGCGAATGACCTATACGGCCGTGCACGCAATTCTTGAGGGTGACGAAGGAGCGCGTTCGCGCCACACCGCACTCGTCGCCGAACTTGAAAGGATGAAAAGACTCGCTGTCCTCATGAATCAGCGCCGTGAGGAACGCGGCTCCATCGACTTCGACTTGCCGGAGCCAGTCATCGAGTTCGACGAGCACGGCCAGATGCGTGGCGTTACCCGCGCCGAGCGCACGTGGGCCAATCGCCTCATTGAGGAATTCATGCTCGCCGCCAACGAGTGCGTCGCCGTCTGGCTTGAAGATCTCGGCGTCCCGTCGCTCTACCGCATCCACGAGAAACCAGATCCGCGCCGCGTCGTCCAATTCGAAGAGCTCGCCGCCGGCTTTGGTTATTCTCTTGGTCTTGGACCGTTGCCTGTGCGCCGGATGCAGACCCGCGCCGAACGCCGCGAATCCCATGGCCAGGGCCGCAATCCCCGCCAGCACGACGTGCCTGAGGACATCGCCGTTACCCCGCGCATGTATCAAAAGCTCGCCGCGCGCATCGAAGGTAAGCCGGAAGAGCGCATCCTCAGCTACCTCATGCTGCGCTCGCTCTCGCAGGCCCGCTACTCCGAGGTCAACGAGGGCCACTTCGCGCTCGCCGCGCCCACCTACACCCACTTCACCTCGCCCATCCGCCGCTATCCCGACCTCATCGTGCACCGCATCGCCAAAGCGCTTCTCCGCGCCGGCGTCCCCGGCCATCGCACCATCACCGCCTCCCGCCTCAACTCGCCCTGGTCCCACCCCAACGAGGGCCGAACACAACATGGGGTGCCCCCGGTCCCTCGCACTTGGGGACCGGGGAAGGGAAGCGCCTCCGTCATCGATCCACCCATCCCCGAACCTGAATTCGCCGAAATCGCCGAAGAAACCAGCTACACCGAGCGTCGCACCGCCGAAGCCGAGCGCGAACTGGTCGAATGGAAAAAAGTTCGCTTCATGCAGGACCGCGTGGGCGACGAGTTCGCCGCTCTCGTCCTCAACCCCGCCAAATTTGGCCTCTTTGTCGAGCTCACCGATCTCTTCGTCGAGGGCCTCGTCCCCATCGACACCCTGCGCGCCGACCGCTACACCTGGCGCGAGAACACGCACGAAATCATCGGCGAGCGCACCGGCCGCCGCTTCCGTGCGGGCGATCGCGTTCAAGTTATCCTCGATCGCGTCCTCGCGCAGGAACGCAAACTCCAATTTGCTTTGGTGGAAGAAGAGTTGCCGCTGACCGGCAAAAGGTCTGCGCCGTCTGCTTCAAAATCGAAGAAAAGACGCAAAAACGCATCGCCGCCGTCCCCCGGCGGGAACAAGCGGCGATTCAAAAAGGGCAGAAGGCGATGAAACCAGCAGCTCGCGGCGGGCTCATGTGCCCGCTCGCGGCTGCTTACACGCCTGCCTGCTTCGCTGCGAGAGGCCCAATCACCGGGATCATGAATCTCTTTCCCTGGAACGCCTGGATGATGGCGATGAGCCAGATAATGAACAGTCCCAGGGCCAGGACGATCATCAGGAGCCATCCGATAATCGGTATAAACGCGAGCACGATATTGAGGACCCACAAGACAATCCACGTGCAGCCCAGAAAGATTGACTGCCATGCGTGGAACTTGACCTTCGGATTCGTGTTGTACGGCGCCACCACCAGAAAAATGATCGCCGGGATAATCGTCAGATAGGCAAGGCCGCTGGCGGCATCCTCTGACAGTCCTGAGCTGGCTGCTGCTGCATTCGGTTCATCGGCCATAGCAACTCTCCTTTTCAAGGAAAAGCGGTTGATGGGGAGGGGTTCGTCGCTTCTGTACACGCCCAGCGCACCGGCGGATTCAGCTCATGAGGCCGCGCACGTCAAGCGAGGTGGAGATAGGACAACCTGCCGCCCATCTCATTGTCAAGAGAATTTACGGGCTTCCGTGTCCGGCCACCTTCCCGGTCGTCCAATTTACAATGGCATCTGGGAGCAATTTCGATGGCGCACATGGTTTTTTGCGTTCGCAATAAAAAGGAAATGGAGGGTCTCGACGAGCCGCCCTTCGACTCGGAGTTTGGCCAGAAGATCTATAAGAACGTCTCGAAAGCAGCCTGGGACGAGTGGCTGGGCCGCCAGAAGATGCTGCTCAATGAGTATCGCCTCCAGCCCTGGCTACCCCAGGCGCAGCAGTTCCTTGTCGAGCAAATGGAGGACTTTTTCTTCGGCGCGGGCTCGGCCCTGCCCGCCGACTACGTTCCCCCAGCGCACTAATCCCTGCAACGAACCGGCGCGGATCTTGCGTATATCTCGGTGGGCCCTAGTGGCCCGTCGCCCCGCTATCGTTCGAAACCATCAGGCTCGACACGTTGACCGGCTCAAAGTCCGAGAGAATCAAGCTCGTCAGGCACGAAAGATCGGCGTCGTTCCAGCGCGCGTCGGGAGTCCCGATCAACCCGCCGCTGTCTCCGTTGTCGGCCAGAATGATTCCATAATTCCTGAACGCGGTGATGATGATTGCAGCCTGCGGGCTTGTTGCCGCGCATGTGGGAGTGGTTACCGACGCCTTCAGCCGGTAAATCTCGCCGGCCGCTCCGCTCATCGTGCAACTTGAAGGCGGCGTCGCCTGCGAGATTTCTGACTCCGTCGAAATCGCACCGCCGGCGCTGTCGAGGCAGCTTCCCACGCCCGCCGTTTGCGTAGCCGGCCATACCCAGTAGTTCAACATGTGGTTGAGCGTGAATCGAATCGGGTGCTTGATCGTTCCATTCGGCGCGGTCGGCGTGCCCGTTCCAATCACCTCATCGGCATTGGCCAGCAGCGGCCCCACCGGCAATCCCGCGGCATCCGACGTTCCCTGTCCCTGCGGTGTCAGCGCATCTGTCGCCACATTCGGCCACTCCGCGTTCGAGGAATCGGTCCACGGTCCGTCCAGATAGATTCCCTGCCACATCTCGTAGAGTGCCGGATTGCTTCCATTGCCCGGCTCGAGATAGACCAGCACGTGCCGGTCTCCGTTCGAGTTGCTCGTTCCCTCCACCGGCGCGTAGGCCGGAATCGGTCCCGAAGTAAAGTATTGCTGATACACCGTCGTCGCCACCGAAACGTCAGGCTGGTTCGCCGGCACTTCGATCGCTGGAATTCCATTTGGAAACGGAGCATTCGAATTGTTCCCGAAGAATGGCTTGATCGTCTCTGGCAAATAGCCGCTGTACATCGGCGCGGCGGGCGATGTGTCTGCGGGCAGATTCGTTGTCGCGGCATCCACGCGATGGTGGAAGATGGAAGCGGCCGTGAAGACGTTTGCCATAAAAGCATTGTTTCCGTTCATCGCGAAAGCGATCTGCGCCTTTGCGGTAGCGCCTGTCGCATCCGTCACAATGATCTCGGGCGTGTACGTTCCCTGGCCGCCAATCAGCGGGCTCGTGATCTCTCCCGACGACGGATCCAGCGCCAACCCTTCCGGCAGCGGAGGATAGTCGCCGCTATCGTCGAGCGAAAAAGTGTAGGGCGGATTCCCTCCGGTTGCCGCAATCGTGCAACCTGCATAAGCCGTGTTCTGCGTTCCACCGGGGCAGCTTGTCGTCGTAATCGATAACGCCCCGCCCGACGACGTAAGGGTCACTTTGGCGGACGCTGTCACCGATCCTGCTGCGTTCGTCGCTGTCAATACGTAAGTCGTTGTCGTCTCCGGGCTCACGTTCACGGTTCCGGTCGCTGAAGTCGATGCCAGGTTGCCCGGCGCGATGTTAAGCGTCGTCGCGCCTGAAGTTGCCCAACTTAGCGTGCTGATCCCGCCCAGCAAAATGCTCGTTGGGCTCGCAGTGAACGAGCTGATCGTAGGCAGGGTCGGCTGATTTACGGTCACCACCACCGTCGCCGTGACTGAACCAGTGGTGTTCGAGGCCGTCAGTGTGTACGTAGTCGTCGCCGTCGGGCTCAGAATCACCGACCCGGCGGCGGATGTCGACGCAAAGGTTCCAGGCGTAATGGCGACGCCGGTCGCTCCCGCAGTGGTCCAGCTCAATGTGGTCGTTGAGCCGTTGATGATCGACGCCGGGCTCGCGGAAAATGAGCTGATGGTGGGTGCTGCAACCTGTTTAAGGGTTGGAAGCTTCTGCGTGCAACCTGCGAGTCCCGCGAAGGCCGATAGAACTACGAGCGTGCGGACGACGCCGTTGCGCTGGTTGATGCCGGTTTGCATTGCGTGACGCGATTGGGGGGAGTGCATGTGCCGCCTTTCCCTCGATGATCCTGTTGTCGATCCGCCGACCCGGTGTTTGCCGCTCGTCTCTCGCGGCAGCGGTTCTTAAGACCATTCGAGGATGCGCAGCCCTGGGGGAAAAATGTTGTGCTTCAAGAATTCGACGAATGCTCTCTGCGCCGGTCAAAGCCGGCCATAGGCTCACATAGGGTTCTCTGCCCTGTCTCTCCACAATGCGCGAAGAATCAGCTTTTGGGTACATGACAAAAGTCATGTTGGTGCCGTGATCAACAGCCCCCGGTGCGCGCTGGGGCTGTTGCACACGCCGGAGAATGCCGAACAGGGCCGCTCGGCGCCGGCAGTTCACCAGAGGAGTGCCGGTACGAGCGAATTCGATTGTGCGGAATGAATTTGGTCGGGACGGGCAGATTTGAACTGCGCGCTCTCGGCTTCGCCTCGCGAGCCCCTCGCGTTTAAATCGGCGGCGTTCGCTGCGGCGACCGCCGAGTTGGGGGTACTCGGCGCCGCCAGTTCACCAGAGGAGCGCCGGTGCGAGCAAATTCGATTGTGCGGAGTGAATTGGTCGGGACGGGCAGATTCGAACTGCCGACCCCTCGCACCCCAAGCGAGTGCTCTACCAGGCTGAGCCACGTCCCGACATAACGCAGCCGGTCCGCCATCGCGAACCGGCTCAGGGTCTCTGTTAGTTTACACCGCAGCGCGTCCCCGCCGAATCACGCCTCGAACGCCTCTCGCGCCTGATCCAAAATCGCGTCCGCAATCGCGAGGGCCGCCGTTGCCGCCGGGCTCGGCGCATTCAGCACATGCAGTGCGCCCTCACGGGGCACAAAATAGAAGTCCTGCATCAGCTCGCCCGAAGGCGAAAGCGCCTGCGCGCGCACTCCCGCACCTCCCTGCGCTAGATCCTCTATCGTGAGCTCTGGCACCAATCGCTGCAACGACCGGCAAAAAAGTTTCTTGCTGTACGACCGCTTGAACTCCTCCCAGCACATGCGCGGGTAGCGCACAAAAAATCTCCAGAACCCGGGATAGGTCAGCGTCTCCAGCGTGTCGCGCAGCGAAAAATCCGTGTGCCGGTAACCCTCGCGTTTAAAAGCCAGCACCGCATTGGGTCCGCACTCGACTCCTCCTTGAATCTGCCTTGTAAAGTGCACTCCGAGAAACGGAAAACTCGGATCCGGCACGGGGTAAATCAAATTCTTCACCAGATGTTGCCGCTCCGGCCGCAGCTTGTAGTATTCGCCGCGGAACGGCACGATCTTCGCTCGGTCGCCGCTACCCGCAATGCGGCCAACCCTGTCGCACTGCAATCCGGCGCAATTGATCAGGAAGTCGGCCTCGTAGTCGCCGCTTTTTGTTTGGATCGTCCACGTGGCAGCCCTCTTCATCCGTGTCACTTCCGACGAGAACCTGAGTTCGCCTCCTCGCGCGCCGATCTCCTTCACCATCTCCGCGCAAACCGCTCCGTAGTCCACGATCCCTTCCTGCGGAACGCGGATTCCCTCCAATCCCGCCGCATGCGGCTCATACTCGCGAATCTGCTCGGCGTTTAGAAGTTGCAGCCCTTGCACGCCGTTGGCCTTCCCGCGCTCCATCAGCGCGTGTAACCGCGGAATCTCCTCCGCATCCGTTGCCACAACCGTTTTTCCGCACAGTTCGTAGGGCACGCCGTGCTGCTCGCAGAACGCCGTCATTCTGCGCAGGCCCTCCACCGCCAGCCGCGCCTTTGTCGAGCCCGGCTTGTAATAGAGGCCGCAGTGCAGCACTCCGCTGTTGTGCCCGGTCTGGTGACGCCCCGGCCCGTTTTCCTTTTCCATCAGAATCACCTTTACTTCGGGATGCCGCTCCAGAAGCTGGTGCGCAGTCGCCAGCCCCACGATGCCACCGCCAATAATCGCAACTTTCATGGTTTTGACAAGAATACTCCTCGCTCAAACGTCGCGCCAACCGTCGCTCGATCGCCGATTGCGCCGCTGGAACCCACTCCGCCCAGCTATTTGCGCTCTAATCAGGATCGGCCTATCGTATATACAGACTTACCTTCAATCGATTGACCGTTGCAGCGGCTCTGCGATTGCGGATGCACCGCATCTGCCGGAGATGCGCGTCCGGCGGCGCCTTTATGCCCGATCTGGCGCCTTTTCGCGTTCAGTGCACAGTTGAGAGGTGAAACTATGGCGCAAGAGAGCGCCCTCTACCAGGCGATCGTAAATGGCAATGACAAGCAGGCGCGCGCGGCCACTGCGGAGGCACTCGCCGCTGGCATCGCGCCCATGGACTTGATTCAGCAGTCCATGGTCCCGGCCATGGATGAAGTCGGCCGCCTCTTCGAGGCCCAGGATTATTTCGTCCCCGAGCTTTTGCTTGCAGCCCGCTCCATGAAAGCGGCTCTCGAACTCATCAAGCCGCTGCTCTCTGCCTCCGGCCAGAGGATGGCGGTCCGCGTCGTCATCGGCACCGTCAAAGGCGACCTGCACGACATCGGCAAGAACATCGTCGCCTCCATGCTCGAAGGCGGCGGCTTTGAAATCATCGATCTCGGCACCGACGTCTCACCGCAGAGCTTTGTTGCCGCGGTTGAAAAACGCCAGCCGCAGATCCTTTGCATGTCGGCGCTTCTCACGGTCACCATGCCCGCCATGAAGGTCACCATCGACGCGCTCAACGCCGCAGGCCTGCGCAATCAAGTCAAAATCATCATCGGCGGTGCTCCCGTCACCAAGGAATACGCCCAGGAAATCGGTGCCGACGGCTACTGCGACAATGCCGGTGCTGCGGTCGGCCTGGTAAAAAGTCTTCTTGCGAAAGAGGCAGCCTGACGGACCGCGGTTTCTATCTCGACCTTGCCGCGCGCGGTTTGCGCATGCCCATCGGCGCCGATCTCGTTCTCCACGAAGAGCCCGATCCCGAACAGGCTCGCAATGACGGCATCGCCCTTGGCCGCGTCATCGAACGAACAGCCCGCCGATGGGCCACGCCTCTCGCCATTCCGCTCATGGATCTGCGTCTGGAGAAAACAGATCTCCTCGCCTGCCACGGCGTCCCGGCCTCCGACGCAGAAAAATATCACTTCACCTCGCCGCTGCATGAATGCACAATCGCGGCACTCTGCGCCGGGGAATCCGCGCCACTCAGCCGCGGCAGCATCGCCCGCAATCGGGCGCTCAGCTACATCGCCTCGCTACCCGATCTCGTTCCCGTCGGGATGGCGATCGGCCCCTTTTCGCTTGTCTCGCGCCTCATGCCCGATCCCATCACCGCCGCGGCCATGGCCGGCTCCGGCGTCGCGCCCGAGGACTCCGATGAAGTTCGTCTGCTTTGGCAATGCCTCCGCTTTGCTGAAGCTGCCGTCCAGCGTTCCGTCCGCAGCCAGATCGCCCACGGCGCGCGAGCCATCATGATCTGCGAGCCTGCCGCCTGCACCGCCTTCCTCTCTCCGCGCCAGCTCAAGGCCGGTTCCCAGCTCTTCGAGCAACTGGTCATGGAACCCAATCTCCGCCTCAAGGCCGTCCTCGATGCCGCCGGCTGCGACCTCATTTTTCACGATTGCGGCGAGCTCATCGATCTCATGGTTGAAGCCTTCGCCCATCGCCTTCATCCCGTCATCCTGTCGCTCGGCGGCTCGCGCAAGCTTTGGGAAGACGCGCGCCTCGTCCCCGGCGACGTCGTGCTCTACGGCAACCTTCCCACCAAGTCTTTTTATTCTGACGGCGCCATGCCTGTCGAAGAAGTCGTCCGCCGTACCGCAGAACTCGCCGCCAACATGAAGGCCTGCGGCCATCCCCACATCCTCGGCTCCGAGTGCGACGTGCTCTCCGTTCCCGAGTCACGCCAAACCATCCTGGCAAAAGTCGACGCCATGATGGCCGTCTCTGCCTAGCAGACGCCGTCCTGGCAATGGTTGCCCCATCCTTCGCGCAGCTTTCTTGCGTGAAGGGTGGGATTGCAGGATCTTCCATCTTCCATCTTTCCCCTCGTGCAAGAAATGGGTGCCCCATGTCCCGAATCTGGGACATGGGATAGCACAAGCCTTCACCGTCGAATCTCAACCCACCGCGAAAAGCGGGCACGTGTACACGCTCCGCCCCGCCTGTTATTGTTTTCATTTGCTTCCCCGGGAGTACCCAAAACCAACCATGCCCGATTCCGTCATCAAATTCGGCACCGACGGCTGGCGCGGCCTGATCGCCGACGACTTTACATTCGCCAACGTCCGCGCAGCCGCCGAGGCCATCGCCGCCTACATCCACTCTCAGAAGGGCTCGGCCAAGGAGGATCCCTCGAAAGGCCTCTGCATCGGTTACGACACGCGCTTCGGGTCGAAAGATTTCGCGCATGCCTGCGCTGAGGTCGTCTCGGCCACTGGCATTCCCGTCATGCTTGCCAACGCCATCACGCCCACGCCGGCGCTTAGTTTTGGAGTGCGCGAGCGCGGCGCTGCCGGCGGCATCATGATCACCTCGTCGCACAATCCTGCCGAGTGGAACGGCGTTAAGTACAAGGGTTGGTATGGCGGCTCGGGCAAGCCCTCCATGATCACGGCTATCGAGTCGTTTCTCGGCAAGCCTGTCGTCCGCGCTTCTGAACCCGCGCCCATTACAGAAGTCGACTTCCTGCCCACCTATCTCAAGGCCATTGAGGATTTCGCTGACCTCGACCTCATCGCTAAATCCGGCATGAAGTTCTGCATCGACTCCATGTACGGCGCCGGCGGCACAATTCTTGCCGACATCTTCACCCGTATCGGCGTGGCTCACGTGCAGATTCGCTCCAGACCCGACCCGCTTTTTCCCGGCATCAATCCTGAGCCCATCGAGCCGAACATCCGCGCCCTTGGCGAAGCGGTCGTTGCCAACGGCTGCCAGGCAGGCCTATGTACCGACGGCGACGCCGACCGCATCGGCGCAATCGACGAGCACGGCAACTTCGTTGACCCGCACAAAATTTACTCCGTGCTCCTGAACTGGGTCTTGCAGTACAAGGGCTGGCCCGGCGCCGTCACACGCGCCTTCAACACCACCAAGATGCTCGATCGCATCGCCATGAAATACCGACGCGAGCTCATCGAGCACGGCATCGGCTTCAAATATGTCGTCGACCTGATGCTTGAGCGCGAAATCGTCATGGGCGGCGAGGAGTCGGGCGGCATCGGCTTCCAGCGCCACCTGCCCGAGCGCGACGGCTTGCTCAACTGCCTGATGCTCGCGAACGTCATGGCGCAGGAGAAGAAGACTCTGGGTCAGCTCGTCGCCGACTTGCAGGCCGAGTACGGCGAGCACCAGTACGGCCGTATCGATCTCCACATTCCGGACGCGCAGAAAAACGCAACCATCGCACGCGCCCGCGCCCTCAAGCCCGGCGACCCCGTCTTTGCTGACATGGCCATCTTCTGCCAGGAGAATCTCGACGGGGTAAAGTTCTACCTCGACAACCCCGAAGCCACCTCTCACCCCAAGGCCGCCGAAACCTGGCTGTTGCTGCGCGCCAGCGGCACCGAACCTCTCCTACGCATCTACGCCGAATCCTGCTCCAAGGAGTCCGTCGCCAAACTCCTCGACTCCGCGCGCGCCTTCGCCCTCGGCTCATAACCCCCGCGATTCCCAGTTAGCGATGTACCGCCGGCTTCCTGTAGCACGATTTTCTTGTACCGCCGGCGTCCTCGCCGGCTGTCGTGCGGGTGTTCCGCCCGCACTCTTGTGCTCAACCAATATCGTTCGCCTTCGGCGAGACTCGGTGCGCGAAAGCTCCCTGAGGGAGCGCAGGAAATTAGCCCAGAGTGAAGTCCGCAGCAGGCGGACGGGACTCTGGGACACGCAGAAAAAGCGAGTAAGCCCCGTAGGGCCGAAAGATCCCGCTACCGAAACATCCGCGCATCGAAATGAAACGCCTGCGGCTCCTCAACCCTGATCTCCGCAGTCGCGGGATGCAGCGGATTTACAAGCACATTCCATTCTGTTCGCAAGGCCGCCGAAGGAACCCAGAGCGCCAGCGAACTCTTCTCGCGAATCCATTTGTCCCCGATCGCTCGCAGTGGCTCGAAATCGTCCGCCCACCATCCCGCTGGCAAATGTTCCGGTTCCATGCGCTCTGCCGGTTCTCCTTCGGGCAGCGCAGCCGCTATCGAAACCAAATCGTCCGGCTGCAGGTTCGGTTCCAAATGAATGAACGTTTCAATCGCTGCGAGCGCCAGCGAGCTCGACGCGTAAACCATCGGCACGGCGCGCGAGTTCCAGCGGCCGCCAAAGCGCCGCGCTCCCTCGCCGGAGAACGCTTCGCCGGCAAACCGCGCCCGGCAAACTCGCCAAATGAGCATTAACTGTATACGCCGTACGCGATCCGGCCCAGCACGTCCTCGACCTCGCGCACGCCGGGATCGGTGTCGAGCTGATCCAGCGGACGCCCCCCGCGTAGCGCGCGATTCGGCGTCTTGAGCCATGCCGCCGCCTTCTCGCTGTCGCCCAGCGTCTCGACCGCCGTTGAGTACACCTGCGCCAGCCGCACGGCGCGGTCGCTCTCGGCAGCCGTCAAGCGCGAATGCTGCTGCAGGCGCCGCGTCAGCGTGCGCTTGGGAATGCCGATTTTCTCGGAGATTTCTGCCTGGCGCATGTCCAGCCGCTCGGCCAGCAGAAGAAGCGCCTTCACCGGCAGGCCCTCGCGCACCAGCTCTGCCAAGGCGCCGCCTTTGCTGACGGGCCTGCCCAGAACGTGTTCGCCACCAAGCACTTCGGGTACGGAATGGGTCGCCATGACGCGCCTCCATCTCCAGTATACGCCATTTGGCTGATTAGTAAGCGCCAAATTTACGAGATGACTGCGATCTTCGCCCTTTTCCCAAGCCGCACTGTCATCCGCGCGGGCAGCGCTCCTGCCAATCATGGCGACCGCAGCAACTTCCAAGCTCGCGAAAGCTCCCGGAGGGAGCGCAAGAAGTTAGCCCAGGGTGGAGTCCGCCGCAGCGGACGGAACCCTGGGAAAGCAGCAGAAAAAGGAGCAAGCCCCGTAGGGGCGACATAACCCGGGCTGCTCCTGCCCGCCAGCGGTACCGAACCACCCCTGCGCATCTGCGCCGAATCGTGTTCCAAGGAATCCGTCGCCAAACTCCTCGACTCCGCCCGCAAGTTTGCACTCGGTGAATGGCGATCACTAGCCATTCCATCAGCTTCCGTACTCACCTCGCGACCCGTTCCTGCCGCAAGGACGGGAAACCACGAACCCCGACGGGTCCATGACGGCGGGCAGCCATATCTGACCAGCTCCCAACCTTGCGGGGAAGACCAAGATGTGGTCCGCACGCACGTCCTAATCCGGTGCTAAATTGAAATGTGGGCCGCCAGTCTCATTCAATTCGGCCGCGTTCCGAGAAGAGGGAGAAAGAAGGATGTGTCGGACACTCGTTGCCCTTTGCATTTTGATTCCATTGGCCTGCAGCGGCCAATCCGCTCCGCGACCGCAGCCGAAGACGGGCGCAGCTCCCTCTCTCAAACTGTTTCCCGTTGCGAAGGTAATCGAAGTCGAAGCGTTCAGCCGAACCAACTGGAGCCTTGCTTTCGCCTACGAAGAAAAGGAGGAACAATACAAGCCGAAAACGGGTGAGGAGGCCGTAGCAGACCTCGAGAAATACATCGACGAGAAGCCCGGTGCGGACTGGGGCGCCAACTTGGTTGCCGAGCACACGATGATCTCGAAGAATCGAAGTTCCTTGGAGGCGCTGGTTAAAGTCAGCCTAAGCCCCCTCCTCTACACAGAGTCCCCCGTCAGGCTGGCTTCGAATGACGGAAACCTGACCCTCCTTTTGTCGAGCATGGGATCAGAGAATGTCTACAACACCCTCCGCCTCGAAGCAAAGGAGCGCGCGGGAGAGGAAATCCAAAAGACTGTGCTGCCCGAAATGAGGCAGTTCGATATCATAAATTCTCCAGCATTCAAGTATTTCGGCGTCATAGCTGTCTACGGAACTAAAGACTTCTCAGAACCAGACTCCACCCCTAAGCCAGAGCTTGTGGCGGTGGTAGCATCGGCGGAGAATTGCCGAAAGTTAGCCGACGCCGAAATGACCGAGGAGGACTTCGTGGCGGCGTCAGACGTCTACATCGTAGACAGAGACGAAATCACAAGCCAAGTTCGTAAGGTCAAAGTGTCCCTCGGGAAGGATTAGCTAGGATAGGTTGAAGCCGTGTGCCGGGTGCCTCTCGATCCCGAGAACCCGGAGACCTTACTCAATCACAGCGATCTTGGCGCGCCTCCCAACCCGAATCGGAGGCAGCGTGGTGGGCGGCATAGTCGTGGGGACAATTGTCTTGAGATTGTCACCATACCCCTTGATCTCGACAGCGCCCTCTTTGATCTTCCGTTGAGCCTCTCCGTTGGAGGATGCCAGCCCCATCAACACGAGCAACCTGTCCAGCCGGATGGGGCGATTCAGTTGCCATCCTAATTCCTTTCCTGATACAACTACCCTTTCTACATCATCGGGTATTTGCTTCAGCTGAAACTGTTGCGACCATCTCTCGGCTGCTGCATTGGTTTCGTCCGTGGAATGGAATCCCGAAACGATAGTACGGGCGAGGTACGTTTTAACCGCCATTGGATGTTCTCTGCCGCCAAGTACAGCATTCCGCATTTGATCAATCTCACTTTGCTTCAGATCCGTCAGCAGCACCCAATACTTCCACATCAGCTCGTCACTGATGCTCATCAGCTTCCCGTACATCTCGCTCGGCGGCTCGTTAATTCCGATCGCGTTGCCCAGCGATTTCGACATCTTCTGCACGCCGTCCAGCCCCTCCAGAATCGGCGTCATCAGCACGATCTGCGGCTTCTGCCCGTAATGCCGCTGCAATTCGCGCCCGCAGAGCAAATTGAATTTTTGATCGGTCCCGCCCAACTCCACGTCGCATTCCAGGCACACCGAATCGTACCCCTGCATTACCGGGTACAGCATCTCGTGCAGGCTGATCGGCTGCTCCTCCTTGAATCGCTTGTGAAACTCGTCGCGCTCCAGCATCTGGCTCACCGTAAAGTGCGCCGTCAGCCGGATCGTCTCTTCGTACCCCAGCTTACCGAGCCACTCCGAGTTGTAGCGAACTTCGGTTTTCTCGGAGTCCAGAATCCTGAACACCTGCTGCTTATAGGTCTCGGCGTTCCTGTCGATCTCCTCGCGTGAGAGCGGCTTGCGCGTCACGTTGCGCCCCGTCGGGTCGCCGATGAGCGACGTAAAATCGCCCACCAGAAAAATCACCGTGTGCCCCAGCTGCTGAAAGTGCCGCAGCTTGCGCATCAACACCGTGTGCCCCAGGTGCAGATCCGGCGCCGTCGGATCGAATCCCGCCTTCACTCTCAGCGGCCGCCCGGTTTTGCGGCTCTCTTCAAGGCGCTCGCGCAAATCGGCCACGCGGATAATCTCCGCCGCGCCCTTCTGGAGAAGGTCCATCTGTTCATCGACCGGTAGGAATTTCTTTGCCAGGGCTTCTTGCATGTCCCAACAAGTATAAAGTTTGTGACCCGCCGCCCGTGCCTGCAGTGGGTCAGTATGGCGCGCCTTGAAAGGGCACGACTTTAGTCGTGCCGAAAACTGCACCAAATGAATCGTGGACTTTAGTCCCTGAGGGCGTGTTTTCCCAAACTGGATTAGGACGTCTCGCGCCCTTCGCAGCGCCGTCTGCCCCTCCACAATTCACATTCCCACAACCATCTCCTTGCATCCTGCCGCCAGCGCCAGTCATCTCACCCATCAATAGGAGACATTCCCCCATGCCCCCAGTTACTGGCAGAGCCATGCAGGTTGCCGCCGCCGGCGGAGCCTTCGGACTCATTCAAAAGCAATTTCCCGATCCCGGCCCCGGCCAGGTTCGTATTCGTGTCCAGGCCTGCGGCGTCTGCCACAGCGATTCGCTCACCAAGCTGGGTTATTGGCCCGGCATCCAATATCCGCGCATTCCCGGCCATGAAGTGGCCGGCGTCGTCGATGCCGTCGGCCCCGATGTGCCGCTCTTCAAAGTGGGCCAGCGCGTGGGCCTTGGCTGGCATGGGGGCCACTGTAATTACTGTCCGCCCTGCCGGCGCGGCGATTTCGTCCTCTGCGAAAACGGCCAGATCTCCGGAATTACCATCGACGGCGGCTATGCCGACTACGTCATCGCTCCAGCCAACGCTCTCGCGTTCATTCCAGACAGCCTCGCCGACGTCGATGCCGCGCCGCTTCTCTGCGCCGGCATCACCACCTACAACAGTCTCCGCAACAGCGGCGCTCGCCCCGGCGATACCGTCGCCATTCTCGGCATCGGCGGCCTCGGCCACCTTGGCGTGCAGTATGCCGCCAAAAGCGGCTACCGCACGGTCGCCATCGCCCGCGGAGCCGACAAGGGCCCCCTCGCCACTGAGCTCGGCGCTCACATTTACATCGACTCCACCACCCAGGATCCAGCCAAAGAGCTCCAAAAACTCGGCGGCGCTACGGTCATCCTCTCCACGCTCACCAATGCCGATGCCCTGGCGTCCGCAGTCGGGGGTCTCGCCCCCGGCGGCAAGCTCATCATCAACGGCGTTCCAGAAGAGCCATTCGAGGCCAATGCCATGGCGCTCGTCGGCGGCCGCCGCTCTATCGTCGGCTGGCCCTCCGGCACGGGGATGGACTCTGAAGACACGCTGAACTTCAGCGCCCTCACCGGCATCAAGCCCATGATTGAAACCTATCCGCTGGAAAAAGCTGAGGAAGCCTACAACCGCATGATGAGCGGCAAGGCGCGTTTTCGCGTCGTCATCACCACCGGCGCTTGATCAAATCCGAACAAGGCTCGCCGAATCTACGGGGCTGATCTGTTCGCTTCGACCAGCAGGCGCTCTTCGATCGCGGCCGCCTTGGTCGCTTTGTCCATCGCTTTACCGAGCTTCCGCGTCATCACCTGGAAGTGATAACCCATCACCGCCAGCGTCATGGCCGCGCCGAAGCAGCGCCTGTACTTCGTCGCCGCAGCCGCAAGAAACTTCCAGTAGCTCCACTGGTGCCGCCCAAACACTCCCTGCCGCACAATCGAGTTCGCCAGCGCGCGCATGTTATCCCGCGTCAGAAACGGGGGGCTGGCCTGCTTCTTTGCGCGCTCTCCGGCCGCTCGTTTCGCCGGCTTGGGATGTGCACGGTTCAGATAGAGCTTCACCCGCTCGTAGTAGGCCTCGCAGTTATAAATTCTCTTCATCACGTCGCGATAGCCTTCCACCAGCTTCGCCGAATCCATCCGCGGCAAAAAATTCAGTTTGTCGCAAAACGTATTGTTTCCGCCGCCCGCATCCACAATCCGGCCCTCGGTCCGCAGCCGCCGGAACAGTTGCGTGCCCGGCATGGCTTGCAGCAGCCCCACCATCGCAATCGGAATGCCGCTCTTCTGGATGAATTCCACCATGCGGTCGAAAATGTCTTCCTTATCCGTGTCGAACCCCAGAATGAATCCGCCCATCACCTGCATCCCGTAGCTCTGGATCGTCGCCACGCTCTCGAGCAGACTCCGCCGCGTGTTTTGCAATTTGTTGCTCGCGATCAGCCCCGACTCATCCGGCGTCTCGACGCCCAGAAACACCGACCTGAACCCCGCATCCCTCATCAGCTGCATCAGCTCCAGATCGTCCGCCAGATTCAATGACGCTTCCGTAATAAAATCGAATCGCGCGCCGGTCCGCGTGCGCCACTCGGCCATCGCCCGCAGCAGGTCCTTTGCTCTGGATTTATTGCCGATAAAATTGTCGTCCACGATAAAAACCGACTCGCGCCAGCCCGCAGCCAGCAGCTGATCCAGCTCCGCCAGCACCTGCGCTACGGCTTTCGTTCGCGGCCGCCGTCCATAAATCTCAATAATGTCGCAGAACTCGCAATTGAACGGGCAGCCGCGTGAGTATTGCACCGTCATTGTCGAATAGCGCTTCATCTTGATCAGGCTCAAATCCGGCAGCGGGCTCGCGGCCATCTCCGGCCGCTCGGCAGCTTGGTAAACACTCCGCGCCGTGCTCGCCTCCAACTCCCGCGCCAGCTCGCTAATCAGGCTCTCCGCCTCGCCAATCACAATGTGGTCGGCCTTCAGCTCCGCAGGCGTCACGCTGCTCGCGATCGGCCCGCCGACCACGGTGCGCAGCCCGCGCTCCCGGCAACGCTCCACAATCTCCACCATCGACTCAAGCTGGATGTGCATTCCGCTCAGGAAAACCACATCGGCCCACTTCAGGTCGCGGTCGCGCAGCCGCTCCACATTCGTATCCACCAGCCGCTTCTTCCACGCCGCCGGCAATAGAGCCGACACCGTCATCAGGCCCAACGGAGGCTGCGCCGCCCGCTTGCCCAAAAACTTGAGCGCGTGTTTGAAGCTCCAAAATGTCTCAGGAAATTCCGGATAGACGAGCAGAACATTCATAAGCCATCTCTCAGCAGGATCAGCAGGAAGAGTGGCTGCGCGGGCGCAATCGGCAGATTCAGACCGTGCTTCCCCAATGAAAGCAGTGCGGCCCTGCTCGTAGCGGCGAACTGGTCCCGCATCTATTGTCCCACCAAATCGGTTTGCGCGCAGGAACCACCGCCGGCCCCGCTGCCCTTTGGCTATAATTGACCCCATGCAGCGCCTCGCCACTCGCCGCACCGTCATCATCGCCGCCAACGCAGCTGCGGCTGCGGCGGCTCGCGCCGCCTAGACTCCGCCTCACCTCAAAAAACAGCCATCAGCTTTCAGCCGTCAGCTCTCAGCTTGCGTTGACCGGCTGCATTCCTTTGTTTCTAACCCCGCTAGCTCCGCCAACTCCGCTAGCGCTGCTCGCTTTACACTGGAGTCATCATGGACGAGTTTTCCCGCATTCAGCGCCTCCCCGCATATGTCTTCAACATCACCGGCGAGATGAAGATGGCCGCTCGCCGCCGTGGCGAAGACATCATCGATTTCGGCATGGGCAATCCCGACGGCGCCACGCCCAAGCACATCGTCGACAAGCTCATTGAGGCCGTGCAGAAGCCCTCGACGCATCGCTACTCCGTCTCCCGCGGCATACCGCGCCTGCGCAAGGCCGTCTGCAACTGGTACAAGACGCGCTACGACGTCGACCTTGACCCCGATTCAGAGGCGATTGTCACGATTGGATCGAAGGAGGGCATCGCCCACCTCTGCCTCGCCATTCTCGACTCGCGCGACACCGTGCTCGTTCCCAACCCCAGCTACCCCATCCACATTTACGGCCCGGTCATCGCCGGGGCGCACATCGTCAGCGTCCCGGTCCACAATCAGGAAAGCTTCTTGGCCCAGCTTGAAGAGATCATCCCGCGCATGACGCCGCGCCCCAAGGCGCTCATCGTCAACTTCCCTTCGAACCCGACAACGGAGTGCGTGGAGCTGCCGTTCCTCGAGCGGCTCGTCGCGCTTGCCCGCGAGCACGGCTTCTGGCTCATTCAGGATCTGGCTTACGCCGACATCGCTTTCGACGGCTACAAGCCGCCCAGCGTCCTTGAGGTTCCCGGCGCCAAAGATGTCGCCGTCGAGTTCTTCACGCTTTCGAAGAGCTACAACATGCCCGGCTGGCGCATCGGCTTCATGGTCGGCAACAAGAAGCTGGTCGGCGCGCTCGCGCGGCTCAAAAGCTACTTTGACTACGGCACCTTCACGCCCATCCAGGTGGCAGCTATTGCTGCACTGGAAGGGCCGCAGGAATGCGTCGCGCAGATCTGCGACAACTACCGTCGCCGCCGCGACGTCCTCGTCGAGGGGCTCAACAAGGCTGGATGGGTAGTAGCCAAGCCCAAGGCCACGATGTTCGTCTGGGCCGAGATTCCCGAGGCCTACCGTGACCTCAAATCGCTCGAGTTCTCAAAGCTGCTGCTGACCGAAGCCAAGACAGCTGTGTCTCCCGGCATCGGCTTCGGCGACTACGGCGACAACCACGTCCGCTTCGCCCTCATCGAGAACGAAGAGCGGACGAGGCAGGCGTTGCGCGGCATCAAGGCCATGCTGGCCAAAGGCGTGGTGCCGGCCTAACGTCGCACATATCGAAGTTTCTATCTTGGTGCGGTTTCTATCAGGGCGCGATTTTTGCCCCGCCGAACAGGCCTCTATATTGATCCAAGGCTTTAGCCCCTGAGCGGCGTTCTCCGCCGGTGCCTCACCCGCCACGCAAATCTGGGACGCATTTCACCCCCAAGCGGTATAACCATACTGTCGGCCCGCCGCGCGGAATCTTCCCAGCCGCGCGCGGGGCTGGGGGTCATGATTGCATTCGACGCTGCGCACGGAGCGGTCCACTTTCCCGCGGATCGCCGCCACCGTCTCTGGATTCGCCCGTCGATCCTGATCGCAATCGGCGCGATGTTTGCCGCGTTTGTAGCCGCGGCCTGGATTGAAGTGGCCGTGGCCGGCCTGCCGCATGTTCCGCCCGTCCCGCTCGTCTATCCCAGTGACTTCGCCGGACCCCACGGCTTCCCGCTCTGGGTTCGCTACTCCCACTTCTTTAACTTCCTCTTCGTAACCATGCTCATTCGCAGCGGCCTCTCCATCCTCGCCGATCACCCCCGGCTCTATTTCAACGACGACTGCACCCCGAACAGCGAGTGGATTCGTCTCACGCCTCTGAAAGTTCCGCGCGACCGCCTGTGGACGGCAAAGGACGACGCCCGCTACCTTCCTCCGCTCATTGGCACTCCCGGCTACAGGCACACCATCGGCATCGCACGCGTGTGGCACTTCATCAACGTGCACGGCTTCATCCTCTGCGGCGTGTACTTCATCACCATGCTCTTCACGACCGACCAGTGGAGGCGTCTGGTGCCCGCCTCGCCCACGGTCGTCTTGCAGGCGTGGAATACCTGGGTCCACTACGCCACGTTTCATTTGCCTGCCGAGCCCAACGGCTTCTATGGCTACAACGCCTTGCAGCAGATCGCCTATTTCACCGTTGTCTTTGTGTTCGGTCCCCTTGCGATTCTCACCGGCATCGCCATGTCGCCCGCAGTGGTCAATCACTTCACCTGGTACGCCAAGTTATTCGGCGGCCGGCAATCGGCGCGATCCATTCACTTCCTCACCATGCTGAGCTTTCTCGCGTTTCTTGTCGTTCACATCACCCTCGTGGTCATGACCGGGTTTGCGCGCAACATGAACCACATCGTGCTCGGCACCAACGATCAAGGACGGCTGGGCGTCTGGCTGGGCTTCGTGGGCATTGGCGTGGTGGTGCTTTGCTGGATCGTCGCGCACTATCTCTCCTGGTTTCAGCCGCGCGCGCTGCAACACGCGCTCAAATTCGTCACCTATCCCATGCAGTTGCTCACTCTCAACCGGCTCATGCCGCAACAGACGTATTCCGAAAAGGACATCTCGCCTTACATGTGGCCGAACGGCAAGCTGCCGGTGCGCGATGACTGGAAGCATCTATCCGAGGGCCACTTCCGCGATTTCAAGTTGAAGGTCGGCGGCCTCGTCGAGAATCCTGTTGAGCTTTCGCTGGCCGACCTGCGTAATCTGGGCGAGTTGGAGCACATCGCCATGCATCATTGCATTCAGGGTTGGAGCGGCATTGCCAAATGGGGCGGTATTCCGATGAAGAAACTGATCGATCTCGTTCGTCCCAGGCCTGAAGCCCATACCGTCGCCTTCTTCTCCTTTGGCGAAGCGCTCTATGGAGGGCCCTACTACGATACGCAGAGCCTTGAGAACGTGCTCAAGCCGCAGTGCCTGCTTGCCTCCGAGATGAACGGCCAACCGCTGCCCGAAGTCTACGGCGCTCCCTTGCGGCTGCGCGTCGAAAATCAGCTCGGCTACAAGATGGTCAAGTGGATCGAGCGCATTGAGTTTGTCGAATCCGAAAAGAAGCTCGGCAAGGGCGAAGGCGGAAAGAACGAAGACGATGAGTACTTCGACCTTCTGCCTAACATCTGAGGAATCGAAGGATCCATTTTGCGAATTGACGCCGCGAGCACAAGCGATACGGGACCTGAGCACGTTCGAGTTCTGCTCGGGCATTTACGGCTGGCGTGGCTGCTGGACCATTTTCCGCCCCGCGTGGTCTGGTCAATCTATGTCGGCGTGAACGGCTTTCTCACCATCGCACTGCTGGCGCTGCTGGCGGTCATTACCGGCAGCCCGTTCGTTTTTCCGTCGCTCGGTCCCACGGCCTACCTTCTCTTCATTGCTCCGCTGGCTGAGAACTCCAGCCCGCGCAATGCGATTCTGGGCCACTCCATCGGCCTCGTCTGCGGCTATGCCGCATACTCCCTTACCGGCGCCGCCAACATGCCCTTTGGCGTGCATCCCGGAGTCTACTGGCCGCGGATTCTTGCCGCCGCGCTTTCGCTCTCGGCCACCGGCGCGCTGATGGTTCTGTTGCGCGCCGATCATCCGCCTGCGGGAGCCACCACGCTCATCGTTTCGCTCGGCATCATCTCCAGGCCGAAAGAGTTGGTAATTATTGAAGTTGCAGTCTTCCTGCTTGTGGCGCAAGCCCTCGTCATCAACCGCCTGGCGGGGTTGCCGTACCCGCTTTGGAGACACCGCGAGAAACCCAATCCGCGATAACCGCCGCGCACTTGGCTTCGGCGACTACGTCGACAACCACGTCCGCTTCGCGCTCATCGAGAACGAAGAGCGGACGAGGCAGGCGTTACGCGGCATCAAGGCCATGCTGGCCAAAGGCGTCGTCCCGGCATAGGCTGCGTCAGCCACTCGCTTCTGAGTTTTTCAAACAAGTCGCGCAGAATGAGAGGGATGCGGTTCGATTTCCTGCGCGTCGAATTCCGCAACGGAAAGACTGATTCTAAAGAGGTTGTTGGTCATAAATTCGACGCAAATCGACGCATTTTGGCAATCATCGCAGGGACGATTTATTGATTCTAAACGAGTTAGATGGCGAAAATTTGGCGAAAAGCGCCAAATTTTTTTTATTGAATTATTTTCGATTCTTTTGGTGGTGGCGTTTTTTAGCAAACCAGCGCCTTGAGCCCACCTAAGACAAGTATAGAGATTTGGAGGAAATCATCGGCAAACTTCAAAAGAAAAAGTGAGGGAGTGGAGAAGTGAATAAGTGAAAGGAAGCCAACGAGTTGGCGGACGGGGTGGATCGGGACGGGCCGACGCGGGGGCTTGACACCGAAAGCAGGGGATTGGCCAGTAGCCAATCGAGAATAGAGGCGTCGTCCCGGAGCAACGCTAAAATCCCGAAACCTGTGCTATCCTCTGGTAGGAATTGTTCCTACCGTGGTGCCCAATGCCAACCGTAGAAAAAGTCAGCATCGCTCTTCCGCCGGAGATGGTCTCGACGGTTCGCGCCGCAGTTGAGGCAGGAGAATACTCCTCTTCGAGCGAGGTGGTACGCGAGGCCTTGCGCGAATGGAGCCGCCAACGCGCGCTGCGCAAGAAAGGCCTCAAGGAGTTGCGCAGGGTGTGGCAACAAGCTTTGCAGGACCATTCGCCGGGTGTCCCTCTCCAAGGCGTCTTCGAACGGCTTGAGCGCAAGTACCAGGCCATCGCGGATACCGCGGGGAAGCCGTAGGGATGCGCCTCGAACTCTCCCGCTTTATCGAAGGCGATCTTGAAGCCATCGCCGACTTCATCGCCGAAGACAATCCCCGCCGGGCTGTTTCGTTCATCCACGAGATTTGGCATGCGATTGTCAGGATCGGGAAGCAGCCGCTTCTCTATCAGCTTCGTCCCGAAATTGGGGAAGGGGCGCGCCTGGCAGTTGTGGGCCGTTATGTTGTGCTCTTCCGCGTTGTCGGCCGAAAGGTGCGCATCGAGCGTGTCGTCTACGGCGGCCGCGACCTGCCGAACCTGTTCGACTCTTCGGAATCCGCAAAGCCCGAATAAACGTGCGATGCACAATCTCACCCGGCGGATCGTCGTCCCGAGCGGAGCGCAGTTCTCACCCCCAAAAACTCCCATAGGGAGCGCAGGAAGATAGCCCAGGACAAGCCCGGCGCGAATTTGCGCGGGCACAGTCCTGGGAATCGTGCCGCTCCATTCGAAAAGCAAAGTGCGCGGCGCAGCCGCGCTTCAGCTTTCGCAGAGACGCTCTTCAAATGAAGAGCGTCTCCGTCGCTGCTGAGATCGGGACCGGTTCATGACGACAGAACCTGGTTAATGGGCACTGCCCTGCCAGCCGCCCTGAGCCTGGCCGCCCCACTGCCACGTGAGGTTATCCTGGATGGTCTTGGCGTATGTGTACACCTGGTTGTTAAAGACCAGGTGATACGTCGCCGCGCCATTGGGCAGGGCCAGGTTGATGATCCCCTCGGTGACCGGTCCGCTGTTATAGAGCGCGCCGCCGTTCTCCGGCGTGCACCTGTTTCCGGGGCCAACACAGGGCGTTCCCTTTTGCCACTTTGCAAATTGCGCGTCGTTCATCACAATCACAATGATGTCGCTGGCCGTGCCGCCGGTGGACTTGAAAGAGCCGGTGAGCCGGACATTCGTGACTCCGGGGACGATTGTGTATGTGGCCATGGAGTACTTTCCGGCGGCGATATTGAACTGGGTTTCGGCGGCAGGTGCGCTGCCTTGGGCATGGGCGGCGGCGACGGTCCCCAAAAACAGGAACGCGCACAGAAACTTCGCGGATTGAACCATGAGTGTTTATCTCCTGAAGGTGTGGGGGGCCGGGGTTGGAATGTAATTGACCGTATTGTACGAACGCGCAAGTGTCAAGAAATCTCGGGCGGTCTTGTTTACGGAATGCACAAGCCATGCACTTCGTTCGTCCCGCGGCCAAGTCGAGCCGCGCCGTCTTTGCTCGTGCTGCAAGATTCGGACTAGTCTCCGATCCACACGTAACGCCGGCCTCCCGGCCGGCTGTCGTGCGGGCGGCTCGCCCGCACTGATCCCTGATCCATCTTCACTATTTTTGGCCCGTCCTCGCATAGCGCTCGGCAAGCTCCCGTAGGGAGCGCAGGAAAATAGCCCAGGGCAGGTCCGACGCGAGCTTGCGCGGGCGCAGTCCTGAGAATCTTGCCGTTCAATTCGAAAAATAGGGTACGCGGCGCAGTTGCGCAGTCTTTACCCGCGTTGCTAGGTAAGAAATTTGGCTTGGCCGACGCTGGCGAAGGAACGGCGGATTCCAGGGGTTTTTGCGCTTGCGTGCACAGGAGGGAGATTTCTGAGATCTCTTCAGTTGGTGAACCCTCGCGATCCGCGTCGCAACAATTCCTTTCCCTTCCTTCCCTCCCGCCATATACCCTTAAGCCCGCTCTCTTTGACCCAAGCTGAGCCTCAAGGGTCAAGCCATCCAATCACAACAAACCAACATTCCCCGAGGAGGAAAACTCATGAAATCCATGGTGGTATGGAAGACTGTCTGACCACTGACCACCGTTCACTGCCCGCTGCCGCTTACACCCTCACCAAACCCCCGGCAAAATCCGCCAGCGCGTCTTCTGACAATATTCGCTGTAACCGGGCAGTTCTGCGCGCAGAACCTTCTCCTCGTTCAGAATCCGCAGCACATAGATCGGCAAGAACAGCGCAAGCGCCGGGACCGTCACATACGACCCCAGTGCCAGTGGCACGAAGAGAAAAGCCACCAGGCTGAACGCGTATAGGGGATGCCGCACCAGCCGGTATGGCCCGCTGCTGATGACGGTTTGTCCCTCCTCCACGCGAATCGTGCGCGCGGCATAGCGGTTGGTCCACATGACCCACGCCATCCCGATCTCTCCCCCAAGCACTCCTGCCAGAGCGACGATCTCGAGCCAAGTTGGCTCCGTGCCCAGCCACGCCCGTGACCAACCCAGCCGGTGATCGAAGCCCGGCATCGTGAAGATGCCCGCAAGCAGGAACGCCCCGGATCGGATAATCTGCTTCTGCTCTCGCGTGGGCTCTTTCGCCTGCATCCGCCGCTCTACAAGTTCAGGGTCGATCTTGACGAAAAAGAGGAACCCCGCCAGGGCGAAACCGATGTATACGGCCAGGAAGGCCCAACCTTGCCACCACCGAACCGTCCACGCGGGCAGAAAGACAATGGCAATCACCAGCGGCGCTATTGCCGCAAAGCGGGCCACGACCCTTCCGCCCAAATGGGGCGTCGTGGAATGGGTTGGAGGACAGGCCGCTTGAGGGTTGACGTCTGAGGAGGCGTGTGTTGCGCTCGCGTGTTGCATCGCTGGACTCTCCTTGCTGAGCCCGCTCGGACTTGGCTGCCAGCATACCCCTTTTCTTGCCGCGGTGCGATTGCCCCGAAGGGCGAAAGGTGCTCCGTGCCCGTGGTTAAGCCGTCCGGAAACTCTGCTTTTGGGCGAACCGTCTGTGCAAATGTGAGCCATAACACCGGCCTGACTTCAGAAAGTCTTCACTCTGCACCAACCTTGGTGAAATCCACATATTTACTTGACTTTTGCACTTGCATCCACAGATTCAGCGGACGTACTGTCACTTCAACTGATGAGCCTAGTAGGGCATCGGGAGTTGGTTGC
The DNA here is from genome assembly GCA_963789425.1 of uncultured Acidobacteriaceae bacterium. Lineage (GTDB taxonomy): Bacteria > Acidobacteriota > Terriglobia > Terriglobales > Acidobacteriaceae > Telmatobacter. The sequence goes on along the minus strand of CAWBKM010000005.1, from coordinate 934,536 downwards.
CGGAACGGCGGGTGGAACGAAAAGCCGATGAGAATCGGAAAATCGCCGCCAGCCCAGCCAGAGGGTGAAACCTGAGGCGAAAGCCGAAGAGGGATCGCTGGCCGCGTCAGAAGATGCAAAAGACGGCGCAAGCCGAAAGTTGTTTAGCTGACAGATCCGGAAGATACGCGAACCGGCGGAAACGGAATACTCATCGACGGCTCAGCTGGCGATGCAAGGTTCGGTTGAAGTTAGGGGCGTATCGAAGGCCCAGCCGGAGGTATGAAGCGCCAGGCGCAAGCCGGGCGAATCGAAACCGGTAAAGCCGGAGGGTGACACAGCCGATGCGAGTCGGAGGATCACCGCCGGTTTGGCAAAAAGGGGGCAACTACCAGCGCAAGCTGGAAAGTTGCAGCAGCGGAAGGCGCAAGCCGGAACCTGCAACAACCGACGGCGAAAGCCGAAGGGAGTTCAACCAGCCGAGCTGAAGGACGACGCCAGATGTGAGTCGGGAGTAATCGCAGGCCTAGCTGGAGGTTGGACACCAACGCAAGTTGGGAGGTTGGCAGCCAGTCGGCAGGAAGTGCGTAGCGCACGGTGAAAGCCGGGTGCTTGCCACCGGTCGAGCCAGGCGAGAAAACACCGATCCGAGCCGGGGAAGTCGGCCAACGGTCGAGCCGGGGAGCGGGCGAGTAGGCGCAAGCCCAAAGCAGCGCATCGGCGCAGCCAGAGGAAGGAGCGGCAGCGAAAGCTGCAGGTTCGCCGCTGGGGTAGCCGGGGGACGCGACAGCCGGTTGTACTACCTGATCATCAAGATTGAGACGCCAGAGGCTTCGGTCTCTGGCGTTTTCAATTTACGGGCATTTTTTCGGTGCTCAGTGTCACCCGCCTCCCGGCAGCGCCAAAGCAACGCGTTTCGGGACTACACTGGGTACAGAGAATCCTTTATGTCATCCGGTTTTATAAGAACGGCGTTCCTGGCCGCCGCGGCGATATTTTGTCTTGCGCTCCAGCCGGCTCGAGCCGCAGGTCAATGGGCAGAGCCGCAGCCTACAGGCGCATTCACCATTCCCACAGCGCAGCTCATCCAGCCCGATGAACTCAGCCGGCTGCTTCGAGCGCACAGTTCGGAGAAGCCGCTCATTCTGCAGGTGGGCTCGCGCATGATGTTTGACCAGGCTCACATTCCCGGCGCGGAGTATGCAGGAGCCGGTTCGCAGGCTGAAGGGATCGCGCAGTTGCGCGGCCGCGTTGCCTCACTGCCGCGGACGACGTTCATCGTCCTTTACTGCGGCTGCTGTCCGTGGAATCGCTGCCCAAACGTGGGCCCTGCTTACAGCCTTCTTCAGGAGATGAGATTCACCCGCGTCAAGGTCCTCTATCTTGCACAAAACTTCGGCGATGATTGGGTCAGCAAAGGGTTCCCCGTTGAAGGTGGCCATTAGTCCGGAACCCTGGTCGCGTGCCGCGCGCCGCGCCTTGCGCGGCACCCTGCGCCACGTTCTGGTTGCCGGTTTCGTCGCCGCGTCCTTCGCCGCATGGGCCGCGCCCGCTGGCTCGGCGGCGGACAATCTACTCAACCAGAAAGCACCCAGCTTCACCCTGACTGGCCTCGACGGCCAGACGCTGCGACTCACTGCCTTTCGCGGCAAGGTTGTATTGCTCAACTTCTGGGCCACATGGTGTGCGCCGTGCCAGTTGGAAATGCCGGTCTTCGCCGCCTGGCAGCGGCAGCACATCCAGCAGGGATTCCAGGTGATCGGCATCTCCATGGATGACGACGCCGCTCAGGCGCGCCGCGTTGTGGAGGGGCTGAAGTTGAACTACCCCTCAGCCATGGGCAATGAACGGCTCGCCGCGCGTTACGGTGGCGTGCTTGGGCTGCCGCTCACTTTCCTCATCGACAGGAATGGCGTGGTGCGCGCCCGCTTCCAGGGCGAGACGGATGTGAAAACGATCGAGGGGATGATAAACGCGCTGCTCCTCGAGCCGCGGGACCATTGATGGCGGAATCCGCGGCGGCGTCCGATGCGCGTGATCGCTTGCGCAGTTCAAGATGATGCTGCGTGCAGCCTGCGCCTCAGCCTCTCACCAGCGGCAATCCCGCGTGTTCCGCGATCAATCGCGCGACTCTTTTGGGCCGGTAGAAGCTATACGACGTGAAGATCACGGTGCTGGTGTCTGAACCGAGAATCGTGAACTTCTGCGTATTCTCGATCCGCTTGTAGTGAACGGCTTCGATTCCGTTCCATGGCATAAACACTTCTTTGTCGCCAGTGGTATTGCCGAGCATGAAGTGTGCTCCCCGCGTGTCGAGCAGGACCGAGCAATGTGCCATCAGATGTCCCTGTCTCCACAGGAACACCTGCGACATCGCCATGAGCCACGCCCCGAATCCCCACAGCGCGCCTGCCGCGAACCGGTCCATGTTGAGCGCGCCAAGCGGGAAGAAGTACGTGAGGGCGACGATTGCCATGCACGCGGAAATGCCGAGTGCAGCTGCGCTGCCCAGAAAAGTGAGGAAGATCAATACGGGGCTGTTGCGCAGCAGCGTCGGCTGCTCGCCTACCAAATGAATCGGTCGCCGGACCCCCGAAGAGGGCGACAGAAAGCGTTCCTGAGCTTCGATCACACAAGCCTCCTCCACGATCGCGTCCTATTGCCTACGGGGGAAGCAGGCTTGCAGTTGGACCCTCGTGGTGCGTGCCGCCGCAACAAGTACCAGGCCTAACGCACCCTTGGCGCGCGGCCTTCGTGCCCATCCGGCCTGGAAACAGGGAAACTCCGTCTGGGCGCACCGGCGAGGGAGGCCGGCGGCAGGTATTCGACAATACACGAACTTTTTAGCATTTGACAAGTATTAGAAACATAAATTTCGCTGGCCTTTCGCCGCTATTTTTGTCGCCTGAACTACACTGGCTCAGGGTGAATATGAAGCTCGGCCTGGGACTTTACCGGCACATGCTGAACGACGAGTATTACGCATTCGCCGTCCAGGCTGGATGCACCCACGTCATCGTCCACCTGGTCGACTACTTCCGCCAGGGACAGGCCAATCCCTCGAACAATCAGCCCACTGGCGGCAAGGACCAGCCGTGGGGAGTGGCGGGCGACCCCAATCGTCTTTGGACGGCCACTGAGCTCATTCAGCTTCGCAAGCAGGTCGAGGCCGCAGGGCTGAAACTCGAGGCGATAGAGAACTTCGACCCAGCCCATTGGTACGACATTCTCCTCGACGGACCCAGGCGCGCCCAGCATATGCAGAATGTGTTCGCTATTCTGCGCGCTGTGGGCGAAGCCGGTATTCCGATTTTCGGCTACAACTTCTCCATTGCCGGCGTTGCCGGGCGCACCAGCGGGCCGTTCGCGCGGGGCGGAGCCGAATCTGTCGGTATGGACGGCTTCGTCGACAGCCCCGTCCCCAATGGCCAAGTCTGGAATATGATCGTCGACCCCAACGCGCCCCCAGGCACGCTGCCCACCATTACTCACGACGAGCTGTGGCGCCGCCTGCAACGGTTCCTTGAGGAAGCTCTTCCGGTCGCCGAAAAAGCAGGCGTGCGCCTGGCCGCGCATCCTGACGATCCACCCACGCCGACCATGCGCCGCCAGCCGCGACTCGTCTATCAGCAGGCCATGTATCAGCGGCTTATCGACATTTCTCCGAGCCCGTCAAACATGCTTGAGTTCTGCCTCGGTACGCTCGCGGAGATGACGGAAGGCGATATCTACGAGACGGTCGACCGTTACAGCAGCCAGCATCGCATCGCTTACGTCCACTTCCGCAATATCGCCGGCAAGGCTCCGCACTATCATGAGACCTTCATCGACGACGGCGAAATCGACATGCTGCGCATCCTTTATCTCCTCGACAAAAACGGCTTCGACGGCGTTGTGATTCCCGACCACGCCCCGCAGATGACCTGCTCCGCTCCCTGGCACGCGGGCATGGCACACACGCTCGGCTTTCTGCGCGCCGGCCTGATGGCTATCCAGCGCGGTTTCAAGCCTGAGCCGCTTCTGCGCGACGCCAATTTATCGCCTGTCGCCAATTCGCGTGCCTGACTTTGCGGCTGGCAAATCAATGAGGATGGCATCGTGAGTCAATCCAGTTTCGATGTCGTCATCCTCGGCGGCGGCGCAGCGGGCCTCATGGCCGCGATCGAAGCGGGCCGCCGCGGACGCCGCGTTTTGGTGCTGGAGCGCGCGGAACGGCCGGGCAAGAAGATCCTCATCTCTGGCGGAGGCCGCTGCAACTTCACCAACCTTCACACCGGGCCGGACAATTTCCTCTCTGCTAACCCCCACTTCGCGAAATCGGCGCTGGCTCGTTACACGCCTGCCGATTTCATTCGCCTCGTGGAGAAGCACGGGATCGCGTATCACGAAAAAACGCTGGGCCAACTTTTCTGCGATGGATCTGCGCAGCAAATTGTCGACCTGCTGATGAGCGAATGTGCCGATGCCGGCGTGCGCGTGGTGGTATCCACGGCGGTCGGCGAGGTGCGCCGCGATGAGTCTTCCGGAGCGTTTGCCATCTTCGCCGCAAAGGAGGTCTTCACGGCGCCGGCCCTCATCGTCGCCACTGGTGGGTTGTCCATTCCGAAGATGGGCGCGACGGGCTTCGGCTACGACATCGCTCGCCAGTTTTCGATTCCCATCGAGCCCTGCCGCGCGGCGCTGGTTCCGCTCACGCTGTCGGGCACGGAACTTGCACATTTTGCTCCTCTCACCGGCGTTTCTGCACCGGTTGATGTGACCTGCGGCAAGCACCGCTTCACGGAAAAAATCCTCTTCACGCATCGCGGGCTGAGCGGTCCGGCCATCCTGCAAATCTCTTCCTATTGGAAAAAGCATGAGGCAATCCACATTGACTGGGCGCCAGGTCAGCAGTTGCTTGCGCCCCTGCGCGCCAGGAACGCGACCCGCGATCCAGCCGCCGCGGAGGCCGCGCTGCGCGCACACCTTCCGGCTCGATTGGCTGATCGGCTGATTGATGTTGCGGAGCCGCGGAGCTGGACGAATCATGCCCTCGATGAGCTGGAGCGCCGGCTGCATTCGTTTGCATTGAAACCCAGCGGAACGGAAGGTTATGAAAAGGCGGAAGTGACGGCCGGCGGGGTGAGCACGAGCGCGCTTTCGGCTCAAACCATGGAGTGCCACGGCCTGCCCGGGCTCTACTTCATCGGAGAGGTTGTAGACGTCACGGGCCACCTGGGCGGCTTCAACTTCCAGTGGGCATGGGCGTCAGGCGCAGCAGCGGGACGAGCGGTCTAGCAGGCTTGCGGTGGCGTTCATTTCAGTGGCTTGAACCGGCCCCAGGTCGAAATAGGTACCGACCGAAGACCAACCCTATCAAACCGCGTTACCACTGAGTCTGCTCCTTGCGCATTTCGTTCACCCATAATAAAAACAGTTAGAATTGCTGTCTGGCTGAGGCCTGAAAGGAATTTAGTCCTGACGCATTCCGAGAAGATTCTCGATCAGTTCAGCCTCAAGGGAAAATCCGCCCTGGTCACTGGTTCGTCTCGCGGATTGGGCGCGGCCATCGCCGTCGCTCTTGCCGAGGCCGGCGCCAATGTCGCCGTGCACGGCTCCAGCGCTGCTCCCACAGCGACACAGCAAAAACTGCTTGCTCTCGGAGTCAAATCGGCTGCGCTGGTTGGCGACGTCGGTGAGGCTGCAGTTTGCGCACGGCTCGTCGACGAAACGGTTCAGCATTTCGGAACCATCGACATTCTGGTCAACAACGCCGGCATTATTCGCCGCTCGCCCGCGGCCGAGCATTCCGAAGACGACTGGAAAGCGGTCATCGACGTCGATCTCAGCAGTGTTTTTCGCCTCACCCAAAACGCTGGCCGGCACATGCTCAAGCGCGGCTCCGGCAAAATCATCAACATCGCCTCGCTGCTTACCTTCCAGGGCGGAATTTTCGTGCCCTCCTACGCGGCAGCAAAGGGCGGCGTCGGCCAGCTCACCAAAGCTTTTGCCAACGAGTGGGCTTCGAAGGGCGTCAACGTGAACGCCATCGCGCCGGGCTACATGGACACGGACAATACCGAGGCGCTGCGCAACAATCCCGAGCGCGCCCGCCAGATTCTGGAGCGCATCCCCGCCGGCCGCTGGGGCAAGCCTCAAGACCTCGCCGGCGCTGCTGTCTTTCTTGCCTCCGCGGCCAGCAACTACGTCCATGGCCACATTCTGGTGGTGGACGGAGGCTGGCTCAACCGGTGATCCTATTCCTTACGGCTCGCCGCGCACCCTACGGCCGCCTATGAGACTTGATCGATGAGCAATCCTGGAGTCATCTACACCGCCACCGACGCCACCGCCACCTCCACGCCCGAGCCGGGCATGGTCCGTCAGGTCCTTGCGTACAACCCGCACCTCATGCTCGTGCGTCACACCTTTGATAAAGACTGGAAAGGCGCGCGCCATAGCCATCCGCATCATCAAATGGTTTATGTCGTTCGGGGCCATATCCGATTTCAGGCCCAGGGCAGGAGCTGGGAGATGCGTGCCGGCGACAGTATCGTCGTCGATGGCGGCGTTGAGCACGAGGCCGCCGCAATCGAGCCTTCCGAAGTTCTTGACGTTTTCACCCCTTACCGCCAGGAGTACAGTTAGCGTTCAACTGTCCCACTTTTTCCCTTTTTGCCTTGCATTCGCCCTCGATGGGCTTTGGAGGTATTTTTGAGAATTTCGTCCGGATTCTGCCTGTTGCTTTCGCTGTGCATCGTCTGCGTCTGCTCCGCGACTTCCATCGCGCAGCCGCCCCCGCCCAATCAAGGCATCGTCGGCATCGCGCACATCGCTCTTCGCGTCAGCGACCTCGATCGCGAAATTGCCTTCCTCGGCAAGCTGGGGTACGAAGAGGCTTTTACTCTTACCTACGGCAAGACTCCCGAGGTCTTCATCAAGATCAACGACCACGAGTTCATCGAGCTGTACCCACGGACCGATCCCTCGCAGCCTCTCGGCTGGATGCATGTCTGTTATGAGGTCGGCGACCTGAACGCGCTTCAGCACTATTACGCTAGCGAAGGCCTTAATCCCACGCCGGTGCGCAAGGCCGCTGCCGGAAACCTCATCTCCTCAATCAACGATCCCGATAACCGCGTGACCGAATTCACGCAGTACATGCCTGGCTCGCGGCACACGCTCGACATGGGCCAGCACCTGGGCTCCGGCCGCATCTCCGCCGAGTTGATGGGAATCGATTTGCCGGTGAGAGAAGGCGCCGCGATGAAGGAGTTCTACACCGATCTCGGCTTCGAAGCGGAAGATACCAACGGCAACGTGCGCCTCACGACTCCGGGCGCGCCCGATCTGCATATGGAACTGCGCGCGCTTACTCCTGGTTCGCAGGCGGAGTTCCTGTTTCCTGTGCCCGACGCGAAGCATGCTTTTCAGGCACTGGAATATGCGGGCGTCAACGTCCAGCGCGATGGCGGTCTTGTCTTTGCCAAGGATCCCGACGGCAACGTCTTCGTCTTCCTGGAAACCCGGCGGTGAGGTTGTAAGCGTAAGACGAGCGATGTTTCGAGGCGAACTTCATTCACCGAACAGCTGCGCGCCGAAAATGTGCGCACAATCCTGGAGATCAATTGACCTGCTGCTCAGATCCAAATCGAGGAACTTGAGGGCAAGAACCTCCCAGGCGTGCTGTTTTTGACAACTGAGGACCATCTGGCGGAGCCCGTCTCCTGTTCCGGAAGAATGGCCATCGCGCACCGCGTCTGCGCGTCGCAAAGCAGAGGCAGGGCTTTCGTACAGTTCGTCTGCCCGCCGAGTCACCCATTGAGAGAGCGAGATTAACGATTGATCCGCAATGTACGCCGGATGCTGCAAAGCAAACCAAAGCAGGCCTGTGCCGTAGGCGCAAACCTGACCATCCGCCCCCTCAGGGTCTGAATGGAGCAGCAGCCATGCAAGAAATCTCGCGGCCTGCACTGTGAAGTCTACCGGAAGCTCGCAAAGGCTAAGGGCCAGTTGGACGAGAGTGCTATCGGTTCCGACTCCGTCACCGTAATTCCATGGCTCACGTGTCGCGCGCAGTAAAGCTGCGCAGGAGAAAGCTCTCATCCAATGTCCAAGCTCGCCGGTCCTACCTGGCTTCGATTCCGGGCGTTCTGGTTCTGACCACCGAATCAGTTCCAAGACCTCGCAGGGAAACCAATGCATCGGTTGCGGAAAGGTCGCTGCGTCGCGGACCTGGCGGAGGGCGGCCAGATGCTCCTCAGCCCGTTCTCCGTAATCTGCCGTTGAAATCGACTCTAGAACCTCATCATCGACATGCTCGGAAATCTGGCGCAGTAAGCAGTCCGGCTCAGGATCGAAAAGATTCAATAGGTCGGCGATCATGGTTTGACCCATTCTAAGCCTGCGGTTTAGGTCATCGACGCGCCGCAAGCCGGTGCCACTTCTCAGTTTTCAGTGGATCGTCTTCGACTTCCGCTGCATGTAATCCATCATCACGTACTGACCCAGCGTCGCCGGTGTGGTGAAGTAGGCCTTGCCGCGGCACATCTCCGAAACTTTGTGCACGAATTGCACCAGTCCGTAATCCTGCGCCAGCATGAACGTATTGATCATGACGTTCGACCGTTTGCAGCGCGCTACTTCTTCGAGGGTCTCGCTCACCACAAGGGGATCGAGCCCGTAGGCATTCTTGTAAATCCTTCCGTCGGGCAGCGTGAGTGCTGAGGGTTTTCCGTCCGTGATCATCACAATCTGCTTCATGTCTTTTCGCTGCCTGGCGAGCACGCGTTGTGCCACGCGCAGTCCTTCGCGCGTATTCGTATGCCACGGCCCAACCTTTACCCGCGCCAGTTGCGACACCGGCATCTCTTCGGCCGAATCGTGAAACAGCACCAGCGAAAGCGAATCGCCTGGATACTGCGTGCGGATCAAATGCGAAAGCGCCATGGCCACGCGCTTGGCCGGCGTGAACCTGTCCTCGCCGTACAGAATCATGGAGTGCGAGCAGTCCAGCATCACCACCGTCGCGCATGAGCTCTGGTAATCGCACTGGTGCACCTGCAGATCGTCGTACTCAAGATTCAGCGGCAGCGAGAGTCCCTCGCGCGCGATTGCCGAACTGAGCGTGGCAGTCGTGTCCAGATTCAGCGTGTCGCCGAACTCGTACCTGCGCGAACCACCGCTCGTCTCAATCCCCGTCGCCCAATGCCGAGTATCGTGTCGTCCGTAACTCGACTTGCCGAGCGATCCCATCAAATCGCGGAGCGTCTTGAATCCCAGGAAATCCAGGCTCTTGTCGGTCACCTCGAAGCGCACATTCTCGCGATCGCGACCCTCCGCATTCCCAATTTGGCCGTTCGCCTCATCAATTCGCGTCGGCCCATTCTGGGGCATAGCGGAAATGTAATTCTCCTTCTCCATCCGCTCCATCAGCTTGTCGATCAATTCATCCAGAGAGCCCTCAGCCATCATCCGGTCAAGCAGCTCGCGCGTTTCGCCATCGAAGAAGTCGCCCGATTCGAGCACGCGCCGCAGCGCTTCGCGCATATCGTCCAACGTGTGGTCCAGATCCTGAAAGCCATTGAACGAGTCGTAGTAGCCAGAATCGAGCAGATAGTCAGACAAAGCCTGGAGCAGGCTCTCGAGATCGATCTCCGAGGCCAGATCACCTGTGTACTTTGTGTATCGAACGCGCTTCATGCCGCTCCTAGCCCGATCGTCAGCAGACCCGGCTACGTGAATTCATCGAGGTGACTGGAGAACATCCTGCAGGGGCTAAAGCCCAGAATCTTGTTCGCATTCTGCGGCACGGCTCAAGCCGTGCCCTGATACAAGACTCCGCTCCGAGGGGGTTTTCCCATAGCCTGTCTGGCCTTTGTCGCCTAGTCCTTCGTCCGCAACGTCGCTTCAATTCAGCCCCCCGCCTCGCCGCGATCGCCGCGCGCGCTGCCAGTCTTCATATTCCATTTCCAGATCTTTGCGGTCTGGCGTCGCTTCCTCGCGTTCTCGCAGGCGCACGCTCTTCTCCGCGGCGAATCCATGTTGCTCATTGCGGCTCAGCTTGCGATGCGCCACCAGTCCTTCGAGCAAAAACTCCGCTGCGGCGACTACCTTGGGTGCGGCGTCGCCGGACTTCACGCCCAACGGAGCCAACTTTTCCACGAGGCCCTGAATCCCTTTCAGCTCCTTGAGCACCGCTGCCGCCGGTTGATCTTCTTCGAGCTTTACGGTCCCGCCCAGATTGAACCATTGTTCGATTTGCTCCGTTCCCACTCCGTCAAAGTAGTGGTCGTAAACTTTGCCGACAGCTGTGCGGATCAGATCGCGCACCACGGTGTCGGCGCCCTTCATCTCGCCCTCGTATTCAAGTTCGAGTTTTCCTGTGATCCCCGGCATGGCCGCGTAGATGTCGCTCACCCTCGGCAGCACCGGTGCGTCGCCGGTTCCGAGCGCGCGCCGTTCGGCGTTTGAAACCATCAGCTCCAGCGTTGAAATCGGCAGTCGCTGGCTCACGCCGCTGCGCTTGTCTACTTTCTTGTCTTCGCGTGCGCTGAACGCAACCTGCTCCACAACTTCGCGCAGGTACTGCGGAATCTCGATTGCGCCTTCTCCGCGCGCCGCCCACGCTTCCTGCGCCGTAATCGCCACGCCCTCTTCAAGCGTCTCGGGATAGTGCGTCCGAATCTCCGACCCAATCCGGTCCTTCAGCGGCGTAATGATCTTGCCGCGCGCCGTGTAGTCTTCAGGATTGGCGCTGAACACCAGCGCCACGTCCAGTGCCATGCGAACCGGATAGCCCTTAATCTGGACGTCGCCTTCCTGCATGATATTGAACAGTGCCACCTGAATCTTCCCCGCCAGGTCGGGCAGTTCGTTAATGGCGAACAATCCGCGGTTGGCGCGCGGCAGCAAACCATAGTGCATGGTCAGCTCGCTGGAAAGGTCCTCGCCCCCACGCGCGGCCTTGATGGGGTCGAGATCGCCAATCAAATCCGCAACGGTCACGTCGGGCGTCGCGAGTTTTTCAACATAACGGTCCTCGCGACTGATCCACGCAATCGGCGTCGCGTCTCCGCGCTCCGCAATCAGGCTGCGGCAGCGCCGGCAAAGCGGACGGTATGGATTGTCGCGAATCTCGCAGCCCGCCACATAAGGCATTTGCGCGTCGAGCAGCGCCGTCAGCGCGCGCAGAATCCTGCTCTTGGCCTGGCCGCGCAACCCCAGGAGAATAAAATTCTGCTTCGACAAAACTGCGTTCACGATCTGCGGGATCACCGTGTCCTCGTAGCCCACGATGCCTGGAAATACTGTCTGCCGAGACCTCAGCCGCGTCATCAGGTTCGAGCGCATCTCGTCTTTCACGCTGCGGCTTTTCAGTTGCGCTTCAGAATATTGTTTGCTGGCGCGCAGTTCACCCAGGGTCTGGGGAAGAGAAGTTGCAGGCATCTGTAGCCTCCTGTCCGGTTCTTTCGGGGAAGTGCCGGCTGTATTAAGAGAGACGTGCGACGCGGGGAATTGCTACGGCAATCCCGCGAACGTTTTTGCTGTTGTGAAGGCTTGGCCGCCCATTTGGCCGGCTCTGGTGAGGAAATCTACTGTGACGAAATCAATGGTCGCAAGCTGCCTGGGGGTCGGCATGAAAAAGGGAAGACTTCTAGTTCATTCAGTTAGACGTGGGACGCCGACCTTCAGGCAGTATGCACCCGATTTGCCAATTCGCAAAATCCAGCCAGGGAACTCTCTTGCGCTCAGACGTTTGCGCCCGCTCGGCGAAGGGGAAAGGGAAGAGCATCCGCCCAAAATCAGTTCAGGCTCGAGTGCGCAATCGTCGCCCTTTCTTCGGCGAGCAGTTGCGCCAGCACTTTTTCCGGGCACAGATGGTGCGCCTCGCGCTCGTCCAGCTCTTTTTCCGTTTCCACGCACGAAGCAATGGTCAGGAAGCAATCGAGGCAGCGCGAGTTGAAGCTGCCATTTTCGTTTTGTGTGCGGCTATACATGGCGATCTGAGGAAATACCCTCAAATCGTAGGCGCGATTTGTCTCCCGGAGTCGTGACTCGCATCACGTAGGCATGTTTACGCTTGCCGAGGTTCAGCGCCCCGATCTCGAATGCGATCAGTACGCCAACGTCCCAAGCTTGTCCCACTGGTTCGGATGCCGCCTGAGATACCAACAGGGATCATGCCCGTCCTGCGGAAAGATGGCAATTGCGCACGGCACGTTCGCTGTTCCCAGATAGTCATACTCGGTCTTCTGTCCCTTGAGCGGAACGGACATAAATTGGCTGACGGCCACCATCGAGTGGGGCGAACCGCGCAGCTTGTAGACCGTCCAGTCGACGGCAAATGTCACCAGCGAGATTGCCGCGATCGCCACGACAATCCGCAGGAGCCACCGTCCGAGCCAGCGCATCATCTTTCCACGTCTTTCTTCAATGCCGGCTCCCAGACTCAAGTCGCTGGGCCTCAGCTCGCAGCGCCATGCCGGTCAGGCTCAACCGTCGCGCTTCGTCCAGAATATACGCGAGCTGCTCCAACGCAGCGCATCCGCGATAGCGCCCCGCCTCCGCTCGTGCTACGCTTTCCGCAACGCAATCTCTGAGGTCGTAGCCGCGCTGCGGTCGCGGAGCCGTTTCCCCGGCTCCAGGCCCAGGCCCAACCTTGCCGGGAGTCGTATGATCTGGCCCGGCCCGCGGAGGAAGCACGATGAGAACGATTCTTCGCATCGCAGTTTGTTGGGTCGCTTTTGTGGCGGCTCTTGTTTTGAGCGGCGTCATCGGCGGGCTTCTGCATCTGCCGGCAATCGCCATGCCGGGCGGTACGTCCTCTCAAGCGATGTTCGCGATGTTTCTGGCGCAGCTTGTTGCCGGCTTTGTGCTCGTCGTCGGACTCGTCCCGCTTGCCCGCGGCCTCGCTGCTCCGGCCCCGCTTCGCGCCGTCGCCATAGGTAGCTTCCTCCTTCTCGCCCTCGGCGTCAACGGCATGATCGAGGCCAAAATGTTCACCCACTTTCTCGACAACGGCATCGCCTCCGCATCGGTCTTCTACGGATGTCTCGCCGTTCTGCTTGGCGCTGCGCTTGGCTGGTCCTTTGGCGCGCCGCAGCGGCCCGCCGGTCTGCCTCATCGCAGTTGGCTCGCATGGATTCCGCGTGTCGCCGCCGTCTGGCTCGCCTGGCCCCTCATCTACTTCTTCTTCGGTATGTGCGTCTCGCCCATCGTTGTGCCCTATTACAACGCCGGCATCGCGGGTCTGCGTATTCCCCCGATCGGCACCATCCTTGCAGTTCAGCTCGTTCGCAGCGTCATCTTCCTCGCCGCGTCGCTCCCCTTCATTGCACTCTGGAAAGGTTCGCGTCGCGGCCTCTGGCTCACCCTCGGACTCGCCCACGCCTTCACAGTGGGGCTCTACGGCCTCGTGGGAGCTACGTTCCTGCCCGTAGTTCTTCGCCTCACCCACACCGTGGAGATGGTGGGCGACTCCTTCACCTATGCCGGCCTTCTCGTGCTGCTCTTCGCGGCCCCGGCCGCGGCAAATGCCAGCGCGCGAACCATCGGACCCGCGCCGACCGAAACTGTGCCGTTTCACCCGCAACCTCTCCACTAGCCCGCCTATTGCCGGGCAGGAGCGCGGAAAGTTTCCGGCTCGCAAGAAAGGAAGACCATCGTGCAATCGGAAAACCTCATCATCTCTCTCGTACTTTGCATAACTCCTGCGCTCCTTGCCGCCCAGGCCGCGACCCAGCCTTCAGCCCCGGCCCAGCTTCCATCCCAGCCGCAAAATCCTCTCCACCGCCAATACCACGACGGGGAAACCCTGGTTTACAACATGACGGCACAGAACGAGTCGTGGCATTACACCATTCAGGCGCAGGGAACCATCAAGAAAGACGCGAGCGGCGCCTACTTTGAGGAATATCACTGGACGAATCTCGTCTCCGACGGCCAGCCGACTTCGCTTTCGGCGGGGAGCGATGCGTTTCGCCAGCACCTTTCGCTCGATCCCGATCAAAACCCAACTCCACCCGATCTGAGCAAAGCGGACCCCAAGCTCGTTGGGCCTACCCTCGACCTCATGACCTTCTACGCCGATCTCTGGCTAGCCAACAAAACTGGGCAGCTTACTCATCCCGGGGATCATTTCTATGTCAAGGCTGGCACACCGAGCTCCTGGGCCAGCGGTTCACAGGTCATCCTCGGCCAATCCTCGATCGATTTCGATCTCACGTTGAAGAGCGTCAATCCATCCGACCAAACTGCGGTGCTCATCGTGCGCCACGTTCCGCCCGACAGGTCTCAGGTCACCCTCCCCGCCGCATGGATGCAGACGCCGGTCTCAGACACGCCCAACAACTGGGTGCAAGTCGTGAAACTCCCCGGTAAGTTCTTCGTTTCGGTCGGCCAGGAGACTTTTACGGACGAGATCACCATCAGCCTCGCCGATGGAAAAATCCTCTCGGCCAGCATGGACAACACAGTCAAAACCATCATGTGCACATGCACCGACGAAGCACTAACGCAGTGCGACCCCCCGCAACCGCACGACATCATCAGAAAGATTCAGATTGTTTTGGCGCAATGACAGCAGCGCCCGATAAACGCTGAGCGGCGTGGGCAAACAAAAGCGGTACCGGTCACGCCGCACCGTGCTAACCTTTCCGCATTATGCGCGCGCATATTCTGATCGCTGTGTGTTTCACGGGCGCGCTTGCGAGCCTCGCGCAGGATGCGCCCGCACCGCAGCCAGGCCAGATAAAGGACCCTCGGGCAATCCTCGCCGCAGCCGCACCGTTCTATGATTTTTCCGGTCCCGCGCTCAAGCCCTGGCATCTTAGAGCCACTTACCAGCTCTTCGACGACAAGGGCAATCCGTCGGAGCAGGGAACATTCGAGTATTGGTGGGCGTCGCCCAAGGTGTATCGCGTGTCATGGTCCCGGCCGAGCGCGAAACGCACCGACTGGCATACTGCGGGCGGCAATTCCGCCTACGAGACAGCGGGTGACGGGCTAAGCTTCTTCGAATACAAGCTACAGTCCGCCCTGTTTTCACCGCTGCCCGAGTCCGCCGAACTGGATTCCGCAAAGATTCGACTGGAACTTCACGACGTGAAGCTGGGGACCGCCAAAGTCCCGTGCACTATGGTGATTCCCCTCATGCCCCAGCACGGGCAAATTCAGGAAGTGCCACTCGGGCTTTTTCCAACGTACTGTTTCGATCCAAATCTGCCGGCCCTGCGGGCCAGCTATTCCTTTGGGACGATTGGCATGTCCCTCGATCATATTGTCAAAGTGCAAGGGCGCTTTCTCCCGCGCGAAACTAAATTCTACGAGCGAAAGCAGCAGATTCTATCAGCAGATGTGCAGACGATCGAAGGAATATCGCCCGATGACCCGGCTCTTACGCCCACCACCACGGCAGTCTACCCAAAAGCGGAAAAGATTCAGATTCCTGCGGACGTTGCGGTAGGCAAACTCGTGAAGAAACCGGTTCCCATCTATCCGCAAGATGCCAAAGACGCCCGTGTCTCCAGCACCGTGGTTTTGCAAGCGACAATTGGCACAGACGGGAAAATACACGACCTTCGAGTAGTCTCTGCGCCGTGGCCATCTTTGCAGCTTCGTCCCTATGGGCGGTCATGCAATGGGAATATAAGCCATACATGCTGAACGGTGAGCCAGTGGAAGTTGAAACAACCGTGACTGTCACCTACTCACTTGGCCGATAAGCGCCGACCAGAAAACAATCAAAAGAGCGCGGCTCGCACCGCGCCCTCATCGTGAATGGTCTTTAGCTAGAAGCTAGAGGCTGTATTTAGAACTTCACGCTCGCGGCCCGCGGCGAAATTCCGCTCAGCTCTGCCGCGCGCGCCTCGGCGTACGCCGCCGCGCCCATCAGCGCTGTGCGGCTCTCCAGGATCACGCGTACCGGCATGTTCACGAGCAATTGGCTCAGCCGCCCCTTGTCGGTGAAGGCCTTCATGAACGTTCCATCCTTCAGCTTTTCGAGAATTCGCGGCGCAATTCCTCCGCCCACGTAGAGTCCACCCACCGACAGAACCTTCAACGCGAGGTTGCCCGCTTCAGCTCCAAACGCCGAAACAAACATGTCCAGCGCTTTCTCGCAAATCGCGGCCTTCGCTTTCAGCGCCGCCTCGGTGATCGCCGCGTTCGGATCATCCTGCGTCATCTGCTCGGCGAGCCACGCCGGCTCTTCCATGCCGCGCACCTCGCGCAGGAATTCGTAGCAGTTCGTGATCCCCTGTCCGCTCACGACGCGCTCAAAGCTGATCCGCCCGTTGTATTTCTGTTTTAGGAAGCGCAGCAGGTCGATCTCATCGTCGTTGCGCGGTGCATAGTCCGAGTGCCCGCCCTCCGATGGATAGGGAACGTAGTCGCGCCCATCCCAAACCAGAAGTGCCTCGCCGAGCCCCGTCCCTGCGGAGATCAGCGCCCGGTTGCCCACTTGGCGCGAATCGCCGTCGCTCAGTGTGTAAATCTGGTCCGCCGCCAGCTCCGCGATTCCGTATCCATTCGCCTGCAGATCGTTGATCAAGAAAACGTAGTCGATCTTCAGGTTCTTAGCCAGCTCGCGGCTGTCGAGCGTCCACGGCAGGTTGGTCAGCCGCAGCCGCCCCTCCCGCACCGGACCCGGCACGCCGAAACACGCTGACGTCACCTTGTCCGTCAGAATGAATTCCTTCACGATCTCTTCGAGGCCGCCGTACTCCTTGGCCGGGAACTGCTTATCGCGCGCGTGCTTCAGATTGCCGTCGGTAAAATCGAACAGCGCCAGGTGAACCTTGGTGCCGCCTACATCGCCTGCCAGAATCATTCAGTCCTCTCGATTACTCCGTAACCTTGCGCGTCCGGCGCGGGCAGCAAAGCGGCTGCTGCCTGATCCAGAAGCAACGTCAGTATACCGTTCACAGGCGCGATGAATTGGCTCGGCAGACGCTCCGGATCAAGCGGTCCCTCCAATACCTCGTTGAGGACCATGGCCTTATCCGTGCCCGCAATGAGGAAGAACACTTGCCTCGCCTGATTGATCGTTGACCGCGTCAGGGTCACGCGCCACATGTCCAGCTTTTCAACATAGTTGGCAGTTACCAGCCGGTCGGTCACGCGAAGCGCGTCAGTGTGCGGAAAAAGAGAGGCGGTGTGTCCATCCGGCCCGATCCCCAGTTGCACCAAATCGAATCGCGGCTTCTCAGTGCCCGTGAGTCCGAAGCTCTTCCGCAGATCGGCTTCGTAGCGCACGGCCGCGTCATCGGGCTCAAGCTCCCCTTCCATACGGTGAATTTGGTCGGGTTTCAGCGGCACGTGGTCCAACAGCGCCTCGCGGGTCATGCGATAGTTCGATTCCGCGTCATCCGGCGGAACACATCTCTCATCTACCCACCACAAGTCGAGTTTTTCCCACGGCATCCGCTCGCGCCACTCTTCACCTTGTTCGGCGAGAGTCGCGAATGCCGCCTTGGGCGTTGACCCGCCGCTGATGGCGATGCGCGCCACGCCGCGCGCTGCTACCGCCTGCAATGCCTGCTCGACAAAATAATCCGCCGCCCGCCGCGCCAGCGCCGCCGCACTCGGCTCGACAAAATAGACGATCTTCAGAGCTTGAGACATAAGAAACATTCCTCCGCTTTAAACAATGAAAAGTCACGAAAAATCATATAGGCGGAATCTCACAAACTGCGGTGAATTAGCGATTCCAATTGAAAACTATCTCCGACTGCACGCAGAATTTTAGTTGAAGGGAGGAACCTCTGATGAATGATCTTGCAAAGTGTACAAACCCGAAATGCCCCTCTAGAGACATTGAGCGTTCTGTCCCCGTCGGTCAACTGCTTGGCCACGGGATGCCGAATGATGGAGTCACATGTCCGGCCTGTGGCGGCCCGATGCAAATTACGAAGTCAAGCGCCACTCCGCTGCGCAGCAACCCGCGAAGAAGGTCACCGCGAACTTTAAGGGCCCGATCCCGTTCTCCCGGTCGGCATTAAGCACTCCTGTACGTCGTTGGCTCATACGCCTCCGGTGCGAGAGGGCCGCTACGGCAGTCCTGCGTCGATTCGCACCGCTTGCGCGACGCCCCGCAGCGCGGTGTCGCGCGTCCACAACTGCGTGCCCGGCGTAATCAGGCACGACGCTACAAGGTGCGCGTCAATCAGGCCGATGCCTTTTGCGTAGAGCCGGTGGGCCTCAATCATGCGCCGAACCTCGCTCAACTGCGCCACTTTCACCTCCAGCAGCCCATCTAGTTCCGCCAGAGTTTCTGCGCGCCGGCGCAACG
The DNA here is from genome assembly GCA_963789425.1 of uncultured Acidobacteriaceae bacterium. Taxonomy (GTDB): domain Bacteria; phylum Acidobacteriota; class Terriglobia; order Terriglobales; family Acidobacteriaceae; genus Telmatobacter. The sequence continues at coordinate 916,286 of CAWBKM010000005.1, read as the reverse complement.
ACCCGAGCCCCAGCTCTGCAACGATCATCGGGTGCATGACGATCTGCCCGCTGTCCAGCAATCCTTGCATTTGAGGATTGCCGGCGCGCAGGTGTCCGATCCAGACAGACGTGTCGGCAAGGATCACAGATCATCCACACGCAGCCGACGAACATACTCCAAGTCCGGCATCGTCCCGCCAAGCTCGGCAAGCCGTCGCGAAGCCTCCTGATGAATAAGCGCCTTTAACGCCTCGCGCAGCAAAGCTGTCCGCTCCGTCACTCCCGAAAACTCCTGAGCCTGACGCACCAATTCGTCGTCAAGTGCCACGGTCGCTCTCATGATTCCGCTCTCCTATCACCAATTCTATCACCAAATGGTGACAATATTGGTGATGGTAGCGGACCACTTTAACCCGGAGCACTGTAACCAGGAACACCGTTAAGTCGAATAGATTCAATTGGAAAAGTTGCGACTGACCGGGCCACCGGACTCTTCTCTACCGTCCCAAATAATCCCGGTACTGCTGCTCCAGCACGCCTGCCGCCCTTGCCAGCCCGATCTTCGACACGTTATAGGCGTACAGGCTCTCCACCAGGTTGTTCTCGGCGGTAGCCAGCGTGGCCTGCGCCGTCACCAGCGGCAAATTGTCATCCACGCCGGCGTTCACGCGGTCGATTTCGTCACTCAACTCGCGCGTGGCCAGGTCAACGTTCGATCGCGCAACATCCACGAGTTGCTTATTCGCGCTCACGTCCAGCAGCGCTGCTCTCACCTGCTCGTCGATATGGTTGCGAAGATCGTCGAGTTGCGCGTTCACTGCCTCCATCTGCGCTTTTGACGCGTCTTCGTCGCCGCGCAGCTTTGCTTCGCGGAAAATTGGAAAGCTCAAAATGCCCATGGCGATAAAGTCGCCGTGCGTGCCCGCGCCATTCACAGTGCTGGTGCCGTAATTGCCGTAGAAGCTAAGCGTCGGCAATCGCTCGCCGCGGTACACACTGTGCAAAGCCCTGTATGCGACTGCCTGGTTCTGCAGGTTCTGGTAATCCTGCCGGTTCTGGTAGGCCGTCGCCCTCACCTCTTCCGGCGTCTGCTCGGCCAAATCGCTGTACGGCGCCGGATCGGTCAGCTCAATCACCTGTTCGGGTTCGATGCCGATCTCCCGCTTCAGCAAAATCAAATCCTTCGCCTGCTGATTTTGCGCGGCAATCAGCGATTGCTGCTGCGTTTGTAACTGCACTTTCGCCCGAAGCTCGTCCAGATTCGCGGCCGTCCCTGCCTCATGCGCCGCGTGCGCGTGATCCGCGAATACCTGCGCCTGCTGAACCAGCGCCTTTGCATTCTCCACTTCGCCCTCGTCCGCAATCGCCCTCAGGTAGCCCCCGGCCACGTCCTGCACCACCTGGCCGCGCGCCGTCATTTTGGCAAAGTGCGCCGCGCGCTCGGCTGCTCCCGCGGCTTTGAAGCCCGCGATCACCGGCCCGGAGAAAAGAATCTCGTTGTACTGGATCTTGCCTTCGGTCAGGGTGTCGCGCGTAATCAGCGAAAGACCTGCGGGCGCCACGCCACCAGGAAATGCCGACGAAAACTCGCCAATCACCTTGGAATTGAATCCCAGCGCCGCCAGGTCGTGCATGTAGAACCCGGTGTCTCCGGTAAGCGTGATGGTGGGCAAAAAGAGTTGCAGCGCCTGGTTATATTCCGCGTGGTAGATTTTTTCGCCGTTCTCGGTTTCCTTGAGCCCAAGGTTGTTTTTGAGGCCCCGCTGAATGGCGTCATCCAGCGACAGCTTCAGCGGCTCGCCCGTCACCGGTTGCGCCGTTACGCTGCCCCAGAAGGGATTCTCCGCGGATGAAGGATTTTGCGCCCGCGACATCACGGCCAGGCTCCCGGCCAGAATCACCAGGGCAAGCAGCCCTCTGCGGGGGACAGTATGTTCCTCTCGATTCACTTCCATCATTTTCTCAGATGAGCCGCGGGCACGTGGGGATTCAGCAGGACAGCCACATTGCGTCGTGACGCAGCCTCAACTGGCCCTCGGCGCCGTCGCAACTCCATCCAGCCGCTGCCGCTGATCCTGGTACACCACCGCAAACAAAGTGCAGTAAGTCGACGCGGCAGCAGCGACCCAAACCAGGTAAGCGCAGGCGAACACAGTCGCCCCCGCCCCGATTCCGACGTACCCCCAGGGCGCCATCGCCAGATGCAGCATCATCCCCACCAGCGCGGCCATCGCACCCAGAAAGAAGATGACCACCTCCGCCACCAGAAATGCGGCATACGCGATGGCGTAAATCAACAGCCCCAACAGAAAAATACGTCCCTTGGCGCCGTTGGTGAGTTGATTGCTCCGCCGCAAAGCCCGCCATGCGCTCAGATCCTCCGTCACGCTCGCCGGTACCGCCAGCACCAGTCGCAGCATGATCAGCACGGTATAGACGAGCCATGCAAGGTAGAGCAGCATGAAAAGCGGGAAGATCACCATCATCAATGATGGATCCATGCCGCCCTGTCCACGCGCCATCGAAAGCCCCAGGGTTCCAGCGATGATCGCGCCGACGACCAGCATCGGCAGCATGACGATCGCCGCGCGCAGGATGGCCAGCCAGACGTAGCGCCCGGCTTTGCTCCACGAGACCGCCCAGGCCTTGCGAAGCGTCACCCGCGATCCGGTATTCGCTTTGAGCGCAGCGTAGACCCCAGCAGGCTCGTAGAGCGCATAAATCAAAACCATCAGGGCAACGCCGAGAATGTACATCCCCCCAAGCCACGCTATCGTCGTCGCCGAAAAATTCGGCGTCTGGTGCAGGATCACAGGCTTCAGCACTGGAAAGAAAGCCGCAAACAAAATCCCAAAGTAGACGATGAGGCCTGCGGCGGGCGCCAGCGCGATCCTGACAAAAAGCGGCCAGTTGGCCCGCATCAGTTGCAGCACACGATCCAGAATTTGTCCGAATGTCATCGTTCCACGAAGCGTAGCCCCGGCGGGCGGCGCGGTTGGAAATGAAGGCGTAGGAAGGCCGAATTCGTTCATTGGATCCCTCCGATAGTCTGGCTAAAGGCTCGCAGGGATGCTAGCACAGGCCGGGAGGCGCTGTGGCTTTCGCGTGATCTGACTTTAAAGACTGAAGTCGGCTTGGATACTTGCTGTCGGGTGCAGGGTCAGCTCAATCACCCGCCCATGAACATCCCGCCGTTCACGTCGATCACGTGTCCGGTGATGTACGACGCCGCATCCGACGCCAGGAACTTCACCGCCTGCGCTACGTCCTTCGGCGTCCCCCGCCGTCCCAGCGGAATCGTCGCCAGCATCGCCTTGGTTTGTTCCTCGCTTAGCACCGCCGTCATCGGGGTCTCAATAAAGCCCGGCGCCACGGCATTTACCGTAATGCCTCGCGACGCAACTTCGCGCGCCAGGGAGCGAGTCAATCCGATGAGCCCCGCCTTTGACGCCGCGTAGTTCACCTGGCCCGCCTGTCCCGCGCGACCCACTACGCTGGCGATGCCAACAATCCGTCCCCAACGGTTCTTCAGCATCGGGCTCAGAAGCGCTTGCGTCAGCAGGAACGCTCCCGTCAAATTGATGCTCAATACCAGGTCCCAATCCGCGCGCTTCATGCGCAACATCAGATTGTCGCGCGTGATGCCGGCATTGTTCACCAGAATCTCCACCTTGCCGAACTTGTCCAGAATCGCTTTCGCCCCGGCCTGAATTGATTCCTCGCTCGACACATTCACTGTGAATGCCGTTGCATCGATTCCCTGGGCCTTCAGCTCGCCCACCGTCTCGGCCAGCTTAGCCTCGTTCACATCGGCCAGCGCCAATGTCGCGCCGGCTGCGGCCAGCTCCTCGGCAATCGCGCGACCGATTCCCTGCGCTCCGCCCGTCACCAATGCAATTCTTCCCTGCAAATCTCCCATGATTCTGTTGACCTCTGCGCCCTCGTCGTCGCGAGCCGCGCCTTTCCATTACTCATTCTTTCCAGCGCTCATTATAGATGGGTGAGTTCCGGCCATTCGCGAATCTCGGCTAGCCCACTCAGTTGAGCCGTCAATCCGATTCGGCAAGCGCCGGTGCAAAAACTTGCGTTGACTTTTGGCGGGCAAGTTCATACAGTCTAAACACCTAGAGTCCTCCCGCTGCGGTTCATTGAAGTTTTGGGATGCGTAACTGCAATTCCTTCGAATTTCCCGGGAGGAGGCAAGGGCCTCACCATTCACCGCTTGTAACGATCGTTCCCCACAGCGGGACTGGTGAAACCGTTTTTCCTGATGCGGCAAGAACCACATTGCGAATTTTTGGAGGCTGAACGCTCACGATGCGCAGCCGGTATAAGACAACCTCATTTGAAAGGGGCATGATAATGAAAAGCACCCGGATCGCCGCAAATTGTTTCGGCGCGAACTGTTTGAAATCGGTGAATTTCTTAGCCAGTGCAAAATCCTCTAGAACGCTTCTCCTCGCCGTAGCCTGCGTACTCGCAATCGGGTTTGCTCCCGGCCTGCGAGGCCAGGCCACGGGAAGTTTCTCCGGAAATGTCGACGACAAATCCGGATCGGCGATCCCCAATGCATCTGTTGCCGTCACTTCTCAGGGCACCGGCCTTGTGCGCGACACCAAGGCCGACAGCGCGGGGCACTATCTGATCCCGTTGCTCCCAGTGGGAAGCTACGACATTAAAGTTGAGGCGCCCGGCTTTCAAAGCGCCGTGTCGAAGGGTTTGAATCTCCAGGTGGATGAAGCCCGCGAGCTTGATTTCGCACTTGTGCCTGCGAATGTAACGACCACAGTAACTGTTTCCGGCGAGGCCGTCGCTGTGGAGACGACCAATCCGTCTCTCGGCCAGGTGATCACTTCGCAGGAGGTTTCGCAGTTGCCCTTGAACGGGCGCGATTTTGTGCAACTCGCCACGCTCACCGCCGGCGCCACCGCGGAAACGAATACCGGCAGCTTTTTCAACGGGGCTACCGACAGCGAAGTTTCGGCTCGCGGCTCATACTCTCTATCGGTCGGCGGATCGCGCCCCAACAGCACGGACTGGCTGCTGGACGGCGTGGACAATAACGAGCTGACTGCGGGTGGTATCGGCATTTTCTCGTCGATCGACGACATTCAGGAATTCAAGGTCCTCACCTACACCTACTCCGCCGAATACGGCACCCGGGCCGGACCCACCGTTCTGGTCACGACCAAATCGGGTTCGAACGACCTCCATGGGTCCCTCTTTGAGTTCGTCCGCAACACCGCCTTCGACGCAAGGGGCGACTTCGCCACCTCAACCCCGAAGTTCAATCTGAACCAGTTTGGCGGCTCCGTCGGCGGCCCCATTCGCAAGAACAAAACCTTCTTCTTTGTCGATGGCGAGCAGAAGTACCAGCGCGAGGGATTCGTCTACACCGGCCTGGTTCCTTCCCTTGCCATGCGCGGCGGCGACTTTTCTCTTGGCCCGACCGGGACGCCCGTCCTCGATGCCGACGGCAACCCCGTTCCATACGCCATCGCCAACCCGAACATGGTAGGTGCGGAGGATCCCTACTTCCAGTGCGATTCATCGGGAAACCCCCTTCCCGCGGCTTCCGATGGAAGTCAGCCGGAGGGAAACGACTGCGCCAAGATCCCCTCCAACCTCATCGACCATGTTGGCCAATCCATGATCGGTCTCTATCCTCCGCCCAACGTCAACGCGGGCGTTGCTGGCGCAAGCTACAACTACGTCACCGAGCCTGTCCGCAGCCTGAACGAAACAAAGTTCGATGCCCGCGTCGATCAGACGTTTACTGCCAGCGACAATGCCTTCGCTCGATTTAGCTACGATCAAGCGTGGACCTACGCGCCGGGCGGCGCTCCTGCGCCCTACCTCGCCGAGGGCAACGCTTTCGGCAGCAATGAAACTCTCATCAACCACGCGCGCAATGCCGCGATCGGCGAAACCCACGTGTTCTCGCCCACCACGCTCAATCTGGCCACACTCGGTTACGACCGCATCTTCGACTACATTGCCTCGCAGGACAACTTCACCTGCGAATCGGCCAAGCTGGGAATTCCCAACGCCAATCTTGGCTGTTCGGCCGGCGGTACCCGGCTCCCCGGCGGCTCATACAGCCAGGGCCTGGTTTCCACTGAGGTTTTAGGTTACTGGTCTCTCGGCGATCGCGGCTACGCCCCGTTTCAGGGTGGAACCGACATCTACTCCTTCAAGGACGATCTCGATCTGATCCGCGGCAAGCATGAAATTCACGCCGGCATCGATCTTCGCGCCAATCAGATGAACGTCGGAACGGAGGCCTTCCAGGATGGCTTCTGGATCGTCGGCCTCTTCGGAGACTTCACCGGTGCAGGCGTTGCCCCTGGCAATTCCGAAGCGGACTTGCTGATGGGAATGACCGGATTGGGCGTCCATGACCAGGTCTACGGCGGTGCCGTCACTGGCCGCCGCTGGAAGATCTACCGGCCTTTCGTCGAGGATGACTGGCGCGTTTCTCCGTCGCTCACCCTCAACCTCGGCCTTGCCTGGGACATGACCACGCCAGTTACCGAGGTCCATAACCGCATGGCCGACTACATCCCATCAACTGGAGATCTTCTCATCGCCGGCAAGAACGGCGTGAGCAATTCGGCCGGCGTCAATATGTTCTGGGGCGCGTACGAACCAAGAGTCGGCCTCAACTGGAAAATTCTCGGCAGCGACAAGACCGTGCTTCGCCTCGGCTTTGGCATCTATCACGATTCTTCCTGGAACCAGGGCGCGCAGGGCCTGTGGCAAAATCCGCCCACCCTCGGCGAGTCCGATCAACTTCCCGCGACATTTTCAACCGGCTGCGCCTTTGCAACTTCCTACTGCGCCACCGTGGGCGACCAGACACCCGAGTTGAACTTTACCCTTTCCACCGGTTTTCCCTCATTGCCCACTCCGCAGGACACATCCAGTTTTGTGGGCACATACGCCTACCAGCCAACCAACTTCCAGCCGGGCCGGGTACACCAATATAACGCCAACGTCGAACGCGAGCTGCCCGGCAACATTCTGCTCACCGCGGGTTACGCCGGGTCGACCGGCGGCCATCTGACGGTCATCGGCAACGCCCTCACTGTCAGTAGCCCGTCGGGATGCGGAGCCATATCCGGCTACACAATTGGTTGCCTGCCCGGCGGCGCGTCCTTCTTCTATCCCTACACTCCTCCGAACTTTAACTCGATCTTGCTCTACGGTGACCCCGGCAAGACGAACTACAACTCGTTCCAGATGAAGGCCGAGACCAAGACCGCCAAGAACGGCCTCTACGCTCTGCTCGCCTACACCTACTCGCGCACCCACGACAACGGCCTCTCCGACGGCCTGGGCTCCGAACTCAGCGCCCCTTATTTCGGGCTGCCCAACTGGCAAAAACTCGATTGGGCTTTGTCGCAGATCAATCTCGATAACAGCTTCACCGGCAGCGTGATTTACGATTTGCCCTTCGGACGCGGAAAACAATTCGGCAACAATTGGAATGACACCACCAATGCCATTTTCGGCGGCATCCAATTGACTCTCATCGAGCGGATCTCGTCCGGATTCCCGGTTCCCTTAATCGACAGCTTCAACGGGTCGGGCACCACGTTCAATGCCGGCGGCAACGACAACAACTTCAACCGGCCCGATCAGCTCTCCGGCTGCAATCCATACAAAGCGAATCACGGCATGCATCAGTGGTTCAACGAATCCTGCTTTCCTGCTCCTCAAGCTCAGGTGCTGGATAGCAGTGGCGACGTTGTGGTCCCCGGTAAGTTAGGCAATGCCGCGCGCGTCCCGGTCATCGGTCCCGATTTCGTCAACTCGGACTTCTCCCTCGTCAAGCAGATCGCGCTGCCCCGCGAGGGAATGGGTCTGAATTTCCGCGCCGAGTTCTTCAACCTTTTCAATCACCCCGAATTCGGTAGCCCGGTGAACGACATCAATGCGGCTGGATTCGGCGCCGTGAACTCCACGGTGAACAATCCACGGCTTATCCAACTGGCTCTCAAACTGACTTTCTGAAGCCGGTGCCGCACAAGGCGCTTCTTCTGCAAATAAGGCTTTCGGTCTACAGCGATTCAAAAGAGCTGTAGACCGGAGCCTCTTGTCCGTCGCTTCCAGCCGCACACCGGGTTCGCCGGGCTCGCGTGCTCCTCCGGGTGCTCGTGTGTTGACCCCGCCGTTAAGCCCGCGTGCAAGAAAATGTCAATTGACGTAACTGACAGTAGATTCGCGCCTGCCTGCGAGGTAGAATGGAATCCCCGGTTGAAACCAGCGTCCCCGCAGCGCATTCGAACGTCCCATGAGTAGCGCAGCCGCCCGAGTTTTGAATGTGCGTCTGACCGAGGCCCTGGAATCAGCATTGCAGTTGCCAAATCGCCGGTGGAGGACGAGTGAAAGAGCGGCACTGGAATAATCTGGTCGGTTCTCTCCGGCATGGCAACTGCGTTCTCATGCTCGGCTCCGAGATTCCCATCAAGGCAACTTCTACGACGAATGGATCTCAGAGCGGCAACACGCTGGCTGAGGAACTCCGGCTCCGGCTGGCCCGCGAGCTCGAAGAGGACGACCGTTCCCCCAGCGGAAACACCCTGGCGGCCCTTGCGCAGCAGTACGAAGACACCGAGGGATTCGGGCCGACGACTCTCCGCGCCACTGCGGAAATGGTCCTGTCGTCGAAGCAGTATGGACCGTCTTCGGTGCATGAACAGTTGGCGGCCCTTCCGTTTTCGCTCATTGTGACCACCGGCCAGGACATCATGCTGGAGCAGGCTCTTAAAGCAGCGGGGAAGACGCCCATCTCTCACCGCTATCATCTGCGCGGCGACAAGCGAGAAAACCCCGAGTTTGTGCTGCCCGGCACGCCGTCTTCACCTGTCGTCTTCCATTTATTCGGCAGCGCCGAGGAGCCGTCATCGCTGGTGCTGAGCGAGAACGACGTTCTCGACTTTCTGATCCGCGTTGTCTCCGAGCGGCCGCCGCTTCCGAATAGCCTGTTGCGCGTGCTCAAGCGCGTGGGCCAGAGCTTTCTGTTCGTCGGTTTCGGAATCCGGCACTGGGACCTGCGCATTCTTCTCAAAATTCTGCTCCGCGCACTGGAGCTCAATCGCAGCGGCCCAGCCATTGCCGCGGAACCTCTCGATGGCCTCATCCAATCGGACCGCGACGAGATGATCCTCTTTTATCAGCGCGGCACGCGTGTCGAACTGGAAGACGATGACGTAGGGGATTTTCTGACCAAGGTTTCGCAAAGATTGGAGGCCGACGGCGGCTTTGTGGGACAAGCCATGCCGTTGGGTCCTCGCCCCCGTGTGTTTATCAGCTACGCGCGCGAGGATGCGGCGCTGGCCTCGAGGGTATTTGACGCGCTGCAAAAGGAATATTTCGAGCCTTGGCTCGACCAGGAGTCGCTGCAAGGCGGAGACGACTGGAACAAGCGCATCGAGAATGACCTGGACGCTTCGGACTTCGTGCTGGTGCTCTATACGCCGGCCTTCTGCCAGAAGACCGACAGCTATGTGAACAAAGAGGTGGCGCTGGCGTGCGAGCGCGCCCTGCGCGTGCGAGGCTCGTTCCTGATTCCTGTTCGCACCGAGGTGCTATCCGAGGAGGACCGGGTAGACGCGCTACGCAAATTCGATGAAGTGGAGCTGAAGGAATCGAATTTCGACGAAGACTTCTCGAAGATCATTTCAACCCTGAAGCGCGAGTATCAGCGCCGTAACCGATAGAGACTGATGATGGACACGCTCCACCGATATCCCGGCGCTCAACCGTTTCGCGACGATGAGTTTTCTCGCCGCACGTTTTTCGGGCGCGAACCGGCCTCTGTCGCATTGACTGACCAGATCCTCGCCAATCGGCTGGTGATTGTCTACGCCAAGTCGGGCTTAGGGAAGACTTCGCTGCTCAACGCCGGCGTAGCGCCTCGCCTTCGGGAGGCAAATAGCCTGCCGCTCTTTGTGCGGGTTAACGACATTAAGAACGGCCCGCTGTTTTCAGTTTTCGAAGGAGTGAAGGCCGAAGCCGAACGGCAGCAAGTGGAATACGTTCCCGGAGATACCACTTCTCTCTGGAGCTTTTTCAAGACCGTCGAATTCTGGCGCAACGATATTCTCCTGACGCCGGTCCTGATTCTCGATCAATTCGAGGAATTGTTCACGCTGCAATCGCAGGAAGCGCGGGAGGGTTTTCTTTCCGAGCTGGGCTATCTGATTCGCGGCATCGCCCCGCCATCGCAGCCGAAGATCGAGTCAACCGCCAGCGAGGGCCCTCCGTCGATCCGTGTGGTGCTATCCCTGCGCGAAGACTTCCTGGGCCTGCTTGAAGAAGCTTCGGATCACATACCGGAGATCCTGGATCATCGCTACCGCCTGGCGCCGCTGACGTATGAGATGGCGTCGAAGGCCATTACCGGGCCGGCAGCAATCGAGGCCAGTGGCGCATCCACGCGAGCGTTCCGGCTTGAGCTTGGGGTGGTGGATTTAATTCTGGCTTATCTGACCAAGTCGACGGCCGTGGCGCGCGGCGCGGGCGGGCGAACGGTCGAGCCTTTCCATTTGCAGCTGATTTGCCAGCGCATTGAAACCATCGCCGCTCTGAAAGAGAAACAGTCGAGCGAGCAAGTCATCATCACCTTCAAGGATCTTGGGGGAGAGGCCGCGCTGGCCGAGACGCTTGAGAATTTCTATACGGATGCGATCCGGTCACTTCCGGCCAGATATCTGCGCGGCGCGGTCCGGGTTCTGTGCGAGCAGTATCTGATCAGTCCCGAAGGCCGCAGGCTCAGCGTTGAGGAGCGCGAACTGCTTCGCCAACTGAAGTTGCCCCGCGAGACCTTGAGCCAGTTGGTCGAGCGCCGCCTGCTGCGAACAGACCGGAGGTCGGACAGTACCTACTACGAACTCAGTCACGACGCACTCGTGCAGCCCGTGCTGGCCAGCCGGCGAGTGCAGGCCATGGTCGTCAGTTGGGCCGCGGTTCTGGCCGGTTCCATCGTTTGCCTGGCTGCGGCCGTGTTCATCATGCTCTGCCTCTACACGGTCTTTGCGGGTACGTCGAATACAACCAGCACTTACATTGTCCTTCCACTTTTTGCGGTCCTTTCGCTGTTCGTGGGCGCCGGCGGCCTGGCATGGTTCCGGTCCGGCCTGCAGCGGCTCAGACGCTATCGCCGCCACACTCCCAGCGAATCCACCGAAGTGCTGCCAACGCTTCAGCCACTCAAATTCAGAATCCTTGGGTGGGTTCTGCTGGGCATCGGCGCCTGCATCATGATCGTCTGGGGACTGGTCGGGCTCTTCGGTCTGGTCAAATACTGCACTCCGATTATCACCAACGGCGTCACTCCCAAGTGGCTTACCTGGATGGGGGCAGACGTTGATTCGGCGTGGGTGATCGTGCACGACCATCCTTTCCTGGAATTGATTTGGTGGGTCGGCGAGCACGCCGTCATCATTCTCTTTGGTTATCTGATACTGCGGCTCGGGATGCGCGCGATGTGGCCGCATAAATTCAGCGGCAAGCGCAAGGCTTTGCCGGGTTTCGGCTACCTGTCTCCGGGCATACTAGGCTTCGTCAAAGGTTTGTCCGGGTGCGTTGCCCTCATTGTGGCGACCGTGGGCTTTTACACGCTGAGAAGTTGCGCCACCGCGTGGCATGGTGTTGCCCCATCCTGGCTCACCGGTACCCTCATTAGCTACCGCTACACAGATTCCTGCCAGGCCTTTTCTCAGAAGGTCGATTGGGGTGCGTTCAGCTTCGCTGTATTCTTTGTCTCCCTGCTCGTCCTTTCGATTGCCTGGCTCAGCAGCGCGGTTCTTGAGGTTCGTGCTGGACTCCAACAGAATGGCCCTGCGCAGCCGGAAAAAAGGCTCCCACTGGTTTTGGTAACCGCTGCAGTATGCGTAGTCGTCGTTATCGGAGCGGTTTTGTTTTGGACGCACGTCGTATCACCGTCGGGTGGCGAGGGTGGAAGGGACCATGCGCACCTGGCTCCCACTGTGAGCACGAATCCGCCGCTCGCTGGGCCCTGGTCGATCTGGACGGTGGGCGAACAGGCGAAAATGCTCGAGACCGAAGACGGCGGCCTCACATGGACGACAAAGAACACCAGTAAGGGAACGTTTTACTCGGTCGCATTCCCTACAAGGCTGTCGGGCTGGGTCGTAGGGAGCGGCGGCGCCATCTTTCATACGGACGATGGCGGCGCAACATGGAGCCAGCAAGGCAAGGATCTAACGAGCGACGACCTGAGCGAGGTCGCCTTTGTCGAGCCAAATGTAGGTTGGATCGTCGGAGACGGAGGCACAGTTCTCCACACTGAGGACGCGGGAAGCACCTGGAAACCACAGAGTAGCGGGGCACCCGGATTTCTCTCATTCGTGACCTTTGTCAACAGCCAATTGGGCTGGGCGTCGGGATCGGATGGCGCAATCGTCCACACCGTCGACGGCGGCGCAACATGGAAAAAGCAGAACAGTCCCACCGTTCGATCCTTAATTGGAATGTCGTTTCCCACAGTGTCCTCGGGCTGGACCGTCGGCAGAAAAGGCACAATCCTGCACACCGAAGACGGCGGCAGCACTTGGAAGACTCAGGCCAGCGGCACCCGGGTTGACTTAATGTCAGTAGCATTTGTGAGCCCGCAGTCAGGCTGGGCCGTGGGCCGCGGCGGCATCATTCTGCACACCGATGACAGCGGCGCCACGTGGAAGATTCAGGCCAGCGGCACCAAAGAAGATTTGGATGAGATCAACTTTGTCAGTCCGCAGTCAGGCTGGGCAGTCGGCCATGCCGGCATCATCCTGCACACCGAGGACGGCGGCAACACATGGTCGCAGGAGAAAAGCGGCACCAATGTCGACTTGATGTCGGTGTGCATTGTTAAACCCTACGGCGTGATCGGGCTTCAGTTACAGGATGTGACGAGCGGAACCGGGGCGCAGGCTCACGTTGTCAGACCCGGATCGAAAATTGGCGCGGTGGTTCAAGGCGGTCCCGCCGATAAGGCTGGATTGAAGGTTGGCGACATCATCGTTTCGCTGAACGGAAATTCCATGAAGAACACGGCCGATTTGGTCAGCTCGATCTTTGTATTGAAGCCGGGAACCGATGCCCGGCTCGTCTACATCCGCAATGGCCAGCAGGAGACAATCGATGTGATCGTCGGCGACGGATCAAAGCCATTCCCAGCCGCGCATCATTAGGCCGCATCGATCAATCAGCCACCACGTTCCACGCGGCACGAAAAAGCTGGCAGCTAGAAGCTGTTTCTACGTCGGCGTCGCCGCTACCGTTACCGGGCGCGCCGCCAGCGCCGGACGCGCAAGCTCCGCCGGCCACACATAGACAGCCAGCCGTCGCGAGTAGTGGAGCACTGGCTCCCGGTCGGGCAGCTCCAGTCCCACCGCTGTCGCCAGATCGTTGCGCTCGATCTCCGCCTCAGCTTCCTCCAATGGCCATGAAACATGGTGAAGGTTCGCCTTGATCGGCTCTCCCGCGCGGTTGGTTGAGAACACGCACGGCCGTTCCGTGAAGAAATATTCCAGCGATCCAGGCCGCATCTCTGCCGTTGCCCGCGTCGGCCCCAGGCCCCGGTACCGAGCCTTGAAGATCACCGGCTTCCGCGAGAATCGGCGCCGGCTGTAGAACGCGAACTCGCGCTCCGACCGCGGCTCCAGGTACATCTCCGCCATCCGATACGGCAGGTGGTACACCAGGTGCGCGGCCGCCACCGCCAGCAGATTGCTTGAATCCACGCTGAAGCAATAGAACCCCGCCGTTCCCGTGAACCGATCCCGCACGTATGTCCGCAAGTTCAAGTCAGGAAAGCTTCGCAGCCCCGGAATCGCGGGCATGCCGCGGACTTTGATGCGGTCCAGCCAGAACGGCACCGCACCCAACCACGACGTTCCCTGCATCGTATCGGCTTCCAGCCAGTCCGGCAACAGCGACTGCATCTTCGCCGTCGCGATGGGCCAGTGCGCAAACAGCAGATCGTTCCAGCGCTGGGTCATGGCCCAGCGCCCCGCCGGCAAGGGCCGCGGTTTGTGCGACGTTCGCACCAGATACTCCCGCATGGCTGCTCCCGTGCTTCCGGGTTCGCGCTCTCTTGTTGCGCTCGCTCCCGTCAGGGCTCCCATACCGCCGCTGCGCGCGGATGCTCCCTTATGACGTATTCTGTCCGCGAGACCATCATCATGTCCAGTGAATCTTCGCTTTCTCCCTCAGCGCGCAATCAAACCGAAGTCATCGCCATCCATGGCGCCGATCCTGAAATCCTTGCCTATGCCATGGCGAAGTACTCCCGCTCGGCTCTTTCCATGCGCGATTCCCTTGCGGAAATCAACTCCCAGCGTGCGGAGCAGTTCCTTAACACCTTTTATTTTCAATACGGCCATCGTTCCATCGCCGATCTGGCCCACATCGCCTTCGCCGTCGAACGCCTCTCACTCCTCGCCGCCATTGTCCTCGTCGACGAAACCCGTTGGGACGGGCAGGAACGCTCGACCCGCTACCAGAACTTTCTCGAGTCCGGCTTCTACTACCCCGATTTCGCCGGCGACACCCACTGTGCGGAGCTCTACGAGCGCACTATTGACTCGCTCCTTGGCGCCTACAAGCGCACTACAGTCGCCGTCGTCGATCTTCTTCGCCGCCGCGTCGCGCGGCCTGGCGATATGAAGCCCGACGCCTATGAGCGCACCCTCCGCGCCCGCGCCTTCGACGTCGCCCGCTATCTGCTTCCTCTGGCCACCAACACTTCGCTCGGCCAGATCGTCAGCGCGCGCACCCTTGAATCCCAGGTCTCGCGCCTGCTCTCCCACCCCGCCGCCGAGATTCGCATGCTCGGCGAAAAGCTTCGCGAAGCGGCCACTGGCCCTGCATGGAACCTGAACGCCAAGGCAGCCCAGACCATCATTGACAAGATCGAGGCCCTCGATAGCGAAACCGCGCCCGATCTCGCCGCTCAGGCCGCCGCACTCTTCACGCGCGAAGTCCGCACCGCGCCCACTCTGGTGAAGTATGCCCAGCCCAGCGACTACCTCATCCAGACCCGCGCAGAGCTCACCCGCGCCGCCGCTGAGTTGCTCAAAGACCTGCCGCCCGCCGCGGCCCCGCTCGTCGATCTCGTCGAGCGCAGAGAGACCCTCGAAGTCGAGCTCGCCGCCACCCTCCTTTATTCCGTTAGCCGCCACCCCTACCGCCAGATTCGCGACTTTGTCTCCGGCCTGTCCGCCGCCCGCATCACTGAAGTCATCGAGCTGGGCTTGAAGCACCGCGGCAGGCACGACGAAGCACTTCGCGCTTTTCACGCCGGCGCCGGCCTTCGCTTTGACATTCTCATGGACATCGGCGGCTTCCGCGATTTTCATCGCCATCGCCGCTGTACGCAGATCATCCAGGACTTTACCGCCCTGCACGGCTATGAAACCCCCGGCTGCGGAGACCTGCCTGCCGGCTCCGACATTCTTGCTGAGGCTGGCATCCTCTCCGAATACCGCACCGCGATCGACGCCGCGCACCGCACCGCCAGCGTCATCGCCGCTGCCCCAGTCGTCGAGGCCGCGCAATCCGCCATCTATCTCTATCCTCTCGCCACGCGAATCCGCGCCCTCTTCAAAATGGACTTCGCGGAGGCTCAGTACATCTCCGAGCTGCGCTCCGGTCCTGCAGGCCACTTCAGTTATCGCCGCGTCGCGTGGGAGATGTACCTCAAACTTCAAAGCCAATACCCCACGCTCGCCGCACACATGCGCGTCACCGACTTCACACAGCCCATCGACATCTTCCAGCGATAATGAAGCTGCGCCCCGCAGTCTTTCCCGCGCACTTCGCAGTTGCGCTCAAGTCACCAGATCCAATGAAACATCGAGGAGGCCAACCTTGAACAAGCCCTCAGGTCCCGCACGAACACAAGCCACGGCACTCGTTGCCACCGCAATTGGCGCCGCTGCCCTCGGCGCTGTAGCTATTGGCAGTCTGGCCATCTGGCGATTATTCATCAAGCGCGCATCGGTTGAGAATGCAAAGATCGGTTCGCTTGAAATCGAGAGCTTGAGTGTGAAGAATTTGCGCGTTGCCGAAATCACCGTCACAGACTCGCTTCATCTGCCGGACGCCCAATCCTAACTATGCCTGGACAGGCTCGAAGCTATTCGCTGAAAGCTGATCCTGGTTCCTGTCGTATACTCACCTCGTCCGCAATTCCCTCTCGGACTCCGCATCAAATCGGAAGACCCCGCACGTTCCCCTTGCTTGCGAAGGCCTTCATCCCAATCACGCCCGGCTGCAATGCCGGACCTTCAAACGTTGCGCTCGAGCCTTCGCCCGCAACACGGAGGTTTTTATGATTTCGCTCAGAAAAGCAATTCTCTGGCCTTGCCTTGCCGCAATTCTGCTGGCTGTGGCGACGCTCGCCGCCCCCGCGACCGCGCAGGATGCCAACATCCGCAGCGTCACTTTCTACACCGTCAAGCCAGACCGCATCGGCGACTTCCAGGCTGAAATCAAGGAGTACAACGCCATCTTGGCCAAAGCCGGCTCCGACCGCTACAGCACTATTTGGGTCGCTCTCACCGGTCCCTATGAGTTTGCGCGCGTCCAGATGTATTCGAAGTGGGCCGACCTCGACAACACCATCGACAAAGATCCCAAGCTGAAAGACCAGGCCGTCGACCTCGCGCGTCTCGCCACGCACATCATCGAGTGCACTTCAAGCTGGCGTCGCGAAATCCAGGTCGTCGACCCCGAGCGCAGCCTGCCCGACACCGGTGGCGATGAGCCCAAGATGATTCGCGTTCTCGTTACACAAGTGCGCCCGGAAAGGTACCGCGACTATCTCGAATTCCAGAAAAACGTGATCCTGCCGGCAATCAAGAAGAGCGGAACCAAGGATTACAACTTTGCCGATGTGCATTTCGGCGATCCCGGTCCCACATTCGTTTCCGTCGTCGGAATCAACGACTGGGCCGATCTGGACAATGGCGTGGGCGCTCAAAAAGGAGTTACCGCGGACGAATACCAGGCCATTGTTGACCAGGCGCACTCACTTATCGTTAGCAGCAACTTCCTCATCTATCGCTACGAGCCGGACCTGAGCTACCTGCCCGCGCCCGCAACACCGGCCGCGAAATAGGCGCTGCGGAATCGGTTCCCAAGGCGGATTGCGAAGAGCTGAAGGCGGAGTTGGGCGTGCCTTTTTCCGCCGGGCACGGCTGTGCGAAAATCAAACTTTGCACACGCAGTCCAACTTCCGCCTGCTCATCGTCCGTTTGGGCGCAATGGGCGATATCCTTCACGCGCTGCCTGCGGTTACGGCGTTGCGTCTGGCTCATCCCGACTGGCAAATCGGCTGGGTCGTCGAGCCGCGCTGGCAATCGCTGCTGAGTGCAGGGACCAAGGGACCAAGGGACCGAGGGGACAGGGAACAGGGATCAGGGATCAGGAAAGCCCGTGATTCCGCGATGCCGGTCGTCGATCGCCTCCACTTCGCTCCCAGCCGGGAATGGAAGCGCCATCCGCTGAGCGCCGATACGCGCCACGCAATTGCAGCCCTGCGCCGCGAGCTGCGCTCCGAGGAGTACAGCGCCGTCCTCGACCTTCAGGGCGCAATCCGTTCCGCGGTCATCGCCCGCATGAGCGGCTGCTCGCGCCGCATCGGAGAAGCGAGCCCTCGCGAATGGCCTGCTCAATGGCTTTTCACCGAGCGCGTGGTCGCGCATGGCGCGCACGTGATCGATCAGGACGTGGAACTCGCCTCCGCCGTCGCCGGTGACGTTCTCTCCGCTGTCGACGCGCAACTTCCAGTCGACCCTGGGGCTGAGTCCTGGTGTGCCGCGTGGCTTGCCGACACCTTCCCAGGCGTCGCGCTGCCGATCGCACTTATCACTCCCGGTGCCGGCTGGGGCGCCAAGCGCTGGCCACCCGAGCGCTACGCCACCGTCGCCGATGGGCTCGCACGGCGCGGATTGCACGTGGTAGTCAACGCCGGGCCTGGCGAAGAACCGCTCGCCGCTGCGATCGCTTCCGGCAGCGCCGTCACGCTCACCGCAACTCTGCCGCAGTTGATTGCGCTCACGCGCCGCATCGCTCTCTGTATCGGCGGAGACACAGGACCGCTCCATCTGGCCAGCGCTCTCGGCCGCGCCGTCGTCGGCATCTACGGCCCCACTGATCCCAGCCGCAACGGCCCGTATGGCACGCGCGCCCGCGTGCTGCGCAGCCCAGACAGCCGCCGCGACCACTCGCGCCGTTCAGCGCCCGATCCCGGCCTGCTCACGATTACGCCCGACGATGTTCTCCGCGCCGCCGACGAACTGCTCGGCGATGAGTTGCAGGGGGAGGAGAGTGCGCGATGACTCAGTCGACCGGCCACAGCTCTCCTCCAAAAGGCCGCTCCATGCAATGGGCGGAGCGGTGGAAGAAGATTGCGCGCCGCATTCGCGTTCCTTTGGGATTTTTTACCGCTGCCGTCTATCTCGTCGAAGTCGTTCGCCGCGCACCGCATCTAACCGCGATCGCATGGAGCCTTGCGCTTGTTCTTCCGGGCTTGGCATTGCGCTCGCTCGCTTCCGGCACAGTGAAGAAGAACCAGGAGCTCAGCGTCACCGGACCGTATGCGTACACGCGCAATCCGCTCTATCTCGGATCAACGCTCATCGCCGCCGGCTTTGCAGTGGCGCTTCTCAGTTGGCCGTTGGCGCTGTTGCTCGCAATTGGATTCGCCGCGATCTACATTCCAGTCATCGCGTCAGAGGAGCAATTCCTTCGCGCCGCATTTCCAGAGTTCGATATCTATTGCCGCAGCGTTCCCCGATTCTTGCCTCGCCTCACACCCGCCAAGCCGCCAGGCGAGTCGGGCAAACCCGCTGTTTCCGAGCCAGTTACCAAAGCAGCTACGGATGGCTTTTCGCTTGCCCTTTACCTCAAACACCGCGAGTACAATTCTGCTCTAGGGGCCGCACTGCTGTACCTGAGCCTGCTCTACCTGCGTCCGGTGCTGGAGATTTTTATGCACCATGCCTGGTAACCGTTTTGAGCATATGCGAAGTCCAAAGAGAAGGGGCCAGGTCAATCCATTTGAAACCGAGCCATGAGGAGCCGTGCCGAACATTGAAGACACGCGCTAGTGTTGCAACCCTGTTGTCCGTGCTTATGCTTGGGGCCACAGCGCTCGGCCAGGATCCTGCCATCCTGGCGCCGCCGCGCGCGGGCTTCAGCTTCCCGCAGAAGGAGACGCTGACCTACTCGGTCGATTGGCGTGTCTTTCCCGCCGGGACAGCGGTCGTCCACTTTGAGGCGGCCGGCGATCGCGAGCGCGTGATTGCCTCTGCATATACCAGCGGCGCCATCAATCTCATCTTTCACGTCGTAGACAACTTCCAATCTGACTTCGACCTTGCAAGGGGTTGCACCTATGACTTCGATAAGCAGACGGTCGAGGGGCGGCGTCAGTTCAACTCCACGCTGCACATTGATTACGCCGCGTCCAAGTCCATCCTCGACGAGAAGAATATGGTTACCGGTCAGGCCAAGCATGCGGAGTCTCCTGTGAAAGGCTGCGAGACCGATCTGCTGACCGGCGTGTTTTACCCCGGCTCGCAGCAACTGGTGGTGGGTAATAGCTTCGTGATTCCCGTTGCCGACGCCCAGCGCACGGTGCTGGTGACGATGAAGGTGGAAGGCCGCGAAGAGATCAAAACATCGCTGGGCACATTCAAGACGATTCGGGTGCAGCCCACCGCGGATGCGGGCGTGGTGAAAAATCGCGGCAACATCTGGATCTGGTACACCGACGACGAGCGCCATCTGCCGGTGCAGATGCGCGCGCGGCTTTTCTGGGGGACGATCACCTTCCGGCTGACGGGGAACGAGAATAAGTGAAGAAAAGCCAGTTCACGGTTCACAGTTCGTAGTTCACAGTCTCCGAGGCATCGCGCCGGTGCGGCTGTGAACTACGAACTAAGAACTGCGAACTGTGTTCCGGTGTACACTTTTTCTTCACGCGTCGTGATCGTTCACGCCGCGCGGTGAGGCATTGAATGCGTAAATTTGTGTCGCTCGAATCCGGGGTGCCCCAGGTCTCGATTTTGAGACCTGGGACGGCACGAACGCTCCTTCTCTTCGCCGCCGCTTTCGCGGTTCTTTCGATTTGTTCCGCGCAGACCGCGCCGTCCGCGCAGGCAACGCCACCCAAGCGGCCCATGACGTTTGAGGACATGATGCAGATGAAGCGCCTCGGCGATACCGCCGTTTCGCCTGATGGCAAGTGGCTGGCGTATTCAGTGACAACCGCTGATCTCGGCCAAAACAAGAAAACGAACGAACTGTGGCTGCAGACAATTTCTGGCGGTGAGCCCACGAAACTGGCGGTCGCCCAACCGGGCGATTCCGGCCTGCAATTCGCGCCGGATGGGCACTCCGTGCTCTTCCTTTCCGGTCGAGATAACGGCCAGCAAATTTGGATCGCGGACTTCGATCCGGCGACGGGGGCGACAAGCAATGCGAAGAAGCTGACAGCGATTGCCACGGAGGCCGACAACGCCAAGTGGGCTCCCGATTCGAAGTCGATTGTATTTACGTCGACTGTGTATCCGGATTGTCCTGCAATTTCGATGGCCGACTTCGACACCGGGAACAAGTGCAATGCGGGCCGCGATGCGGTGCTGGCTGCGAGCAAGGTCAAGGCGCAAATCTGGACGCACCTGCTTTATCGGCACTGGGACCACTACACGGGCGAGAAACGGGAGCATCTCTTCCTGGTTTCGGTTGACGGCGGTGGGATGCGCGATCTGAATCCCAACGACACGCACGACGTGCCGCCGTTTTCGCTGGAGGGCGGGGGCTGCGGATGCGATTTGTCGCCCGACTCAAAAGAACTGGCGTTTACTGAGAATCCTGACCCTGTTCCCGCAATCTCGATCAGCGCGCAGATCTACACGCTCGATCTGACCGATCCCTTGTCCAAAGCCAGAAAAATATCGACGTCGGCTGGCGGCAACTTCAATCCCGCGTACTCGCCCGATGGAAAGTATCTGGCGTGGCGGAGCCAGGCGCGGAATGGATATGAGAGCGATCAGTTTCGGCTGGCGGTTTATGACCGCGAGAAGAAGACGGTGACGGATTTGCTGTCGAAGTTTGACAACTGGGTGGACGAGTTTGCGTGGGCGAAGGATTCCCAATTCATCTACTTCGTTTCGGAGGACAAGGGCGAATCTCCTATTCGCTCCGTGCGTCTGTCCAACGGGATACAAAACGTGGTCGGTAGCTACAACCACACGGGCAGCTTCAGCGGACTTTTGACATTGCCGGACAACTCGACGCCAGAGTCACCACTCGCACCAATTCTCGCTACCCAAACGAGTATTGATTCGCCCGGCGAGGTTGTTCGCTTCAAAGTCGAGATGGATCCGTCGACGGCGAAAGCAGACTCGCCTGCCTTTCTTCTTTATCCGCACCCCATTACGCATCTCAACGATGCGCTGCTGGCACAGCTCGATCTGCCGAGGATGGAGGACTTCTGGTTTAAGGCCGCCGATGGCACGAAGCTCGAAGGCTTCCTCATCCGGCCGCCGGGGTTCGACGCGGGGAAGAAGTATCCCGTGAAGTTCTTGATCCATGGCGGGCCGCAGGGCGCGTGGGGCGATGACTGGTCCTACCGCTGGAACGCCGAGCTCTTGGCCGCCAACGGTTACGTCGTCGTCATGATCAATCCGCGCGGGTCGACGGGATACGGGCAGGCGATTGTGGAAGAAGTGAGCGGCGACTGGGGCGGCAAGCCCTTCACCGATCTGATGACCGGCCTCGACTACGCGGAGCAGCACTACGCATTTATAGATAAGACGCGCGAGTGCGCGCTCGGCGCGAGCTACGGCGGATTCATGGCCAACTGGATCCTCGGCCACACGGACCGCTTCAAGTGCATCGTGACTCACGACGGCATGTTCAACGCCGAATCGGCGTTTGGGTCGACCGAAGAGGACTGGTTCAACATTTGGGAGTTCCGCGGCCACCCGTGGGATTATTACGGCAAGCCGGACGATGAGAACCCGTTCCGCAAATGGTCGCCGTCGTATTATGCCAAGAACTTCAAGACGCCGACGCTGGTGGTTCACGGTCAGCTCGATTACCGGCTCGACGTGAGCGAGGGCTTCCAGCTCTTTGACACGTTGCAACTGCTCGGCGTCCCGTCCAAGATGCTCTACTTTCCCGACGAAGGCCACTGGGTGCTGAAGCCGCAGAACTCCCAGCTCTGGTACAAGACGGTGAACGACTGGGTGGATGAGTGGGCGGGCAAGAAGTGACCTGTATTACAAATGCTGAATTTGTGGTACAATAGCCTCATGAAAACCAGCGTACAGGCCCGGTTGGACGAGGAGACAGAGGCGGCGCTGGAAATGCTCGTTCGCCGCCTCGGTTGGAGTACTTCCAAAGTTGTTCGTGAGGGTATTCGGCTGGTGGAGAAGCATCACGCTCCTTCGCCCCGCCGCATGCTGATTGGTATCGGCATGTACGATAGCGGCGTATCGAGCCTCGCAACAAACAAGAAGTACATGGAGGATTTCGGCAAGAAGAGCATGGGGCGTCCTTTGCGAAAACCGGCCCGAGCGGCGATCGAGTGAAGCCCATTCTCGCCGATACGGGATTCCTTGTCGCTGTCTACGACAAGCGCGAGCCGCGCCATTCTCTTTGTTTGCGGGTCTATCGGGCACTCGATGATCCTCTTGTGACCTGCGAGCCGGTGATTACCGAGGCGTTTCACTTGCTGCGCTTTGCGCCTGGCGCTGCCGACGACATTCTTACGAGCGTGGAACAAGGAATTCTGGAGATCCCCTTTAAGCTGACCGAATCCTCAGGACCGGTCAAGAGAATTATGAGGAAGTATCAGGATATCCCGGCCGATTTTGCCGATGCTTGCCTCATCCACATGGCCGATCAGCTCGATACCGGCGATATCCTCACGCTCGACAGCGACTTCAAGCATTATCACTGGCGGCGGAATCGATCGTTTCGCCTCCTGATTCCGCTGGGTTAGGTTCAATGGGTTTCCCCCGCAAATCCCGCAAGCCGCGCGAGCCGCTAAACGAAGCGGCTCTGTATCAGTACGCCGTCAAGGCTCTGGGCCGGCAGATGCGCACCGAAGTTGAGCTACGGCGGCTGATGAGCGCGCGGGCCGAACAGGGAGACGGCGGCGAGCAAGCCGTGAGAGCCGTGATCGCGCGCCTGAAGGAGCATGGGTATCTCGACGACCGCGCGTTTGCCGAAACCTATGCGCGGCTGCGCCAGGAGAACGAGAAGCTGGGCGCGCGGCGCGTGCAGCAGGATTTGCAGCGGAAGGGAATCCGCACCGACCTCGTCAAGGAAACAGTGGATGAGCGTTACGGCGAGACCAATGAAGAGAAGCTGGCGCGCGAGCATCTCGAGCGCAAGCGCATCCGGAAGCCTGCCAACGAGAAAGAAGTGGCGCGGGTGATGCGGCGGCTGGTGGCGGCAGGCTTCTCGACGGGCACGATCTACAAGGTGCTGCGACGTTGGGACGTGCCCGAGGAAGAGTTGGCGGCGCTGGACAACCTGGAAACCGAACCGCACGAGGAGTGACAACTTTACCCGCTCGCCCTCTCATTCGCCTGTTCGATTCTTCACTCCTTCAGTTGTCAAGAGCCTCGTTCGCCGAGGATTCCCGCAAATCATTGATTTTAGTGCGCAAATTCTGTGCGCCAAGTTTGCAGGTAATTCCCGCCATTTGGCGCATACTCGATCTATGGTTGATCAACCAGCCTGCGATTGCCGCGCCATCTTCGCGCCCGTCCTCACGGGAGCCAGCGCGTATGGGGCCGGCGCGAAATTTTTTTTGAAAGCTGCCCAATTTTCGGTGCAATTTTGGGTCATTTTCAGCACTCCTTAAATAGAATCAATAAGGTAGCTATTTACCTATCGATAAACAGCCTATTAACGAATCGGTAACGCAGTTTACACAAAGGTAAACAACCCTTCTGATCGACCCCTTTGCCGGAATCAATCGGACCTACGGAGCAGGAACTGGGGGCGGCGCTGGGGCGACGATCGCTTGGATCGGATTTCCCTCCGCCTTTGTGATTGCCTCTCGAACCGCGGCTAGCGGCGCCGAATCGGAAAACTCGACGCCGTTCGGAGTGGAGAGAACTCCGAGTTGAGTCCAGAGCGCGGGCAAGTCGTATTGGACTGGCTTGTCTTTCCACTGGGCGTAGAGATCGGTGAGGACGTGCGTGTTGGTGGCGTGGTCGCCTACGGCGAGCGCCTGGGGAAGCGTCCAATTGTGATCGATGGTGCCGCCGGCGGCGATGATGGCGCGCAATGCGTCCTGAAGGCCGAGGCGGTTGCGCGTTTGCTGGCGGATCTGGACGTCGGCGACCAGGCAGAACATGGCGCCGCCCCAATAGGTGCGTCCCCAGGTGTGTGTGTTGTCGAGGCCCTGGTCGCCGGGCTGCGGCTCGCCCTGCGGCATGTCGCGAACCATGTCGGTCCAAATCTTCTTCGCCGTCAGATCGCCGATCATGACGCGCTCGATGGGCTCGATGTAGGTTGCAAGACCTTCCTCAATCCAGTGCTGGGCGGACTGGTCCCGATCGGAATCGGACGGCATGTCAGGAAAGGCCATGTGCGTGAGCTCGTGCGTGATCATCCAATCGGAGGCAAGCTCGGCGGCAGTGGTGTGCTCGCCGATGCGGAGGCGCGTGAAACC
Organism: uncultured Acidobacteriaceae bacterium; assembly: GCA_963789425.1. GTDB lineage: Bacteria > Acidobacteriota > Terriglobia > Terriglobales > Acidobacteriaceae > Telmatobacter. The sequence continues at coordinate 891,587 of CAWBKM010000005.1, read as the reverse complement.
GGGCCAGCCGTGCATGTCGCCCCATGTGGTGCCCTGAAGAATGCCGTTTTGATCGGGAACGGGTATGACGAGGATGCGGGCGGTGGCAACGGGAAATCGCCCGTAGTAGGTGGCGACAGCGGAGGCGGCCGTGGCGATCCGCTCAAGAATCGCCGATTTCGGAAGATCAAACGGGCCCTCGGCGAAGTCGACCTCGAGGGTTGACGAGCCGACAAGGATGGAATTGGTTTCGGCGATGGGAAGGTGGGAGCCGGGCTGCGCGTGGACGAGCGGCGAACCCCACCCAAGCAGAGCTTGGATGGGGCACCCAAATAGCAGGAGAGCGAGAGAAGCCGCGTGAAATCGGAAGGCCATTACTGAGTTGGACGGGAGAAAGGGACATCGGGACTGCGACAGGCTCCTGCTCCCTCCGACTTCAGGCTAGAGAAACGATCAGGCTTTCGAGGCGAGAATATCGAGCATCTCGATCTGTGGTGGTTTCGCCAGCAGCTCCTCGGCTTTGGAAAGGAGCGCTTTGGCGATGGGACCGTTGAGGTGCGCGTCGCGGCCGGCATTGTCGGGAAACGTATCGAAGATGCCGAACTTTGCAGGGCCCAGCTTGACGGCATACCAAGTGGTGGTTGCAGGCTCGGAGACTGCCAGCGGCTGGGCCGATTTCAAAAAAGCTTCCAGATCTTTTTCCTTGCCGGGCTTGGCCTCAACCAGGGCCAGGATTGCGCGCGTGTCCATGGGGACCTCCTTGGGGTTCCACGCGATTGGATGACGCGGAGCAGGAAAGAGTTTCGGGATAGGTTTCCTGGGGCAGTTTCGTGAGTGCGGGACATTACACTGAGAGAGCCATGAAAATGCGCTCGGGAAATGAGATACGCGAGCTGTTTCTGCGCTTCTTTGAGACGAAGGGGCACCGGAGGGTTCATTCGTCTTCGCTGGTGCCGGCGAACGATCCTACGCTCTTGTTTACCAACGCCGGGATGAACCAGTTCAAGGATTCTTTCCTGGCTTTGGACAAGCTCAGTTATGTACGAGCGACCAGCTCGCAGAAGTGCGTGCGCGCGGGCGGGAAGCACAACGACCTGGAGAACGTTGGCTTTACGCGGAGGCACCACACTTTCTTTGAAATGCTGGGGAACTTTTCGTTTGGAGACTACTTCAAGCGCGACGCGATCCGGTTTGCGTGGGAGCTGGTGACGAGCGAGGAGTGGTTTGGGATTCCCAAGGACCGTTTGTACGTGACGATCTTCGAGGGGACGGCCGAGGTTCCGCGGGACGACGAGGCGGAGAAGTACTGGATGGAAGTGGGCGTGCCGAAGGAGCGGATCGGCGAGTACGGGGTGAAAGACAACTTCTGGCAGATGGGCGAGACAGGGCCGTGCGGGCCGTGCTCGGAGATTTTCTACGACATGGGGATCGAGGCCGCGGAGACGACCGGGCCCGATGGAAAGGGAATCGACAAGCCATTCGGCCATGACGATGCGCGGTATGTGGAGATCTGGAATCTCGTTTTCATGCAGTTCGAGCGCTCCGCGCTTTCAGGTCTTGGAGGAGAGCCGGTGCGATATCAGCTCACGCCGCTGCCGAAGCCCTCGATTGATACGGGGATGGGATTGGAGCGCGTGGCGGCAGTGCTGCAGCGGAAGGTGAGTAATTTTGAGACGGATTTGTTTACGCCGCTGATTGAGAGGGCGGCGGAGCTGACTGGGTTTAGTTCGATCGAGCCAGCGAAACAGCAAGTCAGCCTGTCCGCAGACTCTTCGCAATCCGGTTCTGTATCAGGGCACGACTTCAGTCGGGCCGAAAAGGCCGCACAGAAAGTGGGGGCTTTAGCCCCTGAGGGAAATTTCGTCGAGAACGCCAGCTTGCGCATCATCGCCGATCACTCTCGTGCGGCGACCTTCCTTATTAACGATGGCGTGTTGCCGTCGAATGAAGGGCGCGGGTATGTGCTCAGGAAGATTTTGCGGCGCGCAATCCGGCATGGGCGGCTGCTGGGACAGGAGAAGCCGTTTCTGTTTGAGATGGTGTTCGCGGTGCGCGACCTGATGGGGGGCGCTTATCCGGAGCTGGTGGATTCAGCGGCACGCGTGGCGAAGGTGGTGGAGGCGGAAGAGAAGCAATTTGACCGCGTGCTGAAGATCGGGCTGACTCGGCTGGATGAGGAGATTGCTGGCGCAAAAGAGTTGAACGAGGCGCTCGAAAAAGCGGGTAGTGAGAAGTTCGCAAGAGATAGCGCCAAGCTAGCTGACTTGGAGTCGAAGTTCGGTCCAGACTGCATAGTCCGATCAGGGAAACGGGATGTGTTCAGCGACGGGACTATTTTCGAGGAAATCGATTGGGCGCGGACAAAACCGCTTCTCCAAAGGGCCATACCAGCAGATGCAGATGAGAGGAAGTACATTGACTTTCTTGATCGTCAGCCAGAATTAAAAGGCGTGGACGCCTTCCATCTGTATGAGACGTTCGGTCTGCCCGAGGACTTCATCGCAGATGCTTGTCGAGATGCAGGGGTGAGATTCGATAGGCCAGGCTTCGAGGCGGCTCGTGCGGAGGAACAGGCCCGTGCCCGCGCTTCCTGGAAGGGCGGATCGCAGAAGACGGCAAGCCCCGCGTTCCGGGATCTGCCGAAGACGGTGTTCGAGGGCTACGGATCGTTGACTTCGACGAACTGCGAGGTGTTGGCGATTGTGAAGGGCGGAGTGGGAGTTCCGGCGGCAAAGGCGGGCGAAGAGGTTGAAGTGGTTCTTGACCACACGAGTTTCTACGGCGACTCGGGCGGGCAAGTTGGGGATTTAGGTTGGTTTACTTCGACCGATGGAAATTCCACCGTCGCCGAGATTGTTGGCTGCGTGCTGCCGGTGCAGGGAGTGCGTGCGCACAAGGCGATTCTGAAACAGGATCTTGCAGTGGGCGATCGCGTGAATACGGTAGTCGATGGAGTGCGGCGCGATGCGATCCGGCGCAACCATACGGGCACGCATTTGCTGCATGCGGCGCTGCGGCAGGTTCTGGGCACGCATGTGAAGCAGGCGGGTTCGGCGGTGCATCCCGACCGGCTGCGGTTCGACTTTTCGCACTTTTCGCAGGTCGCAGACGAAGAGTTGCAGGAGATTGAAGACATTGTGAACCGCGAGGTGCTGGCGAACGCGAAAGTCGAAACGCTCGTCGATGTTCCTATTGACGTGGCGGTGAACGAATACCACGCGATGGCGCTTTTCGGAGAGAAATACGGCGACAAGGTGCGGGTGGTGAAGCTGTCGGATGGGTTTTCGACGGAACTGTGCGGCGGAACGCACACTGCGGCGACGGGCGAGATTGGGCTGATGAAGCTGACGGGCGAAGAGTCGGTTTCGTCGGGCGTGCGGAGAATCGAAGCGATCAGCGGGATGGGGTCGCTGGATACGTTCAGGAAAGATTTTGAGCTGGCGAAGGTAGCGGGACAATATGTGCCCTCGACGGAGAATTTGCCGGATGGGTTGCGTGCAAAGTTTGCAGCGCAGGACGATGAATTGAAGAAGCTGCGGCGCGAGATTGAAGAGATGCGGATGAAGTCGGCTGCGGGAGGGCTGGATGATGCCGTTTCGCGCGCCGTGGAAGTGAAGGGCGTGAAGGTGCTGACGCATCGCGCGGATGAGTTGGAGCGCGGGCAGTTACGGACGCTGGTGGACAACCTGAAACAGAAGCTCGGCGAGGGCGTGGTGGTGCTGGGATCGGCGCAGCCTGAAGGAAGAGTCGCGATCATTGCAGGGGTGACGCCGGGGCTGGTGAAGCGCATTCAAGCCGGTAAATTAGTGGGCGCGGTGGCAAAGATCGTGGGCGGATCGGGCGGCGGGAAGCCGGAGATTGCAGAGGCCGGCGGCAAAGATCAGACGCAGATTGACGCGGCGTTGAAGGCGGCGGCGGGGATTGTGGGAGAGATGCTGGCGTGAGGCAGCGGAGTTAGCGGGGTTAGCGGAGTTAGAGTCCGGGCCTGAGGGCCCGGATTTTTGTTGAAGCACGGTTTCGGCATGAGTGAACTTAAGCCCTGACGCAGGTCAGTGGATTTGGGTTCGTGCTATCCCAGGTCTCAGAAACGAGACCTGGGGCACCCAGGTTTTGCAGGATGTTGAGTGAGGGATGGCCGACGTTTTAGCGGATCTTGAAGTTGTAGCCAATGCCAATGGACATGATGGGATAGACCTTGAGCACGTTGAGGTCGTTGTTGTAGATGGCAATCTGTGCGTTCACGTCGCTGGTGAAGGCGGGGTATGAAGTGACGCTGGAGCATTCGGTTTGTGCCTGGTCCGCGCACACAATGCCATTGAGGAAGTTCAGTTTGACGGTCGGCGAGCCGACGAAAGCGGCGCCGATTTCGAAGGGAACCGAGAAGTGTCCGCCGCGGCGCGAGATCAGGTTTCCCCAGCCAGTGGTCATGGTGAAGGCGGGATTGGTCTTGTTGAGAAAGATGCCGCCGCTGCCCGAGACAGGGCTGGTTGTGGACGACCAGAACTTTGTGCTGTTCATGGTGAAGGAATCTCCGCCGGCCACGTTTAGGGTAGCGGTGACGGCGTTCTGGTTATAGAAGAGCACGCCTGGGCTGAGACGCCAGCCGTGATTGGGAAATGGATAGAGATCAACCGAGACGCCGCCGGTGGCGAAATTGAGTGTGCCAGTGTCGTTGGTGCCGTTCACTGTCTTGGTGAGGGAGTAAGTGAAGTAGTTGCCGATGCCGCGAATGTTGATGTAGCGGTTGGCCTCAACGGCGACCTGCATATTGATGCCGTTGGCGCCGACACCGCCAGAGAGTGCGAGGCGAGAGAAGGGGGCTGGTGACTCACCTTTCTCGGCTTTTGATTGGGGCGGAGCGGGCTGGTCAGAGTTTTGGGCGAACAGGCCTGTGGGTGCGGCCAGCAGGGTGAGCGTCAAAAAGCAAGCAAGTCGTTTCACGATGTCTCCGTTCGATTCGCCAGCGGATCGTGCAAATGTATTGGCGATCCTTCAGCGTAGATGAACCGCAGTTATCCGGCCCACAAATCACCAGTTGGCAGGCACACCCTTGCCAGAATGGGAATTTGAGTTCAAATTTAGCAATGCACATGGCGTGGTGCAATACACATTTCTGGTCAGGGAATCGCCTTTGTCAACGGTGGGCGCAGTTTGCACGTGCAACGCAGGGCCACGTAGATGCCGTAATCTGAGCGCATGGCACGGGCTGACGACGGGCGCGGAAAATTGAGAGCGGCAAGTGCGCGTTTGCTGGAATGGTACGCGCGCAACAAACGTGACCTGCCGTGGCGGCGCAGCGGCGATCCGTACGCGATCTGGGTGTCGGAGATCATGCTGCAACAGACGCGCGTGGCGGTTGTGGTGAAGCGCTACCGTGAATTCATGGGCCGTTTTCCGACGCTCGTGGCGCTGGCGCTGGCGCCGGAGCAGGATGTGCTGGCGATGTGGAGCGGGCTGGGCTACTACCGGCGCGCACGCATGCTGCACAAGGCGGCGCAATTTGTGAGCACGAATCTCGGCGGCAATTTGCCGGTGAAGGCGGAGGAGCTGCGCGTTCTGCCGGGCATCGGCGTGTACACGGCCGCGGCGATAGCAAGCATCTCGAACGGAGAACCGGTGGCCGTGGTGGATGGAAATGTGGAGCGGGTGCTTTGCCGTTTCGCGGGCTGGGGGGCGGGAAGGGGCGGCCGCACGGCGCTGCGGCGCAAGGTGGAGGAGCTGGCGCGAAAGCTGCTGGTCCGGGCGCGGCCGGGCGATTCGAACCAGGCAATGATGGAGCTGGGAGCAACCATTTGTACGCCGCGAAATCCGCAATGCGACGCGTGCCCATTGACGACGGAATGCAAAACGCACGGCGAGCACAAGACGCCGAAACGCGCCGCAATGACCAGCCGGATTGTGGCTTACGCTTTGTCTGTGCGGACAAGCACTGCGCCCGGAAAGCGGCGCGGCCCGAGCACGCGCGAAGTGGTGCTGGAACAGCGGCCTGCGCATGTGACGGTGATGCCGGGGATGTGGGAGTTGCCTACGCTGCGGCATGCTGAGGTTCCCGAGAGCGAATTGCGCATGACGGTGCGGCACGCCATCATGCAGGTGAATTATTACGTGCGCATTCGCACCGTGTTTGAGGACGATGTGGAGGGGGCCGTTGCGGCAGGCGGTGAGCGGCGATGGATTCCACTAAACGAAGCAGCGGGGATGCCGTTGACCGGGCTTGCGCGCAAAGTTCTGGTGCGGGCGCGGCTGCTGGCCTTGCCGGCGGCGGATGCAATTGCGCAGCGGCGCAGTGAAGCCGTAGTCTGAATGGTCAATCGACCGGGGCTGGTTGGCGTATTGTGCGGAATTGTTAACGCGCTTTCGCGCGCTGAGTTGGATTCGGAGGGAGATCCCATGCGTACAAGATTCATTGCGGCTTTTTTGACGGCGGGCGCTTTGGCCGCAACTGTTTTGAGTGCGCCGGCGCAACAACCGGCGGACCAACCCGTGCAGATGTTGGTCATCAATCCGGTTCCGGCGATTGCCGGGCTGCCAACAGGAGCGCGCGCCGCAGCGGCGGCGATCGATAGCGAGAAGATTCGCGCGCACGTGCGATTTTTGTCGCTCGACCTGCTGGAGGGCCGCGGACCAGGGACGCGCGGAGGCGAGCTGGCGGCGGAGTATATCGCGACGCAGTTTGCGCTGGCGGGTGTTGAGCCGGCCGGGGATAACGGCACATATTTCCAGCGCGTTCCGCTGTACGCTGTGCACACGGTGGAGGACAAGACGAAGTTCAGCTTGGTGCCGGCCGATGGAGCGGCGCTGGACCTGGCGTATGGCGACGAGGTCGTGGCCAAGGATCAGACGGGGCAGACGACAGCAGACATCGATGCGCCGATTGAGTTCGTGGGCTACGGCATCGATGCGCCCGAGTACCACTGGAACGACTACGCGGGCCCGGACGGAAAAGATATCGACGTGAAGGGGAAAGTGCTGCTCGTGATTGTGAACGAGCCGCCGTCGAACGACGAGAAATTCTTCAAAGGTAAAGCACTCACGTACTACGGTCGCTGGACGTACAAGTATGAGGAAGCGGCGCGACGCGGAGCCGCTGGGGTGCTGATTATCCACCGCGAGGACCTGGCCAGCTACGGCTGGGACGTGGTGCGCAACTCGCAGGCGGTGGAGAAGAGCTACCTGGAAGGCGATCCAAGCGCGACGCTACGCGCGGCAGCGTGGATCCAGCATGACGTGGCGCAAAAGCTGTTCACCATGGCGGGGCAGGGCAATCTGGACAAGGCGATCGACCGTGCTGGAGTTCCGGGGGCATTTCACGCGGTGGAATTGCCGGTGCGGCTGAAGGCGCACATCGAGAGCCGCGTACGACGGTACGTGAGCGCGAACGTGGTGGGGCGAGTGAAGGGTGTGGCAAGCGGCGGAAACGCGGTGCTGTATACGGCGCATTACGATCATCTCGGGATCGATCCCGAGATGAAGGGCGACAACATCTTCAACGGCGCGGCGGATAACGGGACGGGATGCGGAATTGTGATGGAACTGGCGCGAGCGTTTGCGCAGTCGCCGGTGAAGCCGCCGCACGATATGTACTTTGCTTCGGTGACCGCCGAGGAGCAGGGTCTGTTGGGCTCACAATTCCTGGGGATGCATCCGCCGGTTCCTGCCGGACAGATGGATCTGGATTTGAACTTCGATATGCTGCTGCCGATCGGGATTCCGCGGTCAGTGAATCTGACCGGGGCAGAGCGGATCGACTTTTGGCCGACAGTGGAGCGAGTGGCAAAGGCCTTCGATCTGGAGCTGCTGCCCGATCCTACGCCGATGGCGGGCCACTACTACCGGTCCGATCATTTTTCGCTGGCGCGCGTGGGGATTCCGGCGTTCTCCGTCGACCAGGGTGATTTATTCGCGGGGCACGACCTGGCATGGGGCGAAGCGCAGATGGCGGATTATGTCGCGCATCACTACCACCAGCCTTCAGACGAGTACCGCGCGGATTGGGACTTCAGGGGCAATGCGAAGCTGGCGCGCTTTGGATTTGTGCTTGGGTGGCTCGGGAGCGAGCAGACGAAGCCGATTGAGTGGCTACCGGGCGATGAGTTTGAGGCGGCGCGGAAGGCAAGCGAAAGGTAGGAATCGAGAACAGGATCAGGCGGACTCAGTAGTAATCGGCGCAGCTGAGGTAGTAGCCGCAGTGGGTGCAGACCAGCTTGCAGTGGTGGCCGGCGAGTCGGTGGTTGCAGTTGGGGCAGACCTGGCTGTGGTGGTCGATGGGCGAAACGTCGGCGGGAAGCGCCTCAACATCATCGGGGCCGGAATGGGCCGGGCCAAGAGGCACGGCGCAGAGCGCACCACTTTGTGAGATTTCCGCGGCGGAATCTGCTTGAAAGCCGGAATTCAGGGCACGGGGAAGCTGCGGCAACATGCCCGACAGATTAGCATGGAGGAGTGGCCGCCTGCGATTTGAAATTCCTGTGGGCGCCCGAGAGATCAAAAGCAAAGAACAGAGGATAGCGGCGTTAGCGGTGCTGGCGGAGCTAGAAAAGCTGAGAACAAAGAATAAGTGAACAGCAGGAACGCGGCGCAACGGTCTTCCCCGAAGTGAAGCGCCCCAAGAATCCACTGACAACCCAGAAACGATGCATCCCAAGGAGGGACTATGGCAAGCAAAGCGAGCGCGGTCTGGACTGGATCGCTCAAAGAAGGCAAAGGCACGATTTCAACGGCGACAGGCGTACTGAAAGACGCCAACTATTCGTTCGCCACGCGGTTTGAAGGCGCAGCCAGCGGCACGACGCCCGAGGAGATGATTGCGGCGGCGCATGCGAGTTGCTTTTCGATGGCGCTCGGCGCGCAACTTGGTGGCGCGGGACTGACGCCAACGAAGATCGAGACCCAGGCTGCGGTGACGCTGGCCAAGACCGACGGCGGCTTCGCGGTCACCAAGATTTCGCTGACCAGCACGGCAAGCGTTCCGGGCGCGACCAAGGAAGTTTTCGACAAGGCTGCGGCTGATGCCAAGGCAGGCTGCCCGATCTCGAAGCTCTTCGCCAACAACACGGAGATTACGCTGGACGCAAGGCTGGTGTAGTCGAGGTAGTCGCGCCTCATCTACATTCAACGCATTCTTTGGAAGCGGCCGGTTCGGATGCGGGCCGGCCGATTTATTTTGTCCGGCCTCAACTCCAAAGTCGCGCTATGCTGAGTTCATCTTCAAGGTTATGAAAGACGAGGCTTGAGATGAAGTACGCTGGCATTTCCGCATTTTTGCTGGCCTCTGCGCTGTGCGCCCAGCAGCCGCCGCAGACCATGACAAGAATGGTGGTTCAGCGCACGGGCTCGGATATTCCGCACGGCAGTTTCGCGTTCAAGCCCAGGACCTTTTATCGAGCAGGCACAACATACTGCCGCATCGAAGAGCAGCCGGATCCTGAAAGGGTCTTCACGGGTTGGTTATTATCAATGAGCCCGATATATGGATGGTGAACTTAGCTGACGAGACGGCGCGCCACTTTGTGGATAGCGGACCGGATCTGAATTGCCATATGCCGATTTTTGACGATCACTCAATCGGGATTCCCGAGGAAGTAGCCAAACAGATCAGCGGGCTGGAGTTCGGATTTGAAATGGAATTCTTCAAAAGCCACGGAGCTGTTCCGGAGCGGGGACCGGTTCTCGAATTTAACCAGCAACCAAGGCAAACGATCGGATACAGGTTGCAATTCGGGGATTGGATGGCGGCGCTGTTCACCTTCGGGGTTCCCGAAAGGCCGGCGGGGGTGGCGATGTTTCACGGAGACAAAAATTACACCTGGTATTATTCCGGCTACGGGCAGGTGGACTTTGATGCCACACTGTTCACGAAACCGAGCGGCGTGAAGATTGAAGAAGCAAAACCGTGACCCTTTCATCGCCGGGGGAAAGCGATTGCGTTTATGAAGAAATACGAATTCAAGGCGAAAATTATCGCGGGGATGGGCGGAGGCGCCGCGGTCCTCTTTCCCTACGACGTGGAGAAGGAATTTGGCACAAAGGGAAGCGTGCTGGTGCAAGCGATGCTGGACAAAGTGGCCTATCGGGGCTCGCTGATGAACTGCGGCATGTCGCATCACACGCTTGGCGTGCTCAAAGGCGTCCGTGAGCAAATCGGCAAGGCGCCGGGCGACACGATCGACGTGGTGTTGTGGAAGGATGAGGACGAACGCATCGTGGCGATTCCGGCAGCGTTCAAAGCGCTGATGAAGAAAGCTGGGCTGCTGAGCGGATTCGAAAAGCTGAGTTACACACACCGCAAAGAATATGTCCGGTGGATTGAGGAAGCGAAGAGGGAAGAGACGCGGCAGCGGCGGCTGGAAAAAGCGATCGAGATGCTCAAGAAGGGCGTGAAGACGCCAGGGTGAAGTGCTCCTTGGGCCGGGCTGCCGCCTTTGGACTCCATCAAATTACTTCCGCGCGAAGAATTCGGCAAGTCCTGCGCACCTTGCAGGCGGAATTGCGCTATCCTTGCGGCATCTCTCATGATCAAGGGAAAGTGAGCCACAGAATGAGAAGCGCCTGTCTGTTTGCCATACTCCTTACGAGCGCCATCTTTGCTCAGCAGCCGCCGAAGATGATGACAAAGATGGTGGTTCAGATCCAGGGTCCCGACGCGCCCGAGGGGAGTTTCGCCGCCAAACCAAAGGTCATGTTTCGTGCAGGCACAGGTTATTGCCGCGTGGAAGAGGAGCCGGACCCGGAGCATGGAATTCATGGGCTCATCATCATGAATGAACCGGATGTTTGGATGGTCAACCTTGCATCAAATTCCGCAGAGCACATTGTAGATGCCGGACCAACGCTCAATTGCCGGATGCCGATCATCTTTGCGGATTTGCTTTCAAAGCTGCCCGAGGACCAAGCAAAACAAGTTTCTGGACTTGAATTCGGACATGAATTGGAGTACTTCAAGAACCACGGTGCATCTCCTCGGCTCGGGCCTATTTCTCAAGGCAAACAAACCGTGGCATACTTGCTCTCATTTAGAGACATAACGCTAGCGCTCTTTACCTGGGGCACACCTGAACGCCCGCTGTCGGTTTACTGGAGTCAAGGTGGCCGCCGTGATATTTTCTGGTTCCCTGGGTACGGAGAGGTGCCGTTCGATGCGACGCTTTTTGCCAAGCCGAAGAACGTCAAGATAGAAGAATCGAAGAAGTAGTTCAGAGCGCGACCGCGAATCATAACGGCTGTTAAGAAGATTTGACTTCGGGTTCGGCCTTCTGCGAGACTCAGAGTTGCTGCCCGCTCGGCGGATCCCGCCTGAGCAGTCTCTCCCGTGCCGAAGTGGCGGAATTGGCAGACGCGCGTGGTTCAGGTCCACGTACTCGCAAGGGTGTGGGGGTTCGAGTCCCTTCTTCGGCACCAGCTAATCAAACAAAATCTTTAGAATCTTCTAATTCACTCAAAATCAGGAACACCCGTACACGCGGACGCTGAGCACGAACCTAGAGAAGCTGCTGGCGGAAGTGGAGAAGTGATTCTCCCCCCACCCAAGCGAAGCTTGGATGGGGCACCCGCGGTTGGCGGTGGTCTAGATCTTGCCCGCGCCGGAAGTTCCGGCCTCGTAGACTCAGGGGAGAGGTTGCACGCGATGCGATGGACAGCACAGTTCCTGCGCCCGGCGGTTTCAGCGGCGGAGTTTCCCAAGGCGAGCGTGCCGGAGATCGCGTTTCTGGGGCGATCGAATGTGGGAAAGTCAAGCCTGCTGAACGCGCTGGTGGGCGCGAAGGCGGCGAAAGTTTCGTCGACACCAGGACGAACGCGGGCGATCAATTTCTTCCTGGTCTCGGACGAGAGCAGAGGGAAAACGATCGTGTTCGCGGATTTGCCGGGCTACGGCTACGCGAAGATTTCGAAGTCGATTTCGGCGGAGTGGCCGAAGTTCATCGAGCCGTACCTTGCGATGCGAGAGACGCTGGCGCTCTGTATCTGTCTGGTGGATGCAAACGTGCCTGCGCGGCCGAACGATCGGCAATTGTTCGAATGGTTGCGCAGCGCGGGCTGCGAATTTTTGGTGGTGGCGACGAAAACCGACCGTCTAAGCGGGAACGAGCGCACGCGCAACCTGGCGGCGCTGAAGCGAGGGCTCGACGTCGAGGAGATCTTGCCGGTCTCGGCGAAGACGGGATTGGGGATTGAGGAACTTTGGCAGAGGATCTCAGAAGCAGGGAATAGGGAACAGGGAACAGGGAACAGGGAACAGGGAAAGAGAGGGTTCGGTGGTCAGGGCTTGGTGGGGAAGAAGCAGCGTACGTCGCGCTGGCCGCGAAAGTACGAGACGATTTCGACAGCGGATGTGATCTCGCCGCTGTTTGCTGATTGACGGATGTGGTCGATGAATCGAGCGGCAAATTCACGATCGGAATCGAGCAGGCGCAGACCATGCGCCATGCGGCCAAGATAGCGCGGGGCGAGGCGCAGCCAGCGGCGGGATTTCCAGTCTTCTGGGGCGAGGCAGACGAGGGCGATTTCATCGAGTTTAGCGAGATCTTTGGGGAGTGCTGAGTCGACGCGCCAGGTAGCGATGGCGGGTGTATTGCCCGGATCGGATTCTGAGGGCGCGCCATCCGGAGCGATCGCAGCGCTTGCGTTCACCTGAAACATGAGCGCCGCGCGGAATGGTGTTTCGGGGACGTCACCGCGCAATAGATCGGGCAGGACGCCGCGTTCGTTCATCTCACTTTCGACTTCTGAAGGCGGCAGGGCGACGCAGATCGCGACGGTTTCGTGCTTGCGCAGTTGGTTTTTCAGGATGCGCAGGGCTTCGTCGAGATTGTTGACGACAAAGTCGGCGACGCCGTCGCGGAGGGCCTGCTTTTGCGCGATGGAATCGGCGGTGACGGCGAGCGTGGCCGCGCCGGCGATGTTGGCGGCGACGAGGAGCGCTCGGCACTCTTCGTCAAGCTCGCCTGTGTAGAACAGCTTGCCGCCGAGGCCCGTCTCCGGATGAGTGTGCGGTGAGTCGACGAGCGAAGCGTAGGCGTTCGCGACGCGCACGAGGAAGTCAAGAGCCGACGGAGATGGAGGGTCGAGGGCCAAGACACCATCTTAGCGAGCGGGTCAGCAAGTCAGCCAGTCGGCAAGTTAGCGAGTTGGCAAGTTAGCGGGTTAGCGGGTCAGCGGGTGAGCGGGTCGGCGGGTCGGCGCGCCATCCCGGGTCCCCAAATGTGAGGGACCCGGGGCACCCATCTTTGTGGTGGAGGCGATTCACTCAGGATGACATCGCGAAAAAGTGAGATCGTGCTTTCCCACCCTAAGCGCGATGAAACCGCGCTTAGCATGGGGCACCCATCTTCGTGGTGGATTAAAAGCGGGGCGGGTTTGGGTTCGAGCGATCCCACCCTAGCCGCAAAAACAAAGGCGCGGCGAGGGTGGGGCACCCAATTTTGTGGGGGGTGAAGCGCGCGAGAAGCAACCGCTATTGTTCGAGATTGTCGTGCCAGCTGCGCTTGCGGACAAAGAATAGGAACTCGCCGGGCTTGGGTTTAAATGCAGTTTTCGCGCACTCGTCGGGCGCGACGATTCCGGTACTGAGGATGGTCGCGATGGAATACCAGATATTCCGCTCCTTATCACTCTCCCTGGCGGCATCGCAGTTCACATAGGTGTCCATACCCATGCCATAGGTGGCCTTGACGGAGATTTCCTTGGCGTCTTCAGGGAGGGTGACGCTCACGGAGCCGTCGTCGTTGATCTTGACCCAATCGGGGTGCACGGTGTCATTGTGATCGACACGCACGAGGAAGTTAGAGGCCTTGACGGGCAGGCCGGTTTTGCCATCAAGCAAGCGGATGGAGATGGACGACGCGTCCTGCGAGTGGAGAGATGCAGCTAGCAGAATGAGGCAAAGAATCGCGAAATTGCGAAATGCCGTCATGGCGGCGTTCCTCCATCGAAAGGCAAATGCAGGTCCCCGTTCGACTCGTTCGCCCGAAGCGAACTCGCTCAGGGCAGGCTTTCGACTCGTCCGCTGCAGCGGACTCGCTCAGGATGACAATCCTTAACAAAAGCGACCTTCGCTCAGAATGACAATTCTTAACCGGGTTTCCCCATTTATTTCGACAGATCCAGGTGAATCGGCATTCTATTCAGAATCTACCAAGCGGAGTAAGGCTGGTCGTCGGAACCTTGTTCATCGGAACCAGAGTGGACATCGTTGATTCCAGGCTCGGTCTCGTCGATCGAATACATGGCGTCGCTGGTGTCGGTGACCCAGGTATCTTTGCTGTGGGTCATGGGGTCTTCCGGGATGGATCTGAGGTAGCCTTCCTGGACGAGATCGTCGAGCGACTGCGGAGCCTTCTGCTTGTCCATGGTGTAGGAATCAATGGCCATGCGCATGGTTTGAAGGTCCTCACGCAGGACCGCTTCGCGCGCATGCTTGATGGCGGCGGCGAAGTAGGGGACAGCGAGCGTGGCCAGGATGGCGATGATCGTCATGACGATGATCAGCTCGATGAGCGTGAAGCCGGATTGTGTGCGTCGGTTGCGCAAATGGTTGTTTCCCTCGAAATCAGCTTGTCGCTATCCCAGGTCCCCAAATGCGAGGGATCTGGGGCACCCCTCATTTCACCATGTTGAGTATTTCGTGCCGTCCAGGCCGGTGCCCTGGGATTTGGAGTAGACGTCGAAGACGCTCTGGCCTCCCCAGGAGTCGGAGTCCGGATCGTCCTGCATGGAGCGCATTCCCCAATCGGTGTTGCCGGTCATCGGGTCGATTGGAATCTTGCGCAAAAACTTTAGCTTCTTGCCTTGCACGTCAACGCCGTTGACCAGCGTATCCAGATCGGGAGGATAGTTCTGGCTTTCGACCTTAGTCTGGAATGCGCCTTTGTCGGCCGCGTCCTTGTATTTGTCGATGGCGTCGCGCATCTCCCACAGATCGAAGCGAAGCTCACGCTCCCTTTGCCGCTTGACCTGGAAACGGACCAGCGGAAGTGCGGCCGTAGAGAGGATGGTGAGGATGAAGACGGTGACGATGAGCTCGACGAGCGTGAGGCCATGTTCACCTCGCCTGCGATCGGAGACCGGTTCGCGGTAGGTCGGAATGGGGCGGTGGATGCTCATCGGCGCTGTTTCCTACTTGACGACGATGCTGGTTTGGGCGCTTGCGACCGGCAACTGCTGTTGCGCGCCGTTGACAATGGAGGCGCGGGTGATGGCCAGATCGCTTGGGCCCGAGGCCTTGGCCTGGAAGGTGAGGACGCAGACCACGCCGGCGCCGGAGATGCCGTGTGTTCCCGGCGGGCGCGAAATGCCGACAACAAGATTTCCCGCGGGCTCGTCGGCGTGAATGGGAGGCGCGGCCTGACCATCGCGGCTGAGGAAGTCGCCGGGAGAGACGTTGACGAGCTGGAGCTTTGAAGCGTCGTAATGGAATTGAAGCGCAACGGAAGCGACGTCTGTCGCGCCGTTTAACAGGACGGGGACCTGGAAGGTTGCGCCAGAGGCCGGCGGAGCGGACGGCGCATTGAGCGCAAGGGCGGCGCCGGCGGAGGGGGCTCCGGGTGGTGCAGCGGCGGGTGCTGTGGCCGGAGTTGCAGCCGTGGGAGCGGGCGCGGCGGCACCCGGAGGCTGTGCCGAGGCAGGTGGTGGAGTTGCCGGTTGCGGAGCCGGCGCGGGAGCGACAGTCGGCGAAGCTGCCTGCGAAGCAGGATTGGGCGCAGTCGCGGCGGATTGTGCGGTCGAGTTTGGGCCTCCACTGGAAGCCATGTCGGCGCGTAGCTGCGCCAGCATGGCGGGAGCGGCCTCGACGGCGCTCCCAGCGGGAATCGAACCCACGGTGGAGCGGTTCATCGCGGCGGGCTCGACTGGAGGAGCGGCGGGGGCAGCCGGAGCGCCGGCGCCGGTATACCGCAGGTCAATGGATTGGCCAGATCCGGTGTCGATCTCACGCAGATTGGCCTGATCGAGTTCCTGACTGCGGACGATGTGCGGAACGACAACGAAGACGATATCGTCATCCTGGGTCTGCCGATCCCTGGAGCCAAAGACGTACTTGAGAACGGGAATTGCGCTCAGGCCGGGAATGCCGCTCCAGTTGTTCTCTTCCTGCTTGTTCTGGATGCCGCCAAGAATGCTGGCCTCGCCTTCGCGCAGGCGGATGACCTGGTCGATGACGCGCTGGCTGATGATGGGCTCTGTCACACCTTCGATGCTCTCGGTTCCGCTCTCCGCGGAAACCTCAATCTTGATTTTCAGGGTCACGTCGTGGTCGAAATGAATACTGGGCGTCATCTCGATATTCACGCCTACGTCCTGGTACTGGAACTGGGTCTGCGCGTAGCCGATGGCCGCGCCTGCGGTAAGGCCCGGCGTCGAGTAAGACCCTGTGGCGATGGGGATCCGCGAACCGATCTTCATGGTGGCTTTTTGATCGTCGGTGGCGCGGATACGCGGGCTCTGCAGGACCTTGGTGTTGTTGTCGGTGAGTAAAAGATTCAACGTAGCCGATCCCACGTTCACGGCGAAATCAGTGGCGTTAAGGTGGGCCAGATTGTAGAGAGTGGGGCTAACGGTAGACGAACTGCCAGAAGAGCTGGATGAGCTTGAGGAGCTGCAGGAGTTGGTTGCCGCGCAGTTGGGTTGAAGTGTGACGCCGAAGCTGCTGGGCCACTGCATGCCCAGCGTCCGCTCCCAGTTCTTGCTGACCTCGAGGACAGCAATGTCGACGACGACTTCGCCGCGGGCCTTGTCGAGGTCGTCAATGAGCTGCTGTGCGAGCAGAAGTTCATCGGGCGTACCGCGCATGACAATGGCGTTCTGGCTCTGCACGCCGTAGACCTTAGCGTTGGGCATGACGTTGCGCAAGGCGGTTTGCACGTCGTTGAGGTCGTTCTGCTGCCAGGCGTTGGTCAGATAGAAGGTCTGCACCGCTTGCTCGTCCAGCTCCTGGCGCTTGGTGCGGGAGTTCTGCGCGACAAAGATGGTGTTACCTGTGACCGGGCGCCAGAAAGTGTCGGACATGACGCCGACGATGCGCAGTGCATCGAGAAGGGAAACGTTGTTGAGGTCAACCTGGATGCGCTTGGAGTTGAAGTCGGGATCGAAGAGCACATTGACGCCGGCGGCTTTCGCGATGGCCTGGTAGACAACTTTGGCGTCCTCGGCCATGTGCAGCGAAAGGGGTTCATTGGTAAGAGGGCGGAGCTCTGGCGGAGCTTCAACCTGATTCAGTTCCTGTTCCTCGCCGGAGGGTTGGGGCAAGCCTACTTCGGGAGCCTGCGCGCTGGCACCCTGCCTTTGGCGGACGCGGGAAATCTCCTGCTGCGCGGCCTCGTTGCCGGGGTCGACCTCGGCGGCATGAAGGAATTCGGCAAGTGCGCCCTGCGCGTCGCCCGATTGGAGCAACTTGCGGCCCTTTGTGATGTGCTCCGAGGAGTCGGTGGTGCGTATGCGCGCCAGGGCGATCTGGAAACGCGTGTCTTTGGGATCGCGGTTGTAGGCCTTCTGGTAAAGATCGAAAGCTGTGTCGTAGTCGTCGCGGGCCTCTGCGGCCTGGGCCTGCTTGAAGTCCGAGTTGGCAGATTCCGCATAAAGCCTGGCGGCGAATGGACCGAGTCCGGCCAAAGTGCAAGAAATTGCGAGCGCGAGGAACCATCGCGAGGCCATGGCTCGAACGGCGGCTTGTCGAAGGGTGCGATGGCGGTTCATACGACTCCAAAACGCGGCAAGTGGGACATGGCGAGAGACCCGAATTGGCGCGCGGCGACAGGCTTTTGAGGGCTGCTGCGCACGCCCGGATGCGATTCATTCTGCCGGACTTCCCGGAAAAAACGCTCCCTCATTCTAGCAAAGCTCCGTTGCAGGCTGTTGGCGCGGGTCATGAGGCACACCGATGCTACGATGAGAATTCAAGGATGCCTGCCAATGGCCCGCCAAACCAGTCATGTTATCGCCGCGAAGGGTGCTGCGGCGGCCAAAAACCCGGCAAAACCCCGTGATCCCGTGGCCAGCGGCCAGCGCGACGCGGCGCACAACCGCGCGGCCAGCCACAATTACTTTTTGCTGGAGAAGTTCGAGGCCGGCGTGGCGCTGCGCGGGACGGAGGTCAAATCTATCCGCCAGGGCAACGCTAACCTGAAAGACTCCTATGGGTTGATCAAGGATGGCGAGGCATTTCTTTTGAACATGCATATCGGGCCGTACTCCCACGGCAACATCGCCAACCACGACGAAACGCGCACACGGAAACTGCTTCTGCACCGCGAAGAGGTCCGCAAGCTACTCTCCAAGACGCAGATCAAGGGGCATACGCTCATTCCGACGCGGCTGTATTTCCGCAATGGGCGGGTCAAGTGCGAGCTGGCGGTGGCCAAGGGCAAGCAGGACTGGGACAAACGCGAGACGGAGCGGCGGCGCGAGGCCGACCGGGAGGCGCGAGCGGCTATCAAGGTGAACAAGCATAGAAATAGCCGGTGAGACAGCTACTAGCTTCTAGCTGCCAGCTCGACCGTGCGAGAGCCAAGGGGAGTGCTTTCCGTTGACTCATGGCTATGGGCTGCCGGCGTTTTGGTGCGATGCTTCGAAGCACGCGGATTTGCCACAAGGCGAGGTTCCCGAGAAGAATAGGTACTATGCAGACAAAGATTTCCTTTGCCCCGATTGCGGGGATTGCAACCGAACTACTGGCTGTTTTAGCCGCCGACACCCAAACTGCCAAAGGCCCCGACGCGAAACCGCAGCCCACGCTGCTGACCACCGACCTGGCTGTGCAAGCCGCAGCGGCCGGAGTGCTCGGGACCGGCGAGTACAAAGGCGGCGCCAACGAAACCGTACTGCTGCATGCTCCGGCGGGAATCGCGGCCAAACGGCTGCTGATTGTGGGGCTAGGAAAGCTGGCGAAAGCGGCGGTTCACTCGGTGCGCGATGCGGCGGGAACGGCGGTTCGCTTTGCCAAGCCGCGAGGGATTCGGGAGGTGGTGCTCGCGCTTCCGTCCTCCGAGGGTCTGCGTGGCGCAGCCGTCGTTCGGGCCGCGGTGGAAGGCACGTTTGTGGGCGACTTCGACGCGGACACCTACCGCAGCGATCGCAAGGACCAGAGCATCCAGACGTTCACGTTGGCAGTTGCGGACAAGGCCGACCGCACGGCAGTAGAGGCGGCGTTTGCCGAGGGCGCGATTGTGGGCGAAAGCCAGAACTTTGCGCGCTCGCTGGTAAACGAGCCGGGCAACAAGCTGACGCCGACCATCCTGGGACAGCGGACTGCACAGATGGCGCAGGAAGTTGGCCTGGGGTGGGAAGTCCATTCCACGGAAAAGCTCCACGAACTGAAGATGGGCGCGTTCTGGAGCGTATCGCAGGGCTCGGCTGAGCCGCCGGCGCTGATTGTGCTGCGCTATCAGCCAGACGGTGTGACAGACGGGCCAGTGCTTGGGCTGGTGGGCAAGGGAATTACGTTCGATACCGGCGGAATCTCGATCAAGCCCGCGGACAAAATGGAGATGATGAAGTACGACATGGCCGGAGGAGCGGCGATGATCGGAGCGATGCGCGCGATTGCGCTGCTGAAGCCGAAGGTGCGTGTGATCGCGGTTGTGTGCGCGGCGGAGAACATGCCGTCGGGCACGGCGCAAAAGCCGGGCGACGTGCAGACGGCGATGCCCATAGCCCCAGACAGGCCGGGCAAGACCATCGAGATCATCAATACCGATGCCGAGGGGCGGCTGGTGCTGGCTGACGGCCTGACATACGCGCGGCAACTTGGCGCGACGCATTTGATTGATGCGGCGACGTTGACCGGAGCGATCTCGGTAGCGCTGGGCAAAATTACTGCCGGCGCGTTCTCGAACGACGACGCGGCATACAGCAAGTTCGAGTCGGCGCTGGCCGTTTCCGGAGAGAAGTTCTGGCGGCTGCCGTTGGGCGACGCGTATGCGGACCTGATCAAGTCAGACATCGGCGACATCAAGAACACGGGCGGACGCTGGGGCGGAGCGATTATCGCGGCTGAGTTCCTGCATGTGTTCGCCGAGGACACACCGTGGATTCATCTGGATATAGCGGGAACGGCGTGGGTTGAGGATTCGCGGCCCTTCATTGCCAAAGGGCCGAGCGGGATCGGGGTGCGATCGATTCTGGAGTGGGTGCGGAGCTACGAGTAGAGTCGCGAGTCAGCGATGGTGGCGGAAGTTGGGCGACATCGCATCGGAAGATTCCTTTCGACATTTGAATTCTCTTAATGGGAATGACTCCTTGAAGTCGCGCGGAATTGCGCCGATTTAAGAAGGAGCAGCCGAACTGTGAATTGGTGTGCGCGAAGGCTGGGTGCGCGACCCAAAGCAGGCGGGGAAAAAGGCTGGATCAGGGTGAGAGAAGAGCTTTAATGGGCCACTGCAATGAACTGCTCGAAGCCGCGTTCGACGCCGTCCCAGAGGGCGTTGCCCTGGTGAATCGTGAGGGCGAGGTGGTGCTGTGGAACCAGGCAGCGCAGGGCATCACCGGCTTTGCAGCAATCGACGTTCTGTCGCGGCCGATTCCCGACGGGCTGGAAGCTCGCTTCGAGGAGGAGTCGGAAGACAGAGGGGCAACGGGAGCGAACCGTCGCGCACTGGTGCGTGCACGGCACAAGCTGGGCCACGAGGTTCCCGTGATCGCGCGGTATCTGATATTGCGCGACGAACTGGGGGAACGGATCGGCGGGGCAGCACTGTTTCATCCCGCGGAGAGCCTGGACGCACTGCCGCACGGGGAGAGCAGTGACGGCGCGGATGCGGATCAAGCTCGGGAAGAGTTCGAGGAGCGGCTACAAACGGAGTTTGACGACTTCAAGCGCGGCGGGCCGCCATTCAGCGTTTTGTGGATTGGAGTGGACCAGGCGGAAGACTTGCGCAAGACGCACGGCGTGAGCGCCTGCAACGCGATGCTCGAAAAGGCGCGGCACGCGCTGGTGCACGGGCTGCGTCCGGCCGAGGAGATGAGCCGCTGGGGTGACGATGAGTTTTTGATCATAGCGCACGAGCGCAGCGCGGAGATGCTGGCGTCGCACGCACATACATTGGCGGGCTTGGCGCGGACCGCGGATTTTCGCTGGTGGGGCGACCGCGTGTCGGTCACTGTAAGCATCGGCTCGGCACAGGCCTGCAGCGGCGACGGAGAAACCCTGGCACAACTGCTGGGACGCGCGCGGCAGGCGATGGAAACGAGCAGCCGGACGGGAGGCAACCGGGCAACTGTTGCAGCGGCGAATGACGCGGCGCCGGCCCCGGTGGAGGAGCGGACATGTTTGCCATCATAGGCATCGTTGTGGTGTTCGCCGCGATCATCGCGGGCTTCCTGATGGAGAAGGGGCACATCCTTGTCCTGATGCAACCTGCCGAGCTTCTGATTATTGGCGGCGCAGCCGCAGGCACGCTGCTGGTGGCAAACCCGGTGCGCATCCTGAAGGATATTGTTGCGGGGCTGCTGGCCTCGCTGAAGGGTTCGCCGTTTACCAAAGCGCGCTACCTGAGCACGCTGAAGATGATGTACCAGTTCCTGAACAAGGTACGCAAAGAGGGCCTGCTGGCGGTGGAGATGGACGTGGAGAAGCCGGGCGAGAGCGCGATTTTCAAGAATTATCCGGAGTTTCTGAACGATCATCATGCGCGGGACTTTGTGTGCGACACGCTGCGCACGGCGATTACAGGGGGCGTAGAGCCGTTCGACATGGACCAGATGATGGAGCTGGACATGGAAGTGCACCATCAATCGGCGGTGCAGCCGGCCGACTCGCTGAATACGGTGGCGGATTCCTTGCCGGGTCTGGGGATTGTGGCGGCGGTGCTGGGCGTAGTGATCACAATGGGCTCGCTGGGCGGGCCGCCGGAGGAGATTGGCAAACACGTGGCAGCAGCGCTGGTGGGAACCTTTCTCGGAATTCTGCTTTGTTACGGCCTGGTAGGGCCATTGGCCGCGAATATGAAAAAGCTAGCCGACGAGCACAACGATTACCTGCATGTGCTGCGCGTGCTGCTGCTGGCGTTTCTGAAAGGCTCGGCTCCAATGATTGCGATCGAAATGGGGCGGCGCGCGATTCCAGCCTATGCGCGGCCGGACTTTGACGAGATGGAGAAGAACTGCAAGAACAAGACCGAGCCGGTGGCAGAAGCACCTGCTGCGGCGGCGGCGTAGAGACAGGGATCAGGGATCAGGGACAGAGGGACCAGGGACTCGGGACCAGGGACTAGGAAAAGAGAGACCAAGGGACCAAGGGAACAAGGGAGCGAGGGAGCAAGAGATTAGGGACTGGGGAGTAAGGGGCTGACGGACTCAATGACGGCGAAAGCACAACCCATCATCGTGATCAAGAAAAAGGGCGGTCACGGGGGCCACCACGGCGGCGCATGGAAAGTTGCGTATGCCGATTTCGTGACCGCAATGATGGCACTGTTTATCGTGTTGTGGCTGATGGCCCAGAACGATCCGGTGAAGAAAGCGGTGGCCGGGTACTTCAACGATCCGAGGGGAACGGGCAATCTGTTGGGAACCACGATGGCTGGAAACGGCGTCGCAGTGACGCAGAACGACCAGAACACGAAGCGGCTGGAAGAGTTGAAACAAAAGCTCGAACAGGAGATCAAGGCCAAAAAGGAATTAGAGAAGCTGAGCAAGCAGATTGAGATCACGATCACGCCCGAAGGGCTGCGGATCGAGTTGATCGAAGACAAGAACGGAACGTTTTACCAGAGCGGCAGCGCGCAACTGAGTGCGAGCGGGCAGGAGCTATTGTCGCTGCTGGCGGCCGAGCTGAAGACGCTGCCCAATCAACTGCTGATTGAAGGGCACACGGACGCGGCACAGTATTCGACCGATGCGAACTACAGCAACTGGGAGCTCTCCGCCGACCGCGCCAACTCCGCAAGGCGGCTGCTGCAACAGGATGGGGTGCGCAGGGATCAGGTGACACAGGTGCGCGGATTCGCGGACCAGATGCTGCGCGTAAAGAGCAATCCCTACGATCCGTCCAACCGCCGCATCACGATCCTGGTGAAGAATCAGGAAAACGCGCAGCCGCCGCAGCTGGCGCATGCCGCAGTCGTGGATGGCGGCCCGAGCGGGGCGGCTCCGGGCGCAAGTGGGCCAACCGCTGCGCCCAAAACACAGAGCCCGCCGGCAACTCCAGCTCAGAATCTGGCGAAGCCGGCAGCGGCGTCGACCAAGCCGTATGCGGCGCAACCAACTGCAAAGCCTGGAATCATGGGCAAGCTGACGTCGATGCTGCCTGGGTCAAGGAGATAGGCGTATCGATCGCAACTCACGCCGGTGGCACAGGGCGATGGTGTAGTCTGAGGTGCGGATCAGGAAGCGTTTACTGGAGGGAAGGATTCCATGGCCATTGTTGCCGGAGTCGATTTCGGCACACTCAGTGTTCGCGTGACTTTAGTCGACAGCAAGAAGGGGCCGATCGGGACTGCGTCGGCCAGCTATGCGCTGCATCGGCGGCGCGACGATCCGAACTATGCAACGCAATCCCACGCCGACCAGTTGGCCGCACTGGCCGCAGCGACGAAGGATGCGCTGAAGTCGACGGGCATCGATGGGGCGCAGGTGGCCGCGATTGCGCTAGATACGACGGGATCGAGCGTGATTCCTGTGGGCGAGGGGCTTGAGCCGCTCGACGAATACTACCTGTGGTGCGATCATCGCGCGTTCGCCGAGGCCGAGGAGATTACGCGCAAGGCGCAGGAGTTGGGATTCGAGGGCATCGAGTGGTGCGGCGGCGTTTATTCGCACGAGTGGGGATTCGCGAAGCTGCTGCACTGGCTGCGGCACAACCCGGAAAAGCGCGCGCGATTTATTACGGCTCTGGAACATTGCGATATGGTGGCGGCGACGCTGTGCGGCGTGACGGAGCCAAGCGCGCTGAAGCGCAGCGTTTGCGCGATGGGCCACAAGTGGATGTGGAATCCGAAGTGGGGCGGATTGCCGCCGGAGAGTTTCCTGGTCGCGGTCGATCCGCTGTTTGCCGGAGTGCGCGCGAAGATGGGTGGCGAGTACCTGACCAGCGATCACCTGGCGGGAAAACTCTCTGCGAAATGGGCGCCAGAGCTGGGGCTGCGCGCCGGAATTCCGATTCCCGTTGGAGCTTTCGACGCGCACTGGGACGCGATCGGCTCGAACATTCGCGAGGGCGACGCGGTGAACGTGGTGGGCACGTCGACGTGCATCATTGCCATGGCGCGCCATGCGGAGCTGGTTCCCGGCGTGTGCGGCGTGGTGCCGGGCAGTGTACATCCGCAGTACACGGGGATCGAGGCGGGGCTCTCGGCGGTCGGCGACATTTTTGAGGCCATTGCCAAGCGCGCGGGAACGACGGTGGCGGCTCTGAGCGACGGACTGGACGCCTACAAGGCGGGACAGACCGGACTGCTGCGGTTGAGCTGGGACAACGGCGACCGCACTGTGCTCGTCAATCCCGAACTGGGCGGTGTAACGCTGGGCTGGAACCTGGTGCACACGGCGCAGGACGAGCTGTTTGCCGCGATCGAAGGAACTGCGTTTCACACGCGCATTATTCTGGAGCGCATGACTGAGCACGGAGTACGCATTGATCGCGTGATCAATGCGGGCGGCATTCCGCAGAAGAATGAAGTGCTGAATCGCGTGTATGCAAACGTGCTGAACAAGCCGGTGCTGGTGCCGGCGGGGATTCCGACGAGCCTGGGGTCGGGAATTTTTGCGCTGATTGCGGCCGGGGAGTACAAGACCGTTGAGGAGGCACAGGCCGCGGTGTGCCTGCCGCTGCGCACGGTTGAGCCGGACCAGAAATCGGCTGCGGTTTACGAGGGCCTTTACCGGCTCTATCGTGATGTGTACTTTGCGCTGGGAACGCGCGACGCAGCCCCGGTGGCACTGGGAAAGATTTGGCCGGAGTTGAGAAAGATCGCTGCGGAAGTGCGGAAGGCGTAATTGGGCGACCTAGTTAAGATCGAATTTATTCCCGCATTGCAGACAAGTCGCCGTCATCTTGCCGCTCCCGATCATGCCCGTTGTCCACTTCCATCCTCGCTTGGCGGCCTGGACCTGAGTGGAACCGCAGCGAGGACACGTTAGGCCTTGTTGGCTTACTCCAGGCGCATTGGCTGCTTGAGCGGCGAATTGTTGCGGAGGCTGAGGAGCCGGCGGCATCGGCATGGGAGCGGCGGCCTGCGTTCCCGGCAGTTCGACACGCTGCCCACATGAGCCGCAGAAACCTGCGTTTGCCACAAGGGGCGCCCCGCACTTTGCGCAGAACCTGTTTCCGGCGGTACCGCTTTGGTTATCCATGGTCGACCTCGGGGAACAGTATAGCCCAAGGTGAAAAGCCGAACGGACTAAAATTCGCCGTCGGGCGGAATGCTTCCGGTCTGCTTGCGCTCCGGCTCCGCGCAATTTACCGTTGTGTTCACAATCCTTTCTTACGGGTGCCCCGTGTCCAGTTTTCGTGTGCGAACTTTCTTCCACAGCTTATTATTCACGTTCGTTGCGTGCGTAGTTGCCGCCACTGGAAAGGCACAACTGCCTAACGCGCCGGCTCCAAGTGAGGGTGCGCAAGTTGAAACTTGGACCGCACCGGACTTTTCCGTTGATCCCAAAACACTGTACGAGGCTGCTTCGTCGGTGCCTGTGCCTGACGGCGCGAATGTGGTCGAGCTCGTCGAAGATGAGAGCTACACCTTCGATGATTCCGGGCGCATGAATCATATGGGCCGCATCATTTATAAGGTGCTGACGCAGAAGGGAGCCGAGGGCTGGGACTCTCTTTCAGTTAGCTGGGAGCCGTGGCATGAGGCGCGGCCCGTGATTCGCGCACGCGTAATTGCGCCGGACTTTACGGTGCACGAGCTTGACCCCAACACCGTGACCGAGGCGCCGGCGCGCGGAGGCGACTACAAAACCTATAGCGACGGAAAGCGGCTGCATGCGCCGTTCCCGGCCATCGCGCCGGGCGTGGTGGTGGAGGAGGAGTACACAGAGACAGAGACGGCGCCGCTGTTTGCTCCGGGACGCGTGGGGCGCGTGGAACTTGGACAGCAAGATGTGATGGTGGCGCACAGCCGGGTGATATTCGACGCCCCCGCGACGCTGCCGCTGAGGACTGAACTGCTTTTGCTTCCGGATCTGAAGCCGGTGCGCACTGAGGCGGCTGGGCGAGTGACTCTTACTTTCGATGTGGGGCCGATTGACGGCGTCGATCCGCGCGAGCCGTATTTGCCGCCGGACGCGGTGCATTTCCCCATCATTGCCTTTGCTACTGGCGCATCGTGGCAGAGCGTGGCGGCGACGTACGGAAAGATCGTCGATGATTTTTCCGGCTCCGCCGCGGTGAAGGCGGTGGTGGAGCCGCTCGTCGCCGGGAAGAAGACTACCGCTGACAAAGAAGCCGCAATCGTGGACTATCTCGACCGCGAGGTGCGATACACGGGCATCGAATTCGGTGAAGCGGCGATAGTGCCGCACGAACCGGCAGAAACCCTGGCTAAGAAATATGGCGATTGCAAAGACAAAGCAACGCTGCTGGTGACGATGCTGCAGGCGGCGGGAATCCCAGCCAACGTGGCGCTGCTCAACGTTGAATCGCGGATCGATGTACCGGCGGATCTGCCGGGAATGGGCATGTTCGACCACGCCATCGTTTATGTGCCGGGAAAGAATCCCATCTGGATCGACGCTACAGACCGCTACGCGCAACTGGGACAGATTCCCATGGGCGACCAGGGGCGCCTTGCGCTGATAACCAACGCAACGACGACGGCGCTCGAAAAGATTCCGGAATCTACGTCGAAAGATAACGGCCTGAAGGAGACGCGCGAGTTCACGCTGGCGGACAACGGTCCCGCAAGCGTGGTGGAAATTACGGAGCCGACGGGCATCTACGAGTCGGGCTACCGCGGCTACTACGCGGACAAGCCTGACAACGACACGCGCGAAGGCCTGCGCGGATATGTGCAGGCGGAGTATGTTTCAGACGATCTGACGAAGGTCGATCGCACCGCCCCCGCCGATCTGTCGAGCCCGTTCGAGCTGACCATCGCATGCGATAAGGCGAAGCGCGGGTTTACGAATCTCGAGGATGCGCAGGTTGCCATTCGCGTCGATCGGATGTTCCAGATGCTGCCCGACGAGCTGAAACGCAAGGACGACAGCGAAGAAAAGAAGGCGACCGGGACCGATACGCCGAAGAAGCCTCGCACGGACGACTGGTGGCTTGACGCTCCCTACAACATGGAGTGGAATTACCGCCTCATCCCGCCTGCGGGGTTCATTCCCAAGGAGCTGCCGAAGGATGCGACTCTCCAGATCGGGCCGGCAGTGCTGACGGAAAGTTTTTCTGCCGGCAAAGACGGCGCGGTGCTAGCGCATCTGGTCTTCGACACGGTGAAGCGGCGCTATACGGTAGCCGAAGCGACGGCGCTACGCAACGAGGTTGCCGATCTTATGAACGGGCCGGCGATCATGGTCAACTTTGAGCCGCAAGGGGCGGCGCTGCTACGCGACGGCAAGGTGAAGGAAGCGCTGGCCAGCTATCGCGCGCTGATCGTGCAGAATCCGAATTCAGCGGTGCATCATTTGCAGGTTGCCAATGTGCTGCTTGAGGCGGGCATGGGTGAGGCTGCGCGCAATGAAGCTCGGCTTGCGGTCAAGCTCGATCCGACGTCGGCGGTTGCTGAGCGCACGCTAGCGGAGATTCTGAAGCACGACCTGGTGGGCAGGAGTTTGCGGGCGGGCAGCGACATGGCGGGCGCCGCGGAAGCGTATCGCGCGGCCATCAAGCTCGATCCCGACGACCATTCGGCGCAGGGAGACCTGGCGATTCTTCTTGAATACGATTCCGTGGGCCGGCGATACAGCGGTCAGTCGCACATGAAAGAGGCTATCGCGGAATATGAAGCGTTGGGCGAGGACAAGCTGGCGGATCTCGGCATCGGCAATAACCTGGCGTTCGCACTTTTCTACGGTGGCGATTATGCGGAAGCGTACAAGGCCGGGCAGATTCTCAATCCAGAGCCAGAACAATTGCTTTCCGCCAGCATGGCCATGATCGCGGACAGCAAGGCGGGACTGGCCGAGGCCAACAAGCGGTCCACCGACGACGCGTCGTTCAAAGACACTGCCGGCACCGCCGGCGAGATGCTGATGAACAGAAGGGAGTACCCGCAGGCGGCGGACTTTCTGCAGGCAGGCGCAGTGGGCGACGATGCCGCGCGCACGCTGGGACTGGCGAACATGCTGCGCGGCGCGATTCACCACGAGGATGCGAAGTTTGCCAATACGCCCGAAGACGTGGTGAAGCACTTCGCGCTGGTTCCGTTTGACGCCGACATGACGAAAGAAAAACTTGCGGCGATGTTCAGCCGCAACGGGCTGAAGGTTTTGAACGCCATGGATGCCGATGAGTTGAAGGACGAACTGAGTTCCGGCAAGCAGATGAACAGCCAACTGGCCCGGGAAGATAGCTCGCTCGATGTTACCGAGGACATTCTGCTGAAGATGCTCGATCCCAAGGGCGAGGGCGACGATGCCACGGGTTACCGCGAGAAGGTGGAGATGCTCGGTGGTACGACGATGACGGTTTTCGTGGTGAAGGAAGACGGGCAATATAAGCTGCTCGACACGATGGACAAGCCGAACTCAATCGCGCTGGAGATGGTGGACCGCGTGAATGCTGGCGATCTGAAGGGTGCCAAGGCATTGCTGGACTGGATGCGCGAGGATCAGCATTTGGAGGGCGGAGACGATCCGCTGGGGGGGCCGGTGTTTCCGCGGTTCTGGATCAAGGGGGAAGCGGCGGATGCGCGCAAGATGAAGCTGGCTGCCGCGGCCATCATGGTCGGCACAAAGCCGACGGTCGCGGATGGCGTTGCAATCCTTGAGGCGGGCCTGAAGGACGCGGCAGGCGATCGCGAGCGCACCAACATCGAACTCGCGCTGGCTGAAGGTTACTCGGTGCAGGACAACTTTGTGCGGCTGCTTGACGTTGCCTCTGCGCTCGAGAAGGATGAGCCTGAATCGAAACAGGCATTCG
Organism: uncultured Acidobacteriaceae bacterium; assembly: GCA_963789425.1. Classification (GTDB taxonomy): domain Bacteria; phylum Acidobacteriota; class Terriglobia; order Terriglobales; family Acidobacteriaceae; genus Telmatobacter. The sequence continues at coordinate 862,591 of CAWBKM010000005.1, read as the reverse complement.
AATACAACCTTGAAGCGCTGATGGGGTTGAACCGCTTCGACGATGCATTGGCACTCGCCGACGCGAGACTCAAGCTGCTGGACAACGACAGCGATGCCTACGCGGCGAAGATGGAGATCGAAGCCAATCGCGGCGACTTTGCCGCGGCGCACGCGTGGGGAGAGAAGCAGCTCGCGCTTGGACAGGAAAATGCCGAATTGCTGAATGGGCTGGCATGGGACGCGCTCTTCACCGGCAAAGTGACGGACGACGATGTGGCGACGGCCGTGAAGGCGACGCAACTGCAGAAGGACGCGCCCGACATTCTGCACACGCTGGCATGCCTTTATGCAGAGACGGGCAAAACAAAGGAAGCTCACGATCTGCTGTTGCGCGCCATGGATGTTTGGAATCTCGATGAGCCCAATGACGAGGTTTGGTATGTGCTGGGCCGCATTGCCGAGCAATACGGCGAGCGCGACATAGCGATCGCGGACTATCACAAACTGAAAAAGCCGAAGGAAATTCTCGCGGTTCCCACGTCGACGTGGCGTTTGGCGCAGATGCGGCTGACGGCGATGGGTGCAGAAGATGCGGCGGCGACACACTAGGGCCTCGACCGGAGCCAAACTTGATTACTGCTGCTGTTGTTGCTGCATCTGCTGCATGTCAATGAAGGGCACTGGGAGCTCGGGCGGCTGCTGGGCGCGTTCGACGAGAACGCTCCAGTCTTCGGGGATGGGAAGCTTGCGGTCGAGAGCCGGCGCCTGCTCACTGGCTTCCACTTTTACAGCAACATAAAGTTCGCTCGCGGTCTTTCCGCGAAAGACTCCGTGGGTGGGCGGAACATCGGCATAATCGCGGCCGACGGCGGTACGGATGTGGCGGTGTTGCGCGACCAGGTTGTTGGTGGGGTCGAGCCCGACCCAGCCGAGATGGGGCAGCAGAGCTTCAACCCAGGCGTGCGTGGCGTCGGGTGTGGACCGGTCGTGATCCTCGCTGCCGCGATAGAGATAACCCGAAACGTAGCGCGCCGGAATGCGCACGTGGCGCAATAGCGCGATCATGGTGTGGGCGAAATCCTGGCAGACGCCTGCGCCGCTCAGGATCGCTTCGTCGATGGGCGAGTCAACGCGCGTAGAGCGCGGCACGTAATCGAAGTAGTGGTAAAGGCGTTGGTTCAGTTCCAGAACAAGGTGCAACGGATCGTCGCGGCGCACCACTTCCATTTTTTTCGCGAGCTCGACGAGCGCAGGCGTCTCCGCGGCGAAGGCACTGGGCAGCAGCATTTCAGAATAGTCGCCGGCTTCGACCAGCTCATCCAGATCTTCCCAAGCATCGGGCGACAGAAAATGCGGCACGTCTGGCAGTGGCTGCTGCTCGACGACAGATTCGGCCACGATGACGAGCTGGTTATGCTCGCCGGGAATGTCAAAGTGCTGGACGTTGTTGCCGAGGTGGTCGCGATAGCTGAAGACGCGACAGCGCGGACTGACGGAGAGCGTGAAGGTGAGGCAATGCTGGCTGGAGTCGGAGCGCGGGTGCATGCGCGTCTCCATGATGCTCTCGCTGATGGGCTGGGAGTAGCGGAAGCGCGTCAAGTGGCGGATTGAGTAGAAGTTCATAATTCAGCTTCTAGCTGCTAGCTCCTAGCTTCTAGCCGTTAGCGTCGGGGCGGCTTGGTTTCGGGAATTGGATCCCCGGGTTACGGCGTTTGACGAATCGATTTTCTCAAACCGCCAGTGCGGATTGAATGGAATAGTGCACATAGTTACGGTAAACCAGCTCATGAATACGCAGGCATTGCTCGCGGATGTTGTGCAGGAACGCAGCCGCGTCACCGCTCAGAATCTCATGGATGGTCGTATAGCCAAGCATGGCGTGGAGTTTTCCGACGCCAGCGAAAACCTCATCGGGCGAGCGGCGGCGGCCGGTGCGCTGGATGGATTCGATGGCGGTGCGGATGTTGTCGACGCAATAGCGAATGGCATGAGGAAAATCGCGGTTCAGAACGAGGAATTCAAGGATGCGTTCCGGCGAAAGATCGGCGGTGTAAACCTGGCAATAGGCCTCGAACGCCGTGCAGCAACGCAGCAGGCCGACGAGCTCGAGGTACTGATAGCCCGAGTTTTCGCGCTCGTGGGCCTGAAAGAGTTCGGGCCGGTAAACCTCAAGCAGGGTCGCTGTGGCGTAGGCACGCTCAAGGGAGCGGCCGAGGCGAATGAATTGCCAGCCCTGGCCATGAATCATTGTCGAATCGCCGACACCCTGAAACAAGTGAATACCGTCGACGACCGAAGCCAGCATGTCGCTCGAGCTGGCGGCGTACTGAGCCTGCGCGCTCGGCGAGTGAATGTGGTGGAAGAGGCGATTCAGGCGCTGCCATTGCTCGGTTGAGATTTCTTCGCGAACCTGCCGGGCATTTTCGCGCGCCGCGCTCACGCAATAGGTGACGGAAGATGGATCGACTTGATCGAAAACCAGCTTGCGCGCCATCGCCTCAAGCGAGCCGTTCCACTCAATTCCTACGGGCCGGCCGAGGGCAGCCGTCATTCTCTTCCACCGATCTTCGGCATTGGCGCCGCCGGGGTCGAGCATCAGGCCCATGGTGACGTCGAGCAGGCGCGCGGTGTTCTCCGCACGCTCAAGATAGCGGCTCATCCAGTAGAGGCTGTCGGCGACGCGCGATAGCATCGTGCTTCTCTCACCTCCCGCCCGATGTTCCCGAATCAAACTTATTCCAGAACCCATGTGTCCTTGCTTCCGCCGCCTTGCGAAGAGTTGACTACGAGCGAGCCTTTTTCGAGCGCCACGCGGGTGAGCCCGCCGGGCACGATGTTTACCTTGTCACCAAAAAGAATGTAGGGGCGCAGATCGACGTGGCGCGGCTCGAGCCGGTCATCGACCAGGCAGGGTGCGCGCGAAAAATCGAGCGTGGGCTGCGCGATATAGTTGCGCGGGTTGGCCTCAATCTGGCGGGCGAAGTCTTCACGTTGCCGAGCGGAAGACTTGGGGCCGATGAGCATACCGTAGCCGCCGCTTTCGCCGACAGCCTTGACCACGAGCTTGTCGAGATTGGCCAGCACGTGCTTGCGGTCCTTCTCCTCGCTGAGTAGAAACGTTTCCACGTTGGGCAGAATCGGATCTTCGTTGAGGTAATAGCGAATCATCCTGGGGACGTAGGCGTAGACGGCCTTGTCGTCGGCGAGGCCGGTGCCGAAAGCGTTGGACACGGTGACGTTGCCGGCGCGGTAGGCATTGAAAAGGCCAGCGCAGCCGAGGGCGGAGTCGGAGCGGAAGACGAGAGGGTCGCTGAAGTCGTCATCGACCCGGCGATAGATGACGTCAACGCGCTTGAGGCCGTCGGTGGTGCGCATGTAGACGATGTTGTCGTGCGTAACCAAATCGCGGCCTTCAACGAGATCGATGCCCATCTGGCGGGCGAGGTAAGTGTGCTCGAAGTAGGCGGAGTTGAAGACGCCGGGAGTGAGGAGCACGATGTTAGGCTCGGGCCGGCCCTCGGGCGCGAGTGAGCGCAGAGTGGAAAGAAGAACCTGCGGGTAGTGTTCGATGGGGCGCACGCCGTAGCTCGAGAACAATTGCGGGAAGGTGCGCTTCATGACGCGGCGGTTGGTGAGCATGTAGCTGACGCCCGACGGCACGCGCAGATTGTCTTCGAGGACGACGAATTCGCCGGTCGAGAGGCGGAGAAGATCGGAGCCGACAACCGCGATGTAGACGTTCCGCGGTACCTGGAGCCCGCGCATCTGCCGCCGGTAATGCTTGCAACTGTAAACAAGCTCGCGCGGGACAATGCGATCGGCGAGAATTTTGGCGTCGGAGTAGACGTCACGGAGAAAAAGATTGAGGGCCGTGATGCGCTGCGTGAGCCCGCGCTCGATCGATTCCCATTCCCGCGAAGTGATCAGGCGAGGCAGCAAATCGTATGGGAAGATGCGCTCGGTGCCTTCTTCGCGGCCATAGACGGTGAAGGTGATTCCCTGGGTGAGGAATGCGAGATCGACCGATTGCTTGCGGCGGCGCAGTTCGTCGGCGGGCAGTGCGGCAAGCGTTTCGGCGAGCGCGCGGTATTGAGATCGCACGTCTCCGCCGGGCGCGCGCATCTCATCGTAGGCCTGGTCGAGCGGGTAGTCTCCGAAAAGCGGTTCCAACTCGACTGGATGGCCTGCGGTCATATTCTTTGACAATCTTTCCTGGCAGCGAATTCAGATCAAAGGCAGCTAAGTTAGGAGATTCAGGCCAGTGTGCTCCATCGAACTTCACTGGACGAAGGAGGGCTGCGCCCCATTCCGTTCTCTTGTTTCTAACACGCCGGTAATAAAGGAGCCATTAGAAATCTCGCCGCACGAGTGCGCCCCATGAAAGAAAAGCGGCGCAGCCACTGGATTGGCGCGCCGCCCTTCTGGTTTCTTGCGATCGGTCTGGGAGAAGCTCCAGGGAGCCGAGCGCTATGGTTCATTCGTGAGCTTGAACCGGCCGCGGTTCAGGCAGTAACGAGCTCCTTGACGGACACGGTGTTCACGGTCTTAAGGATGCGTGCGACGATCTGGTACGGATCGGCTTCGGAGTTTGGACGGCGATCTTCAAGATAGCCCTTATAACCGTTCTTGATGAAGTTTACGGGCAAACGGATGGAAGCGCCGCGGTCCGAGAGGCCGTAGCTGAACTTGTCGATGGCCTGCGTTTCGTGGAGGCCGGTGAGGCGCAGATGATTATCCGGGCCGTAGACCTCGATGTGCGCGGAGATATTGTTCTCGAAGGCCTTCATCAGCGCCTCGAGGTACTCTTTTCCGCCGACTTCGCGCAAGTGCTTGGTGGAGAAGTTGGTGTGCATGCCGGAGCCGTTCCAGTCGCCCTTGATCGGCTTGCAATAGAGCTGGAAGTCGACTTCGTACTTCTCGCAAAGGCGCGCCATCAGATAGCGGGCAATCCACACGTCATCCGCGGCCTTGTGCGAGCCTTTGCCGAAGATCTGGAACTCCCACTGCCCTTTGGCCACTTCAGCATTGATGCCTTCGTGATTGATGCCGGCGGCGAGACAGAGCTCAAGGTGTTCGTCCACGATCTGACGGGCGATGTTGCCCATGTATTTGTATCCGACGCCGCAATAGTAGGGGCCTTGCGGGCCGGGAAAGCCTTCTGCGGGGAAGCCGAGCGGACGGCCATCTTTATATAGAAAATATTCCTGCTCAAATCCGAACCAAAGATCCGGGTCATCGGGGGCAGTGGCGCGCATATTGGTGGAATGCGGCGTGCCGTCGGGATGCATGACTTCGCTGAGAACGATAAAGCCATCTTTACGGCTGGCATCGGGGTAGAGCGCGACAGGCTTGAGAATGCAGTCGGACTTGCTGCCCTCGGCCTGCATTGTGGAGCTGCCGTCAAATCCCCAAAGGGGCATGTCGGCAAGGGTGGGCGTTTTATCAAAGCTCTTGATCTGCGTTTTGCCGCGCAGTTCGGGAATGGGCTTCTTGCCGTCGAGCCAGATGTACTCCAATTTGTACTTTGACATAAGTCTCCTCATGCGTTGGGAATTGTAGGACAGCCCGGCGGCGAATGCGCCTGCGGCCAATTAAGGGATCAAGGTCAGAGTAAACCGGGAAATTGGGAATGGCATAAGGATGGCATAAGGAAATGCAGAAATTCTGTGGAAGGCAGTTGAGATCAGAAAAACTGCATTGAAATCAGGGGATGCGATAGCTGCGAGCGGTTGCGGCTTATCAAGATATCGCGGACCGCGCTGGCAAAAAAAGTCACGCAGCCGGAGTTGACTCGACCTTCCATTTTGTCCATTCGTCACAGCCCGGCAGCGGTTCGCGGAGTTCCAGCCTCAGCCGGGAGCCAAACCGCGCCCGCTGCGTTACTCTGGATGATCAGAGGTTCCGGGTCCCGATGCACACTCCGCGACTCTTCGTCTTCGGCATTCTGGCTGTGCAGCTTTTTGCAATGCCGGGACTGCACTCGCAGCAACCTGCGCAGCAGGCTTCCGGCGAGGACTACGTTCGCGCACACTACACGAAATACGAATACCGCGTCCCCATGCGCGACGGCGTGCGGCTGTTCACCGCGGTGTATGTTCCCAAGACCTCGGCCTTCCCCGATGATCCCGGTCCGTACCCGTTTCTCATGAACCGGACGCCTTACAGCGTGGAACCTTACGGCGAGGACCACTATCCGGCCCGACTCGGGCCGTCGGACGAGTTTGAGAAGTCCGGCTACATCTTCGTCTATCAAGACGTGCGCGGACGCTGGATGAGCGAGGGCACGTTCGTGGAGATGCGGCCGCACATCGACCAAAAGAAAACGCCGCAAGACGTGGACGATTCATCCGACACTTACGACACGATCGAATTTCTGCTCAAGAATGTTCCTAACAACAATGGCAAGGTGGGCATTTGGGGCATCTCGTATCCGGGGTTCTACACGTCGGCGTCGATCATTGACTCGCATCCGGCGATCGCTGCGGCCAGTCCGCAGGCGCCCATGACCGATCTGTTCCTGGGCGACGATTCCTATCATGGCGGAGCGTTCATGATGGCGGCGGGCTTTGAATTCTACGCGCCGTTTTTCCATCCGCAACAGAATCCGGTTCTGCCCAAGCCCGAAGTACCCTTCGATTTCGGCACGCCGGACAGTTACAGATTCTTTCTCAAGGCCGGGAACGTCGCCAGCCTTGATAAATACCTGGACGGTGCGAGCTGGATGTGGGACGACCAATTCAAGCACGACACCTACGACGACTACTGGCAGACGCGCGATTTGTCGCGGCACATGAGGAACATCAAATGCGCGGTTCTTGTGGTGGGCGGATGGTACGACGCCGAAGATCTCGAAGGGCCATACCGGACTTTCTACTCGATCCGAAAATCCAACCCCGATACGCCGGTCACACTGGTCGAGGGGCCCTGGGTGCACGGAGGCTGGGCACGCAACGACGGCGACCACCTGGGCGATGTGCAGTTCAACGCGAAAACGTCGCTTTACTTCCGCACAAACATTCAGTTTCCCTTTTTCGGGCACTATCTGAAGGGCGGCGGCAAGACGCTGCCCACCGCGATCGTTTTTGAAACTGGAACCAACGTCTGGCGCCGCTACGATGAATGGCCGCCAAAGAATGCGGTGGCGAAGACTCTTTACTTTCACGCCGGCGGCAAACTCAGTTTCGATCCGCCGGTTGCGACTGCTAGCGTCGATGAGTACCTGAGCGATCCCAATCATCCGGTGCCATTCGTGGGCTACACCACAGATACGGTGCCGCAACGCTACATGGTCGACGACCAGCGCTTTGCGAGCTACCGGCCCGACGTGCTGACGTACGAGACCGACCCGCTGACAGAAGATCTAACGATTGCCGGTCCGATTTCGCCGCATCTGAAAGTTGCGAGCTCCGGCACGGATTCCGACTTCGACGTCAAGCTCATCGATGTTTATCCCGATGAGGATCCCGCTGATGCCTCCATGCCGAACAAGCGCGTGATCAACGAAGCGCCAGTTCACATGGGCGGCTACGAACAGTTGCTGCGGGGCGAACCGTTCCGCGCGAAATTCCGTAGGAGCTGGGAGACGCCAGAGCCGCTTGTGCCGGGCAAAGAAACCGACATCGACTTCACCATGCCCGACCTTTATCACACCTTCCGCCGCGGTCATCGCATCATGGTTCAGGTGCAGAGCTCGTGGTTTCCGCTCACCGACCGCAATCCGCAAACCTTTACCGACATTCCCTACGCCAAGCCCGAGGATTTTCAGAAGGCCACCGAGCAGGTGTTTCACCAAAAGGACGCAGCCTCGGGCGTAGAGGTGTTGGTGCAGCCGCAACCATAACCGCAGGGCGTCAGACGGCGCTCTCGAATCGTGAGGACACAATGACCGTTCGAGCTCGATCAGCACTTTTGATTTCCGCATTGCTTTTCGCATCGGTGGCGCCGATGTGCGCCGAAGAGGGCATGTGGACGTTTGACAACCCGCCGCTTAAAGCCTTGGCGGAGAAATACAACTTTCACCCGACGCAGGAATGGCTTGATCATCTGCGGCTCTCGAGCGTGCGGCTCAACGACGGTGGCTCAGGATCGTTCGTCAGCCCCAATGGCCTGCTGTTGACGAATCACCACGTGGCGCGAGTCCAACTGCAGAAGAACTCAACGCCAGAACACGATTACCTGCGCGACGGTTTCTACGCCGCGACACAGGACCAGGAGATGAAGACTCCCGACCTGGAAATCAATGTTCTGGTGGCCATGCAAGACGTGACAACGCGGGTGCAGGGCGCAGCCAAGGGCGCCAAGGATGATGCCGAGGCGCTGAAGGCGCGCGACGCTGAGATTGCCGCGATCGAGAAGGAGAGCAAAGACAAGACCGGCTTGCGCTCCGATGTGGTGACTCTCTACAACGGAGGCGAGTATTGGCTGTATCAATACAAGGCATACACCGATGTGCGCCTGGTGTTCGCGCCCGAGGAGCAGGCGGCTTTCTTCGGCGGCGACCCGGATAACTTCACCTATCCGCGCTACGACCTGGACATGGCGTTATACCGGGTGTACGAAAATGGCAAGCCGCTGCACACGGAGAACTATTTGAAGTGGAACCCGAAGGGCGCGGCTCCAGGCGATCTGGTTTTTGTCTCAGGCCATCCGGGTTCGACATCGCGCGATGACACCGTGGCTGAACTGACGTTGGAGCGTGAAGTCCGTGGGCCGGCAATCGTTGAATACCTTCAGCGGCGCATTCACGCAGCGCAGGAATTTGGGAAGCAGAGCGCCGACAACGAGGAGAAGGTTGAAAGCACAATCTTCTTTCTGCAGAATGGCCTGAAAGTTTACGTGGGCCGCCAAGAGGCGCTGTCTGACAAGGCCATTCTGGCCAAGAAGCAGGCCGAGGAAGACGACCTGCGTGCCAAGGTCAACGCGAATCCAGAGTTGGAAAAGGAATATGGAGACGCGTGGGACCAAATCGCTAGGGCCGTGGACCTTGCCAAGCCCGAATTCAAGAAGCAACTTTTCCGCCGCGGCGACAGCCAGCTTTTCACTCTGGCCTTGGAGATTGTGCAGTATGTAGCTGAAGTGAAGAAGCCCGACGGCGAACGGCTGTCGCAGTACCACGAGGCAGGGCTGGATTCTCTGCGATACCAGATGCTGTCTCCGGCGCCCATCTATCCGTCGGTGGAAAAGATGTTTATGAAGAACGCCCTGAACCTGGCGAAAGAGCAACTTGGGGCAGATGATGCGTACCTGCAAGCAATCGTGCAGGGCGGCGACATCGATAAGTCGGTGGACGCGCTTGTGGATGGGACCAAACTCGCCGATCCGGCATTTCGGAAGAGCCTGCTCGATGGAGGCGAAGCCGCAGTCGCAGCCTCAAATGATCCCATGATTGTGGCCGCGCGCCGTGCAGACCCAGTGTGGCGCGCCAACTACGTGTACATGCGCGATAAAGTCGCCAGCGTGTTCGATGCCGGAGGCGAGAAGATGGGCAAAGCCCGCTTTGCGGTCTATGGCAAGAACGCGTATCCCGACGCGACATTTACGCTGCGGCTGAGCTATGGCACGGTCGATGGATTTCCGTACAACGGAACGATCGCTCCGCCGTTTACCACGTTTTATGGACTGTACGATCGCGCGGCGAGCTTCAGCGACAAGGCCCCGTGGAATCTGACTCCGAAAGAAGAAGCGGCACGTGACAAACTCGACTTGGCGACACCCGTCGATTTTGTCACCACCAACGACATCATCGGCGGCAACTCCGGCTCCCCAGTCGTGGATCGCGACGGTGAGTTAGTAGGGCTGGTTTTTGACGGAAATATCGAGTCGCTGGCGGGAGACTTCGTTTACGACGGCACAAAGAATCGCGGCGTTGCGGTTCATTCTGCCGGGATGCTCGAGGCCCTGCGCAAGATTTACGGAGTAGGCGCTCTGGCCGATGAACTCGAAGGAAAGCAGTAGATCCGGAGCGTGGAGAGAGCGGGAGCCGCGTGCTCCCGCTTTTTCGTTTCAGGGCCGGATGGCAGCCGGGAATTCCGGGAACCGTCACAAGTCGAAGTACAATCTAATCGGAGAGGTGGCCGAGCGGTTGATGGCTCCGGTCTTGAAAACCGGCATACCCGAAAGGGTATCGGGGGTTCGAATCCCTCCCTCTCCGCCAAGCATGGAGCAGCCGCTCGCTGATCGCTCGCACTGACACCTCGCTTCGAGATCCTTTTTGCAGGTCCTTCATCCGCGGCGGCGGATTCAGGATTTCGCCTCAAGGCTCCCGTCACCTGCGCTCCTCACGCCTTGAAGACGGCTCAGGTTCGAATCCCTCTCTCTCCGACAGCGAGTCAATATAATCGATAACTTATAGAGGACTTAGCGATCCCTTTTACTACTTTCTCCTATTTGTCGGCGTCTGTCGGCGGCTGCTGGCAATCGTTGGCACGCCTTCATTTCGGCACATCTTCGTTTCCGTCACAATCACAGGAAGGAGCATGGGGTTGAATATCTGGGGCTCTCATCGCAACACGAACATGGCGAGAAGCCGTCCGATTTCGGCGACTACTTTTAAATGTTAACGACCTTTATCATTCACTACTTGGGTTGGAAACCACGCACCAGATTTCTGTTCTTGCAGCCTAATGAAGCGAGCGCGGTCGGAAACAGTTGCTTGCTATCCGTACTTGTCGAATTGCCACGCTAAAAAGTCGGCAGCGGCGCGGGCAAGTTAGCTATTCAAAAAGTGGTTCGCCGGAGCGTCGTCGCCGCAGCCCTTATGGAACATCGAGAACTTTAAGAATCCCTCTTGAAGCGTCCCGAAAAGACGTCGCACCAGCGAATCGAATGCCATTGAAACCACGAGTCGGGAAATGATTCTTGCGAGTGTTTCAAAAGGTGTACCTTCTGATTCAAGACAACACTGAACGATCTCTTAACCTAAAGTCCGCGGAAATACCACTCGGAAGACCGTTCCATGGAGCTCATTGCTTTCCACGGAAAGATCGGCGTGGTGGAACTCGGCGATCCATTTGGCGATGGCCAAGCCCAATCCGCTGCCTTCGACCTGGCTGCGGGATGGATCGGCCCGGTAAAAGCGCTCGAAGACGTGGGGAAGGTCGCCGGCGCTAATTCCCATGCCGTTGTCGCGCACTTGAAGCGTGGCTGCTCCCGCCGCCGCATTCAAGGTGACATCGATTCGGCCCGGCGCCTCAGTGTACTTGAGCGCGTTGTCCAGCAGAATCCAGAGCAGCCTGCGCAAACTGGCAAAATCGCCGAGCACCTTAGGCGAGCTCTCTGCACCCATCGATACAGACAGAACCAGATGCCGCTGATCGGCCAATGGTCTTGCCATCTCACAGGTCTCCTCAACCACCGCGGCAAGATTCACCGGCTCCAGGGCTGTATGGCTGGTACCGGCGTCGGCGCGCGCCAGGGTAAGCATATCGTCCAGCAATACCGAGGCCTTTGCCGCTTCCTCGACGATATCGGCGAATGCCCTGCGGCTTTCATCGTCGGTGCGTGGATTGCGCATGGCGACTTCCGCAACCGTTCGTGTAAACGAAAGCGGGCCGCGCAATTCATGCGATGCGTCTGCCGTAAATTGCTCGATCCGTTTCACCGCCGATTCCAGCCGGCCGAGCATGGCATTGCAGGTTTCGGCGAGCCTTTGCAACTCGTCACCCGTCTTGGCCACGGGGAGACGTTCGGAGAGATTTCGGATGCTGATCGACCGTACCGCGGCGGTGATCCTATCCACCGGCTTGAGTGCAGTGCGGCTCAACAGGTAACCACCTGCCGAGGATATAAGCAACAGGAGTGGCGCCGAGGCCAGCAGGCCGCCAAGGAAGCGCGACAGCACCAGAAGATTGCCTGACTCTGGAGCCGCCGTCAGCAGATATACCGGCTGCCCATCGAGAACGAACCCGCGCATGAGAACCCAGTACGATTGCCCGGCATCGCTCGCCTGAACGAATCGCTCCTTGCCCCCGCCATGAACCGTTGGCCACGGAAAGCTCCGTGCCGCTTGCGAAGGAGGCGGAAACACCAAGCTCCCATCCGCCCTCACGATTTCTGCGAGGCCGTTCCCAGTGGCGTTAGCGAAGTCTCGAAAATCCTCTTCGCGATCCGCCTGATCTTCCCCTTGAGTTTTGCGCAGCAGTTCCTGCAACCGGTCAACGCGCCGGGCGAGGGTCTGATAGCGTTCCCCGGTCAGGGTGCTTTTAAGGTTGAACCACATGGCGGCGCCAAACAGCACCCACCCCAGGAAAAAGATGCCGCCAAACCATAGAGTGAGGCGAAGGGAAATCGACGCGCGACGCTTCAGCACGCCGCGCTCCGCAGCGAATAGCCAACGCCGCGAACGGTATGCAGCAATTCGAGCTCTCCTTCATGCGTGATCTTCGAGCGCAACGCGCGGATGAACACATACAGGCTGTCAAAGCTCACCTCGGCATCGCTGCTCCAGCCCTCTTCGATCAGGGCTGAGTGAGGAACGACCATGCGCACGCGGCGCATCAGCGTCTCCAGCAAGGCGCATTCTGTGCGCGTAAGTGAGGCGACGCGAGAGCCCCGCTGGAGCTCAAATCGATGCGGCCGGAGGATCAAATCCTCAAATTGCAGTGTTTGCGGCTCCCGCAAGGGCACTCTGCGCGCGGCGGCGCGAACCTTGGCCAGCAGAACGTCGAGGGCGAACGGTTTCGTCAGATAATCGTCCGCGCCAGCATCCAGGCCATAGACGATATCTCGCATGGTGTCGCGCGCGGAGACGATGATCGCCTGCGTGCGCATCCGTACCTCGCGCAATTTGCGAATCACTGTCAGTCCATCCATCCGAGGTAGCATCACATCCAGAAGCATCACATCATAGACATCGGATTTGCCCAGACGCAGCGCCTCTTCGCCGTCGTAAGCAAAGGACACACGATAGCCCTCGCTCTCAAGCGCACGGCCAAGATGGCCGGCAAGGCTGCGTTTGTCTTCGACAACCAAAACGTGCATAGAGTGAACCCTGACTTCGATGCTAGCGGCCGGTTATGAATTCTCTGTAAAATGGCCCGCTAATGAGGCGCTTGCTCAGGTTGCGCTTAGACTCGCCTGCCATACTTCCCCCCTGTTCACGCGTGTTGTGTGTTGAAACCAAGTGGAGGATAGAGGCCAAATGTCTGATATCAGATGGAATCGGCGCATTGGTGCCGCAATCTTGCTGTTTTCGAGTCTCTCCGTGGCGACGTTGCCGGTCTTTGCGCAATCCAAGAAATCGGTGGCCGCGAAAATGATGGCAGAGAACTCTGGAGCGATTTTGAAAGGGATCGGCGCCGACCCGCTCGCTCCCGGAACTACAGGAAACGATAAGGGCTCATCCGTTGGAAACGGCAGCGTGAGCGGCACTGTTAGCGACATAAGCGGCGCGGTATTGCCGGGCGCGCAGATTGTGCTGCAACCGGGGGCCGTAACGGCCGCAGCCAACTCGCAGGGCGATTTCCTCATTCAAAACGTGACGCCCGGAACGTATACAGTCACGGTCTCGGATGTGGGGTTTACCAACTCGGTCTCAACAATTGTTGTGGCCTCCGGCGCAAACACGCTCGTGAATACGACGATGAAGGTCAGTTCCGCCAGCCAAGAGGTCGTTGTAACTGCCAACCTGGGGGGCGATGTCGCATCGGTCAACGAGCAGCGTACGTCGCCTAACATCGTGAATGTCGAGACTGCCGCGCAAATTATGAGCCTGCCCAACGCGAACATTGCCGATGCCGTCGGCCGAATGCCGGGTGTCACCTTGCAGCGCAACGAGGGCGAAGGTCAATATGTTCAGATCCGGGGTACGGAGCCGCGACTGAGCAACACGACTATCGATGGGGTAATTGTTCCGGGCCCCGATCCGGAGGTGAGGCAGGTTGATTTGGACACCATTCCCGCCGATCTGGTCGGCGCGATCACCATCAACAAGACTCTCTCCGCAAACCAGGACGGCGATGCAATCGGCGGATCGGTGGATATGCAACTGAAGCAAGCGACTTCAGACCAGCCGACGCTGTCGTTCGAAGGCATGGGCGGTTATACACCCATCGACAACGACCGCACGATGTTCCTCATCAATTCGTCTGCCGGATTACGCTTCGGTCCGGGCAAACGCTGGGGTCTGATGCTGGGCTACAGTTATGACTACAATGGCCGCGGCATCGACGACGTCGAGCCCGTACCGGACCTGGACGGACCTGGCGGGGCTCTCTCTTATGACAACGTTTATATCCAGCAATACCTTTACGACCGGACCCGGTACGGAGTGGCTGGCAGCCTGGACTACAAGCTCAATGAGAACTCCGACCTATACGCTCACGGCCTATTTTCGAACTTCCGCGACTACGGTCAAAAATTCGCTTATCAACTTGCCTTTGAAGATAATCCGAAGTACAAGACGAGCGTTCGGCGTCCGAATCTACAAATCGCGGATCTCGCCATCGGAGGCAATCAGGTTTTCAGTCGCTCCTATATCAGGTATCAAATCGCAGCAGCACACTCGCGCTTCGGCGGAGCGGCGGGCAATCCCGGCGCGGAATTCAAGATTAATAAAAAGGCCTCGGACGCAGGCGCAGTCGGGGACGATTGCGATTACGTCCCGGGGCCCAGCGAGTATCGGCCTCAATATACGTGCGACGTAGCCGGGAACCCTATATTCGACCCCGCGCAATATTACCTGGACACAGTTGACCTGACATTCGGGCAGGCGACGCAGTTCAACCTGCAAGGGGGCGCGTCTATGGGCATCAACTACCATCTCGGGTCACACTTTTCCACTTTCGAGTTTGGCGGGCAAGTTCGCAATGAGCATAAAGGCCAGGATGCCTACTCGCCGGAATACGACAATAACGACAAAACCCCGATGACCCAGTACTTGGGTACATTTACCAATTCCCATTTCTATGGAGGAAGTTATCGTCTGGGCCCAGTCACAAGCTTTGGGCTTATTACCGGCGACCTGAATGCAAACCCAAGCGCATACTCGCTGGATGAAGGAACCACGCGTCTTCAATCCGACGCCGCCAATTACAACCTGCAGGAGAGGGTCTCGTCGGGCTACATCATGAACACACTAGAGCTCGGTACCCGGGTTCATTTACAAACCGGTTTGCGATTCGAAGCCACGAACACTTCGAACACAGGCTATCTCGTGGTGAATGATGCCGATGGCAACTATGTCTCAACGACCCCTCAGTATGGCAGCGGATCTTACATAAATCCGTTACCGAGCGTCCAACTCCTATACAGGATTGACGATAGTTCTGATGTTCGCGTGGTCTATGGGCGAGGCATCTCACGTCCGGATCCTTACCAGCTCGTGCCGTACATTACTGAGAACCAATCGACCACGCCTTACACGATCAACATTGGAAACCCAGCGATCGTAGCGGAGCACGCAAACGACTATGATGTCCTTTATGAACGCTATCTCCCTTCCGTCGGCATGATAGAGGCAGGCTACTTTTATAAGCAGATTACGAAGCCTATCTATGGTCAACAGTCGATCATCCCCGCCACGGGCTCTCCGTTGTCGCAAGCATACGCCGGCGATCTGGTCTTTCAGGAAGTGAATGGTGATCACGCATACGTGCAGGGCGTCGAAATTGCATTCCAACAACACCTGACGTATCTGCCGGGAGTGCTCGGATACGCCCGATTCAACGGCAACTTCACCTACACAGGATCAAGAAACTATAA
Organism: uncultured Acidobacteriaceae bacterium; assembly: GCA_963789425.1. Taxonomy (GTDB): domain Bacteria; phylum Acidobacteriota; class Terriglobia; order Terriglobales; family Acidobacteriaceae; genus Telmatobacter. The sequence goes on along the minus strand of CAWBKM010000005.1, from coordinate 846,911 downwards.
TCTCACCGGCCGCACAGACTCCCCGGCTTTGGTGGGACAGGCGCCGGTCTCGTGGAACATCGGGCCCTCCTATGTCACCAAGCGCGCCCAGGTATCCGCAGCCGTCTCCCACAATGACGCCAATATCTATGCGTATCAATATCAGAGTACTGGGCCCGGCGAGGTGCCATTCGGAGTTACTGGTCCATTCGGCGACAACTACTTCTATGCACACACCCAGGTGGATGCGCAGGCCAGTTACTACGTCGGAAAAGGCTTTACCGTCCTAGCCATTGGCGAAAACATGAACAACGCTGTATTCGGCTTTTATAACGGCAGCCCGCAGTATATGGTTCAGCGGGAGTATTACAAGCCCACCTATTCCTTCGGTGTTAGCTGGTCGCGGAACCACGAGTAACGATTAGCCATGAGGCCGCCGGTTACCTCTCTCTGGACGGCCTGCAATTCTTGTGATCGAAGGAGCGCCTTGATCCCGGCTTTTCGTCTCGCCTCGATATTCTTGATCTGTCTCGTCCAGCCGCTGGCTCTGCTAACCGCGCAGAGCGCAACCCAGTCTAGTAAGGCTCAAGATGCCGATCTGCAATTCGTCGTCTATCTGAGCCGTCACGGCGTTCGCTCGCCTACAGGAAAACCGGAGCAGTACAATTCCTATTCTGCCGCTCCGTGGCCGGCCTGGGATGTTCCTCCCGGCTATCTAACCGCGCACGGCTTTGAGCTGATGAAGCTTTTTGGCGCGTACGACCGGATGGAATTGGCGAGCCAGGGCCTGCTTTCTGCGAGCGGTTGCGACGACGCAGGTCGAATCACCTTCTATTCGGATTCCGACCAACGAACTCAGGAGACCGGGAAAGCACTTGCCGCGGGCTTTTTTCCCGGATGCGCGACCTCGGTACGGAGCCTTCCCGAGGGGAGCCAAGATCCTCTTTTTCACTTAAGCCGTGCGAGCAGGAGTCGGGATGACTCGTCCCTGGCAGCCGCCGCAATCGCGGGTCGCATCGGCGGAAATCCCGACAATCTTACCGAGGTCTACCGCTCCCAGCTCTCAACGCTCGACCGGATTCTTGCTACTTGCGGCGCGAGCGCATCCGATCCAAATCATCGCATTTCTCTCTTCGATATTCCGGCCACGCTGTCCAGCGCGCAGCAAAGTCACCGTGCCGAGTTGAACGGGCCGCTCAACACGGCTGCCACGCTGACCGAGAATATGCTGCTGGAATACGCTCAAGGTATGGATGCCGCCAACGTGGGCTGGGGTTGCGTGGACGGAACCAAACTCCGGTCTCTGCTGATCCTGCACACGGCGGCGGAAGACTTCACGGCGCGCACGCCAGCCATTGCCAGACTTCAGGCTTCTAAACTCCTCGACCAGATTCGTTTCTCTTTGGAACAGGCCATAACCGGAAAGAGAGTTCCCGGAGCCCTGAGCAAACCATTCGATCGCGCGCTAATCCTGGTCGGACACGATACCAATCTGGCCAACGTCGCGGGCCTGCTCAACCTCGACTGGATCGCCGATGGTCGACGTGACGACACCCCCCCAGGTGGAGCAATCATTTTTGAGCTTTGGCGAGAAAGAAAGAGCAGGAGTTACCTCGTGCGCGCTTATTTCACAAGCCAAACACTCGAACAGATGCGCTCAGCTACTCCACTGTCGCTCGAGAATCCGCCGCAGCGCGTTCCCCTCTTTCTTCCCAGTTGTAGCGGAGAAGACTTCTCCTGCTCGTGGCCTTCCTTCGCTCAATCCATCAGGCAAGCAATCCGCCCAGGCTCTGTAACTGTTCAGTGAGCGACTGGAAGGTTATTTCACTCCAGAGTGACCGTCACGACTTATTTCTCCGTACTTAGACAGTCTTCAGCGACCTGTAAGCTGTTGACAATATTGGAAAATAGAGACTTTGACACAGATGAGGCCGTTGGTTCGAATCCAATCTTGAATTCCTCTAAGAAATCAGATGATTAGAGGCACGACCGCTCGGAATTTAGGGCACTTAAGGGTGTTAAGGCCACCGGGTCAAAGCGCTGGTCAAGATCCTGGCCGGGTGAGGGGAGATCTGTTTGCAGCCGGAAAAGCGGCGGCGTAAGATTGCTGCCAAATACAGTTTCAACCTTAAACAGCTTGACGGGCCCTAGCCCGGGCGCGCGGATTGAGCCTCATGGAACGTCTAAGGCAATCCGGCCTGCAATCTTTCCTCGCCTTTGTGCGCGAATGCTATACCATCCACAATCACGAGTCGTTTGAGAGTTTCATTTCGCGCCTCTTGACCGCTCTTCCCCAGCTGATCCCTGCCGCGCATGTTACCTACAACGAAATGTGACTTGAGAAATTGGAATCACGCAACAGTTCCAATACCGCGGACCTTGCCAGCCCTAAAGCGTGCCACCTCTGGGAACTGCACATGGACGAACATCCGGTTCTCGAGTATGCCATGCATACGAATCACCCTTCAGCAATGCGCATCTCGGATTTCTGGAGCCAGCGGCATCTTCATGACAGCGGGTTGCACAATGACTTCTATAAGCACTATGAAATCGAAGACGCCCTCTGCGTCAGCATTGCCATCCCGTTACCTCGAATCATCGGGATCGGATGGCATGATGCACGGCGCTTTACCGATCGCGAACGGCTCATCGCAGATCTAGCCGGTCCCCACATCAGTCAAGCCTGGCAAAACGCAAGAATCGTCAACCGCCTGAAGAGTCAGTTGCTGATGCTTGAGCGGGGCATCGAGAATCCAGGTGCGGGAGTGATTTTGTGCAGCCCAGAGGGCAAGGTGCAATTTATCAACGTTCAGGCAAGAAAACATGTGCGCGCCGCAGGCTTTGGCAATGGCCGTGATTCGGGCCAATTCATGGGCGCTGGCGGCAACTTACGCAAAGTGTGCGCCATGAATGCAGTATAGGCAATAGACTTGGCCTTAAATGTATCTGTACTTCTTCTGAACCGGGAATGTTTGCGGCGCGGCCACTCCCGGTGTAGGCTGTAGGCAAAGTACTTAGTCTTCCCCCTCGGCCTAACCTTCTGTCACGAAGAACGGGGCCCATGCCAATCCGTTCGATTCTCAAGTTCGGACCGTTTGAGGTGGACCCCTCGCTGGGAGAGCTGCGCAAAGACGGGGTCCGGATCCCCATCCAGGAGAAACCTCTGCGCGTGCTCGCGGCTCTTTTGGAGCGCAGGGGAGATTTGGTCACGCGGGCTGAGTTGCACCAGCAGTTGTGGCAGGGTGAGACCTTTGTCGACTTCGACACCGGCCTGAATACCGCTGTACGCAAGTTGCGCTCTGCACTCGGCGACGAATCCGAGTCGCCCCGCTACATCGAGACATTTCCCAAGCGAGGTTACCGCTTTCTCGCGGCGGTGGAATCTGTCAACGGAACGGCGGGCACGCTGAAGGGCATCTCGCCAAGCGCGGCGGCGCTACCGGTTTCCGCGCAGGATGCGCACAATGGGGCAGCTGGAATCATGGCGTCGGCACCCAGCACCCGCGCGCAGCGCATGCGGCGCTGGCTCGGGCGGGTCGGTCTTCTCGTCGCGGCAATGCTGGTTACGGTGAGCGGCGTAGTCGCATGGCTCACCTACAGCAGGCCTGTTTACTCCTTCAATTCCCGGGATTCTGTGCTGATTGCCGATTTTGAAAACCAGACCGGCGACCCGAGGTTCGATCAGGCTTTACAGACCGCGTTTACCGTCAGCATGGAGCAGTCGCGCCACGCCAACGTCTTTCCTCGAGCCAGACTTGCTTCCGTGCTGGCGCTTATGGGCAAGGCTTCTGACCAGAGAGTTACATCGGCCATCGGACGCGAAATCTGCCAGCGGGAAAATATTCGTGGACTCATCGTTTCCAGCATCACGCGCACCGGGGAAGAGTACGCACTTTCCGCCGAATTGATCGATCCGCAAACGGGTGACACGGTTCGCTCCTATTCAGAGCGTTCCTATGGCGAGGGTCACATCCTTGACGCTCTCGATGTGATTGCATCCGACGTCCGTTATGACCTGGGCGAGTCGCTATACCAGATCCACGAGAACACAAAGCCGCTGCCTCAGGTCACCACTTCTTCGCTGGATGCACTCCGGGAATATGCGGACGGCTCGACGCAATGGCACCAGGGAAAGTATCCGGACGCCGTAACCCTATTCCGCGCGGCGATTGTCGCGGACCCCGACTTCGCTATGGCCCACGCAGCCTTGGGAAATGCGTACTCGAGCTTTATTTATAACGATTCGCGAAGAGGGGACGAGGAATACCAAAAGGCTTTGGCGCTCGAATCCAGAACGACAGAACGCGAGCGAATGATTATTGAGGTCAATTATGTCGATAGCGAGGGGCATTTTGACGAGGCGGAAAGGCTCTATCGGGATTATCTGAATCGTTACCCGGACGACTGGGTCATGCTCGGGAACTATGCGCGCCTCTTGCGCACTCACGGGCATGCCGATGAGGCGATCATCCAATACAAAGAGATGCTGCGCGTGGCGCCCGATGATGCCAGGACAAACGTCGAACTCGCCACAGCATACAAGACCCTTGGCAGTTTTCAGGAAGCGGTCGGCGCATATACGAAGGCGTTTCAAATCGACCCTGCCTATTTAACCTCGGGTGATGTCAGCCGCGAATACGGCAACGCACTGATCCAAAATGGGGAAACTCCAAAGGCCGAAGCGGTCTTCACCTCGTTGCTGGGGAATACGGCAACGCGAGAGAGCGGGCTGCGTTCCTTGGCTCTCCTGGACCTCTATCGCGGAAAATATGCGAGTGCGCGCCCCTTGCTTGAGGAGGCTCTGGCCATCGATCAGGCCCTGAAACGTGATCCCTTGAGTGTGGCGCGAGAACGCCTGCAACTCGCGATCGTGGCCGAAGGGGAAGGCAACTTAAGCGAGGTTCGGCGCCAGCTCGATTCCGAGATGGTGAGTTTCAAGACGCTGTCGCCAAAGGTCATTCTCGGCTCGTGGATAGGAGGGGAATATGCGCGAGCTGGCTTGGCGCGGCAGGCGGAACAGATTGAAAAGACCATCGCGCCTCTTGTCGACGGAAAGAACCCGGAACAGGCGGCCTACGCCCACTATTTGCAAGGGGAGATCGCGTTGCTGCACGGCGAAGACGACAAGGCAGCTCAGCTATTCATCCTTTCGGATCAGGAGAAGAGCACGCCTTTCAGCTCAGAAGGATTGGCGCGCGCGTACCAACATTCCGGGAACATGAGGCAAGCAGTTGGTCAATATGAGAGATTCCTGGCCAGCGCGGATCATGGCCTGCTATGGGAACCGCAGCAGCGATGGATCTCTGCACACTACATTCTGGCCGCCGATGAACTGGCCATGGGAAATCCTGCAAAAGCAAGAGAGGCGCTCGATCCACTCCTCGCATTATGGAAAGATGCCGATCCTGACCTGCCGCTGAAGAAGCAAGCCATTGCGCTCAGCGAACAGCTAAAGTATCAGAGAAATGCGGCTCGCTGAAAACTCCATCTGCCGTCAGCATTGCATGCAGCAGACTCTCGCTCTTCGCTCGCGCGGGAATCGTTGGACCCACGCGCAATTGACCTACGCGTACGTAACTTGCCCGAGAATCGCCGGCCGCTTTGCGCCGGTGGCACTCGGCACATTGCCGGGCAAGCGATGCCATGTTTGCCAAGCCAGGAGCGCAAAAGCCATAGCCTCCTTGGCTTCGACCGGCACGCCAAAATCCCTGCTTGATGCCAGCTTGCAACCCAGAGGCTCAAGCCTCTCCGTGAGCATGGCCATCAGCGTCCCGTTACGCGCTCCACCACCGGCGACGATGTAGTCGACTCCGGAGCTTCGCATAACGGGGCGACAAAAGATTTTGTAGCTGAGCGCAATCGTTTCAGCAGTGAGCGCGGTTGCTGTCGCCAGCGCATCTTCATGCCGTTTACTGCTCCGCTTGCAGTCGGCGAGAAAATCCGCAGCGTACTCACGCCCAAACTGCTCGCGTCCTGCCGTGCGCGGCGGCTTGAGCGTAAAGTAGAAATTGTTCAGCGCATTTCTCAAGGCCGGCTGAAGGACCTTGCCGCGCGCAGCGAATCTGCCGTTGGGATCGAACCGCTTGCCGAGAAGCTTCTGCGCCAGCGCGTCGATGACCATGTTCCCCGGGCCCGTGTCAAAGGCGATGACTTCGTCCGGCCCGGCTCCCGCAGGAATCGCAGTGAGGTTGGCGATGCCGCCGATGTTCTGCAGCACCCTTCCACGTTTCAAGTCCGCAAACAGCGCGTAATCCAGCAGCGGAACCAGCGGCGCTCCCTGGCCGCCGGCCATCATGTCTGAAGGACGAAAGTTCGAAACCACGGGAATTCCAGCGACTGCTGCAATCGCCGCTGCCTCACCGAGCTGCCAGGTGCAGGCGAAGCGCCGGCCCGCATACATTTGGGCGCTCGGCTGATGGTAAAGAGTCTGCCCATGACAGCCGACGAGGTCGAGCTTGACCGGGTGCCGCGCAAGACTCGCCGTCAGCGCTTCGGCATAGGCCAGTCCCAGCCGCCAGTGAAGGCGCGCCAACTCCGCAGTTGACGTCGACTTCGCATTCATCGCGTGGAGCACTGCTCGGCGCAGAGCGGCGGGGAAAGCAAAGCTCTCATGAGCCAGCAGGGTCAGCTTCGGCCGCTGTTTCCGCGGCACAATCCGCACCAAGGCCACGTCGATCCCATCGGCTGAAGTGCCGCTCATGATGCCGGCAACTGTCATCGCTTTCGCGGGCATTCCCGGAAGTCTCCAATCTCAGCTTCGATTCGCTTGAATTGTACTGGTCGAGAGGGATGCAGCAACACTGAAGCCCCACTTATACTCGAAAACGGATCGATTCCGTACCGCGCTGGATACGGCCGCCGAGTCGTGAACCACGATCGTCCGCTTCATTGCTTGTAACCAGGAGGCAGCTTCGCGCGTCTCAAGAAGTACGTATTGAGATTCTGGAGGGTTGATGCTTCGTTCCAATTCTTTCTATCTTGCCTTGGCCTGCGCTGGCGTTTGCCTGATGCTGGGGGCATTCGGCGCGGCCCGTTGGTCGCGGGCCGAGACTCGAGGCGGAATACCGGGGCCGAAAGACGATGTCCCACTCGCGCAGCATCCCGGCAAAGAGACCGCTGTCTTTGCGGGCGGATGCTTTTGGGGAACGCAGGCTGTGTTCGAGCGAGTGAAGGGCGTGGTGGCGACTATGGCAGGCTACGCAGGCGGATCGGCGGAAACAGCAACGTATGACCAGGTAACGACGGAAACCACGGGCCACGCTGAATCGGTCAGGGTCATCTACGATCCATCGAGGATCAGCTACGGAAAGCTGCTGCAGATTTTCTTCTCGGTTCACGATCCCACGCAGCTGAATCGGCAGGGGCCCGACGTGGGAACCTCCTACCGTTCGGCGATCTTCTATACCAACGAAGAGCAGAGGAAGATCGGCACGGAATACATTGCACAGTTGGACGCGGCGCGCGTGTTTCCAAAACCGATTGTCACGCAGGTTGTGCCGCTGAAGGGTTTCTACGACGCCGAATCTTATCACCAGGATTACGCGTTGCATCATCCCGACAATCCATACATTCTGGTCTGCGATCGGCCGAAGATTGAAACGCTGCGCAAGGAATTTCCCGACCTGTTCCAGGAATACACGGGACGGTGAGCGGGCTTTCAGCCTTCCGTCCTGCGGATCCTCCGGTTTTGAATCACGTGGTTGAATGCGGCGCGCATCGCACCTCAGCCCTCGATTGTCACGAACCTCGCGTTCAGTTGCGCCTTGATCACCAGTTCCGCCGCGAGCAAAGCCTCGTCCTGATTCTGCGCAATGTGCGTGCGGTTCACGATGTCGGCCACAAACTGCGGTCCGAATGGCAAAGGCATGGCGTTGCAGTCGATGTATCGCGCCTGCTTGTTGTCCACCACAAACAGGTTGTTGCCCTGGTGGCTGACGGCGATGTTGGTGTATTTGCGCACTTCCATGTAGCCATCGGTACCGAGAATGAAGAGGCGGCCGTCGCCCCAGGTTCCGAGGCCGTCGGGCGTGAACCAGTCGAGGCGCACGTAACCAAACCCGCGGTTCCCGCGCAGAACCATATCGCCAAAGTCCTGAAAGCGCGGGTGCTGGGGATGGCGAATGTTCGCGATCTGCGACTCCACGACTTCCGCCTCAGTGCAGCCGGTGTAGAAAAGGAACTGATCCACCTGATGCGAGCCGATGTCGCAGAGAATTCCGCCGTATTGATCGGGGTTCCAAAACCAATCGGGCCGTCCCGAGCCTCCACCAGCCTCGCCCCCATGCTGAAAGATCTGGTGTGGAGCGATATTGATGGTCTGGATCACTTTGCCGATCGCGCCCTGGCGCACGAGTTCGCCCGCGTAGACCGCGGCCTTTACTTCGAGCAGTTCGCTGTACATGATGGCGTAGATGCGCCTGGTTTCGGCAATGGTCTTGCGGACCTCGGCCAGTTGCTCGAGCGTCGTGAGCCCGGGCTTGTCGGAGAGAACGTCCCTGCCGCGCTTCATGGCGCGCACGGCGATTCCCGCGCGCTCGCTGGCGATTTGCGAGGTGAGGACGAGCTGCACTGAAGGATCGTCGAGGATTTCGTCCTGCGTTGCGGCGATCTTGACGTCGGGAAATTTCTTGCGGAAGGCTGCGAGTTTATCTTGTTCCCCGCCCCACGCGGCCACCAGTTCGCCGCCACCGCGCCGGACGGCGCCGATCATTCCATTGATGTGGTCGTGGCTCATGCCGCACACGGCGAATTTGATGTGATATTTCGGAGTCTCGTCAGTTTGCGCTGGAGAAATGGCATCTTCGACGATTCGAGCTGCTCCGCCGCCGAAGGCCATCGCATTCTCCGGGAGGCCGGCCATCATTGCCGCCGATCCAAGCGACCCCAGCAGTCCAGCTTGCTTCAGGAACTCTCTCCGTTGCGTGAAATTCGTTGCCATCTCTCCTCCGCATGCTTCAATGATTGACTATCCCCTTACACGTAGCGATTTCCGCCGGTCCTGACGGTTGGAGAGTTCGGCATTCTGGATCCCTCGCTGCAGCCGGCGCGCTTACGCCAATCCATCATAGTCGCGTTGGTTAGCGGGAGGGAATTGCCGGAGGCAGAGGCGACGTTGTGGTCTACGATTCAGGTTCTAGCCCGCAGCGGCACTTTCTGAAGCCGGATGGAGCGAGGCGCAAACGCGCTCTGCGAAAATAGAGTTTCATGCTCACGCTTCAACATGCCGGCAAACGGTTTGGGCCGCGGGTCCTTTTCACAGAGGCGAACTGGCTCATCCGCAACGACGAGAAAACCGCTCTGGTGGGCGCCAACGGCACGGGCAAATCCACGCTGATGAAAACTCTGGCGGACTTGGAGACGCTGGACTACGGCACACTTGAAAAGACGCGCGGCATCAGCATCGGCTATCTGCCGCAAGAGGGGCTGCAGCTCGCGGGCCGGACGGTTTTCGAAGAATGCCTGACGGTCTTCGACGAATTTCATGAGATGGAGCGCGAGATCGAGCAGCTAGCCGGGCAGATGGCCGAGCTGGATCACGAAGGCGCGGAGTACCAGTCTGTCGCGGAGAGGTACTCGCTGCTGCAGGACCGCTTTCATGCCCTCGACGGCTACGCGCTCGATGCGCAGGTAGGCAGCGTGCTCACGGGGCTGGGATTCGGCAAGGAGGATTGGGCGCGGCAGACGGATGAGTTCAGCGGCGGATGGCAGATGCGCATCGCGTTGGCCAAGCTATTGCTGGCAAAGCCGAATCTGCTGCTCCTCGACGAGCCGACAAACCATTTGGACCTTGAGACGCGCAACTGGCTCGAAGGCTACCTGAAGGGCTACCCATTCGGATACATCCTTATTTCTCACGACCGTTATTTTCTCGACGTGACGATCGACCGCACCGTGGAGATCTGGAACAAACGCCTGACCATCTATCAGGGAAACTACACAAAGTATTTGAAGCAGAAGGACGAGCGCCGCGAGCAGCTCATGGCCTCCTTCCGCAACCAGAAGGAACGCATCGAGCATCTTGAAGCCTTCATTAATCGGTTCAGGTATCAGGCTACGAAGGCCAAACAGGTGCAATCGCGGATCAAGGAGCTGGATAAGATCGAGCGCATCGAAGTACCCGAGGAAGAGCCGGTCATCCACTTCAAATTTCCGCAGCCACCGCCTTCGGGCCGCATCGTGGCTGAAGCCGAGGGGCTGGGGAAGAGCTACGGGCCGAAGCAGGTGTTCAAAGGCGCGCGATTCAACATTGAGCGGGCCGATCGCGTGGCGTTGGTGGGTGTGAACGGCGCGGGCAAGTCTACGCTGATCAAATTGCTGACCGGCGAGGAGACGCCGACCGCGGGATCGATCCACCTGGGGCACAATGTCGTGGCCGAATATTTTGCGCAGGACCAGTACAAGGTGCTCGACCCGGAAGCGCGGATGCTTGATGACATGAACCGGTCAGCCGTGCGCGTGCCGGAGGTTCAACTGCGCTCGCTGCTGGGCTGTTTTCTCTTTTCCGGCGACGACGTCTTCAAGCCGCTGGGAGTGCTCTCGGGCGGCGAGCGCAACCGCTATGCGCTGGCGCGGATTCTTGTTTCGCCTGCAAACTTCCTGCTTCTTGACGAGCCGACGAATCACCTGGATATGCGGGCGAAGGACGTGCTGCTTGAAGCGCTGGCCAGTTACATCGGCACGGTGGTCTTTGTTTCGCACGATCGATACTTCATCGACCGGCTGGCCACGCGCGTGCTCGAAATCGAAGGCGGCGCGGTGACGGCATACGAAGGCAACTACGAAGACTATCTGCGGCGGAAGGCGGCGCTTGCTGTGCCTTCCCTCGTCAGCTTCGCAGCTCCCCGCAGTCATCCTGAGCGAAGCACGGAATCGACCCCGCGCGGAGATTCCGCGCGAGTCGAAGGACCTGCATTTTCGTCGCAGCCAGAGCGGCCCGGGTCGAGCAACACCCTCCTCATCGAAGGCGGCTACGACGGCCCCGACGACGCAGCGCCGAAGAAGCAATCCCGCCGCTTGAATCCCATCAAGCAAAAGCAGATGCAGGACCGATGCACGTTTCTCGAAGAAGAGATCCCGCGGATTGAGAGCTCCGTTGCGCACACCGATGAACAGCTGGCCGTTTATGTGTCGGCGGCTGAGACCGAGCGACTGACTAAGCTCGCAGATCAGCTTCGCGGGCAGTTGGCCGCGCTGACCGTTGAATGGGAAGAGCTGACGGCGCAGTTGGAAAGCAAGTGAGTTGGTTCGCAGATGGTACTTCCGGGCCGGAGCTGGGCGATTCTCACTCTTCAATTTTGCTGGGTCATCGGGGTCCGTAGCCTTGCCAAATGTACTCCAGGGCTTCGGGCAGCGTTTGTTGCTGTACACCTCGGTCTACATGGCCTGCATTACGGGCAAAGATGAATTGGTACGGATAATGCTTTGCGGCGAGCACTTCGGCCATGCGCTCATTGGCCAGTACCCAGTCGTGCATGTTGTCGCGCATCACATTGGGGTTGAAGAGGTCCCGGTCGCCCACTTCCAGCCACAACCGAAGTGGTTTGCGCCGGCTATGCGGGATGAGCCGCTCGTGGAACTGCCAGGCGCCGTGAGGCGAGCGCGAGTTCCATGGCCACTGCTGGTTGACAAATGTGCCTGAGTAAACCAGCACACGGTGATACCACTCGGGGTGGAACCACGCCATGATAAGCGCGCAGGAGCCGCCGGAGCTCGCGCCCATGGTGGCGCGCCCGTCGGGATCGTGGGTGAGTTGCACATGGGCGTGGCTTTCGACCGCCGGCAAGACTTCGTGCTCGACAAACTCAGCGTAGCGGTCAGACATGGTGTCATATTCGAGGCCGCGCTCGCTGCCTTGTGCGTCGCCCCCTCCATTACCGATGGAGACGGCCACGATGGGCGGCAGCTTATGCTCGGCAATCAGTTCGTCGAGTGCTGCGAAGAGACGCAGATCCGGTCCGTCGGCGCCCACCATGAAGGGCGCTTCGCTGCCGGGGACGTAACCTTTCGGCACATAAACGGCAACCTTGCGAACATAGGGCGCCGGATGAGTCTTTACACCGAGAACCCGCGCTGGATTCGCCGGATCGGGCGTCCCGAGGAAGTCGCTGGTCCGGGCGATTCCGGGGAAATACGTGCTCTCGACGGAGCTCATTGTGAATTCGACAACCGTGCCGTCGAGCGCGCGATCCGGATCGGCGAGCTCGGGCGCGGGGGAATGGGTCGGACCGATGATGAAGTTGCCGTTCTGGCTCGGATCGGGAACAGCGCCGTCTGGCAGCTCAGTTGCCGTGACATACCCTGGCGTGTGCGGATCGCGCGTGGGCATCGGCGGCCGCACGGGTCGCGAGGCAGGTGGCGCACCAGTGTTTTGACCGTGCACGGATTGTATGGCAGGAACAGATAAAAGGCAGGCAACGGCAAGGGGAAAGATGCGACCGGCAAATGGCATGGAGCCATTGTGAGCCATCTGATCAATTTGAAGGAAGCGAAATTTTCCAGCGGGCCCGGGCCTGTTTCGGTCGTGCATAATCGAAATACGATGGCTCTTTTGTGGAATCCCGAGAGCTGGGCCCAGCGGTTGGCCGAGCTTGAGGCGCAGACCGGCGACCTGAAGGAAGCTCCGCTGCGGCGCGACGTGCGATCGCTTGGCACGTTGCTGGGCGTGGTGCTGCGGGAGCAGGCCGGCGATGAGCTGTTTGCGCAGGTTGAGGCGCTGCGGCAGGGCACGATCCGGCGCCGCGACGCGGACACGAAGGGAAAAACCGAGGAAGCCGCGCGCCAGGACTCCGCTGCAATGGCGCTGGTGCATTCGCTACCCGTGGAGCGCGCCATTTTGCTGACGCGGGCCTTCGCCTTCTACTTCGAGCTCATCAATTTGGCTGAAACGAATCATCGAAAACGGCGCCGGGTGGCATTGCGCCTGAGCGGTCAGGCCGGCCGGCAACGCGGATCGCTCGCTGGAACGTTGAGCGAAATGCGCCGCGTGGGAATCGGAGCTGAAGATGCGCTGAACTGGCTGCGCCGAGTGCTGATTGTGCCGGTGTTCACGGCGCACCCCACAGAAGCTGCGCGACGCACCGTGATGTTCAAGCGAAGGCGCATCGGCGAATTTCTCGAGGCGCTCGATCGGATCCCGCTTCCCGCGCAGGATATGGTTCGGCTCGAGGAACTGGTGCTGGCCGAAATCACCGGCCTTTGGCAGACCGACGAGGTGCGCTCGCGCCGGCCGACGGTCTACGACGAAGTAAAGATGGGCCTCGACTACTACGACGTCTCCATCTTCGAGACTCTGCCCGAGCTTTACCGCGAGATTTCGGCGGCATTGAGGTCGGCATACAATCTGGAGATTGAGCCGCTGGAGCTGCCGCTGGTGCTGCGCTTCGGCTCGTGGATCGGCGGCGACCGTGACGGCAATCCATTTGTTACTCCCGAGGTGACACGCGCGGCCCTGCAACTTGCGCGCGGGCATCTGCTGCTCTACTACCAGCGCCAGCTTGACGGAATCATCGATTTGCTCACCACCAGCGCGCAACAGCGGGAAGTAAGCGAGGCGCTTTTGGAGCGGCTGCGTGCTTACGTGGCGCAGGTGCATACGCAGGAGGCAGAGGTCTTCGGCTCGCAATACGAGTTTGAGTATTACCGCCGCTTCGTGATCTGCCTCAAGGCGCGCATCCAACGCACGCTGGAGCGGGCAAGTGAGGGGATGGTTTCTGGCGGCGGGCTGCCCGTGACTCCGTTCACACTGTCGCGCGGCCACGACAAGCTGACCCAGGCGCTGCCTGCTTACTGCTCGGTTCAGGATTTCATCGACGACCTGGAGACGCTGCGCTCATCGCTGGCCGAGCATGAGGGCATTCGGATTGCGCGTACGCTCATCGATCCGCTCATCTTGCAAGTGCGAACGTTTGGCCTGCATCTTCACACGCTCGACATCCGCCAACACGCGCGCGTTCACTCGGTAGCATTGCGGGAAGCCATCAGCGACACCATCGCGCCGTCACTACAAAGCGGCCTCTCCCACGAGACGGCGAGCGTGCTGGAGACGTTTCGCGTGGTGGCCGAAGTGAAAGGGGGCTGTTCGCCGGAGGCGGTTCGCCAATACGTGATCAGCGGGGCATCGTCGGTCGAAGATGTGCTGGCTGTGGTTCGCTTGGCGCGGCTGGGCGGCGTAGCGGTGGAGGGTGCGGGCGAAGAGCCCGGCAGAGATCCCGGACTGATGCCTGTGCCGCTCTTTGAGTCGATTGAGGATTTGCGCAACGCGCCGGCAATCTGCCGCGAGCTGTGGGGCCGAGCCGATTATCGTCGCCTTCTCGAGTCGTGGGGCAACTGGCAGGAGATCATGCTCGGTTACTCCGACTCAAACAAGGACGGCGGAATGCTGACTTCTACGTGGGAGATTTTCCGCGCGCATCGCGACCTGCACGTGGTGGCGCGCGAGGCAGGCCTCAAACTGCGCATCTTTCATGGCCGCGGCGGCACGGTGGGCCGCGGCGGAGGGCCGACGCATCGCGCTATCTTCGCCCAGCCGTTCGATTCTTTCGATGGCCAGTTGCGGATCACCGAGCAGGGCGAAGTGCTCAACTTCAAATACGCCGACGAGGTTCTGGCTGAGCGCAACCTCGAGCTGATGATTGCAGCGTCGCTCGATGCACTGGCTCGGCCCAACGCGCGCGACCCGGAAGGCCACTTCACCGGCGTGCTCAAGCCGGAATGGGAGGCCGCGCTCGACGAGCTTTCGAGCCTGGCTTACGACTCATACCGCGAATACATTCTCGACGACCCTGGCGTGATCACCTATTTTGAACAGAGCACTCCGGTCGGCGAATTGGAGAACGCGAAGATCGGTTCGCGCCCGGCGCGCCGCAACGATTCACCCAAGCTTTCCGATCTGCGGGCCATTCCATGGGTTTTTGGGTGGACGCAATCGCGGCTTCTCGTGCCCGCGTGGTTCGGCGTCGGATTCGCCGTCGATCAGTTCCTTGCGCGGCCCGGGGCGCACGAACTGCTGCAAACCATGGCCAAGGAATTTCCACTGTTCATCGATTTGCTCCGTAACGTTGAAATGGCTCTGGGCAAAGCTGACCTGGGAACGGCGCGGCTTTACTCCACGCTGGTCAAGGACGAAAAGCTGCGCGAACGCATCTACGATATGTTTGAAGCCGAGTTTCATCGCACGGTGCGCGCGGTACTCGCGGTCACGCGCCAGAAAGAACTGCTGCAGTCAAATCAAGTGCTGGCTCACTCGATCAAGCTGCGCAATCCCTACGTCGATCCCATGCATTTGATTCAAGTGGACATGCTGCGGAGGAAGCGCGCCGGCGAGGACACCGCGGAGGTGAATCGCGCCATTGCCGCGACGATCAACGGAATTTCGGCGGGGTTGCGCAATACGGGATGAAGGCCCTGACCTACCACCGGCGCCCCTTCAAAGCAGCATCGTCCCTACGGGACTCCGAGAATGAAACTTTCATCGCTTTCCCCACGCTGAAGCGCGGGGCTAACATCCTTTGCGCCTACGGCGCAGCGGCATTTTGCCTTCGCGCGATTTGTAGCTATTGGTGGCAAGAACTGCACGCTTGAGAACTTGTGCACTTTCAAGAGTTCCCACGAAGATAAATAACCTCCTGAAACTTCAATAAGGCCTGGGCTTTCTTTAGCGGGCGCGTGGACATGACTGCCGGTTGCGCCAATTCATGCGCAGGCGAGCAGTCGTTACGGTACGATTGCATCCATGCCAAGACGATTGGTTTTTTCGATTCCAGCGATTCTGCTCCTGCTGACTTTCGCAGGTATTGCGACATACAACCGAGTTCTCGCGCAACAGCAGACTACGCAATCTGCGTTGCCGGCCGCTGCAGTTACCAGCTTCACGGTCAAGGTCACATACTCTCAAAAGGCCATGGATACGCTTGTCGCGAGCAAAGAGACCGTGATTGTAGCAGGGTATCTGACGGCATCCCCAATTCCGGGAACGCCCAAGAAATATGTGGACGACATGGGTGAAATTGGGCTGGGTCAGGTCCAGAAGGAAATCGCTCCGGGGGCGATCGCCACCTTCGCCAGCGTGAAGGCAACCCTGGCCATGATGAAATGGGTTGACAGCAGCGGCCCGCGGCTTTTGATCAACGTCTATTCCGGCCGCAAGTCCTCGCCGAACAATCTGCTCGATTGCGGGATCTACGAAGGCTCGCTGGCGGCAGTTCAAGGCCAGAGCATTCCGATTTCCTGCAAATTGATCGGGGAGTAAGAGCCAAGTCCCACTTTTTAGGCCGCATGTCGGTGCAAACAATAGCTCTTGCCATACCCGGCGCGTTGGGTCTAGGCTGTATGTATGCATCGATGTCGCTAACACCGTCCCTGGTGCCAGCTCCGATGCCGAAGTGCGCTTGATGGCGCGCGAATTTTCCCTCCAGACAAGCTGCACCGTTCCCCACCAATAGGTTCCACAAGCGATCCGAGCCGCAGGCCTCGGGAAAAAGGAGATCATTATGGCGCGCATTGCCGCGAATGTAACTGAATTGATTGGCCGCACACCCCTTGTGCGGTTGAACCGTGTGGCAGCGGGATTGCCCGCTACCGTCGTCGCCAAACTGGAAAGCCAGAACCCCGCATCGAGTGTCAAGGACCGCATCGGCTTCGCCATGATCGACGCCGCCGAAAAGGCCGGCAAAATTTCGCCCGGGAAGACAATTTTGATCGAGCCAACGAGTGGAAATACCGGCATCGCGCTGGCGTTCGTGGCCGCAGTCAAGGGCTACAAAATCATCCTGACCATGCCGGAGACTATGAGCCTGGAGCGCCGCGTAACACTGCTCGCGTATGGAGCGGAAATTTTGCTCACCCCGGGTCCCAACGGGATGAAGGGCGCGATCGCCAAGGCCAACGAGATTCTTGAGAAGACACCCAATGGCTATATCCTTCAGCAATTCGACAATCCGGCCAACCCGGCCATTCACCTGAAGACGACCGGACCCGAGATTTGGGACGATACGGACGGCAAGGTCGACATTCTCATCTCCGGCGTCGGCACCGGTGGCACCCTGACCGGCGTTTCGAATTACATCAAACCGAAGAAGCCATCGTTCAAGGCCGTCGCAGTGGAACCGACCGACAGCGCAGTGCTCTCTGGCGGCAAACCCGGACCGCACAAGATTCAGGGAATCGGCGCGGGATTTGTGCCCGGCGTACTGGACACTAAGCTTATCGACGAAGTGGTCCAGGTGACCAACGACGAATCAGTCGAGATGGCACGGCGGCTGGCAAAGGAAGAGGGGCTCTTTGTTGGAATCAGCTCCGGCGCCGCGGCTGCGGCGGCACTGAAAGTGGCTGCACGGCCCGAGAATGCAGGCAAGCTGATTGTGGTTGTGCTGCCCGACTTTGGCGAGCGCTACCTGTCGAGCGTGCTCTTTGAGCCGCTGCGCCAACAGGCGTTGGCGTTACAGCCCGAGCCGATCGCGGTGACGGCGTAAAGAGACCCTGACCAGGGACTTAGGGACTGAGGGACTAAGCCCCCGGTCCCTATTCCCTTTGACAGTTATGTCGATTTTTGGTCGAATGCGCGATGAAATCAGCTCCATCATGGAGCGCGATCCGGCTGCGCGCACGCGGCTTGAAGTGCTGCTCTGCTATCCGGGGCTCTGGGCGGTGTGGATCCATCGCGTGTCTCACTGGCTCTGGCGGCACCACATGCGTTTGCTCGCGCGCGTGCTCTCGCAGGTGGCTCGCTTCTACACGGGCGTGGACATTCATCCGGGCGCGCTAATCGGCGAGCGCTTGTTTATCGATCACGCAGCGGGAGTCGTGATCGGCGAGACGGCCATCGTGGGCAGCGACGTGACCATGTACCAGGGGGTAACTCTGGGCGGCACCGGCAAAGGCCACGGCAAGCGCCATCCTACGATTTGCGATCGCGTATTCATCGGCAACAACGCCAACATCCTGGGCAACCTGACCGTGGGCGAAAATTCTCGCGTGGGCGCGGGCTCCGTGGTTCTCTCCGATGTGCCTCCGAACTCGACCGTCGTCGGCGTTCCGGCTCACATCGTCTATCGCAACGGCGAACGCGTGCTCCTCACCGATCCGCACGACATCAAGGATCCGCTCTCCGACGCCCTCATTGCGCTCTCAGCGCGCGTGGAACTGTTGGAGGCCCGGCTGGGCGCCGAGCCATGCCCGCCCGATCCTTTTGCGGCCGAAGAGGCCGAGCGCACAGCCTATCGCGTGGAGCTGGAACGCATGCGGGTATACGTCACCATGGGTGAAGGCATTTAAGCGCCCCACGGACTGCGCATTGCAAGCTGGGCTGTAACCTCTTATTCTGGGGGACGGGGCAAGTGTAAGTAGCCGTGTTCTCCGGACTTGCTTTCTTTGCCAATCGCGTGTCGACAGGATTTGCTCCGGCTTGATGGCCTCCTCACTCTCGTTTACGAAATTTGTCTGGAAGAATCTGCGGCGCCGACGGCTCAGAACTTTGCTGACCCTGGGCGGAATCAGCATGGCGGTGGGCGCGTTTGTTGGCCTGGTGGGTTTCTCCCGGTCATTCGAACAGCAATGGATCAAGATCTACTCCAGCAGCCGCACCGACATTGCGGTCATTCGCGGCACATTTCTGAATACCTCTCTGGATGAATCCGTTACCGGCAAGCTGAAAGATATTCCCGTTGTGGCTCAAGCAGCGCCAGCAATCATCAATGAGATGGACCTGACCTCGGATGAGAATGCGCTGGTTTACGGCTGGCAGGCGAGCGGATACCAGCTCGACTCGTTACAGATTCTTTCAGGAAGGCGATTTCGCGACGGCCAGCCAGAAGTAATGCTGGGCGATGTTCTGGCCCAAGGATTGAAGAAAAAGCCCGGCGATGCTCTGGAGATCGAGGGTTCGCCGTTTACCGTAACGGGCGTTTACCACGGCGGTTCGGCGCTCGAGGCCGACGCGGTGATCATGCCGCTCGACCAGCTGCAGCAGCTGAGCAGCGTGCAAGGCAAGGTGTCGACGATCGACGTGCGCCTGCGTCCGGCCCCGAGAGGTGAGGCGTGGGAACACTACGTGAAGCGCGCGCAAGCGGAAATTGAGGCCGCGCTGCCGGGGCTGAAAGCAATTCCCGCAGCCGAGCGCGCCAGCGACAACCAATTCGTCAAGCTTGCGCAGGCCTCCGCGTGGGGTACCTCAACTCTCGCACTCCTGATTGGCATTCTGGGGATCGCGAACACGATGGTCATGAGCGTCTTCGAGCGAACGCAGGAGATCGGCACCCTGCGCTCCATGGGATGGAAACGAACACAGATCCTGCTGCTCATCGAGTTTGAGGCGGCTATTCTCGGCTTGGGCGGCGGAGTCTTTGGTCTGCTACTGGGATGGATCTCTTTGCGTGTGCTTGCGAGCCTGCCACAGACAGCGACCTTCGTGTCAGCTACCCTCGAGTGGCCATTGCTTGTGCAGGCGATGGTGATTGCGCTCATCGCGGGGCTGATTGCCGGCGCCGTTCCGGCGTGGCGCGCTGGGAAGCTATCCCCGGTCGACGCGCTACGCCACGACTAACCATTGCAGAAAATGCTTCAGGCAATCTTTTCGGAGAAACGTTCGCGCAGTTCCCGCCTGAGAAACTTGCCGTTGTGGTTCTGAGGCAAGCCTCCGGGATCGAGAATCCAGATGTGCCGCGGCGTTTTGTAAGCTGCGAGATGGTTCCGGCACCACTCCAGCAGGTCGGTTTCATCTTCTGGCGAGCCGGGCAGCAACTCCACTGCCACGGCGGGTACCTCGCCTTTCTCCTTGTGGGGCAGGCCGAAGGCAATGGCGCGAGCGACGGCGGGATGCGCAAGAATCGTTTCCTCCAACTCGCGGACGTAAACCGAGTATCCGCCGGATTTAATCACGTCTTTAATGCGCCCGACGATGCGGATCAGACCAAAGTGGTTCCGAGTGGCCAGATCGCCTGTGCGCAGCCACCCATCGCCTGTCAAAAGGCCATCGTTGCTTTCCTTGTCTTGCCAATAATGCGGTGCAATGCCTCGCCGCCGGATTTGGCACTCGCCCGGTTGGCCCGTCCGAACGCGCCGGCCGTTTTCATCGGCGATGCGAACGCGAAACGGAGGAACCGGAAAACAAAGTTGGCCGCTGCCGGGGAAAAGCGACAATTCGACGCCCATCATGGCCAGCCCACCAAGCTCGACCATCCCATAACCATTCAGGATGATGGGAGGAATGCGCTGCCCGCCAGGCAGCCGAAGCAGTGCTCCGTATTCGCGCACGCGAATGCGAACGTCAGAGGGCAGGTAGTCGCTTGCGGAAAGCCAGACGCGCAAGCTGGCCAGCCGGCGGGGATCGGGATTGCTGTTCACCACCCTTGCGAGCATCGCGGGAACGCCAACAAAGGCGGATACGCTGAATCGCTCAACCAGATCGAGGGCATCTTCGACGTCGAAACGCTCGAGAAAGCACCCGCGAACACCGGCCATCAAGCCGTAAAGGGCGATGCTGACAGCCATGATGTGTGACCACGGCAACGCAACCAGGGCGAGGTCTTTGTGGCCGAGAAAGATCCCGGCAAACACCGTGGAAGAACGCGCGCCGAGAAGGGCACGGCTTGAAAGAGCCGCTCCCTTGGGAAACCCCGTGGTGCCGGAAGTGTGGAAGACAGCGACGGTCGCCGCAGGATCGATAGTGGCCGGGGGAAACGGCGCGCCACTATCTTGAATGCGCACAAATCCGTCGAGAGTTTCCGGCTCCTGATCCGCCTGGATCCAGGCGCGAACATTCAGTTCGCTGCGGTCCCGTATGCTGCGCTCGAAGACCGTTTTATCGGTGACAAGAATCTGGGTCCCGCTGTCGGCAAGAATGCGCTTCACTTCGCTGAGAGAGAGCTGCGGGTTCAGCGGAACGGCAATACCACCGGCGCGGATGATGGCCAGGAACCAGTGAAAGCAGTGGTGATCGTTGGTGCAATAGATCGCAACCGGTTCGGCGGGACGCAGAACGATGGAGCGGCGAAGGAAGCCATCGATCTCGCAGATTGCCGCGTGCAGATCAGAAAGCTGGAAGTTTCCATTGACACTCACCGAGACTTCGGAATCGCCCTTGCGCCGCAGCAGTTCGTCTACCAGATTGGCGACGGTAATGCTTCGATCGCGAGCGAGCCGAACTTGGCGAAGGAGACTCATTGTGCCGGAACTTCCTTGCGGCCCCAATCGCTGGCTACGCAATAGTGCAGCAGGCGGTCGAGATAATCCATCACGGGCGGCGGGGTAATTCCTACGGGCCCCAGCAAGCGCTCGGCGTTCGTGGTGTCGAACTGCATGCGCATGGTGAAGTAATCTCGGTAGGCGGCGCCGTCAACCAGCACGCGCCGCTTCCGCCCCCAGAGAATGAGAGACAGCAGGGGCCTGACGGCGGCAAAGAAGATTTTGGGATCGACATAACGCGGCTCGCGAACCTTGAAGTACTCCGCGGCGCGCATGGCAACGCGCTCGATCGTGGCGCTGGCTTTGGGTCCGGCACATAAATGAACGGTGGCGCCCACAGCCCCTTCGTCGAACGCGAGCTGAACGACGGCCTTGGCCACATAATCGACGGGCACAATATCGAGCACAGCGTCGCGGAAGCCCGGCACGGTGCGCCAGAGCCTTCTCGAGTAGATCTTGAGCGGCCAGTAGAGCATTTTGAAGCTGGAGGTGACGCCTGTCTGCGAATCGCCCACGATGATGCTTGGACGCAGAATTACGCAGGGAAGTGAGCCCATCCGCGAACGCACGAGCAGCTCGGCTTCGGCTTTGGTTTGCTCATAGGTGTTGCGGAAATGCTGGCCCACGTCGAGCTCATCTTCGCGGATCAATCCTTCGCGCTCTCCCGCTACGTATGCAGTGCCGACGTAGGTAAAGCTCTTGAGCAACGGCATGGACGCGGCCAAGTCCAGCATCTTTCGCGTACCGTCTACATTCATGTGCCGGGCCTGTTCAAGCGAATGATCAAAGCGCACGGTCGCCGCGCAGTGAATCACCCGCGTCACATCCGCAGACAGATGTTCCAGTGTCGCAGTGTCCAAGCCGCAGTTGGGCTCCATCACATCGCCGGGATAAACCAGCACGCGATGTGAGTCTGCCGCTCCGATGATCGATTCCATGCGTTGCGCGGGAGATTGGCCCGCTCTCGGGCGGATGAGCAGCGCTAGCCTGGCGCGTGGCTGGCGCTGGAGCAGCTCGCGGACAACTTGAGCGCCCAGAAAGCCCGTCGCGCCGGTTACCAGGATCAGTTCTTCTTGATTCATGTAAAAGCCAGCACCTGCGCGGTTCTCATGCACGGCTGCGCGACAAAACCGAGCGCGTCGCGCTGAGTGGGGAACCTTAGAAGATTATATTTGGAAATTGCCCGGGGCGTCAGTTTTGAGGCCATTCGGCGAGGCTTCCAGATGACGATTTGCTCATGGGGCCTCGCTGACGACCCCAATGCGTATCTGCCAACCATCCGTCCTCCTGCCTGAAGATTCAAGATGCTACATTGGATGGTTCCGGACTTTGATGCAAGGATGACCTCATTGCCCTGTGTTCGCACGCTGCTCATGCTCGTTCTTGCGCTTTCATGCTTTGTCCGCGGTGTTGCGCAGGTGCAGGCTGCACCCGTGCCGGATGAAATGCGCAACAGCTTCTTTGCGATCACGGTGAACAACCAACGGGTTGACGTAGCACACGCGGCCTCGAACTACGAATTCGTCAGCTTCGACACGACGGGGCCCGCGGATATCTCGATCACCGCTGCCGACCCGCACTTCTGGGACAGCGGCGTCGACATCGAGCCATGGCGGCTGGGAATTCGTCCGACGCATCCTGAAGGAGAACCGCAAACCATCCGATTTCGGATATCGGGACCGGCGAAGCTGTCCATTTCGCGGCCCGGCGATTTCCTAAATCGGGCCCGCATGCTGTTTCTCTTTGCGGGCTCGACGCCTTCCCCGCCGCCGAGCGGACCGAACGTCACGATTGTGCCTGCGGGTGTGCATCGCGAGAGCCTCAACCCCAAGAGCGGCGACACGATTTATCTTGAGCCGGGCGCATTCGTTTTCGGAAGCCTGAACCTGTGGCAAGTGGACAATGTGAAGGTGTTGGGGCGGGGAACGATCGTCTACGACGGGCCACAGGATCCCAACGGCGACACGGGATGGCTGCACCAGCCCGATTGGCATTGCATCGTCGCCGACCAGGCGCACAACGTGGAGATCGATGGCCTGACCTGCGTCATTCGCTCGCGGACCTGGTCGATCCAGATGAAGGATTCGACGGGATTCCACATTGACGATTTGCGCTTGATCGCAGGTGACACAGGCAACGCCAACCAGGATGGAATGGATTGGCTGGGCGGCGGCGATACCATCGTGAATCATTCCTTCTTCCGGGCCTCGGACGATGATCTGGCGGCGCTGGGAAACTGGGACGGCTATACCGAAGCAGCCCTCACAGCGCCTGGCGCCGACGTCAGCAACATTTTGGTTGAGAACACAGAGTTCTCCACCAGCATCTCAAATGTAGTGCGGTTGGGATGGCCACAAAAGACCTATAACCTGCACAACTTCACGCTGCGCGACTCCGACATTCTGCACGGAGGCATCGGCTCATGCGGGCAAACGTTTGGCCTGCTTGGCTTCTGGGGAGCGAGTGGGGCGGGCGGCGACCACTCCGGCGTGACGTTCGAAAATCTTCTCCTTGACAACTGGTATTCGCTCGCACAGATGGAGCAGGAGAAGCCCAGCCTTCACGGATTTGCTTTCCGAAATATCTGGGCGCTCGATCAGCCGCCGCTTGCAGGGTCAACGATGATCGGCGACGTAAGCGATGTGACCTTCGACAACGTGAAGTATGGACAGACGCGCGTGACAAGCGACGCCTTGATGCCGCTCGCAGTTTCAGGAGGAGCGGCCCAGCCCACGTATTCGCCCGCGCCTGCGCTGGTGGCGGCTTTCACAGTCGATCCGAAGGTTATCGCGCCGCGGCAGAAGGTGACGCTCGCGGCGCAGGACGTACCTGGCGCGCAGTACACGTGGCTCTTTGGCGATGGAAGCTCGGCGCATGGGCGACGTGTGCGGCATCGCTTCCCTGACGCGCTGGGAACTGAGCTGGATGGAAGAAATGGCGCGGGACGATTCCGCGTGCTGCTGCATGTGACGGACAAAGAAGGCCATCAAGACTGGGCTGCGCAAGGAGTCGTCGCCGTCGCGCAATGGCACGATGCGGTAGGAGCGAACGGATCCGCGTCGCCGGGACTGAGTTGGAAGATTTTTTCCGGCACATGGGCCGAGCTGCCGGACTTCTCCAATTTGCCGCCCGTGCTGACTGGCCAGTCAGCCGATCTCACCGCAAGCACGGAAGCGCTCAGGGAATATGCGACGACCTGGGACGGATTCATCCGGATTCCCGCGGACGGCGGCTACACCTTTCACCTGATCGATCGCGACGGAGCGCGCGTGACGGTCGATGGAATGGAAGTGGCGAAGACGGGACCGCCGTTCGGCCTGGTCTGCGGCACGCCCGGCAACGCGGTGCGCTACGACCACGGCTCGGTTGGCTTACGCGCCGGTCTGCATGCGATTCACGTGGAGGCCCTGAACACAGCAAGCGTGGGCGCGCCGCGATTTATGTGGGAAGGCCCGTCGACGCCGCTCGCCGACGTGCCACCAGCGGCATTCTCGCATTAGCGCTTCGCTAACACGGAATCGCCCAGGTTTCCTGCTGCTGGACCGCGCCTTGGCAGGGAGTGGCACGAAGTCAAGCCGGTGATACAGAGCCATGTTGTGCCCTGACCGGGCTTGAAACATCCCAAGGCCGCCGGCTGAGACTGATCCGGCGGCCCTTGTTGTTGGGGGAGGGATGGGTTACGGGATGCGGATGACGGTGCGGATCTGGAAATTCGAAATGTTGGCGAGAACATAGTAGCCATCAACCATGCGCCATTCGTAACCCCGTGGCGGGGCGGCCAGGTGATATTGGTGATAGTCGACTTTGTCTCCGCGGTTCCAGTCATCGTGATCGATGCGGCCGCCTTTCCTCCAATCCTTGTGTTCCACGTAAGAGTGGTTGTCGTGATGGTCCTGGGCGGTCGCGCGGTCGTCGTGATGGTCGTCCTGAGCAAAGGCCACGCCTCCCATCAAACTCGTGGAAAGAAACGCAAGGGCTAAAACGGTGTGCAGCTTCTTCATTGAGTACACCTCGATGACTACGATGCCGCAGGCGCAGGGCGCGTTGTGTGGGTTTTAGGGGGATTCTCGGCATTTTTACATCGAGCAGTCAAAGTGCTGCGATCAGGGCAGTTGCGTTACATCCCAGCCGCCGCCGAGGGCGCGCACGAGGCTTACACTGGCCGCAAATTGCCGGCTCACAATGTTGATGGCGGTGACCTGGTTCTGCAAGAGGGTCTGCTCGGCGGTAAGCACCTCGAGATAGCTGGTGGCACCGCCTTTGTAGCGCGTGTTGGAGAGATCGAAGGAGTGCTGGGCGGAGTCGACAGCATCTTGCTCGGTGGCCGCTTCCTGCTCCAGAATGCGGAGCGCGGAGAGCTGGTCTTCCACATCGTCGAATGCTTGAAAGACGGAATTGCGATAGGCGTCGGCCTGAGCCTCGTAGTTGTGCTGGGCCACATCGGTGAGTGCGTGGCGCTGCCCCGCGTCGAAGAGAAGCTCCGTGGCCTGCGCACCCAGGCTCCAAAGCGAGCTCGGACCCTGAATCCACGTACCGGGATTCGTACTTTCAAAGCCTCCTGATCCGCCGAGCGTGATGGTGGGATAAAACGCGGCGATATTGATGCCGATTTGCTCGTTGGCAGCAGCCGCGAGTCGCTCGGCCTGGGCGATGTCTGGCCGGCGCTCGAGCAGTTGCGAGGGAACGCCGAGCGGGACTTGCGGCAACTTGAGATCGAGCGGCGACGGCGGGATGCTGAAATCGGGAAGGTTCGCATTGGCGAGGGTGCCGATGGCGTGCTCGTATTGCGCGCGCGCCACGCCAAGGTCGACGAGCTGCGCGCGAACGGTTTCAAGCTGCGTTTGGGCCTGCGCGACGTCCACCTCGGTGGCCACGCCGCCGGAAAAGCGTCGCTTCGTCAGGTCGAGCTGGTGATCGAGATCGGTGACCGTGTCGGTTAAGAGCTGGATTTGGGAATCGAGCCCGCGGAGAGCGAAATAGTCGGTCGCCATCTCGGCATGGAGCGTGAGAGCCGCATTGGCCTCGTCGGCGGCGCTGGCTTGCGCGTTGGCGCGAGCCTCTTCCACGGTGCGGCGAATGCGACCCCAGAAGTCGGGCTCCCAACTTGCCTGGCCGGCGATGACGAAGTCGCCGTAGGTGGTAGCGCCGCCCGGCGTGGCGAGAGGACGGTGGGCCGAAACGCGATCGCGGCTGATGGAAGGGCCGGCCGAAAGCGTGGGATAAAGATTAGCGCGTGCAGCTTGCACCTGGGCTTCTGCAGCCAGGTAAAGCTCCATTTGCTGGCGGAGCTGCACATTGTTCGAATCGATCCGCTCTTCGAGTTGGTTGAGCTGCGGGTTCTGATAGATCTCCCACCATTTGCCCTTCAACATTCCGTCGGAGGGATTCGCGGGCTGCCATGCGCCGCCCTGCGGATTGGGCGGCGGGACGACTACGGCTGTTGCGCCGGCTTCTTTGTAGGCGGCAGGCGCGGTGTAAGCGGGCCGGTTGTAGTTGGGGCCGACGGGCTTGCAACCGGAGAGGAGAAGACAGAGAACAAGTAAGCAAGGGAACAAGGGAGCGAGAGGAAGGGCAACACTGCGTTGCCGTGCTGGCCGGGTCTCGTGAGTCCATGCGGCCACGGTTACAGCCCCCCCGCGCTGGACGCGGCGCCATCGGAAAATTCAACGGTCACTTTTTCTCCGTCGATCAGAGAATCGGGTGGATCCTGGACGATTTCGTCGGAGGAATTAAGGCCGCTGATGATTTGCACGGTTGCGCCATCGTCTTCGCCGATCACAACCGGGATAAGATGTGCGACGGTGCCCGCGCTGCCATGGATCACGGTTGCCAACTGCAACCCCTCGCGCCGGAAGATCACCGCCGATGCGGGCACAATGAACGTTGGCGCAGCAGAGGCGGTCTTGAAATGAACCTGCGCCAGCGAGCCGGGCATGAGCTGGCCTGCACGGTTGTCGACATCGAGCTCGACCAGCAGCGTGCGACTCACAGGATCGATGGCGTCGGCCGTGCGGACCAGAATGCCCTGAAAAGTCTTGCCGGGGTATTCGGGGAAGGTGAGATCGACTTTCATTCCGCGCTTCATGGTTTGCGAGAAGAGCTGCGGAACGTTGGAGTAGACGCGCAGGGTCTGGAGCGCCTGCATGTGAAAGAGCTCGGTGCCGGCGCCCTGTCCGGAGCCGGAGCTGATGAGCTGGCCGGTGTCAATCTCGCGCGCCGTGACCACTCCGTCGAAGGGGGCATAGACCTTCTCGAATGACTGCAACTGGACGAGGCGCTGGAGGTTTGCCTGAGCAGACTTGACCGCTGCCGCCGTGGCGGCGGCCTGGTTCACAAAAGTGTCGGTGTCCTGCTGCGAGACGGCGTTGGATTTGACCAGACCTGAGTAGCGATCCGCCTGGATGCGCGCGTTGTTGGCTGTGGCTTGAGCCGTGGCAAGGTCGGACTCAGCCTGCGCGACTTGCTTGTCCAGTTCGGGCGTGGAGATGACGGCGAGCAGCGCACCCTTCTTCACCTTGGCGCCGATGTCCGCGTACCAGTGTTCGAGGTAGCCGTCAGTGCGGGCGTAGATGGGCGAATCGGTATACGCAGTTACGTTGCCGGGGAGCACGAGCGTCTCAGTGGGGGCGCCGGCTTTTGGCGGAGCGATGTCGACCGTAGGCGCGGCCAGGGCGTCGGTGCGCTGGGCAAGAACGGTATCGGCGTGAAGTCGGCGAAGGATGCCTACGGCAGCGAGCACGACCAAAACGAGCAAGACGACGGCTACGCCCACGAGGGCCTTGCGCGGCGAAAGAGGAGATGCCTCGGGAGCGGTTTCGTGACTGGCCGCGGCGGATTGTGAATATGCATTCGGTTCCTGATTCATAAGCACCTACTCCGGTCTGGCGTCGAACTCATCAAAGCGAGCGCTGTCGGACTCGTCGTCGCGCTCGCGCTGCCGTTTAATGCGGCCGTGGATGAATGAGAAGAAAGCGGGCACAAAGAACAACGTGGCGACAGTGGCCAGCAACAGGCCGCCGATGACGGCGCGTCCCAGCGGCGCGTTCTGCTCGCCGCCGTCGCCCAACCCCAGCGCCATGGGGACCATGCCGATGATCATGGCAAGCGCGGTCATCAGCACGGGGCGCAAGCGGACAAAGCCTGCGTTCAGCGCGGCGCGGCGGGCATCGCCTACAAGAATCTCCATTTGCTCACGCGCAAAGCTCACCACCAGAATGGAGTTGGCCGTGGCAACGCCCATGCACATGATGGCGCCGGTGAGCGCGGGCACGCTGAGCCGCGTCCCGGTGAGGAAAAGAAACCAGACGATTCCAGCCAGCGCGGCGGGCAAGGCGGAGATGATGAGAAACGGATCGAGCCACGATTGGAAGTTCACCACGATGAGCAGGTAGACGAGCAGAATGGAGAAGGCCAGGCCGCTCAACAGGCCGAAATACGACCGGTACATCGTCTCGCTCTGGCCGCGGAGGATGAACTGTGAGCCACGGGGCAGATCTTTCTGGTGGGCGTCGACGATCTTTTGCATGGCGCGGGTCACGCTGCCAAGGTCAGTGCCTTCGACGTTGGTGTAAATGTCGATCACTGGCTGCACATCGTAATGGCTGATGGTACCCTGCTCGGCGCCGGGGACGATGGAAGCAAGATTGCTCAGCACTTGCACCGGTTTGGGGGCCCCAGGTGCGGCGGTTGTGGCCCCGGAAGTCTGGGCAGGAGCAAAACTGCCCAAGGGCGCTGCGCCGGGCGCACCTGTCGAAGTGCTGGCCGAAGGCTCGGTCATGGCCGCGTTGGTTGCCGAACTGGTGATGGGCAGGCTTTCAAATGCAGCCATCGTATCGAGTTGGTACTGCGGCGCCTGAATGGCAATGTTGTAGGTGACTCCATTGCGAGGATCGAGAAAGAAGTTTGGACTGGTCTGGAAACTGCCGCTCAGCGCTACGAGCATACCCTGGGCGACGTTCTGCTGCGTAAGGCCGGTGCTCGCGGCGCGCGTGCGATCGACATTGACCGTGAGGTTGGGATAGTTGAAAGGCTGCTGGATGCGCGCGTCGGCCGCTCCGCGAACGTAGCGGATCTCATTGAGCATGCGTTCCGCTAGGGCGCGATTAGCGTAGAGATTCGGCCCGACGATTTGAATGTCGATGGGCGACGAAAGCCCGAAGTTGAGAATCTGGGTAACGATGTCGACTGGCACGACATAAAACGTCACGCCAGGGTAATCGCGGGCCAGCACCTGGCGCAGGCGCTCAACGTACATCTCGCTGGGATGGTGATCGCGTTTCAACTGCACCTGAATGTCGGCATCCGACGAGCCCACTGGTGCTGAGGTGGAGTAGGAAAGGTTGAGCGAAGAGTAAGGCAGGCCGATGTTATCGAGGATCGTAACCAGCTCATCGGACGGAATCTCCTCGCGGATGGTTGACTCGATGTGATCGCAGAGAGCCGCGGTCTCCTCGATGCGCGTGCCGGTATGCGCGCGCACGTGAATCATGAACTGGCCGGAGTCAACGGAAGGAAAGAAGTCCTGCCCGAGGAACGGCGTCAGCCCCAGGGAGAGGACAGCAAACGCAAAAAAGAAGATCAAGAAGACGCCCGAGTGATCGACGCATAGGGTGAGCAGGCTCAGGTAGCCGCGGCGAAAGCGGTCGAATGCGCGTTCGAACCCGTGTTGAAAGCGTATGAGGGGGTTGCGGCTGGCTTGCTTTCTCGCCTCGTGCGCATCGTCGTGCTCCTTCAGCAGGTACTTAGCCATCGTAGGCACGAGGGTGCGCGACAGGAAATAGCTGGCGAGCATGGCGAAGACCACAGCCTCGGCCATAGGCACAAACAGGTAGCGCGCCACGCCGCTCAAGAAGAACATGGGCACGAAAACAATGCAGATGGCGAGAGTGGAGACGAACGCGGGAGTGGCGATTTGCGCAGAGCCTTCAAGGATGGCCGCCTCAAGCTCGCGTCCTGTCTCAAGAAAGCGGTTGATGTTCTCAATGGAGACGGTGGCATCGTCAACCAGGATGCCCACGGCCAGCGCCATTCCGCCCAGAGTCATGATGTTGATGGTTTCGTGCAATGCGCCGAGCATGATCAAGGAACAGAGAATCGATAGCGGAATGGAGACGGCGATGATGATGGTGGAGCGGAAGCTGCCCAGGAAAACCAGAATCATGGCCGCGGTGAGACAGGCGGCGATGATCGCCTCACGCACCACGCCGCCGATCGCGCTACGGACAAAGATGGATTGATCGGAGAGCGCAACGATCTTGAGTTGAGGAGGCAGCTGGCCTTTCAAGCTTGGGCTGGAGATGATTGCCTGTACGGCCTTGATGATGTCCAGAGTCGACGACGAGCCGGTCTTCATGACGTTCATCATGATGGCGCGGCGGCCATCCACGCGGACAATGTTGGTTTGCGGCGGACTGCCGTCGCGTACATGGGCCACATCGCGGATATAGACCACCGCCCCGTTCACCGTCTTGATGGGCATATCGCCCAGCGTATTGAGGACTGAAGGCGCGGAGTTGGTCTCCACCTGGTACTCAAAGCGGTCGAGCTTGATGGTGCCCGAAGGCGCGATCACGTTTTGCGCAGTGATGGCGTTGACCACGTCGGCGGGCGAAAGTCCCCGGGCCTCGAGCGCATTCAGATCGAGGTCGACCTCAATCTGGCGCTGCTTGCCCCCAAAAGGAAACGGCGTTTGGGCGCCTTCCACGGTGGCCAGTTGAATGCGAATGGTCTGCGTGGCCAGGTCGTTCAACTGCTGCTCATTCAAGCCCGGGCCGGAGAGCCCGAGTTGGAGGACCGGAACGCTGGAAGCGTTGTATTGGATGACGAACGGCGGCGTGGTCCCCGGCGGGAGCGAGCGCAACTGAACCTGGCTGATGGAGGTTACCTGGGCGACGGCCTGGCCGATGTTGACCTGGGGATGGAAAAAGATCTTGATGATTCCCACGCCTACCAGCGACTGCGACTCGATGTGGTCGATATCGTTGACCGTTGTAGTCATTCCGCGCTCGGCGTTGGTGACGATGCGGTTGGCTATCTGATCGGCCGACAGACCGGCGTACTGCCAGACCACGGTCACCACCGGAATATCAATGTTGGGAAAGATATCCGTCGGCATCGTTTCGATGCTGTACGCGCCAAGAATAAAAATCAACAGCGCAAAGACGACAAAGGTATATGGCCGCCGCAGCGCAAGCCGGACAATCCACATCATAGGGCTGGTATTCGCTCCTCGGCCGGCAATCTGGCGGTACACGAGCCAATCAATGGCTTGCCATTAACCGCAGCCGCATAACGGGGCCGGTTTCGAGCTTGATTGCGGTGCGCGCCGGCTCTCGGGCACTATGCCGGACGGCACCGAAATGCACTCCGGCCAAGCGTTTCAGTGAACATACTATGGTAGCTGATCTAGAAGGACGATGAGAACGAACGTGGCAAGATCGTGACTCGAACAGGAGCCCACTTTTATAGGACGTCCGTTGCCCGGAAAAAGATTCCGATCTTGAAAATCAGGCGCCCGAGAGAGGCTGTCGTCATGACGCGAAGCGCGTCTAAGGGGCATACAGCCAAGAGCGCGGCAGGGCGCCCGGGTCCGGTACACTGTGAGATGAATTTCAAGAAAGAATTTAACTCTATCTCCGGCGGCGAGCGCGGTAGGAAATCTGTGACCGGGACCGGACTCGACGCTTCCAGTTTGGCCCAAGCCAAGGGATCCGTCATTGGGGGCCCCGCGAAGTTTGGGGAGGGTGGGCATGGTCCTGTAGAATCGATCTTTCCTGAAGGAACGATCGGAATCTCCGACGAAGGACTGGATTTTCAGCGAATGAGGGTGTGCAAATTCTTCCTGTGAACCCGAACAATGGCAAGAAAGAGTTTTTGTGCTCGCCGCAGGGCTCAGACCCGGTGAAGAACAGGCACACTTTCATCGGCGCCGCTTCCGTTATCGGACGCGTGGCGCGCTTCCTCATTCTGGCGGTCCTGGTAGCAAGCGCCGGCGCAGCCATCGCGCAGACGTCCGACACGATCGACCAGATTCGCGTTATCGGCAACCGGCGCATTCCCAAGGAAACCATCCTGGCCAGGATGTTCACTCATCCGGGCGACACCTACGATCCGATCTCGATCGAGCGCGACTTCAACTCCCTCTGGAACACCAGCTATTTTGAGGATTTGCGCATCGAGCGCGAGGATTCAGAGAAGGGCATCATCCTGGATGTTTTTGTCCGCGAAAAACCAACGATTCGCGACATCATTTATAAGGGCAACAGTTCAGTTACCAACTCCGACATCCTGGATGCCTTTAAAAAGGCCAAGGTCGGCCTTTCCGTAGAGAGCCAGTACGACCCCACACGAATCCAGCACGCCGAAAACGTGATCAAAGGGCTCCTTGCCGAGCATGGCCACCAGTTTGCGACGGTCAAAACCGACGTCAAGACCGTTCCTCCGGCCTCGGTGCAGGTTACGTTCAACATTAAAGAAGGCGCAGTGGTGAAGGTGGGCAAGATCAGCTTCGTGGGCAATCAGCACCTGAGCGGCCTTGACCTGCGGCGTGCCATGAAGAACCTGAAACCGATCGGCATTCCGTATTCGATCGTCTTCGAAGATCTGTTTCCCCAGACCTACGATTCCTCGAAGCTCGAGGAAGATACCGAGCGGGTTCGCCAGGCCTACCGCGACAAAGGTTATGCCAATGCCGCCGTGGAACAGCCCAAGACCCAGATTCGCGACGAGGGCGGCCTCAACTGGTTCACTTTCAGGCCGAATACCGGCAAGCGCATTGATATCTCGATGACGATTGAAGAGGGCGGCCGCTATCGCCTTGGGGAGATCACATTCACGGGCAACAAGCAGATTAACAATCCCGAGGGCGTTGCGCGCCACTTTCCCCATTAAGGACGGCGACTGGTTCAGCGCCACCGAGATCGCCAAGGGACTCGACAACCTCAAGAAGGCTTATGGCGGCCTGGGCTACATCAATTTCGGCGCCATCCCCAAGATCACGTATGACGACCAGAAGAAGACCGTCTCTCTGAATATCGACATCGACGAGGGCAAGCAGTTTTTCGTCTCGCGCATTGAGTTCACCGGCAACACCATCACTCGCGACAAAGTCATCCGCCGCGAACTGTTGCTTGACGAGGGTCAGGTTTACAACTCGCAACTGTGGGAATACAGCCTGCTGCGGCTCAATCAGCTCGAATACTTCGAGCCGTTGAAGGTGGATCAGGACTCCGAGGCCCACCAGGATCCGGATAACGGCACCGTCGAGCTGCTCTTGAAGGTGAAAGAGAAAGGCAAAAACTCCATCGGACTCAATGGCGGCGTGAGTGGGCTGTCGGGCGCCTTCCTGGGACTGAATTACTCGACCAACAACTTCCTGGGGTTAGGAGAAACACTGAGCCTGCAGGCCAACCTTGGCAGCACCAACCGCACATTCCTGTTTGGTTTCACGCAGCCCTATTTCCGCAATCGTCCCATGAATATGGGATTCCAGATTTTCAACAACAAGTCGGACTACAACGCGGCAAAGAACTATGAGGCCACGACCGGCGCGTCGGTCAACCTGTCGGCTGCGGAGAAGTCACTGACGCAGAACTACAACGTGGGGTCCGATGGCTTGAATTTCTCGCTGAGCTATCCGCTGAGGAAACACGCGTTCCAGCGCGTGGGCATGACCTATTCGTGGACCAAGTCCACCATTACCGCATTCAGCACGGCGTCGTCGACCTTTTTCCAAACGATCGCCTTCCGCTCCGGCGTGGAGGGATCGAATCCGCTGGCTGGGATCATCAACAGTTCGCTCTCGCTCACCTACACCTACGACACGGTCAGCAATCCGTTCCGCCCGCGTGAGGGCAAGCAATACACGGCGTATGTCCAGACTTCAGGCATATGGGGCAGCGTGCGCTATGTCAACCCGGTGGTGGCCTACAAGCAGTTCATCCCCATGCACTACCTGAAGTTTTCAAAGGAAGGGCGCAACGTGCTGGGCCTGCGCGCTCAGTTGGGCTACATTCAGGGCTTTGGCGGCGAGGTAGCTCCTCCCAATAACCGCTTCTATGCCGGCGGCGAACAGGAGCTACGCGGCTTTGACGTGCGCGGCGCCACGCCCTACGGCTATGTACCCAGCCGGATCAACTTCCAGTTGACCAATCCCGACGGCAGTTGCGTACCCCGCGACCCGACCAATCCGCAGGACAACCAGTGCATCCAGGTGCCGCTGCCGGTCTACGGCATCGCCTCCATCGGCGGCGATACCGACCTGACCGCCAACGTCGAGTACCGCATCCCCGTCGTCGGGCCTTTCATGTTCTCGTTTTTCGACGACTTCGGCCTGGATGTGGCGACCAATCACGGGCAGTTGAAGCAAAGTCCCCAGGGCTTTGCGAGCCTGACAGCTCCGCTCTATGGCTGCCCGGT
Source organism: uncultured Acidobacteriaceae bacterium (assembly GCA_963789425.1). Taxonomy (GTDB): domain Bacteria; phylum Acidobacteriota; class Terriglobia; order Terriglobales; family Acidobacteriaceae; genus Telmatobacter. The sequence continues at coordinate 812,339 of CAWBKM010000005.1, read as the reverse complement.
TTACAACAACGGATCTTGCCAGGGAGGCATTCCCGGCAAGGACGTTGGTTTCCGCCAGGATATCCACCCGGTGGCGGGCACTAATTTCGTTCCGCGCATGTCGCTGGGAGCCGAGCTTTCGGTCATCATGCCGATCATCAACGCTCCGTTCCGCCTCTACTACGCCTATAACCCGCTCCGGCTTTATGAGACGCCTTACTGCAACGACGTGAATCAGGGCCAGAAGCAATTGAGCTGCTCGGCAGAGTTGATTACGCGCGCGATGTTCCCTCCGGGTGACATTAACAATAGCGCCGGCGGCTACAGCTACCAGGAAGCGATCGATTCTTACGGCACGCAGAACATCTTCCGCGAGCCACGCAAGACTTTCCGGTTGACGGTGTCGACGACGTTCTAAGAGAGCCGGTTTGACGCTCGGAATTCAGGCTCTTATAATCCCCTCTAGTTCCCGGCGATGCCTCCATGCGCGTGGTTTGTGAGCAGGTTTTAAGCCGGACTCAGCCTCGAAGGCGACCCAGAGATCAAGTGGTCCGAGGTTGCGACACCGGCAGGACCGGCAGTCGGGAACTCCGAAGGAGTCTTTCAATCGCATGAAGCGTCTGCCCTTGTTCGTTCTTTTGTTTGCCGCGGCTTCGCTGATTCCAGCCGCCGGCCAGACTTCAGCCCCAGCCGCGCAAAAGCCGAGTCCCGCCGTTTTCACCGGCCCAGCCAAGGTCGCGGTCATCGCCTTTCAGGCAGCCGTGAGCCAGACCAACGAATTCCAGCGCGACTTTGCTGATCTGCAGAAAAAGTACGACCCCAAGCGCCAGCAGTTGAAGGCGCTCTCCGACCAGATCGACACCCTGACCAAGCAGTTGCAGGATCAGGGCCCGCAACTGGGTGAAGAGGAGCGCGTCAGCCGCACCCGCACCATCGACGAAAAGAAGAAACAGTTGGACCGCGATAGCCAGGACGCTCAAAGCGACTTCCAAACCGACATGCAGCAGATGCTGAGCGGAGTGGCGCAAAAAGTGGGCGCGTTGATGACCGACTACGCGGAGAAGCAGGGTTACACCTTGGTGCTTGACGCGGGCGATCAGCAGAACGCAACGGTGCTTTACGCAGTGCCACAGACCGACATCACCAAGGCCATCATCGACGCCTACAACGTGAAGTCGGGCATACCGGCGCCGCCTCCCGAGAGCTCGGGCACGAACCAGCCAGCGGTGGATGCGCCGCAGCCGCAACCGGCGCCTGCGCACTGAAAACAGGGATCAGGTGTGAGGGGTCAAGGAGGACCCCGCAGACGGCAGACACTAGATGGCGGAGACGAGTGAGCAGCCGGGTTTGGTGGCTGTGAACGGGGCAAGCTGTCCACGGTCACCGATCACTGTATAATCGTCCTAGTTCCTGCTGACGTTTCCATTCGCGTCCTTTTCAAGCCCTGCGCCGTCCGGCGCGGAGTCCCCGTGGAAAAGCGTGAGGTTTGTCAGAAGAGTCAGGCGCGTTATTGCGTCTAACCGGGGAGCGGAACAGGAATTCCGAAGGAGTCTTTGAAACCGATGAAACGTCAGTTAGCAGTTGTTCTTTTGCTGGCCTCAGGTCTTGTCCTGAGCGCCGGCGCCCAAACTCCAGCCGCGCCAGCCGCAACGACCGCTGCTCCCGCAGGCCCTGCAAAAATCGCCGTCATTGCCTTTCAGTTGGCTGTGGCCCAAACGAACGAAGGGCAGCGGGATTTTGCAGATTTGCAGAAAAAGTACGCGCCCAAAGAGGCTTCCCTCAAGTCTCTTAGCGATGAGATCGATGCCTTGAACAAGTCGCTGCAGGATCCGGCGGCCAACCTTAGCGACGTGGAACGCTCTAACCGCACCAAGTCCGCTGAAGAGAAGAAGAAGCAACTGGACCGCGAGACCGAGGACCTGCGCAACGACGGGCAGCAGGATATGCAGGATCTGTACACGTCGCTGGCTTCAAAGGTCTACGACGTGATGCAGAACTACGCCGAGGGGCAGGGGTTCACGCTGGTTCTCGACATTTCGCAACAGCAATCGCCCGTGCTCTACGCGAGCGGTGGCACCAACATCACCAAGCAGGTAATCGACGCATACAACGTGAAATCGGGCGTGCCGGCGCCACCAGCGCAGCCTGCAGGCGAGACGCCCAGGTCCAGAGGGATTACTCCTCCAGCGTCGCATCCTCAGGGTTCCGCTACTCACTGAGGAACAGGTCTATCCTTGCGTAAAGGCCCCGTTTTCACGGGGCCTTTGTGCTGGTGTTCCGCAACGGCCGCTGTTGTGGAAAATTTTGTGGATATTTCCCCGAGACCCTTCCGATTTGCCCGAAAATCTCTGCTTGCCAGCGTCAGCCAGATTCTGATAGAAGGTGTAACTCTCTGTTTCTGAACGGGGCTTTGCTGGATTGGCTTCCGCTGCGCCCGTGGGCGGCATTCTCAAGGCTCTTTTGCGCATTTGGCCTGCTTTCCACAGCAGGCGATGAATATCCGGTAACAAAAATCACAGACAGTCAAGAGTTTGGCATCACTTTTGCTGCTCTTCGCCGACGCGTAGGACGGCCAGGAATGCCTCTTGCGGGATGTCCACCTTGCCGATCCTCTTCATGCGCTTTTTGCCCTCTTTTTGCTTCTCGAGGAGCTTGCGCTTGCGGGTGATATCGCCGCCGTAGCACTTGGCCAGGACGTTCTTGCGCAGGGGGCTTACCGTTTCGCGGGAGATGACCTTGGCGCCGATTGCGGCTTGAATAGCTACTTCAAACTGCTGCCGGGGAATCAATTCACGCATCTTGGAGACCAGCGCGCGGCCGCGTTCGTATGCGTGGTCGCGGTGCACGATGATGGAGAGCGCGTCGACCGGCTCACCAGCGATGAGGATGTCGAGCTTGACCATGGGCGACTCCCACTCGCCAGCAAGCTGGTAGTCGAGCGAAGCGTAGCCGCGCGAAATCGACTTGAGACGATCGTAAAAGTCGAGCACGATTTCGTTCAGAGGAAGTTCGTAGGTCAGCATGACGCGCGTGGGCGTGACGTACTCGAAGTTGATCTGCTTGCCGCGCTTCTCCTCGACGAGTTTGAAGATGCCGCCGACGTACTCCTCGTTGGTGAGGATTTTGGCTGTGATCACGGGCTCGCGGATGCTCGAAATGCTCTGCGGCTCAGGCCAGCGCGAGGGGTTATCGACGTCGATCACGCTTCCGTCGGTCATCGTGATGTGGTACCGCACGCCCGGCGCGGTGGTAATCAAGTCCAGCTCGTATTCGCGCTCGAGGCGCTCCTGGATGATCTCCATGTGGAGCAATCCCAGGAATCCACAGCGAAAGCCGAAGCCCAGCGCGACGGAACTCTCCGGCTCGAAGAAGAAGGATGAATCGTTGAGGCGGAGTTTTTCGAGAGCGTCGCGCAACAAGGTGTGCTCGTGGGAGTCCACGGTATATAGGCCGGCAAAGACCATGGGCTTGATGTCTTCAAAGCCGGGAAGCGCATGCGCGGCGGGATTCGCGTCGTCCGTGACGGTGTCGCCGATCCTGGTGTCGGCAACGTTCTTGATGGTGGCCGCGAAGAAACCGACCTCGCCGGCAATGAGCTCGGCGATTTCGACGGGCTTGGGGCAAAGCACGCCCATCGACTCGATTTCATGCGCTATTCCGTTCGACATGAAGCGGATATGCTGTCCCCTGCGCATGGTCCCCTGCATGACGCGTACGAGAACGATAACGCCGCGATATGCGTCAAACCACGAATCGAAGATGAGGGCCTGAAGCGGCGCATCGGGATCGCCTTTGGGGGCGGGTAGCCGATGCACGATCGCTTCCAGCACATCGTCCACACCCTGGCCAGTTTTGGCGCTGACGGGAATAGCGTCCGTAGCATCCAATCCGACGGCCTGCTCGATGTCCTCCTGGGTACGGAGAATGTCTGCCGAAGGAAGGTCGATCTTGTTGATCACCGGAATGATTTCGAGGCCGTGATGGATGGCGAGATAGGCGTTGGCGAGGGTCTGCGCTTCCACGCCCTGGCTCGCGTCGACGACCAGAAGGGCACCTTCGCACGAGGAGAGAGATCGCGAGACCTCGTAGCTGAAGTCCACGTGGCCCGGCGTATCAATCAGATTGAGCTGGTAGATGTTGCCGTCGCGCGCCTTGTACATCATGCGCACAGCGTGGGCTTTGATCGTGATGCCGCGCTCCCGCTCGAGGTCCATATCATCGAGGATCTGGGCCTGCATCTCGCGATCGGTGACCGAGCCGGTGAGCTGCAGCAGCCGGTCGCTGAGCGTCGACTTGCCGTGGTCGATGTGCGCGATGATCGCGAAATTGCGAAGGAAACGGGCGTCCATGGGAGGGCTTTCAGAGGGTTTGTTTAGGGTGTACCGCGCAGAATTTACGCTGCACGTGCAGCGATTCGCCCTCCATGGCATAGCTTATCATTCGCATAGTGCCCACTTCGGTCTCCCATTTGCGCGGTTTGCTACGTCTTATCCAGGATATGTATTGGAGTCGACTGCCGGCACCGCGCGTGTTTGTGGGCGCCGCAGTGCTTACGCTGGCATTAACCGGATGCACGCCGACGGATCCTGAAGGCGGCGCAGCAGCGCAGGCGAAACAGGCGACCGCGCCGGCGCTGCCCGCGGCCTCTCCGGCCCAGGCACCTGCTGCTCCGCAGCCACCTCAGCCCACCCAGGAAGAGCAGCACGTAAGGGTGCTCATCACGCAGGTTGAGGCGGCCTATGCGCGCGGCAGCGCCGACTACCAGAAGGGCGCGCTTGCGGAGGCCAAGACGGAGTTTGACCGCGCTGTCGATCTGATGCTGTCGAGCGGCATCGATATCAAGGCCAATCCGGAGTTGCAAGACGAATTCGACAAGATTGTGGACCAGGTGAATGCCCTGGAGATGGAGGCGCTGAAGCAGGGCAACGGCTTTGTGCCCAAGGAAGAGCTCACGCCTTCGGAGGCCGCAAGCGACATCACGTTTGCTTCGGATCCAAATCTGGTTGCCAAGGCCACGGCCGATCTGGCCACCACCAAGTCGGACTTGCCGCTGGTGGTCAACGATTATGTCGCGACGTACATCAACTTCTTCGCCAACACGCAAAAGGGCCATAACACGCTCTTGCATTCTTTCGAGCGCAGCGGCCATTACAAGGCGATGATCCAACGGATTCTGGCCGAAGAAGGTGTGCCGCAGGACCTGATCTACCTGGCCGTGGCGGAATCGGGGTTTCAGCCGCAGGCCATCGATCGCAGGTCGAAGGCCGGCGGTATGTGGCAGTTCATGCTCGGTCCGTACTACGGGCTTAAACGCAACGCGTACGTGGATGAGCGTTTCGATCCCGAAAAGTCCACGCGGGCCTACGCCCGCTATATCAAGTTCCTTTATGGAGAGCTCGGCGACTGGTATCTTGCAATGGCTGCCTACGACCATGGCGCCGGCAACATCCAGCACGAAGTAGCCAAGACCGGTTACGCCGACTTTTGGGAGCTTTACAAGCGCAATGAATTGCCCCGCGAAACCGCAAACTATGTGCCGGAGATCCTGGCTGCCATCATCATTGCCAATCACCCCGATCAGTACGGCTTTACCGATGTGACAGTCGACCCGCCGATCCTCACCGACACGGTCACGATCAACTATTCCATCGACCTGCGCCTTGTTTCTGACCTTGTCGGCACCCCCGTCGATGAGATCGAAGCCCTGAACCCGAGCCTTTTGCGCATGGTCACCCCGCCGGACAGCACCTTCGATCTGCACCTGCCCGCAGGCACGGCCACACTGTTTGACCAGCGTGTGGCGCTGATTCCCGAGGCCCGGCGCAACTCGTGGAGATACCACACGGTGGTTGCGGGAGATACGCTGGCCTCCGTCGCAGATGAGTACCGGGTATCGGCCGCCGAACTTGCGGATGTGAACCAGCTCGCGGCAGGCGACAGCATCGCCGGCGCCGAGGCTCTTGTTGTGCCGGTGCCGCCGGCTGCCGAGCCTTCGACCCACACGCGGCTCTACACCGTACGCCGGGGCGATTCGCTGGTGACGATTGCGGATCGTTTCGGGGTCTCCTTGAGCCAATTGCGGCGCTGGAATGCGATCCCAACGGGCATTCGGGTGGCGCCGGGGCGGCGGCTCCGCGTGGCAGAGCCCACGTCGGTCAGCTCCACCAGGCATCGGCACAAGGCCTCGGCAGAAGGGTCCAGAACTGGGCCTGCAGGTGGATCGGCCGAGCGGAAAGGGACCTCTGGGTCCGCGCCGGGCGCGCCGTCTGCAGCCCATCGAAATTCCGGTGAGAGGGCTGGCCGGACCGGCAGCAGGGCACCCAGGAAGGGCTCCTCCCATATCGCAAAGACGGGCTCCGGGCCGGGGAAGAGCGCCGCGCACAGGCCGACTCACAAATCGAGCAGCACGACCAAGGCCTCGCAGTAGAAAAACGGCCATAACCTCCATTTCCCGCTTGTGTTTTTCTTGTATTTCTGGGCAAGCTAAGGCTACAATCGCTTGCGCGAGCAAAACCGTTTTGTCTGCTCTGCGAATCGCGAAACACACTGTGAGCAGCGGCAATCCGCTGGAGGCAATCGGATGGAAGATGTGGTCAGGATGTACGCCATGAGTGACGGCGACCCGTTTGGGAAGCCGGGTGACCTGGACCCCGGTCAGGTCGACGCCTTTGCCGAAGAGGAAGACGAGTTGGAAACAGCCGGCATTCTTACCTCCTCAGATGACGACGAAGTGATTGCCGAAGAGACGGTAATCGCGATTGTCGCGAAACCCGCTGCCCCGCCCAAGCCCAAGAAGCCTGCGGCAAAGAAGGCAGCCAAGAAAGCCCCCGCCAAAAAGGCGGCAAAGAAGAAGGCGCCCGCCAAGAAAGCCGCGAAGAAGGTAGCCAAGAAAAAGGTTGCCAAGAAGGCTCCGGCCAAGAAAGCGGCCAAAAAGGTAGCCAAGAAGAAGGCTGCGAAGAAGGTGGCAAAGAAGGCCGCGAAGAAGAAAGCGCCGAGCAAGAAAGCTGCGAAAAAGGCTGCTAAGAAGGCCAAGAAGGCTGCAAAGAAGAAGAAGAGCAAGAAGTAGCGCTGATCATTCCGCTTCGATGCTGGCGTCGACGCCGGCAGTTTCGGCGAGATACCCCACCCTAGCGAAGCTAGGATGGGGCACCCTCTAGTTCGCGGTCGGTCAAAAGCGCGAAATGCAACCGCGGATCCTTCGGTCGCCGCGGCGACCTGAGGATGACAAATCGAGGCGGAGTTCTATTTGGCGGACTCGGTTGGTTTTCACTGCTGTTCCCGTTGGTGACTTGGAAAAGAAAAAGGCCCGGCTCATTGCCGGGCCTTTTTGCGTATGCAGTTACCAACAATCCGCGGGTCGGGTCAATCGGCCTGAAGTTGCCTGAAGTGCCCCTGCTGGTGATGCACGTAGTCCTCGATCAGGAAACGAAGCGTGACCGGAGCATCGTCACCGACCACGCAGCTTGCCTGAAGCCGCTCCTCGGGAATCCGATCTACGGCGGCCATCAGAATCTCGTGTTCCGCCTGCCACCAGCGCAAGAGCGTTTCCCAAGCGACGTCGCTGTATCCATGCGCTGCCACCCACGCGTCCTGCGCGTAACCGGGGCCGGCGTAGCGGCCATCAATTGCGGCGCGCACAAAGCGCTGGCGATTGTTGGCAGCTGAGTCCAGTAAATGCCCGACAATCTGCTTGCGGGTCCATCCGCCAACACGCCACGGAACGTCGGCAAACGCAGGCGGAAGCGCAAGGAGCGCGGCGCGCAACTTTTCAATCTCCAGCCGAAAGTCACGCGCAGTTTGCGTTGGCATAGTATTCCTTCCCGCGTAGGAACGAACGGAGGCGGGTGGTCAGCGGCACTGCCGGTGGTTGAGTAGACGGACAGTTTACGGAAGGGCCGCCAGCACATCCGAAGCCGCAGTGTTTGGATTCACCTTGACCCATTCCTGGGCGATCTTGCCTTGAGGATCGATCAGGAAGGTATTGCGATTTGCCATCGTGATCCCAGCAAATCCGCCTAATGAGCCATATGCGCTGACCACCTTGTGATCGGGATCGGCAAGCAGGTGGAACGTCAGTGAATCCTTCGTGCAGAATTGCTTGTGGCTGTCGACCGTGTCCACGCTCACGCCGAGGATTACGGCGTTCTTGGCATCGAACTGCCGCAGCGCGTCCTGAAATTTGTGCGCCTCAATGGTGCACCCGGTGGTCATGTCCTTGGGATAGAAGTAGAGGACGACCCATTTGCCGCGAAAGCTATCGAGCGAGATCGGCTCGCCGGTTTGCGATGGGAGAGTGAATGTGGGCGCGAGCTGGCCCACTGCTGGCATCGTTGAGTCGTCAGCGCGGGCGGTAATAAAGGGCACGGCGGCAACTACCAGCACCACCGCCGCCACAATTCCGATCAGCAGAAACTTGTTCACGAAAAACCTCCTGAGGATGGGGACTAAGGACCGAGGGAACAGGGAAAACGGATCAAGGGAACGAGGAACCGAGGTGCGAGACTGCCATGGAAGCCGCGTTCACCGCTCCATCATTATCAGCGGGGCGCCGCCACAATGGCAATGCCGGCCTCGCTGGCGCGCTTGAGCAGGGCATCGCGGTCGAAGAGCAGTGTTCGTCCAGCCTCGATGGAGAGGCAACTGGCCCCGGCTCGAATCATGGTATCGACGGTCGAAATTCCAATGACAGGCACGTCAAAGCGCATGTCCTGGTTGGGCTTGGCGACTTTGACGACGGTGAGACGGCGGGTAAGGAGAGATAGGCCAGTTGCGGTGGGCTCCGCTGCGGCGTCGCCTGCCCTGGAATCGTCAAGCGAGTGCATGAGGCGGCCGGCGCGTTCGATGGTTGCGTCGGTGCCCTCCATGGCCTCGACGGCCACGCAGGCCTGCGCAGCAACGACCACGGTTTGTCCAATGTCAAAAGCGGAGAGGGCTCGCGCAACGCTGAGCCCGTATTCGATGTTGCGGCACTCTTCTTCGTCAGGAGCGCGGCTGGTGAGTGCTCCCTCCTCGGCGAGCAAAGGTTCAAGGAACGTGGTGGAGCTGATCAGCTCGATGCCTTCGTCTGCGAGCACCTTGGCAATCGCGCCCAGCAGGGCGTCGGTGGAGCGGGTGCGCAGGTTGAGGAGCAGCTTGGCGAGGCGCCAGTCGGGACGGATGCTGCTGAAGATTTGCTTGTGTTTGACCTGACCAGCCATCACGGCTTTAGCTGCGCCGGCTTCTCTAAAAGTCTCAATGAGGCGCGAAAGCTCGCCGAGCGAGAGCCAGTGCACTGTGATACCGGAATCCGACTCGGCGCGGCGGTCGATTTCGGGGTCGGTTTCCTCTTTAATGGCCGCGACCACGACTTCGAGGCCTTCCGCCCGCGCCGCGTCGAGGAGCAGAAAGGGAAAGCGACCATTGCCGGCAATGAGGCCGAGGGTCATGCGATCACCTTGGTGAAATATTCGTTCAGCAAACGAATTCGCCCCCCATCGTCCAAGGATCGCTCGATTCGAGATTGTGCATTGCGCAGTTGGACAGTCGAGAGTGACCTAACCCTTCTTTTCGACACACTCTTAGATGAAAGAAGGTTGTGAGGGTAGGGGCCATTGTAGACCTCAGCGAATCCCGCATGCCTATCTATCTTCAAGACGAGGAGCAGATCGGGATGGTCATCATAATCTGCAAAACTGAGGGTATCGCCAGCGGTTAGCTTGATCTGAACTGTTCTTTTCGGATCTTCGCTTGTGTGAGCATCTAGATTGCGAAATGAGGGGGGAAGCAAATCTAGAGAATAAAAATACTTGGCCACGACCTCACCAATGCTTCCGACCAAGTGGCCGTCGGGCGTAAACTTCCTTTCCGGAAACAGGCTTTCTAGCTCATCCACTAGGAGGTAAAGCTTGGCGATAATCAGCGGAATCTTCGACTCAGACATCGCACCGCCCTATTTAATGACCCCGCGCTTGCTGTGTTCGATAAAGCTGACCAGGAGTGCCACATCGTCGCCGGGAAGCGTGCGCATTTTTTCGAGGGCCTGCGTGGTGTTGAGCTTGGCTGCCAGCAAGAGGCGGTAAGCCTTCTGAAGTTGCTTGATGCGCTCGGGCGTGAAGCCGCGGCGCTCGAGGCCGATTTTGTTGATGCCGAAGGCGCGATTCTCGCGCTTCGACGAGGTAAGCGAGAAAGGGAGTACGTCCTGGGTGACGATGGTGCCGCCGCCGATGAAAGAATAGGCACCCGCAACGCAGTGTTGGTGGACGGGGCAAAAAGCGCCGAGCGTTACGTGGTCCTCGATGACGACGTGGCCTGCGAGCGTGGCGTTGTTGGCGAGAATGCAGTGGCTGCCGACCTGGCTGTCGTGCCCAATGTGGACGTATGCCATGAGAAGGTTGCCGGAGCCGAGGCGCGTTACGCCCCCGCCGCCTGTGGTGCCGCGGCTGATGGTGACACATTCGCGAATCGTATTTCCATCGCCGATCTCGGTCGCGGTTGGCTCGCCAGCGTATTTCAGATCCTGCGGAGCGAGACCGATGGCGCCAAAGGGATAAAAAATGTTGCGCGCGCCAATGCGCGTGCGGCCGTCGATGACGACATGCGAGATGAGCGTGCAATCTTCACCGAGCTCGACCTCAGGTCCGATGGTGCAATAAGGGCCGATGGTGCACGACTTGGGAACGCGCGCACCTTCGGCGATTACCGCACTGAGATGGATGCTCACGCAGGCTCCGTCGCCGGCGCAGGAGCAGTCTCGGCTTCCGGCGCGGCCGGCGCATCTCCGTGCGCGCGCTGCTCGCGTTCTTTTGTCACCACCGCGCAGGTGAGGGTGGCCTCACAAGCCAGCTTGCCTTCGACCGTGGCCCTGCCCTGAATGCGCCCTGCGCGCGAACGGAAGGCCAACACGTCGACCTCGATCCGGACCTGATCGCCTGGAGTGATGGGGCGGCGGAACTTGGCCTTCTCAATGCCGGTGAAGACGGCCAGCTTGGTGCTGCGGTCGGCGATTTCAGACAGCATGATCAGCGCTCCAGCCTGCGCCATGGCCTCCACGATGAGCACGCCGGGCATGATGGGGTAGCCGGGGAAGTGGCCCTGGAAGAACGGCTCGTTCATGGTCACGTTCTTGATGGCGACAATGCGCTTCTGCGGCTCGAACTCGAGCACGCGGTCGATCAAGAGGAAGGGGTAACGGTGGGGCAGGAAATCCATGATTTCCTGAATGGTGAACGTCATTCTGCGGCTCCTCAGAGCGCTGGGGATGTGGGTTGAACGCTCGTTCGGATTATAAATATCGATACCGCTTGCGAATGAATCGTTTGTGCGCGTGCCCATTTGACGCTACTTCTTGATTTTGCGGGCGACGGCGTCGGGGTCCCAGAAATCGGCGGGCAGGTTGTCGTTGAACTTGACGCGGTCAACGAAGTATTGACGCACAGGGTCGCCGTTCTTGAGGCGTGTGATGGTGAAGGGAGTGGGGAAGCCCTGAATGGTGTGGTAGTCGTCGTACTCCTCGGTGTCAGTGTTTTTGTCGTGGTAGACGGGGTCGCGCCACTGGAATGTGCGGGCAAGAGGCAGGTGCGTCTGGAGGTCCATGAGGATAGTGATGGCCTCATTTTCCGGCGAGATGAGCGTGACCTGCTCGCCCAGGTGCCGCTCGACCATATGCTGGCCTTCATAGAGCAGGATGGTGTTGGGGTTTTTCATCCAGACCTTCACGGCCGTCTCAATTGAGTGGTCGCGACGGCGCAGGTAATCTTCGGCGATATCTTTGTCGAGCGGCTTTTTGCCGCGGTAAGTGACCTCCCAAGCCTGGCGGCCGACGTAGAACTGCACGACGTCGCGGTGGCTGGTGTATTCGATGCGGTCGTGATCGGGCCACTCGTGAAACTCGAAGAACTCGGTGGTACCCGGATCGGGATTGCCCTGATAGAAGGCGGCGATGTGGCCATGCCGCTCCATGTTGTTCATATTGAGCCAAAGCTGGCCGCCGAGCGCCTGCACCATGGCGTCGAGGGCCGCGCGGGCCTGAGCGGCGTTTTTGGCGGCATCCTGGTCGCCAGCCTGTGCAGGCGCCAGCGTCGGCGCCACGAGCATCAGCACCGCCAAACTTGCAGATGCAAGGGCTGCCGGCAATATCTTCCGCATGAATCCTCCCCGAACTCGAGTCTCTGCATAGAATGACGCAGGCGGAGCGCGCTAGGCGCTTTAGGGCCTAAGAAAAAGCGTCAGGCCCACGTTCGAGCATAGTGGAAGGGGGATGGAATGCGGGTTCAGACGGCCTTGAGGACTCGGGCAGGCAAGAAGATGATGGCGCTGACCAGGTCAAGCACTCCACCCACGGCGATGCCCACCACACGAAACGGCAGCAGTACCAACCAGACGATGGGATAGAGCACGAGAGCCAGCAGAGCGAGCGGCCAGCAAATGACAAGAAGAATGCACCAAAGGAGGAATTTGACCATAGCGTTCAGCGCCTTGTTCGCGCGGGATGCTTCTCCAATTGTTACGCAGAAGCGGGCCGATGAGTTCCAGTTGGATTACCGGGCCTTCTTTTTGGTGCGGGTGGCGGCCGAGGCTACCGGCGACTTGGGAGGTTCGGATTTGCCCTTTGCTCTGGCGGCGAGGACCTTTTTACGGTTCCGAATCGCATTTACACGGTCTTTTTCGGGCAAGGCAAGGATGGCTTTGGTTTTTGGAGCCAGCTTTTCGAAGATCAGGGCATGCGCGCGCCTGAGCTCGTCTTCAATCTCCCGTGGACGAAGGGCAGTCCATCGTTCCAACGTCACCCAATGTGCTTTCGCCAGGTAGGGAGAAGCACGGATCCCCTCACGCTCCAGCAGTTCATGAAAGCGCTCAGCCCCGCAATGGAGCCAGAGAACGCCGGTTCCAGTGCCATCGAGATCGGTCATGGCGAACATTTTTCCGCCTATATCGCGATCGCCGGCCCAATAGACAAGGTGGTGGCCCCAGTTCACGGTTTCCCTGGCATGGGGCAACGCCAGGCAAATTTCACGAATGCGCTCGTTGTCCATTCCAGCATTTTACGGGCCGACAGTTTCGGACGCGACCGAGTTTCGAGACGACGGTCATTGTCCGTGCGTTAGGCGGTCGAAGGCCGGGCCCTGAAATTTTGCCTCAAATTTCGTGAAGCGGCGCTCAAGCTCCCACTGGGCCGCAGCTTTCTGGCTGCCGCGGAGGAACTGGCTGCAGCTGGCCGATGGACTGTCACCACCGAGGGTTTCGCCTTTGCACGCGCTCACTGGTGCGCGGAAGTCGTCAGGGCTTGCCCACAGGCTCGCGCCGGGCAGGAAGTCGTGTTCCATTCCGGTTCGCGCGAGTTGCTTGAGGTCTCGGTAGGTGAGGCCGTAATCGATGGCTGCGCGCACATACTCGTGAGTCAGGTCGATGCGGCTCACGCCTTCGTCATCGGTCGAAAGCGCGACGGGGACGTGCGCTGCGCGGTAGACCGGGAAAGGATGCGCATCGCCCTCGACGCCGAGGATTCCTTCATTCGAGCTGAGGTTGATCTCGACCATGATGTGGCGGGCGGCCATCTCGGAAAGCAGATCGCGTGCCCGGTCTTCGTACATCACGTCGACGCCGTGCCCGATGCGCTCCGCGTCGCCCAGCTCAATGGCCTGGTGAATATGGAACCGCAGCCCCTCGGGCGGGACCATGCCGGGCGCGAGCTCACCGGCGTGCAGCGAGATGTGAACGCCGGGATAGACGGAATGCAGGTAACCGACCATCTTCATCTGCAGCGTGTAATCGCGCATGGCGACGAAATCGTCTTCGGGCCGCACAAAGTTGATACCCACCCACGTGCCGTCCTTCACATTCATGCTCGCCTGCACGGTTTCAAAGCCGAGCAGAGTTTGGGCAAACACCTGCTCCGGCGCGAAATCGCGCAGCACCTGATAGATGTAGCGAATCTCGACCTGGCACGCGGGCGCGGCTTGCGGCGTTCCGCAGTGCTCCATTTGCTTGCGGCCGGTTTCGGCCTGGAGCACTTCGCTGCGGTCGGCTGCCACTTCGTCTCGCAGCCCGTGATCGAGGAGCTGCCGGCGGAACTGGGCGAACGCCTGCGGGTCAGCTTGCGAAAGGCTTGCGTTCCAGCCGATCTGGTGGGCGATCTGCGCCGCGTGGCTGAAGGCTGGCGTGTGCATCAGCTCGAGATACTGGTTGTTTTCCGCGGCGGACCGGCTCGCCACTTCGTCCACCCACTCGGCGAGGTGGGTTTTGCTGAGCCCGCCAAAGCGATCAAAGCTGGCAAAGAACTGGTCGTGTCCGCTCCAGCCTGGCATCGCGACAAAGTCGCGCAGCGAGAGCGAGTCGACCAGCTTGTCATAGAGGAGCTGGGTTGGCCGGTCGATGTCGCCGGATAGCTGTGTTGCCGGGATCAGGCTTCCGCGGCAAGGCGGCTTGGCGAAGCTCAGTATGGTCTTGTCCACGCACAACCCGTCCTCGGCGGCGTCACGGATGAATGTTTCGGCATAGACCGCGCCTGTGAGGTGAACGTGGAGGTCGGCTCCTTTAGGAAAATCGTTGAGGAAAGCTCGGAGTGTCTCTGGGCTCTGGTGCAGGTTGGCCTCATAGATGAGCGCGGTGCGAGCCTCAGCCCGGGTTGGCACGCCCTGCGAGGTGGGTCCTTGTCCGCAACCGGCAAGCACCGCCAAGGCAACGCTTGCAGTAACTTGCAGGAGACGAGACGCGATAGGGCTGCGCATGATTGCTCTCCAGTGTAGTCCAGGGCGGCGGCTTGGCCCTGCACTGATGGCTTGGTATACTGGTCAGGTTGTTTGCAGCGAACTGTTCGTGGACTTCGCCTACCTTTTCGGGCACGCCAGGAACTCCGCGTCCGCCACGGCGGACAACTCAACTGAGGCCAGATAGCTCAGTGGTAGAGCGCGGCCCTGAAAAGGCCGGCGTCGGCGGTTCAATCCCGTCTCTGGCCACCACATTCCCACGCATCTGCACGGTATTTTCGGTTTCGGCTTCATGCCCTAAGCGGGCACCTCCACGAGGTACTGCGAGGTAGACTTGTGCACAGAGGGAAAATGTCGGAACTGTGGTTTTTACCCGCCCAGAAGTTCGAGCGCATGCGCGTAGTTTGATGGCCGAACGGTTCATGCCCGGCTATTCTCAAATGATCGCTGCCAGATGGGCTGGGAGGTGAGTACATGGACGACTGAGGAACCGACCCCAGAAGGATATTGGATCTCATACGGGAAGGTCCGTGAGATCGCTCATCCGCCCGATTTTAAGATCGGTCGCTTTATTGATGAAATGGACGAGACCAAGAAGACCATCCTCCTCGATGCTATTAAGAAGTGGCAATCAGAGGAAATCGAAAGGCGCTGTGCCCAGTACGAACTTTAAAGACTGCGTTTCGGGCGTCTGGTGCGTTTTTGTCAGCCCTAAAGAATCGATAGCTTATTTAGAAACAGTGGCCGAATAAGGTTCGATCCCGTTCTTGGCCACCATTTCCCCATTTTTCTGAAGTTTCCGGCGCGTTTCTGTTCAGGAGGGAGCAGGACTCGCTTCACGACGGCGAACAGACTCTCGGCGTGCCATTTCCGAGGCTCGCGTACAATAAACCTACCCAGCCGGGAGGCTGAAGCCCCTTTGTTCGCTACTCTTACCCCTTTGTTTGCTGTCGTCAGCCTGCTTGGGGGACTGTTGCGTCCGGCTGCCGGTTACCTCGCCTTCGCACAGGAAAGCGCCTTCCACCACTACTTGAGAATGCAGTACGCCGACCAAACCTTTAAGGGGCTCTACCATTGGAATTTCTTCGATGCGGCGGTCCTTTTGCCCTACTTTGCGGTGATGATTCTGCTCTCGCTTTATGGCATCCACCGCTACACGATGGCGTACCAGTACTTCAAGTACCGTAAGAACTACAAGCCAAACCCACCCAAGCCTTTCGTTGAACTGCCGCTGGTGACCGTCCAACTGCCCATCTTCAACGAGCAGTTTGTGATCGACCGGCTGATTGAGGCCGTGTGCGCGATGGAGTATCCGCGCGAGAAGCTCGAGATCCAGGTGCTTGACGACTCCACCGACGAAACCTGCGAGGTGGCCGCGGCTATCGTCGACCGCTACGCTGCCCTCGGGCACAACATCGTTTATATCCACCGCACCAACCGGCACGGCTACAAGGCCGGGGCCCTCGACGCCGGACTCAAAGTGGCGAAGGGCGAATTTGTCGCCATCTTCGACGCGGATTTTGTTCCCCCTCCCGAATGGTTGATGAAGGTGATTCACCATTTTGGCGAGCCCGAGATCGGAATGGTTCAGACGCGCTGGACGTACCTCAATCGTGACTACAGCATTCTGACCCAGATTGAGGCCATTTTGCTCGACGGCCACTTCATTCTGGAGCACGGCGCGCGCGCCCGCTCCGGTGAGTACTTCAACTTCAATGGGACAGCCGGGATGTGGCGGCGCAAGGCGATTTACGATGGCGGCGGCTGGCAACACGACACGCTCACGGAAGATACAGACCTCAGCTACCGCTCGCAGATGGCTGGCTGGAAGTTCAAATACCTTCCCGACGTCGAGTGCCCTTCCGAGCTGCCGATCGAGATGACTGCCTTCAAAACTCAACAGGCACGATGGGCCAAGGGGCTGATTCAGACCAGCATCAAGATTCTGCCGAGGGTTTTCCGCTCCGACACTCCTCGCCGGAATAAGGTCGAGGCTGTCTACCACCTCACGGCCAATCTCAGCTATCCGCTGATGGTCATCATGTCGGCGCTGCTGATTCCAGCGATGATCTGCCGCTTCTACCAGGGCTGGTTCCAGATGCTGCTGATTGACGTGCCCCTGTTTACTGCCTCAAGTTTTTCGATCGCCGTCTTCTACGTGATGAGCGAGAGGGAAATCTTCCCGAAGACCTGGAAGAAGACTTTTTACTATCTGCCTTTTCTGATGGCGCTTGGGATCGGGCTGACGATCACGAACACCAAGGCTGTTATCGAAGCACTACTCGGAATCAAGAGCGCATTTGTGCGCACACCGAAGTACCGCGTTGCGCGCAAGGGAGAAAAATCTCAAGCCGCCAAGTACCGGAAGCGGCTGAAGCTGGCTCCATGGATCGAGCTGCTGATGGGGTGCTATTTCGCCGGGGCCATCTATTACACGTTTACCAACAACAACTTTTTCACCGCGCCGTTTCTGATCCTGTTTGTCTTCGGATACTGGTACACGGGCTTGATGAGCCTGCTGCAGGGCCGGTTCGAGCGCTGGCGCACCGGCGTCAATACCGACGAATCCAGCCCCAAGCCATTCCCGGTCGGCGTCTAAACCAAGATTCGCCAGCAACGTTCGTTCGCGAAAAGGTTACCTGTGTGCGGGGCGTCCACGCGGATGCGTAAGTCCTGTGCTACATTGGCGCCATGGCGTTGAAAAATTTGGGCGTAGCGGCCATTTTGCTTTGCTTTGGGTTTTCTCCCGGGACGAGTACAGCACAGACTGCGAAACCTCCGTCGCCGGCCGCAGCCGCGACCAATCCGCCTGCTCCACCGGCAGCGACGCCCGCCACGGCAAGTCCTATCCCGCACAGCGACTGCGAGGGGGCCGCGTGCGATGCTCCGCCAGCACATATCACCATTGCCACACCGGCGCCCGCTCCGTCCCCATGGCCGTTGCAGGAGCGCATCACGTGGGCAGCCAACCTGATTCTCGTTCTGATCATTTATGTGGGAGCGATGCTTGGCATTCCTGCTCTGCGCAAAATTGCGCGGCAGATGAAATATGTGGAAGTCACCGCTCAAGCGGCTGCCGATAGCGCGAAAGCCTCGCTGATGTATGCCGAAGCCCAGGCACTTTCCCAACGGCCGTGGCTGGTTGTGAGCGCGGAAGCCGAGCCCGGCCCCAACAACAGATTTACGATCATTGCCACGAATCGAGGCCGCAGTCCCACGCGAATCGTCACGCTCATCGAGACGATCGTGATCGCACGGGATGAGGCCGACCTGCCGGCCGCCCCGATTTTTCAAGGCGAACCGAAACCACCGCGCATTCCAATCATTCTGCTGCCGGGAGAATCGACAGAACTAAAGACGTTCAGCCGCGATGATGTGAAGTCGGTTTGCGAAACCGCGGAAGAGCTACGTCGCGTGGAGCAGTGGGAAGCCAAAGTCTATCTCTACGGCGAGATTACCTATGTAGATTTGCGCGCGCCGGCGGACAAGGTGCCGTATGAAACCGGGTGGTGCTGCTGGTATATCCACGGGCACCAGAAGAGCGGCATGGTCATCGCCGGCTCGCCGGACTACAACCGGCATACGTAGGGCGGCATTGGCGGTCGCGGCCGGGCGGCTATTTGCGCATCAGCTTGCGATAATACTTGCGGCTCATCGCGTCCGGCGAAAAGCGCAGATGGCTGTGGTCGCTCTGAGCGCCATCGCGGCTCCAGGAGTAGTTGTTGTTCCAGGCGCACTCAAGCTCATGTGGAATGAGCAGACTTTCGTAATCGGCGCAGGTTTTCAGGGCGAGATCTTGCTTGCGGCGTACGCCGCGATGGGCCATGCGCTTGTCGTCTTTTGCGCTGGCGGTACCCGTAACCGCCGCGAAGGGGCGGCGAATTGAACGGCTCATGACAAACTCCAGGACGCAGTTGCGTACCTATGTCATGGCGTGTCCTCCTCCTTGCATTATTTTATCGCTTCCGATGCTCTCTGGCTTCGACGGTGAGCTCTATTTCGCGATTCTCTTTTACAATTTGCTCACTGAATCAGGTCGCTAGCGTTAGCTCTGACCGTTGGATCTTCGGCAAAATAGGCCGCCATCATCCCTTGGACAACTACGAGCCAAGGGATCGCGTTCGCACAGAGTTCGTCGCACAATTCGGGGCGGTCCAATATTTTTGACACCGCATGGCCCAATCTGCCATCACCGATGGTGACGATGTTCCAAGGGGCGGAGTCGGGCTTTGAGTGCAAAAGGCTATTCATTGGAGCTGTCAGGTCGCCTCCACGGATCGGAGACCCTGGCTGCTGCTTGGCCTGAATCCTTTCGAACATCTTAGGGAGACTCGGAGCCTCGTTATGCTCCCAGCCGCGATTCCACTTATCAACTTCTGCCGGATAAAGATAAAGGTACAGCAAGATAGCCGCGCGCTCGGCCAAGGCTCGTAACAGAACATGGCCGCCGAAAAGATAGCCTTGCCGGATAAGCTCGCGAATCGAGAGAGCGATGCTGAGCGATTGAGCAATGACTTGACAGGCCATTTCTTGATGATCGGTGAGAGCCCGCCCGTGCGACGTTGGCGCTATGTTAGCGTTCGCCTCCATGGCGGAACAGATGAGTTGATCGAAATGGAACAGGAGCGGGCGACCGAGGTACGGCTCGCTATCGGGAGTGAATACTACCGGAATTTCCTTGACGTCCATTTCCTCTGCCTACCGGCCCGTGCCGCCCACCGTCATCTTGTCGAGTTTTATTGTCGGCATGCCGACGCCGACGGGGACGCTCTGGCCATCTTTGCCGCAGGTCCCGATGCCTTCATCGAGCTTGAGGTCGTTGCCGACCATCGAGACGTACTTCAGCGCCTCTGGCCCGTTGCCGATGAGGGTCGCGTCGCGTACTGGCGCGGTCACCTTGCCGTCTTCGATGAGGTAGGCTTCGGACGCCGAAAAGACAAACTTTCCGTTGGTGATGTCGACTTGGCCGCCGCCGAAGTTCACCGCGTAGAGTCCGCGCTTTACACTGCGCAAAATGTCTTCAGGCGCGTCGTCGCCAGCCAGCATGTAGGTGTTAGTCATGCGTGGCATGGGAATCGACTGGTAGCTTTCGCGACGGCCGGAGCCGGTATTGGCCATGCCCATGAGCCGCGCCGAAAGCTTGTCGGATAAATATCCTTTGAGGACGCCGCCTTCGATCAGGACGGTTTCCTGAGTCGCCGATCCCTCGTCGTCCACGTTGAGCGAGCCGCGACGGCCGGCAATTTTACCGTTGTCCACGACAGTGACCTTGGGGCTCGCGACGGGCTGACCGATCAACCCGGTGAATGCCGACGTCTTTTTGCGGTTGAAGTCGGCCTCGAGTCCATGACCCACCGCCTCGTGCAGCAGAATTCCCGGCCAGCCTGGACCAAGGACTACCTGCATTTCGCCCGCAGGCGCAGGCACGGCGCCGAGTTGAAGAATTGCGCCGCGCGCGGCCTCGTGCGCCAGGGCCTCAGGCCCCTTGGAGCCTTGGAATTGATCCAGTCCGGCGCGCCCGCCGCCGCCAGCCGCGCCCTTCGTGGTGACCGCACCCTCTTTCGCGATCACCCAAACATTCAGCCTGCACAACGGCTGCGTGTCGCTGGCGAACGCGCCGTCCGACGCTGCGATGAGAATGCGGCGTAATTCCTCGCTGTAGCCGGCTCGCACCTGCACGATGCGCGGATCAAACGCGCGCGCGGCGCGATCAGCGCGAAGAATCAGCTCCAGCCGCGCAGCCAAGTCGAGATCGAAACCGCCCAGGGGCACGGGATAGAGGTCGGCCCCGCGTGTCTCAGTGAATCCCTGCACAGGCTGTTTCGCCGGGCCGGAGGCGATCAGCGCAGCCGTCCGCGCGGCATGCAGGAGGCGCTCCGGGCTTAAATTGTCGGTGTAAGCATAGCCGGTCCGCTCACCGCTCAGCACACGGATCCCGCATCCGGCGCTGGTGCCCTGGCTGGCCGACTTCACAATCTGCTCGTCCAAGCCCAGCGCGGTTGCCGTAACTGACTCGAAGTAAAGGTCCGCATAGTCGCCGCCGGCGCTCAGCGCCTCGCCCAGGCAGCGCTCCAGCAGCCGCTCGGTCAGGCCGAATTTCTCAAAAAAGTAACGCCAATGGCTCGAATTTGGGGAAGTCTCGGAATGCGTCATCGTAATCCAAGTGTACCCTTGTTGCGTCTGACTCACCGATGCTCGGGCGTGGCAACTGCACCGTATTCCCGCCGTTCGATTCTGGGTACGTCGGGCCCTTGAACGCCGGAGCACGCACGAAGAACCATGCTAGGATTCGAGCCATGAAGAGATTTCTTGCGGCAGTTCTGTTATTGATGACGTTCGCAAGTCCGGCGTTCGCTTACGGGCAGCACCATCACCATCATCATCACCACCACCCAGCTTAGATTGCGTTTCAGCCCGCGGACCCGCCGCAATTGACGGGTTTCTTTCTGGGTACCATAGTCACTGAGGTTTCGCGCTCAGCGGTCGTGTCCGTGTTAGGATTCGCGCATGGGCAAGTTCCTCGCCATAGCTCTGTTTTTGACGGTGTTCGCAGGCCCCGCGTTCGCGGCCAAGCACCCTCATCCTGCACGCCAGCACTATGATTACCGCTACCACGCGCCGAAACACTACAAAGCACAACACCACGCCCACCACCAAAAGTCTCATCACCACCACACGGCCTAACCCGCTTCCCAGGCGTTTGCGGTCAAAGGTTAGGGTTCCGTATCTGCTCCGGTTTCCCCTTCCTTCAGTTCCTGCCAGCGGCCCCATCCATTTAAGATTCTTGCCATGGCCGATCTGGAAGATCTGCGTTACCCCATTGGAAAATTCAAGTCGCCCCCAGAGAGCACGCCGGCTGTCCGCGCCGAGCATATTGAAACTCTGCGTCTGCTGCCTGAGCGGCTAAGCGCGGCGGTGGCTGGACTGAACGACTCTCAACTCGACACCCCGTACCGCGACGGTGGGTGGACGGTGCGTCAGGTCGTTCATCACTTTGCGGACAGCCACGCAAACAGTTACATCCGCTTCAAGCTCGCGCTCACCGAGGATTGGCCCACGATCAAGCCCTACGATGAAGCTGCGTGGGCGCGCCTGCCCGATTCGAGCCTGTCAATTGAGCCGTCCCTCGTTTTTATCGCTGGATTGCACCAGCGCCTGGTAGGGCTTCTCGAGTCAATGTCGGCAGAAGATTTCGAACGCGGTTTCAATCATCCGGAGCGCGGACGTGTGACGCTCGGAACCAACCTGGCGATCTACGCCTGGCACTCGCGTCATCACACGGCCCACATTACCAACCTTCGCGCCCTCAAGGGCTGGTAGAGAAGCGCGTGGGCGCGGACGCTCGAGCCAATCGGCAAAAGGCCGCCATTGGAGGCTCCGGCGCCGGAGCAGCGCCGCCCGCGCGGCTGGCGGAGATCATCGAATCCTATCTTGCCGATCACCCGGCGGCTGCGCTGCTGGAGGACGGCCGCGCGGCTTTCGATATGCGCACCGCTCACTACTCTGTTGGCGAGTCGCATGGCCGCTGCCTGCTGGAAGTGTGGAGCGAAGAGCGCAACCTGGTGCGAACTGTCGTGGATGCGCGCGAGCGCGCTCAATGCCTGCGCCTGGTTACGCGCCGGATGGGGGCGGCCAAGCCGCAAACGCTGGAACTTGTACCCACCAGCGATCGGCGTACTCCCAGCGCGCGAGACAGCGCGCGCCGAAACTACATGCGCCTGCTGGAGCGCGTGCTCTCTCGCCAATTTATCGGCGCCAAGGTTGATGGCATGCGCACGGCCATGGACCTTGAGCACAGCTTTGGACCGGCCTATGCGCGGGGCCGCTTGCTCAAAGGCAGCGCGGCCGACTCGGTGATCGGTGTTGGCGATGCCGAATCCGCATCGACGATCGACGGCGTCCTCACTCTGGGAATTCTCTGGCTCGATTACTGCCGCAACCATGGCGACGCGCGCCGCCACTTTGGCGGCCTGAAAGTCGTGGTTCCCGCGGGAACGTGGCGCACGACGGCCGAGCGCATGGCGTGGCTCAATCACTCGACCGCGGACTTTCAATTATTCGCTCTCGACGAGCGCAGCGAGGAGCTGGCGGCGGTCGACTTTCGCGACACCGGCAACTTCGATTCGCGCCTCGTCCACGCATTTTCTTCAGCCGCAGCTCTCGAGCGCTGCCGGTCCGGGATCGATTGCCTGCTCGCGCTCGTTCCCAGTGCCGCGCGCGAGCGGGTCGAGATCCGCCCGCATTCCGCGACTGAGGTCGGGCTCCTCGTTCACGGCCTTGAATTTGCCAGGGTACGCCATGGCGCAGCGTCACAATCTTTTGCGCGCCAGGACGAAGTGACCTTTGGCGCCGGCGCAAACGAGACGCCGCTCAGCGAAGAAAATAAGCCTCTCTGCCGAGATCTTTTCGGACGCCTCTTCTTGAGCCGCCACGCAGACGGCGCGCAGACCGATCCTCTTTTTCGCATGGCGCCCGAACGTTGGCTCGAGTCGCGGCTGAGGTCCGGGATTTCTGAGCTTTTGCCGGAGTTACGCGGCGACCAGCTTTATACACAAGTTCCCGCGCTCTCTACCGGCGACCGCGGCATGCTCGACCTGCTCACACTGGACCGCAATTCCCGGCTGGTTGTTTTGGAGTTAAAGGCCAGCGAGGACTTGCATTTGCCACTGCAGGCCCTGGACTACTGGATTCGCGTACGAGCACTCAACGCGGATCGCCAGACCGCTCCACCGGCCAGTGCGCCGCTTTCGGCCTTCGAGCGAAATGGCTACTTTGTCGGCGCTGAAGTTTCGCCGCTTCCTCCGCGCTTGATCCTTGCCGCACCGGCTCTGCGCATTCACCCTGCGAATGAAACTGTGCTGCGCTATCTGTCGGCCGCGATCGAGTGGGAATTTATCGCTCTGAGCGAACATTGGCGCCGAGAACTCAAGATCGTTTTTCGCAAGCGCAGCGGGGACCGGGGGGAACATTAGGCGGGATTTCTGAGTCTTCTGTATAGGGTCGGCCCGGAAGCAGAGTGAAGAAGAGAGATCTCGCAGTGGGCCAAGACGCGAAGCACAGGCAAGATAAAAGCCCAACCCTGGCCCCTATGAAAGCGGGCAAAGGTTGGGCCCTTCCAGCATTAAGTTATTGATAATATATCTCGTTAAAACTGATTGCCTTTCAAGCCCCTGAGATGATCCCTGGCCTCCAAAGTTTGTCCCGTGTCCTGGTCTCGCGGCCATCAGCCCTTTTTCTTGTATTGCCCACGCCGCGACGGCAAAATCTGTAACTGTTCAAAAGGACCGGCTAGTTTCTGTCTTGCGACCTTTTGGCCGGGCCGCGATGGCTCACCTTCTTCCCCGCGGCGTCCCTTGTTCTTCGCCTCCTGCTCGGGCTTGGGCGACAAGGAAGTCGAATTTAAAAGATTCACTTTTGCGCCGGAACCCTCTGCGGAGATTCCACCATTTGCCTCAGGCGAAACTCCCGATTCGGATGTCGGAATGAAGGCCCGCAGCGAGGCAGGCAGATCAAATTCGGCGGGCACCGCCTCGGGCGATCCTTCGTTCTTTGCTGAGGCAGGCTCGGTGCGGGTGAACATCGGCTCAAAGGGTGCAATCGCGCTCATCAGCACCTCAATACCGGCGCTTGGCGACGCCGGATGCTTTGCGAGATCCAGCTCTTTGAGCGCCTGCGAAAAGCGCATACCCCTCAAGTCGCTCAGCCGAGGCAGCGAAACGTGGGCAATCCTTTCCGGCGCTGGATTCGCCGGCTCGTAGCTTGTCCCGTTGCCGTTTGGGCCGCCGAGAGCCGCAAACGGCGTCTCGCTGTGCTCAGCCTTTGGTTCCGGGAGAACCTGATCGAATTGCGACGCAATCTCAGTCAGAGGCACTGGAATCTCCTCCCGCGATTGATTCGCGGGCTCCGGCAACGAGCGCGGGACGAGTTGAATACCGTGGACCGCAGCCGGTGCGATGGGCTCGGGCCGATCTGTGAGCGAAGGTGCGTCAGCTTCAGGCAATTCGCCGAACGACGGAGCGGCTGCTGCGGTTGTTTCCATTGGTCTCGTAGCCGGCTGATTCGGCGAGGCCGCCCCGTCAAGGTCAAGACTGGCACTGCCTTCTTCGATAGCCTGCTCGAGTGTCCGGAGCATTTTCCAATCTGTGGCCTGGCCTTGCTTGCGGATCTGCTTTTCCATTTCCCTGATGGAGCGACGGAATTCGGGATCGGCCGTGGCCAAACGCACGCGGTTGAGGACGAACCCGACAGCAGGCGCCTTAATGCGCTGGAGAATGTTGGCGACAGTGCGCAACTGTGCGCGCGTGGTGACACCGGACTCGATCACAACGATTGTGCAGTGAGCGGACTGAACCAACCGCTCCGATTCCTCCGCGTCAGCCAGAGGCGCGGCGTCGACGAGGATGATTTTCCCTCGATCGCCTTCCGCCCCATTTGAACTTTCCGCGGCGTTCGCAACCACCACCGCTCTTCCCGTGGTCTCCAGCAACTGCTTCAGACGAGTGGCGACTGTTGTGACGCCGACTTCAGGGCCGGTGCCAGTGACGACACAACACCTAAAGTCGCGGTCTCTGAATCCAAGATCGATTGCGGAGGCCAGCCGCAGAAAATGCTCTTCGGTAATCTCATGGGCGACTTCGGAGAAGTCAGGCAACTGCGCCAAGAGCGGAAAGCCGAGAAGTTGTTCGACGTCGGAAGCGACATACACCCGCGGGTCCGCCCTGTGCGCGATGACCGCGATTGCGCCTCCCAAAAACACGAAACTGAGAAGGAGCACGAGCGCATTGCGAATGACGCCGGAATCGGCCGAGTACCAGGGAGTGACAGCAGCGGCGGCCAGGCCAGGAAGTCCAGCATTGTTTCCGACGCGGATAGAACTCTGGAATTGCCGCCCTAAAAAGGGACCGCGGCCCGCGTATCGGGCGGCTGTTTCTGTTCGCCGAAGTTCAGGCAGGGGAGCCATTGCGCTCATCCGCTTGAGCGATGAATTTTCGATGATGCTGGAACGCTCGGGCTGGAATTGGTTCAGACTCGGAGCCGTGCGAATGGACCAGGCATTGAGCAGGTAAATCAGTGCGAGGGCCAGTCCCATCAAGGCCAACCCTATCGCGAGACGGCGATGCACTTGTAAGCTACGACGAATCTCGAGGCGGAGGATCGACCGCGGAATTTTGCCGGTCTGATTAAAACGACGGGCCGATGCGAAGTTCCCGGAAGCGCCGACAAGCGGCTGGGGCGAGTTTGCTGGAACGAATTGTGCGAAACTCTCGCTCACTGAGCCGCTCCAGCGATTGCTAACCCGGAGTCCCGCAGAGGGTTCTGAAATCCGACTTGCGGGTGCTGCGTTTTCCTGAACCTGTTCATGAGCAATGGCGATGCGTAGCCCGATTTGCAGAGTGGAGGCATGAAGTCAAACGTCAAAGATTTGCGCGCATCCGCATTCCCGCCCAGCGAAGAACCGAGATGTCGCCACTGCATTCATCGCGCCCAGCGTTTGAAGCAGTTTCCGGTTGCGTTGCAGCCGTCAAACAGGTTCATTTGCGCCGAGGTCTGTGGTATCGAAGCTATCTTTTTGAACCATCCAGAACAATGCCGCAAAGGTGGGACTCGGGGCGTAAAGCGCTGCATCCTTAGACACATGTCTCTTCACTGAGTTGGTAACGGCGGAAGATTACTTTGGTCGCGAATGATGGAGAGGATTCCGGGAATGCTGCCGGGCGTTTACAGCCAGGAATGCCGAAAACCAGAGGGATTATGAAAGGCGCATGACCGGAACGGTTTCGGGCGGGATTTATGTGTCGATCATTTCGCGGCCGCGGGCCTCGCGCCCCATGGCCGCCAAAGCCGCGAGCGAAAGCGCGACGACGACCACGGTGATGGCAAGTATGGCTCGATAGCTACCCCAGCGTTCGGCCGCAAGGGCTTGCCCTTTGCCGTTCCACGATGTGATGAGGCCGCCGAGTTGATATGCCAAGCCGGGCGCTGTGGCGCGCACCGGAGCGGGCGACAACTCCGTGAGATAGGCCGGAACGACGCCCCATGCGCCCTGCACCATGAATTGCATCAACACCGCGCCGGCCCCGAGCGTAAATGCTGAATGGCCGAAAGCGTAGAGAGGGATCACGGGAATGGCCAGCAGTGCGGCCGTGACAATCGCCCTTTTGCGGCCCCATTTTCCAGACAGCGTGCCGAAGACAATTCCGCCTGCGATGGAACCGATGCCGTAGAGGACTCCGATGAGGCCGATGGTCTGTGGAGAGAGCTTTATTTGCACAGCGAGGAAGGTGGGATAAACGTCCTGCGTTCCATGGGAGAAGCTCATGAATGCTGTCATGAGGACGACCAGGAACAGAAAAGTGGGGATGAAGTGGAATAGTTCTCGCGGCCGCGCGGGCCCGGCATGAACCGCAATCCGCGCCATTCGCTTGCGGGCTCCGGCGAGCCAGACTGGCGATTCGGGTACGCGAGCCTGGACATAAAACGCGAGCAACGCGGGCGTGGCGCCGAGAATAAACAATCCTCTCCAACCAATGGCTGGAACAGTAACAGCATGCCAATGGAAGCCCGCAAAGAGCAACCCGAAGGCCGCAGAAGCCAGAATCGATCCGAATGCGTAACCTTCCTGGAGGATGCCGGAAAACGTGCCGCGACCTTCTTTGGGCAAGGATTCAAAAGCGAGCGCGGCGCCCACGCCCCATTCGCCTCCCATGGCAATTCCAAACAGGGCCCTCAATACCAGCAGGACATTCAGCGTAGGCGCAAACGCGCAAGCGAATTCGATGACGGAGAAGCCCAGGATATTGGCCATGAGCACGGGACGGCGGCCATAGCGGTCTGCCAACATGCCGAAGAGCAGTGCGCCGACGGGACGAAAGGCCTGGGTGAGGAACACCGCTCCGAGAACAGTCGAGGGCTCTGTGCGGAACTCGCCGGCAATGGCGTTGACGCAAAAAACGAGAAGAAAGAAGTCGAGGCTGTCGAGCGTCCAGCCGAGGAATGCGGCCAGAAACACATGGCGCTGAGAGCGGGTGAGCTGCCGAAACGGGCCGAGAACAGACACAGGCGGGAGCATAACAGACGGAAGGGAAAGTCAATGGAGCAGATTACGCGGTCTCAACCGAAATGTGGAGCCGAGCGGAATTGGATTAGGAGCGTGTGCCGGAAATGCCGAAACTGCGGCTATTGTTTGTTGCAACGACTATCTTGCCCGGAGCATCTTAGGAAGCAGGTAACTGTAATTCGTTGATCCACGAGAATTCGAGCTGGGCGCGGAGGATTTTGAATGGCAAGCCTGAAGTCTGAGATCGGACAGGCAACGCCGTTTTCGAGCTTAGAGGAAGAGGCGATCCTGAATGTGATGCGCACTTCGGATTGCCTCCAGCGCGCGTTCCAGCACAAGACCCGCGATTGGGGACTGACCTCGACGCAGTACAACGTGCTACGGATTCTGCGCGGTGCGCAACCGGATGGGCTACCTTGCGCAGCTATCGGCAAGCGAATGATCGCCATGGAGCCCGACATTACGCGATTGCTTCGCCGTCTGAAGGTTCTCAAGCTGATCCGCCAGCATCGCGACCGCCAGGATCGCCGCGTGGTTTGGACTCAAATATCTCAAGCGGGCCTGGATTTGCTGCGCGCCATGGATCCGGTGATTCAGAGGATCCCACTGGAACTGCTGGGGCATATCGGCCGCGGAGCACTAGCGGAGATGATCCGGTTGCTGGAGAGCGCCCGCCAATCGTGCGCGGACACGGAGCCGACCGAATAACGCTGTATAGCTGGAGAGTAGGCGGAATTTTGCGGAGAGAAAAAGTTGGCGCTATGTGGCGACAATCTTCTGCGCCACAGTCTCCTCATCCAAGTCCGACTGGATGATCTTGTTGTGCAGGCAATAAAGAGCGAGTTCCAGGCGATCCGATACTCCGAGCTTGTCGTAGATTTTGCGCAGGTAATTCTTGATGACTTGCTCGGTAGTGCCCAATTGAAAGGCGATTTCCTTGTTTCGTTTGCCTTGAGTGATGCAGGTGATGATCGACATTTCCTTGGGCGAAAGGCGGGGCTGGTTGCGCGGACTGACGAGCGCGGCGGCCTGCGCGCGATAGGCATCGATCACCCAGTTGACGGACTGGTTATCAATCCATGTTTCGCCGGCAGCTATACGGCGGACGCAGCGAACCAATAGGTCCGGCGAAATGGAGCGGGAAACAATGCCGCGAACGCCGCGCCTGTACAGTTCGACCGTGTGATTCTCGTCGGCCGCAACGGCCTGAACGATCATTTTCACATCGGGGGCGAGGCGCAGGATTTCGGGGATTGCATTGGCCGTGCCGGCCAGCATACCGCCCTCCAACAGGACAATGTCGGTGGGATAACGCTCGATAGCCGAGCGCAGATTCTCCAACGAATCAGCCTGTGCGACGACTCGGATGTCGTCTTCGAGAGCGAAGACCTTCCGAATCCCAACTCGGTAGATCGCCTGGGAATCCGCAAGTATTACGCGAATGGTACCCGGCTTGACCGGGGTATCAACGCTTTCACCTTCAGAGTTATCGTCGAGGATTTCCATAGTCGGCTGCCGTTAAGCCAGCCGCAACCTCAATGCTCCGCGAATCGATAGTCATCAATTGTGGCGGCAGCGAGGTGCTCATTGTGGCTTGAGGAGCAGCGTACCACACGTCCCTTGCAATGGACTAGGACATCCTTGGGGGCGCCTAGAACGGCACGTGGCATTCGCATAGAGAAGTTGACATCCTGTCCAACAGGCAAATCCTCGCCAAGAGCGAAGAGAACACCGCTTGCGGAGATGTTCCGAGTGAGTCCGGCAATCTCATTTGCGCCAGCTGAGAGCACCACCGGCAGAGAAAGAGGAAATCGTACAGCACAGCGCACTTCTTGCCGACCGTGAGCTGTCGATTGCTCACCAGATGATTGCGGCGATTCTGGATTAAGAGGGTTCATAGATCGTGCCTAAATGAATGGCTTAACTGCCACTGTACCCAGTTTTGTTGATTTGGCCCACGGCACCAAAGTTTTCGGCCTAGTAACCGCACGAGGGTGCAACGGCCGAAGGGCGGTAACTCGTGCTTCGCGAGTTCCTTCAACCTGGAAGCTCGAGTCGGCTCCGGCAGGACCTGGAGCTTTCTGGTTGGGGCTGGTTGAGCACCTGCGGCGAGGCGACAACGACACTCCAAGGGGGTCAGATTTGCCCAAGGATTGGGCGTGCGAGGCATCGCCAGTGGAAGAGACTGGTCCAAGAGGCGAAGATAAGGCAAACTTAGCAGAAAGTACCCATGTTCATGTTACTTCTGCGCTCATCAGGTGAGTACTTCTGTCAAGAAAAATTCCTCATAACACTTTTGTTGTAGCGTCCGTACACAATTTGGGTTACTCTAACAGAGCAAAGTTCTAAGGCGGTTGTGTCTACCGCCGGGAGAAAGACAGATGAGTACGCGTAAGTTGGTTGCCTTGAAATTCGCCGCAATTGTTCTTCTTCTAGGGACCGTGTGCTCTGCGAATGCAGTGCCATGGGGAAAGCTTCCGCCGCCGACCACTGCGGTTATGGTGCCGTGGGGAAAGCTTCCGCCACCGACCACTGCGGTTATGGTGCCGTGGGGAAAGCTCCCGCCGCCGACCACTGCGGTTATGGTGCCGTGGGGAAAGCTTCCGCCACCGACCACTGCGGTTATGGTGCCGTGGGGAAAGCTTCCGCCACCGACCACTGCGGTTATGGTGCCATGGGGAAAGCTTCCGCCACCGACCACTGCGGTTAAGGTCTCATAAGGGAGAAACCCTCCCGCTGTACCGCGCATAACGCGGCTGGCAGCTCTTGTTAACCAAGAAGAGCCCACCTTTGAAAGGTGGGCTCTTTGCGTTTCTCCGGCATCTGGGGAAGACGTAGACTGTGGTTGTGTCCGCGGACGAAGGGATGACGCGGCTATCGTCGAGTCGTTCGATTGAGTGAGGTACGCCGAGTGACAATTGACGTCGACAACGCACTTTGGTTTGCCTGCCTCCTGGCCCAGATCGCCGTGACTGGGCTGCTTTTTTATCGACAAATCTGGCGGACCCTGCCGGTATTCTGCGCGTACTGCGTCTGGGATTTGGCTAGCAACATCTCCGTGTTGGTGATTGTCCGGTACTACGCCTCCAGTTACTTGCGAGTTTATTTCGCAGATACGATTCTCGATTCCGTGTTTCTCTTCTGCGTTTTGGTTGAGCTGGCATGGTCAGTGCTTCGGCCGCTTCGCGCCTCTTTGCCGAGGAGCGCATTGGCGCTCATGGGAGTGCTGATTCTGGTGGCCGGCGCGGCGATCTGGCCGTTTGCAGCGCTTGCGGGTCTCACGAGCGGGGTATCGAAGGAATGGCTTCACCTAATACAACTCCAGCACACAGTGTCCATCCTTCGAATTCTCTTCTTCCTGCTGCTCGCCGGCGGCAGCCAACTCTTGTCCATCGGCTGGCGCGACCGCGAGCTTCAGGTTGTCACGGGGCTAGGCGTGTACTCGATTGTTGACCTCACCGTTGCCGTGATCCAAACACATCAGACGAGCGGATCCCAGTACCAGAACATCAACCGGATCGCGGTAGGGGGCTATGCCTGTTGCTTGTTGTATTGGATTGTCAGTTTCGCGCAGAAGGAAGCAGAGCGCAGGGAATTCACGCCGCAGATGCGAAACTTCCTGCTGGCGGCTGCCGGCGCCGCGCGCACGACCCGCGTGTCGATGACCGAATCGCGCAAAGAGAAGTCAGATCGAGACGAACGCTGACGCGAACTATCCGTCCTGCGTGAATTTCATCGCGCTTAAGCTCTTCCCTGAAATTGTGCATTAAGCCCGGTCGCGATGTTGCGGATTGACATAAAACCCTTTGCGGGTTCAAATAAAAGTAGTGGTGAAGGAGTTCACCCTTAACCGCTGTCCTTTCCAATTGGCCGGACAGATGATGACTCCTGACAGGGAATCCTGTTGCGGAGTCATTTCGCGGCCTGATCCCTGAATACACCGAGAGCAGAACCGATGGCGCGATTGCTGCGTCGCATTAGCGATTTCAGCAAATTGTGCGCACGCCGGCGCTGTCCCGGCAGACTTTTGTTCAAGGAGAATGGCGTTGCAGAAATATCTGCTGATTGCTGTGGGCGGCGCACTTGGTTCCGTTGCCCGATATTGGGTGGGGTCCACCATCTCCAGTCGCACAGGAACGAGGTTTCCTTACGGCACTCTGGTCATCAACATCACAGCTTGTGTGGTCATCGGGTTCGTTCTGACCTATTTTGGCAAACGGGCCGATTTGAGTACCGCGTGGAGGTTTCTGGTGGCGATCGGTTTCATCGGCGCGTACAGCACGTTTTCAACCTATGAGTGGGAGACGCTGTCAACGATGCGGTCGGGCGCGTTTCTTTTGGCGGGCCTTTACGCAATAGGCAGTCTCATTCTCGGGCTTGCCGCGACGTGGCTGGGCACGGCGCTGGCCGATCTGATGTAGGGGGTGGCGCAGATGCCGACGAAAAAGGCAAATGCTCGAGCGAAGAGATCAACCCAAAGCGCAGGCCGAGCTGGAGTTGCAAGTTCGACGGAAAGGTGCTTCAATGCTTCGTTGTCCGCCAGTGCCGCGCCGACAGGGAGGCAAGCGACGGCAGGCACGGCGGGCGATGGAGAAAGGGAGTGGATGTTAACGACGGGCAAGGCAGTCAAAGTGTCTCTCTACCTGAGCGATGGAGCCAAGCACCACCACGTTCCGGTCTACACGACTATCCTGGACTTTCTCTTCAAAAGCGGAATCGCCGGCGCGACAGTCGTGAAGGGCGTTGCGGGGTTTGGAGCGAAGCACCACATCCATTCCGCGCACATCCTCGAGATCTCGGACCATCTTCCGATCAAGATTGAATTCATTGAGACACGCGAAAAAGTGGATGCGGTCCTGCCCGAGCTGGAGAAGCGAATCGGGTCGGGGTTGATCGAAGTGCAAGAGACCACAATCATCGTTCCTCCCCACGAGTAGCGCCATGCGCAGTTGAGAAGCGATGTTCTTTCGCGGCTGTTTATCTACGGCCCAACCGCAACAATCAGCCGGAACATGCATCTAATGAACAGGCGCCAAATCGCGGGTGGTAGCGCGGATTGCCTGCGCCGATTTCCGCGGACGAACCCTGGATCGTGAAAGATCGGAAGGTTCGTCATGAGCCTGTTTATCGGGCCTTCATTGAAGTTAGTGCATACTGAATGAGAGAGAACCTGTAACTCTTTACCTCAAGGGAAACCGATGCTCTCGAGATTTAGGAACATCCTGTTTTTGCTTGCGGTTGTGTCTGCGGCATCCTTTTGCGCGCGAGCGCATGCGCAGGCGGCTCTGCTGATGGAGGAGCCGTATGGCTTCTTCGGCACGCTAAACCCGACCGGTCATAACGCGATCTACTTCGAACGGATTTGCTCCGAAACTCCGGTGAAGCTGCGCCGCTGCGGGCCTGGCGAGCTGGGCGCGGTGATTTCGCGCTATCAGGGCATCGACGGATACGATTGGGTGGCCATTCCGCTGATTCCCTACCTGTATTCGGTGGAGAGTGCCGCCGACGTTCCCGCGCATGTGGATCACGACACGGTGGTCGAGTTGCGCAACCACTATCGCGAGGAACATCTTCAGGGACTGGGAGGAGACTTGTCGCCGGGCAACCTGCTGCGCGGCGGCTGGACGCAACTGCTTGGCGCGGCCTATGAGCGGCGCATCTATGCTTTCCGCTTCGAGACGACGGAGGCGCAGGACGATGCGCTGATCAAGAAGCTGAATGCATTGCCGAACCGGACCCACTTCAATTTGCTCTTCAACAACTGCGCGGATTTCGCGCGAGTGATGCTGAACGACTACTTTCCCCGCACCTTCAGGCGCAGCATCTTTCCGGATGCCGGCATGACGACGCCAAAGCAAATCACCTACAAGCTGGTGCGGTTTGGCCGCAAGAATCCCGGGACAGACTTGACGGTTTTCGTGATTCCGCAGATTCCGGGCTACCGGCACGGAAGCCACTCCACCAAGACCATTGACGAGTCATTTGTGACGACGATCTATGCGATCCCGATTGCGTTGATGAATCCCTATCTCGCGGGCGGGCTGTTTGTGGATTACCTGATTCGCGGCCGATACCACTTGGTTCCCAAGAACCCGACAGTTTTGGGACCAGACAACTTATCCGCGTTGACAGCTCGAGCCCGCAGCCAAGAGAATTCGGCCAGTGCAGGTATACCGGCACCGGGAGCTGTAGCGAGCGGATTATCGCCGACGCCGACGGCCACGAGAGCCAATCCAGACCTGTAGGGAACGAGCGCAAAAGATGAGTAAGCCGCAAAGTTTCAAGAGCCACGCAAAGTTCGATCCTCCGTATCATTTCTTCCTGACCTTTGTTTCAATCGCCACGATCGTCATCGCGGTCATCCATTGTGTGCATCACTTCTGGTTCTATTCTGTGTGGCTGGTAGTGCTTTCGCTGGCATGGCTGGTCATGTTGTTCCGGATGCGGCAGTACCCGCTGAAGGTGCAGGACCGCGTGATCCGGCTTGAAGAGCGGCTACGGCTCCAGGCGCTGGCGCCGGCAGAATGGCACTCGCAGATCTACCGGCTGACGGAAGATCAACTGATCGGGCTGCGCTTTGCGGCCGACGATGAAGTAGTGGAGCTGGCGAAGCAGGCCCTGGAACACAACCTGAACCGCAAGCAGATCAAAGAGCGGATCAAGAGCTGGCGGCCGGACAACTGGCGGGTGTGAGAGAGACAGTTCGCAGTTCACAGTTCGTAGTTCGCAGCGGCGGACGGAAGATGGCAGACAGCGACCGGTTGGCGGTGAGCCGCGAGTCATGAACGAAACAAAACTCACGGAATGAGGCAGTTAGCTCGCGAATGCGCGGGGTCTGAAAACGCGCAGGCCACGCGCTGATTCTAAAGGAGTTGCTTGGCATAAAATACCCGAAATTTGACGTGTTTTGCCGATGTTCTTAAGAGTGATTTGTTGATTCTAAACGAGTTAAATGGCGAAAATTTGGCGAACAGTGTTCATTTTTTTATTTGATTCTTTTCTTGTCCGAAAACGGCCGGTCAGCAGGGTTAACGGAGTTAGCGGCGGGCGGTAGCTGAGCTTCTGGCTCGCGCGGCGCGGCTGCCGATTCGAATTGTTCTGGATGAATCCCCATACAAGTTCAAGTGTAGAGATTTTGCGGAAATAATCGGCAAACTTGGGCGGATTTATATTCGGCATGGAATCAGCGGGATGGGTGGTTTAAAGGCGATTGGTCCTCTTGACAGCCGTGGGAGCGAGAAGGCGGGCCGCGCGGGCGGATCGGCGACCCCCGTCGGGACTCAACGAGTCCCGCCCCGGTCGCCCCCCTCGGCTGCTTCGCAGCCTTTCCCGCGGCGCGCGCGGCCCGCGTGACGTCGGATGCTGTTTCCGGAGCAACCGCGGGAAGCATCGAGCCTACAAATCAACCAGTCGCCGTCTTCTCACCGTTCGCGTAGTCGTTGGTTGCTCAAGTTGACCCGAGCGATACCCGCGAACTGGGTTGGTGGCTAGAATGGTTTGAGTTTTGCAAGCGGCCTATGAACCTTGTGTGCTGGGGGAGTCTGTGAAAAGGCGCTCGACCACAATCCTCTGGGTGGTTGGTATCAGCTTGATGGTGGTGCCGGCAAGCATTGTGGCGCTGGCGTGGCTGCTCGGCAGAAGCGGAATGATCGGGGCGTGGACCGGCGTCCTTTTATTTGCAATCGGGTTTCAGCTCCTGCGCTGGGCGAGCGGGATTGGCGTAGTTCTGATCCTTGCCGCGATCCTATTGGGGCAAAAAGGCCGTCTTGTATCCCATCATTCGCGTGTCATCTCCTGGGCTTTTTTCATTTTTGTTTTTGTTCTGACCTGTGGTTTCGTCGTGCGTTTCCCGCAGATCCTGACGGCTGCGTTCAAGATCCCTCCGTTTGAGCTGTGGCAATCGAGGATCATCCTGGGGGGAGAACGATTTTCGCGGGAGGTTGCTTATCGGGTCCCTGACGTCGGGGTCGTTACCGATATCCAGTACGAGGCCGACAGAAGATTAACGATTGCCGGGCTTCGCGGAGCAGCTTTTGTGAATGCGAGCGGGACGCCAGCCGCGGTCACTCGGTATGAAGAATGCAAGTCGGAAGTCGATTCTGTGAAGACCGTAACGAATGAGGGGCCCTACTTTCTATGTCGCGGCGGCTGGATTGAGGCTCCGAAACTCTTTGATGTAAGCGGAGGACTGATTTGGTCTCTCAGTGTGACCGGGGACGGCGTGGACGATTCCGCCGCGGGCGATCTCGGCGATGGGCTTGTGGTCGCGGTGGGATACAACGGTAGTTCCGGCGTCCGTCTCGTAGACCCCTTCCATTCAGGGAACGAATTTTGGTCTCAACAAGATGCGGGGAATATCTGGAACGTTGAAATCGCAACTTCTGAAAACAACTCCGATGGTTTCGTCGTTCACAGCAATAGCGGAGGAGAACTTGTAGTTCGGGACAAATCCGGCGTCGTTCTGAGTCGTTTGAAACCGGCGATTTATCTTACCAAGTTCTCGCTTACGGACTGGGGAGCCGATTCGCACCCGGATAAGTTCATCGCTTCGGACAGGAACGGAATCTATGTGATCGGGATGGATGGGAACATTCTTGCGCGGTTTCCCGTCGACCATCAAGTGGACATCACGCATCTAAAGGCGACGGCGCTGCGCGGCTCGAACGGCGATTCTTACTTCGTCGTGGTGCAGGATTATGGACAATGGCATCGCTCCAGGCTACGCATTTTCGATGAGCGGAACTCCACGATCTACGAGGAAGTCTTGAACGATGATTGTGCGTCATTGCGAGCCGTCCCCGATCCCGCGGGTTTGGAGACGTTGTTCTTGGGCTGCAATGGTGTCGTGATCCGCTATCGCGCACGCCGGGATTGAACGCGACCTCCCCCAGTCGGGATTCGGGGAACCACACCGTGTCTCCGTCGGCACGATCGACAGCTGATGCTAGACAAAGGCAACCGCAGATCCTTCGGTCGCCCCAGCGACCTCAGGATGACAGATTCAGGGGAGGTGTATTCCCGGTCTCACAATCGAGACCGGGGGGACCGTTCATTTGGGAAGAGCGAAGGGCGCGAAAGGCAACTGCAGGTCCTTCGACTCCGTTTCGCTGCGCTCAGGATGACATCACGAAGAAAGAAGTCGTGCTTTCCCACGCTTTGCGCGATGAGGCTGCGGAAGGGATGGGGCAACGGCTGCTCGTAGGGGCATTCATCGTCCTGTAACGAACGACCGGCACTCTATTGTGGTTGTACCTATCCTTGCTGACGGGCTGTTGCATACAGAAACTGTCGCTGGATGTGAGCTATTTTTCAGCCGTAAGTTGAGATGAGGATCGGTGAAGCGAAGGGATTTTGTACGGCTTGGATGTGCCACCATGATTGCGACCGGGGCAGGCAAGCTGCGGCCCGCGTTTGGAGAGCCGCTGGGCGTCGAGCAGGCTCCGGCGATGAGCATGCATCCGATGACGCCGCAGGAACCGAAGGGGCGTGCGGCGGATTTCACCCTGCAAATCGCGCCCATGTTGGTGGAGCTGGCTCCGCAGGTTGCGATCAGCACAATCGGCTACAACAATAAGGTTCCCGGCCCCCTGCTACGGGTGCGCGAGGGCAAGCGCATCACCGTGGATGTTGTGAACGACACAGACGTTCCTGAGTACGTGCATTGGCATGGC
Organism: uncultured Acidobacteriaceae bacterium; assembly: GCA_963789425.1. GTDB lineage: Bacteria > Acidobacteriota > Terriglobia > Terriglobales > Acidobacteriaceae > Telmatobacter. Next base: position 774,948 of record CAWBKM010000005.1, on the reverse strand, counting down.
CTGTTCGTTCCGTCAGAAGCAGATGGGGCGGCGGAAGAAGGCACGCCGCCGGTGCCGCCGCACGGCAGGCGGCGCTATGAATTCGTGGCCACGCCGGCGGGTTCGCGATGGTACCACTCGCACACCGCAGGCATGATGGATCTGCATCGGGGCTCCTACACGGGGCAGTTCGGGTTTTTCATGATCGATGGAGCGAATGGCCCTGGGGGTACGAATGACCCTGGACACTACGACCAGGAAGTCTTTCTGGCGCTGCGTGAATGGGAATATTTTCTGTCGACGATGGATCAGGACGAGATGGCGCCGGATCCCCACGACCCGATGCCGGAGAAACCCGCCACTCTGGACCTGCGCACGAACGGACTCGAAGTGAGCGCGCCTCTCTATTCAATAAACGACAAAATGCTTGGAGCGGGTGATCCGCTTCGGGTGCAGCCGGGACAGCGCGTGCTGATGCACCTGCTCAACGCGAGCGCTGCCCAGATTCATCGCGTGGCTTTGGCGGGCCACAAGTTTCAGGTCATCACTCTCGACGGCAATTCCGTGCCGACGCCTCAGCCGGTAGATGTGATTGAGATTGCTCCCGGCGAGCGGGTGGATGCGATCGTGGAGATGAATAACCCGGGCGTGTGGATTTTAGGGGAGATCCGCGATTCCGCGCGGCAAGCGGGCATGGGCATGGTGGTGGAATACGCCAATCAAACGCAGCGCGCGCAGTGGACTCCGCCGCCGAAGTGGCGCTGGGACTACACCATTTTCGGTACGGCGGGTTTTGGCGCGACGGGTCTTGGCGCGGCGGGTTTTGGCGCGAACGCGCCGCATCCCGCGCCGGACCAGACCATCGACATGGTGTTTGAAAAAGTGCCCGGCGGACTGAATGGGATCAATCACTGGCTGGTGAACGGCAAAGAATATCCGCATCAAGGGGAATTCGTGTTCCGGCAGGGACACCGCTACCGGATTGTGTTTCACAACCGCAGCGACGATTCTCACCCTCTGCATTTCCACAGGCACATGTTCGAGCTGGTCGAAATCAACGGCAAGCCGACTGCCGGCGTCAAGAAGGACACGGTGATTGTTCCCGCATATGGACGCGCCACGGTGGATCTGGTCGCCGACCAACCGGGTCTGACGCTGTTTCACTGCCATATCCAGCAGCACATGGACTTTGGTTTCATGGCGCTGTTTCGCTATGCGTGATTTCAGTGATCGGTGGCCGGCTTCCCATCCTAAACGCAAAAAACGAGTTTAGGATGGGCAACGGTTTGAAGCTCGTAGTGTCCCACCCTTTCCGCGATGAGGCTGCGGAAAGGATGGGGCAACCTCAGCGCATGGCTGCATTACGGTTTTTTCACACAATTGTGATGCACGCGCAATATTGAAGGGCGAAGATCGCAACTCGGTAGCAAACATTCCCCACAAGTCTGAAGAGGAGAAACTGAATGGAGACGATCCGGAAAAGGATCCGAGCCGCTGTGTTCATCGGAGCGGCCGCATCGGTGCTGGTATTTGCGGGCGCTGCAACGGCGCAGGGTCAAGACTCACAGAATCAAAACTCTCATAACAATCCGTGGTCGAACAGCAGGGGCTGGTCAATCGGCAATTGGGTGCCGAACGACAATCCCTGGCCTTACGACAAGGTCCAGGGCTCACCGGTGCTGGCGGTCGTGGGCGACGTAGCCTGCCAGCCGGGCGAAGAAGAGAGTGGTGAGAAGGCGGGTGAAAACTGCAGCGGAGATAAAGCTCAGAATCTGCTCGCGTCCCAGGCGGCGACCGCGCAACAGATTGAGAATATGAAGCCTAACCTGGTCGCGCTGCTCGGAGATGAGCAATACCAGGTAGGGCAATATTCCGACTTTGAGAATTCTTACGAGACGACGTATGGCGCATTCAAATCCATCACGCGGCCCGCGCCTGGTAATCACGAATTTTATGTCGAGCACGGCGCGATCGGCGTCGCCGGGTATGGCTACTTCTCCTACTTCAACGGTGTCCAGCACAATTCCGATGGAACCCCGATGATGGCTACGATCTCAGGCAACCCTGACACCGGTGGCACCTTCACCCAACCCGTACCGTTTTCCGATGGACAGGCGGGGCACTTTGCGCAGACGGGCGGACTCGGAACCAACGCGACAGGCGGCACGGTCGGTGTGGGAGACGGCTGGTACTCCTACAATCTGGGCTCGTGGCATATTATCTCGCTCAATATCGAGTGCGAGACGCAGCCGGGCGGCTGTTCCGACACGGGCACATGGTTTGCCGCGGAACTGGAATGGCTGAAAAAGGATCTCGAGGAGAATCACTCCGCGTGCACGCTCGCCTATTGGCACCAGCCAGTGTTCAGCGCTACCGACAGCATTGCGGTGCCCGAGGGCCCGACCGCTGTGGCCTTTTGGCAACTGCTCTACGACTACGGAGCTGATCTGGTGCTGAACGGACACGACCACCTCTATGCACGCTATCGCCCCCTTGACCCCAACGGAAATTCCGATCCAAGGCACGGCATTCGCGAATTCATTGTAGGCACAGGCGGCGAGACACTCGATCCAGTCGTTACGACCGACACCACGGCTGCCGATCCCACCGGCAATCCGAACTTCAACGCAGAGAACCTCGAGGCGGGAACCGGGGAATTCTGGGGCGTGATGGGCCTGACGCTCAATCAGAACGGATACGCGTGGGATTTCGAGTCGGCACTGAAGGATCCTGCACAGACGACCGGGCCGGCGACCTACAGCGACAAGGGCATCGGCACTTGCCACGGTCCAGCCAACAGGTGGTAGCGGCCGGATCGTCTTCGATGCGTTAGATTACACATGGCTTCAGTACACATTCCTCCTTCGCGAGAAATCGCGAAGGAGGAATTTTTCTTACCCGGCTCTCAGTTCCTGCTCGCGGGCTCTCCTCATCAGCGCATCTGCGTTCCCATCTTGGCGTGTGGAGCAGGACTCTGCACGGACGAGATCGTTCATGCTTGAATTTCCTTGGCATGAATTGCCAGCTGTTCACGTCGGGACGGGTAACTTGTCAACTACGGTGCCACGAGAGCGGAGCATAAGTTCCGTGAAGCCGACTCCCCGGTATTGATCTCTCGTGCTTGCGGGCTGCAAAGCAGCTCGATTAGTCTCGACGTTAGCTTTTCAGTTTCATAACGCTGACTAAGATTGCGCGCGTAGGAATTCTTCTAGAGATTAAGGCCACTTGAACGCACGAAGTCTGAGACACGTAGAAATGAAAGTGCGGCGGCGAACCATGCATCATGCTGGTTTAAGGAGTGCGGCCGGAAGCATGTCCTCGTATCGGGGTCTCAGCAGAATCGGACTCATTGTTGCTGCTTGCCTGGGAGCGGGGAGCCTAACCAATTGCTCCGGCGCGTTGGCGGAGTGCAACGGCCCGGCTTCTCTTGAAGCGCGAATCCGCGCGCATCCAGATGCCGAGGCTTATATTGCACTGGGTGTCTGGTTCGATCGACATCAGCAGTGGGAATGCGCCGATCAGACAATCCGGTCCGGGTTGAAGATTGCGCCGGACTCAGCACGGCTCAACTATCTCCTGGGGCTCGGCCTCTACTCGTCAGGACAAACACAGGAGGCAATCGCGCCACTCCGGCAAGCCGTTCACATTGATCCCGACGTGCTGCAGCCGCATCTGTTGCTCGGTGCCGCGCTGGCCCGCCTGGGCGATAGTTGGGAGGCTGTTGGAGAATGGCAGGCAGCGCTCAAAATCGATCCTTCCTCAAAGGAAGGGCTGGACGGTTTGGCCAGGAGCCTGATGACCGCCGGAGAATACGATGCGGCCATTCAGAAACTGCGCTCCGCCCCGCTCGATGAGGAATTGACGCTCGATTTGGCAACCGCCTATAGAAAGGCGGGTATGTACGATGAAGCTGCGCAGGCGCTGAACGACGGTTTGCAGGCGATGCCGGACTCCGATGCTCTTACCGCGGCCCTGGTTGCGCTCGATATCGACGAGTCTCGTTTCGAGGCCGCATCCTTGCTGGCCGAAAAGATTGCCGGCAGGAAGCCCAACGACCTTGAAGCGCAGCGCATCTATCTGCGCACGCTGATCATCAACGGAAACAACGACGTGGCCGCGCCGTTGGCGCGCAAGCTCCTGGCCGTGGCCCCACACGACGCCGACCTTCTCAACCTGAACGGCCTGCTCGAGCAAAAGGCTGGTGAGTTTGAGGCGGCGCGCAGACACCTGGAAGAAGCGGTAGCGCTGAGTCCCAATGACTACAATCCCCGAGTGAACCTGGGCGTGGTGCTTGCCGACCTTAAGGATGCCGCGGGCGCGCGGAGTCAGTTTGAGAAGGCCATCGAGCTTGGCACGGATGAGCCGCAGGTCCACTTTGAGCTGGCCAAGGTGCTGCGCACGCTTGGTGACACCGAAGGGGCACAGAGGCAACTCGCGCTCTACCAGCAACGGTTGAAGGAAGAATCGGATCTGGCCGTGGCGGTTGCCAAGACATCCGAAGCCGCCGAGGCGCTCAAGGCCGGAGACAACGCGAAGGCCGCTGGTCTATTTCGCGAGGCCTGCGCCGCGCTACCCGGAAATGCCGGCTTGGCTTACCGGCTGGCCATGGTCCTGGACAGCATGGGCGACGCGAACGGCGAACGCACTGCGCTCGAGCAGGCGGTCAAAGCTGATCCCCATTTTGCTCCGGCGCAATACCGGCTTGGCTACATGGATTTCCAGGCCGAAGACAACGCTGCGGCGGAGCGGGAGTTCCGCGCGACCGTCGAGGCTCTGCCGGAGAATGCGCAGGCCTGGATCTTGCTGGCCGCCACGCTGGACCGCGAGGCGCGCATGGACGAGGCGCGCGCTGCGGTAGCCCGGGCTTTGCAATTGCGGCCCGACAATTCAGATGCGCGCGAATTGAGCAACAAACTCGCTCAGGCGCACGGTCAGCCCTGAAGGTGGCGTGTCTTTTCACGGCGGCTTGAAACTGAGACGCTACCACGGAAGGCGGTCATTTGAGGTTTGGAGAGGATTTCTCGCTGTGACGAATCGCAAGAACGCCGATCACTGGACTCGCCGCCGATTGCTCAGCGCCGCTCCCGCTCTTTTGGCTCCGGGACTGATCTCAGCCCGGGTCTTATCGGCGGACGAGGGACGCAAGCCAGCCGCGCCGTTCTCCCGGTTCGTCGATGTCGCCCAGTCCGCCGGCCTGCGGGACACAATCATCTACGGCGAGTCCGACAGCTTCATGTACATCATCGAATCCATGGCCACCGGCTGCGCCTTTTTCGACTACGACAACGACGGCTGGATGGATATTTTCATCCTCGGCGGACGCACGCTCACCGGAACTCCTCCAGGCTCCGGTAACCGGCTCTACCACAACAATCGGGACGGTACCTTCAGCGACGTGACCGCAAAATCCGGGCTTGCCGATCCGGGCTGGGCGCAGGGCGTTTGCGTTGGCGATTACAACAACGACGGCTGGGAGGACCTCTTTCTGACGTACTACGGGCAAAACCGGCTCTATCGCAATAACGGCGATGGCACCTTCACGAATGTGACCGCCGAGGCCGGGCTGACGCACCCCAAAACGCGCTACAGCACCGGCTGCACGTTCGTCGATTACAACCGCGACGGTCATCTCGATCTATTCGTCTCCAACTACCTCGAAATCGATCTGGCCGCCGCTCCCAAACCCTCTCTGGCTGTTTCCAACTGCAACTACGAAGGCGTGCCGACCTATTGTGGTCCAGAGGGCCTGCCCAAAGCGCAGCACTACCTTTATCGCAATCATGGCGACGGAACCTTCACGGACGTTTCTGCGGCCGCTGGCATCTCCGCGCTGCGCGGCTCCTACGGCCTGACGGCGCTCACCTTCGATGCCGACGAAGACGGCTGGCCCGACATTTTTGTGGCCTGCGACATGTCGCCATCATTTCTGCTGATGAACAATCACGACGGCACATTCCGCGAGGAGGCTTTGCTGCGCGGCATCGCAGTGAGCGGCGAAGGCCGGGAGATGGGCGGCATGGGCGCGGGCGTGGGCGACTACAACCTGGATGGTCACAGCGATGTAGTGAAGACCCACTTCTACAATCAGGCCAACGGCCTCTATCGAAACGATGGCAAAGGAAACTTTGACGACGTCACAGTGGAGGCAGGCCTCAACAAGGAAACCCGCTTTGTCTGTTTTGGCGCCGGGATCGTGGACTTCGACAACGACGGCTATCCCGACATTCTGCTCACATCCGGCACAGTTTATCCCGAAGTGGCCCGCGTTTCGCCGCGATTTCCGGCGCGCAGCCAGCGCATTCTGTTTCGCAATCAGGGCGATGGCACTTTTGTTGAGATGGGCACCGATGCCGGTCCGGGCATCGATGCGCCGCATTGCAGCCGCGGCGCCGCCTTCGGCGACTTCGATAATGACGGCGACATAGATGTTTTGATCATGAATGTTAACGAGCCACCCACGTTGCTGCGAAACGACGCTCCCTCCGGCAACCACTGGATGAAGGTTCGCCTGGAAGGCGTCAAGAGTAACCGCAGCGCCATCGGCGCGCGCGTGCTGGTGCGCTATGGCGGCAAGGTTCAGGTGCAGGAAGTGTTGAGCGGGTGCAGCTTTTTGTCTTCGAGCGACCCGCGCCTGCACTTTGGCCTGGGTCCGGCAACTACGGCGGACATTGAAGTCCGATGGCCCACCGGACTCATCGAGCATATCCACGGCGCGGCCGCCAACCAACTGCTGACTTTGCGCGAAGGCGCAGGGCAAGTAAAAGGCCGCCCATTCCGGTGAGGCAATTCATAAGCACCGGGAACCGATGCCGCGCGGCGCAGACGCGTAACTCAACTTCAGTATGTCAGTTGCAGTTCCAGCCCCTTGCCATCGTCCGGGACCAGGGCCGAGATGCGGTGGTGTTCCGCGTCAAAGCTTGTCGGAACTGGTCGCACGCCTGAACCATCGAGTCTCAAGCTACCGGTGCTCGCGGCCTGTTCGTCGGCCCCGTAGACTTCGATCGAAAGCTGCGTCCACCAGGGCGCAAAGCTACCCTGATGAGGCGTTATCGTCACGATGAGTCCGTGCGCTGCGAGCTGACATGTGAATCCCATGCGCAGGAAATCGCCTTTTCTGAAATCGTAGCTGACGCCGTCATCCAGATAGAGGCTTCCGGCACAATTCTCGCCAGGCTCTGTTGGCGGATAAACGCGCAGCGTGAGCGGTCCCTGCGGCTTCTCGTCGGTGCTTTGCACCAGCGGCTGTTCGGGCACGATGGCACCCGCGCGAACAAACACAGGAAGCGTGCTCACGGTGTTATGCAGGTGAATCTCCTTCTCGGCAGATTGCCGCCGATCGATGGCTCCCGTGTCTGCGCTGCCAACTATGCGAGCCCCGGTCGAGTAGTCGTACCAGTCCACAGAGGGCAGCGTCACGGAGTAGTCGTCCAACTCGTCGGGGAAGGGGCTTTGGGAAATGAGCAAGTCCGGCCCAAGAAGAAAACTTCCGGTGTCGGTCAAGTCGAGAGGCTTACCGTCGAAGGCGTCGTTCGGGAATTCCAGAAACAGCGGACGCACGAGCGGCAATCCCGTCTGGCTCATTTCCTCGGCTAAAGTGTAGATATACGGCATCAGCCGGTAGCGCTCCTCAATGGCGCGCCGTCGCAAGCTGAGATCCTCTGGTGTTCCGTCCTCCCATGGTTCCTGGGGATTGCTGCCCTTGGTAGTGTGGTCGCGGTCGATGGGTTGGAACGATGCCACCTGAATCCAGCGCGTAAGCAACTCTGGCTGTGGAGAGCCCCTGAAGCCGCCTACATCGGCTCCGCTCATGCCAAACCCGCTCAGGCCCAGGTTAAGCAGTTGCGGAATTGTCTCGCTCAGGTGGTTCCAGGTGCTTGAGTTGTCGCCGGTCCAGGTGACCGCGTAGCGTTGTCCGCCCGCATAGGTGGCGCGGGTCATCACGAAGGGCCGCGTATTGGGCCTGAGCTTTTGCAAGCCCTCGAAGGTCCCGCGGCTGTTCTGCATACCAAAGATGTTGTGAACCTCAAGGTGTGTGGTCACGCGGGAAGCAAACCCCGGCTCCTGGATTCTGTGTTGCACAGCGTCGGGCATGGTCTTCGAGGGGACTTCAAAGATCGCAGGCTCATCCATGTCGTTCCAGAACCCGGCGACGCCCTTGGCCACGAAGTCGGCGTAGAGAGTGCCCCACCATTCGCGCGACACATCTTGCGTGAAATCGGGGAATACCGCTTTTCCCGGCCAGACAATCCCCACGTAGTTTGAACCATCGGGATTCTTCACGAAGTAGTCGCCTGCAACGCCTTCATCGTAGGGTTTGTAACCGATGTTTGGCTGGTCGGCGATGTGCAGGTCGGTAATGAGCACCGTCTGAAAATGTTCGGCCTTCAGGTCTTCAATCATGCTATCGAAGTGCGGAAAACGCTCCGTGTCCACGGTGAAGGGTCGATTCTTGAATTGGTAGTCGATGTCCAGCCAAATCACGTCGGCTGGAATTCGTTCGCTGCGGAGCCGGGCAGCAATCCGCATCACTTCTTCCTGGGGATAGTAGCTGTAGCGGGACTGCTGATAGCCCAGCGCCCAGAGCGGCGGCAATGGCGCAGCGCCGGTAAGCCACGCCCAGTTCTCCACGACCTTCTTCGGCTCCGGGCCGTACAGGATGTAGCAATCCAGTGGGCCGTTTTCAGAGCCAAACGAGTAGCCGTCGCGGTATTCCTTGTTGAAGTCGAAGCTCGCGTGCCAGGTATTGTCGAGAAAAATCCCTGCCGAGACGCCTTGCCTGAAAGTAATGAAAAAGGGGATTGACTTGTAGATGGGGTCGGTGGACTCTTGCCAGCCTATATCGGTGTTCCAGTCGGCGAAGGCCTCGTTGCGGCGGTCCAGCGGCCCCGTTTTGTCGCCCAGGCCAAAGTAGTGCTCGTCCTCCGGCGACTTCATGTAAACGCGGAAGGCAGCGCCGTTGTACTCGATGGGCCTGCCGGGAAGCTGCGCAACGATGACGTGCCCCTCCAAATCGGTCACCGTCAAATCCAACGGATCTTTTTGGACAGAGACATGGAGTTTGGCCGTTTTAAAACCGACAGACGTCGCTGTGAGCTCAGGAGTGACGGTGATTGCGGAGGTTCGCGACGAGGGAAGCACGGCCCATGACGCGTCCTCTGGAAGCGCTCCATCGGGGCCTACGCGAATCCGGAGGATGTCGTCGCGGAGGGCGACAATCTGCAGGATGGCGCCACCGGAATGAATCTCAAGGCCGCTTTTAGTTGCGCGAGAAGATGAAACTTTATCGAGCCGGACAAAGCCTGATTGTTGCTGGGCTGCGACGGTTAAGTTGGTTGCCGACAGCAGCGCCAGAAACAAAGTCGCGGCCGCAAGAAACGAAAAGCGTTCTGACTTTTGCACTCAGTACCTCAATGGGATCGGATTCTCTCCTGTCAAAAAGAATAACCCCGACCCATGCGGAACTTGCATGTGCGCCGGAATTCCTTCAGCGTTCGTTCAGATCGACTTTATAGAGGTTGACTGCAGGAGTGTCTGCGGTGACGACGGGAAGATCGCCGGGAGCGAGACCGATGAGACGGAAATCGGTGGCCGCAATGGGACGCAAATTGTCGATCGTTGCGACCAGTTGCGGCTTGCCCGCGGGCACAGCGATGCGGTAGATAGGCTTTCCCGTGGCGAGGAAATCCTGGAAATAAATGGACCGACTATCTTGCGACCAGGTGGGGTCGCCCACGCCCTGGGCAGTAAGAGTGGTCCAGCGGCTCGCTGTGCGGTCGAAGAGAACCAGCGCACGTTGATCGAGCGGCATGGCAGCGATAAAGCGGCCGTCAGGCGAGAGACGCGGGCTGAAGAGTCCAGTGGAGCCGGGAATTTCCGTTACTTTATTTGTTTGGAGATTGACCAAATAGATTGCCTTCGGCTGGCCATTATCCATGCGATCAGGCAGGCGGCCAAAGACGATCGATTGACCGTCGGGGGACCAGGCCGGGTCGGCTTCGTTCCGATCCTCGTTTAGCACCGGTGTGAGCTTTCCGCCCTCGGCGTCGATGAGATAAATCTTCCACGGTTTGCCCGGTTCTAGGCCCATGACGGCCAAGCGGCGGTCGTCGGGAGACCACTTCATTGTAAAGATTCTCTGCAGCGGGGTGGTGAGTTGGATGCGCTCGCTGCCATCCACCCGGCTGCGCCAAAGCGAGTTGTCAGAGGCGTTGAGCCATGCAATCCATTTGCCGTCGGGCGAATACTGCGCCAGCGAAGCCGCGCTCAGATTCTGGTCAAGTGTAGTGAAGGTGGAAGAATTAGGCATGGCGCGGAGCAATTCATATTGCGCGGTAGTGCCGATAAAAAAGACGCGATCGCCGCCCGGCGCGGTGCTGGGAGCCTGGTAATCGAGCGGCCCGTTCGTGACCTGTCGCGGCTCACGATCGGCCAGGTACCAGGGCCGTTCGCGCCGCACCCAGATTTCGCTATGGGCACTGTCACTGTGCGAGGACTGAAACACGAAATATTGGCCGTCGGGAGTCCAGTTTCCGCAACACTCCGAGGCCGGCTGGCTCCAGCCGGGAAAAAGCGGATGGGCGTTGGACCCATCCGCCGCAACCTCCCAGAGTTCCGAAGTTTGGCGCTTAGAGTCGCGCAGCGTGAAGCGCAACCGGCTGCCGTCAGGTGACCAGCGCAGCCAAAAGGCCAGACCCTGCACCATCAGCAGGCGGTGGGGATCGCTGCCATCGGCTCCAACGATGGTGAGGTCGTTTCCGCTGGCCACCAGCAGCCGCTCCCCGTCCGGCATCCATGTGGCATCATGCGCCAGAACATTGGGAACGCGGCGGGCATCTCCACCTAGGGTTGGCACAATCCACAACGGTTGCTCCGGCTCGGCTTGCAGATGGCTGCGCACAACGAGCTTTGAACCGTCCGGCGACAGTGCGCCAATGAGGGGCGCGCCAATCTCAGACGGCAAGGGAAAGTCGCTGATTTCGCCGTTCGCGGCCAATGCCACAGCGAGCACGGGATTGCCGTTGTCCATGTGAGAAAAGTAGATGCGCGTGCCGTCATTGGCCGAGCTTGAGAAGCTTTCGACATCCAAATCGTTGGTGAGCACATGACCCGAAAAAGTGACCTGCGCCACGCGGTAAGGGCTGCGAACAGGCTGACGTATGAGGAGGAACAAGCCCAGCAGCAGGCAAACGAAAGCCAGACATCCTGCCAGCCACCACCCCAGGGCGCGACCCGCTCTCAACGGTGTGGCGGAAGAATCGGCAACTGCCGAGAGGGCTTGCGGATCGACCAGCTTAACCGGGGCGATGAAGCGATAACCGCGCTTGGCCAGCGTCTCAACAAAGCGAGGGTTCTCTGCGGAGTCGCTTAGGGCTTCGCGCAGCTTGTTCACGGCGATCCCGAGGCTGTGGTCGAAATCGACGGTTGTGTCCGCACCCCAGAGCTCCAGTTGAAGAGTCTCGCGGGAAACCACTTCGCCCGGATGTTCCAGCAGCGCCGTCAGCAGCTTGAAGGGTTGGCTCTGCAGGTGGACACGCGCCCCAGCGCGGCGCAACTCCCCCGCTTCCAGATCGGCTTCAAAGACGCCGAACTGCACCCGCTTGGCGCCGTTCCTCTGTGCTCCCGTGTTCATACCGGTTCCAGCAACCAGGGTAACTAGAACAGTCTATGAGAAAAGCACCAAAAGGGCACAATCGGCAAGTGGAGAGCTTCAAACCGATCCAGTAAGCGGGAGAAGTGGCATAGCAAGCTGTTTGGAATAAATGGCTTATTTGATGATGCTCAATTGACGGCGAATTGGCGGCTTGTGGATTGACCGGCGTTTGCCTGCGGGCGTTTTCTCATCCGTGGTTCCGAGGAAAGCTGTCGAACGCAGCCGAATTTCCCTCGCGAGAGTCAACGCTTGTCAACGTGTTTTTTTGGAGGACATTGTGATGTCGAATACAGCCAGTTTCCCGACCTGCCTTGAGCGCCACGCCCGGTCGATTGTGGCGGCGATCGCCGTGCTGGTCATCTCCCTTCTGGCGCCTGCCCTGAGGGCGCAGACCGATACAGGTAGCGTTACCGGGACGGTGACCGATCCGTCGGGTGCCGTTGTTCCCGATGCCACAATCACCGTAACCGAACTCGCGACCAACCGCGTGGTCTCTGTCCAGAGCCAGGCCGATGGCAGCTTCGCCGTGAATGCTTTGCCCATTGGTAACTATAAGGCGGAAGCAACCAAGCAGGACTTCCAAATTGAGGCCACTACGTTTCCCTTGCAAATCTCCGAAGTGAAAGTTCTCAACTTCAAATTGAAGGTGGGGTCCACCAGTCAGACGGTGGAGGTAACGGGCGCAAGCCAGCTGATCGACGCGTCTACTTCATCGGCCGGCGAAGTTATCGAAGGAAACCAAGTCACTGATCTGCCGCTCAACGGCCGCAACTTCACCACGCTGGCTCTGCTTACTCCCGGCGTGGGCCGCGGCCAGTACTCCGACAATGCGAGCGCACCGGCCAATAATGCGGAAACCTGGCGGAATGCCGATTCTGGCGCTGCGGCACTGGCTGTTGACGGTTTGCCGCCTCAGTCAAACAACTTCATGATCGATGGCATTGACAACAACGAGTCGCTTGTCAACACCATCGTGGTTTTCCCGGCGATCGAGGATATCGCTGAGTTCAAGACGACCACCAGCACTCCTCCGGCCGAGTTTGGCCGCTCCGGCGGCGGCGTAGTGCAGGTCGCTACCAAATCCGGCACCAACGATCTGCACGGTGCTGTGTATTGGTTCAACCGCTCGAAGGTCGCGGCTGCTGATATTTTTCAGTACACCTCCAACCCTCAATGTACCTCCGCGGTTCAGTCCAACTGCGTGTCCCTTCCGGAGCTGAGCCGCAATCAGTTCGGCGGCGCTGCCGGCGGACCGCTCTGGAAGAACAAGCTGTTCGCCTTCGGAGATTACCAGGGCTGGCGCGAAAACATTCCGGCGGGGACCAATACGACGCATGTACCTACGGCTTTGATGCAAAAGGGTAATTTCACCGAACTGCTCAGCTCGGCCGGGACGGGAACAGCAACCAGCGTGCCCATCGCGGCCATCTGCCCGAACCTGTACACAACGGGCTCCACGCCAACTCTCCTGCCGCAGTTTGCCTCCGGTTACGGCTACGTTTATAACCCGCAAACCTGCTTGCCCTTTGGCTGGGTGGGCGGCGTCGGCGCCACGCAAACTGGAAACGCCGCACTCAACATCATTCCAAGTGCCGATCAGATCACCGTCGGCGCGAACTTTCTGAATGCGTTTCCCAGTCCGAATATTTCCGGCGCCAATCTCGCGACAAACTCTTCAAACTTCGCGTATTCGCAGTACAACGTTGAGAAATTGAACGATTACGACGCGCGCCTGGATTGGAATCTCACCTCCAAGGATACCGTCTTCGCGCGTTTCACCACGGGCGATGACTTCCTGCACAACACCCTGTCTTTGCAGGATGCCAATCACGCTCTGCCCTCGGGGAATGGCTTCAACCCGTCCCATCCACGCCAGGTTGCTACGGGCTACACGCACATCTTCAGTGCGACCGTCATCAACGAATTCCACTACGGCTGGATCCGGGACCTTTCCGGATACGAGCAGCCGGACGCGAGCATCCCGTTGGCGCAGAAACTGGGTATCGCCAATGCCAACACCTCTCCGTTGCTTGGCGGTATGCCGATCATCGGGGGATGGTACGGCAACCTGAGTTACGTGGGCGATGGTGGTCCGTATCTGATCGTCGAGCCGACCAACCAATTCTCAGATGCTCTGAGCTGGAACAAGGGAAAACACTCCTTCAAGTTCGGCGCCAGCATTATTCATCGCGATGTGAACTGGGATCAGGGCAACGATGCCAAGGGGTACTTCTGGATCGACGACGGCAACTATAACGGAATGCCGGCTCCGACTTCGGCCCACGGAACATTTACCGGGTATGAAGAGTCAGAATTGCTGGGTGGCTTCATGGGCGGCTACCAGGTTGGCGCCTTCTCGGGGTACTACGAGACGCGCAGCTGGGAGAACGGCTACTTTGCCCAGGATGACTGGAAGGTTAGCCGGAAACTCACTCTGAACCTCGGCCTGCGCTATGACACTCTGAGCCCGCCAACCGAAGCTCATAATCACATGTCCAATTTCAATCCGGCGACGGGCGAACTGGTCGAGGCTGGAACCTCAGGATGGCCCGCTGCTTTGGTCAACACGCCGCACGGCGACTTAGGCCCACGTATCGGAGCAGCCTACGATCTGTTTGGGAATGGCAAGACCGTGCTCCGCGGCGGGTACGGCTTGTTCTACTTCACGAATCGCGGCGGCGTCGGCGAGGAACTCTCTGAGAACCCGGACTGGAACGGGATCGAAAGTTACTACGCATGCCCGACGGCTACAACATGCGGGACCGGCTATCGCATCACGCTCAGCGGCGAGGCTCCGAACGGTAGCAACAATCCCACCGCCGCGACCGGGACTCTGCCAGCGAAGATCGGCGTTAGCCCCACGGCCATCAACTCGACGGATAGCGTTGTCTACTATCCGAAGAACAGCCCGAACTCCCATATCGACCAGTGGAACTTTCAGATCGAACAACAACTGGACAGCCACACCTCTCTGGACGTGGGCTACGTTGGGACATTGACGGGAAACCTCGCGGCGCAATTCAATGCCAACCAAACGGTGCTTGGAGGCTCAACCAACTGGTTCCCGGTTGGAGGATCCGCCAACCCCAACGGTGTGGGCACGATCAACGCGTATGAAATGGTCGGCAGCGGAAGCTACAACGGCCTGCAGGCCAAGCTGACTCGCAGAATGGCTACGGGGCTCCAGGCGAACGTTACGTACTCGTGGGGGCACGCTTTCGACAATAGCTCTGACGTACTGTCGAATGCGCCCAACGGAATTCTCGTCGGGACCGGCGGAACACCGTTGCTAAAGTACCAGCGCGGCAGTTCGGACAACGATCAGCGCCAGCTTTTTGGCGCCGCCGCGATATACGATCTGCCCTTTGGCCGTGGCAGGATGCTGGGTAAAAATATGCCGGTCGCGCTCGACTACATCGTTGGCGGCTGGCAATGGAACAACATCATTCAGCTGGCTTCTGGTACACCGATGGACATCGAGGGTGCGCCAAACAGCCCCAACGGCCGTCCGGACTACCACGGCGGATGCAAGACGGACGTCAACTGGCACACATGGATCAGCTGCTCTACGGGAGCATTCACTGCTCCGACTGGGCTGGTCGGTAACCTGCCGCGTAACTTCTTTACCGGGCCGGGAACTCATACCTGGGACGCATCCCTGGTCAAGAGCTTTAGCATCGCGGAGCGGGTAAAGTCGGAGTTTCGCGCGCAGCTTTACAACGTGACAAATACCCCCCAGTTCCAGTTTCCGGATACCAATTACACCAACGGCGACTTCGGCCAGTTGACGAGCACGCGCTTGGCGCCTACCCAGCGGGAGCTCGAGCTGGCGCTTCGCATCTCGTTCTGATCTGCAGCTCTGACGCGCCACGGCTTGGGTTCCTGCCGTGGCGCGGCTTTTCAGGATCCATTACAACCCGATATTTGAACCTGCGAAAGGCTACGTCATGAAGGGCCACGGGAGGCTGCTTTGTCTCGCAACGCTGTTGATGATCTGCGGTGGATCTGTTTTCGCAGCGCCGGCGCAGGGTCCGCTGGGTGGGTGCGACGCAAAGCAGGACAGCGCTCCATGTGTCGATAAGATCGATCCGCCGGACTGGTGGAGCGGATTTCCCGACCCCATGTTACTGGTGCACGGCCAGAACCTGAAGCAGGCACATTTCACCGTTGCGGGCAAAGGCGTCGCGATCCTGCATACGCAGGCTTCGGACAACGGTCACTGGGCATTCCTGTGGCTGCGCACAAGGGATGCCGCGCCGCAAACGCTTTGGGTCATTGCCAGCAATGCTCAGGGCCGGGCTCGGC
Source organism: uncultured Acidobacteriaceae bacterium (assembly GCA_963789425.1). Lineage (GTDB taxonomy): Bacteria > Acidobacteriota > Terriglobia > Terriglobales > Acidobacteriaceae > Telmatobacter. The sequence continues at coordinate 759,014 of CAWBKM010000005.1, read as the reverse complement.
GTGCGTTTGCGCTGAAGGCACGCGACAACGATCCCAAGGCGCATCGCGGGTTTTCTTCGGCGGATGCAATGTATCTGATCATGACCGACCGCTTCGCCGACGGAAAACCGACCGACGATCCCCCCGGCAACAATCGCGCTGCCGCGCGCGGCTGGCATGGCGGAGACTTTGCCGGCATTGAACAGCATCTCGATTACCTGAAGGAACTGGGCGTAACAGCGGTGTGGACTACACCCGTCACTTCCAATGACGGAATGCCGGAGGCCTATCACGGGTACGCCGCTACCGACCTTTACGCAGTCGACCCGCACTTTGGCACACTCGCCGATTACCAACATTTGTCCGATGCGTTGCACGCTCGCGGCATCAAGCTGGTGATTGATCTCGCGCCCAATCATATCGGCGTCAAGCATCCGTGGGTGCTCGATCCTCCCGCTCCCAACTGGCTGCATGGCACGCTTGGGAACCATAGCGCCGTGAAGACCGATTTTTATGCTTTGATGAACCCGCACGCTCCGCCAGCGGCGTGGCACGATGTCATCGACGGGTGGTTCACGGACGATATGCCCGATCTGAACCAGGAGAATCCGCTGGTGGCGCGCTACCTGATTCAAAACTCGCTTTGGTGGGTTGAAACAGCCAACCTCGACGGCATCCGGTTGGATACCTTTCCGTACGTGGACCGCGCCTTCTGGCATGATTACCACGCCACGGTGAACAGCGTATATCCGCACCTGACGACTGTGGGCGAGATCTTCAATGGTGATCCCGAAGTGACTTCGTACTTCGCGGGAGGAGTGGCACACCAAGGCATCGATACAGGGCTGTACACACCTTTCGACTTCCCTATCTACTTTGCGCTCCGCGATGTTCTGGCTCACGACAAACCAATGACCGAACTGGCGAACGTTCTGCGCCAGGACGCGCTCTACCCGCATCCCGAGCGGCTTGTCACGTTTATCGGCAATCATGACACCACGCGCTTTCTTACGGAGGCTGGAGGTTCTGTTCCCAGGCTAAAACTGGCGCTGGGCATGTTGGCCACGTTGCGCGGGATGCCACAGCTTTATTCCGGAGACGAGATTGGCATGGAAGGCGGGAGTGATCCCGACAACCGGCGCGACTTTCCTGGCGGCTTTTCGGGCGATACGCACAGCGCGTTCACACAGGCAGGTCGCACAAAGATTGAGCAGAGTATCTTCGCATGGACATCCGGGATGCTGGCGTTGCGGGAGTCGCATCCGGCGCTCGAGACAGGGCTCGAACAGGATCTTTTCACCGACGACGATGTCTTCGCATTTATGCGCACGCCGGAGGCAGGAAGCTGTTCATCCGGTCACTCGGTCGACCCGTCGAAGGAGCGATTCCTCATTGTGATAAACAAGGCGGCAACGATCAAATCGGTGGATCTACCGGTTGCGGATACGGCACTTGCAGCGTGTACCAAGTTTCAGGTAACGGTTCCAACCACGGGAACGGTTCCGGTTGCGGCCGGTGGAAAGTTGCATATTGAAGAGCCGGCAGAGTCGATCACTGTGTATGAAGTGCAGTGAGCCAGGCTCTGCGACCGGCTTCCGCTTCCGCGCAGACTGCGTCCGAATATCCTCCAAAGTCCAGAAACGAGACGATTCCTCGATCATCCGCAAATCGAGTCTTGCGTCGACTGATCAAGAGTTCCCTTATCATGCACTTTTTCGAGGGGAGCCGGCGGAGCGATCGCAGTAGACCTTGAATCAGTCCTGGCAAACGTTAGAACCCTATCGGGACTGCCGCGGCAGACGAGGCGAGGTTGTGGCCGGAGCATTCGTCCGGGGCAGTTTCGATAGGATCGTTTGAACTGAGCCGCAGGCGTTTGCGGCGGATGCGGTGATCTACCTATGTACTTTCAATGGCGCGGTCCCGCCGATCGTAGCTTTTGTGAGCACGGAACTGAGCCGGCCGAGCGGGGGCAACCGCTTCAATGAGTGGAGTTGAGTGCTGCGAGGAGGGCGCGAGTGCCGTATATGGGGTGTGTGAGCAGCTTGCGGGCATAGGACGGCGTTGCATGCGCGAGCGTGCCATGGGGCGACGGGGGTAGATGAATCGTGGGCCATGGATGTTTTATGAGCTGTCAATGCTGCGCCTCTGCGGGGTTGCGGGACCCTGGTCGGAGCGGAAGTAAAGTTGAGCGCCGGTGACCCGTTCAATGACCAACATAGTTCCGGTGCAAACCGGACAGCGCATCAGGTTGGCCGTCTCAGGGCGATCAGTGCCGGGTGCTGTGCCGAGCAGCTGGCGGCAGCAGGCGAGGGCGGTCTCCCTTCTTCGGTTGGCGAACAGTCCGAAGTGGCGAATGCGGACCAGCCCTTTGGGCAGGACGTGAAGAAGAAATCGGCGCAAGAACTCATCTGCTGAAACCGTCATGATCTTGTTCTTGCCGCCGTGCGCATAGTCTCGCCAGCGGAAGGAGACGCGATGGTTCTCAAAGGCCACGAGTCGATGGTTGGAGATGGCAACGCGATGCGTGTAGCGAGCCAGATAGTTGAGGACATGTTCGGCGCCGCCGAAGGGTGGCTTGGCGTAAACGACCCAGTCTTTTTGGCCGAGCTGCCAGAGGAAGCGACTCAATGCATCAGGTGAAGCAAGCTGTCGCAGTGAGCCGTGGAACTGCAGTCTGTCCTGGTTGAACAGTTCACCGAGTTGGCCGCAGAAGTCGTCGCGGAATACACGGCTGAGTCGTTTGACGGGCAGGAAGAATCGGCGCGAAGAGTCTATCCATCTGGAACCATCGAGGGCGAGGCCGCCTGCGGGAACGATGTAGTGGACGTGGGGATGAACCTGGAGGTTCTGTCCCCAGGTATGGAGCACGCCGAGGAATCCGATGTCTGCTCCCAGGTGCTTGGGATCGCGAGCCAGTTCGAGCATGGTCGCGGCGCTGGCGCGGTAGAGCAAATCATAGAGCAGCCGCTTGTTCTGGAGGACTAAGGCGGAGAGTTCGTGGGGCAGAGTGAAGACGATGTGGAAGTACGGTACAGGCAACAGTTCAGCCGAACGCGCGGCCAGCCACTTGGCGCGCACGTTGCCCTGGCACTTCGGGCAGTGCCGATTGCGGCATGAGTTATAAGAGGCGGTCAGATGGCCACAGCGGATGCACTTATCGCGATGACCGCCCAGTACCGCGGTGCGGCACCGGACGATGGCATCGAGTACCTTGCGATGCGCCCATGCAAGGTGAGACTTGTGCCCTTCCCAGAATCTGTTGCCCGCTGCGCGGACGATGTCAGCCGCCTCGAGGGTGGGCCGGCTCACCGCTTCATCAACCTCCTGGACCGCTTCACTTCATCGAGGCTCGACACCTCGATGGCTTCGAGAGGACTGGCGATAGCCTGCAGATGGCGGCGGGACAGATGCAGGTAGAGTGCCGTGTCGCCGATCTTGGCATGGCCAAGCAGAACCTGGATAGTGCGCAGGTCAGCACCGGCTTCAAGCATGTGCGTCGCGAAGCTGTGTCGAAGTAAATGAGGCGCAACGTGCTTGTTGATGCCGGCGCGCTTACCGGCATCGTTGACGGCCTTCCACACCACCTTCGGAGTAATGGGCTTATCTGCCCGCCAGTTGTTCACCGTCCCTGGAAATAGGTAGGTCCTGGGCTTCATCCAGCGCCAGTACTCACGCAGAGTCTCCAACAGCTTGGGGCTCAATAGAACATCGCGGTCGCGGCCGCCCTTGCCCTTGTGGATGTGAATGATCATCCGTTCGCTGTCGACATCTGAGACCTTGAGATGGCACAGCTCTGAGCAGCGGATGCCCGTTGAGTACAGTGTCATCACCATGGTGCGGCGCATCAGGTTCTCTGCTGAATCGATCAGCCGCTGAACCTCTGTTGGACTGAGGATGACGGGAAGTTGCCTGGGACGCTTGGGAAATGGAATGTGCTCGGGGAGATACGGGCGTCGCAGCGTCTTGACGTAGAGAAATCGCAAAGCTGCGGTGCACAATGCAATCGTCCCTGCCTGGAGCTTGCGCTCTCGAAACAGATAGGCCTGATACTGCCGGATATGATCCGGTCCCAATCTGTCTGGCGAGCGGTGAAAATACCTGGAGAAGTCTTCTACCGCGTGTAGGTAGGTGCTGATCGTGTTCTGTGAGTAGTTGCGACGCTGGAGCTCGTCCAGCATCTTCTGCCGAAGATGGGTCACAAAAACCTCCTTGTGACCCAAAACTTAAATGGCCTGAAAGGCTGGCCGACCACCACCGCCGCAGCGTCCGCCGCGCCGCAGGCTTAGTTCAAACGCCGCGGTATTGATCGCTTCCGTTGCTGGGCAGCTTTCAAAGCCGGAGGTTCGGCTGGGTGAGGGTCACTTGGCTGGCGGTGTTCCGGGGCCTGCAGAGTCCGTGGTGTCCAGAGGTTCGGGGTCCAGTTCGTGTTCGTGGCGGTAGTGGTCGACGGGCATCGTGCCGTCCCACCAGGCCCAGTTCATGGGGTAGACGTCGGGGTCGAAGAAGACTTGGTAGAAGTGCCAGACGAGGATGGCGAGAGTGGCGAGGATGGCCTCGTAGAAGTGGACGGCGGTGGCGACGTCGACCCACCAGCGGGCGAACAAGTCGCCGACCCAGACCTTGGCCCAGATCATGATGCCAGTGAGGCCCATGAGGGCCGTTCCCCAAACGAGCGCCCAATACTCGGCTTTTTCGGCGTAGTTGAAGCGGCCAAATTTTGGCTTCACGGTTGAGAGGCCAAGGTAGTAGCGCATGGTGGCGAAGGCGTCGAACGCGTCTTTGGGGCTCGGGGCGATGTCGCACAGCAGGCGGCGGCCTTCGCGCGCAGCGGCGAGATAAAAGACGTGATAGATGCCTGCGGCGATGAGGATCACTCCCGCGACGCGATGAATGATGCCGCGGAGATTTTCGCCCATGCCCAATGTGTGGGCGAACCATGTGTCAGGGAATTTGAGCGCAAATCCGGTGATGACGAGAACGATGAAGCTTGAGAGCAGGACGAGGTGCTGCCAGCGCTGATTGACCGTCATGCGCGTCATGAAGGGGTTCATGGTGCGGCGGCGGGCAACGGCTTTTGCGCGCCAGATGATGGCGTTGTGCAGGAACATGACGCCGATGACCAGCAGGATGAGGGGAATGTAGATCCAGCGGACCCAGCGGGTGGCGACGGAGTCGATGTCGAGAGAACTGAGGTCGCGCGAGCCGGATTGAAGATGGACGGGCGTGCGCGTGAATTTTTGCGTAACGCCTTTGTGGCACTGGCCGCAGGTGGCGTCGAGATTGGCGCGATTGATGGTGGAGTGGGGGTCGCTTGAAGGGAGAATGTTGTGAACGCCGTGGCAACTGGAGCAGTTGGCGGCGACGACGGAACCGCCTTCCGCGGCGAGGCCGTGATAGCTGTCAAAGTAGCTGGTGACGCGGTTGCCGGGGACGCCGAACTCCTGCGAGAGGCGCACGCCCTCGTGGCAGCGGGCGCAAATGTCGCGCGAGACATTTTGCTCAGCGACGGGCGAATTGGGATCGTTGTGGCGCTTGATGGAGTGGATGCCGTGGCAGTCAGTACAGGTGGGGGCTAGCATGTTGCCGCGCGCAATCGCCTGGCCGTGAATGCTGGCCTTGAAGGTGTCGGAGACATCGGTGTGGCACTTGCCGCAGGTGGACGCGACGGCGACCTTTGAGATGGGCGATTTAGGATCGCTGGCGGGAAGAATCTGGTGGACACCGTGGCAATCGGTGCAGACGGCGGCTTTTTGCGAGCCGTTGGCGACGGCGCGTCCATGGACGCTCTGCTGATAGGAGACGAAGGGCTGCGCGGATTCGCCATTCGACTCCATTAAAAACTTTTGCCCGTGACAGCGGCCGCACGTGGCGGGAATGTTGGAGCGATTTACGGTGGATTTGGGGTCGTCGCCAGAGACGATGGCGTGGACGTCGCCATGGCAGTCCTGGCAGCTTGCGGGAATTTTGCCGGCGGTAGTGGCCTGGGCGTGAATGCTGTGCGCGTAGCCCTGGCCTTCGTCAGAGTGGCACTGGTCGCAGGTGATTTTTTTCGGAGGCGTGTCGTGGGCGAGGGATTTGACGTCGGTATGGCAATCGACGCAGGAGAAAGTTCCGTGAACGGAGTGCTTGAACTTGGTGGCGTCGACGGCGATGCTGTGGCCGTTGCCGTCGGTCATGGTGGCGTCGGCGTGGCAAGTGAGGCAGTCGGAGTCCTTGAGTTTTTGCGCGGAAGTTGGGGAGGCGCAGGCAAGGACGAAAAAAGTGGCGAAGGAAAAGGAGGCCCAGCGGACGGAGTTCACATCTTGAGGAGATTCCGATGGTGGGGTAGGCGCAGTGCCTCTTATCACAAAGGGATGTGATAGCGGGCGGTGCACGGTGCACGGTGGCCGGTGGCTTGGTTGTTTGCGAGGGATGATGTGCGGGCGGGGACGCCCGCACGACAGCCGGTCTGGAGACCGGCGCTACAAAAGTTCGCTGGTTTAGTGGCGAGGGGAGATGCGTGCTTCCCAGGTTCCAAAAGTGGGACCTGGGGCACCCTGATGTTGTGCGTCGGGCGCTCGTTGTGAAGAGCAACCGCAGATCCTTCGGCCCCCTTCGCTGCGCTTCGTCCGCTCAGAATGACAAGGCATTGGGAGAACGGATGGTTGAGGCTGAAAGAGGTCCGAGCGATCCCACCCTAGCCACAAAAACAAGGACGCGGCGAGGGTGGGGCACCCATCTTCGTGGCGAGTTGAATGGCGAAAAGCAACAGCAGGTCCTTCGACTCGGCCGTCGCGGCAAAGCGCGACGGTCTTGGCTCAGGATGACAGAGAGTGGTTGAACGTGAGCATGTGCGGGTCTGGAGACCCGCACGACAGCCGGTCTGGAGACCGGCGCTACACAGGATCCAGGCGCTTCAAGGGGCCTAGTGGAAGTAGGCGGTGAGCGTGAGGACCAGCAGGGTGAGGCCGATGAAGATGGCAATGGTTCCGACGACTTTAGAGAAGTTGAGCAGCCAGAGGGGCGGCGCGATGCCGAGGCGTGATTCTGATTTTCCTTCTTTCATCATGCGCTGATATTCGAGCGGGCGCTTGTGCTTGAACTCTTCTTCGCTTTCGACGCCGGTGAAGATGACCATATCCATGGGGAAACTGTCAGGGCGCAGGTGCGTGTTGACGAAGTGGATGGAGAAGATGAAGAGAATGGCGAGCAGTCCTTCTTCACTGTGAATGACGAGGACCGCGTTGAGCGCCCAGCCGGGCAGGAAGTGCGCGAAGAACGGCGCGAACCACATGGCGTAGCCGGAGAAGCCAATGACGATCATTCCCCAAAACACCGCCCAGTAGTCGAATTTTTCCCAATAGGCGTAGCGCTCGAATTGGGGCTTGGGACCGAGGCCGAGGAACCAGCGCATGTGGCCGAGGAGGTCCTTTACGTCTTTCCAGTTGGCGACCATTGAGGTTGAGCCCCAGAAGATTCCTTTTTCACGACGCAGAAGGCCGCGCTGGAAGACTTCTTTGACGTGGATCAGGAATGCGATGGTGAGGACGATGGCGCAGAGCTTGTGGAGGAAGAGAATGGCGCCGAATCCGCCAACGCCGGCGGCAAACTTGCGCGCCCAGAAGCTTTCGCTGAAACGCATGACCAGGCCGGTGGCCGCGAGACCGAGAAACGAAGTAAAGAGGGCCGCATGCATATAGCGCTGCTCGCGGGTGAAGCGGACGAAGAAGCGGGGGCTCGCAGGGGCCAGGGCAGGAGCTGCGGTTTGAGGTTGGGCGAGCTCAGAGTCAGGCATTCTTTCCTCCATTTGCGTTTTTGCTCTTGACCTGGCTATAGCGGGAGCGGATCAGCCACAGGATGGTGTGAATCAAAAAGAAGGTGAGCACGCTGGCGAGCAGCAGGTTCATAAACAGCCGCACGAAGTAGAGGCCCGGGCTCAGCTTGCGGTCGCGGGCGTTGGCGTGGGGCTGATATTGCACGAAGCTGAGGTTGGCGCCGGCATGGCAGCGGCCGCAGGTGGTGACCAGGTTGGCCTTGTTGATGGGCGAAGCGGGATCGGACGCGGGGCGCACGTCGTGGGCGCCGTGGCAATCCCAACAGCGAGCGGTTTCAACGTAGCCGCCGAGCGAGCCCAGTTGAGAATGAAAGGTATCGCGATAGGTGGAGAACTTGTCTTTGTGGCAGTTGCCGCAGATAGGCGTGGACTGCATGCGGAATGCGGACTCAGTGGGCTGGAGGATGGCGTGTGCGGTGTGGCAATCGCTGCAGACCGGAGCGTTAAGATTGCCGCCGGCGACGGCCTTGCCGTGCACGCCCTGCTCGTAATCGGCGACTATCTTGGCGTGGCAGGTGCCGCATGTTTTGGGAATGTTTGATTTGTAGGTCGGGCTCTGCGGGTTGGTGTGGCTGAGGATGTTGTGCGAGCCATGACAACTTTGGCAGTTGGCCGCAACGAGCAGACCTTCTTTGCTGAGCGCGAAGCCGTGAATCGAATCCATGTAGAGCGGGTAGACGTTGGGCAGGCCGTGCTTTTTCGCGAGGTCGGGACTTCCGTGGCAGGTGCCGCAGGTCTTGGGAACGTTGAGCGGGTAGACGTTGGATCGCGGGTCGTCTTTGGGATAGATGTAATGGGCAACGCCGTGGCAACTGGTGCAGGGGTGGTCGGACGCGCTGGCGTGAACGCTGCCGGAGAGGCTCGCGGCTTGGTCGGCGTGGCAGGTCTTGCAATCAACGGGCGCGATTTTGTCGGGGTGCGGATAGGCCTTGATGTCCGCGTGGCAGTTGGCGCATTGCAGACTGCCGTGAATGCTGGAGCTGAATTTCTGGCCGTCGACGGCGATGCTGTGGCCTGAGCCGTCGGTCGCGGTGGCGTCACCATGGCAGGCAAGGCAATCGGCCTGGGCACGAAGAGCGACGGGCGCGAGGGCGAAGGCAAGAGCAGCAATGGCTGCTGCGAGGATTCCGTTACGAAGGTTCGATGGTGCGTGTTTCCGTGCGGCGAGATTCATCCTGCCGTCTTCTTTCCCCAGGCAAAAGTGGATTGACCACGAGTTTCCTGGTCTCGTACATCCAAGTCCGCTGCGGCTGGGGAAAGGACTGGCCGCAGAGGCCACATTCCAGAAATGCGCTTTTGAGGGGGAAGCTGGCAGTGATAGGTGTCACAAGCTGCGCGATATAGATCACAAACGCAGCTTTTAGGTTTCAGCTCACAGCGATCCGCGGCGAGGGCCGGGGTGATGCGGGTCACATGCCGCGACGTGTCCATTTGAGGACAATGGAACCGCTGCTTAAGGAGTCGCCGTATGAGCACAGTTGCGGGCACAGTTGCGATTGCAGGAACGAAGACGATGCTGACGCTTCCCGGGGATGCGGTGCGGCAGATTCAATGGCGGTTTGGTGACCGGTTCGATTTGCAGATGCTGGTTGCATCGGCGCGCGGCGTAGCGCGGGGAACCGTGGCGCGGCTGGTGGCCGCGGGCGAGCGCAACACTCACGAGTGGACCGCGGCGAAGACCGGGATGATGGACGCCTTTGACCGAGCTGGAATTACAGCGGCGTTTATGGAGCCCGAGGAGGGCGGATTCATTGTTGGGCCGAAGAACCTGGCGCTGGGGCTGGCGGCGTTCGAGCTGGCTTGGGTCGATGGCGGCGCAGCGACGGCGAGTTTGGCGGGATTTTTGGCGCTGTCTCCGATTCACGAGCGCGGCACAGCGGAGCAAGTGAGCCGCTACAAGAAGCTGGCGGCTCCGGCGGCGGCGGGGGACGACCGCAAGCCATGGCGGGGCGCATTCGCACTGACGGAGCCGATTCCGTATGTGGGCGTGGATACGGGCATGCTGAGCGGCAAAGTGCGCGTGGCGGAGTGGAAAGACGGCGAGGAGCCGTGGCTGCAGGTGGACAAGCGCGGAAGGTTCATCACGGGAATTGCGTTTGCAAATTTCGTGACGGCGGCGGTGAACACCGATGACGCCCGGATCAAGGGAAGCTGTGTGGTGATTCTGGAAGAGACGGATGAGGGAACGTTCGATCGCGGCACGGCGACGAAGAAGCTTGTGCATCAGCTTTCTTCGACGGGCGATCCGGTATTTAATTTGCGCGTGCCAGCAAGCCGGATTGTGGGCGGATACACGGTAAAGGACGGCGTGATTGTGCCGAACTTCAATCACGGCGAAATTATCGACGCAGTGTTCCGGCGGACGCGCGTGCCTGTGGGACTGATGACGGCGGCGAAGCTGTTGTCGGCGGCGGAGCCGGTGATTCGCTACCAGCGGCAGCGGTTCAGGGGAGCCGAGGGCGCGAAACCGGGATCGGTGCGCTATGAGCAGGGCATCCAGCAACGGGAAGACGCGCTGCACAGGCTGGTGGACGTGTGGGCGACAGGAGAAGCAGCGGCATCGATGGGCTTTGCAGCGGCGCGGCTGTTCGACGAACTCGATCCACTGGAAAAACAGAAGACGGCGCTGCTGAAAGAGCGCGGCGTGAACGGCGGGCGCGCGGAGATGAAGGCGCTGAAAGAGAGCGAAGAGCGCGCAATTGAAATGCTGAAGCTGAAGACCGGAAGTGCGCGGCGCGAGGAACTCGAAGCGGATCCGCTGGTGCAGTACGTGCTGAAAGACGCCGAGGCCAATGTGCTGTGTCCGGCGACGAAGCTTTGGAATACAGGCCACGGCGCAAACATGATGCGCGAGGCGGTGAGCCTGATGGGCGGATACGGAATTACCGAGGACTGTCCGGGGTTCCTGGCCAACAAGTGGATGGACGCGCAACTGGAGGCGACCTACGAAGGGCCGGAAGCGGTGCAGCGGCGGCAGTTGACCGTGACCATGACGAGCGAGGTTTTCCTGGCGGAGTTTGCGGCGTGGACCACGGAGATGCGACGCATTGCCAGCTCGCGGCCGGGGACGGGAGCGTGCACGCTGGCCTCGGCGATGACGCTGTGGGCGTGGACGCTGAATTATTTGCAGAAAAGTACCGATCCGGAAGGTGGCAAGCTCTATCACGGTCAGCGGCAGGGAGTGACCTTTGCGCTGGGCGATGCGTTGAGCTGGTTGATGGCTTCGCGCTGCCAGATTCTCGACGTGATGGAACTGGAAACGCGCGGGGCGGCGGACGCTGTGGCCGCGGATGGTCTCGCAGGGACTTTGCAATTCCTGAGCGATCTTTGCCACACGCAGGCGGCACAGGCAGCAGGCGAAGTTTCGCGCATTTGCGCGGAGCTTGTGTTTGGCTACAACCGGCATCCGGCGTGGGACGAAGAAGAACATCGCAGCTGCTTCCTTGCGGCGGAGCTTGAAGAACTGGAAGAGACGATGCCTGGAATCATGGCGATGGCTGTCGATGTTCTCAAGGCCGACGGTAGCCACCCTGCCAAGGCGGGACCGTGCGCGGGCTGCGCTGGATCGAGCGAGTTTCTGCGGCTCCAGAGCAAGCTGACGACGTGCCTGACGGGTTCGCGGCTGGCGAAGGATCGCGCCGCTGAGACCGTGAGCAAGGTCATGATTCCCGAAGCACTGGACTATCCCGCGGCCGGAGGGGCATGAGCTCGGCACCACAGCCGATTGAAGTTGACCGCCAGACGATGGAGGTTGACATTGCCTGCGCCGGTTTTGGCCCGGCAACTGGCGGATTTTTGACGACGCTGACCCGAGCGTGGAGCGAGAATCCTGGCGATCCAGCATTTGAGAGCAAAGTTGCGCCGGGTATGCCCCTGCAGGTGATGTGCTACGAGCGCGCCGACGATCTGGCCGCGGGCGTGAGTGGTGTAGTGACGCGCGGCGAAGGCATTCGCGCGAGCTTTCCTACGCTCGATCCAGCAGAGATTCCGATGGCCGCGGCGGTGAAGCAGGAGCGCATTTTTTATTTGCTCGATCCGAATGGCGCCAGCCGGCGGCCGGTGATGCTGCGCGCCGGCGATTTGTTTCTGCGCGCGGGCAAGAAATGGTGGGTACGCAACGACGCGTTTGAACTACCCTGGACGCCGGCGTTTCTGCATAAACACGGAGGATTCGTCCTCTCTATCGGGCAGTTCAACCAGTGGGTTGGGTCGCAACTGATGGCCGCAGGGATGGCTCAGATTTGGCCGGGAATGCCGGTGAGCGGCCCGATCTTCGACGGGAATGACGGCGGGGTGAAGAGGACTGTACTCGGGCTGCGGCTTGCGGACCAAGGAGTGGACAAGCACGGCGTTCCGGCGGACGGCTACATGCCGGGGATGGACGTGCGGGCGCGGCTGACGGTGGTGGGCGATGGTCCGGTGGGCGCAGTGGGGCAGAAGCTCGACGAGAGATTTGGCTTGCCGGCGGGACATGCGCGGCGCGAGTGGGCGCTGGGCATGAAGATGGTGATCGAGCTGCCGGAGGATTCCGCGCTCGAGCCGGGGACCGTGTGGCACACGTTCGGATTTCCTGAGCCGGAGATTTTCGGATTTCTCTATGTGCATCCTGAGCGGCTGGTTTCCGTGGGGATTTTTGTGCCGTCGTGGATGGGCAATCCGCAGCGTACGGCTTACCGATACTTGCAGCACTATATTCAGCATCCGCTGCTCTGGCGTTATTTGCAGGGCGGCACGCTGCGCTCGTGGGGAGCGAAGTCGCTCGAGGAATCAGGCAAGCACGGTGAGCCGTTTCTGACCGGCGACGGATTCGCGCGCATCGGCGAGGGGTCGGGCTCAACCAACATGCTGACTGGCTCGGGCGTGGACGAAGCGTGGACCACGGGTGCGCAACTTGGCGAGGCAGTGGTGAAGCTGCTGCGCGCGGGACAGCCGTTTACGCAGGAGAATCTGGAAGCGACATACAAGACGCGGCGACGAGCGAGCTGGGTGGAACGCGGAGCGCGGGAAGCGAAGAACGCGCGCAATGGATTTCATCGCGGATTTATTCGCGGCATGGCAGGCATGGCGCTGGCAGGTCTTACGGGTGGGCGGATCGCGTGGAGAGGAAAGATTCCGACTGCGCCAAAGCAGATTCGACGGATTGGGGCGTATGGGAAGGCCGGACTCAAGCTAAGGGAAGCGGCAAGAGTTGCGATGGCCGATGGGCGGCCATTGCATGATGCGCTGATGAGCGCGCAGGGCTGGCCTGAGATTCCATTTGACGGGCGGCTGCTGGTGACACACCAGGATGCGCTGCTGTTGGGCGGCAAGGTGCAGGCCATGCCGGGATTCGCGGACCACGTGGTGTTTCTGGATCGGCAGCGATGCATTGCGTGCGAGGAGAAGACCTGTGTGGCGATGTGTTCGGGCCAGGCGATCACGCTGGGAGCCGATGGCGCGCCCGAGTTCGAGCGCGAAAAGTGCGTGCATTGCGGCGCTTGCCTGTGGAACTGCGCGCATTCGCCTGACGGTGAGCGCGGCAGCATTGAGTTTGTGGGTGGCAGCGGCGGGCTGCACAGCGCGGAAAACTGAATAACAGCTATTAGCTGTTAGCTATCGGGCAGAGGCGTAGACTCTGGTCGTGAGGTGAATGATGAGGAAATCCGCTCTATTCTTGTTACTTGTTGCCTGCTTCCCGACTTTCGGCTCTGCCCAGAAATACCGGCCTGGGCAACCTCCGCCGAAGCCCTATTCCAGCATCGACTTTCCCCTCACGGTACATATCTCCGCCGTTCGGCTCCGCACCGAGTGCAACGGCAACTGTGTGAACATCATTTATGTGGATGCAATTCTTAACGGCAAGAAGTTCGAGCTGGCAGGGGGCCAATACTACCACCTGGACCGCGAACAGGCTCGATTTGCAATGGGCGATTACAAAGCGCGCGCAATGAGAGACAAAACGGGAAAGGAAGGACCTTTCCTGGGCCAACAGTACGAAATCGTGGTTGCCGACGGAACATTTTGGCCTTGCGCAGTCACAGGATTATCTGAATGATTGCAGCGCGATTCGCTGACTTGCCGTACTGCCATCTTGCCAGCCCTATGACTCAAATTCAGGGAAGGAAACATGTCTAACGCATTCCACATCGTCGTTTGCGCGGGGATTGTGCCTGATCCGCTGCAGACGCTGGAACCAACGACGGGGCAGAACGGGCCGGGAATCAAGAACGAGATGGTGCTGCCGGCCGTGCTCGATCCGTGGGCGGCGAGCGCGCTGTATGAGGCGGCGAATTTAGCGGGGAAAAACCCTGGGAGCAAGGTGTGGCTGGTTTCGCTGGGGCCGAAGGCCAAACTGCAGCAGGTAATGATGAGCGTGGCGCAGAAGGTGAGTTTCGAACTGGTACCGATCGACGGGCCAATCGGCGGATTCCCCGATGCGCAGGCGACGGCGGCGGTGCTGGCAGAGGCGATCACTGCGATTCCGGGACTGGAGCGCGAGAGATTAATGCTGTTCGGAGGGTGGGAGTCGGCGACCCGCGGCGGGGGCGTGACATTGCAACTTGTTGGCGAGCGACTGGGAATTGCGGATCAGTTTCAGGGAGTAGACGCGATTGAAGTGCGCCCCGACGGACCAGATGCCGGGTCGTTTGAGGTCCTCGAACGCGTGGAAGGCGGCAAGCACCAGGTGAGCGTGTGCGTGGGCGCGCCTGCGGTACTGGGCTGGGCGACGGGAAATCTCGCGGAGCCGAGGAACAATCCGCAAGTGGGCATGGCCAACATGCGGACGATCATGCCGGCACTGCAAAAGGCGAAGACGGCGGCGCTCGACGCAAATGGTTTGCAGTACGTGTCGGTGAGCCTGCCGAAGCAGCAGCGGACGACACGGGTCGAGAAGAATATGAGCGCCGATGAGATTGCGGCCGAAGTTGTTGCGTGGATCGGGGCGGAATGATGGAATCCATTCTGGTACTCACACATGCGGACGAGAGCGGCACGGCGCTGAGCAAGGGGTCGCTTGAAGCGGTGACTGCGGGCAAGGAACTGGCAGCGCGGCTAGGCGCGGAATTGACGATCGGGATTGTGGCGAAGAACTCGACCAGCGCAGCGGCGCAAATTGCAGGCACGGCAAAGCGGGTGATGGCGGTCGAGGGCGAGGCGTTTGCGCAAGCGCGCTTCAAGAGCGATGCGGCGGCGTGCGAGGCGCTGTGCCGCGCGGCCCAGGCGACGATTGTGCTCGCGCCGGAGAGCTCGCGTTTTGCGCGGGTGATGGCCGCGGTGGCGCACCGGCTTGGCGGCTTCATCGACACACACATTACGGCCGTCAATGGCGCGGACGGTGTGGAAGCGACGCGGTGGTTCTATCGGCAGAGGATTGAGGCGGTCGTGAGCCGGGAAAAGCGGCCATGGTTTCTGTTGGTGGATGCGGGCACGAACGCAGCTTTTGCAGGCGAAGCGGGCGAAGCTCAAGTGGAGCGCGTTGAAGTGGAGTTGCCGGTGATGCGAACGAATGTGATGGGGATGCGTGCACCGAAGCAGGATGCGCAGACCATTCGGCCGGACGCAAAGCTGCTTTTTGTCGCGGGAGCGGGCTGGACAAAGAAGCAGCCGGATGGGCAGACTCACGTGGAGCGGGCGGGCGAATTGATTTTGAAATTCGTGAATGCGTCGGGCGCGTCGCTGGGAAGCTCGAAATCATTAGTCGACCAGGGCGGCGAGGGGAACTCTGTGCTTCCATTTCTGACGCATCTCAATCAAGTGGGACAAACCGGGTCGACACCGCGGCACGCGAAAGGCCTGGCAACCTGTTGCCATGGCGAAGAGCCACACGTAGTGGGCTGGCGGTTTGTTGGCGAACGGAGAGCTGTGAGCCTCGATCCGAATTGCGGATGGACGCGCGGCAAGGCGGATGTGGTTTACGTGGCGGACGCGTTCGAGGTGATCGGGAAGGTCAATGCGCTGCTCGGAGAAGGCAGTCGGTAGCTTGTAGCCGGTAGCTGCAGGCTAAAAACGGTTGGGGTTGTGCGATCCCAGGTCCCCAAATGCGAGGGACCTGGGGCACTCATCGCCAGTTGGTAGCCAGTAGCCTCGCACTTTCGGGGACTCAGAATACGCGGTCGAAAAACTAGAGCTCCGAAGCGACCTGCAGAGCAAGAGTTTTTTCCATGGACTCGAGCGTGGCAATGGGGAGCTTGCTGTAGATACTGGTCTTGAACGCGACGGTCCCCTTTTTGGTGAAGAGCATGACGATGGTGCTTTCGACGACGTAATAGGCGTCGTCGCCGATGCCGGGCGCGGGAACGATTTGCATGATTGGGCTGATGGGCGTTTTGCCGGCGTTGTAGGGATCGAGCCCTTCGGTCATGAGGGTGACGATTTTGCCGGGCGCGGTCCATGTGCAGGTGGCCTTGAAGGTTGGGGTGACGTAAGTTCCGGCGCTAACCTGGGCGCCGACGGAGGCCGAGACCTGGGCCTGGGTGAGCAAAGAGCAGGCATCGGAAGACGATTGCGCAACTGCGGCAGAAACGGCAATGGCGAGGATAAAGAACCCGGCGATGGCGGAGCGGAAGGTTTTCTGAAACATGGTGCGGCCTCCGTAGGGAAGTTTCGCGGGTAGTGTACTACCGAAGGATCGCCGTGCATCAAAATCTCTTCGAGACAGGAAAAGTGCGGGCGAGGACGCCCGCACGACAGCCGGTCTGGAGACCGGCGCTACAAAGGCCGACGCTAGATCCGCATGCGATTCACAGGGGTCTGATTTCATTGTGTTAGGTTGGGAATCTGGAGTGGGTGCGAGCGAAGGGGCAATGAGATGGCTGCGAGGTCTAAAGCCCATGTATTTTTCTGCACTGGGGCGGCATGACTGAAGTCAAGCCCTGATACAACGCCCATCCTTGAAGAGCACACTCCATAAAATCGCACATGAAGGAACGCCATGAAACCGATTACTGAGTTCATCAAGCATCATTACCGTCATTTCAATGCCGCGGCGCTGGTGGATGCGGCGGAGGCTTATAACAAGCTGCTCGCCGATGGCGGCAAGATGTTTGTGACCATCGCCGGCGCGATGAGCACGGCGGAGCTGGGGCTGTCGCTGGCCGAGATGATCCGGCAGGACAAGATTCACGGGATCTGCTGCACGGGGGCGAACCTGGAAGAGGACGTGTTCAACCTGGTGGCGCACAACTTTTATGAGCGCGTGCCCGGCTACCGCGACCTGACCCCGGCCGATGAGGCGGCGCTGCTGGCGCGGCACATGAACCGCGTGACGGATACGTGCATTCCCGAGATGGAGGCGATGCGGCGAATCGAGAACGAGGTGCTGGCGGAGTGGGTGAAAGCGGACAAGGCCGGTGAGCGGTGGTTTCCGCACCAGTTCATGTACAAGATTCTGCTGTCGGGCGTGCTCAAAAAGAGCTACCAGATCGACCCGAAGAACAGCTGGCTGCTGGCGGCGGCGGAAAAGAACCTGCCGATGTTCGTGCCGGGTTGGGAAGACGCGACGCTGGGGAATATGTATGCGGGCCACTGCATTACGGGTGACGTGAAGAAGGTGCACACGGTGCGAACGGGCATCGAATACATGATGGAGCTGGCGGAGTGGTACACGGAGACGACGAAGAAGACACCGCTGGGGTTCTTCCAGATTGGCGGCGGAATCGCGGGAGATTTTCCGATTTGCGTGGTGCCGATGCTGCACCAGGATTTGCAGCGCGATCATGTGCCGCTATGGGCGTACTTCTGCCAGATTTCGGATTCGACGACGAGCTATGGGTCGTACTCAGGCGCGGTGCCGAATGAGAAGATCACATGGGGCAAGCTGGGCGAGAAGACGCCGAAGTTCATTATCGAGAGCGACGCGAGCATTGTAGCGCCGCTGGTGTTTGCGTATGTGTTGGGGTGGTAGCTTTCAGCCGTCAGCGATTGGCTTTCAGACCGAGATGGTGGAATTGGCGGTTGAGGTATCCCAGGTCCCCAAAGGCTAGGGACCTGGGGCACCCAGGCATGGTGGTGAGTTGGCGGTTGAAGTATCCCAGGTCCCTCCGCCGCGGCGGACGAGGGACCTGGGGCGCCCAGGCACCGTGGGGTGTCAACTAAGTTTGCAGGAGCGAGAGATCAGAGAGCAGAGATCACAGATCGAAATTGGGAAGTGGATAGTGCAAGGCGCGGTGGCGGCAGTGCTACTGGCGGGGGCGGCTGCGGGTGCGGTGCTGGCCAACGCTCAGGACGGCGGAGCGTGGCGGGCGGCGAGCACGAACGCGATCGCGATCACGAGCGACATTGCGATTGGCAAAGACAAGCTGTCGATTGATTACTTGATGTATCCGCTCGCGCCGATTCGCCCCTTGAAGCCTGTCGAGGTAAGCGCGGTATTCGACGCCGACGTGAATGCGGGGATCAGCGGGATGCTCTACCGGTTGAAGATTCCGGCGGCGCAGCGTTTTCTGAAAAAGAACACATTGTGCGGGGACCAGGACACTGAGTGGATGGCGACTTACGTTACCGGGCACACGCTCGAGGTAGCGTTTTTCTCGGGAGACGACATGCCGGTGTTCACGTTCGACGCGATCTCGAAGTCGACGGCACTGTGCGGCACGTTTGCGTATACGCGGTAGCTACTAGCTGTTAGCTATCCCAGGTCCCCAAGGGCAAGGGATCTCCACCCCACGGACGAGAACCTGTCCGTGGGGACCCCGACCTGGGGCACCCGGCGCACAATTAGGTTCGTGGTATCCCACCCTTCGCTCGCCGCAGCGACCGAAGGATGGGGCAACCATTTTTGTGGTGGATTGAGGCCGCGAGAAACAACCGCAGATCCTTCGCTCTGCTCAGGATGACAAATCCAACATATGGGCTCGTGCTATCCCACCCAAGCGAAGCTTGGGTGGGGCACCCATTTTTGTGGTGGGTTGAGGCCGCAAGAAGCAACCGCAGATCCTTCGCTACGCTCAGGATGACAAAGCCGACATGTGGGCTCGTGCTATCCCACCCAAGCGAAGCTTGGATCCACCCCACGGGCGAGGACCTGTCCGTGGGGGCCCCGGGATGGGGCACCCATTTTTCGTGCGGGGGTTGAGGGCGCGAGAAGCGATGGCCTAGTTGTCGGGAAGGACCGAGAACGGGCCGCTAATCTCGCGGCCGCCAGCGCCTTCAAACGCGGGCTGAACAAGAGCGGGGAGGCCGATCTCCCACTTGGGGCCTTCGAGCTCCGGCATAGGCCGCGCCTGGAAAAGTTTCTTGCACTGCCGGGCAGTCCACTTGGCCCAGCGCTTGGACTTCTTGCGCCGCGCGCTGTCGGTCGAGATGCCGGTGCCTGCATACATCTGACGATAAAGCTTGGACAGGAAGATGAATCCGAGGCGGGCGCGCAGAGTCGGCGTGCAGGCGGACCGTTCCCAGATGGCTCCCCAGGCGTAGAACTTGTCCCAGACTTTTTGCGTGCGCTCGCGAATTTCGTCGGAGCTCATGGTGGGATGCGGCGTAAACATTTTGGGCCGCACTTCGGTGGGGATCATCCAATAGCGCGTGATGGGCACATCGCCCACCATCATGGGATCAACGGACTGCTCCTTTTCCCAGCGTCCGAAATCGACGGTGCCTGGAAACGGAGTCATCATGACAAATTGGGCGAAGGTGACACCGGCCTTGAGCGCCATCTCCACCGTCGCGTCGAAGGTGCCAGGCCGATCGGTGGGCAGGCCAAAGATGAATGAGCCGAGAACGTGCACGCCGTGTTGCTTGAAGGTCTGGAGCTGCTTTGCGAGGGCCTCGCCGGAGTAGTTCCAGTCTTTATAGACGGCTTTGAGACCTTCGGGAGTAACCGCCTCAACGCCGACGAGCGCGCCTTTGATGTTGGCCTTGCGCATGGCATCGAGGTAGCTGCCGTCTTCACCTGCTTCCATGGTCATTTGCGTGAAGAACACCATGTCTTTGGGCAGCTTGGCTAACTCCTCCATCAACTGGAGGCGCTCGTTGCGAATGGCCGTGAGTTCGTCGAGCTTGGCGGTGTTGTTTTGCTCGCGAGCGAGGCGGAGATCTGTGAAGGTGACGGGGTAAAAATTGTCGTCGGCGAGGGCGATGAAGCGAAAACCGAGGCGCCGGAGGGCAATGATTTCGTCAACGACATTCTGGAATTTGCGTTGGCGGGGTTTCTGCCCGTCGGTGCGCCAGACGCTGCAGAACGAGCAGTGCTTGGGGCAGCCGCGGATGGTTTGCACCGAGGCCCACATATACTTTTGGGGATCCATGAGATCCCAGCGCGCGGAGAGGAAATCGCCGCCTTCGATGCGGCCGCCCTCGTAAACCTTTTCGGGCTTGCCTGCGACGCAATCGGTGACGACCTTGCCCCAGGCAAGATCGCCATCGCCCTTAACGACGGCATGGGCTTCGCCACGCTCGAGAGCTTCTTCAGGAAATAGCGTGGCGTGAATGCCGCCATATACGACCCATGCGCCACGGCTGCGCGCCATGCGCCCGACGGCATATCCGCGGAGGGCATTGCCGGTGTGGACGCTGATGCCGACGATGTCGCCGGGCTCGATGGACTCGGGCACAATCTGCTCGAGGGACTCATCGATCAGGGTGGGATCGCCGACGGACTGCGGAGTGGCGGCGGCGAGCACGAAAAGCCAACGCGGCGTGATGACCGCAGTGCCAAAGGAATTGTCGCTGGGATTGACGAGGTGAACGCGCACGCGGACCAACCTTTCGCCGTACAGGTGCGGTTGGCGTCACAGCAATTTCGGGGGTTGCCGTAATGCGGGGCTAACGATCGGAAGCGGCACCCAAATGGGGAAGATACCGCGGTGAAGTTGCATTACGGCCAGTTGGCCCAAGAAATGACCGCAGAACAGTTGCGTTACCCGGTAGGTTGACCGGAAAACCCGGCACGCCGCACGGTACACGCAATACAAGGCGCACAGAATTTACCGAGAGATTTTGCTTCCCGGGGTTTGGATCATCATACGGGAGCATGCGGTCCTTATGTTCGATACCTAACAAACCGTCGTCCATTTAATTATAAACGCTTTCGATTTTATGAACAATTTGGGGTCTGGATCAGCCTACGCGCGAGCATTCTTCGACGGGGATGGGAACTTGCTCGACGATTTCGAGGCCGAAGCCCTCGAGGGCGGGGATGTGCATGGGGGTGTTGGAGAGGAGGCGGATGCGCTGGATGCCAAGGTCGGAGAGGATTTGGCCGCCGAGGCCGATGGCGCGAAGGATGCGTCCGGAGCGGTCCTGAGAGCCTTCGCGGGCGCGGAGCTCCTGATGGAGAATGAGGCGGCCGGCTTCTTGCGCGACCGTAGCGGCGGGAATGGCGGAGCCTTCGGGATTGAATGCAGCGGCTGGGGTGTGGTCGATGGCGAAGCCACGCGAGGTGTTGTGGAGGTAGAGAATGACCCCGCAACCTTCTTTGGCGATCATGCGCATAGATTGATCAAGGATTTCGCGGCAGTGACAGTCGGCAGAGAAGACGTCGCCCGCGGTGCAGCGAGTGTGGACGCGGACGAGGACGGGATGCAGGCAGGTGGGGCGAAGATTCGTTGGATCGGGTTCGCCGAACGGTTGTGCTTTCCCCGACCCCCAAATGCGAGGGTCCGGGGGCACCCCCTGTTCAGGTAAGGCGTCTCCTCTCGGGATTTCTGGAAGGGGTCCACCGTGGAGGGCGTGACAGTCGGGGCAGAGGTCGCCGCGAATGAGGGCGATGTGGCTTTCGCCGCCCTGGACCTGGCTCTCGTAGGCGATCATGCGGAATTCGCCGTAGCGGGTTTGCACGCGGGTCTCACCGGCGCGAACGATATAGCGCTCGTTGCGGAGGCGATAGCGAATGAGCTCGGCGACGGTGAGGATGCGGAGGCTATGCTCGCGACAGAAGGGGACGAGGTCGGGGATGCGAGCCATGGCGCCGTCGTCGCGCATGATTTCGCAGATAACGCCGGCGGGAGTGAGGCCGGCGAGACGGGCGAGATCGACGGAGGCTTCAGTTTGGCCGGCACGGACGAGGACTCCACCGCGGCGGGCGCGGAGTGGGAAAACGTGGCCGGGCCGAACGAGGTCGGCGGAGGTGGAGCTGGGGGCAATCGCGACCTGAATGGTGTGGGCGCGGTCGGCTGCTGAAATTCCTGTCGTCACGCCCTCGCGGGCCTCGATCGACTCCGTGAATGCAGTCCCGAAGCGAGACGAGTTTTGCTCGGTCATGGGCGGCAGGCGGAGGTGGTCGGCGCGGTCTTCGGTGAGCGAAAGACAGATGAGGCCGCGGCCGTAGCGGGCCATGAAGTTGATGGCCTCGGGAGTTACGTGCTCGGCGGCCAGGGTGAGATCGCCCTCGTTCTCGCGGTCCTCGTCGTCGACCACGACGACCATGCGGCCGGCCTGGATATCGGCCACGGCGCCGGGAACGTCGGTGAAGGGCGGCTCGGGAGTGCGGGAGGGTTGGGGCATGTGCTGGACTTATTTTCGCATGATGTCGAATGAGAGGACTTTTTGTTGTGAATTGAAATGAGCGCTGTCCCAGGTCCCTCCGCCACGGCGGACGAGGGACCTGGGGCACCCATGTTTATGTCGGTTAGTTGAAAGAGGCGGGTGGAGGTTCGTGGTATCCCACCCTAGCCACAAGAACAAAGGCGTGGCGAGGGCGGGGCACCCAGTTTCTATTGGATAGTTGAAGCAGGCGGATGAGGGGCGTGCGATCCCACCCTGAACGCAAGCCGCGCGTTTATGATGGAGCACCCATGTTTGTGCGGAGGGAAGAATTGGAGGCCAGCAAAAACGCCGCCCGAAGGCGGCGTTTCTGTTTGAGCTGGCGAAAGTGTTACAACGTGGATTCGATTTCAAAGCCCCAGGCCTCAAGAAGGGCCTCGGGAATGTACTTGGAGTTCTTGTTGCGGCGCGCCCACTCGCGGAGGCGAGTTGACCGGATGTACTGGTCAGGGGGCAGCTTGAACTCCTTGGTGATCTGCTCAAAAGAGGTAACTGTGGGCACAACCGGGCCAATGGGCTCCGGCTTGCCCCAATTCGGATTTCCACGACGCTTTGCCATTGATTTGTTTGTCCTTATCCTTGGAAAGGAGTGTTTTTCCCAGTTCAACCTCGGACGCGGCTGGGGATGCGAAAGGACCCGAGGGACGTACATTTCCATTCTAGGGATATTTTGTTCAAAAATCAATAGAAAAGAGCATTTCGGCATGGGACAAAACTCGGCGAGATTTGCGCATATTCCATTACAATTCAATAAGTTAGATGACTCGCCCCGAATTCCCACAAGTAGCCAGCAGTTTTGATGGGCCGGGCGGCGCTGGCGGCGATAGGGATGGGAGTGGCACGATAATCCTATGAGGACATTCTGGCGGGTAATTGCAACGATTTTGGTGCTTCTTGGAGGGGTGTCGATGAGCCGCGGGGTGGAGTTGACGGTGAGCCGCGACGCACTGGAGCGGACGCTGAAGCAGCAGCTCTTCGGCGGCCCCGACGGCCGGTACTACCTGAAGGGGAATGCGCACTCGGCGTGCTTTATTTCGACCGAGGATCCGCAATTGCGATTCGAGCAGGACCGGATCGTGGTGCGGGTGAAGACGCGCGCGCGGCTGGGAGTGGGCGGAGTGTGCCTGGCGACGGTTACTTTGCCGGCGGAAGTTTCAATGGAGCCGGAAGCCGAGGGAGAGACGATCGGGTTCAAGGACGCGAGCCTGGACAAGGTGAGCGACCGGAAGGAGATCAACTTTGTGCTGGCACCGTTTTTGCGGGGACAGGTGCCGAAGAGCATGAAGGTGAATGCGGCGGATTTGTTGCGTGCAGCGCTGGCGGGATCGACGGCGACGTCGGGATACAAAGTGAGCCTGGGGCGGCTGAAGATTTTGTCGATTCAGATTGTGGGCGACAAGCTGGTGGTGGAGGCGGACGGGGATTTGAGCGTGGAGTGAGAAAGACAGGGATTGGGGACTAGGGAATAGGGAACAGGGAACAGGTTGGGAGTGCGGGAACGAACTTCAGTTGCACGGTCATTATTCGTTGTTAGGGCAATCTCTCCAAAAGCAACCGCAGATCCTTCGCTCCGCTCAGGATGATGTCGTTAAGAGGGCGGGGATTTCATGAGGTCAGACCACTGGGATAGAATTGTCATCAAGCGCAAATTTCGCAGTGATAGAATTCCGATTTTGGAGAACGTATGGCGGAAGCAGTGTGTGATATCGGCTTGATTGGCCTCGCAGTGATGGGGCAGAATCTGGTCCTGAATATGAACGACCATGGATTTAAAGTGGCCGTATTTAACAGAACCGTTTCGAAAGTGGACGACTTTACGGCGAACGAAGCGAAGGGGACCGAAGTGGTGGGCGCGCACTCAATGGAGGAGCTGACGAGCCTGCTGAAACGGCCGCGCCGCGTGATGCTGATGGTGAAGGCCGGCGATACGGTGGACCAGATGATCGACCAGATTACGCCGCGTCTGGAGGCGGGCGACATCATTATTGATGGCGGCAACTCGCTGTTCAGCGATTCGACGCGACGCACGAAGGCACTGGCAGCGAAGGGAATTCTGTTTATCGGGACGGGCGTTTCGGGCGGCGAAGAGGGCGCGCGAAATGGACCGTCGATTATGCCGGGCGGGAATCCGACGGCGTGGCCGCATGTGAAGCCGATCTTCCAGGCGATCGCGGCCAAGGTGGAAGATGGGACTCCGTGCTGCGACTGGGTGGGCGAAGAGGGCGCTGGACACTTTGTGAAGATGGTGCACAACGGCATCGAGTACGGCGACATGCAGTTGATCTGCGAGGCATACGACCTGCTGAAGCGCGGGCTGGGATTGACGGCCGACGAGCTGCACGATGTATTCGCGGAGTGGAACAAGGGCGAACTGGACAGCTACCTGATCGAGATTTCGAGCCAGATTTTCGCCAAGAAGGATGAAGACGGAACGCCGCTGGTGGACAAGATTCTGGACACTGCGGGGCAGAAGGGGACAGGCAAATGGACGGTGATCAGCGCGCTCGATACGGGCCAGCCGGTGACGCTGATCGGCGAGAGCGTGTTTTCGCGCTGCTTGTCGGCGCTGAAAGAGGAACGCGTGGAGGCGGAGAAGGTTCTGCGCGGGCCGAAGTCTGTGCCGAAGGTGGGCGATCGCGCGAAGTTCATCGAGGACGTGCGCAGGGCGCTGTTCTGCTCAAAGATCATCAGCTATGCGCAGGGGTACATGCTGCTGCGGGCCGCGGGCAAGGAGTATGGCTGGAACCTGAACATGGGTGGAATCGCGCTGATGTGGCGCGGCGGGTGCATTATCCGCAGCCAGTTCCTGGGCAAGATCAAGGACGCGTTCAGGAAGAACAAGAAGCTCGACAACCTGCTGCTGGACAAGTTTTTCTCGCGCCTGGTGAACAAGTACCAGGCATCGTGGCGCAAGGCGCTGGTGCACGCGGTGAAGCTGGGAGTGCCGACGCCAGCGTTTTCGACAGCGCTGGCATTCTTCGATGGCTATCGCGCGGGACGGCTGCCGGCGAACCTGCTGCAGGCGCAGCGCGACTTTTTCGGAGCGCACACGTACGAGCGAGTGGACAAGCCGCGCGGCGAGTTCTTCCACACCAATTGGACGGGGCACGGAGGGAGAGTTTCGTCGGGGACGTATAACGCGTGAAGGCAGCTTCCAGCTACTAGCTTCTAGCCTCTAGCTTGTTCGCGGTGAAATGGTGGTGTTGGTTTCCCAGGTCTCCAAGGAGAGACTTGGGAAACCTGGCGTTCCAACATCAGCCGCATAAAGAGAGGAAGGATGTCTTCCAATGTCCCAAATCCAGATCGAGAGAGAGCTCTTTCAGAGATTCGTGGAGAAGTTCCTTGAACTTGAGGTCGATAATCGGGCATTTCGCGCACTAGCCGGTAGAGCTGCGACGGAGAATCCAGTGGCTGCTCTTCGCTACGACGCACTCCTCGATCCGGCGATTGCCGAACAGCAGACTCAATTTGAGGGCATTCGTCGCATTCTGGAGCAGCAATGGGCCTCTGGAGACGACGCTGACTTCCTGACTACACTTTCATTGCTGCTTCCAAACCGCTAGTGCAACGGCGCAGGTCGCCAACGAAGAAAGTCTCTTCAGCGGCGCTTGAGGCTGGGGACCAGTTATTGTCAACCGAAAGGGATGCCATGAGAATTCTCTCGATTTCTCTGCTTCTGATCATCGCCGCCGGATGCGAACGGCCTGTGCAGCGTTTCATCCCAACGGGCAGCGGTTCGACTGTGCTGGTGGACACAAAGACGGGCCGCTTCTGCGACGGCGGATACCCGCAAACTAGAATTGACGAACTGCCACTCTGTTACGACATTTACAAGTCAGGAAAGTGACGTCGGTCAGTTCACCTTACGCTGGCGTTCCTCCTTCAGCGCCTCATTGAACGCGGCTACCACCGGACTCTGGCCGCGCTCTCTTACGAAGATCGCGCCCTTCTTCAGCCGTTTCCTAGAACGCGCCTGCTTGTCAGCGGCCGTGTCCGCTTTGACTTTGGCCGGGTCCGCTTTCAGGATCGTGTCCATCGCTTTGTCTAACTTATCGAACATGGAATCGCCGCCTTTGTGTTTGCGCGCATGTTCGATGCCGGGCAGCAGCGCTAGCGGAGGGATTCGACGGGAGCGGGGTCCATGTCGGCGTAGTCCTGATTTTCGCCGCCCATGCCCCAGCAGAAGCTGTAGGCGCGCGTGCCGACACCGCAATGGATGGACCAGCCGGGGGAGATGACGATGCCCTTATCGGCCATGACGATGTGGCGCGACTCTGCGGGCGGCCCCATGAAGTGCATGACGCGTGCATCGGCGGCAAGGTTGAAGTACATATAGATCTCGCTGCGGCGCATGTGGGTGTGCGGTGGCATAGTGTTCCAATTGCTGCCTGGCGCGAGATGAGTGACGCCCATGACGAGCTGACAACTTCGCGCGCCCTGGAGATGGATGTACTTGCAGATCGTGCGTTTGTTGCAGGTTTCGAGCGAGCCGAGTTCAGTGGGGCTGGCGTCTGCCTTGCGGACGAGCGTGGTGGGGTACTCGGCGTGAGCGGGGTAGCTTAAGAGATAGAAGACGGCGGGCGCGGATTTGTCTTTTGATGCGAAGGCGACCTGCTTGTTGCCGCGACCGATGTAGAGCACGTCGAGATTGTCGAGGTCATAGCTTTTGCCCTCGACAGTGATGATGCCGGCGCCGCCGATGTTGAGCGCGCCGAGCTCGCGGCGCTCTGTAAAGTAGGTTGCGCGCAGATCAGGATCGGTGGGCAGGGCGATGGGAGCTTCGAACGGAGCAGCGAAGCCGACGACGGCGCGATCGAGATCGACATAATTGAGGTGGATTTTGCCGGGCTCGCAGAGGCTATCGAGCAAAAATGTGTCGCGTAGCTCATCGGTGTTCATGCGCGGGTAGCGGATGGGGTCGGCCATCAGAACGGTCTTCATTTTTTCTTTCCTTCAGTTCAATTCTACTGCTGTGGAAGTTGGAGCGGATTCCAGTTGTCTGCGCCACGGAGAAAGACCGAGGGCTCGTATTGTTTGGCTTCGTCGGGCGTAAGGAAGTGGGTGTGCGGGTCGCGCTCGTCATGGTGCGCGCCGGGGCCGGAGGAATCGAACTCCGCGTAGAAGGTAGTGTCGAGCATGTGCGTTTGTTCGGCGTGCCATTCGCTCCAGCCGGCGGGCGCGATCTTGTCGTCCATCCAGGTGTGCATGTAGATGACTGTTGAGTAGGCGCGCCAGGGGCGGCCGAGAAAGACGTTGCCGACAACGCCTGGATCGGCGGTGAGTTTCGAGTGGTCAATGACGAAGCCAGAGTCCTCTTCGGGATAGTGCTTGGATTGCGCGATGATGAAGCCGCCGTTGTGCGGCGTGGAGTGAATCTCACAGTTCTCGAAGACGGCCTTCGAGTCACCAAAAATGAAGTCGACGTTGCCTTCAACGTAACAGTCAGAGAAATACTGGCGCGTGGGCGTGCAGCCTTGCGTGTTCTGCGTGCAGCCGCGGCTGCCGAGATAGACCGTGTCCTGGTTGCCGAGTAGGTGTACGTTATGGAAGAGGGCGCGGTCGCCAGTGACGAAAAGTGCAAGCGCCTGTGAACCCTGCGGCAACTGTTCGTGGGTGCGATTGAAGTCGTTCTGGAAGGTAATGTTTTCGGCGAAGAAATTGTCGCCAGTGACGTTGACGGTGGCGGAGTGAAGGGTGCCGCCGTTCTGGCCGGCGCTGCGATCGTTAACGACGACGGTCTTGCTTGCGTCGGGATTGGCGCTGCGCATGGTGATGTTGGGCTTGTCGATGGTAATCACTTCGCGATAGACGCCGGGCGAGACAGATAGGACAGCACCGCCAGTTTTAGGTGCCATATCGAGAGCGCGCTGGATGGAGTAGTAGTCGCCGGTGCCGTCGGCGGCAACGTAAAAGGTTTTGTCTTCGGGGGGAATTTTGCCGGCCATTTCAGGAGCCGCCTTGTCTTCAGGGAATGGAACGAAGCGAGCGTCGCAGGAAAGCGGCTGGCCCAGCGCTGGGGCCGGCGCTTGCGTGATCGCGACGTCGTCGCCCTTTGGTTGGAGATCGCCGAGGCTGGGACCGACGGTGATGTCGGCGTCCTTGTCGTAGAAGAGCGAATCTTTCTGATCGTCGGCGAAGACATTGTCGAGCTTGATCTGGAGCTTGTGATCCGCATCGAGGCCGTAAAACGTATATGCGCCGGGCGTGAGGACGTGCACGTTTTGAAGCGTGATGTCCTGATAGATGGGAAGGCGGTCGCCGGTGAAGTTGGTGTAGTGCGGAGTGAAGACGAGCGGGTTGGGCACGTTGCGGATGCAGACGTTGCGATAGACGACCTGATGGACGAGGCCGCCACGGCTGGGATCGGATTTGATGCGGAGACCGTTGTCGGCGCCGTCGATGGTGAGGTCGTCGACCAGAAGGTGATCGACGCCGCCGTAGGTACCGCTGCCGATGGACATGCCGTGACCGGAGTAAAAGTGGTTGTGGAGTACGGACATGTTCGAGACGGGGCCGGCGCCGCTGGGCTTGAGGCAGACATCGTCATCGCCGGTGTGAATGTAGCTATAGGCGATGGTGATGTTGCGCGATGAGCCAGGATCGATGCCGTCGGTGTTGCGCGCGGTTTTAGGCGTCATGATTTTGACTCCCCACGCGGTGAAGCCGTCAGTCTGGTTGACGGAGACGTGGAAGCCGGGCGAATTGCGCAGAGTGATTTTGTAGAGGATGAAGTTGTCGACGTGGCGGAGGGCGATCATCGCGGGGACGCTCTGCTGCTGGTCAGTGACTTTGGCCTGGTGTGCGAGATCCCACCAGGTGACGTTTTGGCCGAGCAGCGTAGCGCCGCCGCGCGCATCGATGGAGCCCTCGCCCATGATGCCGGCGTTTTTTGCGCCGTCGGCAAAGATGAGTGGCTTGCAGCCACGGCCATGCTCGGAGACGATGCCGCAAGAGCCGGGCGAGAGATCGAAGACGCGCGGATCCCGCGAGGCGACGAGCGCCGTGTTTTTGTTGGCGACGAGAATGACGCCGGGACGGAGGGTGAGCGGGCCGGTGAGAAAAACGTTTTTCTTGCCGTGGGAGCGGAGGATGACGGATTTCGATTCCGTCGATGATCCATCGCTGGGCGCCGCGCAGTGGTCGAGCGCGTCCTGGATTCGGTTGGTGGAAAGTTTTTGCTCATCGGCGAGGGCGATGACGCCGTGGTTGGCGGCGACGTCGGCCTGGAGGGTGACGCAGGCGGAAGGAATCTTAGGCTCAGTTACGGTGCGGGTGTCCTGGGCCATTAGCGCCGAAGCAACAAGAAGTGGAAGGGAAACAAAGAGAAGACGAGTCGAGACAGAACGCATTTGGGTTTCTCCGATTATCGACGATCCTGTGGATCGTCAAGCGATTCCCGGCGTGAAGCGCGCCGGGACCGTGCTGGATTTGTTTAGCGTGGAATCTGCTCGAGGACCCAGCGGACGAGCTCGTTGCCGGCTGCGAAGTTGTCATAGACGGCGGGGAGCTTGCGGCCGTCGGTGTACTCGTTATAGAGCCACGGATCGACCATGGCGTAGACAGTTCCCTTGCCGTATTTTGCGGTGGCCATGAAAATGTCAGGGCCTTCGGCGAGGACTGCATGAGCCGGGCCGCTGACCGAGATGGTGCAAACATCCTTAACGTAGATGGTGTGCGGGCGATGGAAGATGGGGCCGGTGCCGTCGATAGCAATCTTGCCCTGGTCCCAATTTGTGCCGGCAACATGCTTGCGCAGGATGCTGTTGAAGTGGATGCCAAACTTTTCGGAGATGACGTTGAAGTGATCTAGGTCGGCGTAGGAGGTGTCGTTCTCCATGATCATGAGCACGCCGCCGGCTTTGACCCACTGCGCGATCTGAGTTGCGTCATCGGCGTTGGCGAAATGCGGATGAGGATTTTTGTCGAGGTTGTCAGGCGAGGCGATGACGTAGACTTGCGCGTCGCGAAGGTTGGCGGCCGTGGGCTCCGCGTCAAGCTCCGCCGTGTTGGCGCCGTGGTTGCGGAAAATGTGGCCGAAGAGCGAGTAGCCCGGCTCGTCCCAGGTATTCCATTTGTAGTGGAAGTAGACCTGATGGCCGAAGGCATCCGTGCGCTGCTGTGAGTTAAACCAGCCGTCAACGAGGACCATTCGCCCACGGCCGAGCTTCGCGTTTTGCGCGGTCTCCATTTCCGAAGCGGCGAGCAGAAAAGCGCCGACGCCTTTGGGATCGTTGGTGGCGATTTTTTCACCGATGTAATAGGCGTAGGAACCATCGCGATAGGGATCGCCGCCGAGGCCCGCGCCTTTTACGGTGTCAGACAGTGAGACATCGCCGGATTCGGTCGTGATGAAGTGCGTGAGGATGCCGTGATAGCCGCGCTCGGCGTTGGTTAAGTAGTTTTCAGGCAGATAGCCGCGGCGGACGCCTTTAGCGAAGCCGTAGACAAACATGCAGGCTGCGGAGGACTCGAAGTAATTGCCCTTGGCGCCGGGTTTGTCGACGACCTGATACCAAAGGCCGGTGGAGGGGTCCTGATAGCGAGCGACGGCGGCGGCCTCGCGCTGAAGGATTGCAAGAAGCTGCTTTCGGCCGGGGTCGCCGTCGGGATAGTACCCGAGCGTATCGACCAAGGCCATCGTGTACCAGCCCATGCCGCGCGCCCAGAATTCGGATGAGTCGCCGGTTTGCTTATTGGCCCAGCGCTCCTGCTTCGATTCATCCCAGCCGTGGTAGAGGAGGCCGGTCTTTGGATCGCGCGCGTGCTGCTCCATGAGGACGAACTGATGGGTGATGTCGGCGAAGTCCTCGGGGTGATGGGAGATGGAGGCGTATTCGGCGCGGAAGGGCTCGGCCATGTAGAGCCCGTCAAGCCACATCTGGTTGGGATAGCGCTGCTTGTGCCAGAAGCCGCCTGAAACGTTGCGCGGCTGTTGAGCGAGCTGATCGTAGAGAAATGTTGCCGCGGTGAGATAACGCTGGTTGCGCGTGACGCGGTAGAGAAGCAGAAGCTGACGGCCGAGAAGGATGTTGTCGAGCTCGTGGTCTTCAGTCTTAAGCGTGGGGATGGATCCATCGGGCGCGAGAAGGGAATCGACCGAGTTTTGGATGTAGTGGAAGTAGCGCGGATCGGCGGTGTTGAGCCAGACCGTGTCCATGCCTTCAAGGAGGGTGCCAAGCTCGTAGTTCCATTTCTCTGGTGCGCCGGGGGCGGTATGGCCATCAGGCCAGCGAGCGATGGCGGCATTTGCGGCGCGCTGCGACCAGAGGAGATCCTGGCCGTGCAGCGTTAGAGGTGCGGTGATGGTGAGTGCGAGGAGACAGAAAGGAATACGGAGAGTTTTCATCGTAGCTCCGAGAGGCGCGATGCTGTTACCGCGAGGAAGCCGGAGATCTCATTTAATCATCACGCAAAAGAGGCTGCCAGGTTTGATTGGCAGCCTCCTGAGCGAACGATGTGAAAAGCCAACTCAGAAACTGATGCGAGCCGAGAACTGAGCGGACTTGCGGTTGAGGTTGGGGCTTTGCGTGACCTGGCCGAAGTTGGCGTTGCCGACCGCGGTGCTGGCAACGGCAAACAACGTGTGATTGGTGACGTTGTACCATTCAGCGCGGAAGTCGAGCTTGGTGGATTCTCCGAGATGCAACGGGAAGCTGCGCACCAAGGCAAAGTCAAGCTGGTAGTTGCCCGGTCCGACGAGGTTGTACGGAGCTGTACGAGCCGCATCGCCGAAAGTGTAGTCGTACCCGCCGCCTGTGGAGAGAATCGACTTCTGGCCGGTGGGTGCAACCGGGTTGATGAACGGACCTGTGGGCGCGACCGTCTGGCTGCCGGCGCTGGGCATGATATAGGTGCTGGCGGCAGTGGGGCCAGCGGCCGTCGTTGTGGTAGCCGGCGTTGTCGCATTGTAGGTTGCCCAGGTCTGGCCTTTGCCCCACTTGCCGTTCTGGCGAGCCACACCCGAGAAGTTCGGATTGAGGGTTGCGTTGCAAGTGCTGTCGGCCGGATTGGTCTGGCAGGACGAACCGGTAATGGCGAGAGGCGAGCCGGAATAGGCCTGATAAACGCCGGAGAAGGAGAATCCTCCCATGATTGCCCGCTCGACTGGACTGTCGGCGAGGACCGTTTTACCGAACGGCCATGCCCAGACACCGGTTACGACAAAGTGCTGGGGCTGGTTGGAAGTGGAGACTGTCCGCTCAATGCGGTCGGCGGGATACGAAGTTGAAGGGTGATTGGCGAGCGTGCCGGCAGGAATTGCGTAGCCGGTGCGGAAAGTGCCTCCGTCGTCAATCGCACGGGCCCAGACATAATTGGCATTCATGGTCAAGCCATGCCACGTGCGCATGCTTAACATCGCCTGGAGCGCGTGGTAATTGGCGTTGCCAACATAACCGTAGTTGTCAGAGGGTGTCTGGAACGGAAACGGCTTGAGCAGAGTGGCCAAGGACTGCGAAGTGGTGAAATTACTCAGGCCTGGGCAGGAGAGGGCATAGGCCGTGTTGGTGCAATCCGCCGTTACCGTCGTTCCGGTGGTTCCGGTGTCTGAGAGATGTGTTCCGATGAAAAGATACTTGGGATCGAGATCGTTGGCCTGGAATCCGCGCGCGTGGAAACTATCCAGTTGGAGGAAGTGGCCCTCCGATCCTACGTAAGTTAGATTGAGCGCCATTGCATTGGTGAGTTGCTGCTGAATCCCAAAGCTCCAGTTCTCGAATTCCGGTGCACGGCCGCCGTAGTAAGGATCGTCGTACGTCATGGACGACGGTGTGCCGGTGGTCGCTCCGAGAGTAGCAGTCTTGAGGTAACCTGTGCCGTACGCCGGACCGGATGCGACGCCAGTTGCGCCTGTGTAGGCAGGGATGGCACCGCTGCCGCCGGCGAGCAGACCGGGCATGGTGGTGACATCCGAGCCGTTGACGGAGAAGGCAGGCGCGGCCGAGAAGCCGAGCGTTCCAATGCTGGTATTCAATCCGCCCACCGCAGCGCCATGCGAGAACATGATGCCGTAGCTCGCCCGGATGACGGTTGCCGGATCGATCTGGTAAGCAAAGCCGAGGCGTGGCCCGAAGTTCTTGTAATAGTTGTTGGCCGGCGTAGAGCAATTGCAGGTCCCGGCGCCCGATCCCGTGTAGGCCAATGCCCCGTTGAGGCCGGTGGCAGGGTTGGCAAGGGTGGGATTGAAGAAGCTCTCCGCGTTGTGCACTTCGGTGACGGTCGGATAGAAGTCATACCGCAAGCCGAGGTTGACGGTGAGCTTGTTGGTCATCTTCCAGTCGTCCTGCACATAGGGAGAGATGGCGCGGAAACGCGCACCGAACTCCTGCTGCAGGTACTGCGTAAAGCTGCCTTTGTCGATCTCGCCGATGAGGAAGCTGGCATAGGCCAGCCCCGTGCCAGTGGAAGCGGTAAAGGCGTTGTTCAATTGTGCAGTCTCAGTGACTGCGGTGGCCAGCGTGATGGGGGTTGAACCACCCTTGGTGGCGTTGTTCACGTTGTAAAGCATCCACGCAAGGTTACCGCCGAAGGTGAAGGAGTGCTTTCCGACGTTCCACTGCAAGTTATCGAGAAAGGTGTAATTTTCTGCGGTGGTCCGATTCTCGGTGGCGCCATTCCAGTTTGTAGGCTCGGCCGTCCCAGAGGGAAAGGTGACAAAGGGGAACATGTTCGAAGCCTGACCGGTCGGAAGCCCCGACATGCCCATCGTGGTTGCAGCGTACTTCGAATTGTCGTTGGGGTTAAAGGTGGGGCCGTTATATCGGGCATAACCCCACTTGGCCTGGTTGAGGATGTTCGGAGAGAAGACGTGCGTCTCTTCGATGGTCCAAACCGCGGTCTTGGGTGCATAAGCCTGGCCGTAGTTGTAGGGTAGGGGGCCAATGTTGCGCCCTGCTGTAGTCTGGCCTACCGGGATGGAGCTGGCCTGCCGGCCCACCGCTCCGAGTGCGCTGAGAGTGTCGTGTGCGCTGAGAACGTAGTCAACCCGCGAGGTGGTGGACCAGTTGGATAAGCCCGTGGCGTTGGCAGCGACGTAGTTGTTGCCCGTGCCCGCGCTAGAGATTGCTGGAAGGAAACTCTGCATGTTCTTTGCGATCGTCGAGAACTCGCTGGACGGGATGACATTGACCGGAGAGCCAGGGCCGAGCGCTACAGGATTTCCAAACGCTCCCACGGTTCCGCTTGGGCCGTAGCCGTACTGGTACCTGCAAGGCTTGCCGCCCGTATTGAACGAGGCGCAGGTGGCTTCAGTACTGGGGTCGTAGATGGCGATGCCGTCGGCGCTAAAGTTACCGCCCTGTTCCGCGGTGGTCGGGAATCTCATGGGCGTAGGGGTTGCGCTCGCGTAGCGGAACCCGTCGTAGTTGGTGAAGAAGAACAGTTTCTGCTTCAGCGAGCCGAACGGAATGAGCGGACCGCCGAGCACGATGCCGTATTCATTGTTGTGCTCAACAGGCTTGACGGGCAGGCCAGTTGCGACGTTGGGAATCTTACCGAACCAGCCCCAGGTATCGAGGGCGGTATTGCGGAAGAACTCGTAGACGGATCCGTGGAACTGGTTGCCACCGTGCTTGATGGAGTAGTTCATGAGGCCCTGGCCTTCATACATGGCCCCGTAGCCCACGGTCTGCACCTGGAACTGATCGACGGCATCGACGGAGATTGCGGTCCAAACGTAGCGTGGATCGCCGTTGCCGCCGGCGCGGACAAACGGGATGCCATCGACGTAAACGTCGGAGACTGCGCCGCGGCTGCCGGAACCGTTGACGACGCCGGTGTTGGTGGTGGCGTTGCCGTTGGTTTCATTGCCCTGCACGCCGGGCATCAGATATGCAAAGTCAGTGGCGCGCCGCTGGTCGGCCTGACCGTAGGCGTTCATCTCGATGGGCAGTGCCGCGTATGTCTCCTGCTCCATGGTGGCGCCCAGAGCTGCGTCGCTCGTCTCGAGTTGCGGAGGCGCGGCGGAGACGGTGATCTGCACGTCGGCGGCGCCGACCTGGAGCGCAGGATTATAGGTCTGCGTCGAGAGGGCATCCACGTGGATGTTTTGCTGAGTGAGCTTTTCGAAGCCCGGGGCGGCAGTGGTCACCGTATAGATTCCGGGGTCGAGATCGGGAAAATTGTATTCGCCAGCGCCGTTCGATTTGGTGACGGTGGCAACTCCATTCGCGGTATTGGTGGCAGTGACGGTGGCATTGGCGACGACCGCACCTGTCTTATCTTCGACGGTACCGGTGATGCCGCCCTTTCCAGCCAACTGCGCCATCGCGCCGGCCGACATCATGGTGGCGACAATGAGAAGCGCCACGGTGCTTAATGCACCTAAACGGGAGAAGCCAACGGGCATTCTGCCGACAATTCTCTTCATCATCAATTTGGCATTTGTGACCAATTGCGTCATATTTTTCCTGCCTCCAATAAGTGTTGCGTTTTCGCTCCGTTACATGTCCGCCCATGCTAAGACACAGGTTTCACACACGTGGTCTGACCACACCTTGAAGCCCGAGTAGTTTCATATACGGGGTGAGGTGCTGTCAATAGGGAAATTCGCGCAGCTTTCCGAAAACTAAATGTAATTTCCCTGGTTCTATGAGAACTCGGAGAAAGCGGAATTCAGTCGGCTCTCGAAGAAACGAAGGTCAGACCATGCGCCGGAGATGCGTGCTTTCAGGAGCAAGATGGTAAAGGAGATAGTGAAGGGCGAGCCTTCGGTCCGGTCGCATGTCGGCGCAGCGCTAACGATCAGAAACAAGGTCCAGAGGTTTACACGAATGGAAATTCGAAGGACACTTTCGTGTTTTCTCCATTCGAAATGACAATTTCGCAGGGGTTTCCGCGGCCTTTGGAAAGGGATTTGCCGGCGGCTGCGCTGCTGTGACGGGGCCCATCCGCCGGGCAATATCCCACGGCGCCCGAACTCAACGGAGCCGGGTGAAATCTGACTTCGAATTGAATGATTAGCGCCGCGACGCGCAGTTAAGCGGCAGATGCGGAGCGGGCATGCTTCTTTTTTGAGACGGCGGGTGAGCCCTTGCGGCCGGTCGGTCGCTCCATTCCCTGCGCGATTTGCGCCATGCGCAGGTGCTGCTCCATGAGGTTGTGCGCCTCTTTTGCGTTGCGCGTGCGGATGGCGCGATAAATCTCGCGGTG
This sequence comes from uncultured Acidobacteriaceae bacterium, assembly GCA_963789425.1. Taxonomy (GTDB): domain Bacteria; phylum Acidobacteriota; class Terriglobia; order Terriglobales; family Acidobacteriaceae; genus Telmatobacter. Next base: position 722,614 of record CAWBKM010000005.1, on the reverse strand, counting down.
CATCTCCGCGGATTCGCGCATGTCAGTGGAGCGCTCGACGGTTTTGCGGCGCGTATCGTACAGCGCGGAAGTGATGGTCTCAATGATTGCGGCGAGAATTGGATTTCCGGAGGCTTGAGAAACGATGCGGTGAAAGAGCAGATCGTGGATGAGGTAATCCGCAGGACTATCCATGGAGGCAAACATATCGGCGACTTCATCGCCGAGGGCGGCGAAGTGCTCCTGCTTGCCGCGCTCGGCGGCCAAGGCGGCCAGATGGCTCTCAAGGATGATGCGGGCTTCAAACATTTGCCAGGACTGAAAGCCATGCAGAGCGCCGATAAGGCTTAGCGATGCCGTTCCGAACTGAGGCGGCCCGTCAGCGACGAAGGTGCCAACGCCGTGGCGGATCTTCATCACGCCCATGGCGGCCATGTACCCGATGCCGGTACGGAGGCTGGCACGGCTGATTTTGAGAGACCGGGCAAACTCGCGTTCCGGGGGAATTTTGTCGCCGGGCAGCAGGGTTCCGCTCTCGATGAGGGAGCGGATGTGGTTAACCACTTGCATCGTACGATGAGTATTCGGTTCTTCTTCTTTCACCCTCGGCATAAGCTGAACAACCCTCTTGCGATACTGAAAATCAGTGTCACAGGGAGATTATCACCGAAAGCGAGCGTCTGGTTAGATAAATGCTCAGGTGGCGTGAAAGAAACCAAATCGAGATCAACGGGCGGTACTTCCGTGTATACTTCCGGTCTGACCTCTCATTCCGGCAGCGGCTTAGTGAATCGCTGAACGAGACGATTAGAATGAAAGCCATGTTGCTCCACGAAGACCGATTATTTCCCGCCGATGCAGATGCTCGTAAAGTAACCCGTTCCCTATATGAGCAGGTCCGCGGACTTCCCATCATTAGTCCCCATGGGCATACGCAGGCGTCGTGGTTCGCCGGGAACATTCCGTTTCCTGATCCGGCGACGCTGTTTGTGCAGCCCGACCACTATGTATTCCGGATGCTCTACAGCCAGGGAATCTCGCTGGACGAATTAGGCATCGGGCAGCGGGTGATTGAGGATCCGCGCAAGGTGTGGCGCATTTTCGCAAAAAACTATTATTTGTTCCGGGGCACACCGACGCGGATGTGGCTCGACTACGCATTTCAGGAGTTGTTCGGGCTGAAAGAGCGGCTGAGCGAGAAGACGGCCGACCACTCTTTCGACGTGATTGCGGAGAAGCTGCGCACGCCGGAGTTTCTGCCGCGGGCTCTCTACGAGAAATTCAATATTGAAGTGCTTTCGACGACAGAATCTCCGCTGGACGAGCTGAAATCTCACCAGGCCATTCGCGATTCGGGATGGAAGGCGCGGATTGTCCCCGCGTTCCGGCCCGATTCGGTGGTGGATCCGGAGTTCAAGGGATTTGCGGGGCTCGTGGCGAAGCTGGGGGAAATGCACGGCGAGGACAGTTCCAGGTGGAATGGCTATCTGAATGCGCTGATGAAGGCGAGGGCGCGATTCAAAGCGCTGGGATGCACGTCGACTGATCACGGTCATCCGACGGCGCAGACGGCAGACTTGCCGGAGGCTGAGGCGAGTGCGCTGTTCAGCAAAGTGGTTGCCGGCAAAGCGGACGCAGGAGAGCAGGAACTGTTCCGCGCGCAGATGCTGACAGAGATGGCGCGCATGAGCGTGGAAGATGGCCTGGTGATGCAGATTCATCCCGGGTCGGTGCGCAACCATAACCGTTTTGTCTATGAGCGGTATGGCCGCGACATGGGATGCGATATTCCTCGGGCAACGAATTACGTAGATGCGTTGCGACCGCTGCTCGACCGGTTCGGCAACGAACGCAACCTGACCATCATTCTGTTCACGCTGGACGAGACGACGTATAGCCGCGAGCTGGCGCCGCTGGCCGGACATTATCCGTCGTTGCGACTGGGACCGCCATGGTGGTTTCATGACAGTCCCGAAGGGATGATGCGATTCCGCGAACAAGCGACGGAGACGGCAGGGTTTTATAACACGGTGGGATTCAACGATGACACGCGGGCGTTCCTCTCAATTCCGGCGAGGCACGATGTAGCGCGCCGTGTAGATTGCGCATTTCTGGGCAGACTGGTTGCCGAACACCGGTTGGACGAAGATGAAGCGCACGAAGTGGCGCATGAATTGACGTATGGGCTGGTAAAGAAGGCGTATCGGCTGTAAGCAAGCTCTCAGCCGTCAGCTTTCAGCTCTCAGCCTTCGAGCTTGCGAGGCTAGCGAGCGGATTTTGTGGACTTGGTGTAAAGAAAGTTGAGTTTGGCGTATGAGTCTTTATTGTTCCGTGGGGAACACCGAGACCGATCTTTCAGAGAAGGAACTAAAAGATCTGTTGGTGGAGAGCCTGGCTAAGCTGGGCAAACGGACGAACGTGCTGGCAGTGCCGCCCGACCAAAGCCGCGAGCACTCTCGGGCTGGGGACCTGACGCGGTACGCCTGGGAACACTATGGCGAGAGGCTGAAGGCCGTTCTGCCTGCAATCGGAACGCACACGCCGATGCGGCCGGACCAGATCGCGCACATGTTCGGGAAGATGCCGCTGGAATTGTTTCGCGTGCACAACTGGCGGACGGACATCGAAACGCTCGGTGAGCTGCCGGCGGAGTTCATTCGCGAACAATCGGAAGGAAAGCTGAATTACACCTGGCCGGCGCAGGTGAACAAGCTGATCTCGCAGGGCGGGTTCGATCTGATTCTTTCCATCGGGCAGGTTGTGCCGCACGAAGTGATCGGGATGGCGAACCACTCCAAGAACATTTTGATTGGGTCAGGTGGGCGCGAGGGAATCAACCGCAGCCACTACCTGGGTGCGGTGTACGGAATGGAACGGATCATGGGGAGGGCCGAGAACCCCGTGCGCAACGTGCTGAACCGGGCGTGCGAGAGGTTTCTGCGGCACCTGCCGATTGTGTACGTGCAAACGGTGGTCGGGCGCGGCAAGAACGGAGGGCTGGCGGTGCGCGGGCTGTTCATCGGCGACGACTTGGAATGCTTCTTGAGAGCGGCGGAACTGAGCCTGAAGGTGAACTTCGAGATGCTCGACGAGCCGATCAAGAAAGCGGTCGTGTACCTGGCCCCGAAGGAGTTCCATAGCACGTGGATCGGGAACAAGGCGGTGTACCGGACACGGATGGCGCTGGCTGACGGGGCGGAGCTGATTATTCTGGCGCCGGGCGTGAAGGAATTCGGCGAAGACAAGGGCATCGATGCGCTGATCCGAAAGTATGGCTATCGCGGCACGCCGGCCACGCTGAAAGCAGTGGAAGAGAATGCCGATTTGGCTGCGGACCTGAGCGCGGCAGCGCACCTGATTCATGCGTCGTCGGAAGGGCGGTTCACGATTCGCTGGTGCCCTGGCGAGTTAAGCCGCAAGGAAATAGAGAGCGTGGGCTTCGAATATGGTGATTTGAAGGCCATGACCGCGCGCTATGGCCCCGAAAAGCTGCGGCACGGCTGGAACGAGGTGGGGGGCGAGCGGATTTTCTTTGTGGCGAATCCAGGTTTGGGATTGTGGGCATACCGCAGCCGGTTTGAGAAGTCCGCGACACCGGCTCTGGCGCACAGTCACACGGGATAGGGATCTGGCAAAGCGCAGTGGAAGAAAGATAAATAAATTCGCAAACGGGGCGAAGATGGGGATCGAAGGACTAACGCTGAACAAATACTCGGTTGGCACGGGTGACCGGTTTGCGCACCAGGCTAAGGCGCAGTTGCAGGCGTGCGTGAAGGCTTTGGACCGTGGGATTGAAGTGGTTCCGGTCTGGAACAAATCGAATCGCGAGCATTTAATCATCGGCTCGGGACCGGAGTCTGTTCGGCAGGCGGCCGATGCGGCGGTGAAGGCGCTGGGATGGAAGCTGCCCTACTTTTGCGACGCGGACCATATAACGGCCGCGACGGTGGACCGCTTTCTTGAGCCGTGCGATTTTTTCACGTTTGACGTGGCCGATTTTATCGGGCAGCCGGCACAGGCAGCGGACATCGAAAACTTCGTGAAGGGGCATCCGGAGTTGCAGGGGAGCATTGAACTGTCTGGGGCCGACGAGGCGTTCGAGATTACGCCGGCGATTTTGCGTGCAACTGCGGAGAAGTTTCTAGCCGCAGTGAAGCAGGCCGGAGTTGTGTACCGCCGGGTGCTGAGTGCGCGCGGCGCAGGGAACTTTATTCCAGAGGTTTCGATGGACGAGACCGATCGCGCGCAGAGCCCGGTGGAGCTGCTCATTATTCTGGCGGCAATAGCCGACGAGGGCATTCCGGTGCAGACGATCGCACCGAAGTTCAGCGGACGCTTCAACAAGGGCGTGGATTACGCAGGCAACGTGGCGCAGTTCGAGCGAGAGATGGCGCTGGACGTTGCGGCGATCGCCTACGCGGTGAAGCAATATGGGCTGCCCGGGAATCTGAAGCTGAGTGTGCATTCGGGCAGCGACAAATTCTCGATTTATCCTGCGATTCACGCGACCATGAAGCGCTTCAACGTGGGCGTACACCTGAAGACGGCGGGAACCACATGGCTTGAGGAACTGATCGGCTTGGCCGAGGCCGGCGGGGAGGGATTGGCGCTGGCAAAAGAGGTATATGCCGAAGCATTGGCGCATCGTGAGGAGCTGTGCGCGCCGTATGCGACAGTCATCGACATCGATCCCAAAAAGCTGCCCTCGGCCGATGCAGTGCGAGGATGGACCTCGGAGCAATACACTTCAGCCTTGCGGCACGTGGAGTGCTCGCCGGCGTACAACAGCAGCGTCCGGCAGTTGCTTCATGTGGGATTTAAAGTGGCGGCGAAGATGGGGCAGCGCTACCTGGCGCTGCTGGAAGCGAACGAAGCGGTGATCGCCAAGAATGTAACGGAAAATCTCTACGCGCGGCACATTGCACCGGTATTCTTAGGAAGCAGCTCCTGATGCGGGCGTGGCCCCTTCGACTCCGCTCAGGGCAGGCTCTCGCATGACAGCCGGCCAGAGGCCGGCGCTACAATTCCCCCTCGGAGATCTCATGAAAGATTCGCTATTCAGCCTTGAAGGCAAGGTTGCAGTTGTGACCGGAGGGACCTCCGGGATTGGCCGGGCTCTGAGCCTTGGTTTGGCGGATGCCGGCGCCGATGTCATCGCCACGGCGCGACGCAAAGAGCAGGTAGACGACACGGCCAAAGAGATTGAAGCGCGGGGGCGGCAGACGCTGCGCATGGCCTCGGACGTTGGCGATCGGAGCACGCTGGAAGCGCTGCTGGGGGCGGTGCTGGAGCGCTTCATCAAAGTGGACATCCTGGTGAACTGCGCGGGTATGATCAAGCGGACACCCACCCTCGATTTGCCCGAAGCCGAGTGGACCAACATCCTGAATACGAATTTGACGGGGACGCTGCGGGCTTGCCAGGTATTCGGCAGGCATATGCTGGAGCGCGGCTACGGGCGGATCGTCAACATTGCGTCGCTGAACAGTTTTGTAGCGCTGAGCGAAGTGGCGGCGTATGCAGCGAGCAAGGCGGGAGTGGCATCGCTGACGCGCTCACTGGCCGTGGAGTGGTCAAAAAAAGGCGTTACGGTGAATGCGGTGGCGCCGGGAGTGTTTCGGACGGATTTGAATGCGCAACTACTGGACAGCACGCCGCGGGGGCAGGAGTTGCTGATGCGGACGCCGATGGGCCGATTTGGCAAGACGGATGAACTGATCGGGGCAACGGTTTACCTGGCATCCGATAGTGCTTCGTTCGTGACCGGGCAGATTCTCGTGGTGGACGGAGGATTTCTGGCCAGCGGGGTGAATCAATAAGGCAGGGAACAAGGGAACGAGGGAGCAAGGAAACAGAGAACAGGTCCGGGTTGGTTGTAAATGAAGCTTGCGGTTGGGCTCGCTACTGAAATGTGACGGTGGCGCCTGCCATCTTGATGATTGCGTCGCCTTGCGCGGCCTCGACCTTCACGTTTTGGCCGGTCACGGTTGCGTAGCCGATGGACAATCCTTTTTCGCCGCTCAGTTTGACATTCTTCAGAACGATATCTGTGACAGGCGCCTCAGGCAGGCCGACAATCGCGCCCGCCATCGTAGCGCCTGTTGCGGTGACGTTCTGAATTACGATGTCGTGGAAGTGCGGTGTGAGGCGCGTTACCGGCGCGGATTCCACGGCACCATCAGGCAAGATGTGGGGATAGTATTCGCTGATCACGAGCGGGTATTTCACATCCTTCATATCAATGTCGCGGAAGACGAGGTTTGAGACGTCGTTGCCTCGATCGCGATTGGCTTTTACGCGAATACCGTTGTCAGTGCCATCGAAGTGAATGCGCTCGGCGACGATGTTGCTCGCGCCGCCTGCGATCTCGCTGCCGATGGAAAGGCCATGGCCATGCATGAAGGTGCAGTCGGAGATGACGATGTTGCGGCTGGGATCGTCGCCGCCGGGGGAGTTGATGGCGCCGGATTTGATGGCGATATCGTCGTCGCCCGTGTCGGCATAGAGATGATCGATGCGGATATTCGATGAAGAGAACGGATCGACGGCGTCGGTGTTGGGCGAGTGCTGCGGAGCCAGCACGCGAATGTTGTGAATGACGATGTCGTCGCTGTAGTAGGGCACTACCTGCCACATGGGCGAATTCTGGATGGTGACACCGTCGAGGTTCACGTGTTTGCAATGATCGAACACAACGAGGCGTGGGCGTGGATGAACCCCCATGACTCCGGCATTTTTGACGGTGCGCGCCTCCTGCCACCAGCTTTCGCCATTCCCATCGATGGTGCCCTCACCGGTAATGGACACATTCTCAGCGTTGGTCGCGCTGACCAACGCCTGAATGCCGGGAAGGCGAAACTCGGTGATCTCCGGATAGTCGGCATGATCGGGCGAGCCGAGGAGTGTCGCGCCCTTATCGAGTTGAAGGGTGACGTTGCTCTTGAGGACGATCGGAGCGCTGAGATATGTGCCCGCGGTGAGCTGAACTGTTCCGCCGCCTTTGGCCGCGCAGGCGTCAATTGCCTTTTGAATTGCGGCCGTGTCCTTCGTGGTTCCGTCGGCTTTGGCGCCGAAGTCGCGAGGATTGCAGGTGCGGGCGGCGTGGAGAGTCGCGGCGGAGCCGGCGATGAATGTCATCGTGAGAATGGAAGTTGTGAATCGGCGGTTGAACGGCTTTCCAGGATGCAACATTGAGCGGCCTCGCACGGGGTGGAAGTCTTGCGCAGATCATCATAACCCATAGAAGTCCAGTGGTCCTACCACTTGGAATCTGGAAGCGAGGGATCAAGGGAGTGGAATGGCAGCTGGAAGTGGAGCGGCTGAGAAACGAAATGCAGGTCCCCGTTCGACTTCGATCGCTGTGCGATCTCCGCTCAGGGCAGGCTTTCGACTCCGATCGCTGGCGCGATCTTCGCTCAGGATGACAACAGAAGCGGGAACGACGGAACAACAGAGCGGGAGCCGAAGGGGCGGCGCTGACAGCTTTCAGCTCTCAGCCATCGGATTTAGGCACAGAGTTGGAGAGGTTACGGGGCAGGCGGACGATGAAGCGTGTGTCGCCGGGGTCGGACTGGACTTCAAGCTGTCCGGCAAACTTTTGCGTGACGATGCGGTGGACGATTTCGAGGCCGAGGCCAGTTCCTGAGCCCTGCGGCTTGGTGGTGAAGAAAGGCTCGAAGATGTGGGGGAGAACTTCGGCCGGAATGCCAGAGCCGTGGTCACCGACGCAGACAACGAGCCAATCGGGCTCAGACCAGGTGGAGATTTCGAGCTTTGCGCCATCAGGAGAAGCATCGACGGCGTTATCGATGAGGTTGGTCCAGACCTGGCTCAGGGCGGAGCCGCGCGTGCGGATGGTGGAAGGTGATGCGGCAAAACGTTTCTCAACCTGAATCTGCTTGAGGCGCAATTTGTGACCGAGGATGGTGAGGGTGCTCTGCAAGCTGTCGTGGACGTCGAGCTCCTTGTCGGGAGTGCGCTCGTCGTAGGCAAATTTCTTAACGGCCATGACCAGTTCGGAGATGCGCGAGATGCTTTCTTCGATGGCGCAGACGAGCGAGACGCTGGAGACGAGGGCGCCGAACCAGTTGAGAGCGTCAGAGAAAGAGGCCGGATCGAAGTGCTCCTGGGCGCACGCGATCTCCTCATGGTCGATGCCCATGGAGACGAGGACGGGGCCGATAGTGAAGGCGTTCTCGACGCCGGCCTTGTCGAGCCACTGGCTCATGGCTTCTTCCGCGTCGGCCTGCGCGAGGCTGCTCATGGCGGGAAGATTGCAACCGCGGAGAGCGTGCTCAAGGAGATCTCTCATGCATTGAAGCTGTGCGGGGGTCTTGGCCTTGCCGCTGTTGCGCAGGCTGAGTTGCTGGAGGCGCATGAGATTTTCGCGAAGCTGCGTGGCGGCGCGCTTGGCGGCGGCGCCGGGATTGTTGAGCTCGTGCATGAGGCCGGCGGCGAGGGTGCCAAGGGAGACGAGCTTTTCGCGATGCAGGGCTTCAACCTGATAGGCCTGCAGACGGACGGCACTGTCGGCGAGAACGGTTTTGCGGACGGCCGGGCAGCAGGCAAGGAGGGACCAGAAATCCTGTTCGGTGAAGCGGACAAGCACGGAGTCCTGCGAGACAATGACGCGGAACGGCGATAAGCCTCTGCCGGTGAGGAGGGGTACTTCGCCGAAGGCTTCGCCGTCGTGCACGATTCCGACCAGAGTTGAGGTGCCGTCGGCTTCAGGGCGCTTGGCGTAGACCTCGCCCTGGAGCAAGAGCCAGTAGTAGAGCCACGGCGCGTTGGGCTCGACGAGCACCGAGCCAGCCTTGGCAGTGACGCGCTCGAGATGGTCGACACCGGCAAGGGCTTCAAAGGGTGTAGAGGCGAAGATGCGCGTTTGGGGAAGGAACTTGGCGAGATCCTTTAGCTGGATCTCCTCGATGCGGATCGGTTGAAAGTCTTCGCTCATCTTGCTCATTGCACCCAATCCAGCATCTGGCGGGCTTAAAACCCCGCCAGATACTGGTGCATAAACTGCACCGCGATGGAACCCTCGCCTACTGCGGAGGCGACACGCTTGACGGAGCCGGAGCGGACATCTCCTGCGACAAATACTCCGGGAACGCTGCTTTCAAGCAGGAACGGTTCGCGCTTTTCGATCCAGACTTCCGGTAGCTTACCGTCGCTTCGCAAATCCGGTCCGGCCAAGATAAATCCCTTTCCGTCACGCATGATGCACGGCGGCAGCCATGCCGTGACTGGCGCGGCGCCGATAAAAACAAAAAGCGAGGACGCAGGCACCTGAGTTTCACCTGACGGGCCGCGCAACCTCAGGTCGGTTAGATGATCATCGCCGATGGCCTCAATGATCTGAGTGCGGGCCTCAACCACAATATTGGATGTTCGAGCGATCTCATCGATCAAATATTTCGACATGGTGGCGGAAAGTCCCTCTCCGCGCACCAGCATGGTTACTTTGGTGGCATATTTGGCGAAGTGGAGGGCAGCCTGGCCTGCGGAGTTGGCGCCTCCAACGATAAAGACGTCTTCGTCCTTGCACGCCAGCGCCTCGACGAGCGCGGCTCCATAGTAGATGCCGCGGCCGGTGAGGCGGTCGGCGCCGGGAATATCGAGCTTGCGGTACTGAACGCCGGGAGCGAGAAGGACACAATGGCTGGAGACCTCACGGCCGTCGGCGAGCTGGAGAAAGCGGTACTGGCCGTCGACGCGCATGCCGGTGGCGCGCTGGGTGACAAACTCGGCGCCGAAGCGAGAGGCCTGGGCGAAGGCACGGCGGCCGAGGTCAGCGCCGGTGACGCCGGAGGGAAAGCCGAGATAGTTCTCGATGCGGGAACTGGAGCCGGCCTGCCCGCCTGGAGCCTCAGGCTCGATGACAACGGTGCGGAGGCCTTCACTGGCGCCATAAACGGCGGCGGCGAGGCCGGCAGGACCGGCGCCGACGACCACGATGTCATAGAAATCCTGGGCGGCCTGAACGCGGAGGCCGACGTGACCGGCCAGAGTCTCCAGATCGGGGTCAACAAGGACAGCACCGTCGGATAAGAGGACCACGGGAAGTTTTTGCGGATCGAGCCCACGGTCCTTGAGGAGCGTCAACGCTTCCTCGCCGACGGAGACATCGATCCAGCGGTAAGGAACGTGATTGCGAGAGAGGAAGTTGCGCAAGCGGTGATCGTTGAGCGACCAGCGATAGCCGATGACGCGCAGGCCTTCGAACGGAGGACTGAAGCTAGCCTGCCAGTCTTCGAGAAGGTCGGTGACGACAGGGTAGAGCTTTTCCTCGGGCGGATCCCAGGGCTTGTTCAGGTAGTAGTGGATGCGTGCAGAGTTGATGGCGCGAATGGCGGCTTCGGTGTCGGCATACGCGGTGAGAAGGATACGGCGCGCGTCGGGATAGATGGCGCGGGCGCTTTCGAGCATCTCGACGCCGCTCATCCCGGGCATGCGCTGGTCGCTGATGATCAAAGCGACGGGCTCGTCGCGGGTCTTGAGCTGGGCCAGCGTGTCAAGTGCGGCCGGGCCACTGGCGGCGCGCATGATGCGATAGGTGGCCCCATATTCGCGGCGCAGGTCCTGGACCACGGCTTCCAGCACGCTCGTGTCGTCGTCAACCGCCAGGAGGATGGGCCTTGCCATAAAAAGAGTGTAGAGCCTGACGGGTCCCAATTTAGTTAATGGTTTCCGGGACCCCGCCGAAGGGTTTTTGATACCCTATTTTGACCTGAAGGCTGTAATCTCAGACGTAGCCGTGCCAATGCCCATGCCGGGGGACAAGCGATTTGCGTGGGCCGGTGTTGCGAAAAGGGCCGGCGAGGGCCAGGATTGTAGCAATCAGAGGCATTGCCAAGACTTTGGTGATGGGGCCGATAGGGACAAATGTGGGCGAAGTTTCTCCCGAGAGGGACGGGGTAAACAGGAAACACAATGAACAAGATCATACTGGCTGATTCGCAGGCGATCTTCCGGGCCGGCACCGCCAAGGTTCTGGCTATGGACGAGGACTTGCGCATCATCGCGCAATGTACCGATCTTGAACGCATGTACCACGCCATCACCACGTTTCCGAACTCCATTGTTCTGTTTGCCGCGTCGCTGCAGCCGGATTTCACGCGGCTGGGCATGTTGCTGGAGACGACAAGCAGCCGCGGCATTGTGATCGCCGAGAACAATGAGAATGCCGCATCGTATATGCAACAGGGTTTTCGTGGAGTGGTGTTCCGCAGCGTCACCGGGCCAGCGCTGGTGGAATGCGTGCGCCGGGTTGCGGCCGGAGATTCATGGCTGCCGACACAGTCAGCGCCGCCAGAAGCGGTTGAAGAGGACCTGGTGGGAGCGCGGGTGCGCGACCGGCTGACGCCGAAAGAGATGCGCATTGTGGCACTGATCGTGCAGGGCTGCAAGAACCGCGAGATCGCCATCCGGCTGAAGACGACAGAGCAGGTGATCAAGAACTATCTGCGCTCGATTTACGACAAGACCGGCGTGGGCGATCGGCTGGAGCTGGCGCTGTTCACGATTCATCACCGGGTGCTGGCCAAGGCTGCAGCCGAAGTGGGAAGCAAACTGGAAGCCGAGACCCAGGCGGCAAACCAGGCCGCGAGCCAATCCGCTTCCGGCGCTATCGCGTAATACTCCCGATTCGCAAGCCGCGAAGCAAGTCCAATTCAAAATTTGTGAGGGGTGCTTGCAAGCAAGTTGCGAGACGGCCGCGGACGTTCGTGCGTCAAGTGGCGTGAATCAGACTGAAGGCCAGAATCACGAGAACGATCAGGCTGACGATTGTGTAAAGGCGATCGCGCTCGAGAGCGAAGCCCGCGACGGCCATGGCGACACGCGCGACGGGCGTGGCGATCAGGAGCAGCAGGCCGAGTTGAATCAGGCCCAGGCTCTGGAAGTGTGCCGCGGACAGGACGATTCCGGAAAGCGAATTGAGAGCAGTGCTGCCGGGCACGAAGGTGCGATAGTCGACGTGGCCAGAGGGGCTCTGGATGAGATAGAGAATGCCACCTGCCAAGACAGTGGCAGCGGCGATGAGAACGCCGATTTGCAGGAGGCGGCCGATGATGGTCTCAAGGCGGCGATCATTCATGAGGGCTAAACCTTCCCGGTAATGCCGTTGACGATCATCTCGATGGCGAGAGCCAGAACCACGAAGGCGAAAACGGCCCGGAGCGTACGTACGCGAGCGTGCACGAGAACTTTGGCGCCAAGCAAAGCTCCGGCGAGAACGCCGAGCATCACGGGCATCGCGACACGGGGGTTGATGAATCCGCGGCTGAGGTAGATGCCGGCACTGGCGGCGGCGGTAACGCCGATCATGAAATTGCTGGTGGTGGTGGAGACTTTGAAAGGAATGCGCATGATTCGATCCATGGCGATGACTTTGACCGCGCCGGAGCCGATACCGAGGAGGCCGGAGAGTGTGCCGGCGCCGAACATGAGGCCAAAGCCCGCAGGGACATTGCGCACACCGTATTCCTGCGCCTTGCCATCGAATGGATAGGAACTACCGAGCCGCAAGCGGCCGGCGAGCGCGTCAGAAGCGACGGGAAGATCGTTGCCCTTGCTCCCTCTGAACGACTGGATCGCGGCCTGGATGAGGACAACGCCGAAGATGATGGCGAGGGCGTGGGTGCCGATGCGGCCGGCAAGAAATGCGCCGAGAATCGCGCCGAGCGTGGTGGCGATCTCAAGAAACATGCCGATGCGGATGTTTGAGAAGCCTTCGCGAACATAGGCTGCGGCCGCGCCGGAAGAGGTGGCGATCACGGAGACCAGCGAGGCGCCGATGGCGTACTTCATGTTGACGCCGAGCGCCAAGGTGAGCGCAGGGACAACGACCACGCCCCCGCCGAGGCCGGTGAGCGCGCCGAGGAAGCCCGCCAGGAAGGAGAGACCCCAGACCACTGCTGTGAATTCCCACGCTGTCATCGGGTCTCCGGTGCGAATTGAAATGGCGCGGACGCCGGTTATTGCGACGTTTAGTGGAGGCTAGAGCTTTTCAGCGACGCTCTTGGCCTGGGTGAAGAGGTAGAGATAATCGGGGCCGCCAGCTTTGGAATCGGTTCCACTCATATTGAAGCCGCCGAAGGGATGTGCGCCGACCATGGCGCCGGTGCACTTGCGATTGAAGTAAAGATTGCCAACGTGGAATGCACTGCGTGCGGCGGTCTTTTTTTCGGGATCGGTCGTGTAAACAGAGCCCGTCAGGCCATATTCAGTGTTGTTGGCAACGCGCAAGCCCTCTTCGAAGTTGGCGACCTTGATGACGGCCAGCACCGGGCCGAAGATTTCTTCCTGCGCAACCACTCCGTGGGGCGGGATTTCGGAGAAGATCGTTGGTTGAACGAAGTAGCCGCCGTCGGCCGTGGCTTGCGCGCTTCCACCCGCGATTAGCCTGCCTTCTTTCTTGCCTATCTCGATAAACTTCAACATGGAGTCCAGCGCAGCCTGGTTGATGACCGGACCCATGTTGGGATTGGAGACGGGATCGCCCAGGGTGAGAGTGGCAACGCACTCGCGCAGGCGCTCGACAAAGGCATCGTAGAGGGGGGCCTCAACGATGGCGCGAGAACAGGCGGAACACTTTTGGCCGCTGAAGCCAAAGGCTGAAGTAACCACTCCATTGATAGCAGCGTCGAAATCGGCATCGTCGCAGACGAGGATCGAGTCTTTGCCGCCCATCTCGAGGATGGTGCGCTTGATCCAGATCTGCCCGGGTTGCGCATGTGCGGCGCGCTCATGAATTTCGAGGCCAACGGTCTTTGAACCGGTGAAGGCGATGAAGCGGGTTTTCGGGTGCTCGACGATAGCGTTGCCGAAGGAAGCGCCGGAGCCGGGGCAGAAGTTGACCACGCCATCGGGAAGGCCGGCTTGCTCGAGAACCTCGACAAAGCGGGCGGCGATGGTGGGCGAATCACTTGAGGGCTTGAGGATAACGGTGTTGCCGGCAACGATCGCAGCGGCGGTCATGCCTGCCATGATGGCGAAGGGAAAGTTCCAGGGCGAAATGACTGCTCCCACGCCGAGCGGGATGTAGAGGAGCTCGTTGCGCTCGCCGGGATATTGGATGGGTGTGGTGGCAGCAGCCAGTCGCAGCGCCTCGCGGGCATAGAACTCGAGGAAGTCGATGGTTTCGCCTACGTCGGCGTCGGCTTCAGCCCAGTTCTTACCGACCTCGTAAGTGAGCCAGGCCATGAACTCGAACTTGCGCTCGCGGATCATCGACGCGGCATTGAGAAGCAGAGAGACGCGCTGTTCGGTTGAGGTCCGGCTCCATGACTCATAGGCGTGGAGCGCGGCGGACATGGCGGGTTCAACCTGCGCGGCTCCGGCCTTCTGGTGGATGCCAACGATTTGCGCCGGTCGCGCGGGATTGATGGAGCGGATTCTCTCGGCTGTTTTGAGACGCTTGCCGCCGATGATCAGGCTGTACTCCACGCCGAGGTGCGTGGCGACATGGTCAAGCGCACGGCGCATGGAGCGCGCGTTTTCAGGATTGCTGAAGTCAGTAAACGGCTCGTTCGCAAATACGCCTTGAGGCGAACGAGGCTGTATAGCGGGAGAGACGCCTGCGATGGCCATAACAAATTCAGTTTAGTCCAGAAAGTTGCAGACAGGAATGAAAGCAGTGCCACGGCAGTTGGGCATGTTCGGGTGGGGAACGGACCCTTTGCCGGGGATGCAGGAGTGGGACTAAGATAGCTGCAAGCGCCGCAGCTAGAAAAAGCGGCGGCTAGAACAAGGAAGTGTAGAAACGCAATCCCCCAAGGCGGGAATGACCTTCCAGAACAATCCTTAAGCCGGAGAAACTGCCATGCCGGAGATGGAAGACCCAAATACAGGCGAAAGCAAGGCATACCAGATCACGAGGCGCCGGTTCATTCTGGGCGTGATTGCCGGTGGCGCGATGGTGGGCGCGGCGAGCTACAAAATCCTGTCGCCGGGCGGAGGCATGCGCAATGGTGGCGAGCGGCTAATCACCCTGAACGTGAACGGAAAGATGCGGCGCGTGGAGGTGATGAAGCAGGAGACCCTGGCGTGGACGCTGCGTTACAAGCTGGGGCTGACGGGAACGAAGCTGGGCTGCGACCGGGCGGAATGCGGCGCCTGCACGGTGCTGATCGACGATGTGCCGCACTATAGCTGCTCGGTGCTGACCAATACAGTGCGCGGCAAGAGCGTGACGACAATTGAAGGACTGGCGGCGGCCGATGGGACGCTGCATCCGGTGCAGCAGGCGGTGGTCGATGAGCAGGGATTCCAGTGCGCGTTCTGCATGTCGGGGTTCATCATGTCGGCGGTGGGATTTCTGAAGACGCATCCCACGCCGACGCGTTCAGAGCTCGCGCATGGGATCAGCGGCAATCTTTGCCGTTGCCAGGACTACAACAAAATTCTGGACTCGATGATGCGCGGAGCCGAGTACATGAAGAACGGGGTTCCCGCCGGCAAAACGCAATCGCCCGTTGTCACGATTTTGACAAACGGGGCGGGGAGGGCGTAGGCCATGCCGGAAAACATGCAGGACAGTGCGATGAAGGCTGAGCAAGAGAAGCCGCGGCCGTATGGCACGGGATACAAGCTGATTGGCAAGGACTACTCGACCAACGACCTGGTGGCGAAGGTGACAGGGAAGTCAAAGTATGCGGAAGATTTTCGCGCAGAAGGGATGCTGTTTTGCCGGTTGGTGCTAAGCCCGATGCCGCATGCGCGCGTGAAGAGCATCCGCGCGGATAAAGCACTGGCGATGCCGGGGGTGAAAGCGATCCTGACGCCTGCAGATGTTCCGGGCCATGCGGCCTATATGAACGACAACGGAACCATGATCAGGGCCGACAAGTGGGGCGAGCTGGCGTTGACCGACGAGCCGATGTACCAGGGCGAACCCATTCTGGCGGTGGCGGCCGTGGACGAGCTGACATGCGCGGAAGCGATCGAGAAGATCGAGATCGATATGGAACCGCTGCCCTTTGCGACCGATCCGTTGGAGAGTCTGCGTCCGGGCAGCTCGAATGCGCGCGAGGACGGCAACGTCTGGGTGAGGGCGGCTTCGGGCCGTGGGTCAGACTTAGCCGTGGTGAAGTGGACCGAGGAGGACTTTGCCGCCGAGAAAGAAGGCCGCATGCCCATGGGTTATGCGCCGGATGAATGGTCCTATGGCGACGTGGACGCGGGATTCAAGAACGCGGCGCTTGTCCTCGACGAGACGTTCATGACTCCGGACGTAAGCCACCAGTGCCTGGAGCCGCGCACGACGATGGCTTACTGGCAGAATGGCAAGCTCTTCCTTTATACGGGCACGCAGAGCACCTTTCAGACCGTTGCCGCGATCGCGCGCTGGATGCACATGGAAGAAGACAAGATCGTCTTCATCAGCGAATATACGGGCGGCGGGTTTGGCAGCAAGATTACCGGCGCGCTGACCCTGGTGATTCCCGCGCTGTTGTCGCGGAAGCTGAATGCGCCGGTGATGATGCGGGTGAGCCGCGAGGAGGAACACTTTATCGGGCGCGCGCGGCCAGGAATCCGAGCCCGCACGAAGGTGGGTTTTGCAAAGGATGGCCGCATTACTGCCGTCGACATGTTTCTGGTGTCTGATGCCGGGTCCTACGGATCGAACGGAGACGGAGGCTCGTGCGCAAGCATCGCTTCATTGCAGTATCAGGTGCCGGCCATGCGGTGGCGCAATGTGACGGTGGCGACGAATACTCCGCCGCGCAGCGCACAGAGCGCACCAGGAGGCATGCAGGCCATCGCGATCATGGAGCCCATCCTGGCAAAGGCGGCGCGGCAACTGGAAGTGGACCAAGTTGCATTGCGGCGCGTGAATTGCCCGGAGGGCAAGGCTGAATACGGACCTCCAAACAAGGAGGGTAAGCGCTCCTATGTTACAAGCTGCTTCCAGAAGCAGGCGCTGGACGAGGGCGCAAAGCAGTTCAAATGGAGTGAGCGCGTAGCACGCCCGCCGAAGCAGGTTGGCACCAAAGTGCGTGGCGTGGGTGTAGCGCTCACAGTCTTCCACGGCGGCACGACCGGGTTCGATGGACTGATCGTCATCACTCCCCAAGGCCGCGTTCAAATTCAATCGGGCATCGGAAACCTTGGAACCGAAGCCGTGATCGACGTGCACCGCGCCGCGGCCGAGGTGCTGAACATACCCTGGGATGCCTGTGACATTGTGTGGGGCGATACGTCGAAGCATTTCCCGTACACCTGCGATTCGGGCGGTAGCCAAACGGTTCACGCGATGACGCGGGCGGCGCATGCGGTGGGGCTTGAATGCGTGCAGCGGTTGAAAGAAGTGGCGGCGAAGAAACTGGGCGGACAGCCGGACGAGTATGAAGTGGCCAACCTGCGTGTTACTCGCAAGGGCGGCGGTAGCGGCTTGAGTTTTGCCGAAGCCGCGCAACATGCGATCAACCTCGGCGGAATTTACGACGGCCACGATGTGAACCCCGACGTAAACAAAGCCACGAAACAGTCGGTGGGAAATTTGGCGGGCCAGGGACTTGTGGCATCGGCGAAAGACAAGTTTCCGCACGACGGAGATTCGTATTCGTATCTTGCGTGCTTCGCCGAAGTGGAAGCGGACGTGGAAACGGGAAAGTACGAAATCGTCGACTACCTGGCGTACGCAGACGTGGGCACGGTGCTCCATCCTGCCGCGTTGGGCGGGCAGATTCTGGGGCGGTCGACGCTGGGCATTGGACACGCGATCGGGCAGAAGTGGGTGATTGATCCGCAATATGGCATCTCCGTCGCCCAACGTTTTTATCAGAACAGGCCGCCAACGATTTTGGATGTTCCAGTGAACATGCAATGGGCGGCGCTGAATATTCCCGATCCGGAGACGCCAGTGGGCGCTCGCGGTTGCGGGGAACCACCGGTGGGCGGGGGATGCGCAGCGATTCTGAATGCGCTTTCAGACGCGCTCGGAGACAACATCTTCCAGCGCGCTCCGGTGAATGCTGACACGATTTTGACGTCCTATGAAGCCGGGCGTCCGATGCAGAATTCTTTGCTGGCCCACATCTAACGGTGGATGTGAAACGGAGAGAGTTATGGCAGTCATTCGAGATGTGATGCCGGCGTTCGATTTGCTGCAGCCGGAGTCGGCTGCGGAAGCGCAGAATCTGCTGGAGCAGCACGGCGAAGATGTGTGGGTGATGGCCGGGGGGCTGGACAGCTTTGACTGGCTGAAGGACCGCATCAAGAAGCCGAAGGTGTTGGTTGATTTAAGCGGAGTGGAGGAGCTGAAGGGGATTCGCGCGACGAGCGACGGCGTGGAGATCGGCGCGATGACGACGCTGACGGAGATCGCGAATCATCCGGCGATTCAGAAGGACTACGGCATCCTGGCGCAGGCAGTGGAACTGGTGGCTTCACCCCAAATTCGCAATCAAGGCACACTGGGCGGAAATGTTTCGCAAGATGCGCGGTGCTGGTACTACCGCGGCGGATGGCCATGCTACCGCGCCGGCGGGAACATTTGTTACGCAGACACACCAGTCGGGCGCAACAGGGAGCACGCGATTTTTGGCGCGGATCGGTGCGTGGCGGTGCACCCGTCTGACTCGGCGCCGGCGCTGATCGTGCTGGACGCGAAGTTTGTCATCCGCACGCCGAAGGGCGAACGGACTGTGGATGCAGAGGATTATTTTGTTGGCCCTGAGCTGGACATTACGCGGCTGAACATTCTGAGGCCGGGCGATCTGCTAACGGCGATTCGCATTCCGGCGACGTGGGCGGGCGCGAAGTTCTATTTCGAGAAGGTGCGCGATCGCAACGTATGGGATTTCCCGCTGATGAATGTGGCGTCGGCGATGAGACTCGAGGGCAGCACGATCAGCGATATCAGAATCGCTGTGAACGCCGTGGCGCCGAAGCCGATGCGGTTGAAGGCCGTGGAAGATGCAGTGCGCGGCAAGCCTGCGAATGCGGAGACAGGAAAAATGGCCGGCGAGCTTGCGGTGCAGGGTGCGGTGCCGCTGCAGTTTAACGGCTACAAGATTCCGCTGATGAGGAACCTGGTGAAGCGCGCTATTAGCGGTGTTCAGGAGGCCGTGTGAAGTTCATCCAGTGGGCGACAAGTCCGTGGGGACAGTCGGTGCCGACGCATATAGCGTGGGGGCTGATCTGGGTAGCCGTCATTGCGGGTTTGTTCTTCATGATTGTGCATGCCCTTTACCTGATTGTGGTAAAGCCTCCGAAGCGATTTGCGGAGCTGGCGGCAGATGAGTGCGCAGTGGGTATTCCGGAGCGCGTTCCAAGGCACTCGCTGGCGGCACGACTGTTTCATTGGATCATGGCGGCGTCAATGTTCACGCTGCTCTTTACAGCGTTCCTACCGAAGCTGGGGATCCAGTTCAATTGGGTGCTTTACCACTGGATTGCAGGATGCGTGCTGACGGTTTCGATTGTCTATCACATTGTTCATGCATCGTTCTTTCTGGATTTCTGGTCGATATGGCCGGATAAGACCGACCTACGTGACGCGATGAACCGCGTGCGGCGGTTCTTCGGCAAGCCGGCGCCGCCCCCCAGAAAATTCGCAAAGTATCCGCTGGAGAATAAGTTGTATCACGGCGTGATCATGCTGGCCGGCCTGGCGGTGATCGTGACCGGGCTCTTCATGATGAAGCGGGTGCAGACGGGGATCTTCACGCGGAATCCGTATCTCTTCAGCGACATGACATGGGGACTGATGTATGTGCTGCACGGGCTGGCTGGGGTGGGGCTGATCGCGCTCGTCATGGTGCATGTTTACATGGGAATCCGGCCGGAGAAGCTGCCCATTACGAAGTCGATGATCTTCGGATGGATGAGCCGAGATTTCTATTTGGAGGAGCACGATACCGGGCGATGGGCGGTGAAGGGATCGGGCGCGAAGAAGAAAGAGGGCTATGCCGCAAGCGATGGCGACTGAGATTGAACGGCAGTGCGAGGCGATTGAGGCGTGCTACGAATTCACACTTTCCTATTCTGCACGCGGATTGCCAAGCGACGATGGGAACGATGCAGGGCGGCTGCTCCGCGACCACCTGACGCGGGCCGCGGCGGCGATGCGCGGGCTGGAGCACAGCTGCAGAGATTTGTTAGAGCAGGAGCAGCTTGCGCGCGCGGAAAAGTACGAAGCATTTTTCAAAGTGCTGAAGCACGATGCCGAGCGCGCAGTTGCGGCGGTGGATTTGGTGCTGGCTCAGCCGGCGATCAGCTCGCAGCTGATCGACAATTTGAATGCATCGATTCATCTGCGCGCGCTGCTTGCGGATCTCTTTTTGGTGACGGAGGTCCTGGACGCGCGCCAGACGCAAGCCAAGGCGGAGGCCGCGAGCGAAAATTCCGGTGCGCGCTAAACCGGCGGCCAAGATTCATGTATTCGCCACAAATTCTCGACCATTTTGAGCACCCGCGAAACGCGGGAGCTCTAGAAGATGCGAATGCTTCCGCACGGATCGAGAACCCAGCCTGCGGAGATGTCCTCGAGCTCACGGTGAAAATCGCGGAGGGGCGGATCGCAGAGATTCGATTCCGCGCAAAGGGTTGTGTCGCCGCGATGGCGTGCGGGTCGGCTGTGACGGAGCTGGTCAGCGGGAAGACCGTGGACGAGGCGAGGAAGCTGAGCCGGGAAGAACTGGTGCGAGCAGTCGGCGAGCTGCCCGTGGCGTCATCGCACGCCAGTCACCTGGCTATGGATACTCTGGCGGCGGTGCTCGGGAAGTTTGCCGAAAAGTCTTAGCGCAGAGATGGCGGAGTTTTCGCGGTGAGCGCTTCGTAGTCTCCTGGCGTGTTGAGGCCGGCCTTTTCCAGCGAATCGGGAACAGAGACATGGGCGACGCGCTGTACGTGCGCGTGCAGGACTTCCCTGGCGTTGCCGGTCACAGGCGCATCAAGAAACCGAGCGATCATCTCATCGGTGACCAAAAGGGGGTGTCCGTGCTTGCCGTCGTTCTCTGGGGCAACGGCCCAAATGCCTTGGGCGCGCGCGCGCTGAAACGAATCGCAGAGACGCTCGAGTGAGACGGCGCTCAGCGGGGGACAATCGACGGGAGTAATCATCGCGGAATCGCAGCCGCGCGACAAAACTTTACGCAAACCCACCTGAAGCGAGCTGAACTGACCTAGCTCTGGATGAGGATTGCGGACCGTGTGCGCTCCGCACGCACCGGCGGTAATTTCAACTGCCTGTGCGTTGTTGCCAGCAACGACGACGACCAGCCGCGTGAGGGGCTCAAACGCGAGGATGGCCGCGGAAAGAAGCGTAGGGCCGGGCGGCGGAACTGTGCCGGACGGCGGCGGAGGCCAGGGAAGCAGAGCCTTGTCCGACCCCATGCGCGAAGACTCGCCGGCCGCAAGGATCAAACCACAGAGATTAGGCACAACAGTCATAAAGAATAAAGATAACAGGGGGAAAGATGGCAGAGTGCGAGAAGGGCTGAGACTACTTTCTCGCAGGGGCAGGGAGGGTTTCGCCGGGCACCGTGGATTTGGGAACGGCGACGTGCTTGCTGTCCTGGAACCAGCTCATGTGGGGCAGAGCATGTTCGGCGTGACGACGCACGGCAACAAGCTCGGCAACGATGGAGACAGCGATTTCTTCCGGCGTGACAGCGCCAATGTCGAGCCCGACTGGCGAATGGACGCGACCAAACAGCTCCGGGTTGAGGCCTTCGCGCGTGAGCTCGCGAAAGACCGTGATGGCTTTGCGCTTGGAGCCGACCATGCCGACGTAGCGCGCCGGCGTTTGCACGGCCCAGCGCAAAACGCGCATGTCATCCCGATGGCCGCGCGTGGCGATGACGATGTAAGAGGATTCAACGGGGCTGAGATCCTTCAGCGCATCGTCGAAGTCTTTGGCGATGACCTGAAATGCGTTGGGGAAGCGCTCGGTGTTGGTGTAGGCCTCGCGGTCATCGGTAACGATGCAGTCGAAGCCCGCGTTACGGGCGGCCTTGAAGAGCTCGACGGCGACATGGCCTGCACCGAAAATATAAAGCAACGGCACGGGGAGCACAGGTTCGATGAAGATTTCGAGCGTGCCGCCGCAAACGAGGCCCGTATCGTACTTCGGGTCCTGATTGAGATCAAAGGAGAGGGTGCGCGGCTTTTCCTGGGAGATCACCTCGCGCGCCGCCTGCCAGACTTCGGCTTCGACGCAGCCGCCGCCGATGGTACCGGCGATGGAGCCGTCGTCTCGGATGAGCATTTTGGCGCTCTGGAACGAAGGGATGGAGCCGCGCGAGTTCACTATGGTGGCTACAGCACCGCTGTGGCCCTCCCGTTGCAGCTTCACGATCTCCTCATAGATGTTCATCTCTATCGATTATTGGATTATGCGGGAGTGAAGTCAAACGGGGGAAGGAGAATACCGGCGAGAGAGCCAAGGAATGAAGCAGTGACGGCTTTGCAGGAATCGTTGCGAAGGCTATTGCCGAAAGGGCTCAATTGAGCTAATTTCTAAGACTCACACTCTTTTTCTTGGAGGTGGCGAGCCATGCCCCGAGTTGTTCGATGTTCCATTATCCAGGCGTCGAATGCAATCCCCGCGACAGAACCGCTGCCGGCACAAAAGAAGGCGATGGTGGAGAAACATGTGGGGTTGATTCGCCAGGCGGCCAAGCAGGGAGCGCAAATCGTATGCCTGCAAGAGATCTTCAACGGGCCGTATTTTTGCGCGGAGCAGGAGACGAAGTGGTACGAGATGACGGAGGCGGTTCCCGATGGGCCGACTGTAAACCTGATGCGAGCGCTGGCCAAGGAGCTGCATATTGCGCTCGTTGTGCCCGTATACGAGGTTGAACAGGAAGGCGTCTTCTATAACACCGCCGCGATGATCGCGAGCGACGGGGCCTATCTGGGCAGGTATCGCAAGACGCATATTCCGCATGTGGCACCAGGATTCTGGGAGAAGTTTTACTTCCGGCCGGGAAACCTCGGCTACCCGGTCTTCGATCTGGGATTCGCCAAGGTAGGCATCTATATCTGTTATGACCGGCATTTTCCTGAAGGAGCGCGGTGCCTGGGATTGAACGGGGCGGAAATTGTATTCAATCCATCGGCGACCGTTGCGGGATTGAGCGAGTATCTGTGGAAGCTGGAGCAGCCCGCGCACGCGGCGGCGAACGGATACTTTATCGCGGCGATCAATCGCGTGGGAACCGAGGCGCCCTGGAACATCGGGGAGTTTTATGGGACGAGCTACTTCTGCAATCCACGCGGGAAAATTATTGCGGAGGCGGCGCGCGATAAAGATGAGGTGCTGACCGCCGATTTGAATCTGGATGAGATTGCGGAAGTGCGGCGGACGTGGCAGTTCTATCGCGACCGCAGGCCCGATCTGTATGGGCCGCTAGTGGCTTCGTAAGGCGATTTTTCTGGGGCCAAAGCACCTGGGTTTCCGGGCGTGAGTTGGGGCACGATTCAAATCGTGTTCCTGCATTCATGAGGTCTTGATGAGTACCGCAGCACGACTGGACGACGAGCAACTGCGAGCGCGGTTCGGCGAGCTGAAGCCGCCGCTTACGGCGCAGGCCGCGATGATTGAGGCGGATCGCTGCCTGAATTGCTTTGACGCGCCGTGCACGGCGGCGTGTCCCACGCACATCGATGTGCCGGGGTTTATCAAGCGCATCGCGACGGGAAATCTGCGCGGATCGGCGATCCGGATTCTGGACGCGAATATTCTGGGCGCGAGCTGCTCGCGTGTTTGTCCTGTGGACGTGCTTTGCGAGGGCGCATGCGTCCTGAACCGGCAGAATCGTAAGCCGATTCAGATTGGGCAATTACAGCGGCACGCTATGGATGCGTTTTGGGCGTCGGGTGAGGCAGTTCCAACAGCTGCGCCGGGGACTTACAAGCTGCGCGTGGCATGCATTGGGAGCGGACCTGCTTCGCTGGCGTGCGCAGCGGAGTTATGCCGCCAGGGCGCGCAAGCGACTGTGATCGAGAGACGCGAATTGCCCGGCGGGTTGAATACCTATGGCGTGGCAGAGTACAAGCTGCGGGCCGCAGACAGCGTGCGTGAAGTGGAGATGATTCGGCGGCTCGGAGTTGAATTTCGTTGCGGCGTCGACGTGAGCTCGGCTGCGGCACTCGAGGCGTTGGAAAGTGAATTCGACTTTATCTTTCTGGGGCTGGGACTTGGTGCGATGCAGCAGCTCAACATTCCCGGCGAAGAAGCAGATGGCGTGATGAACGCGCTTGAGCTTATTGCTGCTTACAAGATGGGGCACCTGCGCGAGCTGCACGGAACGGTGGCGGTGGTGGGAGCGGGCAATACGGCGATCGATGCGGCCAACGCCGCGCGACGGCTGGGTGCGACCACCGTGTATATGGTTTACCGGCGCAGCGAGAGCGAAATGTCGGCGTTTGATTTTGAGTATGAACACGCGAAGCAGGAGGGCGTGCAGTTCTTGTGGAACCGGTTGCCGATTGCAATCCGGGAAAAACCGCACGGACGGCTACTGCTCGATACGGTCCAAGTGCGGCAGGAGGGTGGGAAGCTTGAGCGCGTCCCGGAGTCGCAGGCAGAAATTGTGTGCGATCTGGTGGTGCCGGCGATCGGTCAGTCGCCGCTGACTCAGCTTTTGCAGGAGCTGCGAGGGGTTGAGGTGAGCGACGGGAAGATTGTGGCGGATCGCGTCACGGGTCAAACAGGGAATCCAAGGTATTTTGCCGGCGGCGATTGCGTGAACGGCGGGCGCGAAGTGGTGGATGCAGTGGCGGGGGGCAAGCGGGCCGCGATGGCGATGCTGAAGAGCGCGGAGGTAGCCCATGCCTGACATCGGCGTGCGTCGTTTTGCAGGCGGTATTAACTCGCCGAATCCGTTCTGGCTGGCGTCGGCGCCGCCGACCAATACTGGCGAGATGATCATGCGCGCGTTTGACGCGGGCTGGGGCGGCGCGGTGTGGAAGACGATCGGCGAGCCGATCACCAATGTGAGCTCCCGCTACTCGGCGACCGACTGGAACGGCCAGCGCATCATGGGCTTCAACAATATTGAGCTGATCAGCGACCGGACCGTGGACCAAAATCTGCGCGAGATGGCGGAAGTGAAGAAACGCTACCCGAAGAACGCCGTGATTGCGTCGTTGATGGTGGCATCGACGCGCGAAGCATGGCACGAGATCGTGACGCGAACCGAAGATGCGGGAGCGGATGGGCTGGAATTGAATTTCGGTTGCCCACACGGGATGAGCGAGCGTGGGATGGGCTCGGCGGTCGGTCAGGTTCCGGAATACGCGGAGATGATTACCGCGTGGGTCAAAGAGAAGGCGCAGACTCCGGTGCTGGTGAAGCTGACGCCGAACATCAGCGATATTCGCACTGTGGCGCGGGCAGCTAAACGCGGTGGCGCGGACGGATTATCGGCGATCAACACGATCAATTCGATCACGGGGATCGATTTGGACACGTTTGTTCCGCGGCCGAATGTAGATGGGAAGAGCTCGCACGGAGGGTATTGCGGGCCGGCGGTGAGGCCGATCGCGCTGAACATGGTACAGCAGATTCTGGCTGATCCTGAGGCGGCGCTGCCGCTGTTGGGGATTGGCGGAATCGGCACGTGGCGCGATGTGGCGGAGTTTCTGCTGCTGGGTTGCGGGACGGTGCAGGTATGCACGGCGGTGATGCACTACGGCTATCGGATTGTCGAGGACATGGCCGAGGGGCTGGAAAACTGGATGCGCGAGAAAGGCTTCAAGACGCTTGAGGATTTTCGCGGGTTGTCGCTGAATCGCGTGACGGAGTGGAAGCACCTGAATTTGAATTACAAAATCGTGGCGCGCATCGACGAGCAGAAGTGCATCGGCTGCGATCTGTGCCACATTGCGTGCTGGGATGGCGCTCATCAGTGTATTCATCTGGATCGCGTGAGCGGGCCGGTTGACGGGCACGTGGAGTTGCATCCGATCCCTGCGGCGAAGGAAGCGGAGAGCCGCACGTCAATTGCGGAGACGCCGGTGACGCGCAAAGAACGCGCGGCGGCATTTGCGCAGGGGCCATACCCGACGCCGCTCGAGCGAATTCCGCGGGTGGACGAAACGGAGTGCGTGGGCTGCAACCTATGCTCGCTGGTTTGTCCGGTGGATGGGTGCATCACGATGGTTGAGGTGGATAGGGGGCTCAAGCCGGAGACGTGGGACGAGCGGACGCGGGGAGCGGCGTGTGCGACGCAGGTGCAGTCGCCATAGCAAGAATTGTTGCGTCGTCCTGTTGGGGTTCGAGGTATCCCAGGTCCGAAAATCCGGACCTGGGGCACCCGGGCAGTTAGCAAATCAGCGATTGAAGAGCGAGGACGAGAAATCGTGTCAACGACTTTGATTCAAAACGGAACAATTGTGAATGCCGACGCCAGCGCGAAGGCGGATTTGCTGATCGATGGCGCAGTGATCAAGGAAATTCGCGCGGGAATTCCGGCGAGCGCGGCAGACAAGGTAGTGGATGCAACGGGGCTGTTGGTGCTGCCGGGCGGGATTGATGCGCACACGCATCTCGATATGCCTTTTGGAGGGTCGAAGTCAGCAGACGACTTTGAGACGGGCACGCGGGCGGCGGCGATTGGGGGAACGACGACGATCGTGGACTTCGCGATCCAGGCGAAGGGTACGAAGATGCGAACGGCCTTGGATACGTGGTGGAAGAAGGCCGAAGGGAAGGCGTGCATTGACTACGGCCTGCACATGATCGTCACGGACCTTGGAGACGCGGGCCTAGAAGACATGGACGACATGGTGCGTGAGGGCGTGGCCAGCTTCAAGCTATTCATGGCGTATCCAAGCGTGCTGATGGTGGACGATGCGACGATCTTCAAGGCGCTGAAGCAGACGGCGAAGAACGGCGCGCTGATCTGCATGCATGCGGAGAACGGTTCGGTAATCGACGTGATCGTGCAACAGGCGTTGGCCGAGGGCAAGACTGGGCCGATTTATCACGCATTGACGCGGCCTACGAAGGCCGAGGCTGAGGCGGTGCATCGCGCGATTGCCATGGCCGAGATTGCCGGCGTGCCGATTTATATCGTGCACTTGTCCAGCGAAGACGCGCTGAACCAGGTGCGAGAGGCGCGTGACCGAGGATTGCCGGCGTTTGCCGAGACGTGCCCGCAGTATCTGCTGCTCTCGATTGAAGACAACATGGAAGGCAAGGGCTGGGATGGCGCGAAGTATGTCTTCACGCCACCGCTGCGAGAAAAGAAGAACCAGCCGAAGCTGTGGGAGGGTTTGAGGAAGGACAATCTGCAGGTGGTATCGACGGATCATTGCCCGTTCTGCTTCGAAGACCAGAAGGCGCTGGGCAAGGATGACTTCACGAAGATTCCCAACGGCGGGCCGGGGATCGAGAACCGATTGCAACTGCTGCATCATCACGGCGTGGGGCAGGGGAATTTTTCAATTAACAGATTCGTCGAGCTGGTTTCGACGGCACCGGCGCGGATCTTCGGGATGTATCCGAAGAAGGGCGTGCTGGCTGCGGGGAGTGACGCGGATTTGGTGCTGTGGGATCCGACCGAGGATTACACGATCAGCGCAAAGACGCACCACATGCGCGTGGATTATTCGATGTTCGAGGGGTTCAGGGTGCGGGGGAATGCGCGCGATGTGTATTCGCGCGGCGAGCTGATCGTGAGCGGCGGAAAATTTATCGGGAAGCCGGGGCGAGGGAAATATTTGAGGAGAGAAGCGCGAGGCGGGGCGTGGAAGTGAGGCAGGTGCTAGCTGCTAGCCTCTAGCTTCTTGTGCAAAGACGAGATTCGTGCTATCCCGGGTCTCAGACACGAGACCCGGGGCACCCGACCGTCTTACCTTATATAGATACTTTCCCGACTCCGCGGAGGAGGCCCGTGAGCAGCGTCGATCCATCCCTATCAAATCGCGACCTGACGCCGACCACGCCGGAGCAGCGGAAGTGGGGTTTTTACAACTACACGGCGCTGTGGTTCTCGATGTGCATGGAGATCACGACATACCGGCTGGCGTCGGGGCTGATCGCGAAGGGAATGGATTGGAAACAGGCGATCGAGACGGTGCTGCTGGGGAATTTGATTGTGCTCGTTCCCATGCTGCTGAACGCGCACGCGGGCGCGAAGTACGGGATTCCGTTTCCGGTGTTTCTGCGTGCGTCATTTGGGGTACGCGGAGCGAACCTGGCGGCGCTGCTGCGAGCGGTGGTGGCATGCGGATGGTTCGGGATTCAAGCGTGGATCGGTGGCAGCGCGATTGACGCGATGCTGATCGTGATCTGGCCGAACACTGCTGGAAACAGCGGCGTGCTGTGGGCATGCTTCCTGGGCTTCTGGCTGCTGAACATGGTGGTCGTGTGGCGAGGCGTGGACTCAATCAGGCACCTGCAGGCATTCGGCGCACCGTTCATGTTTGTGATGGCAGTGGCTCTGCTCGTTTGGGTGCATGCGAAGGCGGGAAGTTTCGGCGCCATGCTGTCGACGCCGAGCACGTTCCACTCGCGAGGCGAATTCCTGGCTGTGTTCTTTCCGTCGCTGACGGCGATGGTGGGCTACTGGGCGACGCTCGCTTTGAACATCCCCGACTTCACGCGCTATTCCAAATCGCAAAGCGCGCAGTCATGGGGGCAGGCGTTCGGTCTGCCGGTGGCGATGGTGCTGTATACGTTTCTGGGAATTGCGGTGACGTCGGCTTCAGTGGTACTGTTTGGCAAGCCGATATGGGACCCGGTGCAACTGATTGGAATGTTCCATCAGCCGTTTGTCGCCTTCCTGGCGCTGATTGCGGTGCTGGTGGCGACACTGAACGTGAATATCGGAGCCAATGTAGTGTCGCCGTCGAACGACTTTTCAAATTTGTATCCGCGCTTGATCAGTTTTCGCACGGGCGGGTTGATTACCGGTTTTCTCGGGCTAGCGATGTGCCCGTGGAAGCTGCTGGCCACACCGGACGCGTACATTTTCGGCTGGCTCGTTGGCTACTCGGGACTACTGGGTCCGGTGGCAGGGATCATGGTGTGCGATTACTTCTTCATCCGCGGAACGGAGCTGGATGTGAACTCGCTCTACCATCGCGAGGGCATTTACCACTACACCAAGGGAGTGAATCCGCGGGCGCTGATTGCGCTGGGACTTGGAGCTGGAATCGCACTGATCGGTGTATTCGTGAAGCCACTGCATTTCCTCTATGACTACGCGTGGTTCGTGGGATTCTTTACGGCGGGAGCGTCGTATGTGGCGATGATGAAGCTGGCGGCGCCGGCGGGAGTGGCGGAGAGCGCGGAAGAAGTGGCGTAAAAGCGGCTCACAGTAAATAGTTCCCAGAGATTGTTTTACCCCACCCAAGCAAAGCTTGGATGGGGCACCCCAATCAGTTCTCAGTTCACAGTTCGCAGCGCGCCCGGCCGCTAGGCCTCGACGAGGGCGTCGGCGATTCCCAAGTGCTCATCGAGGGCGGCGATGCCGAGGTCGAGCTCTTCTTTCGTAACGATGAGCGGCGGGGCGATGACGAAGTGGCTAACCCAGGCCTGGATGGAGACTCCCTGCGCCATCATTTTGGCGGCGATCTGATCGACGACGAGCGGCTTGCCTTCCACCTTGTCGCGCATGGTGTTGAAGAGCTGCTTGGTCTTGCGACTCTTCACAATCTCGACAGCAAAGAACAGGCCGAGGCCGCGGACATCGCCGACGGATGGGTGCTTTTCCTTGATTTGGAGTAGCTTTTCGCGAACATAAGGCTCTAGCTCGGCGGCGCGCTCGACGAGCTTCAGGCGCTGCATCTCTTCGATGGTGGCGACGGCGGGACCGAGGGTGAGCGGGTGCGCTTCGTACGTGTGGCCGTGAGAGAAGTAGTGATCCTCAAAGTAGTCGGCGATTTTAGTTGTGGTGGCGCAAAGACCGAGTGGGACATAGGCCGACGTGATGCCCTTGGCGGTGACGAGAATGTCGGGCTTGAGGTTCCAATTATCGACGGAGAACCACTTGCCGGTGCGGCCCCAGCCGGCCATCACTTCGTCGGCGATCATCAGGACGCCGTGGCGGTCGCAGATTTCGCGCAGGCGAGGGAAATATTCTGGCGGCGGAACGAGAACTCCGTTGGTGCCGACGACGGGCTCGAAGATGATGGCAGCAACGTCGCTCTCGTTGCGAATCATGTGCTCGATGTAGTCGGCACACGCGATGTTGCAGGTGGGGTAGGTGTGCTTGATGGGGCAGTCGTAGCAGTTGGTCTCAGGCGCGAAGGCGACGCCTGCGCCTTTGCCGGCCGGCTCCATGGCCCAGCGGCGCGGATCGCCGGTGGCGGCGATGGAGCCCATGGTTGATCCGTGATAGGAACGATAGCGCGAGATGATCTTGGTTTTGCCCGTATACATCCGGGCGATTTTGAAGGCCGCTTCATTGGCTTCAGTTCCGCTGGTGGCGAAAAAGAACTTTTCTATTCCTTTTGGAACAACTTCGAGGAGCTTCAAGCTTAGGCGAGCGCGCGCGTCGGTGGCGTAACCTGGGGCGACATAGCAAAGCTCGCGGGCCTGTTCGGCGATGGCCTCGACGACTCGAGGGTTCTTGTGGCCCAAGTTGACGCACATCAATTGCGAGCTGAAATCGAGGTACCGCTTGCCCGCGCCGTCAATGAACCAGCAACCTTCTGCATCCGCGATATACAGCGGTTTCCAGGTTTTCTGAAAGCGCCAGGTGCCGTAGTTGTTCTGGCGCGTTAGCGAAGAAATCTGTTCACTGGTGAGCGTTGCGGACGCAGAGTTTTCATTCATGGATGTTGACCTCCCATGCGGATGGAAACAATCGTACCATCCGGAACGCGCGATGAAAGCGGGGGAACTGCGCGACTGGAATTGAATGCCCGCGCAGCGATTCAGGCGGCTTGGCGCTCGCCGATGAGACGTTCGACGAGACCGATGAGCGTCTCACCAGTGCGCGGCAGGATGAATTCCTCCGCCCTCGAGTCCCAGTTGAGCATGAAGTTCGTTGCCGGCGCGGAGATCCAGATTTGATGCAAGGGCTTATTGGGTGCGATGACGAACTTGACCCCGGGATGGTCGAAGAGGACGCTCAGAACGCCCATTTGTTGCTCGATTTCAAATGCGACCTGCTCTTCCTCTCCGTGTGTGATGAGATGGCGTTTCAATCCGTCGAGCGCGGCTTCGGCGGCAATCCCAAACTCGAAGTGGTTTCGCACGGGGCCAGTGTAGCAAGTTCAGTTCGCGGTTCGTCGAAAGGCGAGTTGGATTGAACTTGCGGAGACACTCTTGGCGAACAAGGTTCCTGCGGCGCAATTGTTTGGCTTTTTATCGTCGTCTTTCCGAACCTTCACCGCTCCCGCCGCATGATGCTCACAAGTCCGCGATCGACGTCAGAGTTCTTCGGCTGGAGGTTAGCGATGCGTGTGCTTTGGGCGATGTTAGTGGTGTCGGTTGTTACGCAGGGCGCATGCAGCGCTTACTCCGAGCCGCCGATTCCCGCGGGGCAACTGGTGCGAGAGGTTGTGTACAACGAACTGAACGACCACTCGCGGCATGGATTTTGGCGCTACTGGGTGGAACGGCAGTCGCAGGCAGGAACGCTCACTGAGGACCAGGTAGAAACGGCTGACGGGCCGATCACACGGTTGGCGCTGATCAACGGACGCGAATTAACGCCGGAAGCGGAGCAGCAGGAGCAGGAGAGACTCGGGAAACTGCTAAACTCGCGCGACGAACAGGCTCGACAATCGCGGCTATACGATGAGGACGAAGAACGAATTGGGCGGATTCTGGGACTTTTGCCGACATCGTTCGTGTACGAATACGACGGCGAAGAGAGCGGCTGCTACCGCTTGCGCTTTCGACCCAATCCCGAAGACGACGCGCATGCGATTGAGGCGCGGATCTTTCACGCCATGAGCGGGACCCTGTGGGTTGATGCGCGATCGAAGCGACTGGCAAGGCTCGAAGGCCACGTGGATGAGAATGTCGACTTCGGATTTGGCATTCTCGGCAGATTATACAAAGGCGGGTGGTTCCGGCTTGTGCGCGAACAGGTCAGCGCAAGCGAATGGAAGACGAGATCGCTCGAGGTCCACATGAACATCCGTGCGCTGCTGGTAAAGACATTTGCGCGTGAGACAAACGAAGTGCGTGGCGGCTTTGAGCCGGTTCCGGCGGGGATGAGCCTGGAACAGGGACTGGCGCTCCTGGATCAAGACAAGACCGCGACGGAAGCAGAGAGCATGAGCCAAAAGCGATCAGGCGGCGGAAATGGGTTGTTGGCGGCAACCGACCTGTCGATGCACAGGTAATGCTTATGGTTTGTGTCCGAAAATCGGACAAAAGTGAAGCAGGAAGATTAAAGATTCTCCCTCCCTTGCCGATATGAAGCGACAGAAATCGGGATGTGATGATGGAGATCGCCCCCATTCCGGGAATTAGCGCGTTGCCAGAGGTAAGGGCGCCCCAGGCTGAGATGCGTGCGCCTGCAATCTCCGATATCGATCCTTCATCGAGGCCGGGTGATGACGCGGAGCAGCGGAACAGGAGAAAAGCCGCCGGGGCAGAGGAAAACGAAGAGGACGATCTGACGCCCGAGGGCGAGACTATAGACGGCGGAGCGGATCTGGAAGCCGCGCCCGCGAGGCAAGTGGATTACTTCGCGTGATTCCATCCAAGAGAGATCAAGGCCCACGCATGAACCGCAGGCTATGACTTCCGCAGGTTTGTGGAGAAACTCGTTGCCTCAGGCGGTGACGGTCTCGCGCAGTTTGTGGTCCTCGAAGAGAGGATCGGACGCGCGCAGAGTATCGCCCTCGGCGAGACGCAGGAGGCGGTGCAAATAGGCGCGCGAGATCGAGAGGCTGCGCGCAGCCATGGTCTTGTTTCCGTTGTTTTCGCGAACGGCAGCGACAGCAAGTCTGATTTTGTAGTCGCGGAGCTGGCGCTCGAATGAGCCGGATGGCTGGTAATCCGCAATGTCGACGATCTGGTCGAAGGCGGAAGCATCCTCTTCGGGTTCGTGAGTCTTGAGGTTCAGGTCCTCCGCGCGAACGACGCGGCCAGGCGCGAGGATGATGGCGCGCTGCATCACGTTTTCGAGCTCACGCACGTTTCCGGGCCAAGAGTAGCTCTGGAGCATCTCCATGGCCGCCGGCTCGATCGAGTCCATTGGTTTTTGGAAGACGTTCGCGTAGTGGCGCAGGAAATGGCCTGCAATGAGGGGAATGTCCTCGGGCCGGTCCTGCAGCTGAGGCGAATCGATGCGCATCACGTTAATGCGATAAAAGAGATCCTGGCGGAATTTGCCGTCAGCCACCAGCTTACCGAGGTCCTGGTGCGTGGCGAAGATGAGCCGCGCACGCAAGGGGACGAGTTTGTTCGAACCGAGGCGGCTGAACTCCATCTGCTGCAGGACGCGAAGCAGCTTGACCTGCGTAAAGATGCTGAGATCACCGATTTCATCGAGGAAGAGTGTGCCGTCGGCGGCCTGTTCGAAGTAGCCCTCGCGGGAACCGACGGTGCCGGTGAAGGCGCCTTTCTCATGGCCGAACAGCTCAGCTTCAATCAGCGTTTCAGGAATGGCTCCACAGGAAACAGCCACAAAGGGCTTATTCGCGCGGCTGCCGAGATTGTGGATCGCGCGAGCGATGAGTTCCTTGCCCGTTCCGCTGTCGCCGGTGACCAGAACAGCGGCATTGAGATTGGTGACGCTGCGTACTAATTGATAGACGCGCTCCATGCCAGGGCTCGATCCGATGATGCGGTCGCAATTACCCGGTTCCTCGATGCGCTGCTGAACGCTATGCAACTGCTGCTTCAGCGATGAGGTTTCGCACGCCCTAACGAGCATGGTCTTGAGGTCGCGAATCGAAGGCGGGCGTCGACAGTAGCCAAAGGCCCCGGAACGAACGAGTTCGAAGGCGGTGGAACGCAGGGTGTCATCGGCCATCAGGATGGCCGGGACGCTGGAGCCAATCATGCGCCTGGCAAATTCCAAGCGGGTTTGGAGGGTGTCCTGCGAGGAATAGAGGTCGAGGATCATGACATCGCAGGCCGGGATGGACGCGAGGGCATCCGTTCCATCTCCATCCGGCTGGAGCAGGACTTCGAAGTCCTTACCAAGGGCAGAAGAAAGAAGCGGGTGCAAAGAACGGTCTTCCGAGTACAGTCCAATTCTGGTCATTGGCGGGCGATCTACCATCTCGCCGATATTTAAAAAAACTAGGGCGATGTAGGTTCATCATCGGCAAACGGCCGCGCAGGGAACATTCCTCTTTCGTGCTAGGAGGGTGGGACCTTGGTAACGGGAAGCCTCAGATTGAACAGGATGCGCTGAGGTTTTTCGCATCTTTACCCCCGAGAGAAAATCGCATTTTCCATACATTGGAGCCAGACAACCGTTCGTAACCGAACTCGCAATCTTCTGATTCAGTAATAGGTTACATCGGTGACGGACCCCGTTTGATGAGCGGGCGCTGGTGTAAACGCGCCGATGCGGGTTGGATGCCCAGCGTAAACAACTGTGCACACCTAGTGGGGTAATTTGGATTCATCTCTCTGAATCGACAAGGCTTCATGGCCTTTCATGTTTGGCGCGGGAATTGCTTTGAAGGGGGTGAATCGGAATGCCTTCGGGCAGGGAGCAGGCGTAATGCACTCGTTTGCGTGGTGGCCCACGGTGGTTGTTCTTGCTGTGGCGACCTTCACAGATCTTCGCAGCCGCCGAATCCCGAATTGGCTTGTTTTTCCTTTTTTTGGATGCGGAGTCGTGGTTTCCGTTTTGCTGCACGGTTGGCACGGCGCGGTGCAGAGCTTGAGCGGAGCGGGTCTCGGGCTGCTGATTTACGGGTTTCTCTTCTGGATGGGTGGAATGGGCGCGGGGGATGTGAAGTTGTGCGCGGCGATTGGTGCCTGGATCGGCCCATACCAACTCATTCTGGCGCTGGTGATGACCGGAGTTGTAGGCGGAGTGATGGCACTGGCGATGGCCGCATGGGGCGGATTCCTGAAGGAGTTATTTCAACACACCGGTGATTTGGTTTTCAGCGCGCAGAATCGCGGAGAAGCGGTATTGAGCAATCCGCTGCGGCGCAAGATGCCGTATGCACCGGCCATCGCGATCGGGACATTGATTTCGTTTTTCGCTCGTTAAAAACGGAGCACGGCAGTGTCGAGCTCGGAGTACGGCAAGTATGAACTTCCTGCGGATTGGGAGTCAGTGCCTCACAATCTGCGAACGTATCGCACAGCAAGGAGCGCAAACGACGTGGCCACGAATTCTTCCCAGTACTCCGCCAGTCAGTATCCCGACCCTATCGGCGTCGAGGATCTCTCCATCGCGGTGATCAGTCAGAGCGATGAGAGCCGGCTGGAGGCGATGCACGCCATGAGCGGGTGCACGGGCGCTTACGTCAGCGAGTTTTCCAGCTATTCCCTGGGAACGGGCGATCTTCCATCGACGCTTGATGAGGACCAGGATGTGATCCTTATCGATCTGGACGGTGACGCGGAACGTGCGCTGGAACTCGTAGAGACTATCTGTGCCAACGGTGTGGCGACAGTGATGGTGTATTCAGAGAGCTCGGACCCGGAATTGCTGGTGCGCTGCATGCGCGCCGGTGCACGCGAGTTCCTGACGCTCCCATTTGCGCCGGACATCGTGGCCGATGCGCTGGTGCGAGCCGCGGCGCGCCGACCGACGACGCGGCCAGCAAAGAAGACCGCGGGCAAGCTCTTCGCGTTCCTGGGGTCCAAGGGCGGCGCCGGAACGACCATGCTGGCGTGCAATTTTGCCGTAGCGATGGCCAAGGACTCCGGCGAGAGGACTCTGCTGATCGATCTCGATCTGCCGCTGGGCGATGCGGCATTGAATCTTGGAATCGCGGCGGAGTTTTCAGCCATTGACGCTTTGCAGCAGGTGGATCGTCTGGATTCGAAGTTCCTGGAGCAGCTTCTGATAAAGCACAGCTCGGGCCTGTGGGTGCTGGCGGCGCCGGGACGGTTCATTCAATTTCAGGCCGACAGTGAAGGCATTAACCGGCTTTTGCAGGTTGCGCGGCGGGAGTTCGACAACGTGGTGGTGGATCTCGGGTCAAGGCTGGAACTGATGGGAACGAGTGCGTACAAGGAAGCGACCACAGTCTATCTGGTGACGCAGGCAAGCATTCCCGAGCTGCGCAACTCCAACCGTCTGATCACGCAATTCTTTTCGGCGCCCCAGCCAAAGCTGGAGATCGTGATCAACCGATTCGAATCGCGCGTTCTGGGTGTGTCAGAGGAGCACATTACCAAGGCTCTGACCCGGGCGGCCCAATGGAAGATTCCCAACGACTATGAGTCGGTGCGGAATATGCAAATCAGCGCCAAGCCGCTGGTGCTTACCGATTCGGCAATTTCACGGCAGATCCGGAAGATGGTCGATGCGGTGACGGGGAAGAGCGAAACCTCGGCCAAGAAAAAGAAGGGCTTCATCAACCTGTTCGGATGATGGTTCGACGAGCTGAATTCTCCAACTGGAGCGAAGGTACAACGTGGAAATACTGAACTTAGAATCGTACAAAGCAGAGATTCATCGCACGCTGATCTCGAAGCTGGATTTGGAGAAGCTATCGCGCGTGAACTCGAGCCAGGCGCGCCAAGCGGTTTCGGGCCTGGTGAAAGAGATCATGTCGGACCAGCGCGTGCCGCTGAACTTCGACGAGCAGGAGAGGATCCACGCGGAGCTGCTGGATGAGGTGTTTGGACTGGGGCCGCTGGAGCCGCTGCTGAGAGATCCAAAGATCTCCGACATTCTGGTCAACGACAAGGACCACGTGTTCGTGGAAAAGGGCGGCCTGCTGCAACGGGTGGACACGACCTTCCGCGATGACCGGCACCTGATGCAGATCATCGACCGCATTGTTTCGCGCGTCGGCCGCAGAGTGGACGAGTCATCGCCGATGGTGGATGCCCGCCTACCCGACGGATCGCGTGTCAACGCGATCATTCCGCCTTTGGCGCTGGATGGTCCATCGGTATCGATCCGGCGCTTTGGGACCGGCCCCCTGGCCGCCAACCAACTGGTGCAGTTGAAGAGTATTTCAGCCGAGATGATGGAAGTTCTGTCGTCGGCGGTGCGGGCGCGCATCAGCCTCCTGGTTTCAGGAGGCACCGGCGCCGGCAAGACGACGTTCATGAACATCCTGTCGCAATACATCCCGAACAACGAGCGCCTGGTAACGATTGAGGACGCCGCTGAATTGAGATTGGCGCAGGAGAACATTGTGCGCCTGGAGACACGGCCGCCGAACATCGAAGGGCAGGGGGCGATCCGTCAGAGGCAGTTGCTGATCAACGCCCTGCGTATGCGGCCCGACCGCATCATCATCGGTGAGGTGCGCGGCGAGGAAGCGTTCGACATGTTGCAGGCTATGAATACGGGCCACGAAGGCTCGATGACCACCATTCACGCAAATACGCCGCGTGACGCGCTGTCGAGAATGGAGTCAATGGTGGCCATGACCAACATGAACCTGCCGGAGAAATCCGTGCGGCAGCAAATGGCGTCGGCGATCTCGATCGTGGTGCAAGCGACACGCATGAGCGACGGCACGCGCAAGATCACCAACATCTCCGAGATTACGGGCATGGAAGAGAACGTAATCAGCATGCAGGAGATTTTCACGTTTGAGAGGAAAGGCATCGGCCAGGACGGCCGCGTGATCGGAGTCTTCAAGCCTACGCGAATTCGTCCCCGTTTTCTGGAGAGGCTGCGCGTTTCGGGCATCATTCTGCCACCCAGCCTGTTTGAGCGCGAAACAGTGGTTGATTAAGAGGGAAGGGAGGGAACCCAAATGGGATTGATCATCGGTTTGGTTTTTGTTGGTGTGTTCGCGCTGATTGCCATGCCACTGGCGGCGATGGGACCCTCCAGCAGCGCCAAGCAGGCTTTGGCCACGCTGGATTCTGCCATCAAGGTCGACCGAAGGGATTTGCTGCCGCAGAAGCTAAATGTGCGCAAGAACGAACTCCTCAGCAGCATTCCCTGGCTGAACCAGAAGCTGTTGAGGTTCGAGCTGACGCCCTACCTGCGCAAGATTCTGAGCCAAGCCGACCTGGATTGGAGCGCGGGGCGGTTGATGTTGTTGTGCGCGGCCGGCTTTGTGATTCCGACCTATGCGCTTATGGAGACGACCAACAGCACTTTATTGGCGTTCGTTGCGGGCGGAGTGCTGGGCGTGCTGCCCTATGCCTTTGTTCTGTTCAAGCGCCAAAGGCGATTCAGCGCTTTCGAAAAGCATCTGCCCGAGGCGTTGGACCTGATGGTCAGCGGCCTGCGCGCCGGACATAGCCTGCTTGCGGCGATGGCGTTGGTAGCGCGCGAGTGCGCGCCTCCGGTGAACAGCGAATTCAAAATCTGCTTCGAGGAACAGAACTACGGCCTGGAGATGAAAGAGGCTTTGGTAAATCTGATCGCGCGGGTTCCAGTGCAGGACCTGATGATCGTCACCACCGCGATCCTGATTCAAAAAGAGAGCGGAGGCAACCTGGCTGAGGTTCTGGACAAGACCTCTTATGTAATCCGGGAGCGTTTCCGGCTTAAGCGCCAAATCATGGTGCATACGGCGCAGGGGCGTTTTACAGGGTTGATTCTTACCTTGCTTCCGGTGGTGCTGGGCATAGGCATTTATTTTGTAGACCCTGGAATGATCAGCATTCTATGGCATCGCGACATCGGCATCAAGCTGATGTGGGGTGCGGCGGGGCTGATCACGGTTGGCGGATTTGTGATTTGGAGAATCGTCGATATCGACGTGTGAGGAAGAGTCATGATTTTTGCAATTCTGGCGTTCGTAGCTGTCTTCGTGCTGATCGGGAGCATCGGTGTGCTGATGTTCTATCGCGAGGCGGCGCTGGACCGCATCAGCCAGGTGATCAGCCCGCGGCGCAAGCAGAAAACGCTGGCCGAGACTTTTCACAATACGGGCTCGTCGATCGGCAACGTGGTGAAGAAGTTCGAGAACCTGATGCCGAAGAGCGAGAAGGAAGTCTCGGTCATCAAGACTCGGATGCAGCGGGCGGGATTCCGCAACGAGAACGCGATCAAAGTTTTCTACGGAGGCAAGGTGCTGTTGCCGCTGACGCTGGCAGCCATCGCCGCGGTGAGCGGATTAGGGAGTATGAGCCCGTTTTTCGTATACCTGGTGGCGTTGGGTGGTGGATTTCTGGCGCCGGACTTCTGGCTGGGTAAGCGCATCGAAAAACGGCAAAAGAAGCTCACCCGAGGTTTACCTGACGTTCTCGACCTTCTGGTGATCTGCATGGAGGCGGGCCTGAGCCTGGACCAGGCGACGGCGCGCAGCGCGGAAGAGTTGAGGTCATCGCAACCAGAAATTTGCGATGAGCTGACAGTCGTGGTGCTGGAACAGCGCGCCGGACGGGCTCGCTCGGAGGCATGGAAGAACATGTCGGAGCGCACCGGTGTTGAGAGTCTGCGCAACCTGGTGTCGATGCTGGTGCAGACCGAACAGTTTGGAACAAGTATTGCCAAGATGCTCCGCGTCCATTCGGACACGCTGCGCGTGCAGCGTGTGCAACTGGTCGAGGAGATGGCGGGGAAAACCTCAGTCAAGCTAGTGTTTCCGCTGGTGCTGTTTATTTTTCCTGCGCTATTTCTGGTTACACTGGGACCAGCCGCGATCATGATGGCTGATTCGTTCAAGTCACTAACCAAATAATTGAGGCAGGAAGGGGAATTTTGCATGAGCAGCGAATTGATTATCAGAATTGTTGCCGGTGCTCTAGCGGTCGTCATTCTGATTGTTTTGATTCAGCGCCGCCGGACGCGGGTGAAGTAAGGGCCGGAAGGCAAGAAGCCGTGGCGCGAAGGAACACCGATTCAAGCCACGGTTGGATTACGAAGCTTCCGTTGCCGGGTTGGCATGCCGCGCAGTCGGCAGATGCCTCAGTGTGCAGCCTGGGCAGGGGGAACAGGTGAAGTGTTCCCTTCGCAGGCTTGACTGCAGGCGAAGAGAAAGGGCAGAGCCGCAGATGGAATTGATGGAACGAGCCGAACCGGTTAAAGGAACTCCGGCAAGTGAGGGAGCCGCGGCACTGCCGCCAGGGGCCCAGTTGAAGATGGAACCGCAAACGTATTGTGCCTACAACCAGACGCGTGAATGTTTCCTGGGTTTGAAGGTAACGGCCGGCGACCTTCCTACGAATCAGGTCGCGGAACTGATGCTGGAGAAGCCGCTGAAGTCGGGCGAGGGCCTATGGATGAAGCCGTTCCGGGGCATCACGGCTACGGCGATGCCGGCGCCTCTGGATCTGATCTATCTGGACGAGGATTGCAGGGTGATCGAGATGGCGGAGTCGTTTCCAACATTTCAGGTGAGCTCGTCATGTCCGAGGCCGGAAAGCGTGCTGGCGTTGCCGGCGCACTCGATTTACTCGTCGCAGACGCAGTCGGGCGATCAGCTCGTGCTATGCGTGGCCGAAGAGATGGAGCGGCAATTGGAGAGGTTGACGAACAAGCGCGACCAACCTGAGCCGGGGCCGGAAATTGCGGGCGCCGCGCTGCTGCGCGAAAAGCCATTGTGGAGCGGAGGCCCGGGATTGCTGGAGCTTGAAGACCGCAACGGACATGACAAGCCCGAAGCACGAAGGATGCACAGTATGGACCTGACGCCCGTGAGCGCCAAAACGAAGGGCCAGTTGCGGTCCTGGTTTGATCGTTGGTGGTCGCCGGATCCGCGCAAGGCACCTCGCGCGAAGGAGCCGGGTCTGGCTGCGTATTACTGGAACGGCGCGGCTCCGGTGGCGCATGGAGTTCGAGACATCAGTTCGTCGGGACTGTATGTGGTGACCGAGGAGCGGTGGTATCCGGGCACTCTGGTTCTGATGACGTTGCAGAGGACCGATCACGGCGAGGAACTGGCGGAGCGGTCAGTCGCTGTGCAATCGCGAGCTGTGCGCTGGGGTCCGGACGGCGTAGGCTTGCAGTTCATTCTGGCGGACGAAAAGGACATGCGTAACGGGAAGACCGCGATATTGGACGCGGCCACCCGGGAGGAGTTCGATCTCTTCCTGGCGCAACTGGATTTTGAAGGGTAACAGGCGCATCGGAGCGCCAATGAAGTCCCTGGGCGGGCCGGTTGAAATGCAAGAGCAAAGCCGGCTTAGCTGTGAGGTGGAACGATGACGATTAAAAATGGCTTACGAAAGATCGCTAATCTGTTTGGCCAGCGCGGCGAAGAAGGGTCGGCCCTGGTCGAATTCGCGTTGACGCTGCCAATGCTCTTTGGGCTCATATACCTGTCGGCTAGCCTGACGCTGGGCATGTACAACCTGCAACAGCTTGGGAACGCAACCTCTGCCACCGCGATGGCGGTGGGGAGCGACGCCGGCCTGTTTCCGGGCAATGACCCATGCGCTTACGCAAAGACAACGATGGCCGCATCGCTTCCCACCTGGACGGCTTCGAACTTCACTTACAAGCTCACGATCACAGACACCAGCGACGCGACGCACGCGTACACGGGAACCGGGACGGCGTTCTCGTGCGCCACAGCGCCGTCGATGGGGCCGAACTACCCTGTGACTCTGACGGTAACCTACGCATACACATGGCTCGGGATTCCAGCGATGCCGTTCTTCAATGCTGGCACCAGCACAGCGGGAAGTTTGGCTTCGAGCCAATCAGCGATACAGATGTGAACGGAGGAAAACCTTAAATGAACCGGATTGTGTCTCGACAAATTCGCAGGCTCATCAAGAGTCAGCAGGGCCAATCCATCGTGATGGTCGTAATCAGCGCCTCGGCGATTCTGACGATGGCTGTGAGCTCGGCAGAGGTCGGCCATGTCTACTACGCCTACCGGCAACTGGTAACGTCGACGGACGAGGCCACGCTGGCGGGTGCGCAAGCCATGTCCGACGCACTCCTTAATACGAGCTCGAGCGGGGCCTACACGGCGGAAGTGACGGCGGCGGTGAAGCAATTCAGCTCGATGACTGGAGAACTAAACGCCAGCAGCATGTTGTCGAGTGACCAGATCGCGACGCAGACTCTTTTTTGTGCAAGCACGATAACCAAGGCGCCATTCAATGTGGAGTGCCAAACTCCTCCAGGAAGCAGCACAGGCTACAACGCGATCACAGTGACGCAGACGGCTAAGGTGAACCTGTGGTTTGGAGGACTGATCGGAATGCCGTCGATGAACCTGTCGGCCACTGCGAGCGCAGCCATGAAGGGCGGATCGGACATCCCGTACAATCTCGCCATCATCATGGACACCACGTCTTCGATGACGAGCGTCATCAAGGGCGATAAAGATTGCACCACGTCGCAGATTTCCTGTGCGGTTGCGGGACTCGAGGTGATGCTGGAGACGATGGATCCCTGCGCACAGAACACAACCTGCTCTGGCGCGCCTTACGTGGACGACGTGGCCGTGTTCGTGTTCCCCGCGGCGGTTTACAGCTCAGCCCAGCCGCCAAACTATAAGCCGCGATACTGCGGTACCGGAGGCGGCAGTGTGCCGTATAACTTCGTCAATGTGACGGGGTCCGCGAATCTCGCCATGGAGACGACCGGCACGGATGCGGGCGCGTACGAGATCATTCCCTTCAGCAACGACTATAAGACGAACGATACATCGGGCCTCGCAGCCGCATCTGCTCTGGCGGAGGCAGTCGGGTTCAGCGGTTCGGGCTGCACGGGCCTTGCGGCGCCGGGCGGGCAGGGAAC
The DNA here is from genome assembly GCA_963789425.1 of uncultured Acidobacteriaceae bacterium. Taxonomy (GTDB): domain Bacteria; phylum Acidobacteriota; class Terriglobia; order Terriglobales; family Acidobacteriaceae; genus Telmatobacter. Next base: position 679,952 of record CAWBKM010000005.1, on the reverse strand, counting down.
GTACTACGCACAAGTCATTTACGCCGCACAGGCGGCACTCAAGACGCAGCAGAGCTCAAATCCCGCCTCAAAGAACGTGATGATCATTCTGAGTGACGGTGATGCGACCGCATGCAATGCGCAAACATCGACCGGCAACGATTGCACCAACGGGGGCACCACGAGCCAAATCGTCGCCGATAACTGCCCGACGCTTACGACGTCTTCGACTACAACTACCCCTTGCCCCAGCCCTAACTCTGGCCAGCCGCTCAATGGGACCAGCTATTCCTATACGTCTGGGTCCGGGAAGAATGCGAAGACTGTGAACGTACAACCCGCGGGCTACCAGTCTCCTGCCTATCCTTCCGCACTTGGCGAGTGCGGACAAGCTGTAGAAGCGGCGCAAAAGGCTACAGCGGCGGGAACGGTTGTTTATACGATTGGTTTCGGGTCTGAGACCTCGGGGTGCACAACGGACACAACGTACACCATAACCGGATTGTCAAACGGCGGGCAGACTTGGCCCGGAGGTCTCTATCCGAGGACGCCCTGCAATGCGATTGCTGCAATGGCTTCAAACGTAAATGACTTTTATTCCGATAATTCGGGCGGGTGCTCGGCGCTCTCACCTGCAAACCTGAGCTTCACGAGCCTGGCACAGATTTTTGAGGCGATCGTAGACAATTTGAGTACGCCGCGAATGATTCCCAATGGAACGACGTAAAGCTATTTCCCCAAGGGAAAAGAAGAGATGTGGAAGGAACTTATGAAGGGTACGGGCGGAAAGCCTGTACCCTTTTTTTTTGCGAACGCTGCCGGCAGAAAGAAATCGAAAGAATGGGCCAAGGTTGGCTCGCTGGTATGTGACAACTGGTTTAGCCAATCTTTTGTTTCACTTAGGGCCTCCGGCTGGATGAGTACCCTGGTCACCACCACATAGCACGAAAGTGCAATTCTCTGATTACCCCCGAACCAAGATCATTACATGTGATCCCCAGTTTCTGGGAAGGCCGCCGTGGAGTCGACAAGATCACACGGTGACACATTCCCGGGACGAAAGTGGAAATCAGCTTGTATGCAAAGTGCATGACTTCCCCAGCAACGCGGCTTTGCCCTTGAGAGATTAACCAACGGAAGTTCGATTCCCTGTACGAAGGGATTGGGGAAAGGGAAACGAACGCATCCGCGATGTTCAAGGCCTGGGCTGCGAAATGGTGGCTCCCAGCACCGCAAGCCAGCGTGATGGACGGGTTAGCGCTGACATTAAAAGCGGTGACTGTGTGAGAGGAGGGAATTGAACCATGAGTATGAGACGGTTCGGAAATTCGTTTAGGCGCCGGTTCCTGAAGAGTGAACGGGGGCAGGCGGCGGTGGCCGTGATGATCACAGCAACCACGATGATGGCGCTCTCCGCAGCTTCGATTGAGACGGGGCATGTGTATTACGCGTACCAGAAGCTTGTGGCGTCAACAAATGCCGCCGTGATGGCAGGCGCGTCAGCCATGCCGAACACGACCACGGCGACAACCTACGTGACCAAATACAGCTCGCAGTCAGGTCAGTTGAACGCGAATGCGATGTTGACGAACGATACGGCCACACCAACTTTCAAATGCCTCAGCACTGTGTCAAATTCGCTGAATGTGCCGTGCCAGACCTCCACTGGCGGTACCGGTGGATATAACGGACTGGCGGTGAAGCAGACCGCGACGGTTCCCCTGTGGTTTGGCGGATTGGTCGGCATGAAGCAGATGAACATGTCGTACACAGCGGAAGCGGCGATGGCGGGCGGGCAAAACTCGCCGTGGAATATTGCCGTGATTGTGGACACGACTGCGTCCATGAACGATACGGATAACGGCACCCAATGCACTGGAACGCAGATCACCTGCTCCTTGCTTGGCGTGCAGGCGTTACTGAACGATCTGTATCCCTGCGGGCTGGGGCAAACCTGCACCACGAGCACGACTTACGTAGACAGCGTGAGCCTGTTTGTGTTTCCCGCGGTGACGGGCACGACGGCTTCAAAGGATTCCACTTGCCCGACCGCTAATCCGACGATCGTGGCGTACACATTTCCTGACCCGCCCTCAAATACGACTTTGCCCACGGCGGATACCTACCAGGTGGTTGGGTTCAAGAACAACTACAAGACGACCGACGCAGCAACGACCCTGAATCAGGCTGCGCCCATCGTGGTCGCGGCAGGCGGCTCCGGACAAAGCAACTGCACCGGGATCAAGGCACCGGGCGGCGAGGCAACGTACTATGCGCAGGTGATTTACGCGGCACAGACGGCGCTTACGGCGCAACAGGCGTCCAATCCGGGATCGCAGAACGCCATCATTCTCCTGACCGACGGCGATGCAACCGCGTGCGCATCGAATGCCAACACAACCAACGGCGCATGCAGCAGTGCGAGCAACCTGGTGGCGTCCGAGGGCACTCTGAATGGAACGGGAACTCATTCCAGCAATCCCTCGGGCTACCAGTCGTATGCCTATCCCTCTGCGCTGGGCGAGTGCGGCCAGGCAGTGCTGGCGGCACAGGCCGCTGCAAATCTGGGGACGACGGTGTACACGATCGGGTACGGCACGGTGACGTCGGGAGGCTGCCTATCCGATAAGACCTATAGCGCAAGCGTTTCGACGGGAGGCGGCAGCTGGGGGCCGGGTAAACAACCCTGCCAGGCGATCGCGGCAATGGCCTCGACGACATCGAATTTCTACTCCGATGACGCCCACGGCTGCGAAGCGACGGCGCCGAGCAACCAGAACCTTACCAAGCTGACGGCGATCTTCCGCGCGATTGTGGACAATATGGGCGAGCCGCGGCTGATCCCGAGCGGAACGACGTAGGGCAGAGCGAAGCAGCAGAAAATGGTTCTTCAACGGGTGCGGGGAGATTCCCCGCACCCGTTTTTTGCTGCCATGGGCGTTTAGCGGCATCTGGCAGAGGATCATGACCAACGTAACCACCCGGTAGCACGAAAGTGCAATAGTCGGTAACCATGCAAGGCACGATGATGGCTGCAGTAACCCCTTCCCCAAGAGGTCGCAGGAGTGTCCGCGAGTGCGCACGATGGCATCGCAGATGGACAAATCCGCTGACCTCTTCGCGCTGAAAGCGCGATCCAGGAATTGTCTGTCGAGTTATTGCGAGCCGACTGGCGCAGCGCGACCCCTCCAAGTTCAGAAGCAAGAGATGGCCGCGGGCACGAATGGCCGCGCGGGCCGAAATTTGCGCCGGCTCCAAGCCGCCGATGGCACTCCAAACGAGTTCTGCAAACCCACGTTCCACAAAATTCAAATTCAACCCATCGAGCAACCGAGCACCGAAGAATTCGGTGGCGAGGCTGCATGAAAGGAGGGATTTGCAAATGAAACGGTTTAGAGTTCCGTTCTTACGCAGGTTCCTTAAGAATCAACGGGGTCAGGCGGCGGTTGCCGTGATGATCACAGCAACGACAATGATGGCCCTCGCTGCAGCTTCGATCGAGACGGGGCACGTTTATTACGCGTACCAGAAACTCGTGGCGTCGACAAATGCGTCGGTGCTGGCCGGCGCCGAAGCCATGCCGAATACGACGCTGGCGACAACCAACGTGACCACGTACAGCTCGCAGTCCAACGGGATGAACGCGAGCCCGATGTTGACGAACGACGTGGCCAAACCGACATTCCTCTGCCTGAGCACTGTATCGAGCGGCCTGAATGTGCCGTGCCAGACTTCCACGGGCGGTACTGGCGGTTACAACGCGATGTCGGTGACACAGAGCGCGACGATTCCTCTTTGGTTTGGAGGATTGGTCGGTATGAAGCAGATGAACGTGTCCTACACTGCCAAAGCGGCTATGGCAGGCGGGCAGAATGAGCCCTGGAACATTGCCGTGATTGTGGACACGACCTCATCGATGAACACTTCGGATGGCGGCGACCAATGCAATGGAACGCGAATCACGTGCGCGCTGCTTGGGGTGCAGGCGCTGCTAAACGATCTGTATCCGTGCGGGCTGGGGCAAAACTGCACGACGAGCACGACGTATGTGGATAGCGTAAGCCTTTTCGTATTCCCAGCCGTGACCGGTTCGACAGCGTCGAAGGATACCAGTTGCCCAACCAGCAACCCGACGATCGTGGCCTACACTTTTCCAGACCCACCATCGAATACCACGCTGCCAACGGCGGACACCTACGAGGTGACCAGCTTCGCGAACAATTACAAAACGAGCGACTCCGCCACGACCCTGAACCAGGCTGCGCCCATCGTAATAGCAGCGGGAGACTCCGGAAAGAGCAACTGCACTGGGATCCAGGCGCCGGGCGGCGAGGCGACTTATTACGCACAGGTGATCTATGCGGCGCAGACGGCGCTGCAAAAGCAGCAGGCGGCAAATCCGGGGTCGCAGAATGCCATCATTCTCCTGACCGACGGCGACGCAACGGCGTGCGCCTCGAACGCCAATACAACGGCCGGCGCGTGCAGCTCAAAGAGTGAACTCATGGCGTCAGAGGGAACGCTGAACGGGACAGGAACAAAGACCAGCAATCCCACGGGCTACCAGTCCGTTACGTACCCATCGGCGCTCGGCGAATGCGGTCAGGCGGTGCTGGCCGCGCAGGCGGCAGCGAATCTGGGGACGACGGTGTACACGATTGGTTACGGCTCGCCGACGTCGGGAGGCTGCTTGTCCGATAAGACCTACAGCGTCTCGGTAGGAACCAATGGGGGAAGCTGGGGACCCGGTAAACAGCCCTGCCAGGCATTAGCGGCGATGGCTTCGTCCGCGGTGAACTTCTACTCCGATGACGGCGAAGGCTGCGAAGCGACGGCTCCAACGAACCAAAACCTGACCCAGCTCACGGCGATCTTCCGCGCTATCGTGGATAATATGAGTTCGCCCCGGCTGATTCCCAACGGCACTACATAGAATGTGGGCTTGACTTCTTGCAGAGAATCCGGTAACAACGTCTGAGAAAACCGGGTAACGACGCGACTCGATCGAACGAAGGGAGTTCCCCCCGTGCGTATTTCCTGGACGATTGTACTGGCAACGTGTGTTCTCTCGATTTCCGGCTGCTCTGGAGTGCCGGGAACATCGCCGACACAAACGGCGGGCGGCTCCGTTCCTGGAGCCGCGCTGCGCGGCATGGTGCATGGTGGTCAACAGCCGATTGTCGGGACCCATGTCTACCTCTATGCGGCCAACACGACCGGCTACGGCAACGCGTCCGTTTCTCTGCTGCAAAGCGGCGGCGGCACCGTCTCCGATGGCCACGGAAACTACTATTACCCGACAGGATCCGGCGGCGTATTCAACATTACCGGCGACTTCACCTGCCCGAGCGCGGGGTCGCAGGTGTACTTGTATGCGGTGGGCGGCGATCCGGGATTGGGAGATGGGTCGAACTCGGCCATTGGCTTGATGGCAGCCCTCGGTACCTGCGGCACGCTTTCGTCCGCGCCGTATGTTGTCATCAACGAGATTTCGACGATAGCCACGGCGTATTCCATCGCCGGATTCGCAGTGGACCCAACGCATGTATCGAGTTCGAGCAGCACGCTGGCAACGGCAACGGACTTGCCTAACGCATTCGCAACCGTTACGAACCTCGAGTCGCTGGGCCGAGGCGTAGCGCTGCCCACAACGCCCAATGGCAACGGAGTGGTGCCGCAAGCCACGATCGATACCCTGGCAGACATTCTGGGAGCATGCGTGAACTCGGCAGGGCCGTCGTCAACGCCATGCAGCATGCTATTCAGCAACGCGATGAATGGAAGCTCGCCGCCCGTGGAAACCGCGACAGCGGCGATCAACATTGCGCATAACCCTGGAGCGAATACTGCGACGCTTTACGGACTGCTGCCGACGGATCTGCCGTTCCAGCCGACGCTGCTGTTCCTGCCGAATGACTTTACGATCGCGATCACATACACGGGCGGCGGGCTGGACGGCACGGGATTGGCTCCGCAAGGCGTCGCGATTGACGCCTCAGGCAATGTCTGGGTGCCGAACTTCACTTCCAGCAGCCTCAGTGAGTTCAATTCAAACGGAGTTCCCAAGAACGGCTCGCCCTACGTCGCGGCCGGGCTGGACAATCCGACCAGCGTGGCGATTGACCCTTACGGCAGCGCGTGGGTCGCAAACTACAACGGAAACGACCTGAGCGAATTCAACGCGCAGGGGCTGAAAATCTCCGCCCCTCCGGGATTCCTCGGCGGCGGACTGAATGAGCCCTATGGAATCGCATTCGATAGCGTCGGCAATGCATGGGCAGCCAACTTTGGCGGCAACAGCCTCAGCGAATTCGAATCCGCCACGTCGGGTGGCCTGGCTCTCTCAAGCAGCAGCGGATATGGATCCGACGTGCTTGGCGAACCGGCCGGCATTGCCGCAGATATCAACGGCAATGTTTGGACAGCGAATTATGGTGAGGCCGGGTCCCCCATCGCGGAAGCCGTGCCGAGCCAGACTGCTGGGCAGCCACCTACGGTCACTCTCTTCAAGGGAGGCGGGCTGAACTCTCCCTATGGCATCGCGATTGATGGAGGGGGCAATGTGTGGGCCGCAAACCGCGGCGGTTCCGGCAGCGTGAGCGAATTCTCCACGTCAGGAACCACGCCGGCGGCGATCAGCGGGACGGGCGGATTCAGCGGCGGCGGGCTCGACAATCCCTACGGCATTGCGATCGACGGCGCTGGCAATGTGTGGGCCGCGAACAACGGCGGAACCGCCAACAGTATCAGCGAAATCAGTGCAGCGGGAGTTGCGATCTCCGGCCCCAACGGTTTCGTGAATGTGGGAATGTTCTCCCCGTACGGCATCGCCGTCGATGGATCTGGCAATGTGTGGGTCGCAAGCGACGACGACGTTGGCCCGCTCACAGAGTTTGTCGGCATTGCCGCACCGGTGGTGACACCGATTTCAGCAGGCACGTTCTACAATGAGTTGGGAACCCGGCCTTGATTGAGGCTCCGGATCGGCCGCAGAACGCGGCCGATTCGGAGAAGATTACTCAAGCTGCTCTGGAATAATCAAAAGCACTTCAACTTTGGCAGACTGGCCCTGCTGCGTCGCGGGACGGAACTGCCATTTCTCAAGCGCAGCGAGGACAAATTGAGCCTGAGGAAAGGCCTGCGGGAAGACGATCGAGAGGGTTTCAAAGTGGCCCGATTGATTCACGTATCCATGGATCATCAGCGCGTCGGCGTCGATTGATCCAGGATCGAGATTAGGGCGAACGATGTTGTAGGGCCAGGGAGCTTCAAGCGTTGTGGCGGCGCCAGCTTGCGGGGCGTCAGCAGCGCGCGGAAGCGAATACTGCAACACCCAACTCCGCGACAAGCCAACGTGCAAATAAACGGTGTACGCCATCCTGCCGTTCCATACGCCGGAGGTTTCGGGATACTGTTCCTGAATCGAGTTTCCGATGATGATGGCGTTGAAATGACCGTCCTTCGGTACGGATAGAGCTGTCATCGAAGGCTGAGCGCCGTCAAGACTATCCGGCCCGTTTCCCGCTTCGGTTTCAATCGTTTTCCGGCTGCCGCTGGGAACCACGCCAGGGCCGGAGATCTTGAACGCCAGGCCTTGACCCGGGCCGGAGCCTTGATTGTTCAGATTGCCGCCAGGACCCGGGCTCGATCCTCCCTGACCCGGTTTGGCAGAGGAGTTGGGGCTACCGGGCGAGGCCTCATTCCCCTGGGCTGCGAGAACACCGGGACCACGCACCACAACACTCTCATTCACCGGCGGCAGTGTCGCTGTTCCTTCCTTCATACGCAGGTTGGATAGAGACAGAATCGTGGCTGGAGTGGGCCGCGTGATCGATTTCGAGGACATCGCCGGCGGCAACTGGACCGGTTGCTGCGTTTGAACCCTGATCGGAGAAGTGGTACTTGGCGTGACGATCGGATGGGGCGTGGGATGAAAGCTGGATGCGATGTTGACGTCGGCCAGAGTGAGTTCTTCATTGGGACGCTCAACGGACGGCTGCACGTCAGATGAAGTGGGTTTCTGCGGCAGCGGCGGAGTGACTTTCTTGACTGTGACCTTGCTGGGTGACCAGATGGCTACTTGAGGGACGGGAATCGGAACCGGGAGAGTGATCGGCTTTTCCAGGTCAGGCTGGAGGAGCGTCTGCGGCCCTGGCGGAGCCTGCGCAACGTCGCGCAAAGCAGGGACACTGAGCGATGGCTTGCCTTCGGAGGCAGGCGCGCGTGCGCCAGGACTCGACGCAGGCTTCGGCAGTTTCGGCGGATAAAAACGCGCCTGCTCGTCAGGCATATTCAAGTCGAGCTCCCGCACGCGGTAGTGGTCAGTAGAAATCCTGGCATATGGGGGCTTGTACGCGATGCCGAACAAGAGCACGGCTAATGCCACGACGTGAAGAAGGGCGGAGGCCGCAATGGAGGTGGGCCGCGGGCCGAGATCGGAGCGCTCGTTGAAGAGCGACATCGTGTAAGCAGGCGTCATCAAAGGTTGGCCCCTCCCTTTGAGATTCTCTGGACGAGGGATGACTTTCGGACCGCGCGCAGGGAAGATTTTTTCTGGGGACCATCCCACTTTGGCACATGAAATCTGGCGCGGATATAACACGGAAGATGCAAGCGCGACCTCAGATAGCCGAGTAAAATCACGGTAAACTTAGCGAGGAACGGCCCTTGGAAACGAATCCGGCGCGAGCCGGATCGATCCGTTCCGGGAGCTGATGATTGCCTAAATCAGAATCGCTCATTGAGGCGTTTTCCCCCATAGCACTTTTGGTACCTCATCGAAAGATCTGAGAGATTCTGATGCGATTTGGAAGGCTTTCAAGGAATACACTGAAACCGCACTGCGAGCCGAACTCGATCAGTATGAACGGAGTGGGCGCGATGTGCGCGGCATTTTCGGAAATGGGAATCGAATCTGGAAACCATTCTCAGTGCCCGGTCGCGACACGAGGATGGAGGACAAAGGGTTCCTGAATTCCGAAAGTGGCGGACTATATGAAGTTCAAGGCGGCCTTGCCGGACGTAGCGGGAATGGCAAGGAATGAAGGACGGAGTCGGCGAGAGCCGGCTCCATCGGAGCAGCAATGAACCGAAGACTCATGACGATCTTCCTGGTCGCAGCGGTGATTGCCGGCGGGTGCTGCTGGCTGGTATATCGCCTTGTGAGCAAGGGGATGGCAGCGTCAAAGCCTGTGTCGACGACGCAGGTAGTTGCGGCGGCGAAGGACATTCCGCTGGGTGCGGTGTTGACGACGGCGGACCTGACTACGATGACGTTGGCGGGCACGCCACCCAAGGGCGCGATTCTGAAGCAGGAAGATGCGATCGGCCGCGGCGTGATTACGCAGATTGCGCAAGGGGAGCCGATTCTGGATAGCCAGTTGGCCGGTATTGGCTCAGGCGGTGGATTGGCGCCAACAATTCCAAAGGGAATGCGGGCGTGCGCAGTGCGAGTGGATGAAGTTGTGGGCGTGGCGGGTTTCGTAACTCCGGGGATGCGCGTGGACGTGCTGGCCTCGGGCAATCCGCCGGGCGATGGCAACCAAGGCGTAGTGACAGAGACGATTCTGCAGAATATCCAAGTTCTTTCCGCGGGCACCGACATCCAGCGGGACGCCGAAGGCAAGCCGCAACAAGTGCAGGTGGTGAATCTCCTGGTGACACCGGAGCAGGCCCAGTTACTGAGCCTGGCGGCCAATTCGCTGAAGATTCAACTGGTGCTGCGCAATCCGCTGGATATGCAGACGGTGAAGGTTCCGGAGACTGCGATGAGCAACCTATTCGGCACCCCAACCCCGCCGCCGGGACATGAGAAGGCTGCCAAGGGTCCCCGCAAGCCCACGACGAAACCGTATTCGATGGTCATCATCAACGGCAACCACACCACAGACGAGAAGTTTGGATCACCTGAGGGACAGCATTGAAAGCGAAGGCAGGGGTCACCATCGTATCTTTGAGCGCGCTGGCCTTGGCATTGTTCGCCGGACAAGCCGAGAGGGCGTATAGCGCCCCGGCACAGGCGGCGACGCCTGCCCAGCCGCCGGCAGCAGAATCAACCTATGAGGACTCAACGAACGAGCTCTCTGTGACGGTGGGAAAGTCGGTGCTCGTCGATTGCGCGCAACCAATCCAGCGAGTTGCCATCGGACTTGGAGACATTGCAGAAGCCAGCGCGATCAGCCCCACGGAGATCATGGTGGACGGGAAAGCCGCGGGCGAAACGAGCCTGATCATCTGGGACATTCACGGCGGGCGCCAATTTTTCAACGTGACGGTGAGACAGCAGGCGACTGTAACAGGCGACAGTCTGGATGCGATCCGGCGTGAGCTGAGGACAGAGCTTCCGGGCCAGTCGATCCGGGTGAGCTACAGCAACAACGCCATTTTCCTGCGCGGCACGGTGAACGATCTTACGAGCTCATCGCGCGCGGTGCAGATTGCGTCTTCGGCCGGGAAAGTGGTGAACTTGCTGGATGTAAATGTGCCGAAGTCCGATCCGCAAATTCTGCTCAAGGTGCGTTTTGCCAGCGTGGATCGCAGCCGGGCGCGTCAACTGGGCATCAACCTTTTCAACCTTGGACTCGGCGATGCCGTGGGTGGAGTGACGACGACGCAATTTGCGCCGCCAATGATTTCGGGCGGCGGTTCCGGTAACGGCGCGGTTTCCGGAGTCGGTGCGACGGCAACGTTTACTCAAGAGTTTAATCTGCTTGCCTTCTTTCCGGGTCTAGGCGCGGGAGCGGACATCTCAGCGCTGGAGACCAAAGGCATAGTTCAGGTGCTGGCGGAGCCGAACTTGATGGCGACAAACGGGAGGGAAGCAAGCTTTTTGGCAGGCGGAGAGTATCCGTACCCGGTAGCGCAAGGCTCAAGCGGCGGTCTGACGACGGTGACCATCGAGTTCAAAGAGTATGGCATCCGGTTGAACTTTATTCCCACGATTACGCCGCGGGGAACGATCCGGCTGCAAGTGGCGCCGGAAGTAAGCGCACTGGACTATAGCAACCAGGTGAACATCTCGGGGTTCGAAGTGCCGGGAATCACGTCGCGCAAGGTGAATACGGAAGTGGAGCTGGCCGATGGCGAGAGCTTTATGATCGGCGGCCTGCTGGATAAGGGCACGAACGATACGTTCGAGAAGATTCCCTTTATCGGAGACATTCCGATCATTGGGAAGCTGTTCCAATCGGAGCAGAAGACCAAGAACGACACCGAGCTGATCGTGATTGTGACGCCGGAGATCGTGTCGCCGATGGCGGCAGGCGAACCGGTGCCTTCGCTGCATTATCCAGAGCCGTTCATCCCGGCGAACTCGAATATCGCGATGCACCAGCCGGACGCGAAGACGCCGGCGAACACACTGCCTCCTGCCCCGGCATCGTTACCGGTGGAGACGCTGATCCAAAGCATGAAGCCGGAGAAGCCGTTGGTGATCGAGAACGCAACGGGCGGATTCGGCTCGAGCATGGGAGCGCCGATTAACTCGGGCGCCGGCGCGACCACAAACACGGAGGCGGGACCTCCGCAGCAGTAAAGGCCGCGCGCGGGTACACCCTAAACCCAGAGGCAAGCGGATGAATCCGTTTGAGAGGTTCGCCAAGGGCGTCGTGGATTTTGTATCGCCGCCGGCGCAGACTGAGCCGCAGGGACCGCTGCAGGTGACAAACGTGACGCGCGGAACCGTGCTGGCGACGCGGCTTGAGGCCGCACACACAGGACCAAAACGCAGAAAAGGGTTGCTGGGCCAGGACGGCCTTGCGGCTGGCGAAGGATTGTGGATTGCGCCGTGCGAATCGGTGCACACGTTCTTCATGCGATTCCCCATCGACCTGGTTTACCTCGATCGCGAAAAGAAGATCAAGAAGGCGCGTAGCGCGGTAGGACCATGGCGCCTGTCGGCGTGCCTGTCGGCGCACAGCATTCTGGAACTGCCTGCCGGAACCCTTCGCGAAACGCGAACCGAGCGCGGAGACACGCTGGAGATTGAACAAGTGCAGCGGCGTTAGCGGGGTCAGCGGAGTCAGGCGAGCACTAAGCAGTCGCCGAGCGGTGGATCAATGAAATGAAGGAGTTACAGAGTCGAAACGCAAAGCAGCATTTGTGTAGACTTGGCGTTGATTCCAAAGGAGTTGTTTGTCTCAAAACGGCGTAATTCGGTGCACATTTTCGAGCTTTCCTTGAACGGCTTATTGATTCTAAAAGAGTTAGGTGGCGAAAGTTTAGCGAAAAGTCCTCATTTTTTTATTTGATTATTTTTGGGCTTTTTGGGGGCATCTTTCTGGCGGCCGGAATTGCCCTCGGCGATGGGTTTTGGCTGGTGGTAAACGGCGGATAGAGCGATCCGGGCATTGGCCAGGTAGTGCGCGGCGTCAGTGTGCGTGACGACGCCGATCATGGACGCGTAGTTGATGCAAGCGATGAAGTCGCAGATGTTCTTGTAGCCGGAAAGTGAAGGCACGGCCTTGAGATAGGCCTTGTTGCCGGCTTTCTCGCAGTCCCAATTGGATGAGCCCTTGTGCTCTGCCTGTTCGTCGTGGGCGCGGCTCCACGCGCTCATGCAAACCTCGATGGTTTGTCTGCCGGAAACGTCTGAAGAGAGTTGAAGCGCGCCGGCGGCCTTGGTGGTGATTATGGAAGTGAATGCCATGGAGAATCCCCTTTCATCTTCTTCAAGGCTACAGATTTGGGTGAATTAATCGGCAAACTTGGGGAGAAGAATTTTGCGAATGTTTTCAGGGGTTTAGGGGGACTTGGAGGTGGGAGGGGGTTGACAGCACCAACGGGTACGAACCGGTTACATAGCTGACATTTTGAACCGGGGAGATATCTGACACTGCGACGAGGCGATGAGGACGTAAAAACGAGCTCATGGCTTGGAAAACGAGCAGTGGGTTGGAAGAGAAGGTTCGTTTTGTGATGGAGTACGAACGGGATGAGGCGACGATGGGTGAGCTGTGCGCGCGCTTCGGGGTCTCGCGCGAAACGGGGTACGTGTGGCTGCGGCGGTACCAGCGGAACGGAGTGGCGGGTCTGCTGGAACTGAACCGGGCACCCGAGCGGCATCCCAACCAGACGCGGGAGGAGGTGGAGCGGGCGGTGCTGGAGCTTCGTCAGGCGCATATGCGTTGGGGGCCGCGGAAGCTGAAGCGGATTCTGGAGCGGGACCAGCCGGGGCGAGCGTGGCCTGCGACGAGCACGATCGGGGAGATCGTCAAGCGCGCGGGGCTGGTGGTGGCGCGCAAGAAGCGCCGGCGCACCTCGCCGTACGCCGAGCCTCTGGCGCACGCCAACGCCTCGAACCGGGTGTGGTGCGCCGACTTCAAGGGGTGGTTTCGCTCTGGCGATGGAACGCGCGTCGATCCGCTGACCATCAGCGATGCTTGGAGCCGATACCTGCTGCGCTCGCAGGCGGTGGAGAAGACCGACACGGAGCGTGTGCGGGCCATCTTCGAAGCGGCGTTTCGCCAGTACGGACTGCCGCAAGCCATCCGCACCGACAATGGGCCGCCCTTTGCTTCGGCGACGGTGGGCGGGTTGTCGCGGCTGGCGGTGTGGTGGATCAAGCTGGGGATCGTGCCGGAACGGATCCAGGCCGGACATCCGGAGCAGAACGGCCGGCATGAGCGCATGCACCGCACCCTGAAGCAGGAGGTGAGGACGGCTGAGGACTGGCGGGCGCAGCAGAGGGAGCTGGATCGTTTTCGCCGCGATTACAACGAAGTGCGGCCGCACGAGGCGCTGCAGATGCAGACGCCGGCCAGTGTGTATGAGCCCTCGCCGCGGCCCTATCCGGCGCGAACGCCGGAAGTGGAGTATCCGGATTCGATGCAGGTGGTGACGGTGCAAAGTCATGGCTGGTTCGGCTGGAAGAAACGGAGCATCTTCCTGAGCCAGGTGTTGTGGGGCGAACGCGTCGGGCTGGAACCCGTCGGCGATGGCCTGTTCACGGTCTACTTCGCGCAGCATCCGCTGACCGGCTTCGACGCCCGGCGCGGTAAGCTGGTTCCGCTGAGCAATCCCGGATGGATCAAACACCCGTTCTGGGGTCGAGGGCAAGCTTGCCCTCGACCCCAAAACAAAAACCTTCCTGAGAAGGAAAAAGTGTCAGGCATGTGCCCGGTCTGAAATGTCAGGAATCTGCCCGTCCGTATACAACGGCCGCACAATTGGCCCGAGGGGGATTCTGCGGATGCCGCCCGATGTCGGTGCGGAGCGATAAGTAGGTCGACCCGGGGTTCGTGCTTTCCTAGGTCCCTCCGCCACGGCGGACGAGGGACCTGGGGCACCCCAATTCAGCGGAAGAACTTCACCGGCGCCGCACCTGGAGCACCCGCTGGCCTGATTGACGGTTCAAGCGCGTGCGATGGGAGTGCAGGGGCTAAAGCCGGTCACTCTTTGGCGGTTTGCGGCACGAGTGAATTCGTGCCCTGATACAAGACCTAATGATTTGGGTTCGTGCTGTCCCAGGTCTCAAAAGCGAGACCTAGGGCACCCCATTTTCGTGGTGGGTTAGAAGCGGCGGGTTGAGGTTCGTGCTACCCCACCCTAGCGAAGCTAGGATGGGGCACCCCAATTCTTGTGGTAGGCAAAGGTCCCGGAGAGCAACCGCAGATCCCTCGCGCCGTTCACCTGTGGCGAACTCGCTCGGGATGACACGCGTGGTGGTGGGCTTGGTTCGTGCTACCCCACCCTCGCGAAGCTAGGATGGGCACCCCAATTCTTATGGTGAGTAAAGGTCACGGAGAGTAACCGCAGATCCCTCGCGCCGTTCACCTGTGGCGAACTCGCTCGGGATGACACGCGTGGTGGTGGGCTTGGTTCGTGCTACCCCACCCTAGCGAAGCTAGGATGGGGCACCCCAATTCTCGTGGTGGGTAGAGGACGTGGATCAGGAGGCAGGGGCGGGATCGTGCGCGGGCGAGGTTTGGGCGCGACCTTGCTTCCAGAGGGCGTAGATGGCGAGGGTGATCGTCAGAGCGGCGAAGGAACGCGTGACGAAGGGGTGGGCAATCAGGATGAAAGAGGCGAAGCGCATGACGAGCGACCACGCGAGAACGGTAGAGAGGAAGAGCGAGGCCTGCTTGATGTCTTTCGATCCAACGGCGGCGGCGAATGCGCCGAAGGCGAGGCCGGGGATGAGATCGATGACGTAGTGCTCGCCTGTCGAGAGCGTAGCGAGACAGGTGAGAGCGAGGAACGCGAAAGCGACGGCCTTCCAGAGTTTGCCCGGAGCAAAGAGGAGGAACACGAATGCCGTGCCGACATGGAGGGATGGAAATGCGTTCGGCATACCGGCGAGGCGGATGGCGACAGGCTCGACCGCAAGCGGATGGAGCCACTGCTTGCCGAAGGCATAGAGGGGGCCGCAGGCGGGAAAGAGAGCGTAGAGGAGCGGGCCAGTGACGAGTTCGGCGACATAGGCAAGAACGACGGATGCGCGCAGCTTGCGGTAGCTGGTAACGAGAAACCAGACGATCATCATGGGGACCATCAGCTGGTAGACGACCCAGAGGGGAACGCGCATGAAGCCCTGGAGCGGGCGCGCGATGGCGGCTGCCTGAATGCCAAGCGATTGGTCAACACAAAAGAGGATGTGGTCGAACTTCCAGGGAAAGAGTCCGCCTTCGCTGCTCATTAAAGTGGTGAGAAGAAATCCATAAAAGAGATTCAAGACCAGGGCAAAGACAAGAAGGGGGCGCGTTTTGTCTTTGGTGTCGCGGAGCATCCAGATGGCGGAGAGGAAGAGGGCGATGACGCCCAGGACCGGCGGGCTCAAGAGGATGTTCAGCAGGCGCATGTTGGTCTCCGGACCAGGTTCATATCATGAATCTGAATCCCAAAATGCAGGTCCTTCGACTGCGTTTGGCCTAGGGACGGCCAAACTCCGCTCAGGATGACAGATGTATGAAGGCGTGTCATGAGGCGGCGGTGGACGGAGCTGCGGATGGAGTGATTTCCCCGGTCTCAAAATCGAGACCGGGGGCACCCGCGCGAGGGGAGGAAGCGCGCGCAAAGAGATACCAGATGAGCCAGGCGGGCGCGACCCATATATAGAGAGCCGAATGCAGGCCGTAGGGCGAGATGATCTGAATCTCGATCAGGACATAGATGAGCGCGAGAAGAGAGAGCATGGTCTGCGAGACGTGGCGCGAGACAGCGTAGAGGACTGCGGGAAGAGCGAGGGACTGATCGAAGATCCATCCGAACGGGGCGACCAGAAGAGAGACGAGCATGAGCGGGCTGCCGTGCTCGAGCCAATCCCATGAGTGGCGGCGAGGCCAGAAGTACGCCAAGGCCCAGATGCAACCGATGACGGCGGGTATAAAGGCGATCCACTCGGCTGAGGGGTTGATGCGGTCGCGAAGGAGGTCGCCGATGCACGGAGTGAACTCGCGCGTGATGACCGAAGTGCGCATGTAGTACGCGTACTGGCTCCACGCCGCTGGATCGATGAGCGAGGTGAGGAGTGCACCGAGCGCGAATGCGGCCAGAGATCCGGCGAGGACGCGGTAACTGCGGGAGACGAAGATCCAGACGAGCAAGACGAGCGCGAAGGGAAGAAACAGATGCGGCTTGAGGGTGCAAAGCCAGAGCGCTGCACCGGCTACGAAGGGGCGCGACTTGTGGAGGCGGAGAAAGAGGACGAGGCCGCAGAGCATGAGGATGGAGGTTTGGCCGAGGATGACGCAGAACAGGGCGGGAGGGAAACAATAACCGAGCCAGACGAGATTGTTGCCGGAGTGGCCGAAGAGGGTCCACAGAATGCGCACCGATGCGATGAGGAGGGCGAGCATCACGAGCGACCAGGGAAGCGCGGAAGCTGCGGGCGAGAAATAGCCGAGCGGGTAGGCGAGCGGCAAGGCCCAGGGAGTGTTGCGCATGTAGAAGGAGCCGGGACCGCGGAAGCCGGCAGCGCGCTCAATGCGGCTGATGGTATCGGGGTCATAAGGATTCCCGTGCTGAACGAGCTGGTGGCCGGTGGCCCAGTAGACGATGAAATCGCGGCGGGCGACGATGGCGGGATTGAAGGACAGGATGGAGAGAAACAGGGTGGTGAAGACGACGCCGAGCGCGCATGCAATGGCGATGAAGAGTGCGGTGAAATCGCGCTGACTGGGCAAAGGTGAGGCGCCTTTCTGGAGTAGGTCATGGCAATTATAGGTGCGGTACGCGTGGGGCTTGCGGGGGAAGCAATGCGGTTGCCGAGGAGCGCGAACCAAGACGGTGAACGGTGGGAGGGACAGCGGAGCTATCGTGGTTAGCGGAGCTTGCGGAGTCAGGGGCCATGAACGGCGGGTGGTGAGAGTGCGTTTCCCGGTCTCAAAGTCGAGACCGGGGGCACCCGCAGAAGAACAAATGCAGGTCCTTCGACTCGTCACGCCTTGCGTGACTCGCTCAGGATGACAACTCAATGGAATGCGGGTCCCCATTCGACTTCGATCGCCCTCGCGATCTCCGCTCAGGGCAGGCTTTCGACTCCCGAAGTCCGCACGGCGGACTTCGGTCGCTCAGGATGACAGATCGATGGGAGTGCGATCCTACCCTAAAACTCTCCGCTTCGCGTCGAGATTTTAGGATGGGGCACCCCTGTCCGTGGTGGGTTGAGGTCGCACCCCGGTCCCCGAGTGCGAGGGACCGGGGGCACCCCTTTTCGTGGTGGGTTGAGAGACGGCGATGAGGAACCAGAGGAGCCAGGCGGGGATGGTCCAGAGGAAGAGGGTTGAAGTGATGACTTTGACGATGACGAGTTCGACATCGGTGGCGAGGATGAGGAGGGCAAGAGCGGCGAGGACTTTGCGCGAGCCGGTGGTGTAGGCGCCACTGAGCAGCGCGGGTATGGCGAGGCACTGGTCATAGAACCACAGATACGGTGCGGCGAAAAGCGAGACAAGGATGAGGGGGCTGGAGTTGGAGAGCCAGTCCCAACGAGCGCGGCGGCGCCAGAAGTAGGCGAGAGCCCAGATGCAGGCGAGGGCGACGGGAAGGTACTGCATCCAGACTGCGTGGGGACGGAGCCAATGACGCAAGGCTCCGGCGAGGCAGGGAATGAACTGGTTTTCGACGGAGGGCGAACGCATGAGGCGCGCGTAATCGGTCCATGCCGAGGGGTCAATGAGGGTGGCGAGCGCGCTGGTGAAGGCGAGGGTAAAGGCAAATCCGGCGAGGAGCTTCCAGGCGCGGGTGAGGACGATCCAAGCAGCAAGCACGGCAGCGAAAGGCAGGAGGAGATGCGGTTTGAGGGCGCAGAGCCAGAGCGCGGCTCCGGCGTTGAAGGGGTGGCAGCGATAGAAGCGAAGAAAAAGGACGAGGCCCAGGAGCGCCAGCAGCGAGGTCTGGCCCATGGTGATGCAGATAATGGCGGGGGTAAAGGCGAAGCCGAGCCAGTGGATGCGAGTGGGTGGTGCGCCATGGAGCTTGTGAAGGATTCGGATGGAGACGAGGAGACAGGCGAGAAGCAGGAGGGTCCAGAGGATTCCGGCTGTGCGCAGGCCGAGCAGGCCGAGCGGATAGGCGATGGGAAGGGCCCAAGGCGGGTTGCGCATGATGAGAACGGTGCGCGGGTCAAGGCCGGCGGAGTGCTCGATGGCCCAGATGGCATCGCGGTCGTAGGGATTGTGGTGGTGAACGAGCTGGAGGCCGGTAGCCCAGTAAGAGAGGAAGTCGCGACTGGCAGCCAACTTGCCTGCAACAGGGACAGCAAAGATGTAGAGGATGGTGACGGTAAGCGCGAGGCCGGCGACAGTGGCAATCGCAACCTGGGCAAAGTCGCGGGGATCCTCAACAGGAGGAAGGTCCGGCTTGCTGGCCATGGTAGCTATTTTATGGCAGCCGCAAAGGTTGCGGATGAGTGCGAAAACATTAGGGGTTTGTGGGAATTCGTGACGATGTGGCGAAGGGAGTGGAAAGGCACGAAAGTACTGCGCATTTGCCGGGTTTGGAGAAGGATCTGGAGGGAGTTTGAGGGGCAACGCAGACGGGAAATGTAAACACAGCAGGCCGGTGGATGGGTGGTTGTAAACGCAGGTAGACAGTCTCCATGGTCACGCTTTGGGCAATTTCTCGTAAGGTATTGAAACTAAAACGGCGGTGTAGCTGTCCGAGATTGGCACGCCAGATGCTATTTAAAGTGCGCCCGGCTGAGGCTGGGAAAATCTAGCTCTCGGAGAGAAAAAAGCAAATGAATAACCTATTTCTTTCACTCTATGTGAAGTTGCAGACCCTGACGGCTCGTGAGGAAGGTCAGGATCTGGTCGAGTACGCCCTTCTGGTCGCCCTGATTGCTCTTGTGTGCATCGGCGGTGTCAGCAAGGTCGCTACGGCTGTCAACACTGTGTTCAGCAACATCAGCGGCTCGCTGTAAATAGTTTCCGCGACTGCAGAACACCCAGAACCTCAGCCCCTTTGCGGGAAGGCGCGTAACCGGCAAGGCGCCGAACGCGCTTCTTCGCGCAGAGGATCGACCATAAGCAAGCAATTTGCAACCGGGCGAAAACAAACAACCCACGCACGCAACCTTGTCGTAGTGCCACGGGTGATTGTAGCGGCCCGTATTTCCCCGGCGCGGGCCGGAGAATCACAAAGGAGATCAAAAAATGCGGAACACACTTCTGAACCTGTATGTGAAATTCCAGGGCCTGAAGAACGGCGAAGAGGGACAGGACCTGGTTGAGTATGCGCTGTTGGTTGCCCTGATTGCACTCGTTTGCATCACCGGCGTCAACAACGTAGCCACGGCCGTGAACACGGTCTTCAGCAACATCAGCGGCTCGCTGTAAATAGCTTCAGCAACCGCAGAACACCCAGAACCTCAGCCCCTTTGCGGGAAGGCGCGTAACCGGCAAGGCGCCGAACGCGCTTTTTCGCGCAGAGGATCGACCATAAGCAAGCAATTTGCAACCGGGCGAAAACAAACAACCCACGCACGCAACCTTGTTCGTAGTGCCACGGGTGATTGTAGCGGCCCAACTTCCCCCCGGCGCGGGCCGGAAAATCACAAAGGAGATCAAAAAAATGCGGAACACACTTCTGAACCTGTATGTGAAATTCCAGGGCCTGAAGAACGGCGAAGAAGGACAGGACCTGGTTGAGTATGCGCTGCTGGTTGCCCTGATTGCGCTCGTTTGCATCGCCGGCGTCAGCAACGTAGCCACGGCCGTGAACACGGTCTTCAGCAACATCAGCGGCTCGCTGTAACG
Organism: uncultured Acidobacteriaceae bacterium; assembly: GCA_963789425.1. Classification (GTDB taxonomy): domain Bacteria; phylum Acidobacteriota; class Terriglobia; order Terriglobales; family Acidobacteriaceae; genus Telmatobacter. The sequence goes on along the minus strand of CAWBKM010000005.1, from coordinate 659,778 downwards.
GTTACCGGCCACAGAACGCACCCGGTGAATTGAGCTTTGGAACTTTGCGGGGAGAACACGCGCCCAGCCAAACCCTGGACGCGTGTTCTCCCCGCAAGGCTTTTGGGCGCCTCCCACTGACGTGGCCGAGTACCCGCACAAGCCGCCCAGTATGCAGGCCCCAGAGCATGAAGCGTTGTCAACCTGCCGGGCGCCAAAGACGAGACCCCTTTCGCTAAGTTGGGCGAAGACGGTCCTTAGAGTTCGGCCGGGATCCTGAGCGGCCGGAACGACTTGAGTCATGAGGCTAAACCTCACATCGACGCGGCGGACCGCCGCGCCCATCTTCCTGGCGACAGGAATTCTCTATCTTTGGGTATACCTGCGGAGCACGGCCCCTAGTCGAGAGTGGAAGGAAGCGGGAGATTTGGCTGAAACGCCAAAACATGAAGCAGATCGAGCAGTTTCATTGGCAAGCGCATGACGGCGTGGTGCCTCTTCCAAGCTTTAGAGATGCCGGCGGCTCGACCGCTCCGCCGCAAGACTTCTCGCTTTTCAAGAATTGAAAACTCTGTCCGTTCGCGGGAGAGATGAGCTGGCAATGTCTTCCATTGCCGAGCTTGGCTCTCCCGTGTTCTTCAAGCGCCGATAGCGGCGAGAGGGGCCGCTAAAATGAGGCGGGAGGACTCGCATGGGAAATCTGCGTCGCCAAGGCTTCATCTGGGTCCTCGTGAGCATCGGAATTTCGGTCATCTGGGGTATCGCCATTGGACGCCGAATCGACGCATGGATTGATTTCCGGGCCGTGTACGCCGGCACTCGCTGCCTGATTCACGAACATAATCCATACAACGTAGGCGACCTCGAACGCGAGTACCGATCAGAGGACGGGCAACGTCCCAAAGACTCTCCGTCCGTCCACCAGGCCATAACGCTCTTTGTGAATGTACCCACCACATTTGTTTTTGTGGCGCCATTCGCACTGCTTTCGTGGGGGCCCGCGCACATTCTTTGGGTGCTGGTGACGGGGTGTGCTTTCATTCCCGCCATTCTGCTGATGTGGGACGTTGGCGCCCGGAGCGCAACCGGAGTGTCTACCGTGTTGGCCTGCATTCTTGCGGTCAATTGCGAATCGATTTTTTCGGAGGGCAACACCGCAGGAATTGTCGTGGGGCTTTGCGGTATCGCGGTGTGGTGTTTTCTCGAGAATCGATTTGTGTGGGCCGGAATTCTATGCCTCGCGCTCAGCCTTGCAGTGAAGCCGCATGATTCGGGCTTTGTGTGGCTCTATTTCCTTCTGGCGGGCGGAATCCATCGCAAGCGGGCATTGCAGAGCGTCGTCATCACGGCTGTCATTGGCCTGATGGCGTGCCTGTGGCTTTCGCACGTGGCGCCAGGGTGGATGCACGATTGGCACGCTAATCTTGCCACAATCTCGGCGCGCGGCGGCATCAATGCGCCTGGTCCCGATTCTGTCTCTGGCCGTTCCCTTTTTATGGTTGTCGATCTCCAGGCTGCCGTGAGCATTTTCCGCGACGACCCAGCGTTTTATAACGCCGTAAGCTATGCGATTTGCGGGGCCTTTTTGCTGGCGTGGGCCGCCTGGACGCTGCGAACGCGGGTTACGGTCGAGAAGGCGTGGCAGGCAATGGGAGCGGCAGCAGCGTTCACGTTGTTAATCACCTATCACCGGCCGTGGGACGCCAAGCTGGTAATGCTCGCTATTCCTGCCTGTTGCCTGTTGTGGGCTCGGCGCGGACGGGTGGGGAAGATTGGATTCCTGATCACGGCCGCGGCGGTTCTGTTCGCAGGCGATGTTCCACTGTCGGCTATCACAATCCTGGCCAGTTCCCTGAAGCTGAGCACGGCTGGGCTTGGCGGACAGCTACTGGCTCTTGTGCTGATACGTCCGGAATCGATTGCATTATTGGCGATGGGGATTTTCTATTTGTGGACTTACGTGAAGACGCGGCCGGTCGAATTGGATACCGCGGAACCGGGCATGGTTGAAGTCAGCGGATGAGGTGAGAGGCCGAGGATGGCAAGCGCATATCGCAGGGGCCTGATATGGGTTCTTCTGTGCGTAGGGATTTCGGTGTTATGGGGCACGTCAATGGCGCATACCAAGAGCGCCTGGCTGGATTTTCGCGCCGTGTACGCCGGTACACGCTGCCTGATACACGGCCATAACCCGTACGACGTGAGCGATCTCTCTCGCGAATACCTTTCAGAAGGCGGGCAAAAGCCCACGACCCCTCCCACTGCGTTCCGATCTATCACGCTCTATGTAAATGTTCCCGCCACATTTATTTTCGTCGCCCCATTTGCAGCGTTACCGTGGGGGCCCGCGCACATTCTTTGGGTGCTGGTGACGGGGTGTGCTTTCATTCCCGCCATTCTGCTGATGTGGGACGTTGGCGCCCGGAGCGCAACCGGAGTGTCTACCGTGTTGGCCTGCATTCTAGCGGTGAATTGCGAATCTGTATTCGCAGGCGGTAATACCGCAGGAATTGTCGTGGGGCTTTGCGGTATCGCGGTGTGGTGTTTTCTCGAGAATCGATTTGTGTGGGCCGGAATTCTATGCCTCGCGCTCAGCCTTGCAGTGAAGCCGCATGATTCGGGCTTTGTGTGGCTCTATTTCCTTCTGGCGGGCGGAATCCATCGCAAGCGGGCATTGCAGAGCGTCGTCATCACGGCTGTCATTGGCCTGATGGCGTGCCTGTGGCTTTCGCACGTGGCGCCAGGGTGGATGCACGATTGGCACGCTAATCTTGCCACAATCTCGGCGCGCGGCGGCATCAATGCGCCTGGTCCCGATTCTGTCTCTGGCCGTTCCCTTTTTATGGTTGTCGATCTCCAGGCTGCCGTGAGCATTTTCCGCGACGACCCAGCGTTTTATAACGCCGTAAGCTATGCGATTTGCGGGGCCTTTTTGCTGGCGTGGGCCGCCTGGACGCTGCGAACGCGGGTTACGGTCGAGAAGGCGTGGCAGGCAATGGGAGCGGCAGCAGCGTTCACGTTGTTAATCACCTATCACCGGTCGTGGGACGCCAAGCTGGTAATGCTCGCTATTCCTGCCTGTTGCCTGTTGTGGGCTCGGCGCGGACGGGTGGGGAAGATTGGATTCCTGATCACGGCCGCGGCGGTTCTGTTCGCAGGCGATGTTCCACTGTCGGCTATCACAATCCTGGCCAGTTCCCTGAAGCTGAGCACGGCTGGGCTTGGCGGACAGCTACTGGCTCTTGTGCTGATACGTCCGGAATCGATTGCATTATTGGCGATGGGGATTTTCTATTTGTGGGTGTATTTACGGCACGTCCATCCGTTGAACGCTTGCGCATCCGCGGTCGAGGAGATACATGGTGTTTCGCAATAGCGGATATCCTTGCATGTGCGGGCAAGACTAGTGAGCGCGGGCTACGAATCCGAGGGGACCGGACATTGATCAGCGGAAAGCGGATCGCAGTGGTGATGCCGGCGTACAACGCCGAAAGGACGCTGGAACAGACGGTGCGAGAGCTCTCCGACGTCGTGGATATCAAAATTTTGGTTGACGACTTGAGCAAGGACAAGACCGCGGAGCTTTCGCGCGAGCTGGGCGTAACGACATTTGTCCACGATGCGAACTACGGCTACGGACGCAACCAGCAAACTTGCTACCGCGAGGCGCTCGCGGCTGGGGCGGACATTGTGGTGATGGTGCATCCCGACTACCAGTACACGCCGAAGCTGGTTCCGGCTATGGCGGGGATGATTGCAAGCGGCGTGTACGATATGGTCCTGGGATCGAGGATTCTGGGCGCCGGAGCGCTGAAGGGCGGAATGCCGTATTACAAATACGTTGCCAACCGCCTGCTGACTGCTTTTCAAAACTTATTTCTGGGCGTAAAGCTTTCGGAATATCACACCGGCTTTCGCGCCTTCTCGCGGGAGCTGCTGGAAACGCTGCCGCTGCTGGAGAACTCGGACGATTTTGTCTTCGATAACCAGATGATTGCGCAGGCGGTGATGTTTGGATTTCGCATTGGCGAGATTTCGTGCCCGACGAAGTATTTTGAGGAGGCTTCGTCCATCGACTTCAAGCGCAGTGTGGAGTACGGATTCGGAGTCGTGGCAACGACGTTCAGTTTCGTGGCGCACAAGATGCACGTGCGGCGCCAACCGCGGTTCGACGAATCTGGCCGAAAGCTCACGCAGCAGGGCTAGACCCGGACAAAACACAGGTGCTGACGGATCCGCAGCGCAGCATTGGGGGCAGTTGCTTGATTACAGGAAACCGATAGGATGAACTCCTGTTCATCCATCACGCCTTCGGACGGGCGGCACCGTCTATTCCCAAGTATGATTTCTGACGAATTTGCCAGCGCTATACTTGGCGCAAGGCAGGGTGTTTTGAGCTGGTTCAGGCAACTTTTCATGCGGCGAGGCGGCGGCGTCCGGCGTGTTGCGGCCGGGTTGGTTCTGTTGAGCTGGACGACTCTCGTGTGGGGGTTTGGGGGCGGGTTTGCGGGCGCGCAGCAAAAGGCGGTTGCTGAGCACGTAACGGTGACGGTGGTCGACGAAAATGGCCAGGCGGTCGAAGGCGCTCAAGTGACGATTGCCGAACCGGGAGCAGAGCCGGCGCGACTTTGGACCGATTATGCGGGAAACTGCCAGTACACGCTGCGGCAAGGTGAGCCGTACCAGATCACCGTAGAGAAGGCTGGATTCTACAAGGCCGATGAGAGCGGTGTTGATCCGAACTTAAGCGGCGTGAGAGTGGTGATAGCGCACGAGCAAATTGTTCGCCAGCAGGTGAATGTGACGGCGTCAACGCCGGGCATCGACACACAACAGGTCTCCGACCAAAGCGCGATGAATACACCGGAGATTGTGAACATTCCCTATCCAACTTCGCGTGACATCCGCAATGCGCTGCCGTTCAATCCCGGCGTTGTGCAGGATGAGACGGGACAGGTACACGTTGCCGGGTCGGAGACGTGGGAGACGCTGGACACGATGGATGGATTCGACATCCGCTCGCCGGTGGGCGGTTCGCTGAGCCTGAGAGTGAGCGCGGATTCGGTGCGCACGATTGAGTCGGAGACGACGCGGTATCCGGTGGAGTTCGGTAGGGCAACGGGCGGCGTGATCGCTTTCTACACGGGAATGGGCGACAACAAATTTCGCTTCAATGCGACGGATTTTATTCCGTCGTTCCGCGAATTGAATGGAATTCACTTCGACAAATTTGTTCCGCGCTTTACGTTCAGCGGGCCGTTGAAACGCGACCATGCGTGGTGGTACGACGGCGTGGAAACGGAGTGGGACAACATTTACATTTCTGAGCTGCCAGCCGGCGCCGACACCGACGAACTGGTGCGGGGGAGCAACCTGGTGAAGGCGCAGGTGAACGCTACCCAAGCGAACATATTGTCTGGGGGGCTGCTCTACAACAACTACCATTCGCCGTACGACGGGATTTCATCGCTTACGCCGCAAGAAAGCACGGTGAAGCGCAACACGATTGCGTGGATGCCGTATGCGCGGGATCAGCAGAGTTTCGGTCATGGCGCGCTGCTCGATTTGGGTGTGGGGTTTGTGAGCATTCGCGACGGATACGAGCCGCACGGGAGCGCGCCGTACGAATACACGCCGGAACAGACGGAGGGCAGTTATTTTGAGAATCTGAGCGGGCGATCGCAGAGGTTGGAGGGGACCGCGACGTTGTATCTGCCGCCGCGACAGTGGCTTGGGCGGCACGATGTGAAGGCGGGCCTCGATTTGGACCACATTGCCTATGACCAAAGGCAGACGAGGACGCAGGTGAGCTATCTGGGTGAGGGTTCGGCCCCCGGTAAGGATGATGGGCCTGTCGAACGGTTGAGCACGTTTGCGCCAGCGCCGGCGTTCACAATGCACAACGGCGAGATCGGGGCTTATGTGCAGGATCGGTGGCAGCCGGCGAAGGGATGGCTTGTGGAGCCGGGGCTGCGATTCGATTGGGATGAGATTGTGCGGCGGCCGCTGGTTGCGCCGCGGCTGGCTCTCGTGTATGCGCCGCCGGGAGACAAGGATTCGACGAAGATTTCGGCCGGGATCGGGCTCTACTACGAGCACACTTACCTCTACGATCTGGCACAGACGTATGCGGGCATTCGCTATGACACTTGTTTCGACTTCGCCGAGTGCGGACAGACGGGGCAGGAAGAGGAGTCGACATTCGCCGTGAATCGAAGCAACCTGAAGGCGCCGCGCGCGTTGAACTGGAGCGTGGGCGTGGAGAGGAAACTGCCATGGTCCATTAATGCGGGCGCGAACTTTATGGAGAAGCGGACGACGGACGTGTTCACGTTTGCGTTGACGCGCCCGACGGCGCAAGCGGGAGCTTATCTGCTGAACAATGAACGGGAAGATCGCTACAGCTCAGAGGGGTTCGACGCGCGAAAACTGTTTGGAAGCGACTACACAGTGTATGTGTCGTACACACATTCGTCGGCACGAACAAACGCAGCGCTCGACTACTTGCCGACTCCGTCGCCGCTGGGCGCGCAACAAAGCGGGCCGCTGCCGTGGGACGTGCCGAACCGCGTGATTTCATGGGGATGGCTGCCGGTGCCTTTCAAGATGCTGAGGAAGCGGTGGGATTTTGTGTATCTGATCGACGAGCATACGGGATTTCCGTATACGGCGGTGAATGCGGCCCAGCAGGTGGTGGGCGGGGCGGGAGGGCAGCGCTTTCCAGACTTCGTAAACTTCAGCCCAGGAATCGAATGGAAGTTTCATTTTCGCGGGCAGTACTGGGGACTGCGCGGAGTGATGGAGAACGCGACGAACAGTTCGGACCCGGCGGTGGTGAATAACGTGGTGGATTCACCGGAGTTCGGAACCTTCAGCGAACTGCAGGGACGGGCGTTCACGGCGAGGATCCGGTTGATTGGGACGAAGTGAGGAAGACAGAGATCAGAGATCAGGGATCAGAGAAGATGCAGGATTTAGGGAAGACACTCGTCGTGATCGGAGCGGTGATCGCAGGAGTCGGAGGAGCGATCTGGCTGGCGGGGCGCGTAGGGCTGTCGTTGGGAAGACTGCCGGGTGATATTTCTTACAAGGGAAAGAACGTTAACTTTTACTTCCCGCTGGGGACGTCGATTTTGATCAGTGTTGTGCTGTCGGCGGCGTTGTATTTGCTGTCGCGGTTTCGGCGGTAGAGTGGCGTCTCTAAAGTGGGTTAGCTATCTCGAACATCGCAGATGCAGGTCCTTCGACTCCGTCCGCTGTGGCGGACTCCGCTCAGGATGACTGCCAAATTTTTTGATGCGGATGTCGGAGACAGAAGCTAAGGTGCGATTTAGGGGCAAACGCAAACATGCCGCCCGAGGGCGGCATGTTGAGCAAGGGCGAACGCAGTGGCCGTTCGATGCTTAGACCAAACGTTAGATGCTGACGCTAGATGCCGACGCCAAATTCGCTGGCCTGTTGCGAGCCGGCGTTGGAATAGAAGTCATAGGGAGTGCGTTTCTTGAACCTGTAGCGGTTGCGCAACTCTGCGCCGACGTAGATGCCCACGGCAGCAACGGCGATACCGACAGAGAACCAGGTAATGACACGCAAGGCAGTCGACCCGGATTTTTCCGGTTCGGAGGAGTCTGGAACAAGTAATTCAGATTCGGAAACGGCGGACATCGAACTTAGCCTCCCACGCTCACATGATAGCGCAGGTTGGGTGGGGCTTGGGCGGGGGGTAGTGGGCTACTTTGACTATGCTGCTCGCTTTTGGCGGCTTTCCCAGAGTGACACGATGTCAGAAACTTCCCAAAGCCGACCCGTGACACCTGCGGCCATCGCGGGGGTCATACGCAAAGTGCGATGAATTTTGATGAAATTGTATGCGAAGTAATTCAATGCGACTGCGGCCTCATGGTTGCGAGCCTTGCGACTGAACCCATTCGAGAGACGGGTGTAACGGCGCATGTTGGTTCTAATAGTCCAATTTTGTCTCTCCACGAAAGATGTGCTTACATGTGCTGGATCAGGGTTCCCAATCACGGTTTTCATGTCACAGCCGATACATACAGCAGGGCTGTATCGCTTCTCGGACTCTTCCGGCGCGCCAAATACCTTTTGGAGAGTTGCGTAATCAATAGAGTTTCCAAACACGTCTTCGATCACGTTCAAATAAACCTTGAACGCATCAGTCGTGATCTGGATGCGGCCTCGCACGCGAGCGGCAATATCTTCAACGAACGCGACCGCTGTGAGAGTGTCGCGCCGCCCAAGCATCCATGTCGGCACCAGTTTTGTGTCAGCGTCAATGCAAACCCAAAGCCACATGTCTCCGGCATCAGGATGAAGGCGAGCAATTTCCTCAGTGCGGTTCTTCTGTTTGCAATAAATCCACGTCCAAATCTCATCAAGCTGCAGACGCTTGCAGCGGAGATTGCGAAACACCTCGTCCTGATATTCGGAGCAGACATCCCCGATCTCAACCAGAATACGCATGACAGTTTTCTTGGCTACACCGGTCATTCGGACGGTCGCTCGGATCGAACAGCCTTCGATCAAGCAACTGATCACTTGGGCGCGTGTTTCTCTAGGCAGGAGGTTCATAATGTCTATTATGCTAAAGCGCATTAGCATTGTCAAGGAAAAATTGCCAACATGGGAGGAAAAATGATGTATAAAGAATCTTCAAGGGAAAAACGAGCATCAAAATCACTGAGGAAGGAGCTGCTAGCGATGGAAGCCAATCGGATGATCGAACGTGCTATCGAGAATAACGACGAAGTTCGTCTTGTTCTTGAAGTCGCTGCCCGTGCCCATGAAATGGAGTCTCGGGAGCAGCCGCTAGACATCTTTGTACCTACGGAAACTGTAGTGATTATGCCTATCCCGGCGTTATTAGGGACGCTTGGCTGCTCTCAAACAGCTTAATCTTGGGAGGCGCGTTCGGGTACAGGGGGATACTCCACTGTACCTCGCACCGGACGTAGTATTCCCAAATGTCCAGCCAAAGTTGGTCCTGCATTCCAAGAATCTCGACCTCAAGGCCGAGTTCGCTCTTCGCCGTGTTCGCGTCAATGAATTGGCCATGAATGGGGAAAAGCTCTTTTGACAAGAGCTTTTCGGCAATGTCATTTGCCTTCTTTACCCGGATAGGTTTTTTCGGATAGACCGGCTGCAGCATGTACTTTTCTAACAACCGCGCTGCGGTTTTCTTGGCAAAATCAAGTTGGTGAACCATCTCCTGAATAAAAGGTATGTTTAGGCTCGCTAGCTGGGTCAAAAGTCCTACAGTGGGCTGCTTGGCTTTAATTGCCTTTGTGATCTGATCCATCAGTACATCACGGGCCTCAACGAAAGATAATGCTGAAACTTGCTGCGTAACGCCCGAGACGACGATCACGATCTGTGGATCAATTGGACCAAGCTCCGAAGAATATCCCATAAGAATTTTGTCCGCCCCAAGCGACATGACACTAGCTGCGCTCTTGGCGATATTTGGGACGATCATTCGCAGTTTGCGGTTAGTTCCACTCAAGTGGGAGCGACACATGTCCACTATCTTCTCGACAATTGAACCGTCTCCGCCAGGGCTATGGAGAACTACGTTAATTTGTTCTGCCCCCGATACGGAAGCAAGAACAGCTTCCCAGGAGGGAAGATCGCCCACATTCATCCCGGATTTTGGAGAATTGAACTGGACGATATAGCTAATGAGCTTGTTTTGCGCGCCGTAACGGTTCGATAAAATCGTCTCAATCTCAGAAATCAGCTTTTGGCGCTTTAAGAGTTGATCTACATTCAGATTCAATTCGTTGATGATGCTGACAAAGACCGGCGACTGCTTTAACTTTTGTTCGGGGCTTGGTTTCTGCGGAGGAGCAGGGGTAGTAGGCGGCGGGGTTGACATGGATCGAATACTCCTTTCACCATGAAAATGAAAGGATAAACCACGAAACTAAAGCGGTCTAGCTTTATTTCTTTTCGGACTTTTTCCATCGTGCGGCGGCGGCCTTTTTAGCGATTCTCTTCCGCTGTGTGGGAGTCATCGTTTCGAGACGGCGTTTGCCCCCGATCAGACCTCCCTTGCGTCCCATCTCGGCCATCACCAGAGAAGCAAGTACGGAGGGGGACGGTACTGATTCAGGCAAAGCGGCTTGTTCGGATGTTGAAAGTTCTACAAGCCGATGAGCACTTTGATTAACATCCTTTGGGTGTTTAGCCCTGCTAATACGCTTTGGCATAGCCCAAGTATGCCATTAACCCGCCAATCATTCAAACTCAAAGTAGCCCACTACCGGGCGGGGAGCGGCGCGGAAAACACGGAAGTACCTTACGCGAAAGTGTTAATTTGGGCCAACCATGCGGCTTTTTCCGATTCGGGAAGGAAGCTGGCGCAAAAGGAGTTGGCGGCCAACTGACGGAGCTCGTTGCGCGTAAATCCCTGCTGGGTATGGGCGAGGAGGAACTCGTTGGCGAGGTCGGAGGCAAAGAAGGCGGGATCGTCGGAGTTGAGCGTGACCAGGAGGCCGCGATCGAAGTAGCTGCGGAGGGGATGGGCAGCGAAGGAAGGACAGACGCCGGTGCGGACGTTGGAGGTGGGATTGAGCTCGAGGGGCACTCCCCGTGCCCTCAGGTTTTGGACGAGATTCTTGTCAAGATCGGCAGACAGGGCGTGGCCGATGCGCTCGGAGCCGATAGAAAGCGCCTCCCAAATGGCCTCGGGACCGGTGGTTTCGCCGGCGTGGTTGGTGAGGCGCAGGCCGGCGGATTGGGCGGCGGCGTAGAGATGGCGGAAAGGGGCCGAACCCGTTCTCCGCTCGTCCCCGCCGAGACCGATGGCGACGATGGAGGGGTAATATTCGCGCAACTCGGCGGCTTTGCGGAAGACGCGATCCGCTTCCTCAACGGTGAAGTGGCGGACGGCGTCGAAGATCCAGTAGAGGGAGAGGCCAAGCTCGCGTGCGGCGCGTTCGCGGGCGCGTTCCAGACCCTCAAAAATGGGCTCGAAGCAACGCGGATCGAAGTTACGCCACATATAGATGACGCCGACGGAGATGAAGACCTCAGCATGGACGATGCCCTGCGCGGCGAGTTGCTCCATCATGTGCCAGGCGACGATCTCATAGTCTTCCGGGTCGCGGAGGCGGCGGGTGACGGCCTTGAAGGACTCAATGAATTCAGTGAAATCGGAGAAACGATAGAGCGCCTCGGCGTCGTGTTGCGTGAGTGGAACGGCGTCGTGACGGGCGCTGAGCTCGACCAGTGTGGCGGGCGAGATGGTGCCTTCGAGATGCAGATGCAGCTCGGCCTTGGGCAGGCGGCGGATGAAGGACTGGATCGCGGTCACAATTTCAGTTTAGTGTGACGGACGGGGGGATCAAAAAGCAACCGCAAATCCTTCGACTCGGTCGCCGCGGCGACCTCGCTCAGGATGACAGTTGGTGGTGGAGTTGGATTCGTGCGATCCCACCCTAGCGACAAAGACAAAAGCGTCGCGAGGGTGGGGCACCCGCTGTTTGTGGTGGGTGGAAAATGGCGGGATGAGGCTTGAGGAAACCCAGGTCTCAAAAGCGAGACCTGGGGCACCCCTGTTTGTGGTGGGTGTGACGAAGAGCAAATGCAGGTCCTTCGACTCGGTCGCCACGGCGACCTCGCTCAGGATGACAATTCCCTATTGGGTTTGGATTTTAGTGGCCTTGTTGTCGACGAAGGTGATGGTCCACTTTTTGCCGGCTTGATTGTAGGTGATGGTGCGGGTGCCCGGGTCGGCGCTGTCGACATGCTGATCCTGACCGATCGACATACGGGTTTGCAGTTCATTCATTCCCGGAATGACCTGATGGGCGTCGACGGCTGCCCAGATGTTCTTGGGCCAGTTGTCGTAGATGGAATGCGGATCGTCGTAATAGAAGAGCACATCGCAGAAATACTCTTCCTGACCGCCGTCCATTGCGCCGATGACAATGGCGTAAAGGTCAGGGCTTTGCGGAAGCGCGAAGACGGCAAAGGCTTGCCGGGTGCCATGGGAGATTCCGTCGTCAATCTTATCGGGCGGCACGGCCTTGATGGCCTTCTTGATGTCGAGCCGCTGGGCCGATGGAATTTTTCCCTGTTTTTTGGTGAATTCGATATGACCGGATTTGTAAGGGAAATAGGGCATGGTGTAGCCGTTCTTCATCCAGACGCTGGTGTTTTGGAGCTTAAGGACGTCGTCGAACGAAGTGGGGAACTTCATGCGCACGATGGCGACATCGTCGGGTGTGAGGTTCTGGTCGGGTGCGGTTTCGGGAAGGACGCCGGGATTGCGGCGGTGCTCGAAGACAGAAAGGAGATAGATGCCGCCAATGGCGACGGTGACGAGCGTCATGAGTCCGGCTTTTTGCCAGGTCTTCATCTCGGTCTAGGTTCTTCGATGCGCTTGGCGCCGGCTCGGATGAACCGGCGGCTGCGCCGAAATGCAAACGTCCAGTTGTTGTTCTTCCGCCCGCTCAAGCGGGCTGGATTTCTTGTGTGGACTTTGTCCCCAGGCTCACGCCTGGGGCTATCCTCTTTTGCCCGCTCAAGCGGGCTGAGTCGGGGCCCGACGCGTTCGGAATTTGGGACATTTGCATTCTTGCCGGAACGGGTTATCAAAAGCAAATGCAGATCCTTCGACTCCCTGCGCTGCGCTCCGGTCGCTCAGGATGACAAAGATTGGTTGTGACTCTTTGGTGCGAACTCGGAGCGGTGGCGGCTGTAGAAGAAATAGATGAACAGGCCGATGACGAGCCAGATGAGAAAGCGGTACCAGGTGATGATGGGCAGTCCGGCCATGAGCAGGAAACAGAAGATGACGCTAAGCGCGGGGATGACAGGTCCGAAGGGAACAACGAAACCGCGGCGGCGGCCAGGATCGCGATAACGGAGGACGATGACGCCGATGGACACGAGGACAAAGGCGAAGAGAGTGCCGATGTTGGATAGGTCGGCGAGAGTTCCGATGTCGAAGAGGCCGGAAGGAATGGCGACGACGATGCCGGCAACCCACGTGGAGAAGGCGGGCGTGCGGAAGAGGGGATGAACGTTGGAGAAGACTTTGGGCAAAAGGCCGTCGCGGGACATGGAAAACCAGACACGCGACTGGCCGATCTGGTAGACGAGGATGGAAGAGATCATGCCCATGAGCGCGCCGAGCAGGACAATGAGTCGGATCCAGTGGAGCGGGTGGCCGCCGGGCAGGATCGAGAGTTTTTTGAGCGCGTTGACGACAGGCGCTGCGTCTCCGACCATGGACTGCCAGGGGACCAGTCCCGTTAAACAGACGGCGACGGCGACGTAGAGCACGGTGCAGACGACGAGCGTGGCGATGATGCCGATGGGAAGATCGCGTTGGGGATTGCGGCACTCCTCGGCGGCGGTGGAGACCGAATCGAAACCGATGTAGGTGAAGAAGATGATGGAGCCGCCGGTGAGCACTCCCGACCAGCCGTTGGGCATGAAGGGATGCCAGTTCGATGGATGGATGAAGCTGATGACGGCGAAGACAAAGATCAGGATGGCAACGAGTTTGAAGCCAACCATCATGTTGTTGGTGGAGGCGGACTCGCGGATGCCGCGCACCAGAATGACGGTGAGGAACATGACGATGAGGAAGGCGGGAATGTTGAAGCCGAAGTGCCAGCCGGGGTTGTAGATATTGTTGCCGGCAAGATCCTGAAGGCCGTCGGGGAGATAGGCGGGCGAAATCCAGCGCGCGCTGGGATGGAGGCCAAACCAGTCAAGCAGGTCGACGACGTGGGCGGCGAAGCCAACGCTGACGCTCATGTTGGAGCCGGCGTATTCAAGGATCAGATCCCAGCCGATGATCCATGCGATGAGCTCGCCGAGCGTGGCGTAGGTGTAGGTGTAAGCAGAGCCGGCGATAGGAATCATGGAGGCCAGTTCGGCGTAGCAGAGGCCGGTGAGCGCGCAGACGAAGGCCACGAGCACCATGGAGAGCGCGATGGCGGGACCGGCGCCCGGACGGCCAGCGAGCGCGGTGTGGGTGATGACGTAGTGGATGAGCGGCGTGTCGGTGATGGTGGCGTTGGGAAGCTGCTCGCCGGAGATGGCGGTGCCGATGACGGTGAAGATGCCGGAGCCGATGACCGCGCCGATGCCGAGCGCGGTGAGCGACCACGGACCAAGGCTCTTCTTCAGCGCATGCTCGGGCTCCTCGGAGTCGCTGATGAGCTTGTCAATCGACTTGCGGGCGAAGAACTGACTGGGCAGTGCAGGACTCCTCAATGCAGCTTCTAGCCTCTAGCTTCCAGCTGCTAGCTATTCGTGCTGAAACGCGAACCTCGGTTCCGGCGCGCTGAGGCTAGAAGCTAGCAGCTGGAGGCTGGCGGCTGATTTTGTTATCGCTTCGACTGGCCTCGGACCATCTTCTTGACCTTTTTCTTGAGCGAACCGCGGGGGGTGGTGCGCTTGGCCTTGGGGGCAGCCTTCTTGCGCGCCGTGCGCTTGAGCTTCTTGCGTTCCGCCTTGTCTTTGATCTTTGTGGTGTCGGCCACGTTAACCTCTTTCCATCGAATGTGTTCTGGAATCCCGCAGCGCGGGCATTCAAGAGATCAATGTTAACAGGCAGGTCGGGGCGAACGAAAGCATGATGCGCGCATTGCGCTGCAATGCGAGGCGGATACGCTGGAGCAGCGATTGCAGCGTACAATGAAGACAGACCGACACAGTGCCTGGCCTGCTCGGCTCCGGCTGACTAAACGCTTCTGACGAGCTTCGCATCTCCACGCAACAATCACGGGGTTTGCACGTTGTTCGCAGGAGTTCATTATGCGTTCCGATCAGGTACATCGCGCGCTGGCGCGAGGAATGAACCGCTTTGAAGTCTGCCGACTGGTCTCGAAGGGCGTAAGAGTCACGCACAAATCCGGCTCACGCTTCGAGGATTCCATCAATAGCGTCCTGCTCTACCTTGGGGATCATGAATTGCCCAAGGGAGGGCTGCATCCGGCCAAAGAAGCAGAGAAACTGGCGCCGGCGGCGTAATAAAGACAGGACTAAGGGACTCGGGATTAGGGACTCGAGGCCAGGGAATAGAAATGCAAAAGAGGGACGGCAGTTTCGCCGTCCCTCTTGGTCTTTCTGGTTCTGAACTTGTTCCTGGTTCCTAACTTTTTCTGGTTCCGGATCTGCCTTCAATTCCGGACCGTTTCAGGCGCCTGTCTTAGATGACCTGAACGTTTTCGGCCTGCCATCCCTTGGGGCCCTTGGTCACATCGAACTGGACGCGCTGGCCCTCCTGGAGGGACCGGAAACCGGTGGACTTGATGGCGGTGTGATGGACGAAGACGTCCTCGCCGTTTTCACGGCTCAAAAACCCAAAACCTTTTGCGTCATTGAACCACTTGACTGTGCCTTGCTCCATTGTGTTGCTCCTCAAAAACCTGAATTACCGCTGAATACAATGTGGAGTGTTGCGTGCAGGCGGTAACCGGAACAGGCAAGAACTTCAAATCGAATTCTACGATTACACAGATTGTAGCACGGAATGGGTCCGGAGGCGGGAAAATCATTTGGATTCAACGGGGAAGGCAATTGGATTGAAGGATTTAAGGGGACGTGCGTTGGACACAGCGCGCGGACCGCGGGGCAAGGTACACTCCATGTCGAATTGGGGCGGACTGCGGGGTGGAGATTGAGCGGCGAAGACGAAAGGGTGCTGGTCCTGAACCCGGGAACGACGTCGACCAAGTTCGGCATCTTTACGCGCGCGGGCGAGGAGATGTCGCGGACCATTCACCACGGCGACGACGAGATTGAGCGGTTCCGCGGGAGGCCAATGCTGGACCGGCTGGAGTATCGCGCAGCAAAGATCGAGGCGGCGCTTTCCGAGGCAGGATTTGGTCCAAGTGGCGAGGCGACGGGGATGAATGACTCCGCACCCACCCTCAACGCAAAGGACGCGTTTAGGATGGGGCACCCACGCTGGGCGGCGGTGGCCGGACGCGGAGGCCTTTTGCCCCCGATGGAATGCGGGACGTATTTGGTGGACGACGCGATGGTGGAGGAGCTCAGGCGGGCGCGGCGAGGCGAGCATGCATCGAACCTGGGTGCGGTGCTGGCGCTGCGTTTTGCGCGGGCGGCGGGAGTAAATGCGTACATTGTGGATCCGGTGACGGTGGATGAGTGGCAGGATTGCGCGCGGCTCTCGGGCACGCCGCTGGTGAAGCGATCGTTTATCGGCCATGCGCTGAATACGAAGGCGGTGGCGCGGCGGTATGCGCGCGGGTTGGGGCGGCGCTACGAGGAGATGCGGCTGATCGTGGTGCACATGGGCAGCGGGATTACGGTGTCGGCGCATCGCGGCGGGCGAATGATCGACAGCAATTCGATTGAAGAAGGGCCGTTCGGCCCGGATCGCACGGGGTCGCTGCCGGTGCGGGAACTGATCCGGCTGTGCTTTGAGCGGGAAGATGACGGAGAGCGAGCTCGACCGGCACGTCTTCGGCGACGGAGGTCTGTTCGCCTACCTGGGCACGCGCGACCTGAGGGAAGTGGAGCGGAGAATCGACGCAGGCGACGCCGAGGCCGCGGCGGTGGTTGAAGCCATGATCTACCAAATTGGAAAGGAAACGGGCGCGATGGCGGTGGTGCTCGAAGGCAAAGTGGACGCGGTGCTGGTGACGGGCGGCATGGCGCACTCGGAGCGGATGGTTGGGAAACTGCGCGGCTACGTGGAATGGATCGCGCCGGTCGACGTATATCCCGGCGAAGACGAGCTGCGGGCGCTGGCCGAGGGCGTTTTTCGCGTTGCTGGACGGCGAGGAAGAAGCGAAGCGGATGGCGAAGACAGGGAACAGTGGACAGTGAATGGTGAAGAGCGGGCCGTGAAAAAGTGAAGAAGTGAACGAGTGAAGAAGAGAGCGGCCAGCGGTTAGGAGCTGGAATCCAGGGCGAAAAACGAAGAGCTGACACCTGGCGACCGAAGACGGCATTAGAATTCGAGAGAGAATCCGGGAAAACGGGGGCAGAGTTTGGCGGTTCTGGCGGTGCAGCAGATCCGGCGCATGCGGGGTGGCGCACAGGGCCAGTTGATGCTGGGCGCGGACGGTCATGTGTACGTGGTCAAGTTCCAGAACAACCCGCAGCATACGCGTGTGCTGGCCAACGAGCTGATGGCCTCGCGTCTGGCGGCGGCGGCGGGACTGACGGTGCCCGAGACCGAGCTGGTGGAGGTTTCGAACTGGCTGATCGAGAACACGCCGGAGCTGGAGATCGACCTGGGGTCGATGCGCGTGCGCTGCCAGGCGGGGCTTCAATTCGGGTCGCGCTTTGCCGGAGGCACGATGCCGGGACAGGTGATGGATTTCTTGCCAGAAGAGCAGATGGTGGAGCTCAAGAACCCGGGCGAATTTGCGGGGATCCTGGCGCTGGATAAATGGACGGGAAATGCCAATGGGCGGCAGGCGGTCTTTGTGCGGAAGCAAAGAGAGCGGCGTTACAAGGCGGTCTTCATCGACTTCGGGTACTGCTTTCACGCCGGAGAGTGGCGTTTTGAAGATGCTCCGCTGCGGGGTGTCTACTATCGGAATGATGTCTACCAAGAGGTGAGAGGATGGGAATCCTTCGAGCCGTGGCTGACACGGCTGGAGACGATGCCGGCAGAGACGATCTGGGAGGTGGCGAATTCGGTGCCGCCCGAATGGTACGGCGGAGACCCGGCGGAGATGGAGATGCTGGTGGAGAAGCTGCTCAAGCGGCAGGGCCGGATCCGGGAACTGGTGGAGGCGTTTGGGAACTCGGATCGGAAGCCGTTTCCGAAATGGGGTGCGGGGGATGGGGAGAGGGGGGATCGTGCTTGGAAAGGGGGTAGATGGGGGGATACGATGAGGGTGAATTGAGGCAAGGCAGGGAATAGGGAATAGGGAATAGGGAACAGGGAATAGGGAACAGGGAACAGGGAACAGGGAATAGGGAATAGGGAATAGGGAATAGGAAGCAGAGATCGTTGGGGATCGGCATCGGACTCTCACCGCGGGTCACCGATCACCGACCACGGTGCACGGTTCACGCGCCACGAACTACGAACCGAGAACTACGAGTTGGGAACTGGGAACTAAAGACTGAAAACTATGGCGATGGTGAACCAGCGGCGTGCGTGCGAATTTCGGCTGCTCCGGTATGTGCCGGATGCGGTGCGGAACGAGTGCGTGCACATCGGGGTGATCCTGCGCGAGGCTGCAGCGGCGGACGAGTCAGGAAAGGCCGGGACGGGGAAGGCTCAGCCTGGAAAGGTTGAGGTGCGCTTCACGCGCGACTGGCGCCGTGTGCGCTGCCTCGATCCGGATGCCGACACTGCGTTGCTGGAGGGCATGGAGGGCGAGTTGCGGAGGCGGCTGGAGGCGGAGCCGGGGGGACGGCTGATGCGGCTTCTCGAGGAGTCGCTCTCGCTGAACGTGCAGATGACCGAGCCCAAGGCGTACCTGGCCGAAAGCCTGCCGGCGGGCATGGAAGAATTGATGCGGCTCTACGTGGAGGCTCCGGCGCGCGAGCGGATGCCGAGGTTGAGCGGCCGCGCCGCGATCCAGTCGCGCATGCGGGCGGAGTTCGAGCATGCCGGGGTGTGGGATTTGTTGCGCAAGAGAATCGCCGCGTCGGAGTACACGAGGCCGGGCGATCCGCTGCGCATCGACATGGGGTACCGGCCCAACGGAGTTGTGCGCATGTTTCACGCGGTGAGCTTCGATCCGGGCATGGAGATGGCCAAGGTGCTGGCGTTTTCCGCGGGAGCCTTGCGGGCCGGCGTGGAGCGGGTGGAGAAGGCCGAGCTGGAGCTGACAGCGGTGATTGAGCCGGCGGCGCAGGTGGGTGCGACCGACGAAGAGCCGGAGAGGCTGGCGCTTTACCGGTTTGGAGTGGAGACGATGGAGGAGCAGCGGATCCGTGTGCTGACCACCTCGGATATGGGCCGCGTAGCGGAGACGGCGCGGCGCGAGTTGAACTTGTAAAGAGGTGCGCGAGAATTTGGGCGCCGAAAAACCAGCTACGATCTTGGTCTAAGCCTATTCCCAAGAACGAGTAAGGGCACGCCCGCAGGCGCTGAAAATATTTTTTTGAAGTTTGCCGATCATTATTGGCCTTCGCGGTACGATGAAACGTGTTGATGCAATTCAGGGATTTCCTGAGACGCGACCGGGAGTGATTGAAGCGGGGCCGGCTCAAGGCTGAAGGCTGAAGGCTGAAGGCTGAAGGCTGAAGGCTGAAGGCTGAAGGCTAAGAACAGAGATATTGACTAGGGAATGAAGGCATGGCCCATGGCCATGCCTTTTGTTTTTCGAGCGATTCCACAAAGTATGTGCCTAATCCGGCGCCGTCGAAGGCGGCTTTTTCTTGATGAAAAAGCCGCTTGGCGATTGCGGCTTTGGATGGAGCGATTGTTGAACCGCTCAAAAAGGAAGGTGCGCGTGAAGGTAGGCGAGCAATTACGGGAGATGTGGCGGCAAGCGCGCCACGGCGGGCAGGCGCGTCCTGGCAGGCGGGCCGGAAATGAAGGGCAGGCGCGGACGGTGGAACTGGAAGCCGAGGCAGAGCGAAAGACGCTGGCCCTGCCGGCGATTTTGAGTCCGGTGCAGTTTCCGGGCAAGCACCTGCCCAAGCCCACGCCCATGAATCTGCGCCGATTCGCGGAGACGCCGGTGGTGCGGCGGGCGATCAACGTGATCAAAGATCGGATTGCAGCGATGGACTGGCAGGTGCGGGTGCGGCGCGGCGTCATGCTCGAGGAAGTGGCCTTCGCGGGACGCAAATTGCGCGCGCTGCGGCGCATGCTGGAGGAGCCGAATCCGGCGGACAGCTTTCGCACCCTCATGGAGCAGGCGATCGAAGATGCGCTGACCGGCGGCTTCGGGGCCATCGAGATGGAGCCGACCGGAGATGCGGAACGGCCGGCGATGCTGTGGCCGGTGGATGGAGCGTCGATTCGCATCAACGCCAGGTGGGACGGGGGCGAGGACACGCCGCGCTACGCGCAAGCGGTGCCGGGACAACTGGAATCGAGCGCGGTGGAACTGCTTGACCGGCAACTGATGTACATCCGGACGAATCCGCGCAGCTTTACGCCCTTCGGGCTGGGGCCGCTGGAGGTGGCGTTCGAGACTGTCAACCAGTTCCTGAGCGCGCACCGCTTTGCGGGAAAGCTGGCGGCGAACTCCGTGGCCCAGTACGCGCTGTGGCTGAACGAAGCGACGCCCGCGCAGCACGACAGGCTGATTCGCTGGTGGCAGGACGAGATCGAAGGCACGGGGCGCGTGCCGCTGATTTCGACCGAGCAGAAGCCGGAAGTACTGCGGTTTGCGCAGGGCACGGACGCGGATCTGCGCCTGCAATGGCAGGAGTTCCTGATCCGGATGGTGGCGAATGCATTCGGATTGCCGCCGCTGATGCTGGGCCTGGAGGCGGACGTCAACCAGTCGACGGCCTCGGAGATGGCCGACGAAGCGTTCCGCGGAGCGATCTCGCCGCTGGCCATGCTGCTGGCCGGGCACATTACGCGCGACCTCTTCGCGAAGTGTATTGGCTGGAGGGAGTTTGAGTTTGCGTTTAACGAACTGAGCGCACGGGACGAGCAGACCGAATTGCAGGTGCAGGTGCAACTGCTGCAGGCCGGCGTGCTCACGATTGACGAAGTGCGGGCGATGCGGGGGCTGGCGCCGCTGGCTGAGAAGCAGGGAACAGGGAATAGGGAACAGGGAACAGGGACGGCGGCCTAAAGACCGAGGATTTTGCGGAGAGAGACGATGCGAATGGAAGCGATGGCGGTGGAGATTCCTTATGTGGAGAAACATCCCAACCGGGTGCCGTTTGAAGGCGTGTTGACGGTGGTGAACGCAGCCAGCGACAAGGCGCCGGCCGGGGCGCGCGGACACCGCGTGATGCTGACCCGCGAGGCGGCGGAGAAGGCACTGCCGTCGTTGCTCGGAATGGCGGTGGATTACAGACCGGGGTGGGACGGTCACGATGCGCGGCGCAAGATCGGGTTGCTGACCGAGGCCGATGTGAACGGATCGCGGCTGGTGGTGCGAGGGTACCTCTACGCGCGCGATTTTCCCGAGATAACGCGGGCCATCGAGGCGCACGCTCCGGAGAAGCTGGGCATGAGCTACGAGCTGGCTGATGCGCGCGTCGAGGATATGCGGGCCGAGATATGGAAGCTGACCCGGGTGACCTTTACCGGAGCGGCCATTCTGCTGCGGGACAAGGCGGCTTACCGGGCGACGAGCTTCCGGATGGCGAGTTAGTAAAAGGCAGCGGAGTTAGCGGGGATAGCGGAGTTGGCGGAGTTAGTGAGGGAGCGAGTCAGCAAGTCAGTAGGTGAGCGGGGAAGCAGACGAGTGAAGGAGTGAAGAAGTGAATAAGTGAAGAGGCTCCGGAAACGGGGCCTTTTCTATTGGATCTGGAAACGGATGTGGGAGCGTAAACGGCAGAAACAGGAAAGGAAGGATATGGAACAAGGAGAGACAAAAATCGTTGAGCGGCTGGAGGCCGCAACCACAGCGCTCGAAAAGACGCTCACTTTGCTGGAAGAACGGGTCGCCGCGGCGACCGCGCTCTCCGGCGAGGTGGAGAGGATCACGGCGACCGTGGAACAGAGCCGGCGCGAAACCGAGCTGGCGGAGAAGCTGGCAGCTGTGGAACGGGAGCTGGCCGAAGTGAAGGCAGCTTCAGCACAGAACGTGCTGAACCCACTACGCCGCACCATGCCCGCGGCTACCGCCGAGATGCTGGCCAAGCACGGCATTGGCGAAGGCCCGGTGGACGTGCACGCACTGGATGCGGCGCTATCCGGCCTGAGCCTGGAGCAGCGCATCGCGGTGAAGACGCAACTGCTGCGTGCAGGGGCGATCGCGTAAATGCAGCTTCTAGCTATTAGCTCCTAGCTTCTAGCTAAAGGCCCATCGACGATGAGGAACCATTGCGGCCGGAAAGCGGCTCCGATGAGAAGTTATCGGAACTTACCTGCCGAAGCATTTAACCAAGCCGGATTCCGGCGGAGACAAGCTAGGAGCTAGAAGCTAGCGGCTGGCAGCTGAACAAGGCCCCGTGGAGGGGTGGAGAGAACTTATGAACGCAACCTTTGCAGATATTCACGCGGCAGCAGACTACATCGGGCCCGGCGCAATCGAAGTTCCGCTGTACCAGACGGAGATCTTCGACATTTGCCGCCGGTCGAGCGCCTTCGGGCAGCGCATCAAGCAGGTTCCGGCAACCGGGCACCCGTCGCGCTTCTTTGAGGAGACGGCAATACCCAATCCGGGCACGGCGGGCTTTGTGAATCCGCGCAGCATCAACCCAACTGTAGTGAGCCCGACTCGGATCGAGCTGAGCGTGCCGCTGAAGGCGGTCGTTGCGCAGATCAATTACAACCTGTTCGACATCGAGCTGGGCGACCAGCAGAAGCAGTTCGCCTATCTGCAGGCCAAGGATCTTGTGGATACGGTGAGCGGCGTGATGGTGGCGCACGACGTGGCGCTGTGGAATGGCAACGACACGAGCCTGAGCGCGCCGACGACCACGCAGTACATGGGATGCGCGGTGCAGATTGCGGCGGGCGGGAACTCGGTGACGGTGACCACGTCGATGAAGATCGTGGACACCATGAAGACCACGGTAGCGCAGATGGTGGCCAACAACGGCTATCATGTGCGGCCCACCGCGATCTACGCCAACCCGGTGTTGCTGGACCTGATCGACCAGGAGATGAAGTCGGAGTACAACGTGGTTCTGAACACCGATCAGATCACCGGCGGTTTCCGCGTGAAGATGCTTTCGACGCAGGCCGGCGACCTGCCCTTGATTCCCGACTGGAGTTTGCCGTACACGGGCACGCCGGGAACGGGCAATGCCGTGCTTCCGGCCTACATCGTGACTGAGGACCTGATTGAGTATCACTGGCTGGGCGATCCCACGCCGCGGGTCTTCCAGCTTGGGCTGCCGAGCTCGCTGACGCACCAGTATGTGGCGGTCAAGTTCGGCGCTCCGGTCGTAAAGGGCGCGAACTTTGCGCACTATCAGGTGCTGGTGGATCGGTAAGGAAAACAGTTCACAGTTCGCAGTTCACAGTTCGTCGTTCAGGGCCGCCGAAAAACCGTCGGCTGCCGTGGGCGCGGGGCTGGGGACTGCGAACCAAGAACTCGGGACTGAGAGCTAAGAACTGAGAACGAAGAACTAACAATTGACAACTGACAACTGCGAACAAAGAGCACCAACGGAAGGACATGCGATGGCATATCTCGAGCCAGCGGATTACCCGAATTACGGATTGCCGGCTGGAACCACAGGGGACTGGATCACGGCTGCGACGGCGCTGATCAACAGCTACTGCAGGCGGCCAGATCTGAATGTGATTCAGTACACGGAACGCCTGCGCGTTACGGCAGGGGCGCAGACTGTGCGGCTGAGCTATCTGCCGCTGGCGCCCTTGGCGCCGGCGACAACGCCGATTGTGAGCCTGGAAGGCAGGTACGCAAGGCCCAGGCGCGGGGAGATTCCGCAGGAGCCGCTTATCGAGATCGCGTGGGCGTTTGCGCTGCCTGGTCAGTGGACGACGATCGACCCCACGCTTGTGGACTTCGATTCGAGCACCGGAGAGTTGACGCTGCCGTGGAATGTTCTGGGTCTGCCGTTCAATGAAGTGCAGGCGAATTACACAGCGGGCCTGGCAATCATCGGCGACGACGTGAAGTCGGCGTGCGCGCAGATTGTGCGCAACGCGCAGGCCACACCTTCGCTGAACACGAGCATGAGCAGGATCGACACCATGCAGATGAAGTACTTCTCAAGTTCGCTGATTGACGAGACGGTGCAGGCGTGGCTGAATCCGTACGTTGCGAACAGGCTGGGGTGAGCCATGCGAGGTGAGAAATGACCGATACGGCCTCACGCAACCCGAGAGGAGCGCCGCAGATGCTGGCCGACGCGCTGCTGCGAAGTGCGGCAGGTACGACGGCTCTTCTGCGCGTCACCGGCACGAACACGGATACGGGCATGTCGGAGGTGGGGCTGATGGCGACCACATTCGCAGATGTGCCGGTGAGCCC
Source organism: uncultured Acidobacteriaceae bacterium (assembly GCA_963789425.1). Lineage (GTDB taxonomy): Bacteria > Acidobacteriota > Terriglobia > Terriglobales > Acidobacteriaceae > Telmatobacter. The sequence goes on along the minus strand of CAWBKM010000005.1, from coordinate 635,740 downwards.
AGCTTTGATGCGCAAGCTGCGGCCGAGTTGGCAAGAAAACGGAGAGTCAAAGTGGGAGCTGCTGGTTTCGGCAACGAGCGTGCAGCAGCAGGTGAACACGCTCGAATTGCCGTCGGCTCAGTCCCTCTTTGCTATGACGTTGGCGGTTACAGTGGCCGGCCAGGACTTTTTGATTGAGTCGATCGCTTCGAATGAGGCGTTCGGCCAGGTGTATCTTTATCGGCTGCTTCTGCGCGAGGCGCATCAGCAAGCGGTGTAAGAGCCAGTTCACAGATCGTAGTTCGCAGTATGTCGCGGTATGAAGCGTCAACCTCGAACTAAGAGCGACTCACTGCGATTAAGACTGCGAACTAAGAACTGAGAACTGAGAACAGCAATGCAGAATGCGAAAGACTCGTTTTATATGGCGCTGCGCACGCGGCTGACGGCGATCAATCCGGAACGGACGATCCTGCTGCGCGGTACGGTACGGCCGGGAATTCTGGTAGAGGAAGCGGAAGCTCCCTTTAGCCAGTTTCCCAACGATGTGTTCGTGTTGCGCTGGCTGGGACTGGCTGTGGACATGGACATGGCATCGACGATGGCAGGCGAACCATGCGAAATCGTCTACCAGACCTGCGGAACGCAGAGTTTCGGAGGATTGGATCGCGGCCGTGCGTTGAGCGCGATGGACGAAGAGTTGATGGCCATGATTCAGCCGTTCTACACGCCGAAGCTGAACTACGCGACCACGCCGCCGTCGGCAATGCTAACGCAGGTTTTCTGGGACGAGCCGGTGTTCTCGCCGGCCGTTACCCAACGCGACCGGATGACCCGCAGCGCGACAGTTTTGGTTTACAGCTACCAGGAGCAGGGGGAGTAAATGACCGCGACATGGTTTTCCGCTCCGGCGCCTGTGGCGCGAAGGGTGCGAGCCTTCTTTGCGCCCGTGAACCGGGCAACACAGATGCCCGTCCTTTTCGATCCATCGGAACAGGGCCGGTTCAGTTTCGATGCTCCGCCAGCGCCGTGGCTAAGCCTGGGATGGGTGCAGAATTTTGTGCGCAAAACAGCGAGTAAATCGACGCCGCTGATGACTGGAATTCCAGCAGCTCCACTGGAACAAGTGCGCGAGAGCCTTGCGGCTGAGGTAAGTCTTCAGTTTTTGAGTTGGACAAAGCTGACGATGGCGCTGGCGACAGGTTCGCAACACATGAACATTCTGACGCCCGCGGTTGGCGCCGCTTCCGCAGCGGACGGTGCACAAGCCGTTCCCGCCGTTACGCCGCAAACCGGCTCGACGAGCACATCGATCCTGCTGGCGCTTGCAGACACGGCTAATTTCACGCCTGGGGCGATCGTTGCCGTCGACATGGATTACACGGGGCAGACCGGTTATGTGGGATCGCCGGTGGCGGGCGCGTACGTGCGCCAGGCGCTCACAGATGTGGATTATGTGCGGCGTGTAACGTTCAACGTCGGACTGGTGTCGCAGGTGACTGCAAATGGACTGACTCTGGCGGAGCCATTGCCGGGCGGCGCGCCCGCGACGGGCGCCAAGGCGCAGGCGGTGACCGGATTTGTAGATCGGGAAGGCGGAAGCTTCTATCAGGAGTGGTCAGGGTTCTTCGTGATGGAAGGCAGCCAGGGCGAAAGAATCTTCTTCCATTATCCGAGATTGCAGACGATGACGGGAGCGGAGGAATCGATATTGCCGCTCAATCAAAAGAGTCAGAGCGGACATTCCCGCGTTCTGCTCAAGGGGCAGTTTCGTGCATTGCCGGTCACGGACCCGTTGGACGGAGAGCGGGTGGTTTGCTACCGGAGCTTCCTGCCCGCTGCCAACGCGTTGATATAACCAGCGACGAAGAAATCAAGTTGCGAGACAGAGAGATACGATGAAGATCACAATCCAAGGGCAGGATTACTCGGCCGCATTCGATGCCGCGCGCCCATTGACCATCGAGCGCAAACTGAATGAGCCCTCTGTTTGCGAGTTATGCCTAACTTCACCTTCGAGCGGAGGGCCGGCAGCGCCGATCCGCTTTCAATCTCTCGCAGTAACAGGCGATGACGGGACAACATACTTTACGGGCTACATTGCGGTAAGCCCGCTCCCGGAGTACGCGGGGATGGGCATCAATGGTCCGCGCTACCGGCTTGTTATCCAAGCTATAAGCGATGAGATTCTGCTTGACCAGGTGCTGATGCCACGAAGCTCCCCGATCACCGAAGACAATGCAGGCACTTTGCTCGCCTCCCTTGTGGCTCATACCGGATCTACATCTCTTGCTGCGCAAACGGCTTCACTGAACAGGATTGTGGGCGCCTTTACGCCAGAGCCTGGGGCGAGCTGGAGTAAAAGCGCGGGACAAGCGGCAAGCATGGCGCGTGCGGGTTACCGAGCACTGAATGGCGCGGTCACGGTGTCATCGATACAATCCGCGGTCCATCCCCTGAACGAAACCGACGGCAGCCTGGACCTGGGAAATCTGGCTTTCACCGGAAGCGTGAAACGTGCGCTGGCAAACGACGTTACCGTGTGCGGCGAGAATGAGCCGGTGGCCTTTGTCACGGAGTATTTTCTCGGTGACGGAGCGATGACGGAATTCGCCCTGGCTGCCGACCCGTGCTTTCCCGCAGCTTCACAATCCACAATCATCAGCGAACTGTTCAATGAGCCGCAGATCAACGAGACCGTATGGGGCGATGCGGGTGGTTCGGGTTACGTAACGATCGGCCCAGCCGGCCTGACAATGAACGGCGGCGATGGAATCGAAGGTGAAACGCTGCTGAAATGGCTCGATCCGATCGAGATGGGCGGGACACTGTTGCTTGAAGCCGTGGGTGTGACGCTTGCTCCGGGCAGCACCGGCATTCTGGCTGGACTGTTTTCCAGTCTATTGACCGCGGGGAATTGCATTGCAGGTCTACAGGCCACGTCGCAACAAGGATCTGGAATGGTGACTCTGCAGCCCATTGTGCAGGGCACGCCCGCGGGAGTGCCATTTACCTTGAATGCGGCCAACCAATACACCCTTCGCGTTCGAGTGCATTGCCCGGAGTGCAACCGCATGGGGGCTGTCTATTACTCCTATGGAGATTCGGGACTTATCTCTGCAGGCGGCGTTTGGTCCATCGCTCCGGGCAAGATCCAGATGGAGATCCAGGAGTTCGTCGACGGCGTTGGCGCGACTCCGGTGACGGTTTATGACGGCGGAGTTACCTACTTGCCCGGTAACTGCTTTGTGGTACCGGTAAGCAGCATCAATCTAGTCGGAACCATGCGCGCAGTGAATCTTACAAATCTGGGGTCAGGCTGGGTGGTGAGTACTCCGCCGAACGGCGGCGCGTATACGCGAAGGGTCGGGACAACGGCAGAAGCTGCAGAGTGCTACCTGGACCGCTCCGGCAAGCTGACGTTCTACACCGGATGCGTACCGTTGGCCGGCGAGCGGATTGCGGTGAGTTACCGCACGGTCGGCCGGGCCGTGGGGCGCGCGGTCAACTCCGCCAGCCAACAGGCATTGGCACAGGCAGGATCCCCGGCCGTCGCTGCGTGGATCGGCTCGGTCACGCGTCCGCCAGCACGCTGCTCCGCGGATTGCCGCAGCGCCGCCCAGGTGATGGAGCAAGCGGCAGCCAGCGTAAGCGCGCTTTGGAGCGGGACCTACAAGGGAAATCGGACAAGCTTTGCCTCAGATGTTTGGCCGGGCGATGCACTGCTTCTCAATGCGCCCTCGACCAACCTGAACGCGCAAGTTGTGGTGCGGACAGTCAAAGTGACTTATAGCGCCAGTTACCCAGACTTAGTGGAATACGAGATCGCATTTGCGAATGACTGGGCCGATGACCTGGCCATTCAGACGAGCGCCACAGTTCCGGCAAATGCCTGGTTACCTGCGGCGATCGCTCCCACAGTACTGGCGAATCTGGAATGGCTGACTGTGACTACACTTAGCGGAAACACGGTGACGGTGAACACCGGCGTGGCTCCGCCGAGCGGCGGCGGATTCGAGATTCGGCGACGGGATTTCGCCTTTATGCCCAGTGAGGATCCAACCTTGGTCCTGCGCGGCTCGCAGCCGAATCTTACGTTCTCGCGTGTTTCAGCAAGCGACCGGTTCTACATCCGGATGTACGACGGATCGACGCCGCCGAATTATTCGGAGTTTTCAACGGCATTGTTTATCAATCTGCCGTTGGAAAGTGAGCAGTAGAGAGTGAACAAGCGAAGAAGTGAAAGAGAGAAAGAACGAACGAGGATCGGCTGTGAATTGCTTGTCGTTCGGTCCTGTTGGAGCGACCGATGATCGGCCACTTGGAGTCGGGTAGATGCGCATGATGAATGAATTCGAGGCCCAGGTACTGAGCGATCTAAGCGTGCTGAAATCGCAGATGGGCGGCCTTTTAGGCGATGGCGGCGGAGGCAGGCTCGCGGAACTGGAGCGGCGCATGGATCGGCACGAGCAGAACTGGCAGCGCGCGAAGGGATTTCTTGCCGCGATGAGCGTAGTGTTCGCCGTGATTGAAGTGGCCGTTGAAGCCTGGCACCGGCACTAACACCTACGCGGTGGGCGGACCGCGCCTTCGGCGCAATTCGCAACGTCGAGCGCGGCAATCAACGGTGGGCGAACCTGAATGTTTTGATCACCACCCGGTGCCGCTTCATATAATGAATCATGAGCGAACAACCGCTGGTGGGCGTCGTGATGGGCAGCAAGAGCGACTACGAAGTGCTCTCAGCGGCCGTGGAGATTCTGCGCGCGCTCAAGATTCCGCATGAAGCGCGCATTGTGAGCGCGCATCGCACGCCGGACTGGCTTTTCAAATACGCAGAGACGGCGCGCGAGCGCGGTTTGCGCGCGATTATTGCGGGCGCCGGCGGCGCGGCGCATCTGCCGGGAATGTTGGCTGCCAAAACGCTCGTCCCGGTGCTCGGAGTTCCCGTTCCCGTGACGCAACTGAACGGCCTGGACTCACTGCTCTCGATCGTGCAGATGCCCAAGGGAGTGCCGGTGGGGACTCTCGCCATTGGTAAGGCCGGCGCGGCCAACGCTGCATTACTGGCCGCAGAGATTCTGGCAGGAACCGATGCTGCTCTCTATGATCGGCTAGCCGCATGGCGCGCCGCGCGGACCGAGGAAGTGCTCGACCAAAAGGTAGGCGAGGAGCAGCCTGGGTGAGTTCCGCCGCCACTCCAAAATCACAGAAGATTCTGCCTGGAGGGTTGCTTGCGATTCTCGGCGGCGGCCAATTGGGACGCATGACGGCGATGGCCGCGCGCACCATGGGCTATCGCGTACGCGTGATGGATCCCGAAGCAAAGTGCCCGGCCAGTTTCGTTGCCGACGAGACGATTGTTGGCCGCTGGAGCGACGTGGATGCGGCGCGGCGGCTGGCGACCGGCGCGGACGTGGTGACACTAGAGATCGAGCAGATCGGAGTAGACGCGTTGCGCGAAGTGGCGGCCCTTGCGCCGTTGCGGCCCGGCGCGGAACCGGTCAGGATTATTCAGGACAAGACGCTGCAAAAAGTCTGGTTGGAGGAGCACGGGTTTCCCGTGGGGCCGTTCCGCGTGGTTCGCAGCGAAGCGGAGCTGCAAGAGGCAGTCGCTGCGCTTGGCGGAAGCGTGTATCTGAAGATTGGTTATGGGGGTTACGACGGCCGCGGGCAGGCGCGCATAGGCACTTCGTGCGGTTCTGGTTTTGGAGATGTGTGGCGGGAGCTGGGCGAGCGACCCGCGGTGGCCGAACAAGCGCTCGATCTTGATTGCGAAATCAGTGTGATGGCTGCGCGGAGCCCTTCAGGCGAGGTTCGCGTGTATCCTGCGGCGCGCAATCATCACGAGAATCAGATTCTGACGTGGAGCGTTTTGCCCGCGGGTGTACCGGCCGAACTCGAAGCGCGCGCCGAGAAGCTGGCTGCTGAACTCGTGGAGAAACTGGGGATCGAAGGGCTGCTTTGCGCGGAGATCTTCATCACGCGCAAGGGCGAGCTCTTCATTAACGAACTCGCGCCGCGGCCGCACAACAGTTATCACCAGAGTGAACGCGGGTGCGTGACCAGCCAGTTCGAGCAGCTTGTGCGTGCGGTTTGCAATTTGCCGCTGGGCGACACATCGCTTGTTTCGCCCGCGGCGATTGTGAATTTGCTGGGCGACGTGTGGCTGAAGGGCGAACCGAATTTTGCGGCGGCGCTGGCGATTCCAGGCGTGCGATTGCACCTTTACGAGAAGTACACGCCGCGCGCAGGCCGGAAGATGGGGCATTTATTGGCGACAGGTGCAACGGCGGAAGAGGCGCTGGGGCGGGTGCTGGACGCGAAGCGGCGGCTTTAATTGAGCGGGACGCTCGCTAAAGACAACCGCAGATCCTTCGACTTCGTTGGGAGCAAATGCTCCCAACTTCGTTCAGGATGACATTGCAAAAATGATGAAGCTTAGGTGGCTTAGGACGGCTTCGCTCTGGGTGTGAGCCGGTAGAGCACGTGGCGGCGGAGCGCATGGCCTTCCGGCAGGCGCGGATGATCGAAGTCGTCGCGCGGATCGTGGGTCATTCCGAGCTTTTCCATCACGCGGCGAGAGCGCAGGTTCCCAGGAACGGTGAAGGAAACGAGACTTTCGAGACCGAGTTCGCCGAACGCGAAATGGACGGCGGCGCGAGCACCTTCGGTCGCCAGACCCTGACCCCAGTACTCGAACGCAAGCCTCCAGCCGACTTCGACCGCGGGCATGAAGGGCGCGTCGAAACTCGGGATGGACAACCCGATGAAGCCGATGAAGGAGCGATCCTCAAGCAGCCCGGCGGCGAACGGTCCATAGCCGTGGCGTTTGAAGTGGGCCTGAGCGCGATCGACGAGCGCATCGGATTCTTCGGGCGAGAGGAGCGAGGGCATGAATTCCATCACGCGCGGATCGGCGTTCATTCCTTGAAACGGACCGCGGTCGGAGTCGCGCCAGCGGCGAAGGAGGAGGCGGTCGGTCTGCAAGGAATCTCGCACAGGGCGTGTTGTCGCGTCTTTCCTTCAACGTGCTGTCCCAGGTCTGAAAATCCAGACCTGGGGCACCCACTTTCGTGCTGAGCCTGGCGCGGAAAAGGCAAATGCAGGTCCTTCGACTCCGATCGCTTCGCGATCTGCGCTCAGGATGACAACCGCAAGTTAGACTGACGCGGCCTGCTCGGCCTTTTCCCATCGCTTGGGGCGCTTGTTCTGCTGCAGGACTTTCTTGCGCAGGCGCAGCGACTTGGGCGTGACCTCGACGAACTCGTCGTCAGCGATGAACTCGATGGCCTGTTCGAGGTTGAGCGTCTTATAGGGCACAAGGCGGATGGCGTCATCGGCGGTCGACGCGCGCATGTTGGTCATCTTCTTTTCGCGCACAACATTCACGTCGAGATCGTTGTCGCGCGAGTGCTCGCCAACGATCATACCTTCGTAGACCTCCACGCCCGCCCCGACAAAGAGAATTCCGCGTTCCTGAAGACCGTTGAGCGCATAGGTCGTGGTGGGCCCTAAGCGGTCGGCGATGAGCGCGCCCGTGGGCCGTTGCGGAATCTCGCCCTGGTAAGGAATGTAGCCGTCGAAGAGCGTGTTCATTACGATGGTTCCGCGCGTCTCTGTGAGCATTTCCGAACGCAGGCCGATAAGGCCGCGACTAGGCACGCGAAACTCAAGGCGCACGCGCCCCGAGCCGTGGTTGTGCATCTTGGTCATCTCGCCCTTGCGCGGGCCGAGCTTTTCGATCACCGTTCCAGTGAATTGCTCGGGCACGTCGATGGTGAGGTGCTCGACCGGCTCCATGCGCACGCCGTCGACGACCTTGGTGACGATTTCCGGGCGACCGGCCATCAACTCGTAGCCTTCGCGCCGCATCATTTCAATCAAAATCGCAAGCTGCAGCTCGCCGCGGCCCAGCACCTTGAAGCTGTCGGGCGATCCGGTTTCTTCCACGCGAATCGACACGTTGGTGAGCAATTCTTTTTCCAGGCGCTCGCGCAGGTTGCGGCTGGTGACGTATTGCCCTTCGCGCCCGGCGAACGGAGAAGTGTTGACGCTGAATTGGATGGCAATCGTCGGTTCGTCGATGACGATGAGCGGCAACGGCGCGGGATTCTCGACGCTGGTGATCGTCTCGCCGATGGTGATGCCTTCAACGCCGGCCACTGCCACAATGTCACCCGTCGCGGTTTCCTGAGTTTCAATACGCTTGAGGCCGGAAAACGTGAACAGCTTGGTGATGCGGGTCTTATAGAGCGAACCGTCGCGGCGGGAGATGTTGACTTCGTCACCGGCGTGCAGCGTGCCCTGAAAGACGCGGCAGATGGCGATGCGGCCGAGGTAATCAGAGTAGTCGAGATTCGCGACCAGAATTTGAAGTGCGCCAACGGGATCGCCCGTGGCTTCGGGGATCGTATCGACAATGGCCCGGAACAGCGGCTGCAGATCTACGCCCGGTTTAGCTGGATCCGTGGTCGCGGTGCCATCCTTGGCGACGGCATACAGGACGGGAAAATCCAATTGCGATTCGTCCGCGTCAAGATCGATGAACAAGTCGTAAATCTCGTTCAGCACTTCCTGAGGACGCGCGTCGGGGCGATCGATCTTGTTAATGACCACGATGGGCGGCAGCTTGGCCTCGAGCGCTTTCGACAGCACATAGCGCGTCTGCGGCAATGGCCCCTCAGCCGCGTCGACCAACAGCATCACGCCGTCGACCATTTTGAGCGCGCGCTCGACTTCGCCGCCAAAATCGGCGTGGCCCGGCGTGTCGACGATGTTGATTTTTCCGAGGCCGAAATTAATGGCTGTGTTCTTGGCGAGAATCGTGATGCCGCGTTCGCGCTCCAACTCGTTTGAATCCATCACGCGCTCGGCGACCTGCTCATTGGCGCGAAAAGTTCCGGCCTGGCGCAACATGCCGTCCACAAGGGTCGTCTTGCCATGGTCCACATGGGCGATGATGGCGATATTGCGTATCGTCTGGCTCACAGGTACAGTTTTTCCTTCTCTCGGATTCGGCCGCGCGGGCCCTCGGGACGGTGAGGGGAGTTTGAATTCGTTGAAACGCCGCACAACGCGGCAGATTTCATTTTATCAGCCGCAGGCTCCGTGCCGATTCACGCAGGTGGCAGAAGACGCGCGAATTGGAAGCCAGAGACTGATTGCCCGTCATTCAACGGGCATTCACAATTGCGGTCGAATGATCCAGCTAGGATGAGGAAATCCGATCCTGCCGGGCGGAAGATGGGTCGCGTTGCAAACGCCGGCGGCGGCTCCGCGAACCATGGGCTCATTTCAGATACGCATGCACAAGGTCGATCAGATCTTCAGCCAGTTCCGGTGCAATCTTCTCCTTGGCGCCGTCCACAAGGTGAAAGCGGATATGTGTTTCAAGCACCTCGCCCATCAGGCCGTTGATCCCGCCGCGCACTGCGGCGAGCTGCATCAATTGCCCGCCACAGTCCTCGTTGGTTGCCAAGGAACGCTCAACGGCGTCGAGTTGCCCGCGCAATTTGCGGACGCGCTGCTGAAGTTTCATTTGTTCCCGCTCATGAAGAGCCATCGAATTTCTCCTATGCTGGCCTATACCAATCTGGGGTATAGTATAGACCAAGGGGGAGTATAGTAGCTCCCCGTTCTGCCTATTATGCCCCTCCGGACTCCCAACCCGCAAAGGTACTTGTTCCTCGGGTTGGCCTGCGCCTTTTTATTGGCTGCCGTTTTTGCGGGCGCGCAGGTTCCGAGCGGTACGCCTTCCGCCCCCGAGCCTGCGCCCGCTTCAGCGGAAACGCTCACCATGTTTCCGCACTCTGATGCGACTCGCTACTGGGTTTCCGGGCAGGCCAACAGCATCTTCCAGATGCACGGGCATTTTCACTCGCCCTACGAGGGACCAAACAGCCTCATCGACGATTTCGAGACCAAGGCCTCAGAAGTTGCGACCCTTTACCTCGGCTATCAGCTGTGGCCGAACAGCCGATTCAATACGGATCTGATCGTCAACTTTGAGAATGCCGGGGGACGCGGGATCTCTCAGGCGCTGGGGCTGGCGGGCGAAACAAATGTTGACGTTGTTCGCGACCCGAGCCTGGGTATCGGGCCGTATCTGGCTCGGGGCGAAATTCATCAAATTCTCGGACTGACGGGCGAGATGGTTGACCAGGACCGGGGGCCCCTGGCGCTGGCAACGAAGGTGCCCGCGCGCCGCTTCGAGATTCGGATTGGCAAAATGACTCTTCCCGACACATTCGACGTGAACTCGGTCGGCTCGGACAGCCATTTGCAATTCACGAACTGGACGATCGTGAACAACGGGGCGTGGGACTACGCAGCGGACACGCGCGGCTACACCGTGGCCGGCATCCTGGAGTACGACGACAAGGTGTGGTCGGCGCGCTATGGGATCGCAGCGATGCCAACCGTGGCGAACGGCACCGACCTTGATTGGGACTTCAGACGCGCCAGCGGGCAGAATTGGGAATTCGAACTGCGCGAAGGGTTCTTCTCGAGTTGGCTCAATCCGAAGCGTGAGGGCGCGGTTCGTGTGCTCAGCTTCGTGAATCACGCTCACATGGGTGACTACAGGGAGTCGGTGGACCAATATCTGAACGGCCAGGTGGCCAAGCCCGACATCATCAGCACGGAACGCTTCGGCGCGGTGAAATTTGGTTTTGGGCTCAACACAGAACAGGAAGTGACCGATAGCCTGCGGCTCTTTGGGCGTTTCGGCTGGAACGAGGACCAGCATGAATCGTTCGTCTACACGGAGGTTGGGCAGACGATCCTGTTCGGCGGCGACTACAGCGGACAGAGCTGGCGGCGATCGAACGACAAAGTCGGCGTGGCGTTTGTTTCGAACGCCATCAAGCGCGACCATCAAAACTATTTACACTACGGCGGGTTGGGCTTTCTGCTGGGCGACGGCAATCTGCGCTATGGGCGTGAGGATATTGTGGAGTGGTATTACGACGCTCACATCTGGCATGGACTCTACGGGATGGTTGGCGGAACGCAGATTGCCCATCCGGGATACAACACCGACCGCGGCCCGGTTTATGTAGCCACCGTGCGGGCGCACATCGACTTTTAGGAGCGGGCAGCAGAAATTAAGAGCGTTCGAATTCATTCAATCGAAGGGCCGGCACAATCGTCTCGCTCAGAACTCTGAGCCTTCGATCCAGCATTTCCGCGGATTCAGGCGTAGCCGGCGCGTTCACGGGAATTACGTCCCCCGACGAGCGCCCCTCCTTTGCCAGTTTTACCCACTCCGACATTTCGTAGATGTATCGCTCGAGCGCTTGCGAGGGAGTCTTGCAGTCGTCAATCACGAGATAGGCAGACGGCAAATCGCCCACGACGACCCATAGCCACTCATCGACATCAGGACGTGACGGGTCGATGCGGAAGAGGAAGACCGCGACGATTTTTCCATAGCCGTCTCCAAAGTAAGCTTCCCGAACCGATCGGCACCACGCGAATCTCGAAATGTAGTTTTGAGCTTTGGAAGCCATCTCTTGCAGAAGCCGTGTATCTTCCGCGTCGTCGCCAAAGATCTGGTCGACTGGTATGACGCCGCTAACCGGTAACTCGATGCTTCTCTGTGACATGATTCGCCCCATCCCAGGGACTTAACAGAGGCCCAGTGGCGAAGACTGGAACTGGTGGTGGCAGGGAGCGAGAAGCGAACGGCTCATTTAGCCGGCGTTGGCTGGGCTTGCGGCTGGTCTGGCAAAGTATAAATCACTTCGCCGGGCTTGGCGTAGTGGAGCTTCTCGCGCGCTTCGCGCTCAATGGCATCAGGGTCCGAATTCAGATGATCGATGTGCTGGCGCATTTGCGCATTTTCCTGCTGCAGATCCTTGATCTCCTGCTGCAACGCGCGGTCTTCTGCGCGTTTCTGCTGCCATATTGACAAGCCATGGTTGCCGTAGACAACGTGCCATGTGACAAGGAGTGCGAGCACGATGGCGATGACGGTGCCTGCCGGCCGCCAAAGGCGTTCTGTCGAATCCAGCGCCCATGCGCTCAGCGAAGCGAGCTTCACGGCGGGTGCTTTCGTCTTCCCTTGCGCAATCTCTTCTGGCATCGAATCCTATCCGTGCTTCCGGCCCGTGAGTGGACCTCAGCTCAACACAAACTTTTCGGCCGCCGAGCGCAGAGCCTTGGTGTCCTGCTCGTTGCGCGCCTCAGTGTAGGCGCGCACCACCGGTTCGGTGCCCGAAAGGCGGTAGCAAACCCACGAGCCATCGTCCAGAATGAGCTTGAGCCCGTCGGTCCTGACGACGGAGGCGACTTTGCGCCCGCCCAACTCCTTCGGATCAGCCTTCAACTTCTCAGTGAACGCGGCTTTCTGCTCCGCGGTCAAGTGGAAGTTCTCTCGAACCGGGAAATAGGAACCAACCTTGGCAAAAAGCGCCTTTAATTGCACGCCGAGGCTCGTGCCGCGTGTGGCCACCATCTCCGCAACGAGCAGGCCGGCAATGATGCCGTCTTTCTCGGGAACGTGGCCGCGAATGGTAAGCCCGGCCGACTCTTCGCCGCCAATGGCGATCTTGTCCTGATCGATGAGCGCGCCGATGTACTTGAAACCGACCGGCGTTTCGTAGAGCGGAACTTTGTAGTATTCGGCCAGCGCATTGATCAAGTTGGTAGTGGCCACGCTCTTGGCGACGCCGTTCTTCCAACCGCGGGTTTCAACAAGATAATCAAAGAGCAGCGCGATGATGTAGTTGGGCTGGATAAATGTGCCGTCGCCATCCACGATGCCGAAGCGGTCCGCGTCGCCGTCGGTGGCGATGGCCAGAGCAGCGCCGATCTCTTTCATCTTTTTCTTCGCAGCACCGAGCAGCTCGTCGGATGGTTCCGGGGCGTGGCCGCCGAAGAGCACATCGCGATAATCGTGGACAGTTTCGACGGTGACGCCAGCTTGGCGCAGCAGATGGCAGGGATAGTCGCGCCCCGCGCCCCAGAACGGATCGTAGACCACCTTGATGCCAGACTTGGCAATCGCTTTCAGATCCACAAGCTCAGCGAGGCGGTTTAGAAAAGCCGGCTTGACGTCGGCGGTTTCGAACTGATCCGCCGTTGCGAGCGGGCTTGGTACATCGTGTCCGCCGCCGCCCCTCGCGACTTTGTCGATGGCAGCTTCAATCTGCTTTGTGGCTTCCGGCAGAGCCGGCGCTCCATCGGGGGTGGAGTACTTGATGCCGTTGTACTCGGGCGGATTGTGCGAGGCGGTGAAGTTGATGGAACCAGAAGCCCTGAGCGTGCGCACAGCGTAGGCGATGGCTGGAGTGGGAGCAGCATCGGGAATCACAATCGGCGTGACGCCTGCCGCGGCCAGCACGCGTGCCGCTTCGGAGACAAAGGTCTCGCCGAGGAACCGCGGATCGCGGCCCACCAGCACGCGATGCGGAGCAGGAAGGGTTTTGACATACGCGGCGATTCCCCCGACCGCCAGCCGGATATTGGCGACTGTAAACTCGTCGGCCACAATCGCCCGCCATCCCGAGGTGCCAAATCTGATCGCAGTGCTCATTGGTCTCTCCACACGCGGTCGTTGGCCGCAAAGTTCATACTGCAACACCGGGGCGGGATCGGCAAGCGGGGCCGCGGTTATTGAATCTTGGTCCAGTCGAGGACTGGGACGAGCAGGCACGGATTTCTCACGACGCGGATCATGTCTCCGGGCGACGGATGGCCGGACAATTGCGCCGGGAGAGATAAATTTTCGAGCGAAATTTCGAAGGTGGCGTCTGTCTCAGCAAAGGGGATACTGGCCCAATCGACTAACACACCATGGCGTTCTTCGGAGCCGCCATCAGGGGGATATATGCCATTGCACAGTTACGCAAACGCAAGACCCGTGAAGAAAGCCTCAATCCTCGCTGCTGTCCTTGCGGTCGCCATCACGCTCCTTGCGCCGCAGGGCATCGCGCAAGCCAACTCTGAAGACGCAAAACCCAGCCAAGGCAAACCCGCGGCGCCAACCGCGCCGGAAATCGTTCGGACAATCTTCCTGACCAACGCAGCCTCTGAGCGAAATGACTTTAACGATATTCAAACCGATCTGCGCAATGTGCTGCCGAAGTCAAAGATCTATGGCATTCAAACGCAGGACGCAATCACGATTGAGGCCACGGCCGAGGACATGGAGACGGCGCAGGCGCTAATCGCTGATCTCGACACACCGCGGAAGCTCTATCGCCTCACGTATACGATTACCGATATCGATGGCGGGAAGCGCCTGGGGACGCAGCAGTTCACTCTGCTGGTTACTTCGGGAGAAAAGTCGACGTTTAAGCAGGGAAGCCGCGTGCCCGTAGTGACCGGTACACTCGCAGGCCAACCTGCAGGCACACAAGTGCAATACCAGGACATAGGACTAGCCATTGAAGCGCATGTAAATGGGTCCCCGGACGCGCTCAATCTGTACACAAAAGTCGAACAATCGAGCCTCGCGGAAGATAAACCTGTAGCTTCAGCGCACGATCCGATCGTTCGTCAGACCACCATTAATGAATCGTCGGTGCTGTCGCAAGGCAAGCCGATGGTCCTTGGAACGCTCGACCTTCCGGGTACCACGCGGAGCCAGGAGATCGCAGTGGTGGCGGAGCTGGTTCGATAGAATCCTTGACGAATTTGAATTGCCGCGGCCTAAGCGGAGCCGGGCCGTTCCCGCGTTCCGCTTGGGCAAGGCTTCTTCGAGATTGAAAACACGACGTCCACTATCGAGTGGGCAACTGCCTCGCCTCGCAGACTCCGGCGTAGAGTGGTGGCAGGATCGTATTCAATCTGGAGGGCCAATGATCGAAGCAACGTCGACCGCACGCATCGTGATGACCACAATGGTTGGCCCCGAGGAAGCCACACGCATGGGCCGGACACTCGTGGAAGAACGCCTGGCTGCATGCGCCACACTCCTTCCTCCTATTCACTCGATCTATCGCTGGCAGGGGAAGATTGAATCGTCAGACGAGACTTTGCTTCTGATCAAGACAGACCTCTCCCAATTGCCCGCTCTCGAGGCGCGGCTCCATGAGCTTCACAGCTATCAAACTCCTGAATTCCTCGTGCTTGAGATCGAGGCCGGCAGTCATTCCTACCTTGAATGGCTGCGCGCCTGTTTAGGCTCGCCACGGAGCACCAAAGTGTAATAGGGCGACATAGGCGCAAACCGGCCCTCTGTTATCCTTGTTGGGGTTTGTCCTCATGCGCTGGCTCCTTATTGTCTTTCTCGTTTCGCTCGGGGCGCTGCTGATTGCGGCCGCGGGGGCGGCTCGTCATGTCTGGCGGCACCGCGCAAAACCTGGGAACAGACCGTCCGCAGCCGTTGAGCCGGCCGAGGAATCGGACCTCGAACTGAAATCCAGATAAGATTGTGATGAGATGAATTGGTGGCCCGCATTGCCGGCAACTGTAAGTCTCAACGTGTCGTCATACACTAAGTACTGCCGCAATATTGAAGTACGTTAAATGATTTGTTGCTGAAAGGACCTCCCCAGACGTGAGCACCAATACTCCTGACCTCGCAAATGCGAAGACTCCGGTCGATATTTCCATCGCTCATAGCCCCGATTCCGACGATGCCTTTATGTTTTACGGCCTGGCGACGCAGAAGATTCGTGTGCCCGGCTACCGCTTTAACCACACACTCAGCGACATTGAGACGCTCAACATTCGCGCGCGCGATGAAGCTTTCTACGATATCACCGCAGTGAGTTTTCACGCGTATCCGTACTTGCAGCAGAATTACGCGCTGATGGGCTGCGGCGGCAGCGTGGGCGAAGGCTATGGGCCCATGGTGGTTTCCAATCGCATGCTCGACGTAGAAGAGCTGAGCCGCATTCAGGTCGCCGTTCCGGGCACGCTGACCACGGCTTATCTTGCGCTCAAGATCCTGAATCCGCAGATCAAGACGGTTACTGTTCCGTTCGATCGCATCATTCCCGATATTCTGGCCGGCAAATACGAAGCTGGGCTCATCATTCACGAGGGCCAGCTCACCTATTCCACCAGCGGTCTTTTCAGGGTGATTGATCTCGGAGCCTGGTGGCGCGAAACCACGGGTTTGGTGTTGCCGCTGGGCGGCAACGCGATTCGCCGCTCGCTGGGGGCTAAAGCACACAAGATCCTTTCCAAGGCGCTGCGCGACTCGATCCGGTACGCTCTGGACCACCGCGAGCCAGCCCTCGAGTATGCCATGCAATTCGCGCGCGACCTGGACACCACGATGACCAGCCAGTTTGTGAGCATGTATGTGAACGAGCGCACGCTGGATTACGGCGCCGACGGCCGCGAAGCGATCCGCAAGCTGCTCGCGATGGGGCACGAGCGCGGCATTATCCCGATGGCTCCGCAAGTGGACTTTGTGGATTAGCGGGAATTCCCGGTTGCGGCATCTATTTTGCTGCGAGAGGATTTCGTTTTTGTCCCGGGCGCGGACACGGTACTGTTGGGGTCACGAATCCGCCCAAAGGTCATTGTTGCTGCCCAATGATTTTCGACTCATTTCTAAATCTTTTCTAATGTCTGCCGATGCTTCTAAACAGGAGCATTGCCCGGATGGCTTCGCACGAATCTCCCGCATTTCTGCTTGCATCTCCCGATCCGGCTCTTCTTGGTGCCGTTGAACCGCTGCTTCAGGCAGCGGGTGGGTACGTCGAAGTGGTTCTCTCGGCGGAGGCGGCGCTCGCATTTCTCGTGAGTGGGAATCCGCCAGCGCTATTCGTGCTTGATGCGAACCTACCTGACATGCCGATTGGCCAGTTGCTGGCTGCGGCGAGAGCCATTGGCGACGGCCCGCATGTCACTATTCTGCTGGTCGCGGACACCGTGACCCAGGAATGGATCGACCGTCTCGCTGACGGAGTGATCGACGACCTCATCTTGCGCTCGTCGGAATACGCCTACTGGCAGCTTCGGGTTGATCTGCTGCTGCGCAACGGCCGACTGTCACTCGAGCTCGAGACTCTGCGCGAGGCCGCCATTCGCAACGCTCAATTCGACCGGCTCACCGGGGTCTATAACCGGGAAACGATGCTCTCGCATGCTGTTCCGCGAGACCGACCGAGCGCAACGCATGAACGGCTCTCTATGTCTGGTGCTCTTCGATATTGACGACTTTGGCCACTGGAATTCGCGCCTTGGCGTGGAAGCCTGCGATGACCTGCTTTGCCAGGTTGCGAACCGTACCGCGGCGCTGCTGCGCAGCTACGATCTGCTGGGACGGCCAGGCATGGATGCGTTCTTGATCGCATTGCCGGCGTGCAGTCCGGCGAGCGCGATGATCCTGGCGGAGCGTCTTCGCGTCGACGTTTTCTCCCTGCCCTTCCGCGTGGCGGGCGAAACAATTCGTCTTTCGGCCTGCTTTGGGATCGCCAACAGCCGCGGCCGGTCACCTGTTGTGGTTTTGCGCGAGGCCGAGAAGGCCCTGGAATGGGCGAAGGCCGCCGGGCCGGAGTCGATCCAGTGCTTCGGTTGTTCACATGAACCCGCACCATCGCCGGTGAAATTTTTCTCCTCGAGTTCGAGCGACGAATTGCTGGCGTGGTAGCGGGAGTTTTCTCCCAGCTCGCCGATTTCGTTCGTTGTCCAGCGCGGCAGGCGAAAACGGGTTGGGGGTCCAGCTGCGGCCTATCAGTTGCGGGCTGCCGTGGCCACTTCGAGCGCGATTTCCGAGCCAACTTCCGGTCGAAGGAATTCCCGGAACACATCGTTGGAGAGAAGTCGGCCGCGCGATGTGAGATGAACCCGCTCGCTATCGGCGATCAACAGACCATCGTCAACCAGACGCTCCACCGTTTGCATGGCCGGCTCGAGCATTGCAGAGCCAAATTCCTGTCTGAGGGCGGCAAGGTCTACGCCGTTGTTCATGCGCAGCCCGAGAAACCAAGCTTCCTCAAATTGCTGCGCTGGCGAGACGCGCGTGATCTCCGGCGTTGCAGGGCCTGCGAGGAACTCCTTCAGATCGTCAGTCGTCGTGGAGCGAAGTACAAAACGGCTGGCAGGGGCTAAAGCCCCCCACGGCGGAGCCATGTTTTCGGCACGACTTATGTCGTGCCCTGACACAAAACTTGCTTCGCGCAGCATTGAGGACGCATCCAGGCCGACTCCCAGATATGGCCGCCGCTGCCAGTAGCGCAGGTTGTGCTTCGACTCGAATTCGGACCGCGCGAAGTTCGAGATTTCGTACTGGCGGAGCCCGGCATCTTCAAGCCGCTCGATGGCGCGCTCATACATGCGAGCGATCGCGTCGTCGGATGGCACCAGATCTGCTCGATAGCGAACCCCGCCCTTGAGCATTTCGCGGCCGAGCCGCGAATCCTCATCGACTTCGAGCATGTAGACGCTTGAGTGAGGCACCCTTGAGTCGATCAACGCCTCGAGTGACTCTTCCCAGGAGGCGAATGTCTGTCCGGCGAGGCCCGCGATCAAATCCACATTCAGGTTCGCGATCCCTGTCGCGCGCAACCTACGCAAATCAGCCTCGACAATTTGGCGGCTGTGCAATCGCCCGCTCGCGTGGGCTTCGGAATCAACAAAGGACTGCACGCCAAGGCTGACGCGATTCACGCCAACAGACGCCATTGCCTCCAAAGTCGTGTCCGCGATTTGGCCAGGCGCGCACTCCATGGTGATCTCCGCGTCGGCGTCGAGATCGAATTGCGTTCGCATCGAGTCAAAAAGCCGCACAAGCAGATCGGGAGCCAACAGACTGGGTGTTCCGCCGCCGAGATAGACCGTGTCCACGTGCCGAGGGAGCTCCGCTCGTTTACCTTTGGACCAGGTTCTTGCTCCACAAAGGTCTTCGATCAGCCGGTCGACGTAGCGCTCGTGATCCGCTGCTGGAAAGACGCCCGAGGCAAAGTTGCAATAGGTACACTTCGACCGGCAAAAGGGAATGGAAACGTAGATCCCGAGTGCGTTGGCGGCGTTGCCGGTCATGAAAAGATTGTTTCACGTGCCGTTAGTTCTTTTGGTCAGGAAATCTCTGCCGGGGCACATGCAAGAATTGAAAGAAGGAGATACGCTTGAAAGCCTGGCCTGTCGTTGCCATCCTCGTCATCCAGGCCATCCTTTTTCTTGGGCATTGGTTCGTTTGCTCGACCTTCATCACGTTCTTTCCAGGTCTCACTCCCGCTGCGGCCGCCGATCTGCGCATCGTGTTGATTGTTCTGGCCTTCAGCTTCGTTTTCGCCTCGCTGCTCTCGTTCCGTTATTCCAATCCCGCCGTCCGGCTCGTTTATTGGGCCGCGGCTGTCTGGCTCGGATTCCTCAATTTCTTTTTCTGGGGGTCCATCGTTCTTCGGCTGTGGTGGCTGGCGATCAGGTTTTCGCATCTAGCCGCGAATCCTGGCGCTTTCCGTGCGCCGCTGGCAGGCACGATCTATTTGGTTGCGGCGCTCACCGGAATTTACGGCCTCATCAACGCCCGCATCATTCGTATCCGACGCGTTCCGGTGAAAATCGCTAACCTGCCCGCATCCTGGCGCGGACGCAGAGCTGTTCTGATGAGCGATCTGCATCTGGGACCCATCAACGGTGTTCGTTTTTGCCGGAAGCTTGTCTCAATGGCATCGCAACTCAAACCTGACGTGGTCTTCATTCCCGGCGACCTCTTTGACGGCACGAAAGGCGATCTCGATCAACTGCTCGTGCCGTTCCAGGTGCTTAAGCCGCCGCTCGGCGTCTTCTTCTCCACCGGCAATCACGAGGAATTCACTTCACCGACACACTACATCGAGGCGATTACGCGGGCAGACATTCGCGTCCTGGCCAACGAACAGGCTGTGGTTGATGGCCTGCGGATCGCTGGCGTGTTCTACCATGACTCTTCATCGCCTTTGCACATGAAGGCCGCGCTCAGCAGCATGGGCCCGGCGGGTCCGCAAATTGACGGCCCACTGCCGGGCATTTTGCTGAACCACGCGCCCACGCGGCTGCCCATCGTGGAGCAGGCCGGCTTTAGCCTGCAGCTCTCAGGCCACACGCACGGCGGACAGTTTTTGCCTTTTACCTGGATCACGCGCCGTGTCTACGGCCGCTTTACAAGCGGACTGCACAGCTTTGGATCGCTCGAGGTCTACACTTCGACAGGGGCGGGAACGTGGGGCCCTCCCATGCGCGTCGGCACGCGGCCGGAGATTGTTCTGCTGGAGTTTTCTTAGGGGTTCAGAGTCTATTGGAAAGCAATTCTGCAAAGTTGGAGAATCCTGTTTTGAGCACTGAATCAACCGCCTCAGGATTAACGGCACCGGGCCAGCCGGTAATTCGCACCCACCTTACCGGGTTCAATCTGCTCATGAGTCCGCGGCTCAACAAGGGAACGGCGTTCACGGAGGCGGAACGCGACACGTTTGCTTTGCACGGCTTGCTGCCGCCACGCATCGGAACGCTCGAAAGCCAGCGCGAGCGGCGCAAGCGTGTACTCGACAGCTACTGCACCGCGTTTGACAAGTACAGCTACATGCGCGACCTCCAGGACAACAATGAGACGCTGTTCTACTCGCTCATTGCCAACAACGTCGAGGAGTTGCTGCCGATCGTTTACACGCCGGCCGTCGGAGAGGGCTGCCAGCGCTTTTCCGAGATCTGGCGCAAGCCGCGCGGCCTATTCCTCAGCTATCCCAACAAAGATCGCATGGAGCAGATTTTCTCGAGCTCCCATTTCGATCCCATACGCTGCATTGTGGTCAGCGACGGTGAGCGCATTCTCGGTCTTGGCGATCAAGGCGCCGGCGGGATGGGTATTCCCATCGGCAAGATGGCGCTGTATACGGCGTTGGGCGGCATTCCGCCCGAGCATTGCCTGCCGGTGCTGCTCGATGTAGGCACCGACAACGAGGCGCGGCTCAACGATCCCATTTACGTCGGTTGGGAGCACAAGCGCATTCGCGGGCAGGAGTACGACGATTTTATCGAGGCCTTTGTAACGGCCGTGGAACGCCGATGGCCGCATGTTCTCTTGCAGTGGGAGGATTTCGCAGGAGCGAATGCGGCGCGCCTGCTGGAGCGCTACCGCGACCGGCTGTGCACCTTCAACGACGACATTCAGGGAACCGCAGCCGTGACGACCGCGACGTTGCTCGCGGCTGTGAACGCAACGGGAATTCCGCTGCGCGAACATACGATTGCCATGTTCGGCACCGGATCGGCGGGCGCCGGAATTCTCGATCTTCTGATTTCCGAAATGAAGCAGGAGGGCCTGAGCGATGAGCAGGCGCGCCGGCGCATTTATGCCTTCAACCACCTTGGCCTGCTCGTTGAGGGGTGCGAGGGCATCCGTCCGGCCCAGCAATCGTTTGTGCGCAAGTGCGAGGATGTAGCTGGTTGGAAGCTTTCGGCGCCGGGCACAGGCGTAATCTCGCTGCTCGATGTTGCGCGCAATGCGGGCATCACGGTTCTGGCCGGCGTAAGCGCTCAGCCCGGAGCCTTCACCGAGGAGATTGTGCGCGAGATGGCGCGCCACACGCCGCGCCCGATCATCTTCCCGTTGTCGAATCCCACATCGCAATGCGAGGCCGCGCCAGCCGATCTACTGCGATGGACTGAAGGCCGCGCAATCGTCGGCACGGGCAGTCCGTTTGCTCCGGTCGAAGTCAACGGCAAACTTGTCCGCATCGCGCAGGTGAACAATTCCTACATCTTCCCCGGCCTCTCGCTCGGCATTCTCGTCAGCCGCGCTCGGCGCGTGACTGATGGCATGATTATGGCCGCCGCCAAAGCGCTGGCTTCGTTCTCGCCCGCGCGCGCCGACAAGAGTGCGCCACTGCTGCCGCCGATCGCCGACTCCCGGAAAACGAGCGCGGCGGTGGCTGCCGCCGTTGGACGGCAAGCAATGGCTGAGGGAGTCGCCGATGGTTGCGATGAAGCCGAATTCGCTGAAAGAATTCGCGACTATGTGTGGGAGCCGGAATACCAGCAGTATGAACGCATCATGATTTCTCGCTAGGGCTGCTATTCCTCGGCCGGCACTTCTTCCAGCAATCGCTTCCACGTCTTCTGATTCTTGCGGAAACTTTTTTTCAGATCCTCGAGAATGCGCTCGAAGTCGGCGTTGGTGCGCAAGTTGTTCCACGCGGGATTCTTCTGGAACCAGGGATAGTTTTCGTTACCGAGGTAGATGGCGCGACGCAGCCAGTGCAGGGCCTCGCTGGAATCGCCATCGACGGCGAAGTAAGTGGCGAGCCGGTAAGCCATTTCGCTGTCGGCCTCGGCGGCGGCCAGCGTGTCATCCTTGAGCAGAGCGACGCCACGCTCGCGTGCGCCCGCCTGCACGTAGCAGATGGCCAGCGTGGGCACGGCGATGCGCAGAGAGGGGTCGTCGGCGATTACGCCCTCGAGAATCTCGATGGCCTTGTCGAGATTCCCCAGGCGCATTTCCTGATAGCCCGACGAAGTGCGAAGCAGCGGATGACGCGACTCCAGCGCCAATCCCTTCTCCAATTCGTCGCCGGCAACTTCGATTTGATTCTGGTAGTGGTACACGCGGGCGCGATGGTTATAGAGGATGGCGGCGTTGGCCGGATTGAGTTTGAGCGCACGGCTGAATTCGCTCAAGGCTTCGTCGTACATGCCATCGCCACGGAGCGCAAGGCCGGCCACCATGTGAACGTTCCAGTCATTAGGCGCGCCTGCGAGCAGGTTGGCAATGCCATGGCGCGCCGACTCCTTCTCGCCGCGCGAAAGCAACATATAAATGTGATAGAGATTGGTTTCGGTTGACGCCGGGTCGAGCTTCAACGCTTCATCGAAGGCGCGGCGCGCGCGCATCACGTGGATCTGCCCGCCGAAACCGTGGCGCGCGTATTGCAGCTCGGCGATGCCCAGCCCGCTCCATCCTGCGGCAAAGCCCGGATCGGCCTCGGTGACGCGCGTAAACAACTGATGAGCGCGATCGAGATCGGCCAGAGAACCAGTGCGAACCATGAAGGAGCTCAACAGGGCCCGCGCCTGCAGATACCTCTCGCTGACCAGTCCGCGCAGCGATCCTTCACGGGCAGTGCCGCGCACAGAAACACGAGTCGCGTCGGCGCTTTGCCCGGCGCGCGAAGATTCGATTCCTTCCGATGCCCCCATTCCCTGGAGCGTGGCGAAAACTTCGTTTGAAATTTCAGACTGCACGGCGATCAAATCCAACGACGTTACGCGAATGGAGCCGCCCGTGCGCACGCTCTGCGATGCAACGTCAAGCAGTTGCCAGTTCAGATCGAATCCGCTCTCGGATCGAACAAAGTTGCCGGCAAGCACGAACTTCACAAGCAACTTTTGTCCTACGGCAAGGGGATCCATCTGTGCCCAGGGTTGCGCGCCGGCCAGCGGCATCAGCGCGCTCGAAGGCCGCACGACCAGTGAGGGAATCCGCGCCAGGCGAGCGGCAATCGCATCAGCGAGCGCATATCCGTAAAGCGGCGCCGCCTCGGTTGCGCCCAGGTTGGCGAAGGGCAGCACAACCAGGGAATTCTGTGCTTTTTGCGCTCCAGCGGACTCGCGAAATCGCTCGGCCAGCATGGAAAGCAAGCCCGTCGTGCGCTTTTCGGCTTGGGGACCGGACGCCGGCAGGTTGGCCGCTGCGTCGCCAGGAATGATCCCCGTCTCGATGCGCAGCGCCTTCATGATTGTCTTGAGCCCTTCGCGAACGTCGGCCGCCGATGCCGTGCGCGCGCCGGGGGTTTTTTCCAAACAGGCGGCAATCACACTCTTGAGTTCCACAGAGATATCGGGGACAATCACGCTCAAGTCGTCCGGGTCAAGAAACTGAATGGCGCGAATGGCCTGAAAGTCTTCGGCGTCGGCGCGGGCGAATGGGTGGCGGCCGCCGGCCAGCTCATAGAGAATCACGCCGAGCGCCCATACGTCCGATTGCACGCTCGAATGCCCGGTGACAAACTGCTCGGGTGCCATGTAGCGGATGGTTCCGCCGCGGGCCGTGTAGGTTGAGACCGCGGGTTTGTCCGTCGCCAGCGCAGGCTTTGCAGGGTCGAAGCGCGCATCTTCGGGAGCGATCCGGCGCGCCAGGCCGAAATCCAGAATCTTGACCAGGCCGCCGTCGGTCAGCATCACGTTCTGCGGCTTCAGATCGCGGTGAAAGATGCCCAGTGCGTGTGCCGCCTGCAGTCCGTCGGCGATCTGAATTCCCACCGAGAGCACAAGCTGCAGAGTCGCCGGGCCGCGGGCGATCAATTCGTCCAGCGGCTGGCCGGGGACAAATTGCATGGCGATATATGCTTCATCGCCGCTCTCGCCGATCTCGTAGATTGCGCACACGTTGGGGTGCTCGATGGCCGAAGCCAGGCGCGCTTCGCGCAATACCGTCGACCGCATCTGCTCCGCTGTGAGCAGCCCTGTGTGAAGCATTTTGAGCACGACGGGACGTTGGAGAAGCATGTCGTTGGCCGCGTACACCACGCCGCTGCCTCCGGCGCCAAGACGCCGCAGAATCTCGTAATGTGCAATTGTCTTGCGCTTCATCGCTCATCTCAAGTCTAGCTGCCATCGCATAAGGACTGTCTCAAGACGCAGCTCTTCGCTGCGCGGTTGTCGATCTGTTAACGTCGAATTGACAATGAGCAATGGGAACGGATTCGCGGGCCGTAGCAACCGGCGCCCGGCGCAATCGCGTGCAAGTGCGCGACTGCCTCTGGGAAGGCTGGCGTTTGCATTAGCGCTTGCCACGCCGTTCTCTTCTCTCGTTGCGCAGCAAAACGCCGGGCAACCGCCACAGCAACAAACTCAACAAAATGCGCCCGCATCGCCGGCTCCGGACAGAGAGCCCTCCTCTCCGGCCCAACAACCGGGCGCCGGCGCGCAACTTCACACCGGAACAAGCAGCGGCCTTGATACCAATGCGCGCTTGCAAAATCTCCTCGCCGATCACCAGTACCTTCGCATTCAGGCGCAGCTCGATCAGCTTCCTCCGGAGCAGGCACGGTTCTATCGCGGAATTCTGGCCAATCGCTCAAACCAGCTGGAACAGTCGGTAAAGCTGCTCGAGCCGCTTGTCGACAATATGAGTGCGAGTGGTGACGTGGTTCGCGAAAAACTTCTGCGCATGACGCTCGCCGAAGATTACCTGCGTCTTGGCGATTGGACCAAGGCTGCTCAAGCCTACCAGACTCTCGACGATCGACTTCATGCGAACTTGAGCGCTGGCGAGCAAGACGAAATTGAAATGCCGCTCAAGATGCTGCCGCTGGCCAAGGACAATCCTCCGATTACGATTGATCCTTGCGAACCCTTCCGGCTTCAGGTCAGCAACGATCCTCTGGGGCTTATCGATGTGCCGGTTTTTATCGACGCGCGGTCCCACAGCTGGATGCTCGATCCGACCGCGCCGTTCAATTTAATTTCGCGTTCGATTGCGCGCGATGTCGGTCTCGAAATCTCGCAGAAGTCTGCGATCATTCGCACGCTCACCGGGCGACCTATCGAGGTTCACTCGACCCTCATCCCGCGCTTTACGATTGGCGGCAGGCTGACGCTGCACAATGTGACGGCATTCGTATTCGAAGATGTGGATTATGCGTTTCCTGATTCCGGCTATCGAGTCGAAGGCGTCCTCGGATATCCCGCGCTGGCTGCGATGGGGAGGATCACGGTCTCCGATAACACGATCCAGGTGGACCCCGCGAAGGAAGTCGATCCAACGGTCGACCAGGATCGCCTGACCACGGGCGCCCATTTCTATCTCGACGGCGATGAAATCATCGTCGCCCTCGGGAGGACTGAGTATTCCGGCGCCGATTCAGCTTCGCAAGAGGCCTCAGGCGGCAGCCGCGGCGACTCCGGCGAAGGCGACGACAGTATGTTCGTCATCGACGCGGGTGGCCAGCAGACGTATCTGACCTCGCGCTGGTTCGACGAGCATGCCGCCGAGTTTAATGGCAAAAAGATGGAACCCTTCTCGTTTCCCGGCATGGATTCCGGGCCGAGGTCAGCATATGTCGCCGATGATGTGCCCCTGATGTTCGGCGACAAAACAGTTGACCTTCATTACATCCCGGTCCTGACCCAGCCACTTGGCTCAGCCGCGCGCGACGACGTTTATGGCGTGATCGGCATTGACGGACTCGACCAGCTGGACAGTTACACGTTCGACTACAGGACCATGCGGTTCAGCGCGAAAGGCGAGTGAGAATCCAGGGAACGCAGGGACCGGACGTTGATAGCTATTTCTTCTCTTTCTCCAATTTCGCCTGGCCGCGACGGCCCAGCGTAAGAGCAGCGATTCCAAATACGAGCAGCACCAATCCCCACCACAAATTGGCGTCGATCCCCAGGCTCTTTGCATAGACGTCCGCGTTGGAGCGCGTGGACAGACCGAAGGCTGTCAGAATGGATCCGATCAGTGTGAACAGCATTCCCATCGAGATGCGCGGATCGTAGAACATGGTTCTCCTTCTTGCTCAAACGAAGATCAGGTTCACCGCGATCGCCACCAGCAGGATCGCCGCGGCCATCGCCTCCGGGCGCTTCCACCACTTTGCAACTGTCGGCGGCGGCGGAAGCAGTGATCGCACGAGCCCTTTGAGTTCCTCTTCTGGCCTCGCGCTTGTGAGCATGCTTACGACCACCGCGGCCAGCAGACTTACGAGAAACGCCAGTATCGCCGTCCCCAGGCCCAGCACCATCTCGCTCGCGGGATGGATCAACGCGGCAATCCAGCCGCCGTGGATTCCAGGTTGTTCGCCTAGAGGCAGCGCGAGCCCGTGATGCAGAAGAGCTGCGGCCGCTCCCGCAACCAATCCGGTAAATGCGCCGTGTCCGGTCGCGCGTTTCCAGAAAGCGGCCAGCAACAACACCGCAAACAGCGGAGCGTTCACGAAGGCGAAGACCAGCATCATGGCGTCGAGAATGCTGTCGAATCTCATGGCGGCGCATGCCGCGCCGAAGGCCAGCAACATTCCGCCCAACGCCGCCCATCGAGCCACAGCAAGGAGCCGCTTGTCAGCGGCGTTCCTGGCCAGCAGAACTTGAAAGATGTCGCACGTGAAGACGGTGCTGAACGACGTGATGCTCGCGGCCACGCCGCCCATCAGGCAGGCCAATAGAGCGGTTACTCCCAGGCCCAATAGACCGGTGGGCAGAAGCTCAAGAAGCACGTTCGGCGTGGCCATCGCGTAGTCGAGTTCCGCGTGACCGTTGGAGATGATTGGCTTTCCGTCCGCTCCGGCTCTTGCGGGAACCAGACCGCTCCCCGCTTCCACAGCCGGTGGCACAACGGTGATCTCGTGAAAAATCACACCGTTGTCGTTGTGAATCACGATCGTGGTGTGAGGGGTAAGCAACGCTACAGCAATCAGCCCCGGAACAACGATGATGAAGGGCACAAATACACGCACCGCAGCGGCGATGATCGGGCTTCTTTGTGCGGACTCGACGTTCTTCGCAGCCATCGCGGTCTGCAACAGCCTGAAATCCGTGCACCACGTTCCGCCTCCGAGCACGAGGCCCACGCCAAGTACGAGGACGATGACGTCGGCCCCCATGGGATGCGTGCCAGCGTGAGCCACATCGGGCGATGCCTGCGCCATACCGTGCAAGAAAGCTGCCGGCGCCGCGGCCTTCAACCCGCTCCAGCCGCCGATTCTCTTTAGTCCCAACAGGACAATCGGCAGCAGCCCGGCTAAGACGAGACAAAATTGCATCGCCTGGTTGTACATCGCGGCGCCAAGTCCGCCGAGAAAAACATAGGCCAGCACCAAAGCTGCCGGAAACCCCATGGCGAGGAGCAGAACTCCGGTTGGGGGCAAGTTCAATGTCCCGGCGAGTCGATCGAAGACATGAAGCGCCACCAAGACGCGCGCCATAGCGTAGAGTGCGATTCCCGCGCTGAATGAGGACATCGCGGCAAAAAGAAAGGCATTCAGCACGCGCGTCTTCCGGTCGAAGCGGAGGCCAAGATATTCCGGAATCGAGCGAATAGTCTTTGCGCTCGATACGGCGGTCGAATTCGAACCGTAGAACACGGGTATGAGATACAGGCCCGCAAACAGCATTGCCGGAATTGAGCCAAGCGCGAAGAATCCCACGCTGACCAGCCCGTACCGCGCTCCAGCCGCGCCCATGCCCAACACTTCCTCGGAGCCCAGGCTGGCGCCGAGCATCGCCATCCCGCATAGCCAGGCGGGTATAGCGCGCCCTGCCTGCATAAACTCCCGGC
Organism: uncultured Acidobacteriaceae bacterium; assembly: GCA_963789425.1. GTDB lineage: Bacteria > Acidobacteriota > Terriglobia > Terriglobales > Acidobacteriaceae > Telmatobacter. Next base: position 607,596 of record CAWBKM010000005.1, on the reverse strand, counting down.
TTCCCGTCATCGCCGGCCTGAGCGAGAATCCTGCTGCCAGGACGAAGAAAGCGTAGATCAGCAGGATCAGAGAGTCGGTCGCGGCGAGAATGGGCACAGACGTTCCTTCCATCCTGATGGTACAGAATCCGCGCGGGCTGCTGCCCAGCGTCGCTCCCAGTTTCGTGTCTCGGCGGCTCGAAGTTCACCGTTCGCCGCGCAAAAAAAAGGCGGCAAGGGGAGCACTCCCTGCCGCCAAGTTTTTGTCTAATGTGTTGCCCGTCTGTGGAGCACGCGAGTCTCTGCCGTGCTCAGTTCCGATGACTGACCGCTTGCCGACGGTGCGCCGTACAAAAAACGCAGTGCAGCGCTCGGTTATTGCTCCTGGCCCGATCCCGGAGCCGGAGGTGGCGCCGGCGTCGCCTGCGGAGCGCCATCCGGTGGGGGTGGGGGCGCCTGAGGCCGATGGAACTGCCCGCCTTGCCCGCGGAACTGGTTGCCTGTGCCGCCCATGCCCGGTCTGCGCCCATCGTGTCCCCACTGACCACGGCCACGCTCGCGCATGCCATCGTGCTGCATCCGGTTTTGGTGCATGGTCTGGAGTTGTTTCCATTGATCCGGCTTCAACTGCATCCGAATGTCCAGAAGAAAACGCGCGTTTGCCTTTTCCAGATCCGCGCGCGCGCTCACGACTCTGTCGATTTGCGCCTCGATCGCTGCACGATCCGGAGTGTCGGCCTTCATCAGCGGGCCCATCTCCAACTCCGCCTTGCTCAACGTGGCCTGCATATCGATTAGTTTCATGCGATGGTCCTGCAGAATTCCATCCATCGCCTTGCGCTGATCGTCAGTCAGGTTCAATTGCTTCACGACGTCCGGATTGTTCCAGAATCGCCCATTTGCAAATCCGAACGAGCGTTCCATAGGAGGCCGATGCTGCCCGAAACCAGGTCCCATGCCCGGCCCGTCGGGCCCTTGCGCGCAAGCCCAACCTCCCGCCATCAATACTCCCGCAACCGCCAAAACCAGTCGTACATTTTTCAACAGCTTCATCGATTCTCCCCTGCCTTGTGTCCGAAAGGACCCTTTCCCGCTTTCTTGTCCGATGCCACTTGCTTTTTCCAACGAGCCCTTCAATTCGCTCCGCTGCTTTCCATCATTTGCGCCAGGGGCTCCATGGCTGCAGGAACCTGCCGCGACACATCGCTGTCCACCGTTGCCAGCAGATCCTCATCCTCATTGGCGGCGTTCTTCACCGCAATGGGCGGCTGCGTGGCTTTGGTTGTGCTGGCAACAGGCTGTTCAGTTACCTTGCGATTGAGCGCGGCTTTTTGCTGTGCGGCTTTTATAGCTGCTATCCGCGCCGACTCTTGCTGCACATGGCGCTCGTACAAAATGCCCGCGAGGCTTCCCGCCGCCAACAGGCATCCGAGGGCCGAGCTTGCTGCCAGGCGCCAAGTGCGCCGCGCTGTCCTATCCGCTGTCCGCGGCTGGCTGTATGCGGCCTCGCTCCAGGCAACCACGCTGGCCTTGAAGTGCTTCAACGCGCCCGCTACGACGGGATCATCGCACTCTTCCGCCAAAACTCTGCCCGCCAATTCGTCTCTACTGCTCATCGTGTTCCTCTCAGCTCCGCGCGCACTCTGCCAAGCGCGCGCGATAAGTGTGCTTTGACCGTGCCTTCGCTCAATCCTGTGATTCGCGCAATCTCACTCAATTCCCGCTCGTCTACGTAGCGCAGCAGGAACACCGTCCGCTGCCGCTGGCTCAGTCCTTCGACGGCCTTCCAAACCTGCTTGACTTGCTCCCGCGCCAAAATCTGCTGCTCAGCGTTTCGTTCGCCGTTCGGCAGCCAGTCGCTGGCTTCGTCCACGTCCACCGCGTTGGCCTGTGTATGCCGCCAAAACTGGAGGCGGCGGTTTCGCCAATGATCCTTCTGCAAATTGATGGCGATCCGCATCAGCCACGTCATGGCGCTCGAATCGCCGCGAAAGTGTTTCCAATTCCGGTGCGCTTTCAGGAAGCACTCTTGCGTCAGCGTCTCCGCCAAATCCACGTCCCTGAGTGACGCCAACAGGAAGCGGAAGATTTGTGGCCGGTGGCTTTCGACGATGCTCGCAAATTCGCGCGCGGCGAGTTCCTCCGCGGCGTCTGCGGTCATCGGCTTAACGGCTGTCCCGGCTGCCATCGATTTGGTAGACGTCACCATCGGGCGCAAGTTTACAACCCCTGCATCCATTTTCGCCCCAAATTGCCATTAAGCCCAGGCGCGGAAAGGCTTTGAAGGTTCGCAAGACCATTGTTCTCATCGAGATTTGAAACCCAATGCTTCGCCGGTCGGCTGCGCTACTCAACCTCGTGAATCTGGCCGTCCTTTCCGCGCGCCAAGGCGCTCTCGCTGCGCAAATGTATAATTCGTGGCGGTGGAGTGAGCAGTGCGCGGCGAACGAGGTTGGATGAGTCCGGAAGCTTACCGCTGAAAGCTTTTCAATGCACTTTTGGGAGAAGCAGATGATTTCCCGTCGAAGTTTTGTGAATGGACTGGCCGCAGGAGCGGCTACATCAGCCTTCGCATCCACGGCGAAGAGCTATGCGCAGATTCTCGGCGCCAACGATCGGTTGAATTTTGTCATCAACGGCTTGAACGGCCGCGGTCACGCGCATCTCGATGCGATGGTCGCCAACAGCAAGACGGCGCGAGTGGCTTATATCTGCGACGTCGATTCCGGCATCCTTGGCAAGTTTGCCGCTGAGGCGGAGCGGAAGCTCGGCTATGCTCCCAAAACTGAGGCCGACTTCCGGCATGCTTTGGAAGCAAAAGAAGTCGACGCCATCACGATTGCCACTCCCGACCATTGGCATACACCGATGGCAGTGCTCGGCCTCAAGGCCGGCAAGCACGTTTACGTCGAAAAGCCGTCCAGCCAGAATCCACGCGAGGGCGAGTTACTTGTTGCCGCTCAGAAGAAGTACGGAAAGCTCGTTCAGGTGGGCGATCAACAGCGGTCATCCGACTACACCATCCGCATGATCCAGAAGATTCACGACGGCCTCATCGGCGACGCATACATGGCCAAGTCCTGGTACGCGAACACGCGCGGCTCCATGGGCATCGGCAAGCCCGCGCCGGTGCCTTCCTCGCTCAACTGGGATTTGTGGCAGGGCCCCGCGCCGCGCAGCGAATACAAGGACAACATTCAACCGTACAACTGGCACTGGCTGCGCCGTTACGGAACCGGCGAGACGCTCAATAACGGCACGCACGAGGTAGACGTTTGCCGATGGGCTCTGCAGGCTGAGATTCCTCATGCCGTGACCGCGAGCGGCGGACGTTACCAGTACAAAGACGACTGGCAATTTCCGGACACAACGGTCACCAATTTCGAGTATCCCGACAAACTCATCTCATGGGAGGGCCGTTCCTGCCAGGGCATGCGACTCTACGATCGCGACCGTGGCTCGGTGATCATTGGCACCAAAGGCTCGGTCGTGATCGATCGCGCGGGCTACGATGTTTTCGACTGGAAAGGCAAGCAGACCGATTCGTATCGCACCGGCCACGAAAGCTCAACCGGCGACCTGCTGAGCGCCGACTCAATGACCGACGGTCACTTTGCGAACTTCATCGCGGCGATTCGCGGCCAGCAAAAACTCAATTCTCCCGTTGAAGTCGCCAATGTCACCGTGACCATGCTGCTGCTTTCGAACATCGCCTGGTTCGTCAACAGACTTTTGCGGGTCGACAGCGAAACCGCGCACATTCTCGACGATCCAGAGGCCATGAAATATTGGGCCCGCACCTATGAGCCGGGTTGGGAAGTGACGGTTTAAGAGCCGCAGGCGCCGAGGGCGTCGTTCTTCGCGAGGGCCGTGCGGCGGAGGAGTCGAAGGATCCGCGGTGCAGAATCGTCGCCAGGCGGTGAGCATCCAAGTTTGTGGGAGTGTGAAGAATGCCAATGAGTGCTTCGTCATCGCCTGCTGCCCAAGCCGGAAGCATTACCCTTGGCGGAGATTTGACTGTGAGCCGCATGGGCTACGGCGCCATGCGTATTACCGGGCAGGGCATCTGGGGCCTGCCAGGAGATGTTGATGCGGCGCTCGCCACGCTGCGCCGCGCTGTCGAGCTCGGCATCAACTTTATTGACACCGCCGACTCCTACGGTCCCGATGTCTCTGAGGAGCTGATCGCGCAGGCTCTCTATCCCTATCCCGCCGGCCTCGTCATTGCGACCAAAGCCGGATGGACGCGTCATGGTCCCGGCGTTTGGCAGCACGATGCCAGTCCCGCGCACATTCAACAGGCCATTGAAGGCAGCCTCAAGCGCCTGCGCCTGGATCGCATTGACGTCTACCAGCTGCACGTTCCGGATCCGGCCGTTTCCTTTGACGCCTCGATGGAAACCCTGGCGCAGCTTAAAGAGCAAGGAAAGATTCGCCACGTCGCTCTCTCGAACGTCACGCTCGAACACATCAAGCGAGCACAGAGAATTGTTCCCATTGTCAGCGTTCAGAACCGCTACAGCTTCTCCGATCGCGAGTGGGATTTCGTCGTGGATTATTGTGAAGCCAACGGAATTGCGTTTCTTCCCTGGGGGCCGATGGCGCAAGGCCGTAAGGCCAGCGAAGCTGTGGAACGGATTGCAGCCGCGCGAAACGTCTCGACTGCGGTTGTCTCGCTGGCGTGGCTGCTGCGGCGCTCGCCAGTCATTCTGCCCATTCCGGGCACCGGGTCGGTGAAGCACCTTGAAGAGAACGTCAGCGCGGCTGCTTTCCGGCTGACTGACTCTGAATTCGCGGAGCTAGGCGCAGTCGTTCCCGAACCTTACTGGCTGCGGGGCTGAAGCCGGCGGCGCGGAATGTAGTGAAAGCGAATCAAATAGATGTTGTTGCCGTGGCCGTGTTTAGCCATCTTCAACAAATCCAGAACGCCGAGAAATCCCGACTCGCGCGCCAGTGCTGGCGTGATGTCCGGCAATCCGATTGTTTCGATCGAGACCACTTCGATCTCGCCGCTTTCCATGCGATAGCGGCCACCCACGCGCACATGCGGACGCGTCCAGATGCGCACGGAGCAGCTGATTTCCCCGCGCCTAACCCCGTCCCGTAGCCGCTTAGCGAACATCATGCAGCGAGTCTACCGCGTTGAGCAGTCACATGAGTGGGGTGCCTCATCATTGGCGCGAAAGTTTGAAACGCACCCCGCTGCCCCGTCCTGACCTTTGGTTCTTCGTCTGGCGCTCTCCTGGAGGATTTACTCTAATCCGAGGTACGCTATGCTGCTCGAATCTCTTCGCCAACAAGTCCTTCGCGCCAATCAGGAGATCGCTCGCCGCGGCCTCGCGCCGCACACCTTCGGCAACGCCAGCGGCGTCGATCGCTCCGGATCCAAGCCTCTCGTGGTGATCAAGCCCAGCGGAGTCGACTACGCCGGCTTAACCCTCGCTGACCTTGTCGTCACCGACCTCGATGGCAATATTGTCGAAGGCTCGTTACGCCCGTCGAGCGATCTCGATACGCACACATTGCTCTACCGCGAGTTTCCCCAAATTGGGGGCATCGTTCATACGCATTCCGAATTCGCCACGGCGTGGGCCCAGGCGAACCGCCCGATCCCATGCCTCGGCACAACACACGCCGACTACTTTCACGGCCCCGTTCCCGTAACTCAGCCGCTCTCCGCTCAAGACGTTGCCTCAGGCTACGTCCGGTCGACCGGCGCAGTCATTGTTCGCTGTTTTCGATCAGCAAAACTCGATCCGGTTGCTGTTCCCGGAGTGCTGGTGGCCGGTCATGCCCCATTCGCCTGGGGCAAGGACCCGGCCGAGGCCGTCGAGCACGCTGACGTACTTGAGTACATCGCCCGACTGGCATATCGCAGCGTCCTGCTGGGAGCTCCGGAGGCTGGAATCCCCGGACATGTCTCCGAATTTCATTACCTTCGCAAGCACGGTTCAAAGGCCACCTACGGCCAGCACTGATCGTCAGGCGGAGTCGAAGCCTAACCGCGCTCCCTCGGAGCTTCACCCCGCTCCAAGGCACAGGTGTGGTCAAATCGACACACTCAGACTTCTCGGAACTCCTGTGTTTTAGCCGAGTTGACGAGTGGCTCGCGAGGGGAGATCTTTCTACAGTTTCCCATAGTCGCATTCGGTTCCGTGGATGCGTGCTCTTGTTTTTTGCACCGACCTTGTGATTTACTTCACTTCAGGTTGACATTTTCAGGCCTTTGAAAGTCCATATCACGATTGTTCTCAGGCGATTGACCTGACGTCTGTGGCGCAATGCCGCATCCCGACTGCATGGCAACCGACGTGCTTGTAATGCGATTGATGTAGAAAACCCCTGTCATGGAGACAAGCCTCCTTAACCGCGTACAGGCTACGCTGCTGGCCTTGGCCACAGCGGCGCTGTTCGTGTTGGCAGTGCTGAATGTCCTTGAGCAGAGACAGTATCCGCAGCCCGACGACGGCGTATGGTGGGGCGAAGCGCAGGGCGGGCTCCAAGCCGAGAAGGTCCTCCCGGATAAGCCCGGTGAGCGTGCGGGAATTCAGGTGGGGGACCTGCTGACAGGGGTCAGTGAATCGCCCACCGCCGACGTAACGCCGGTGACGCTGGTCGCCAATCTGGAGCGTGCCCTCTATGCCACAGGGCCTTACGGACAGGTCTACTACACCATTACGCGCGACAGCATTCCCCTCGAAGCACCCATCAAAGTCATTCCTGACCCGATGGATCACAGCCTCGAATTCGGCCTGCGCGTTATCGGCCTGATCTACCTCATCATCGGGTTCTACGTGCTGTTCCGCCGCTGGGGCGCCCCGCGGGCCACGCATTTTTACCTCTTCTGCTTGGTCTCATTTGCGTTTTACGCGCTGAAATATACTGGGAAATTCGACACGCTGGATTGGGCCGTCTTCTGGACCAACGTGGTGGCCGAAGCGCTGCAGCCGGCGCTCTTCCTGCATTTTGCGCTCAGCTTCCCTGAAGAACGCTTCAAGAATCTTCGTCGCCGCTGGCTGTTGCCCCTGGTGTACGCGCCGGGCGCTGGGCTGCTTGCTTTATGGCTCTGGTCGATCGGTACGCGCGAAGCCACAAAGCTGCTGCTCGACCGGCTGGACCAGATCGCCACCGCGTACGACGCCATCTTCTACGTGTGCGCCGCGCTGCTCTTCCTGCGCAGCTACAGCCGCGCCACCACGCCGCTCCTCCGCCAGCAATTGAAGTGGGTTACGCGCGGCACCTTGCTCGCGGTTCTTCCATTCACGTTCTTCTATGCCATCCCCTATCTACTTCACCTGAATCCGCCGCAACTGTTGACGAATCTGGCCGGCCTGTCGCTGGTGTTTTTGCCGCTCACATTCGCCTGGGCCATCGTCCGCTACCGCTTGATGGACACCGACCTGATCTTCAAGCGCGGCGTCGCTTACACGCTGGCCACGGCTCTTATCCTCGGCGGGTATTTCGGAACGGTCGCGCTGATAACGCTGATCGTACATAATTCCGCTCCCCAAGCCGTGCGCGAATGGGCTTTCGTGATCGCCATCGTCGTGGCAATGGCGGTCTTCGATCCCCTCAAGCGCCGCATTCAGAGTTGGGTCGACCGTGCCTTCGACCGCCATCGCTACGACTATCGCAGGGCACTTGTCGAATTCGGCCGCGGCCTCAGCTCTCAGACCGACCTCCAGGCGTTGCTCAACTCCATCGTCGAGCAGTTGCCGCGCACGCTCCTTGTAGCGCGCGTTGCAGTCTTCCTGGCGCAGGACTCTGGCCGGCTGCGCCTGGCCGCCTCGCATGGCTTGCCAGACGAAGTCAGCGCCGAGCAAAACAATTTGTCCCTCGGGTTCCTTAACTTCGACCGCGCCAAGGATCACTCCCACATCTTTTTCGAGAACGCTCAAGCGGTCATGCATCTTTCTCCGGGCGAGCAGCGCACCGCTGCTCTTCTCGACCTCAACTACTATCTGCCTTGCCGGGTAGCTTCGGTGCAGCTTGAGAATGGTGAGGCCGCCAGCCGCACCATCGCCGTCATCGGCCTTGGCCGCACGCTGGGCGGCGACTTCCTGTCGAGCGAAGACGTCGAACTTCTCGAATCGCTGGCCAGCTACATCGGTATCGCCATCCAGAACGCAAGCCTCTACGCGCGTCTGGAGGAGAAGATTGTAGAGTTCGAGCGCCTTAAGGAATTCAACGAGAACATCGTCGAATCCATCAACGTCGGCATCTTCGCCATCGACCTCAACGACCGCATCGAAAGCTGGAACGCGCAGATGGAGGCCATGTACGCTTTCAGCCGCGCTGAAGCACTGGGCCAGGAACTTCGTTCCGTGTTTCCTCTGGAGTTCATCGAGGCGCTTGAAGGGTTCCGCAACGACCAGGGAGTGCACCATCTCTACAAATTCCGCCTGACCACGCGCGCCGGCGAGTTGCGCACTGCCAACATTGCCATCGCGCCGCTGCTTTCGCGCGATTTTGTTCCCGTGGGCCGCATCATCCTGGTCGACGACATCACCGAGCGTGTGACGCTTGAAACGCAGCTTGCCCAGGCCGACAAGCTCAGCTCCATTGGTTTGCTGGCTGCCGGCGTGGCCCACGAAATCAATACGCCACTTGCCGTCATTTCTTCCTATGCGCAAATGCTGGCCAAGCAACTGCGCGGCGATGCGCGCCTCGGCCCGGTGCTCGACAAGATCACGCAGCAAAGCTTCCGCGCCGCCGAAATCGCCAACGGGCTGCTCAACTTTTCTCGCACATCGACAACCGAGTTTCGTTCCACCGACCTCAATCAGGTGGTTCGCGACACGCTGTCGCTCCTTGAGCACCAGTTCAAAACCGCACAGATTCTTGTCGATCTCAATCTGGCCGATGAGCTGCCGCCGATCCACGGCAATCCTGGCAAGCTTCAGCAGGTCTTTCTCAACTTGCTGCTGAACGCCAAGGACGCGATGCCCGGCGGCGGGCGTCTGACCGTCGCTACCCTGGTCAACAGCCACGTCGAGGCCGTCATCTCCGACTCCGGATCCGGCATTGCGCCCGAGAACCTGAAGCGCATCTACGATCCCTTTTTCACTACCAAGAACATACCCGGCGACCGGCGTGGCACCGGGCTGGGTCTCTCTGTCTCTTACGGAATCATTCAGGAACATGCCGGCAAAATTCACGTCGAAAGCGCGGTCGGCTCCGGCACAACGTTTCATCTCGAGTTTCCCCTCTTAAGGAATTCTGTCCATGCCTGAGCCAACCACTGAGGATGCACCACCCATGAACGCGACTCTCTCCGCGCCCGCTTTCGAAAGCACGTCGCCCATCGCTTCGATTCTGGTTGTCGACGACGAGGCCGGAATCCAGGAATCGCTCGAGGTGTTGCTTTCCCTGGAGAATTACGCCGTGAAGACCGCGGGCAACGGCGAGGAAGGCCTGCGCATGCTCGACCAGTCGAGCTTCGACCTGGTTTTGCTCGACCTTGCCTTGCCTGGCCAGAGCGGTCTTGAGCTGCTGCCGCAATTCAAGGAGCGGCAGCCCGATGTCCCGATCATCATGATCACCGCGTATGGCACCGTCGATAACGTTGTCGAGGCCATTCGCGCCGGTGCCGAAAATTTTGTCCAGAAGCCGTGGGACAACGAAAAGCTGCTGGCCGATATTCGCTCGGCTGTCGCCCGCCACCGCGCCGAGGAAGAGAATCTTCAGCTCAAGCGCACCCTGAAACAGCGCTACAACTTCGCCAACATCGTGGGCAAAAGCGACACCATGCTTCGCGTCTTCGATCTTGTGGCGCAGGTTGCTCCCAGCCGTTCGACGGTTCTGATTCAAGGGGAAAGCGGCACCGGCAAGGAGATCATCGCCAAGGCGATCCACGCCAACTCACCCCGAAAGGACAAGCCGTTCGTTCCCATCAATACCGGCGCCATGCCCTCGGAACTGCTTGAGTCCACGCTCTTCGGGCACGTCAAAGGCGCGTTCACTTCCGCCGTGGCCTCCAAGAAGGGTCTCTTCGAAGTCGCCAATGGCGGAACGCTCTTCCTCGACGAAATCGCCACGATGGGTCTGGACACACAATCCAAGATCCTGCGCGTGCTGCAGGACAAGCGCTTCATGCACCTCGGCGGCATTCAGGAGATCCAGGTGGATGTGCGCATTCTTGCCGCAACGAACGTCGATCTCCGTCAGGCGGTGCGCGATGGCCACTTCCGCGAGGATCTCTTCTATCGCCTCAACGTGATCACCGTGGACCTTCCGCCGCTGCGCGCGCGCCGCGAGGACATCCCGCTCCTCGCCCAGCACTTCCTCGATCTCTACGCCAACGAAAACAACTTCGGGCCGCGCAAGCTCTCCGCTGACGCCATGCGTGCACTCATCGATTACGACTGGCCGGGCAATGTCCGCGAGCTTGAAAACGCCATCGAGCGCGGCGTGGTGCTTTCGTCCGGTCCGATGATTGGCGCTGAGCTCCTTCCCGGGCACATTACCGGCCGCAGCTTCCAGGACGCGCTCCTCGAGCACAACCCGAACTCCTCGCTCTTCGACATCCTCGAAGTCATCGAGCGCCGCATTATTATCGAGAAGCTCGAGCGCTGCAACTGGAACCAGACCGATGCTGCCGAGCAGTTTCGCATTCCGCTATCCACCCTCAACCAGAAAATCAAGCGTCTCAACATCGAGATCCGCAAGAAGGGCAGGGAGTAGAAAGACAGGGACCAGGCAGAAAGAAGCTTGGATGGCGTTTTGCTGGTCTGCTAAAGACTCACCATCGACTCCGGACACCGGCGAATTGGGAACTGCGAACCAAGAACTGTGAACTGTTTATGTCCTACTTTCTCTTCAAGTCCGAACCCGGTGTCTATTCCTTCGACGATCTGCTGCGCGATGGCGAGACCGTGTGGGATGGCGTGACCGCGCCGGCCGCTGTTAAGAACCTGCGTGAGATGAAGCCGGGGACGAAGTGGATTTTCTACCATACGGGTGACGAACGCACAGCGGTGGGTACAGGCACTGTCGTCAGCGTCGACGCAAGCGATCCCAAGGTCCCCATCGTGCGCGTAAAGGCAGGCAAACGCCTGAAGCAACCGAAAACCCTCGCACAAATCAAAGCGGAAAAGCTCTTCGCGCGCTCGCCGCTGCTTTTCATCGGACGGCTGTCCGTGGTCCCGCTCACCAAAGAGCAGTGGGATTGGTTCCTGGCGTAAATTGCGCGATGCAATCGATCGAGGGATTGGCAGAATGAGCAATCACTCTCGATGAGCCAGGACGCGAAGTTATCCGCGCGCCACAGGTCCGAGCGGCCACACGGTTTTGCCGTTGACCTCATTCAATACCTGAGCAAGGCCGGTATAGATGGCCGAGGCTCCGCAGAGCAGGCCGACCCAACCGGCAGCCTTGCCGATAGCCGCGCTACCCATTGCGTCACTCGCTGCCAGCATAAAAAACAAGATGGTCAGCGTTGCGAAGACAACTTGCAGCGCGCGATTCAGGCGCAGCGTTCCAATAAACAGAACGAGCGTGAAGACGCCCCATGCGGCGAGGTAAGCAGGAATCGAATACCCGGAGGGGCCTGCGAGGCCAAGCCCCGCGTGCGGCAGAGCGATAAGCGCCACCAGCGACAGCCAGAACATCCCGTAGCTGATGAAGGCTGTGGAGGCAAAAGTGTTGCCTTTTTTCCATTCCATGATGCCGGCGATGACCTGCGCGAGGCCACCGTAAAAAATCCCCATGGAAAGGATCATCGTATCCAGCGCGATGAATCCTGCATTATGCAGATTGAGCAGGACCGTGGTCATTCCGAAGCCCATCAGGCCGAGGGGTGCGGGGTTTCCTGTTTTGTCAGCGATAATCGTGTCGGGCATGAACTTTCTCCTTAAGGAGGGAAAGGGAAGCAGACTGGACACAACTGGGCCGGGGAATCAGAGCGTGTCCAGAAAGGTCCCGTTGAATCGGAGGGAATTCTAGCATGCGCTTTGTGGAGTGCGCATTAACCTTCTATTCAGTTTTTCCTTCGAGCCACGCCTTGGTATTCAGGAGCTGCCGCTGATCAAGCGCCCACACTCTCCCCGTCAACTCGTCCGGGGCGCGGCCTTCACGCGCCGACCGCTCGAATTCGCTGGCCATGGCCTGCATCTTCGCGTCAAGATCGTCGACAAAGTTGAGCACCAGCGCCTCTGGAATCATGGGCAGCTTGGGTGAACCGAATTCCAACTTGCCGTGATGCGACAGGATCATGTGCAGCACAAGCGTTCGCAGCCGGTCAGGGAATCCGGGTAGGCCTGCAATCGTCTTCTCGGCCAGGTCGACTCCCATCTGGATGTGCCCCAGCAGCACACCTTCCACGGTGTAATCGAATCCCGTGTCCCAGCTCAGCTCGCGGATTTTGCCAATGTCATGCAGAATCACGCCCGTGACGAGCAGGTCGCGATCAAGCATGGGATAGTGCGAGGCGACGCGGTCGGCAAGACCCAGCAGGCTGACCACGTGCTCCAGCAGCCCGCCCAGCCAAGCATGATGCAGTTGCCGCGCGGCAGGAGCCATTCGATATGCCTGTGCAATCGCTGGGTCGTCAACAAGGGCTTCGAGCAGCCGCTTGAGATCGGGATTGGTAACGCTTGCGACGACGGCTTCGAGTGCGGTCCACAACACAGCTACGTCGCATGTGGTGGCGGGCAGCATGTCCATTTTGTCCGCTTCGCCATCGAGCGCCTTGCGAAGCTGATCGATCTTTACCTGCGCGCGATCGTCGTAGCGCGAGACGCTGCCGCGCACCTTAACGATATCGCCACGCTCAAAATCCTTGGCGATGCGCGGATCACCCAACTCCCACACGCGCCCCTCAATCGGACCCGTTTTGTCGCCGAGCGTCAGGCTCAGATATGGCTTGTTTTGCTTTGTGGTTCGTTGCTGCTTGGCAAGAACGAGAAAGAAGCTGTCGAAGCCCTTGCCCTCGTCAAAGCCCATCAGATCGGCAATATAGATATCTTTCATTCTGCCGAGAAGATTAACGCAATTCTTCGGCTCTGCCAAAGTTGCCGCTTGAACGAGAAGCGCTTTGTGTCGAAAAACAACGCGAGCCCGGGTGTGATTTCCCGGGCCCGGCCAATTCGTTCGCTGAATCTTTATGCTATTGCTGCGGTTGCGGCGCCTCCGGATGATCCGAGGGAGCCGGCGCGCCCGCCACGGGAGCAATGGGAGTTGGCTGCGGCGCAGGCTTCGGCTGCGACTCTTCCGCGCTCTTCTTCTTGTTGGCGAGACGAGTCTTGTCGCCTGTCGCGGTCGATGTCTTTTTCTTCTTCTTCGACGAAGTGTCGCCCGACAGACCCAGGGGAGCCGATTGCGTTTGCTGGTCGGCGACCTCCGCAGCACTTGGCGGAGCCGGACCAACCGCACTAGCCTCTCCACCGCTGCTCTGTGGTTTCGGAGTCTTCGGCGCGCGCGCTCGTGCGCTGAAGCGAGTTTTCTGCGCAGAGGCAGTTGGCTCCAGCGGATTGGCTGGCTCGTCCGTACTTGAAGCCGTCTCGGGCAGCGCGCCCGCATTCTCAGTGGCCGAGTTCACCGTCGGGGAGGGAAGCGTTTCGCGCGGTGCTTGACCGAAGCGGATTTTCTCTTTCTTGCCCGGCTTCTCGGTGGATGCTTCTTCCTTCTTGTGACTCTTTTTCTTCTTTGTCGCCGCGGGAGTTACCGGTGGCGCGCTGGTCTGTGCCTGGTTGGCCGAGTCGGCCGGCGGCGCCTGCGAACCCGATTTATCGCGGAAAGTGTGAGTGCTCTCGCGGAAACGTGTCCTTTCCACCTTGGCTTTCTTCTTTGGCGCCGGCGGCACATAAGCACTGAAGCTGATGCTGGGATGCAACTCTGCGTAGGTAGCAGCGGTGTCCACGTAGCCCGGCTTAATCCAAATTGCGGCCTCATTGCGCATCTTGCTCAGATACTCGCGAATGGCCGGGTCCATCAGGCTCATGTAATAAGCCTGTTCCACATCTTCCTCCACGTCCTTGTAGGGCCGTGGTCCACCCGGCACATGCTGCACAACCTTCAGAATGATGTAACCCTGCCGCGTCAGAATCGGGTCAGTATATTGGCCCGATTGCAAATCGAATGTCTTGTCTTCAAGCACCTTACCGAGCTGACCGCGCTTGTACTGGCCCAGGTCGCCACCCGAGGCCGCAGTTGATCCGTCGCTAAAGCTCCGCGCCAACTGCGCAAAGTCACCGCCGGCATGCAATCGAGCTTCAAGGTCGTCGGCCTTCGCTTTGGCCGCCGCAACCTTCGCTGGATCACTCGCTCCATCCGCCCCCGTCGAAAGCAGAATCTCGCTCAGCCGCTCGCTTTCCGGCTGCGCATAATCCTGTTTGTGCTCCTCGTAGAACCGCTCCACTTCGCCGGGCGTCATCTGGATATGTTCGCCGACTTCCTGACGCATCACCTCCTGGGTGATGATCTGGTTGCGGATGTTGGCCTTGAAGTCCTCGAAGGAGACACCCTGTTCTTTTGCCGCTTTCTCCAGGTCTTCAATCGAATCCAGGTTGTACTGCTTGCGGATGTCGTCCAGACGCTTCACCAGTTCCGTTTCGCCGGTGATATCCAGTTCCTTGCCCTTCGAAAGCCACAGCTGCTGGTCGATCAGATTGCGCAGCAAGTCTTTCCTTTGCGTCGCCATCTCCTGCATCGTTGCGCCGTTCTTCTGTCCTTCCTGGTCCAGTTCGTTTTCGGCGCGGTCGTAGTCCGACTTGGTAATGATTTCGTCGTTGACGCGGGCGATAATGTCCTCGACCACAGACCCGCCATAGGGGCTTTCCGGTTCATTAACCTGGCTGAGCGCCAAGGTGGGCCACGCCGCCAGCAACGATCCAAACGCGACCATCGCAACTGCTCGAATAAGTCTCAATTTCATAGGTTTCGCGTCCGGCCGGGTGGCTGGCGCCTGCTTTCCTGCCGCCTGATGCATAGACGTTATTGTAAACGCCGGGAGAGCGAAAACGGAAAGCGGAGGCTCTGAATCCGCCCGCAGCCGAGGCAACAAATTGCGCCAATCCGGACCCACACCGCAGTAACCCCGCTACCGGCTCCGTTCCGTTCGCGTCAAATGCTTGAGTGCTATACTTTAGCCGAAGACGGCCTCGCGGCTTCAGTGCGAGCGGCTCTTCCATTTCCCTGGCCTTGCCAGTACCGGGCAAGGTCAATTTTTATCGGGCGGATATCCGGCAACGACCGGATTCGCTCGCAGGTGATGGAGATTCCGCTCCAAGGCGCCTACCGCGCGCGCCGTCTGGAGGTTCGGTTTGCCCATGAGTCCCCGCGCCCGCCGCGCTTTCTTCGCCGTGATTCTTTTCTTCACTGTCTGTGCCGTGGCCGGCACCGTCCTCGAACGCCGCGTCGGCGCCCAATCTTCGCAAGATGAGAGCCAGCTCCGCGACAGCTTGAAGCAATTCACCGACGTGTACGCCGTCGTTGAGCAGAACTACGCCGAGCCCATCACCCCTGACAAAGCCGACGACGTCATCTACGACGGCGCAATTCCCGGCATGTTGCAGGTCCTTGACCCTCACTCCCATTTTTACGATCCCAAGGCCTACGCTCGCCTGCGCGAGGATCAGACCGGCCACTACTACGGTGTGGGCATGGTGATCCAGCAGCAGAATGACAACAGTGGAAAGAGCAACGTTTACGTCGTCACCCCCTACGAAGACACGCCCTCATTTAGAGCCGGTATCCATCCGGGCGACAAAGTGGTCGCTGTCGACGGCAAATCGACAGATGGATGGTCCTCGGACCAGGTCGCGAAAGCGCTCAAAGGACCGAAGGGCACGCATGTTCAGGTCACAATGGTTCGCTATGGCCAGAACAAGCCCCTCGTTTTCGACCTCGTTCGCGACGAGATTCCGCACCCCTCCATCGATCTGAAATTCGAGATCCGTCCCGGAATCGGCTACATCCATCTGACCCAATTCCAGGAGACCACCGGCCAGGAGATGGAAGACGCCATTAATGGCTTCGGCGATCTGAAGGGTCTGGTTCTCGATCTGCGTGAGAATCCAGGCGGCCTGTTGAGTCAGGCGGTCGATGTCTGCGATCACCTGCTGACCAAAGGCCAGACGATTGTCTCCCAGCGTGGTCGCGCCTACTCGGATCAGAATTACCTGGCGACGCACGGCAACGATGGCAAGACGTTCCCCATCGTTGTGCTGGTGAACCGCGACACTGCTTCCGCCGCCGAGATCGTTTCCGGAGCGCTCCAGGACCACGATCGCGCCCTCATCGTGGGCGAAACCACCTTTGGCAAGGGGCTGGTGCAGACTGTCTACAACCTCAGCGAAGACTCCGGCCTTGCGCTCACCACGTATCACTACTACACGCCGTCCGGCCGACTCATTCAGCGCAACTACGCGGGCGTATCGCTCTACGACTACTACAACCATGCAGGATCGGGTCCCAGTCCGGATTCCTCAAGCCGTGAGGTCAAGCTCACTGACTCCGGTCGCACCGTTTATGGCGGCGGCGGCATTACGCCCGACGAAAAAATCGAGTCACCCACAACCAATCGCTTCCAGGACGAGCTGGTCTACAAAGACGTGTTCTTCCACTTTGCGCCGGTCTACGTGGCGACCCACACGGTGGACAAAAACTTCCAGGTCGACGACGCCGTTCTCAGCGACTTCAAGAAATACCTCACCAGCCAGGATGTCGACTGGACAGATGCCGACATCAATGGCGTTTCAGACTGGGTGAAAGCGCAAATCAAGAGGGACATTTTTACCATTCAATTCGGCCAGCTCACCGGGCTGCGGGTGATTGCCGATTGGGATCCGATGGTCCAGAAGGCGCTGACTTACATGCCTGAGGCCCAGGCTCTCGAGAATAATGTGCACAAGGTTCTGGCGGAAAAGGCGCAGGCCCGCGCCGACGGCAATCCGGGAGTCGCTACCCAGCCTTGAGCGAGCTTCGCAGCCGTCAACCAAGCAGGAAAGGCCATCCCGAGGGGGATGGCCTTTCGCTTTTAAATCAGGCTGAGGGACTGTGCCGTTATGCCCGGGCCCGCGTGGATTTTATCGCCCAAGTGGGTTTCGCGCTGAGACACGCTCCCGGGCCGGCTCTTGAGCCGGGGCGCGAATCGGGCCTCGAAGCTTCGGCTACTTCGGCGGTGGCGGCGTGAAGATCTCGCGCTTGCGCCCCGGTTCAGGTTTCGGCTTCGGCTTGGGAGCCTTCTTGACTTCTTTCTTACCTCTGTCTTTGTTTCCCATGCAAGCAAGCATGACACAGAAGGTCCGCTTCTGAAAAGAGCCAAACCAGCCGAAACCCGCACGCCTTCAGGAAGATTGTGCCGGCTGAATGTCGGTGATTGCGTTTCAAGCTGCGTCTGAATTGAGATGGGCAGGAACAGGCGCTCCCACAAGAGTCACGAATCGTTCCGGCCGGCAGCATGCGTGGTCCAGTTGCGCACGATCAACCTGCATCTCCCGGTCGGCGCCGAATGACGCGAGCGTTGTATTCAGAATTGCAGCCGCCGCCAGGTCGGCAGGGCGCTCGATGCTGTAGTGCATCCACTTTCCCTCGCGCCGCGCGCGCACAATTCCCGCTCGGCGCAGGTACGCCAGGTGCCGCGACACCTTCGGTTGGCTTTGCTTCAGGATCTCCACAAAGTAGCAGACGCAAACCTCGCGACCGTTCATCAGGTTCAGCAAGCGCAGCCGAGTGCGGTCTGCGAGGGCGGCAAACAGGCGAGGAAGGTCAACGGATTTTGGGATGCGACTCATCCTTTTTAAATATACGCCTTGACAAATATGAATGCCAGTCATATATTTGCGTAAGCATATACGAAAGAAGGTTCAAATGGCAGTCCCGGCAGAAATAAAAGAGCAGGTGAAGCAGAAGTATGGCAGCGCGGCGCGTGCCGTGGCGGAATCGGACAGCTTGCAGGCCTGCTGCGATCCCGGACTTCGCTGCTGCGACCCGATTACAACAAACCTCTACAGCGAAAGTGAAAAGGGCCTCATCCCTGAGAAGGCAGTGCTGGCTTCGCTCGGCTGCGGCAATCCTACCGCGCTCATTGAGCTCAGGCCTGGCGAGGTGGTGCTCGACCTCGGCTCAGGCGGCGGAATCGACGTGCTGCTCTCCGCGCGCCGGGTGACTCCGGGCGGGAAGGCATATGGCCTCGATATGACCGACGACATGCTCGCCCTGGCCCGCGAGAATCAACGCAAGGCGGGCGTCGAAAACGTGGAATTTCTTAAAGGCGAGATTGAAAACATTCCGCTCGGCGACAACTCAGTCGACGTCATCATCTCGAACTGCGTCATTAATCTCTCCGCCGACAAGGACCGTGTGCTGCGCGAGGCCTTCCGTGTGCTCAAGCCCGGCGGCCGCTTCGCCGTCTCCGATGTCGTGGTGTATGGCACAGTGCCCGACGCCGTTCGCCAGAGCATGCTGCTTTGGGTCGGCTGCATGGCGGGCGCGCTCGAAGAGCAGGACTATCGTACGCGGCTCGTCGCTGCCGGATTTGCGGATGTTTCGTTTGAGCCCACGCGCGTCTACAACGTCGAGGATGCCCGGCAGTTTCTCACCGAGGCGGGTGTCGATGTTGACATCATCGCTCCTGAAGTCGATGGCAAATTCCTGAGCGCCTTTATCCGCGCCGTCAAGCCTCAATCATCCTGTTGCGCGCCCGGCTGCTGCGGCGCCGCGGCATAGGAGCCACGCCATGCCCAACCACTACAACGTTCTCTTTCTCTGCACCGGTAACTCTGCACGGTCGATTCTCGCCGAAGCAATTCTGAATCGCAAGGGCCGAGGCGTATTCACCGCCTACAGTGCCGGCAGCCATCCGTCGGGAACGGTCCGGCCCGAGGCGCTGAAGCAACTCGACTTTGCGCACATACCCACCGCGGGCCTGCGCAGTAAGTCGTGGGATGAGTTTGCCGCACCGAGCGCACCCAAAATGGACTTCGTCTTCACCGTCTGCGACAACGCAGCGAAGGAGCAGTGTCCATACTGGCCCGGCCAGCCCATGACCGCGCATTGGGGAGTTCCCGATCCAGCCGCAGTGACGGGCACGCCGGAGCAAGTTGAACGCGCATTCCGCGATGCCTTTTCCATCCTCGACCGGCGTATCAGCCTGTTCCTTTCGTTGCCGCTTGGGTCGCTCGAGCAGCTCGCCATCCAGCGCGAGATTGACAAGATCGGCCAATCCTGAACGGCGCGCGCCGCGCGGCAGCAAGCACATTTTCTTTTTGAGGTCTGTTTATGAAGGTCATCGGCCGGCTCTCTTTTCTCGATCGCTATCTCACCGCATGGATTTTCACGGCCATGGTTGCCGGCGTCGCGCTCGGATGGCTCGTCCCCGGCGTGGTTCCGTTTCTGAATCGCTTCAGCATCGGCACAACTTCAATCCCCATCGCCGTGGGTCTGATCGTGATGATGTACCCGCCGTTCACCAAGGTGCGCTACGAGGAGCTGCACGAAGTCTTTCGCAACAAGAAAGTGCTTGGGCTTTCACTGGTGCAGAACTGGGTGATCGGGCCGATCCTTATGTTCGTCCTGGCCATCGTATTCCTGCGCGGATACCCGGAGTACATGGCCGGTCTCATCATGATTGGCCTGGCGCGTTGTATCGCGATGGTCATTGTGTGGAACGAGCTGGCGAAAGGCGACACCGAGTACGCAGCCGGGCTGGTAGCCTTCAACTCTCTCTTTCAGGTCTTCTTCTACTCGCTTTATGCATGGATCTTTATCACCTTTCTGCCGGCAAAGCTGGGCCTGCGGGGCGCGGTCGTCCATGTCTCGATCGGGCAAATCGCGCAGAGCGTTTTCGTCTACCTGGGCATTCCTTGTCTCGCCGGATTCCTCACGCGTACCGTCCTTGTCCGCGCCAGGGGCCGCGATTGGTACGACCGCAATTATGTTCCGCGCGTCGGCCCGCTCACTCTCGTAGCGTTGCTCTTCACCATCGTCGTCATGTTCTCGCTCAAAGGGGCCTACATCGTTCGGCTCCCACTCGACGTCCTCAGAATTGCCGCGCCGCTCATGGTCTATTTCGTCGTCATGTTCCTGGTCTCGTTCTATATGGGCCGAAAGCTTGGCGCGGACTACTCCAAAACAACGACGCTCTCTTTCACCGCCGCCTCTAACAACTTCGAGCTGGCCATCGCTGTTGCCGTCTCTGTCTTCGGCATCAATTCGGGCGCCGCCTTTGCCGCTGTCATCGGCCCGCTGGTCGAGGTGCCCGTGATGATTGCGCTGGTTAATGTGTCTCTGTTCTTTCAGCGCCGATATTTTCCCGATCCTCAGTCCTTGGAAATCGAACCCGTCTGCGCCATCGCCCGGAAATAGGCGCCCCTCACCCGTTATTCTGAAAGAACAATGACCAGCTCAGCCAAGCCGCTTCGACGCGTGGCCGTTTTCTGTGGATCGGCATTTGGAAACGATCCAGCCTTCCGCGCTGAAGCGACAGCGCTCGGCACAGCGATCGCCAAAGCCGGCATCGGATTGGTTTATGGCGGAGCCTGCCGCGGCCTGATGGGCGCGGTTGCTGACGCGGCGCTGGCCGCAGGCGGGGAAGTGATTGGCGTGCTGCCCGAGGCGCTCAGCGGCCGCGAGATTGCACACAAAGGTCTCACTTCTCTTGAACTCGTTTCCACCATGCACGAGCGCAAGGCCCGTATTCATGAGCTCTCCGACGCCATCCTCGCGCTGCCCGGAGGGTACGGCACGCTCGACGAATTGCTGGAGGCGATCACCTGGGCACAAATCGGGCTGCACACCAAACCGTGCATCCTGATCAACACGCTGGATTACTGGAACGGCCTGCTCGCCTTCATTGACACTGCCGTGGCCGCAGGCTTCATCGAACCGAAGAATCGCGCTCTCGTACGCGTGGCCGCCAATGCAGCCGAGGCGATTGCCATGGCTGTCAACAACGCTTAATCTGCGTCCTCGCTTCCCGGCGTTATCATGCGGTTATGTCAGCGAAACTTCGTTTCGGCGTGCTCAGCACCGCGAATATCGGCCTGAAAAAAGTGATCCCTGCCATGCAGCAGGGCGAGCTTACCACCGTGACCGCCATTGCGTCGCGCGATCTGGCCAAGGTCCGCGAGGCGGCTACGAGACTCGACATTCCCACGGCCTACGGCTCCTATGAGGAACTGCTCGCCGACCCGAACGTCGACGCCATCTACAATCCTCTGCCCAATCAGCTTCATGTTCCCTGGACCACCAAGGCCGCCGAAGCCGGCAAGCACGTGCTCTGCGAAAAGCCGCTGAGCATGACCCTGGCGGAGGCCAAAACGCTGCTCGATGTCCGCGCCCGCACCGGCGTGAAGATCTCGGAAGCGTTCATGATTCGCAGCGCGCCGCAGTGGCTGCGCGTGCGGCAGCTTATCGACGAGGGCCGCATTGGCGAAATACGCGCGGTCACCGGGGTATTCAGCTATTTCAATATCAATCCCGATAACATCCGAAACCAGGTGGAAACCGGCGGCGGCGCACTCTACGATATCGGCTGCTACCTTGTGCAGTCGTCGCGTTTCGCTTTCGGCCGGCAGCCCAGGCGGGTGGTTGCGCTCGTCGATCGCGACGCGCAAACCGGGACCGACCGGCTGACCTCGGCGATTCTCGATTTCGGCGCCGGACACGCGGTTTTCACATGCAGCACGCAGCAGATTCCCTGCCAGAAGATACAGTTTCTCGGTTCGCGCGGGCGCATTGAACTTGAGATTCCGTTCAACGCGCCGAATGACCGTCCAACTCGGCTCTTCATTGATTCGACTGGCGACCTGACCTTCAGCGGCATCACCATGGAGAGTTTCCCAACCTCGGACCAATACACGCTGCAGGGCGATGCGTTCGCGCGGGCCGTGCGCGAGAACACCGAGGTTCCCGTGCCGCTTGAAGACTCGATCGGCAACATGGCCGTGATCGAGTCCATCTTCCGGTCGGGGAAGACGGGCCAGTGGGAGACGGTGGAGGGGTAAGAGCAGCGGAGTTAGCGGCGCTAGCGGAGTTGGCGGAGTTAGACCGCTTGCGGCAAGCCTGCCTCGATAGCCTATGTTGACCATTTGATAAACCAACCATTTCCGAGCTAAATTATGAAACAAGATATTTGTTTTCATCGATTTAAGCCTATGATTTGCACTGTGTATTTTCGCGCCCATTTCTATTGATTCTAAAAGAGTTGTTTACATTAAATGGCGCGTAATTCGATGCATACTTTCGAGGCTCCAGAGCAAGATTTATTGATTCTAAACGGTTTATTTTGCGAATGTTTGGCGAAAAGCGGCTAATTTTTTTATTTCATTATTTTTTCGGCGCGCACCGCAGCGAAAATCCAGACCAGGAAGTTGACTAAATCGTTACGGTCGGCCGCAGAGCCGACTCATGCCGAGGCGCGAAGCGTGAGTGGAGATGTTGTGGACGAATTTGCATACATCTACAAGGATAGCGAATTGCGAGAAATAATCGGCAAACTTGGAGGATTTATCTTCGAGCGCGTAGGAGATGGAGGGAGAAGGAGTTAGGAGGGATACGGGGGCGGTCATGGGGAGGCTGGGCT
The DNA here is from genome assembly GCA_963789425.1 of uncultured Acidobacteriaceae bacterium. GTDB lineage: Bacteria > Acidobacteriota > Terriglobia > Terriglobales > Acidobacteriaceae > Telmatobacter. The sequence goes on along the minus strand of CAWBKM010000005.1, from coordinate 585,095 downwards.
CTTGACAGGCGGGAATGGGGGAGCCTCGGCGGGTTTCGAGGGACGTCGGGGGTGTCATCGGCTCCCAAGGAATTCTCACACTGTCGCGCCCTTTGATCTGTTGCATGACTCACACAGGAGCTGGACATTCCGTTCCGTGCTGCTACCACCAGCTATCACTGGAATTATGTGATCGAATTCCAGACGCTCTCGGGAACCGCATCGGACGCATTGACCATTGTCCCGCCTCCAAACAAACAGTCGCACGTCCTCGGGAATTGGTTCGCGAGACGCGCTCTCAAACCTTCCGTAGTTCTCCAGAGTCTCCACTTCGCGCCGTATTTTCTCGATGTTCCGATCACGCCGTAGTACATATTGCTTGATTAGCAAAATGAGTTCATCGCGATTGAGATCGTTGGCGAGTTCGATCGGCCCGACTCGAAGGACAACCGCTCGGTAGGACCACCAGTCAAGCAGCGGCATCGGCTCACTGCTCTGTCGCTCAAAGTATTCCTGGGCGACCTGCTGGTAGCTTGGACTTGCATGAAGGGCCTTCTGGTATGTTGCGCAAGCACTCCGCCATTTGGCCACCGCTTCATGAAATGGCGTCTCGGCTTGTTGTTGTTCCGTCCGGTATATTTTCCCTTGAGTGATACGTTCCAAGCGTCGCGTCTTCTCCGTACGCTGCGGTTCCTTTGGAAACTCAGGGAATGTTCCAACGCCCGGCCACTGATACGCATTCGGCAACGCCTCAACGCAATACGACCGCGTGAGTTTGGTACTTTTCCCATACAGTTTGCTCAACTGGCAGGTAGTCCTCGCTAGCTTCTGAATGAGATGGCTCTTTACAGCGGGTACGTAATGATCGCTGTCGGCAAACTCGAGAACCAGGTAGTCAGTCCGTCCTGCGTTCAGTGTATCGACGCTCTTGCATCCGCGGTAACGAGCAACACCATAATCCCAATGTGCGGCCAGGTCTCCGATAACCAGCTCACTGGGATTAGGAGAAGCCCAGAAAAACGATGCTCTCAGAGCAGACGGATCGAGCGGCGGCGGCTCGTCTGAGGTGACCAAACAGACGAGCCCCCGGTCATCCAGCAGGCTCAACTTGCCGACTTCGGTGATTTTCGTTCGAAGCATTGGTTCCTTAATCTCGTTTGCATTTGGGGCATGCTCTCGCGTGGATTGCGATCATTCCCTTAGTGGCTTCTGATTTTCATAGAACCAGATCTGGGGGTCGCAAACATATGCAGCGCTCTGCTCTTGATACGTCGTGTGTGTCCATAACTGAAGGGCAATCTGCCAGAATGTATCCAGGATTTGCTCATGCACCTGTTCGGCTACAGTCTTCGGCCATACAACTGAGAACTCATTGCCAGACTTGTTGATCATGAAACAGAAGATGCTCTTGGCGTGACTTTCAAAGGCCCCGAGCAGGCCCGATACTCGCACCCAATCGCCATTGGTGTCGACTGGAAGATGAGTCAGAGAATAAAAGTGGCGCGATTCCGACAGCATTGGTTGGAAGCGTGACCAGTCGTTGTCCTCGCATCGTTTCGAGTAGGAGCCTACAGCGTGGTCACTCTGCTGATCACTCTCAAGATGGATTTTGTCGCTGATCCGGTAGAGAAGGCTGGTTTTGAATGCGTCCAACCCGGGCCTTAAAGATGTCGCAACTCCTCGCCACACGCTGAAGGTGTCAGGTGTTGAGGCGCGGTTGTGGCTGATCACGTTTCGAATCTCTATCACTTCCGAAAGCTTGTTCTCCAAAAACCCCCTCTGATAGCCGCTAAACTCATGCACAAGGGGCGCTATCGAATCCATCGTCAGAATGGTCCGAAGCTCCTCCATCGTCGTGATCCAGACTGGATTGCGACTATTCTCGCAGCTGAGATGGATTCGGCGTGACAGATTAATGAGGCGCTTTTTCAATTCGGAGAGCAACTCGGTCGGCAGGAGCCCAAGCCACGCAACGCCTCCTTTGGCCATTAGAGCGGCGTGTGCAAGTCTTCGAAATAACTGCTCATATTCATAGAGTTCGCGGTAAATGAGTGCGTTCGTTTCGGGGAAGGGTACTTCGTCGACGAACTGTACATCTTTGTTCATCGGTCGTGCTCCTTTTCAATCAAGCAGCTTTGACCTCGACTCCACGCTTCAAGTATAGATATTCGCTTGGCAGAGGCGGCGGGGCCCATCCTAACGTCTTTGCGCGCTCAACCCAGCACGGCATTGGGTGGAGTCACCCGCCTGTACGCTCATTTGGTTCGCGGTATCCCACGTCTCAAAATCGAGACGTGGGGCACCCGATTTTTGTGCTGGGTGGAGACCGCGAAAGGCAACCGCAGACCCTTCGTCGGTCGCCGCGGCGACCTCCTCAGGATGACAAATTAGCGGGAGGGCGAACCCTCGGCGGTGGGAGTTTACTTCCCGAGAACCGCGCCACCCGCCACGACACTGTTAACCGGGGCATATCCGTCGCAAAACCAAAACCGTGTGGTTCTGACAGTCCAGACAAACTATGACAACCATCCCGGAATTCAAAGCGACCAGTACTACACCAGCTACTCGATCCTGAAGTCGCTGGAGGCAGGTTTTGGGCTGCCTTGCCTGAACCACGCGTGCGATTCCGATGTGCATGTCATGTCGGATCTGTTCGGTGATAGCGACCGCGATCACGACCATTACTGAGCTGACTGCGAACGTAATTCCCGCCGCAAACTGCGCGCGATGTGCCGTTAAATCGCACAGGCGCGCAGGTCGCGGGCTAGAGCTTCAATGCGAGCCGGTTGGCTGTCCCATGCGAACATGAAGCGCGCCGCTCCACCGATGAAGGTGTAGAAGCTCCATCCGCGAGCCCTCAACCTGCCGAGGATTTCTTCCGATGCCAGAAGAAAAACGGCATTGGCTTCGACGGGTTGGGCCAGGCGCACGCCGGGAATTCCGGCAATCTGATCGGCGAATTCCCGCGCGCATCGGTTGGCGTGCTCGGCGTTGCGCAGCCAGGCGCCGCTCTCAAGCATGCCGACCCACGGCGCCGAGAGATAACGCATCTTTGAGGCGAGCTGACCGGCCTGCTTGCATCGGTAGTCGAAATCCGTGGCCAGATTCCGATCGAAAAAGATGACGGCCTCGCCCATGGCCATGCCATTTTTTGCTCCGCCAAAGCAGAGCACGTCCACGCCGCTCTTCCAGCTCATCTCCGCAGGCGAGCAACCGAGGCTGGCGCAGGCGTTGGCGAAGCGCGCGCCGTCCATGTGCAGCGAGAGTCCGCGCGTGCGGCATTCGGCGGAGATGGCGCGTATCTCGGCGAGCGTGTAAACGCGACCGGTTTCAGTGGATTGCGTGATCGACACTACGCGCGGCTTGGGATAGTGAATGTCGCTACGCTTTGTCGCCAGCTCGTGAATCGCGTGCGGCGTGAGCTTGCCTTCGGGGCTCGAAGCGACCAGAAGTTTAGATCCGTTCGAAAAGAACTCGGGTGCGCCGCACTCGTCCGTCTCCACGTGCGACTGATCGGAGCATATGACGCTGTGATAAGACTGGCAGAGTGACGCCAAGGCCAGCGAGTTGGCCGCGGTGCCGTTGAAAACGAGGTACACCTCGCACTCGGTCTCAAACAAGTTGCGGAACGCGTCGGATGCTTTGGCGGTCCAGGGATCATCGCCGTATGACGTGGCGTGGCCGCGATTGGCGGCCTCCATTGCAGCCCAAGCCTCAGGGCAAATTCCCGCGTAGTTGTCACTTCCAAATTGCTGCTGCAAGTTGTTGTTTTCGATTTCGGCCATAGAATAATTCTCGCTCATTCAGGACGAAGTGCGTCCCGGAGACATTCTTAGAACAACAGGGAAGGGGAATTCGGTGGGTGGGAGCAGCTGTTTGAGAAGTTGGAGGCGCGGGCCGGGATCGAACCGGCGCATAAAGGTTTTGCAGACCTCTCCCTTACCACTTGGGTACCGCGCCTTGGGCTGCCTGCCTCACGGTTTGCGGATCGTTCCATTGCCGCCTGTGCCCGGCTCATTACCGCCGGAGAAGTGCGGAATGGAGCGGGAGACGAGACTTGAACTCGCGACCCTCGCCTTGGCAAGGCGATGCTCTACCACTGAGCTACTCCCGCTTAACGCAGTTTCGAGTATACCGGGCTGAAGAAAGGGGGTCAAACGGGCAGGTTGCGGCGAAAACTGCGTCCCTCAGCGGCTAAAGCCGAATTCAATATTAGGCGTTTGCGGCACGACTAAAGTCGAGCCCTGATACAGGACTTCTCCGCAGTCGAGTTTTTCCGCACGCTTTAAAGCCCATGAAAGTCATGTTGGGATGAGGCCCGCACCCTTCAGACCGATCCAGCGGCGGGCTCTGGGTAGTGTCCTAATTTGCTTTTTAGGGCTAGCTTTCTGCCTCGTTGCCTTCTTCGCAGTAAACAAGGTCAGTGCCAATCCCTATTACCCCGCAAGCGGGAGTAACGTACATGCAGCGATAGCGAGTCCATCGCTTCTTCTTAAAGGCATCTCTGTACCGAATCTCACCGTTGCAATAGATTGCCCTAGAGCCGTTGCGCAACCCTTCGATTTCCTCCGCCGTCAACGGTCGTGGCAGCCGCAGAGTCTTCACTTCTGGAACAGTCGGCCCCAGAACATTCCAGTAAGAATGATCGGGTTGGGGCATCAACGGCAACTCTGTTGCGAGCGGATACTCGCGTATGTTTATCGATGCCCAATGAACGAGGTTATAGGCTGGAGTCTGCCCCGTGTTCTTGATCGTAATTTGCGCTGTCGGACCAGCTTGCGGATCGATGATTCGCGCAACAGTCTTGGGATCGTCTTTGCGATTGTGGACAGGGTTCGCAACATTGGCAATAATTCCTCGCTCAACGGTCACATAGGCCCTCAACTGGCGTTCCGAACTCCAGCGCATCGTGAGGATTGTAAACAACGCCAAAACGCCGCCTACGACGCCCAAACCGGCCAAAACCCAATTGGAGAGGTTTGCAGGAGCGATAGCAGCTTTCAAATACTCTTTGGGATGCGCCTTATAATAAGCGTATCTCTCTGCATTTTCAGCATTTTCCTTGCATACTTCGGATACGCACGGCGGTGGTGCGTTTGGCTGGGCCTCATCGGCATGGGGCTGGGATTGCTTCTGTTGCTGGCTCCCCTGCACTGGGAGTGGTTTCTGTGCGCAAGCCAAGATTCCTACCAACAGACCGAACATCATAAGACGTTTACGCATAACACGATAATTGTACCCCAAAAACCTATTGACACTATCTAATTATTGGGGTACATTAAATACATCGGGAGAGAGTATGGCAAACGTACTCAACACAGATAAGCAGATCGCGGTAATCGCAGCTCTGGCCGAAGGTTCCAGTATCCGGTCCATTGAGCGCATAACAGGCATTCACCGGGATACGATCATGCGCTTGGGCGTGAAGGTCGGACAGGGATGCACGGCCCTGATGGATGCGAAGATGAGGAACCTGCCTTGCACCCGGCTGGAACTGGACGAGATTTGGGGCTATATCGGCAAGAAGAACATTCGGATCAAGCCGGAAGATGACCCGCAACTCGGCGACGTTTGGACGTTCTGTGCCATCGATGCGGAAACGAAGCTGGTTCCCTCGTTCCTAGTCGGCAAGCGGAACCGCAAAACAGCCAATGCCTTCCTGAGCGACGTTGCCAGCCGCATGAAGAACCGAGTGCAACTCTCGACTGATGGTCTAAGCGAATATGCGGAAGCGGTTGAGGCTGCTTTCGGCGGCGATGTGGACTACGCACAGATTGTCAAGATTTATGGCCATGAGCACACAGAGGAGCGCCGCTATACCCCGCCAGAGGTTATTGGCACAGAGAAAAAGCTCATCACCGGAAATCCCAAATACGATCTGATCTCAACCAGCTACATTGAGCGGCTGAATGCCACGACACGGCTGCACATGCGGAGGTTGACTCGGCTGACCCATGCTTTCAGCAAGAAGCTAGCAAACTTCGAGGCGGCGGTTGGGCTGCACTTCGCCTACTACAACTTCGTGCGCTGTCACAATACGCTGCGCTGCACCCCGGCGATGGCCGCAGGAGTTGAAAAGACTTTCTGGACCGTGGCGGATTTGATGGAGGCAATCCAATGAGCACAGTACCTCACGAATTGAACTGGGTTAAAGCTCGTTCTGAATGCTCAGTCGGCCATGTGTTTAGCCAGCTTTTCATCGACATAGAGCAAGATGTAAAGGGCGTAAACCTGCTTCCCACAACACCCGGCTATCCGCCCCCAGCCTTCGCCGTGAAACGAAACGAAGCGGGGGATGTTTTTGTTGTTTTTGAGGCAGGGAACACGAACGCAATGGTCAACTTCCAGCTTGCTCAGGACCGCATAGTAATTGCGTTGCCCGGCGGGAAGCAACTCGCTATTACGCTCACGCTCAATAACGACGGCCTGTGCAAGTTGAAGGTCAACGGAGAGGGAGAACTGGAGCAATGGCAAGTTCGCAGAATGGCATTGGAGAGCTTCTTTTTTGACCGCTTTCGCTAACAACCGTAAGGATCAACCATGACCTACCTCGAAGAACTGCAAAACGTAATTCGCATGCTGCACGGTGTCCACTCCACACATGTCCAGAGCGTACCCGTGAAAGAGGTTTTCAAGGGCAAGACGGTATGGGAGGGGGTTGTCGAAGTATTCGAGTTGCATGGCCATCCCAAAGCCACCCATGCCTACGCCTGGAGCCACGAAACAGACGACCCTAAGCAGCCCAAACGGAGCGTGACTGTCCTCAAGATTCCGCCAGCCGTATCACCAGAAACAGCCGTAAGAGTTGCCATTATGCAGGAGTTGAGAGATGCCGAAACAGCCTAAGCCAAAGAAACCCGGACGGCCCCGGCTTCCCAAAGGAAACGCTAAGGGAGAAATGCTCCGTATTCGCGTGACTGCCGATGAGCTACGCACAATCGAGGCAGCAGCTAAAGCTAGCCGTCAAACTCGATCAGAATTCATTCGCGGCAAGTTGCTTGCCATAACGGAGGTTTAAGCCTGTGGATTTCAAATTAGGACACTACCGGGCTCTGCGGGCGTTTGACCCACCCCGCAAATTCCCGTAGACTTAGAGTTTGCGAGGGTTGCGGCCTGATCAAGTCAGGCTCGAACCGGCCTCTACCCCGCAGCACTTTTCCTGAAGTCAGGACCACCCCCTCGAATTCAGGCTTTGGAGATGGAAGCACAGCTATGGCAAACCACGTATCCGCGCTGAAGCGCGCCCGCCAAACCGTAACCCGCACTGAAGTGAATCGCGCCAACCGCAGCCGCGTGCGCTCGAGCCTACGCTCGCTGCGCGAGGCTCTGGCCAAGGGCAATGTGAAAGAGGCACAGGCGCAGTACCGCGCCACGGTTTCGGCTCTCGATAAGAGTGTGCAGAAGGGCGTTCTACATTCGAATACCGTTTCCCGCTACAAGAGCCGGTTGAATGCGCGCCTGAAGACGCTGGCCACCGCCAAGGCGAAGTAAGACTGCGCGATCAAGACCGTTGAATACCAGGAGCCGGGAGCGATCCCGGCTCTTTGATTTTGGGCGCGAACGGGTTGGCGTGACGGCCCCGAACGTTTTCGCAGGCGTCGTAGTGGCAAATGCAGGTCCTTCGACTCGTCCCGCTGAAGCGGGACTCGCTCAGGATGACAGATTGAGCTATCCCAGGTCCCCAAGTGCGAGGGATCTCCACCCCACGGACCAAGACCTGTCCGTGGGGACCCCGGGACCTGGGGCACCCAATCTTCGTGCAGGGACAAAGTTACGGTCCTTTGCGAAGCAGCGGCTTGAGCACTGGAAAGAGCGTGCCGGCTATGATCGCAGAGCCTTTTGCGGTGGGATGGATGCCGTCACCCTGGATGGTTCCGGGGACGTGGACCAGATCCTTATAGAGCATGGGCACGAAAGCAACGTGGTGCCTGGCCGCAAGATCGCGAAAAATCTCATCGAATGAGCGGATGTAGTCAGGTCCGTAATCGGGCGGCAGCGTGATGCCGGCAAGCAGGATTTTTACATGGGCCCGCTCAAGCGTGGTGAGCACCTGGTCCAGATTCGCGCGCGTCTGGGCCACAGGCAGGCCGCGCAATCCGTCGTTGCCGCCAAACTCCACAATCACGATGGCGGGGTGAAGGCGCAACACATTGGGTAGGGTGGCGAGCGCATCCTTGGTGGTGGCGCCGCTCGTGCCCTGGTTGATCACTTTGTACGCATATCCCTGCGCATCGAACTTTTTCTGAAGGAAGGCGGGATAAGCTTGGCCTTCCTCGAGACCCAACCCGGCAGTGATGCTGTCGCCGAAGCAGATAAGAACCGGCCGATTGGAATTCGGCGAGCCGGAAGCAGAGAGCGGCGCGGCCGCCGGCAACAACAAACAAAATGCGACGAGAACGAATCTCCGGGCAATCACGTATCAAGTGTAGCTTCGCGCACGTATCCAGTGTAGCCGCGCGCGTATCAGATGCAGACGCGCGAGAGTGCGACGCACCGAAGGTGCGGTGACCGGGATGTACACTTCGAGTGACGGGAGAACAAGTTGATTCAAGTTAAAGGCGCGAAGAAGTGGATCCAGAATGGCGCGCGGCGCGTCGAGATTTTGCAGGGCATATCCATTGAAATTCCCGCCGGGCAATTTGTCGCAATCGTAGGTGCGAGCGGCAGCGGCAAGAGCACTCTGCTCGGGCTGCTTGCCGGTCTGGATTCGCCCAGCGAAGGGGAGATCTGGCTCGACGGAGTGCCCATCCACAACTTGGCGGAGACGGAGTTGGCGGCGGTGCGCGGGCGCAAAATTGGCTTTGTCTTTCAGTCTTACCAGTTGATCCAGACGCTCACGGCTCTCGAAAATGTGTTGCTGCCTTACGAACTCAACCTGCAAGGAAATGGCGTGGAACGGGCGCGGCGGTTGCTCGACGAAGTTGGCCTGAAGGAGCGCGTTGATCATTATCCGGTGCAGCTTTCCGGTGGCGAGCAGCAGCGTGTCGCGCTGGCGCGGGCTTTTGTGGTCGAGCCGCCCATTGTGATGGCCGACGAGCCGACGGGAAATCTTGACTCGACGAACGGGCGGTTGGTTCTGGATCTGCTGCTCGACAGGAATCGCAAGGCGGGAACGACATTGGTGCTTGTGACGCACGACCCTGAAGTTGCCAGCCGCGCAGACCGAAAAATCGTGCTCAAGGATGGCCTGATCGTCGAAGACACCCTGCCCGGTCCTGGCGAGTCCATCGCCCAAGGGCAAGGAAACAATCCAGGCGAGAGAACCAATGGCTAAGCGCGCATTGAGCTGGAAGCGCGCCGCTGCCATCGGCTGGCGCGATCTGAAGTCCGCTCCCGGCAAATTCGGATTTGTGGTGTTGTCGGTGGCCATCGGCGTGGCTGCGCTGGTCGGCGTGCGTGGACTCAGCGACAGCTTTCGAATGACGCTCAATTCCGAGGCGCGCTCGCTGCTGGCGGGCGATCTGAGTGCGCGACTTTTTCGCGCGCCCGCTCCCGATGAGTTGGACAAGATTGCGGCGATCGAAGCGCGGAGCGGCGGTAAGATCCGGTCGACATGGGTGGAGGAAACGGTTTCGATGGCGTCGGTGTCAACGAATCCTGTGCCACTACTCGTCTCCCTCAAAGCTGTCGATCCCGCCGAGTATCCCTTTTATGGAACGGCGGAGCTGGATCCGGTGATGCCGCTGCACCAAGCTTTGGCGGGCGATTCGGCGGTCGTCGCGGATGAGTTTCTTGTTCGCCTCAACGCCCACGTCGGCGACACACTGCGACTCGGCGGAAGAGACTTCCGCATCACTGCCGTACTGAAACAGGAGCCCGATCGCATTACAGCGGGAATGGGGTTGGGGCCGCGGGTCATGGTTTCAGAGGCGGCTCTGGCAGAGACGGGATTGCTGGCGCCGGGTAGCCGCGCGAGCCGGCGTTTGCTCGTCAAGCTGCCTGATACGCCGCCGAAGGGCGTCACCGTCGATGCAGAGACTGCTGCGATTCGAACGCAACTGGAAGCGGCGCTGCCCGACGCGCAAGTGATGGACTACCGCGAAGGCAACCCAGCGCTTACGCGCGGCCTCGACAATGCGACTTCCATCCTGAGCCTCATTTGCCTTGTGGCGATGGTTTTGGGCGCGATTGGCGTGGCTATGGCCATGCATGCGCATCTTGAACAACGGATGGACATGCTCGCCATCCTGAAAGCCATCGGCGCGGATTCCTCCGACCTGCTGCGCATTTTTCTTTTGCAGACGCTGGGCCTTGGGCTGGCTGGCGGGTTGCTCGGAGTGGCTGCGGGCGTGGCTGTTATGGCCGCGCTGCCCGCGGCCTTTGGCCAGTTGCTTCCCGTGCATGTGATTCTTCAATTCCCCTGGCAGTCCGCGCTGGCGGGACTGGGAACGGGCCTGCTGACGACCTTGCTGTTTTGCTTGCCGCCGCTGCTCGACGTGCGCGCCGTTCGGCCGGTGCTGGTGCTGCGAAGGATGGTGGAGCAGGGTCCGTCCGGTATTGGCGGCTGGTTTGCGCGATGGTGGGCGCGCCGGTTGCAGATCGGCGTCGCGGTGGCGGTGATTGCAGGGCTGGCTGCAATTGCATGGACACTTTCCGATTCGCCGAAAGTGGGAGCGTGGTTTGCATTCCTCTTTACTGTCACGCTGCTGGTCCTGCTTATTCTCGCCGCCGTCACGCTTGTTGCTTTGCGCTTCCTGCTCAACCGCACACGGCTCCACTTGCCTTCGTTCTTGCGCCAGGGACTTGCCAATCTCTACCGCCCCGGCAATCAATCGGCCGCGGTGCTGGCAGCGCTGGGCACTGGAGTCATGCTCATCCTCGCGGTGTACCTCATGCAGAAGGATCTGCTACTCGATCTGCGCGAAACTGCCTCGCCCAAGCTGCCCAATGTTTTTCTCGTCGACGTGCGGAGCGCAGAGGTCGATGGCGTGAAAGCATTCTTCGCGCACCAAGCGGGCGTGAGCCAGCAACTGAGCCTCATGCCGGTGGTGATGGGCCGGTTCATCTCCATCAACGGCCAGCAGGTGGATCAAATGAAAGGCCAGCACTATCCGGTTCGCATGCTGGAGAGCGCAGAACTCACATGGGCCGATACGCCGCCCGAGGGTGACAAAGTGACCGCGGGAGCCTGGTGGACGAGCAGCAGTGCGGCCGAGATCGCCATCGGCGATGGGGTGGCGCAACGCCTGCACGTCGGTGTGGGTTCTAGTGTGGAACTTGAGACGGGCGGAACGACGCGCACACTCAAGGTCGCCGCCATCTATCGCGCCGACGGCCAGCACCTGGGAGCGCGTGTGCCGTTCGTTCTGCCTTCGGGATTGATTTCCGATCAGCCGGCCACGTGGTACGGCGGCGCGCACATCGATCCGAAACAGGTGCCCGCCATGGAGCGCGCGTTCTTCGCCGCCTATCCAACCATCACCATCATCAATGTCGCCGACGTGCTCGAACGCATCGAGGATGTCGTCGACCAGATTACGTTCGTCGTGCGCTTGCTCGCCGGATTCTCTATTCTTGCCGGGCTCACAATTCTCGCTTCGAGCATCGCCAGCACACGCTTCCGGCGCATGCAGGAAGCTGTTGTCCTCAAGACCCTCGGCGCCACGCGGATGCGCGTTGTGCGCACCTTCAGCGTGGAGTTCAGCGTGCTGGGCTTGCTGGCCGGTGCGGTCGGCGTCGTTTTTGCCAACCTGCTCACGCGCGTGCTTCTGCATCGGCTCGATATAGGATTTCAGATCGCATGGGGCGCTACAGCCACCGCGCTTGTGGGAACCGCTTTGCTGGCGACGGCCACCGGCTGGATCGCGAGCTACCGTATTCTCGGGCTGCGGCCGCTTGAAGTGCTGCGCGAGGAATAGGCGCGTGGTCCGAGGGTCGGGAGTCGTGGATCGCGAACCGTGATCCGCGAGAAAAAGGGCGGATTGGAAAACACGCTGAAATTGACCGCGCCGGGGAATCTCCGTACCATGAAGAAGTTGGCTTTGCGCGCCCCGCCTGGGGAGCCAGGCCAATCGGCTGCAAGATGCGCCGCCACTCGCGCTTGTTGCCCCCTCGTTCAATGGTAGGACAGCTGACTCTGGATCAGCATATCGGGGTTCGAATCCCTGGGGGGCAGCCAATAAAATCAATAGCCTACAGAGGCAATAATATACTTGACAGACAGTGATTTTTTGGATACGCTCGATTTATGAAGCCGCCAAAGACCTTACAGGAAGCAATTCGATTCTTCACTGACTACGAAAATTGCCGCCGATTCATGATTGCGATTCGCTGGGTTGATGGCGTGGTGCGCTGCCCACGTTGCGGTTCGTCGAGGATCGCGTACCTTGAGAACGCGCGGGTGTATCGCTGTCACGAAGGCCACGCCAAAGAGAAGTTCTCCCTCAAGGTCGGCACCGTAATGGAGGATTCACCCATCGGCCTCGACAAGTGGCTGCCGGTTATGTGGATGATGGTGAACTGCAAAAATGGCATCAGCAGCTACGAGGTCGCGCGGGCTATAGGGGTCACTCAAAAATCAGCGTGGTTTATGCTTCATCGGGTTCGCACTTCGCTCAAGGATGCTGGGCCGGTTAAGATCGACGGCAACGGCGGCCCCATCGAAGTTGATGAGACTTTTATCGGGGGAAAATACCAGAACATGCACCGCTCACGGCGCGTGGGCTTGGGGAACGGCCTCAAGGCGGATCGTGGCAAGGCCGTGGTCATGGGGATGCTGGAGCGCGACGTTCGCAAGGTTCGCGCCAAGGTGATTCCCGACGTGACCCGCGAGACCCTGCAAAACGAAATCCTGAATCAGATCGAAAAGAAGTCAACCGTCTACACCGACGCGGCGACCGGATATGACAGGCTAAAGAGGCACGATTTTGTGCATGAGACGGTGACCCACGTCGAAGAGTACGTGCGCGGACAGGTTCACACCCAAGGGATTGAGAACTTCTGGTCTCTACTCAAACGGGGTCTCAAAGGAACCTACGTTGCAGTCGAGCCGTTTCACCTGGCCGCTATCTCGACGAGCAGGTTTTCCGGTACAACAACCGCGCTACCAAGGACAACCCATTGAACGACGCTGATCGGTTTGTGCTGGCTGTCTCGCAGATCGTAGGCAAGCGGATTACCTACGCAGAACTGACCGGCAAGGTGGGAGAAACAGCCTTCTAACCAGCCCGTTTGGATGATGCGCCAGAGACGCGGGAAGAGGAAGCCTTAGCCGTCCGCTTGGCTTCCTTTTCGGCGTCCAGCCTAGCTTTGATTGTGGAGTACGGCACGGAAACTACGCGCCGAGCAAAATCTTTGAATCGGTCGAAATCACCCGCCTCATTCTTGCCGGAAGTCGTCGGGAGATTCGCCACGGCCAATCCTCAGAAACGAGGGTACACCTGTGGTGCGTCTCCGTCAATTTCAGGTCAGCGATTTAGCTCTAGCAATCCACACCGGCAAGCGTAGGCATCGAGTTATGGCAGTTCTTAAATTTCAGTGCGACGAGAGCTATGACAACAAGCACCGCTGCCTCGCGGTGGCCGGCTGGGTTGCGGAGCTTGGTGAGTGGCGACGCCTCGAAAATCAGTGGTCTCGATGCCTCGACCGTCACAATGCGAAAAATAGGCCAGACCAGCAAATCACCAGATTCCACGCTACCGAGCTGAATGGATTTAAGGCGGAGTTCGCCAACTGGAATCCAGAGATGAGTCGTGCCCTCACTGGAAACCTGGTCAGGATTCTCAACAGGAGGAACATTAGGCTGGTCGCGGCTGGCATCGACATCACTGCTCTTAACGCTGAATTTCCAGAGAGAGAAAAAATCAAGATGGAGTCGGCCTATGTACTCTGTGTAAAACAGGTGATGCTCAGTCTAGGCCGCGTGCTTCGGGCGGGATTCGGCGACTCGCGGGTCGGCTTTGTAATTGAGTCGAGCCAGTGGGCTGACCACGCTGTAAAGTCCTACGGCGAAATGATCGAAGACCCAAGATGGTCAGACCGTCACCTGTTCCAGTCCGTCAGCGTTTTAAGTTGGAAGGATTCTGTCGGCCTACAGGCCGCCGACCTGATCGCGTTCGAGGCGTTCAAATCGATACATGCCAAAGTGGTGAAAGACACAGATCAGTTGAGATGGGCGCTGCAACAATTCGTCAATGAAAAGCTGATTGGAGAGGTCGCTCTTCTTGGTAAAAACACTCTGAAGGCGCTGCGCGAAACGATGGATCGCCACGGCGACCCGATAGTGTAGTCAGCCTTTTCTTCTCTCTTTTGGCCTCGCCCAAGTGAAATACAAAGCCAGCACGAAAGACTCTGTGGCGCCCAGCTCTAACAGCAACCGGCCATAGTCCACGGAAACCGAGAAATCGCCCCCGGTGTCCACACGATCTCCGCTGAGTGTTGGAGGATTATTAAGCGGGGCGGACCAAAGCGGGTACTCCCCCTTCACGTCGCGGGAATCCGCCCGTGCAACCCAGGGCGGATACAACGCGCGCACTGAGAAGAGCGTGACCCCAAGCCAGATGCAAAGAATCGTTCTTTTCCCCATGCCGCGTAATATACACCGGAGGGGGTAGACTGTCAGCGAAGTATATTATTGCCCCTACAGAGAAAGCCAGATTTTCAATCCCATGATTTGTACAACTTTTGCTCAGTCAAAGCCACAAGTCGGTATCTCAAAACTTTCAATGGCCTTCAATGACTTTCCGCGACAGTTGTTAATCAGTTCGAGGGAGTCTTGAGGTGCGCTATGCTTATTCGCGGGACAGACCATCAGCGAAACGACTGAGTGCCCATTTCAGTTTTGAGGGGGAAGAAATGTCTATGGCAAAAAGGGAGATTGACCAAGAGAACAAGACGATCACGCTGGAATTCTCTAACGGAGCGGTGTACGGCCCGATTGAGCTAAACCCCACAACGGATGTGCTAACCAAAATGATTGGCGTGTTGATGGAAAAGGTGCTGAGCCTTGAAGAGAAAGTCGACGGTCTTTCAACTCGCATAAGGTGAGGCTAAAGCATGACTATCCACCTTGATTGACATACCGCATGACCTCTTGTAACTTGAGCGCGAGTGAAAGGAGTCCAACCTTGATCGTCGATGGAATTGAAGTTCGCAAGATTCGAGACAAAGAGAACAACGGTTGTGTTGGGCAGACTCCCGGCCCCGGCGTTGTTTACTTCAACGGGAATCCGCTCTGCGTGGAGTGTTTTGGTGCAGAGATTTTGGGGGGCGAACACAGCCGCGCGTTGATCGGCTATTTTTGCTCAAAGCTTTTGGATGATTAAGGCCAATCAATCTTTCCAGAACATCAATCGTTGCGATGCTTTCTTCGGCACTGAGCGCTTAGCTGCTGCAACAATAGCGACCTTGACTCGCTCATATTCTTTGTCAAAGTCTTCGTTAGGTTTGGCTTTCGAGCGGATGTCCCATCCGTCTGTTGTATTGGTGTATTTGTTCATGGCTTCACGCCATGAGTTCGCCAGTTCAACTAGTGGCAAGTCATTTGTGATAAATATGCGGTCACTGAATATGCGTATTGAATCATTCTGTTTCATGCCAATGCTGTCATACTGTGACCGGCCCTCTTTGTTGCCAAAACCCGCAGGGACGCTAGCGGTTTCCATGTACGAATTAGACAAAGCATCCAACAGTTCTCGATATTCCTGTTTCTTGCTATCAAGAATCCACTTCTCGCGTTCCCTCGATTGAGTGAGCAAATGAACGCCGAATGCGCCGATGAAGCCTGCAACAATTGGACTCCACCAAATAGCCGTGCCCTGCACAATGGGCCAGATGTCTTTGCCTTCAACCATATTCACTGAACCCCACCAGCCACATTATCGAACACACTGACGGCCTTTCGCATCGCCGTTGCGCGAACGTGCGAATACTTTTCGATCATCTTTGGACTCATCCATCCCGTAATTGCCTGTAGGGTCTGACCCTTCGGCAGAGCCGGCTTCTTTCTGACAATCATCATCCGATTGCTGAAGCTGCTCAAGAGCGACGTGACAGAGGCTCGTTTTGGCGACAGAACCCAGTTTTCCCCAGAGGCCACTCGCTCGCGCCCGATCCCCGGTGATATGCTCGGATTTTGGCCCACAATGCCTGAATCAGACGCAATGAGTGGACGTACGGTCTCCCACTACAGCAGCCTGGAACCACTGGGCAGCGGCGGAATGGGTGTGGTGTACCGCGCCCGCGACACGCGGCTGGGGCGCAGTGTCGCGCTCAAATTTCTCCCCGAGGAGACGGCGAATAATCCCGCGGCCATCGAGCGCTTCCACCGCGAGGCGCGCTCCGCATCGTCGCTCAACCACCCGAACATCTGCACGATTTACGACATCGGCGAATTCGAAGGCCGTTCCTTCATCGCCATGGAGCTGCTGGAGGGCAAGACTCTCAAGCACCGCATCGCGGAGCGCCGCATCGAGTTGGCAGAATTGCTTGAGATCGGCATTCAGATTGCTAGTGGCCTTGATGCAGCGCACGCCAAAGGCATCGTCCACCGCGACATCAAGCCCGCCAATATTTTTCTGGTCGACCGCGGTCCGGCCAAGATTCTCGATTTCGGGCTCGCCAAGCTCACCACCGCGATGCGCGAAAACGCCGAGACGGTCGGCGTCCCTGCGAAAGGTGGGGGTTCCGTCCAAACCGCGCTGGAGCTGACCAGCCCCGGCAGCGCCATGGGCACCATTGCATATATGTCCCTGGAGCAGGCGCGGGGCGAAGAACTTGACCACCGTTCCGACCTATTTTCCCTGGGCGTGGTGCTCTACGAGATGGCGACCAGCGAGCTTCCTTTCACCGGCACCACCTCCGCGGTCATCTTTGACGGCATTCTCCATGGCACGCCGCGGCCGGCCTGTGAGGCCAATCCCCAGTTGCCGCTGGCCTTCGAGAAGATCCTCGACAAGCTCCTCGAAAAGGATCGCGATCTGCGCTGCCAGACGGCGGCCGAGCTGCGTGCCGATTTGAAGCGCCTGTCGCGCGATCTGAGTTCCGGAAAAAATCCGGCCTCCTCCAAAAGCGGTTCGGGACCCACTGCCGTTGCCGCGCCCGTCAAGCAAAAATCCGTCGCCGTGCTCTACTTCGAAAACCAGAGCGGATCGAAGGAGGATGAGTACTTCCGCGACGGCATCACCGAGGACATCGTCACCGAGATTTCCAAAATCGGGCAGCTCGATATCTTCCCTCGCTCGGAGATGCTTGCCTACCGCGACAAGCCCGTCACTGCGCAGCAGGTGAGCCAGCAGCTGGGGGCGGCTTATGTTCTGGAAGGCTCGATCCGCCGCTCCGGCAATCGCGTTCGCATCACCGCGCAGCTGGTGGAAGCCTCCACTCGCCATTCCGTCTGGGCCGAGCGTTACGACCGCCAGTTGGAAGATGTCTTCGCCATCCAGGAAGAGATAGCGCGCAGCATTGCGCAGGCCCTGCGCATCACCATGACGCCGCAGGAAGAAAAGACTATCGCGATTCGCCCCACTGAGGATGCGCAGGCTTACGACTTCTACCTGCGCGGCAGAAATTACCTGCGGCGCGAAAACCTGGAATACGCTCTTCAGATGTTCGAGCAGGCCATCCAGCTCGACCCAAATTTCGCACAGGCGCACACGGCCATCGGCCATGTTTGTGCGATGATCTACGAGTTGCGTGAGCAGCATGTCCGCTGGATCGAACGCGGACTGGCGGCCTGCGACCGCGGCACCTCGCTGTCGCCGGATTTGCCCGAGGTCATGGTCGCGCGTGCCCGCATCGCTTATGTCCAGAAAAAGTACGAGGAAGCGGCGCTGCTTGCTCGGCACGCCATCGAGCGCAAGCAAGACTGCGAAGGCTCATGGAACATACTCGGGCGCGCCTACTTTGCCTCCGGCCGCCACGAGGAGGCTGTTGCCCTGGCGCAGCAAGCCATTGACGCTAACGGCGACGATTACAACACCTACATGCCGTACATCAATTCCCTGGAGCGGCTGGGCCTGAAAAAGGAAGCGGCGCAGTATCGTGAAAAACTGATCGTAGTCTTGCAACAGCAGTTGGAACGGGTTCCAGAGGACGTGCGTGCGCGGATTCTGCTCGGGGCGATGCTGGCGCTCGCGGGGAACGAAGAGGAGAGTGTCCGCCACGTGCAGACCGCAGTGGCCCTCCGGCCCAATGAGGCCGGCATCCTCTACAACGCTGGCTGCACCTATGCCATCATGAAGCGGAAGATCGAGACGCTGGAAATGCTGAAGCGTTCGATGGCCGCCGGATACGGCAACCTGGACTGGCTGCGCAAGGATCCGGACCTCGACTTCGTGCATGACGAACCGGAGTTCAAAAAGATGGCGGGCCTGGAATAGCGCGGTCCACTCGCCTAACCCAATCCTTCGCGCCCCGCGTCTTCACGTCCAACTCACTACCAGTTGCTTGCGCAGATTCCGCAGCGCAGTCTTGCGCAGCGTGCGTTCGTATTCCGCCAGCTCGGAAACCACCGTCAACACAGATAAGCAGATTACGGTGATTACGGCCCAAAGGTAGCCCCTCGCGGAACTGCACCAGGCCTTCGGCCGGTTCTGTCTCGCCGCGTGGCATGTTGTTCGAGTTCGGAGAGTAATCTGGTTCGAGCGGGAATCGCGAACCAGCACGGGGCTGCTCTCTTGTTTTCCATGGTGCCCTAACGGTCCAGAGTCCGCGCAGGGAGCTTACCAATGACACGTTTCACGATCGCTGGGACTACAGTCCTCGTCCTTTTCACGATCGCACTATGGCCTGCCTCAGCCAATGCCTTGGGAGAGCCGAAGTACGTAAGCACTTCGCCGGCACCAGCAGATTTTGTGCTGGCAGAAAACGGCAATGCGGCTTCGTTCGTGGTGAGCGACTCGGATTGGCCTGGGGTCATCAGGGCTGTGAGCGACTTGGGTGCGGACGTGGGGCGGGTGACGGGGCACGATGCACCGGTGATCAAGAGTGACGCTCCGGCAGCGGATGAAGTGGTGCTGATCGGAACCATTGGCAAGAGCCCGCTGATTGACTCACTCATCAAGAGACACAAGCTGGACGTAAGCGGGATTGCGGGCCAATGGGAATCTGCCGTGACGACCGTGGTGGAGCACCCCATGAAGGGAGTGCGGCGGGCGCTGGTGATCGCAGGCGCGGATAAACGCGGGACGATTTACGGGATCTACGACCTTTCGGAGCAGATTGGCGTTTCGCCTTGGTACTGGTGGGCCGATGTGCGGGTGCCGCACGCCGATGCGCTGTACGTGCAGCCGGGACGCTATGTGCAACCCGCACCGGCGGTGAAGTATCGCGGGATCTTTTTCAACGATGAGGCTCCGGCGCTGTCGGGATGGACGAAAGAGAAGTTTGGAGGGATGAACCACCAGTTTTATACGAAAGTATTTGAGCTGCTGCTGCGGCTGAAAGCGAATTTTCTTTGGCCCGCGATGTGGAACAACGCGTTTGCGGCCGACGATCCACTGAATGCGAAGCTGGCCGACGAATACGGAATCGTGATGGGGACCTCGCACGAAGAGCCGATGATGCGCGCGGAAAAGGAATGGACTTGGGGGCATCACGGCGCGTGGGACTACACGACGAATCAAAAAGAGATCGACGAGTTCTGGCGCGCGGGAATGGAGCGCGACAAAAACTACGAAGAAGTGGTGACGCTGGGCATGCGTGGCGAGAACGACACACCGATGTCGGCCAGTGCGAATACGGAATTGCTGGAGCGGATCGTCGCGGATCAGAGGGAGATCCTGAAGGAAACGGTGAACCCGGACCTGGCGAAGGTTCCGCAGGTGTGGGCTCTCTATAAAGAAGTGCAGGGCTACTACGAGAAAGGCATGCGTGTGCCGGACGATGTGACGCTGCTATGGAGCGATGACAATTGGGGCGATTTGCGCCGGCTGCCAACGGCGGAAGAGCGCAAGCGCTCGGGCGGGGCGGGAATCTACTACCACTTCGATTACGTTGGCGGTCCAAGATCATACAAGTGGCTGAACACGAATCCGATTCCGAAGGTTCAGGAACAAATGCATCTTGCGCTTGCTTACGGAGCGGACCGGCTCTGGGTAGTGAATGTCGGCGACGGAAAGCCGATGGAGTTTCCCATCGAGTTTTTCCTGGACTATGCGCGGACGCCTGGGCGCTTGGACAAAGACCACCTGGGCGAGTTTACGAAGCTGTGGGCGACGCGAGAGTTCGGGCCGGAGCATGCCGATGAGATTGCGACGGCGATGGAGGAATATACACAGTACAACGGGCGGCGAAAGCCGGAACTCATCGATCCGTCGACCTTCAGCTTGACAAACTATGACGAAGCCGAACGCGTCGACTCGGAATGGAAGACATTGGCCGATCGAGTGGACAAGCTGGCTGCACAAGTACCAGACGATGAGCGGGCTAGTTATTTTGAGCTGATTCAGTATCCGGTGGACGCGTGCGCAAATTTGACAGAGATGAACATCGCGGCGGCGCGGAATGCGGCGGATGCGAAGGTTGGGAATCCGCAAGCGAACTCAGAAGCCGAGGCGGTGTGGGCGATGTCTCAAAAAGACGCGTTGCTGAGCAGCGAGTATAACCATGGCGTACTGAGCGGGAAATGGGATCACATGATGGACCAGACGCACATCGGATACACGGCGTGGAACGATCCGCCCGCGAACGTCATGCCTGCGGTGAGCTGGATCCAGGTACCGGAAGTGGGATCGCTGGGCATCAGCGCGGAAGATGCGACGTTTTCGCGAGTGGGGGGGCGGTTTGGATTTTCGCTGGGGACGATCAATTCGGTTTCTGGCGAGACGCGGACGCTGACGCTGTTCGATCGAGGCAAAACGCCCGTGGATTTCACCGTGCAAACGAGTGCGCCGTGGATAGTGCCGTCAGAGAACGGTGGCAGAGTCAGCTTAATCGAGGAGAAAGTCGCGATCCACGTCGATTGGAGCAAAGTGCCAACGGATGCCGACAGCGCGGAAGGGACGGTTACCGTGAGCTCAGGCGATGGGCGGCCGATGACCTATACGCTGCGCGCGCTGCGGCTGCCGATCACGCGTACTGACGCGCACGGGTTTGTCGAGGGCGATGGTTACGTCGCCATCGAAGCGGCCGATACTTCAAACCGCACGGCGGACGGCGAAACACATTGGGAGGAATTGCCTGGCTACGGAGAAACCAAATCAGCAATGACGGTGTTTCCGGTGACTGCAGAAAGCAATACGGATTCAAAGGCGGCGCTCGAATACAACATCTATTTGTACGACGCGGGCGATTTCCAGTTGCAGGCCACGTTGGCGCCAACACTGAACTTCGTTCCGGGGCGCGGGCTGCGATTTGCGGTCTCGGTGGATGATGGACCGCGGACGGTCGTGGATGAGTTGGAACACAACTCGCAGCAAGATTGGGAGAAGGCGGTGAGCGATGGAGTACGCCGAGTCACGCTTCCGCTCACGATTACCAAACCCGGATATCACACGTTGCGGATATGGGCGGTTGATCCAGGAGTCGTGCTGGAGCGCATCGTGGTGAGTCACGGTGCGCTGCGGCCAAGCTATCTGGGGCCGCCGGAGAGCGCGCATTTTCCAGGCTAGCGGGCCTGGCTCACTGTTTATTCACGCCACTACTGCCGGTTGGCCCATGAGCGCTGAGGGAATTCTCGGCTGCAGGCTTGCTCCAGCGGGTTGCCGCCCAAACATGGTAGCTGTTGAAGAGAAACTGGCCGCCCAGAATTAGCAGCCAAATCCAAAGCGCGAAACGCAGAGGCCGGCGCGGAACACGAGTGCTCAGCAAGGTTCCGCAAACCGCCCCAGCCACGCCGCCGATGACAAGCTGCAACAACAACTCAGGGTTGGTGGCGTGCGTGAACCAGTGCGCGCCGCTGCCAATGAGCGAGACCACAAAGCCGAAGACAATATCGGTTCCCACCACTTGCGCCGGCGCCAACGAAGTCATGCTCAGCAGTGCGGCGCTGCCCAGCGCCCCGGCTCCCGCGGAAGAGAACCCCACCTCCGCGCCTACGGGAAACATGAGCCACGAGAGCAGCGGGCTGCGGTCGCGCGTATTCCGGTTGTCTTCCATATTGCGAAATGAAAAAAGAATCTGCCAGATCGCCGTGGTGACCAGAATCGCCCCCAGGATCGCATTCAGCAGGTTCGCCGAGCCAGCGTGGATTAAATGCTTCAAGAGGAGCGAGCCTACGAGAACACC
The DNA here is from genome assembly GCA_963789425.1 of uncultured Acidobacteriaceae bacterium. Taxonomy (GTDB): domain Bacteria; phylum Acidobacteriota; class Terriglobia; order Terriglobales; family Acidobacteriaceae; genus Telmatobacter. Next base: position 562,952 of record CAWBKM010000005.1, on the reverse strand, counting down.
TGGCGCTCCGCCCAGCAGCATGTAGCCCAGCGTGCGCCAGGCAACATTGCGTCGCGCGATCTGCGCGGGAACCAGGATCAACTTCACCGCCGCCGAAAACATCAGTCCGATGCCCACCGCAACTGGAGCCGGCACGCCGAGAAACAGCACCAGGACGGGCACGGTGACAGTGCCCGCGCCCACGCCGGTGAGCGCGATGAACAGTGCGATGAAGAATCCGATAACGTACTGCATCTGCTGGCCCTCAATCCCTCTTTTTCCGGGCTACTTCGCCGGCGCTGCCTGAATGTGTATCCCGCACTCCACTTTGCGGCCGGCCCAACGCCCCGATCGCGGATCGTTGGGATCGAGCGGCAGCGACGTGCATGGCTCGCAGCCGATTGATGTGTAGCCTTGCTCATAAAGCGGCAACAACGGAATCCCAAGCTGCTCGCATGCGTACCATACGTCACGCGTCGACCACTCCGTCAGCGGCGCCAGCTTCAGCACCTGCTTGCCGCCGGGCAGCGAAAACATCGCCGACTCTTCGAGCGCGGCGCGGCTCCTCGCCTGCTCGCGGCGCAAGCCGGTCAGCCACACGCGATACCCGGCCACAGCCTTGAACAATGGTTCAACCTTGCGCAGGCCGCAGCAGCGGTCAGGCGCGGACTGATAGAGCAGGCCGAATTCCGCCTCCTGCTCGGCTACTGTTTTTTCCGGCAGCAGATTGATCAGGTTCAGATCCCACTCGCGCGCAATGCGGTCGCGATAAGCGTAAGTCTCCGCGAAGTGGTAGCCCGTATCGAGAAAGAGAATCGGAATCCGGGGATCGATCGCGATAGCCAGCTTGGTAAGCAGAACGTCTTCGGCCTGAAAGCTGCACGTGAGGCACACGTCTCCCTTACCCGTGACTTCGCGCGTCAGCGTGGTCCGCACCGCGTCCAGTTTGGCGGTTACTTCAACAGCAATCTCCGCAACGCCCATTACAAATCCGCCCCTTCTGGAGAAATGAAGATTCCCGCACGCTGCAGCAGCTGATGAACCGCGGCGACACCGTGCATCCGATTGTCGGCATCGCTCGTGATTTCGAAGCCGCCGGCACTTGCAGTCAGCACGCTCTCATCGCCGAGGCGCGCCAGAATAGTGAGCAGTCCCGATCGGGTTTGCAGATCGGTAACGATGTCAAGCATTCCCAGATGTTCAAGAGAAGCAAGCTCACCGGCATCGATGCGGCACGTCGCGGCACCGACAGCAAACAACGACCGCTCAACAGCGTCAATCAGTTCCGTTGGACCCGCAAGCTCAAGCACGCCGCCGCGGTGTCTCCAGCGAGCTTCGCGCTCGCCGGCGGTCACGCGGCCCCAAGCTGCGGCTTCGTCTTCCTCGAGCGCCGCTGCCTGGCCTTGTGCTTCGGTGATCATGCCCGCCGCTACGGTAGCGTTCGTTTCGGGATCGATCAGGATCAGCGCGCCGGTTCCACGATTGTCGCGATAGAGATCGACAGCCATTGGGCGCAACAGATGTAGCGAAACCCCGCCAATATCGTTCATGCGCAGTGTTTCCGCAGGTTCGTGCTTGAAAGCGCTCAGATCTACGCGGTGATCAATCAACGAAATAATGGCAGGGACCGTGTGGCTCGTGTGCTTCAGCAAGTAGCGGCGATTCACATCGAGCGGCCGCTGATCCATCCACACGAGCGATGCCTTCAGGCTGCTTGCTACCAGAGGCGCCGCTTTGGCACCGGCGATCAAGTCACCCCTGCTGATATCCACTTCGTGGTCGAGCACGAGCGTTACGGAAAGCGGTGCAATGGCCTCTTCAAGATCTCCATCGAATGTGACGATACGCCCGATCTTCGCGCTTCGTCCCGACGGGAAAACCGCAATCTCGTCGCCACGGCGCACCGTTCCTGACGCAATCTGGCCCGCAAATCCGCGGAAGGTGTGGTCGGGCCTCAGCACGCGCTGCACGGGAAAGCGGAAAGGTTCGTCTCGCGTTTCGCGCGCGGAAGGCAGAGCCTCCAGCAGCTCCAGCAGCGACGGACCCGTATACCATGGCATCGCGCCGGTCGAGTGAACTACGTTGTCGCCCTTCAGCGCGCTGACGGGAACAAAGTGAACCTCAACGGGAGTGCCGGTATCGGCGGCAATCTGGTCAAGAACATTTTTGAAGTCGGATTCGATTGCACGGAAAGTCGGCTCATCGTACCCGATCAAATCCATTTTGTTGACGGCGACAAGCACATACCGTACGCGCAGCAGGGAAGCAATGTAAGCGTGGCGGCGCGACTGGATCTGCACGCCCTTGCTGGCGTCGATGAGCACGATCGCCGCGTCGGCGGTCGACGCGCCGGTGGCCATGTTGCGCGTGTACTGCTCGTGGCCCGGCGTGTCGGCGATGATGAACTTCCGTCGCGCCGTCGAAAAATAGCGATAGGCCACATCGATGGTGATGCCTTGCTCGCGCTCGGCGCGCAGCCCATCCGTCAGCAACGCGAAATCGATCTGTCCCGGCGCTGTCGTGCCCTTGCCCTCGATCGACTTCACCTGGTCTTCATAGACCGATTGCGTGTCGTAGAGAAGGCGCCCGATGAGCGTCGACTTGCCGTCATCCACGCTGCCCGCCGTGGAGAAACGAAGCAAATCTTTCTCGCGCTCGGCGAGCAGAAATTCATCAATCGAAAATGGGGGGGCGGTCAGGGTTGCCACTTAGAAATAGCCCTCCCGCTTCTTGATCTCCATTGAGCCTTCCTGGTCGTGATCGATCACTCGATTTGCGCGCTCCGACGAATGGAACCCGATAAGCTCCGCGATGATCGCGGGAAGCGTATCAGCGTCAGAACGGATGGCGCCCGTGCACGGGCTGCACCCGAGCGAACGCAGCCGGCTCTTCACCATTTGAGGCTTCTCACCGGGTCGCGCCACAAAAGCCTGCTCAATGGGGAGCAGGGCGTCGCCACGCACGTACATTGGGCGCTCTTTGGCGAAGTACAGATCGACAACCGGAATCCTTTCCTCGTGGATGTACTGCCACACGTCCATCTCGGTCCAGTTCGAAAGCGGAAACACGCGAATGCTTTCGCCGGGATGGATGCGCGCGTTGTAAAGGTTCCACAACTCCGGCCGCTGGTTCTTCGGGTCCCACTGCCCCGCAGAGTCGCGGAATGAGTAAATCCGTTCTTTCGCCCGCGACTTCTCCTCGTCGCGCCGCGCGCCGCCGAAGGCCGCATCGAAGTTGTAATGGCGCAGCGCATCGAGCAGCGCCTGCGTCTTGAGCAGCCCGCAGCAGCGCTTGGTGTCGAGTGCGATTGGATTCGTTCCTGCAGCGATGGCCGGCTCATTGCGCCATACCAGCAACTCCGCGCCCACTTGCCGCGCCATTTCGTCGCGGAAGGTAAGCATCTCTGCAAACTTGAATCCGGTATCAATATGAAGAAGAGGGAAGGGAATCGGGCCGGGGTAGAAGGCCTTCTGCGCCAGCCTCAGCATCACCGACGAATCCTTGCCGATGGAGTAGAGCATCACCGGCCGCTCGAACTCTGACGCCACTTCGCGCAGGATATGAATGCTCTCTGCCTCAAGCAGGCGCAGATGGTTCAACCGCGGCAGTGTGACGGCTGGCGATTGCGGCAATGATTTCGCTGGTTGAGTTTCGGCGACCGGCATTCAAGACCTCGGCTTCAGTGGGAAAGCTGAAAACCGGTGCGCGCAAAGACAAACCCGGCATTCAGCAACGGGTGCGTCTTCTGGATCGATTGTGCTTAGGAGATCAGAGACTAGCGGGGACACCCGTCGAAGATGTTCGACAGGCGACAACAGGAGCGGCTTGGTAAGGCGCAAACCATGTGTAAAGAGATGGTAACAAAACCCGCTCCCCGGAACAAGTGGGACACTGGGCGTCGAAGCGAAAAGTACGCATATTCCGCTGGTTTGACGTAGGATAGGGGCGTCTCACTCTCTTGCCTTCAAGTGAACGCGAACGGCAGACCACCCGGTGGCAGCCCGGCGGCCATGACCCGCCGAAGCGGAGCGCTGATTGCGCTTTTGACCTTAGCTGCTCTCGGCGCGGCCATTTTGTGTCTTAATCGGGCCGGCCCGGTTGGCCGCCACATCCTTAATTTCCGGCGACAAGTTCACGCTCAGACGATTCCAACCGCCTTGGCTCGCACTCGACCGGCGCCGGCCTGGGGCGATCGATTCGGCGATGGTACACCCGACTTTCTCCGCCTGACTGATCCCGCCGACCAGGCCGCCTTCCGCCGCTGGTTCACGCTCATCGCCGAGTACCAGGCCGTTCGCCCCCCTTCCGCAGTCCCTCCCGAGATCGCCGACTGTGCCAGCCTGCTTCGTTATTCCTATCGAGAAGCGCTCAAACGCCACGACGAAAACTGGTTGATGGCTACAGGAATCGACGTTCCCGCTGCTCCCGGCGAGATTCGCGCTTGGAGCTACCCACACTCGCCCCTTGGCACGGCAATCTTCCGCGTGCGGCCGGGCGCTTTTGAGCCTGCTGACCTTTCAAACGGAGCCTTCGCGCAGTTTGCCGACGCCAAAACGCTGGTCCAGCGCAACGCTCACTTTGTCAGCCGCGATGTTCGCTCAGCGCTTCCCGGGGACCTGCTCTTCTATCGCCAATTCGGACAGTCGTCGCCGTGGCATTCGATGATCGTGATCCGCTCCGGCGCCAATGCTGAGGTTGTGTACGACACCGGGCCCGATCATAGTCAACCCGGCGAACTTCGCCGCGTCCTTCTCTCCGAACTTCTTGACCATCCCCAGCCGCAATGGCGGCCACTCGCCGGTAACCCTAACTTTCTCGGCGTCTACCGCTGGAACATTCTGCGAGGAACTCCATGAACTGCCGGAAATTGATTGACCGGAAATCATCTTGCCGGAAAACGACGTTGCCTAAGCCGCTCATGGCTGCTCTGCTTCTGTTGGTCTCTGCCGCGGCCGCAGTCCCCGCATCGGCCACCGATGCGCCGCGTTCGTTTTCGCTTTCAACTACTCGCACATTCGCGCCTGGCGAAAGCGTCAAAATCCAGCTCATCGCTCACAATGTTCCGGAGCTCGAGTTCCGCGTTTACAAGGTGCGTGATGCGGAAAAGTTCTTCGCTGGCCTTAAGGATGTGCACAGTTTTGGCGTGCAGAACTATGCGCCGCAAGAACAAATCGATCAGGAGACGTTCGTCGAGCGCCTGCACGACTTCAAAGCGCACCTGTGGTTCGTTATCCGGCACTTCTTCCGCGGCCAATTCACTGACGATGCGCGCGACAACTTCCGCGAGCAGCAGGCAAAACTGGGCAAGCGCAGCCAAGTTGTGGGCGCGGCGCAGTTCGCGCAGATTCCGCTACTCAACGCGAGCCAGTTGGTGGCGCGCTGGAGACTCGAGACGCCGCCTGCGCTCGTCAGCGAAACTCAACAGTTGCCCATCGACGGGCTGAGCGCCGGCGTTTACCTCATCGAAGCAACAGATGGCGCATACAAGGCATACACCGTCGCCATCGTTACCTCCGTTGCGGTGGTGGAGCGTACAGAAGGTGCGCGCGCCGATCTCTACGTTGCCGATCGCAAATCCGGCGCGCCCATCGCTGGTGCTGACGTGGTCCTTTGGGCGAACGGGCAGCTTCAGTCATCTGGTCAAACCGGCAGCGACGGCTTAGCCTCGCTCACGATGACGATTCGGGGCGGAGCGCAGGGAGCGGAGCCTGAGAATGTATGGATCCTGGCACGCAACGGATCTGACGCTGCGCTGGTCACACCATGGGGCTACAACTTTCAGATCAATGGAGCGCAATCGGAGCGTTCTTATCTCTACACCGACAGGCCTGTCTACCGGCCCAGCGATGCCGTGCACATCAAGGGCATCCTGCGCCAGGAACAGAACGACGCCCTTGCGCTTCCTGGGCCGCAAACGGTCACGCTCACCGTGCGTGGCCCCGATAACAAAGAGGTCCTCCGAAAGCAGTTGACGCTTTCCTCGCACGGGACAGTCGCGGCGGATCTAAACCTTGGATCGGACGCGGCGCTGGGTTACTACTACGTCGAGTTTGCCGAGCAAAGCATCGGCGGTGCCGGCAACTTCTACGTTGAGGATTACAAGAAACCCGAATACCAGGTGACTGTGAAGCCCGCCGTGCCGCGTGTTCTGCAAGGCGATTCGATACAAGCCACGATTAGCGCGCGCTACTTTTTCGGTGAGCCCGTAGCAGGCGCCAAGGTTACTTATGTCGTACACACATCCACTCATTATTGGTGGGATCAGGATGACGGAGACGATAACGGCGATAACGCTGACGCCGATTCGAATGACTCGGACAATTCCGACGACGCCGACGACACCTACGGACAGACGGAGCAGCAGGAACATCAAGGCATTCTCGATGCGAACGGTCAGCTGACGGTCACGCTGCCCACTCGGACCGACCCCAAGCACACCGACCAGGACTATCGCATCGAGGCGCGCGTAACGGACGCGGCGAATCGCGAGGTTTCCAGGCACTCAACGGTGCTGGCCACATACGGGTCGTTTCGAGTGAGCGTTGAACCCACGAACTATGTTGTGCAGGCCGGACAGCCGACGCGCGTAAAAGTGACGGCGCAGGACTACGACGGCAAACCCGTGCAGACGAAAGTCCACATCGCGGCGGCGCTCGAGAAATGGGATTCCGTCACTCATGAGCGCACGGATACCGATGCCGGCAGCAAAGATGCCGCCACCGGCGCTGACGGAACGGTTTTGGTCGATCTGTCGCTTGGCGGCAGCGGCGATTTCGAAGTGAAAGTCACCGCGCAGACGCCGGAAAACCGCACCGTCGAAGGTTCCACCTATGTTTGGATATGGAACGGCTCAGGCTCGTGGTATCAAACCAATGCGCAGGCGCAGATTGTCGCCGACAAGAAATCCTACAGCGTGGGCGATACAGCGCACCTGCTCCTCGTAACGGGCCTGCCCGAATCGTGGGCCGTGGTGACCACCGAAGGCGACAGCGTGCAATCGCGGCAACTCATCCATTTAACGGGCGCGAGCGCCCCATTCGATATTCCCATCACGCAGAAGGCTCAACCCAACCTCGTCGTCACTGCTGTCATCGTTCACGACGATCAGTTGATGACGGCGCAGAAGAGCCTCAAGGTTCCGCTCGTCGAGCGCACGCTCACCATTACGGCCACGCCCAACAAGAGCCAATACGAGCCCGAAGAAGCAGCCAGCTTCGACGTGCTTGCAGTCGATTCCGCGGGCAAGCCTGTCCAGACCGACCTGAGTTTCGGCGTCGTCGATGAGGCTCTCTATTCTGTGCGGCCCGATACGACGCCCGATATCGTCGGGTCGTTCTATCCATCGAGATACGTCGACCTTGAACCACAGACCTCCTTCGATTTCTTCTTCTCCGGGCAGGCAGGCGCCAAGAGCCCGATGCTGGCCGACTTGGCCAATGGCCTCTACCATCCGCGCATGGCGCAGGTAAAACCGGGCTCCGATCTGGTGGTTCCAAAGATACGCAAAGCTTTTCCTGACACGGCGTACTGGAACCCCAGCGTGGAGACCGGCGCCGACGGCCACGCGCGCGTTGCATTCAACTTCCCGGATGCGCTCACTACGTGGCGCACAACTATCCGAGCCATGACCGACGACGGAAAAGCCGGTGGCGTGGTCACGCGCGTGCTGGTGCGCAAAAACCTGATTGTGCGCCTGGCAGCGCCGCGCTTCTTCAGGCAGGGCGACGAGACCGTGCTGCGCGTTATTGCGCACAACTACCTTGCGACCGCCAAAGACGTAACCTTCGCTCTCGATGTGAGTGGAGTAGACGTGCTCAGCGGCCAGACGCAGAAGATCACTATCGCCGCCAACGCCGAAAGCTACGTGGATTGGCGAGTGAAGGCGCGAGTGATCGGCAACGCGACTCTTACTGCCAAAGCGCTCACCAATGAAGAATCGGACGCGCTCCAGATGACGCTACCGATTCTTCCGTTCGGCGTTCAGCAGAACGCAAATGGCGCGGGCGTGGTCTATTCAGGCACCGGGCAAAATCAATGGGCGTTCAGCTATCCGGCCACATCGGATCCGGGCTCGCGCGCGCTCACTGTTACCGTCGCCCCATCCGTCGCGGGAACTGTTTTCAACGCGCTCGACTACCTCACCAGCTATCCGTGGGGATGCACAGAGCAAACGATGTCGAGCTTCTTGCCCGACCTGATCGTGGCGCAGGCAGTTGACAAGCTGCACATCAAGTCACCGATTGATCGAAAGACACTCAACGACGAAGTTGGCGCGGGGCTGGAGCGACTCTACAGTTATCAGCACGACGACGGCGGTTGGGGCTGGTGGCAGGATGATCCAAGCCTCGTATTTATGACCGCGTATGTAGTGAGTGGGCTGGGCCAGGCGAAACAGGCCGGTTATACCATCGACGACGAGCGGCTCAATAATGCGCGTAATTGGCTGCTGACCACGTTGGCCGCGCACCCTGACATGATTCCGGACCTTCGCGCCTACACGGTTTATGCGTTGGCCACCACGGGTGGCGCGCCAAAAGACGCGTTCGACCGAGCATGGAACAGCCAGGACAAACTCAGTGACGAGGGGCTCGCGCTCACGGGGCTGGCACTCGATGCGGTGGGCGATACGCGAGCGCATCAGGCTGCGGTGCTTCTCGAAAAAAAGGCGCATGCGACCGATGTCGATGCTAACTGGCAGGGCGCGTACGACGGCATGATGGAATTCTCGGACGACACTTCGCCAGAGACCACTGCCTTCGCACTGAAGCTTCTCATCCGGCAGGATCGCTCGAGTGGCCTGATGCCCAAAGCTGCGCATTGGCTCGCTGAAAATCGCGACGGCGACTACTGGTTCTCCACAAAGCAGACGTCCATGGTGATCCAGGGGCTCACCGATTATCTCGCCCTCAGCGGCGAGCTCGCCAACACCTCCGACGTCGAGGTTCTGGTAAATGGCACAAGCGTGGGTAAACATCGCTTCGGTCCCGATGATGCCTTTGCCTCGCCTTGGCAGATCAAAGTTCCCGCCGCGCGGGCTGCAAGCGGCGGCCAGGTCACAGTCAGCAAAAGCGGCAATGGCATCACGTACTGGTCCGCGGCAAGCAGTTGGTACTCTTCCGATCGCAAGGCTTTCCAGCAGGGGCAGCTCGCGCTTAACATTACGCGCGACTATTACCTCTTGCAGAAGAAACAGGACAAGCCAACCGATCCCATCACCTACGATTTGGTTCCACTTAAAGGCCCGGTCCATATTGGTGACATCATTGCTGTGAAGCTCGCGCTCAACGGAACCGATTGGAAGTACCTTCTCGCCGAAGATCCAATTCCTGCTGGAACCGAATTCCTGTCCAATCCCGGCCTTTACACAGTAAACAATAAGCCTGCTTGGTGGACCGAATGGTGGACCAGCTGGTTTACGCGTGAAGAATTCCGTGACGACCGTGCAGCGTTCTTCAACAGAGAATTCGGGCCGAGGAGCGAGTACTTCTACTTGCTCAAAGCTGACAATTCCGGCCTTTTCCAGATCAGCCCCGCGCAGGCCGGACCCATGTATCAGTCGAACGTCCAGACCACCACCGATCCCGCAACGCTGGAGGTGCAGCCGTGAACGATGTTGCCGCCGCCAACCCCCTGAACGATTTGTTTCATCGCCTTCGCTCGAGCACTGTGTGGGTTGCAGCCCAGTTTTGGGCCACACTCCTGCTGATTCTCGCTGGCGTGGCGTGGACGCGCCTGCCCGATAGTTATGCGTGGCAAGTGGGGCTCACCTTGCTCGTACCACTCGTGCTGCTTGCCGCGGCTTTGCTCCTCGAGGCCGGAACCATGCGCAAGCTCTTCCACGATGAGCAGCGGCGCGTGCCTTTGTGGCTTGCCGTACTCACGCTTTTGGTCTGGGCCGCGATCGCATGGGCCGCGTGGGCGCTATTGGATTGGTGCACCGATCAGATTCCCGAATGGGCCGGCTATCTGAACTCTTGCGTCTCGGCTCACTTGCGCGCCACGCTTTTTACCTACGACCACATTCAAAGCTGGCTCACGTTTCTTGTTTGGGTTTTTCGCTGGATCGCACTGCCGGCGAAGGTAATTCCCTGGGCTATGGCGTCTGCACAATCGGGCTGGCGTTTGCCGTGGCGAAAGATTGTCCACCTATTGTTGAATTGGCGCTGGTGGCTGGCGGTCATCATCGCTGCTCTCTTAGCGGTCGAGTGGCCCAGCCATTTCTTCACCGGCGAGCCGCATGGGACCGTATCGCATCAGGTCTGGTCCGTCATCCTCAAGCTCGCGGGAGCGTATTTGCTCGCGGTAGTTTGCTGGGTTCTTCTTCTGGCATGGTGCGCAGTGCTGTTGTGCCGACCCAGGCCCGGTAAAGCTCAGTCTGCGGACGATTCCCTCGTTCCCGCTCTTGTGAGCCCGACTCCGCTCGGCGAGGGTTCCGTCAAGCTACCGCTGCCAGAGGCTGGCGACGACTCCGTCGGGAACGCCTGACCGGAGCCATTCGAGCACTTGCGCGCGCCCATAACGAGCGAGCAGTTGCGCGGCGTACCACTCGGCGGCACGATGCGCGGCCTGCGATTGCGCTTCGCTCGGTGTATGCGCCAACGCGGCATCGGTTGCATCAACGGTGAGCGCAGGCGCAGGTCGCCCGCGATCGGACGGATTCGCCCCATCGTTGTCCTCGCTCCAAAACTCCACCAACCCTTCACGCAGCCACAGCGGCGAGCTAGGTCCCGCTTGTTGCTCTACGAGCGCATGCATAAACTCGTGGCGTATCGTGTCGGACAAGAGCCGCCGCCCAGAAAGCGTTCGCAACGGCTGCGTTGCGATCCAATCCCCTTCCGTGAACGCTGCTACCCATCCGGGCGCGAGCGTGGCCTCGCGAAAAGCCGGCGTGGAAGCGAACGCGCGCACAGTGAACGGTTTTGTCGCACTCAATCCAGATCGCTCGGTCGCCTCAGCGCGCGCGCGCCTCAAATCGGCCAGGTACGCCGCGTCGTTTGCATCGAGCGATTCGAGAGCAAATCCGTCACCGGCAAACTTGCTCCATTCGCGCCCGGTTGCTTCATCGGCCACCTGCGCCCCAGGAAAGTATTGCTCCAGAATTTCCTGCATTGACCGACCCTGTTGGGCCATGGTCGCGGCGCCCTTCTGGCACAGCCCGACGCCATGGCCCCATCCGCGCCCATGAAATGCAAATCCATCGCCCTGCCGGCTCACTTCGAACCATGTGCTGGGAATTCGGTTCCACCCCAGCGACTCTCCGACAGCCAGCCGGAACTCCTCGGCATCGATCTCGGCCCCGTCGATTTTGAGTGTCACGGCACGTCCGGACTCGCTGCGTCGCGAGACGCTGAGGCTCCACCATCCCGGCTTGGCGAGCCCATGTGAAGCCAACGCAGAAGAAAGCTCGGTCCGCGTGATCTCTGACGCCCATGCCTTTCCGCCGTCCGTTGTGCAGAATCGGTCCGGCTGCGAAGGCAGATAGGGAACTGGCTTGGCATGAGGCCAAATCTCGGTTGGTAAAGCTGTCCGGCCGCCACAATCCTTCCCAAAGTAAGCCAGTGCACGCTGACCGTGGAACCACAATGTCTCGCGTGCAGTCGCGAGCGTAGCCGCGTGCGCCGCTGCCCCGCGCTCACCGTTGCCGCCCCAATGCAAGAGCTGGCAGTGGGTCGAGTCGCACAGGTCATAATCCGTATGCCCATGCGTCTCATGCAATGCGAAGCTGCGCACCACAACTGCCAGCGCCTTCATTGACTCCGCACTGTCGGCGGCGCCGCTTTCGCTGGCTACCACCCGCTCCACATAGCTCTCTTCCGGCAGCGTCACCACGATCACCAGCGCACCATTCCGCGCTGTGATTGCGACAGGATCATGGAGTGTCACGGTTTCGCCGTGCGCCGTAAGCACCACCGGCGCGGCCAACAAGATGCGCGGCGCGCTGCTCGTTTTGCCCGCGGCCGTCAGCATCAATGCATCTCCATCCGCGCGAATGGTGGCTTCTTCAGTGAATGTGAGCTCGGCGCACTCGGAACAACTTCGCAGAGTCATTTTGTGATCCGGCCCGACAGGCGTCAGTACCACTTCGCGGTCGTGCCACAGAGTCCACATTCCAACGCGAAGCGTTTCGCGCGCAGCAGCCGGGGCTTCGCGTGGAGTTGCTGCAGCGCTCACGGCAGCATGTGGCGCTTGTTGCATGCCGGTCCACGCAACTCCAACCGCGGCCAGCAGGCTCAGAAACGATCGTGCCACCCACTGTCGATTTGCGGTCGCGCGGGTCATGGGCGCACCAATGGTGCGTCGGCCAGAATGATTCCAGCTATATGCGCCGCATCGGCGCCTCGGCCCGCGGGCAAAAAAACGGCGATCACGACCTTTGGCTTCTCGGCTGGCGTGAGGCCGATAAACCATCCGTGCGTTCGGCTCGATTGCACGCCCTCGGCCGTGCCCGTTTTGCCCATCACCGCGACGCCGCCCAAGCTCACCCGTCCGGCCATGCCGAAGCTGGCCGAATCCTCAAGCCCTTCGCGGACAACTTGAGCCGCATCGGAACCTGGATTTTCTGCCAGCTCGATCGCCAGCCAGCGATACGCTGTGGCCAGCTCCAGCGGGGTCACGCGAACGCCCTCCACTCCCAGCAGCGTCAGTTGCTCTTCATCGGCGGAATCCGGCTCACGAAATTCGGCCACCGCTTCATTGGTATCGAGACCCGTTGTTCCGAGCAAGCCAGTTGGCCGCAGCAACCGGCCCAGTTCACCAGGATGCAATGTGCGTGCCACCGCCGCAAAGTAGGTGTTGCACGACCACGTCAACGCCTCGCGCGCATCGAAAGGCGGAGCGAGCGGATGCGTGCACGCCAGCCGATGGCCCTCTATGACGAGTTGACGGTTGCATGCGACGCGGCTCGCAGAGTTCCACCGGCCCGTGCTCACCAGGCTATACAGAACCAGCGGTTTTAATGTCGATCCTGGCGCGGCCAGCGTCCGTGCCGCATCCTTCAGCCGGTGCGCTGCCAGCAGGCGTCCGCTGGCGATATCGAGGACGACAATTTTCGCTTCGGGAGCCAGACGTGCGGCGCGATCGACGGCGCTCTGCCAGTCCGAAGCGGTGACCTGGCCATAGGCGCCCATTGCTCCGCATGCCGCCGCGAAGGCTATGAATCGAACAATTCCGCGCAGAGGCGTCACGGCTGTCCGTCCACATCAGGCTGCAACAGGATCAGGAACACGATGCCGACCACCGCGAAGTTTCTGAAGGCTTCCTCTTGCCCATTCCAGGTGCGAGACTGCCACATCAGGAACCATTCTCCGCCAATGGTAAGAAATGCAACCAGCCACATAAGAAGAGACGAGGTGAGAGCGAGCAGGGGCAGAGACTTAGCCGCGTTGAACGCCGCAGCAGGCAGGCGCAAAGCGCGCATTAATCGAAGTGCGCCCCAGGAAAGCAAAATCGCGGTAAGTGCCTCCCAGACAATGATGCTCAGGTAAAAGATCAGGTCGACTGCGGGCGAGGAGATGGAACGCCACATGCCATGGTTACCGGGGATGGTTGTGTCCATCAGGAGCACGTGGCGAACAAACTGCGCGTTTGACCCGAAATCGGTGAGGTTATTGAACACAACCAAGGTGTAGAGAAAGGCAATAGAAACCAAGAGAAGCAGCTTTGCGATGCGAACGATCATCGAGCCTCATCCTGAAATGGTGTTATGCCGGCGAGGGAGAAACCTCGTCACGATTAGGGTCCAGTCCAGTTTTTACAATCCAGCTTCACGGCCAATGCTAACTGAATCTGGCAATCGTTGTTGGCGAGGGAGCTGCACGCTGCTCGTTTATCGAATTGAAGCACAAGGAAGTAACGCTAAAGTTTCGTTCTGTCCGTAGAGGTAACCAATATCGATGTCACTGAAGCCACATTGCCGGCAAAATTGGCGTTGAGTGACGCAAAAGTTTCAATTGGTCGGCAAAGGTAACCGGATTCAACGTCACCGTAGCCACGTTGACAGCAGCCTCATAACAATCCACGATTCATATTAGTTACCGAAATCAAGGGCCGCGTCATTAACTTATTCGCAAATTCCAATAACGAGAGGGATCAATATGAATAACCTAGTACTGAGGCTTTATGTCAAACTCCAGAATCTGGCGAACATCGAACAAGGCCAGGATTTGGTCGAATATGCGTTACTCATCGCGCTGATTTCACTCACGGTCATCACCAGCGTTAATGGCGTGGCGACTGCTGTCAACACTGTGTTCAGCAACGTCAGCAACTCACTGTAGTAGTTCTGGCATCGCGTTCATCAGGAATCGCTGGCGGGGTTCGGGGGTTAACTCCTGAACCCAGCGGCGCATTCGTCGGTCAGCATATCCTGATAACAGTTGATAACACATGCTCGCCACTGGTTTTTCATCGCCGGTAAGTGACGCGCGGTCGTTCACGAGAATGGCAAATGCAGTAGTCACAGCCAAACCTTCACTCGAGAAGGCTTCTCCCACCTTACTTCCAGATTGAGTGGCGGGGCTCGCCCTTGGGGTGCCACAAGTGAAGCATCGAGCGGAAATCCGTTTCATCCATGCGTAAGAGGGTAATTCCGATCCTTGAAGCAATGTTCCCCGCATTGCGCAGAGCATGACGATCACACGTCTGTTGATGGTCTTTTGGTTCGAGCGCTCTTCGCGGCCTGCGGCAAACAGAGCCATCGCATCGTCGCGGAAGAGGCGCGAGACGTGGTGCTTGGAGCAGTGCTTGCGAAACCACCGCAAGTCGCGCTTGTAGGCTTTGAGAGTTGCCGCTCCCTTGACTGCCTTCACCTCATCGAGGAATCTTTCGATGGCGTCATCGATGGTGCGATGATCGGGCTGAGGCTGGGCCTGCTCATCTTCCTCGATTTCTCCGGCAAGGAATTTGCTCTTCCTGAACCATGCGTCCTTGGTTTCGCGGGGAGCGACGCCGGCAATTTCTCGGACACGCTTGCCGCTCACCGGATCGAGCCAGTCAAGATAGAACTTGGCGCCGGGGCTCTGCCAATTCACCTGCTTCCCTTGGATGACAATAGTCTCGGGGTTCGGCTTGCAATCGTGGTTGTGGCTTGCAGCAAAGAATTGCCACTGTCCGGCGTTCTTGCGATACTGTGTCAGGCAAGCTTTTCTGGTTGGGTTGCTGTCAACCTATTCGACATTCGGTTTTTCTCAAGTCGCTGTTCGATAGATTTTCGAGCGCTGATTCTCGCCGGAATTGTGTTGGAGACTTGAGAAAACTGTAGCTCCGGGGACAGGAAAACCGTAAGCGTGGGCCGATCAGTCAAATAGGGGAATCTAAAGGGCGGGAGTAGTTCAGTGGTAGAACGTCAGCTTCTTAATTTCTTCGCCCAAGGTCTCGCCGCCTAAGCCGCATGTATTCATATAGCTAATTGAAAACAAGAAATTTAAGTCCAAATCAGTGTCGATTTAAACAATGAACATCTTTAGGCGATTTTGGTGGTTGTACGCCTTTTTTACGCCCAAGATGACAGTAAATCCGGCGCTGCGGATTCGGAGCTAAGAACATGATTCCGCCGACTGAAACATGTCGCGGGAGTTTCCCAGTTTCCGACAGATTCAACCGCTGCAATGGCAGGACTGCGCGGCAATGCTTTTAATCGTTTTCCGCCGGAGTCGTCCTCCAGTTTCTCAGCACGCTGTATGCACACCTGCGGACGCACGTCATCGAGAAACAAGCAATCAGACGGCCGGGGCTGGCTGATGCCGGATCAGTAGCCCAACGGCGCCACTGCGCCAGGCTTCCAGTAGTTGAGGTTAGATTGCAGGATTCCGCCCCCCCGGCGTTTCACAGGACTAATGTGCGCAGGTCAGCTCAAATCCTTGCTCGGTGAGTGCAGTGGCCGTTATCGCCAATCGAGATTCGGGATCGATGAACAGAAACCGGAATTGTGCTGAAGTGTTATTCACAGAGTAATTTTCGGCTAAGCACGCCCGCCTCTCCTTCGCGGGGAAACTACGGTCCTACTGGACGATGCGCGGGCAGCCAGCTACCGGTGGCATGCGACCGGGTGCGGCTGCTCAGGTTGCAAAGGGGATTCTGATCTTTCGCGAGTGCAATCGCAGGTAGTTGCTTTGATCGGAAGTACCGGAAATTGAAACAAGCCATGCTATTTTTAGCTTGATTTCTATCAAATGCCCAAGTTATCCTGCCTGCCACCGCAGGTAAGTGTAGAGCTTCCCCTCTGGTAAGGCTCGCCGGCTTCATGAAAGGAAGACACGTGCGTACCCTCCGGGCTCCCAACTTGCAGCGAAAGCAGAAGTGCGTCCGTGGCACGCGACCAGGTTGGTTGCCAAAGGCGCTGCTGCTCGCCGTTTTCTCTGGTGTGGCGGCGCATGGGCAGGGCGCCCCCACGATTACTTCCATTGTTCCGTCGAGTGTGACGGCCGGCGGCCCGGGATTCACGCTCACCGTGAACGGCACGGGATTCTTCGCCGGGTCAGTGGTGCAGGTGAATGGAGCGGGCCGGAGCACTGCCCTAGTGAGCGCGACGCAAATTACCGCGGCGATTCTGGCCACGGACATCGCAACCCAGGGCACCGATGAAATCACCGTCTTCAATCCAGCATTGGCCGCGGCTGGGGGCACATCGGCGCCATTTCCGCTGACGGTGACGCCGGCGGCTGGGCCGCCACCCGTGCTGACCAGCGCGGCTCCCGGCCTCACGGTGCAAGGAGCAGGCCGATTGCAGCTCACGCTGCAGGGTGCAAACTTCAGGCCCGGCGCCATGGTGGTCATCTCACCGCAGCTTGCGAGCCTGGCCAACTCCAACGGCCACACCCAAGCGACCGACGTTGCAGTGTTGACCGTGAATCGGATTTCAAACACACTGATGACCACAACCGTCAGCCTGAGTCCCGGCGCAACTGTCGGGCTGCGCGCGATCGACGTGCTAAACGCCGATGGAACTTCAACGGCAACTCTGATTGGCCCGGCCGCCGCGGGCAGCGGCACGACACAGCCATTGCAGATCAGCTCGTCCACATCCATTGGCGCGCCAGTCTCGGTGCTCAATCTTGCGTTGCTTCACCCGCGCGACGGGACAGTGGTTTCTCTTGGCGGCGAGCTCTATGCAGAGGCGGTGATGTCGGGCGCGGGAACGGGCACGATCATCGGCCAATGGCTCTGGGATAACCGGGTTGTCGAGCAGTTTGCTGTGAACCTGGTCGCCGGGCAGAGTATCACCGTCAGGACCAAGCAGCCGCTGCCGACATGGTTCCTGGGCGGACACAGCGTGCAGTTGCGCATGCAGCAACCGAGCCAGATCGCGTCGCGGCCGGTAACGGTTGTCGTGAATCCTGCCGGATGGCAACTTGAAGAGCTTCTGGCGCCGGTGTACGGGGCAGCGTCCACCGATTCAGAACCTCCTGCCCTGCTGTGGGCGCCGGTTCCGGGAGCAGTGCGATACCAGGTCGGATTCTCGACGCAACCCTATTTCACGTCCATCTCGGATTGGCATAACGCTGACGACAACCAGTGGCAGGTTCCTGCTGAAGTTTGGCGCCGGCAACCTGAAGGCAATCTCTACTGGACGGTTCGCGCCGTGGACAGCGCCGGAGCAACGCGCAAACCGCTGCCGATGCGGCCCATCGCGCACCTGGCCCAAGGCGCCCTTGCCCCAGTGAGTGCTGTTTTGACGCAATCGGCCGCCGGACACATGTCGCTCGACTGGAACCCGGCGAACCCTGGCGCATTCTACCTTGTCACCTTGAGTAACGACGCTGAGGGCAACAGGGTTCTGCGGCGCTACCTGACAGACAAGGGAACGCTCGATCTGCACGCGGTGGAAGGCCTCATCATTCCGGGTCAAACGTACTTTTGGCGCGTGGATGTCTATTCGCATTGGGGCGATTTTCTGTTTTCGGGGCCGGAGCAACGATTTGTCGCGCCGCGTGTTCCCGGACCTCCGTCGGCGCGGATGAGGCAACCAAACAGAAACTTGAATGTCGAATTGGTTTCGCTGACGACGCTGCGCAGGCACGGATACTTCGATCTCTCGTCGCAGATCACCAAAGAAGCGCCGACGCCGAATAGCAGCGTGAGCCAGACCGAGCCTGCGATCAGCGTTCAATTCCAGGCGCCGGTGAATCCCGCGGACGTGAGCCTGGCGATGGACGATATCGACATTACATCGCTGGCGCAGGTGACCCAAACACAGGTGGCGTACACGCCGCAGCTTCCGCTTTCGAACGGCGAGCACGATGTAAGCCTGACGGTGGGCAACGAAGGATCGGGATGGAAGTTCACGGTTTCTGCGCCGACAGCGGCGCCTGCGACGCCCAGCCCCACGCCTTTCCAGCCGGGCACCGATGCTGAAGCAGCACCAACGCCAAGTTCGTCTTCCGCGCTTGGAGCCTCGCTCACACACGTGCCCGCACCGGCGAAGACCGCACCGCCGAAGCAGAAATTCGGCGGCGAAATCGACATGCAAATCGGTTCTACGACGCAATGGGCTTCAGGCTCCAACCCGCCAGACTCGAACGATCTGACGCTCTCAGATCGCATGATTTTCCAGGGCAACCTATGGCAGCCGGAGGTGAACGGAAGCGGATTACTCGATTCGGTGCTGAACCCCGCTGCGCTGCGCTCCAGCATAGGGCGCGTGAATGACTATGTCGCACAGTTCGAGCGCAAAGGTGAACACTGGGGCGTGGGCGTGCGCTTCGGCATCGTTTCGCCGGTTCTCTACACCGACGCGCAATTCGTTACTGCGGCAACTCCGCGCCAGGGAGTGGAAGCCACGCTCACCACGCCCGGCGGAAAGCTTGGCTTCTATACCAATACCAACGACGAGGCGCTGGGTGGCGGCGCTGGAATCACGTTCCATCAGCGACTGCTGGGCGCAAGCTGGCAGGCACCGTTCCCGAAGTGGGCGGAGTTCCGCTTGATGTGGCTCAGCGCGCGCGATATTGGCGCGCCGACCATCGTGGAGTATGACTCGGAAGGCAATCCGATTGTCGTGCCCAACCCGGTTGCGCAAGCTTCGCGCGGGGATGTCTACGGCGGCTTGCTTACATTCCATCTCCCCAAGAATTGGCAGTGGCAATCGGAATACGCGTGGAGCTACGATGATGCGAATCTCTCCGATCCGACAGTGAAAACGCTCTTCGGCCGCGCGTGGAGGAGTGGCATCTCCGGTTCGGCTGGCAAGGTCGCGCTCAGCGTGGATTACCGCGATCTCAGCGCGAACTTCGGCAACCCGGCCAATCCCAGCCTGACACAGTCAAGCAACCCCGATCTGCGCGGTGTAGATGCTTCGGCCAACGCCCCAACAAAAGCCGGAACATTTGCTGTCACCTATAGCTTTCTGCAAAACAACGTGCAGTCAGCCACGGCAGTCGAGCTTGACTTAAATACGGCAAATGAAACCTGGTCAAAGCCGCTCGGCGCAAAGACTAACTTGAGCGTCAGCTCGACGCAATCAATCACCAAGACGGGCAATGTTCCGGCGGCGCTGCAGAGCCAGCCGCCGTCGCAAAACGGAAGCGCCGATCAGCGCGATCTTTCCGGCAACATCACGGTCAGCCGTCAGGTGGGCATGGTCTCGATCAACGTGGGAGGCACACGGGACTGGCTCCGAAACAACATTCAGCCCAGCGCCGGAGCGATCACTTCGTCGATTTCCGCCGGCGCGAATCTTGTTACGAAGGGCTTTTTCCAGTGCAATACGCAAGTCAATGTCAGTTGGGTCGCTGCGGATCCAATAGCGATTGGCGATTCGCGCAACATTACAGTGTATGTGCAGCCCTCGTTGGCCTGGAAGGGGCCAAGGCTTCAGATTTCGCCGCTGATGAGTGTGGTGCAGGCGCAGTCTGAGCTGGCGAGCGGCACATTTACCAGCAACACTTTCAGCGGCCAGTACGGTGGGCAGCTGTCATGGACGCTTCCCGGCTGGCTGAAGACAAGCACGCTCTCAGCGCAGGGCAGTTATAACCAGAATCACGACAACTTGAACCACATCGACACGGCCACAACGCAGCTTGTGGCCATCTGGACGTTCGCGTGGGGACACAAGAAGACTTTCTGAGAAGAATGCATGCGGAAGGCACGAGCCAACACGAGTCTGAAACGGGAGCCGAGCGCGAGGTTGCGCTCCAGGTGGATGGCTCGCGCGTTGCTCGCAGCTTTTGCGATCGCGCTAGCGAGTCGTGCCGTGGGACAGTTCGCTCCGCGTGGCAACCCTGCACTGACGTCGTACAGTCCTGCGCAAGGAACGCAGGGAACGACCGTCACCCTCACGTTTACGGGATCGAATTTCACTCCGCGGCAGCTCAAGCTTCTCTTCACGCCGTCGCAGGGATTGACCGTGAGCAGCATTTCGGCGGTCTCGGCAACGCAGATTGTCGCCCAGGTGCAGATCGCCGCAACCGCCGCGATTGGCAGCTACCGAGTCGACTTGCAGGACGCGGATCACGACATGATCGCGGCGATTCCATTCCAGGTGGTCGCCGCGGCGCCGCAGCAGCCGGCTTGCCCTAACGGCGCCTTTGCGGCGAACTGCGGAGCGCCCGCGCCCGCGATCAAAGAGATGTCGCCGCTCTCGGGCAAGCAGGGAACTACGGTTGTGCTTACGCTCTCCGGCGCCAACTTCGTTGCGAATGAGAGTCTACAGCTTATCCCTTCGACGGGGCTGACCGTAGGGCATAGCAACCTGGTGAATGCGAACCAGGTGCAGACCCAGATCACGATTGCGGCGAATGCGCCGCTGGGCCCACGCTCGGTGACGTTGCTGGCAGGCAACTATCGCGCGCCTGCGCCGAATACTTTTACCGTCACTCCGGGCTTGCCAAATCCGCAAGCCGCTCCCATGCAGATTCTTCGCCTGGTTCCGAGCCAGATCACGGCAGGCGCGCAGAATGTGGACATCGCCATTGAGGGGACGAACTTCGTTCCCGGAATTCAAGCGACCTTCAGTGTGGGTGCGGGAGTTCCCGCAGCGGTGTTTGCCGCGGGACCGGCGCGGTATGTGAACAGCACCGAGATTCACATAACGGTGAGCGTGCTGGCAACGGCCCTGCCTGGCGGGCGCGACATTACGCTCGAGACACCGGAGCACGGGCAAGTTACAGGCCAGCGCATGCTCAACGTGATTGCGCAGACGGTCACCCAGGGGCCTCCGCCGTCGCTCAAGATTACGCCCATCACCTTGCAGAAGTTCCAGATGGGCAAGATCGTCCTCGACACGCCCAAATGGGGCGATCAATACGAGGGAGAGATCGAAGAGCACTACGGAATACCGGTGCTCGATGACAGCGTTCAGTTCTCATGGCACGAGCAGAACCCCGGCATCGCCGATTACTACGTGCTCAACATTTACCTAAAGGATGGCGTCACGCTGCTTGCTACAGAGCGCATCAACGGCATCTCGATTCTGTCCATGGGCGGGAATCAGACGACGATGATGAAGGTTCCAAACTATTACACTCCCGACGCGGCGTTCCTTGCTTCGGCACTGGAGCCTTCGAAGTTCAAGATGGCGCCTGCGGGCTTCCATTATTCGTCGCACAGCGCCCCAACTCCCACGGTCATCAATGGCGTCATGATTTATCGGCCCCCCGCGTCATCAAGCTCCAGCCCGCAACTGGCAGAGGGCGATCTGCAATGGGAAGTGGTTGGCTATCACACGTACAACACCAATGGTGTAGCACCGCAGGCGGCCAATCCGCCAACAAAATCGGGCAGCGGGCAATCGACCGCGCCGAACTATATGGTGAACGGCCAGAATCTGGCCGCGCAAGGGAACCAGCAGTCGGCCCAGCCGCAAACGACCGATATCGAAGTTGAAGTTTCGGATCGCTGGCCGCTCGACCGGCCCGCCGCTCCCACGGGAATGTCTTGCCCGGCGAGCGGTTTTGGCAATGGGCTGCAGGCGGTAGACATCGACGATGTCGGAAACGATCCGAACAACTATGTCGGCGATCGGTTCGCGGTGACCGGCAACTTCGATCTCACCAACTCGCCCTACGCAGCCAATCCCACTTTGATCGACGTGCCGGGTTCGAAGAAATCCGGCCAGATCTTCGGCCAGGTCGGGCAACTGGCGATGGACAACGTCTTCGTGGATTGGGGCGACGGAACGATAGAATCGCTTTCTCCGGCGCCCACCGACCCGAACATGACGAACTGGAACCGCGACGAGGGTCTGACGCTGTCGGCGCCAAACACCTCGTCGGGTTCAAAGCTGCAAGCCGAGGGCGTGTACTTCCATCCCTACAACAATCCCGGCGAATTCACCATCCGCGTGTTTCAGCTTTCTGAAGCCGACGCGCAGCACATCAACGCGTCTCTGCTGTCGGCAAGCGTGGATGGGCCGGCCAATTCGCCGTTCCTTCAGGTGGCAACGCTGGGCAAGCTGGTGATGTCTGGTGGAAGTGCCACGCAACAAAACTCGGTGGGTAACGCATTCCAGTCGGTTCTGTCACAGGGAGCGATGCCGGTTGCGCCGAAGGGCGGCTCATCTCAGGGATCAGGCAGCAATGCGCCGGTAGGATCCGACCTCTCGGCGATCGCATCGCGCGCGTACATGCTTTTCTGTTCGAAAGAGACGCTCACTTATCCTGAGGATCTGGCCGCCGATGGGCCATTGCATCTGAAATCCATTGCTGACCCGGATTATCCCGGCCACGACAACGGGCCATCCAAGCTGCCCGTCCACCTTGCGCCGGGCGCGGTCGCCGATGTGGGGAATCAGTCTGCGCCAGGGCCTGCGACGCCGGCGTCTGCGCACATGCCTACTCTTGAAGCGAAGCCCGCACAGGCGCCTGCATCCGGACAGCCCAAGTTGTCTCTGGAGCCAACGCGACCAGGCGGCGGCAACGTGACCGCCGATGCTACGTGCAGTACCTGCGACGACGCAGCTGTGGCACAGTCGCAAATTGGCTACTATGGGCGCGGCGAAGTCCAGGTGACCTGGCACGTGGATGGCGCAACCATGCAGCAGACTTTTGCGCTGGGACCGTCAACGCAGCGGAAGCTTATCGCCCATCCGCACCCGGTAGATGCGAGCGGGAAGCTCATAATTGTGCTCGAGCCGCCGATCATCGTTTCAGAGAGCGATCCTTTTGATACGCCGTCGCCGCTCACCACCAAAAACCTGGGCATGCACGCGGTGATGGTGGAAGCCAACATCGTGCCCGATCCGGCCCTGCCCAATCTGCCGCTTGGAGTCCGCGAGGCGGTGGGCAAGATTGCCGGAGATAGCAGCAAGAGCATCGATGCGGATGCGGGCGCACAGGCGCAATCGCTGCTGAACTCGCTTTCGCCTCCGGCGGGAAGCAATCTTCCTCCACTGAAAGTTGGTATCCTTTCCAGCTCGAACCACAGCGTCACCGGGCTGGGAGCCGTGCAGTACGTCAACGATGCCTTGCAGCACGTTGTCTCGCTCACCGCGCCGAAACCACCGCCGGACTCACACGTGGAGTCGAACGCGAGCCACTATGAGGTGGTTGCATCAGACCCCAGCAAGCCATGCAAGTTCCTGTTTCCGGTGACGAGCGGCGGAGCCTTTGAGGTCGAAGACATCCAAGGCCATGTCACGCAGCAGGGCTCGCTGTACAGCGGCAATGGCAATCTCATCGTTCATCTCGCCAATCAGTCGAGCGGCGGCTACGACATTTATCCACCCATTCCGATCAGCTTCACCAACTGGAGCGTTCCTGACGGCCAGACGGTCGCCTCGGGAACGATCGATGTGTCACCAGGTATCACGCTCCACGCCAGCGTGCCCGGAGTAACGGGAACCATCGATCGCATCCAGGGCCACACATCGTCCCAAGGGGGCGCTGCACAAGGCGAAGTGGACGCGACGTTGAGCCTGACCCTGAGCGACGACACGCTGCGGCTGCCCGGCGTGGAGAAGCCCCAAACGTGGAATGGATTGACGTCAGAGCTGCATGCAAACGGCGACTGGATGAAGGATGGGCTGACGCTGCCTTCGACGATCATCGGCTGGAGCGCGTTCCAGATGCAGTCGAACAACGTGCGCATCGACCTGAGCCACACTGGCGGCGACGCCGCGGGACCGCTCTGCGGCGGCCTGAGCGGCGGCGACTGGGTAGGCGTGCGCTTCCCGGCGCTCACCGTTGTTCCGTACACGATGGGTCTTGTGTCGGCGTCCGCGCTATCGCCCACGGTGACCGATTGGGGAGTGATCGGCGGCGGGCTCTGCGGCAGCCTTACCACCGGCCAGTTCCACTCGAATTACGAGGACGGCACGGTCGACTTCCAAAAGCTCGTAGCGACTGCCGCGCCCGGCCAGGGCGATTTGACTGCCACTTACTACGGAATGGACATCTACGTTCCCTGGCTAGACACACACATCAAAGGCGACGCACATCTGCAGTCGGGCGGCGGCCAGCAGGCCTCGATCACTTTCCCTACAGCCACTGCTCCCGTCACAAAGACGTACGGCAATGTTTCCTTCACGGCAAAGAATCTTGTCTTTACCCAGGTGCAGGGCCTGAGCTGGGCGGTGCAGACCTCAACCACCTACACCTTTAATGCTGAAGGAAAACCCTTCGCAACCATTCCGATCACGCCGTTCTACTTTGGCATGAATGGCCACGCCTACCTCGCCAATGAAGCCGGTTCGGTCGATGTTCCGCTCGGCGGCAGCTCCGTGCTCGGTCACACGCCCGTGGATCTTGTCTCCGCGCACGTCACCGTGCCCACCACCGGCAGCCAGATCTTCACCGCACTGTTCAGCACCCACGTTCACTTGTCGGAGGTGATGGTCGCCGCGCCCATGCAGGTGAATTACGAGATGGACGAGTCCGGTACCAACATTACTCAGCAGGGCCCGACCAACTCGCCATTCACCATCGATGTTCCCTATCCCTCCGGCCAGTCAAGCTCCGACGCCAAAGTTCACCCCGTCTACAGCGGCGGCGGCAGCGGCGGCACAACCGATTACAGCGGCACGGTGGATTTGAGCGAGCTTGGCGGGCCGCCGCTCACCGGGCAGTTCCGCCTTGGCTACGGCAACGGTCACGACTACTGGCTCGCGCGCGCCACTATCGGTTTCGGTGACACGGGAATCCCGATCGTCGATGTTCCTGTTCCGGTGATGAGTCTCTATTCAATCTCCGGGGGCATGGGTCATAACTTCCCGCTCAACGCGTTTACCGATACGGGCGACCTAAACGCAGCGAGTCCCGTCTACGACAACTCATTCCTCTTCTATGCGGGCATGCAGGTGGGCATGCCCGACCGCTTCACCTACACGCTCGACGGGGATCTTACGATCAAGGCCACTGGTCAGGACGCCGGCGCGCGCATGGACTTTCACGCCTGGCTGCTCAAGCCTCCGGACAACGGCAACGGCGATTTCCAGGGATATTTCCAATACGCGGGCGGCAACTTTGATGGGCGCTTGTGGGGCCAGCTCAATTTCATGGACGGAATTGCCTCGCTCAGTCTTGGCGATAGCGCCAACAATGCCGCGGTCGATATTCACTTCGGCAACGGCCCATGGCACATCGATGCGGGCAAGAAAGAGGGCCCGCGGATTCAGGGCCATCTCCTCGTCTCCAATGCCGACATGTACTTGATGCTGTCGGACCAGTCACTCTCCCTGGGAGGCGGAGTCAGCATCGATCTCGAAGTAGGCGATAACTCGGTGGCGTCGGCATATGTGAAAGGCGACGTCGACGCGGGCGTCACGATCACGCCGCAGCCGCACATCTCCGGGGACTTTTCGGCCAATGCAAGCGCAGGCGTGTGCGTGTCGGGGGTCTGCGTTTCCGACTGGGTGAACGCGCAGATCCACGCTGAGGCATTGCCGCTCGATATTAATGCGAGCGCTTCGCTCGGCCTGCCGTGGCCATTAGGCAGCGTTTCGTTCTCGGTGCACTTATGAAGAAAGGTTTCGGCAAACTCGCTGCCATCGGAACTCTGCTGTTCGCGCCGTTGATTTGCGCGGCGCAGCAGAATGGCGGGGCTGCCTTTGCTGTCTCGGATGGCCAGGGGAACATCCAGTTGTTGTGGTTTCCTCCTGCGCAACAATGGCCGGCAGGCGGCTGGAGCGTCTCCGATTCTTCGGGAAACGTGCTGATCCCGCATGTGGCGATGGGCGATGCGGGCGCACTTGCCGCATTGCCGATTGAGGACGCCGACACGATCAAGCGGTTGCCTGATGTCCTCAGCAAGCCACAGGCCAACGAGAAGCAGCAGCAAAACTTCATCAACCTGCTCGGGCTGCGCGCCTTCAGCGATCTCAATTTCGCTCGCGCGCTAGGACTCTATGCAACCCTTGCAAACGTGTCGGCCGGTGCGCACACCTACACAATCCAGGGCCTTGACGCTCAAGGCAGCCCCACTAGCCTCAAGATCCTCTCGCAACCGGTGGACGCATCGCAGGCCACGGCGCTGCCTCCATCGCCCGATGGAGTGCAGGCTAAGGTGGATGAGAACGGTGTTTCGCTCTCCTGGAATCCACCCGCGGAGAATCGCGCGTTGCCCGCAATTTCGTGTGTGGTCGAGCGGAACGGAAGCTCCATCAGCGTGAAGCCGTTTGTTGTCGGCACGCAATGGAACCCGAAGCTCTCGCTGGTGGTGGACCGCAGCGCGCCACCGAATACAGCTGTTGTTTACAAGATTTACGCCGTGGACGCATTCGGTCGCCGGAGCCAGCCTTCTTCGATTCGCATCTTCTTCCCGGACTTTCGCGCACTCGCGCCACCAGCAGTGGTGCAGGCAGTGGGATCGGCAGGAAAAATTGTGGTGACCTGGACTGCCGGGCAGAAGCCCAATCTTGCCGGCTATGTGGTGGAGCGGTCGTTCATGCCGAACGGACCATGGGAGACACTGATGACGCAAGCGCTGCCACCAGGTACAGGCCAGTACGAGGACGATAACCTGCGCGGCGGGACATCCTACTACTATCGCGTGCGCGCCGTTGGCCCACGCGGCGATCTCGGGCCGCCGTCATTCGCCGCCAGCGCCATCCCCACAAATCCCGGCGCGCCGCCCGCTGTCACCGGTCTTGCCGCCGATGCGGGCCAGACCCGCGTTCGGCTTACATGGACGCCGGTCAGCTTTCCTGTGGCAGGTTATTTTGTGGAGCGCAGCGCCGCGGCGCCCACCGGGCCGGCCGCGGCAGGGACAACAAACTGGGTTCGCCTGAATTCGAGCGCCGTTCCCGAGCCAATGTACGACGACTATATCGGCGCGGCATCGGGAGACACGCTCGGGTACCGCGTTCTCGCCGTTGCGCTCGACAATGCCGAAGGTCCGCCGAGCAATGCGGTCGAAGTCACTCTGGCGGATCGTTCGTTGCCCGGCGAGCCCACGATCACAAGCGCATCCGGCGCGGGGGGCAAGGTAATGTTGACGTTTGCTCCGGCAGTGCCCGAGGAGCGCACCGCCCAGTTTCTCGTTTTGCGCTCCGGCAACGCAACCGACCAGGGTCTTGTGCTCGGCGATCCTTTGGCAGGCAGCGCGCGCGACTATCAGGATCTCTACGTCAGCGCCGGCAGCACTTACTTCTATCGCCTGGTTGCGGTTGATGCCGCGGGAAACCGCAGCGACGTCACTGATCCCGTCATCGTCCGCGTCGGGTCGGCCACAATACCCAAGCCCGCGGTGCCGGTGGTCATACCCGCGAACCGGCCATCGCCGAGCGTTACCTTGCAATTCGCTAAGGCACCGGCAGGCCTAAGTGTCGTGATCGAACGCCAGGACGCTCCAACGGCCGGTTGGATTCGCATCGCAGGCCCCATCGACGGAACGACGGCAAGCGACTACCCGCCTGCGGACAATACGCAGGTACGGTACCGCATCGCCTACGTTTCAACTTCTGGAGCAACCGGAGATCCGAGCGACCCAGCGGCTCTCGCCAACGCCGGATCGGGCGCGCCCGCCGCTCACTGATGAGAGTCGTGCTTTGGCACGAGCTGCGTCGGGATGTTAATCAACCAGTAATTGACGGTTAACCGGTCATCCGCCCGCAACTAGGCCACATCGGTGGTAATACCTTTCGGGAAGCCGACTTGAACGAAGCCGCAGCGGCGGCGGACGCATCCGCGTGCGGTTGAACCAGCGTCTGTGGCTGCCGGGATAGTTTGGGACGCAGAGAAGGAGGATTCTCTGTGAACCAACTACGTCAGCTCATGCTTGAGGAGTTGCACCGCCGCAACTTCGCCGCTACAACCATCCGCACATATCTTCACGGCGTGGCGCACTTCAGCCGATACTTCCGGCGCCCGCCCGATCAGCTTGGCCCTGAAGACATTCGCAAGTACCAGGCGATGCTCTTCACCAAGTTGAAGTTCAGCCCGAACACCGTGATCTTGCGGCTGGCGTCGCTGCGGTTCTTCTATATTCACGTGTTGAAGCGCGACTGGAGCATCGCCGAGACGCCCTATCCGAAGAAGGTGCGTCACCTTCCCGGGGTACTCAGCCAGGAAGAAGTCGCGCGACTGATTGAAGCCGCGGATTCCCCCTTTCATCGCATCCTTCTGATGACGCTCTATGCCACCGGTGCACGCCGCGCAGAAGCGGCCCATTTGAAGGTCAGCGACATCGACAGCCAGCGGATGGTGGTTCACATCCGCGAGGGCAAGGGAGGCAAGGACCGCGATGTCATGCTCAGCCCGACGCTGCTCGAAGAGCTGCGCACTTACTGGCGCGGACTACGGCGCAAGCCCAGGGAGTGGCTCTTCCCCGGCAACCGCTGGCACACGGCAAGTTACCCCGTCACCACCAAGGTCCTCTGGACTGCCTGCCAGATCGCCGCTGAACGGGCCGGCCTCGAGAACAGGCACATCCATCCGCACACTTTAAGACATTGCTTCGCCACGCATCTTCTTGAAGCCGGCGCCGATCTGCGCACCATCCAGATACTGCTCGGCCATCGAGACCTCGAAGTCACTACCGTCTACCTGCATCTGTCCCAACGGCATCTCAGCGCGACCGCCAGCCCGCTTGATGCACTCACGTTCTCTTCACGGGGAGGACACAAGCACAGTTGAAGAACCGGCCTCTCCTGGAGATGGCCGACATTGTTCGCTGTGCTGGACAAGCCTTCGTGGAACACAGCCGCAGGTGGATCACCTGGCAACACCGGAAGGTGCTGCTGGCCATCGTGCGCTGCCGCACCGCCGCACTGGGCGGCCATCGCGACCACTGCACCGGCTGCGGACATACGACCAGGGTCTCCTACAACTCATGCCGAAACAGGCATTGCCCAAGATGCCAGGGCAACGCGCGCCGGCGCTGGCTCCGGGCCCGCGAACGGGAACTGCTGCCCACGCGCTATGTACACGCTGTCTTCACGCTGCCGCGGGAACTGGCCCCGCTCGCATTGCAGAACAAGCGGCTGATTTATAACCTGCTCTTTCACTCGAGCGCCGAGACACTGCTTGAGGTCGCTCGCGATCCGCGGCACCTTGGAGCCGAGATTGGTTTCTTTAGCGTGCTCCACAGTTGGAATCAGCGCCTGCAGTTTCATCCTCATATCCACTGCGTAATTGCCGCCGGCGGCCTCGCTCCGGACCATGCAAGATGGATCTCCGCCCGGCGCTCCTTCTTCCTTCCCATCGGCGTGCTTAGCCGCGTCTTCCGCGGCAAGTTCGTCGCGGGACTTCGCAACGCATTCCATCGCGGTGAGCTCCGGTTCCACGGAAGCCTGCTGCCTCTGGCCCAGCCCCGCGCATTCTCTGCCTGGCTGCGCGTGCTATTCCGCCATGACTGGGTCGTTTACTCCAAGCCGCCCTTTGGCGGACCGGAACATGTGCTGCGCTATCTCGGCGCCTACACCCATCGCGTCGCCATCTCCAACTCCAGGCTGGTCGCCCTCTCCGATGGCAACGTCACCTTTCGCTGGCGCGATTCCGCGCACGGCAACAAGAAACGGCTCATGACTCTGGATGTCGACGAGTTCCTGCGCCGCTTCCTGCTCCATCTGCTGCCGCCCGGCTTCGTGCGCATCCGTAACTTCGGATTCCTCGCCAACCGCAACCGCGCTTCGCTCCTGCCGCTATGCTTCCAACTCCTCAGCGGCGCAGAGAAGATGACTGCTTCGCTGGCAGCACCGTCCACCGATCAGACTCATTCACTCTGGAACTGCCCAGTCTGCGGCGCAGCCATGCGCGTCATCGAACGGTTCACTGCCGCGCAACTCCTGCCTCGCTCGCCGCCTCAACCAGAACGGTACGCAGCATGAAGATCTATCCACACCCCCGGTCACTGCCCGTGCTTCGGCGCGTTCGCGGATTTCTTGTCTCAACTGGCTCGGATTGCTCGGCCGGCCATCCCTTCAGCCCTCGACTGGCACCTCATCGCGGTTTTTCACTGCACCATCCCACAGCCAATGCGGCTCTGCCTACACAACTCAACTGGCGTCTGACTTCTCCGCGCCGGTTCAGACCGATTCAAAGTACATAGCCTTCCATGTGGGCGGCTTCCTTCAAGTCGCTGTATCAGAAGCGCCCCTCGAAGACCATCCAGTTGCACACTGTTGCGTGGCGGGCGCTCCAGATACAGCACTAAGACTTCAGGGGAGTAATCCTAGAAAAACTGCGACGAGCATGTCCGGTAATGCACAAGTAGTAATTGACGGGTAGCCGGTGACGCGCCCGGAACTCCGAAATTCGCGTTCTTCCGGAGCTACAGTTTCCATCAACAGCGAGGCAATCCTCATCTCTCGCTTAAGCGCGATTTCATCGCCTTACGAGTCCTTCTCCTCCATCTAAGCATGGGTGCTGATTGAGACTGATTTCGAAACGTCATGCGCCGGTGCTCCCGCACCGCCCGCGGGATTTGGGACAGCGCTGAAGGCGATATCGTCGAGCGCGAAGTCGTTCCACGACGCGTCCATGTTCAGGTCAATAAGGACCAGATCCGCGCTTTTACTCGAACCAGATTTCCACGTGAACTTGTAGTTGTGCCACTGACCTCCGTTGTCAGGAGGGTACTCCGGAAAGGTACTGCTTCCAATGACTTTACCGTTGATCTTCAGCAACAAGTGAGGCAAGGACGAACTGTCGTGATCGACTTCGGCGCCCCAGTAGGAGAAGATGTACTCCGTTGACGGTGTCACGGTTACCGTCTCCTCCCAAACCGACAATGTCGCGTCGGTTGCCCCATTCACGATCATCATCTTTCCCGTTCCCGACGTATGATCGCCGCAATTACACCAATCCCCAAAGGCTCCCGTCGCCGTCGACGGGTTGGCGCCAATTGTGTAACCGCCCGGATTTGAATCATCGCCAAATGTGTACCCCGAAGTAAATCCGGTGTTGCCGTTTTCGAAGTCACCGTTGATCAACAGGCTTTGGCTCGTCCCTGCTCCCACAGCCAGCGCCGTCGAAAGCAACGCAAGCGCCCCGAATGCGATAAACAATCTCCATCTCAAATGAGATCTCATGTCTCCCTCTCTCTGAATGAATCCCCTCGTTACGGCCGTTCCCGGCGGGGCCGGAGGTAACCGGAAAGCAGGAATTCAATCCGCGGGCGGCGACGAGCGGTTGAGAGTGGCGGACGGCTGGTAGAGCATGCCCGCTACCATTGGCTGATGTGGCGGATAGCCATCTCTCACTGCCCAACGTTTGCGGCGATTGGTGTTGTAACAGGTGAAGCGACGCCCACAAACTCGGAGACGCTGTTGTCTCCAAGATTTGCTGTCCAGAGATTGCCGGAAGAATCGACCGCGATGCTGGCAGGTGTATTGAGCGAGCCGAAGCCGGTGGATGGCGAAACGACCGTTCCGCCGGAGTTGAGCTCCACAATGCTGCCGGCTGCAGTGCCGTTGGTGATCCAAACGTTGCTCGCTCCGTCAGTTGCCACTCCGGTCGGAAGGTTCAGTTCCGAAGAGCGAACCGGGCTAAAGGAAGCTGGGCCGGATAAGCCGGTGAAAGAGCTGACGGCGTTGATGCCACTCGCTGCGATCCACTTGTTGCCGTTCGCATCGACAGCAATGCCCGCCGACCCCTGCATTGCGTTGTCTGTGTTTTGGCCGTAATAAAAGGTGCCGGAAACGTTTTCGATAAGGAACGTGTCGTTCGCGCCGCCATTGCTGACCCAGCCGTAGCCGTACGAGTCGATGGCGATACCCGTTGGGCTGACGATGCTGCTCGCAGCGGTCACGGGACTTACGGCGAAAGGGGATCCGGTACTGGTGAGCACGGAGACCGAATTGCCGCTGAAGTTGGCGACCCACACATTTGAACTGCCATCCAGGGCAACGGCGACCGGCCCATCGATGCCGCCGGCGGTAAACCCGCCTGCGCCAGACTGCACGATGCCCGAGGAACTGAGTTCGACGACGGAATTTCCGCCCGCGTTGGCGATCCAGGCGTTGCCGCTTTTATCGATGGCAATGCCCTTGGGGCCGAGAAGGCCGCCGCCGGTGAAGCCGGTTGTTCCAGAAAGCACCGTCCCGATACCGCTGAGTTTCGTGACTGATGCTCCGCTCTCGTTTGTCACCCACACGTTGCCCCCAGCGTCGATGGCAAGCCCGTAGGGCGCACTCAGGCTGGGATCTGCATACTTCACGGCAAGTGTCCAGTCATTGGGCGAAGTTGTCAGGTCTGGTTGAAACGGAGGATTGGCCGCAGCGAGACTGAAGAGTGTGGCCACGCTGTTTCCCGGATGAGTTGCAATGTTAAGTGCGGCGCCTATGGTGTCGGTTGGAGCCGTGCCCCCGGAAGGGGTTGCCGCACTGAACAGACTCGTGCAGGGCGAGCCGGCACTCGTCGAGTTGACGCAGCTCGAGAGGATGTCAGCAAGGGTGTTGAGCTCTGCTGTTGGCACGGTTCCGTTGCCGGGCAGCCCAGGGCCAGGGGCGGAGCCGGTGGTGGTGTTGGCGAGGGAGTTCGCGGTCAGAAAGGCGTTTGCAATGCCGGCAGCATCGGTGCTGGCGGCGCCAACGTTCTTGTAACCGGACATGAAGGGGGCAAGCGCATAGACGGAGGCCACGGTCGTGGCTTCGTCGATGTTGATAAACGTGGACGGAGTCAGGTTATTGCAGGAACCAAGAGCAGCCATCAGCGAGATCGCGGAATTTGCGCCGCCGCCGGGGTTCCCGCCGGTCGCGACGATGTAGACGAGTGGATTTCCGGTGCAGCTATAGTCCCCGTTGATTATGAAGCTGCCCGTCGGGCCTGTCGTTACACTGCTGCTTATCAGGGCTTTCGCTGCCCCTTTTGAGGTGGTAGCGACAGAATAGAGCTGGATCGTTCCTCCGACGATGGGGGACTGGCCTCCATGGACTGAGCCCGAGAATGCGGGTGAGCCAGTCACTGGCGCAGGAGTCGCGAAGTTTACCCCACCGTTGGTGGCGCAGCCGGCCAGCAAGAGCGCCAGAGCCTCTAGACCTGCGAGAGGTCCTGCCGCACCAACCAGAGTGAACGTCTTCCGTGTTTTCATAGCGCCATTTTCCTTATGCACTTGCTAAGCCGAATTCCTGTCTGCGAACTGTCTGCTCCAGATGGCTTACTTTCCTACGAACGTGAATCCGATAGGCGTTGCTGCGGAGATGTTGGCATTTCCGAGTTGGTACGCCTCCACTGCAATGGGGCCCGATGCGGTTGCGGTGAGCGTGAAGCCGCCGAGGGAGCTGGTGCCAATAGTCCCCGGGCCGGATATGATCGCGTAGGTCACGGGCAAGCCCGAAGTTGCGCTCACCGTGAGCGAGAACGGAACGCCAACTGGGATTGGGAAGTCCGGTAACGGCACAGACGCAGTCAAGAACGTTTGCGACTCGCAGCAGATCACATCGAGAATGCCGGTGACCGGAGACAATACGTAGTTGGGAGAAGTGAGGGAAAGAGCGTTCAGGACCGGAGTGACAGTGAGTTGAGTGCCCACGTTTGAGTCCGGATATCCGCCCGTGACAGTGAATGTCGGGGTTCCGGAAAGCCCGACTGAAGCCGGTGAGTCCATCCCAACCCAGCCCGTGTACAGCGCCGTAAATGTCGGGTTGGCCGCCTCATAAATACGGGTTGCGGGATTGGGTTGCGGGCTGACGCTGAGGATTGCCGGAAGCACTGAGATGTCCTGTTCGACGTTGGAAGCAGGAGCATAAGTGGTGCCGTTACCGGCTTGCGATGCGACGATTTTGACCGTGCCCACGCCAGTGAAGCTGACTGTGCTGCCGGATATGAAGCCCGGTCCGGAAAGAATGGTGTATTGCACTGTCAGACCTGAACTGGCGGTCGCAGAAAGTGGTTCGGCGGCTGAGCCGTAGAGCACCGGCCTGAGCGGCGGCGGGAAGGTGATGGTCTGGGGCGCCGGGCCCGCAGCGACGCCATTACCTGAGAGTTGGATCGTCTGCAAAGTTCCGAGGTAGATCTCACTCTGGGTGGTCAGGTTGATTTGAGCGGTGCGCGGACCGGTCGCCCCCGGCGGCGTAAAGGTCACGAGGATGGTGCAGCTTTGACCGGGGTTGAGGGTGAATCCGTTAACGGTGTTGCAAGTTCCGCCTGAGATTGCGAAGTCCGTCGGGTCGGCGCTGGCGGGGGAGGGGGCGATGGAGATGTTCGTCGCCCCGACTGGCATCGCGGCTGTATCGGTGACCGTGACGGTGATCGGACTGCTGGTGGTCGAAATGGACTGACTGGGGAAGGTGACCATTCCCTCGGTCACATCCACTTCGCCAATCTGCCCCGTGCCAGACGCGTCGCCGATGAAGATGGAACCGTTGCCGCTGACTCCCAATCCGTAAGGAGTGAGGATGCTGGTTTGCGTGGCCTGGCACTTGGCACCGTTGGTGCAGGGCGATGCCGGCGCGCTATTCAGCCCATTGCCGGCCACCAACAGGAAGTTGCCCTGAGGATCAATGCGCCAGACCTGGGAGAGCGACTGGTCGGAGTAGTAGGCATCGCCGGCGGCGTCGACGGCGAGGCTATAGGGGAAGACGATGTTGGCGTTGGTCAGGGCGGTGCCGTTCTCATAGATCGTCCCCGGGCCTTGAGTGGTGTTGTTGATTGCCGGCGGCGCATCGGCGATGTAGACGTTGGAAGTGGAGACGTAGGCGTTGGGTGTCGACGCAACTACGCTGAGCGGATCAATGAGCGCAGGGCCGCTGGGACTGCCTGTGCCGGCGAGGATGGCGTCTACATATCCCTCGGGATAATATCCGCATTGCGAAGAGTTCCCGCCCACGGGATCGATCTGGAGGACGCGCTTATCGCCGGAGTCGGCAACATAGAGGTCGTAGCCTGCGCTATTTGGGGGGTTCGAGCCGTTCGAGCTTGGCGGACCGATGGAAATGCCCGTGGGGCTGTTCAAGCTGGCAAAAGTGGGGTTGGGCGATCCTCCGCTGCCGCCGCACGATGCAAAGAGGCCAAGACTTTCCAAGTACATCGAGCCGGCGGACGTAGCCTCGGCAAGCACGCTAGATGGAGTATCGGTGATATAGACGGTATTGCCGGCCGGCTCAACTGCCAAGCCGGTGGGATGGTTCATCAAATAGAATCCCGGATCCACATACGAGTCTGCCGGGACGTATGATATCGGCGCCCCTCCTCCCACGGAGTATTCCGTAACAGAGCCGACGCCGCTGTCGAGAACAAAATCATCGCCGGCCGCATCGATGGCGACATCGGAATAGTTGCTGGTGGTTCCTGTCTCAGGTTGATAGAACGAACCCGGTGTAAACGACAACAGCGGCTGCGATGGTCCAGGGCCCGTAGAACTACTGATCACCACGTTTACGGTCCCAGACGTACTGAACATATAGGTCAAGTCACCGGCAAAGTATGCGGTCAGGGCATGCGTACCCGCAGCCAGAGTTGAGGTGGTCAGGGACCAGACGGATCCTCCCATGTAGATGCCAAACCCAAGCACGGTCGCCGGATTGGTGTTGTTGTCAAGGAATAAGACTTGATCCCCACTCGAAGTGATCGCGGGCGAAATGGTCGCGTAGAGCGTTAGTTGCGCGCCGGGCATAACTTGCAGCGCCGAAACCTGCAGCAGCGTATTCGTGGCAGTGCCGCCTGTGCCCATGGGCAGCGCCCCGGTTCCAGAGAGCGTGAGCGTCTCGGGAACATCGGGAGAATTGTCGATCACCAGGGCGGTCGCCGATTCGCTGCCCAGCAACGACGGCGTAAATATGATGCTGTCGGTGCAGAAACCACCGCTCGCTGGAACGCCAGATGTACATCCATCGAAATAGCTGAAGTCGGCCGCATTCGGTCCGGAAATCGATATAACCGGATCGAGCATGAGAGCGTTGCCGCTGTTGGTGAAATTCAAGGCATTCGTCGCCTCCAGACCCAGCCCGGTACCAGGAAAGCTAAAGGTGGTGCCGTTGAGGGCCTGCTGCGGACGGTCCAACGGAGGCATGGAGCCGTTGAAGACCAGGCCGTTGAAGACGAGGATATCGGGCGGCGTATTCGGCAGTCCTGCCCCGGTTGGCAAGCCTTCCCCATTTGCCACAAAGAGCGCGTGGTCTGAGGTGTCGACGTTCAGGACGTATGAGTAGCTGTTGACGCCGGCTCCCTGCACCGAGTTGACCGGCAGGTTATAGGTATCGAGCGGCGAACATGTAGGACCGTAGCCGCAGGTGAAAGTAGGCGTAAGAACGGCGCCGCTGGCTGTAACGCCCGTGTACTGGAGCTGGTTGAGGACTGGAGTGTCCGTTTCCGTAGTTGTGTTGACGGTGCAGGTTGTGATGAAGACCTGGCCAACGGTCGGATCGGCAGCGACTGCGTTGGAGAAGGCTCCGCAACTCGCGCCCCCCTGGGTGCCTGAAAACAGGTTGTAACTCCAGCCAAAGGAGGTGTTGGCAAGGACTGCGGCCAGGCCAATTGCCTGTACGTTGTTGTATTGGCCATCGCTGAGGTAGGCAATGCTGTTGGCGGTATCGATAGTGACGGCGTTCGGGATCCAGCCAAGGCTGACGTGATCAACCGCCTCATAGCTGGGCACTGCGGGGTTGTAGAGCGAGAAATAGGCATCCACGGCGTCGGCGAAGACAACCTTGCCCGTGTGAGGATCGACGGCGAGACTGAATTGAGTGACTCCTGAGGAGTACGGCGATCCTTCAATCAGGGTGTTCGTGGAAGTGATCTCGACCGGTGTGCCCTTGTTGTTGGTGGTGCCGTTGATCACCGCAAGGTCATAGTCGTATTGAGCGCAGATTCCGCTGCACTGACTGTAGGGGTCCTGCGCAATCAGGTAGGCCGTGCCGCGGGTTGAGTCCGCAACCATCGCTTGCGCCGGGCCCTGAAGCGAAAGGGTGTTAGAAAACACACCAGTGGCGCCGTTGACCACGGCGAGGTAGTAGGAAACTGTGATGCCGTTCGTGGAAGTAACGGAATACGCCACATAAACCTGGTTCAGCTTGGTATCAACGGCAATGGCCTGAGCCTTGTACTGCCCGGTTGCCACGATTTCCGCACTACTCACTTCATCATTGGCGGCATTGATTTCCAGCACCTGTCCGGCGCTATTGATCGCCCAGATGACATTGGTCGTGGGGTCGAGCACCATCTGCGTAATTTGCTGGAGAATGATGTCGACGGCGGTGCCGGCGGTATTGGTCTGAACAGTATCGTTCGACGTGTCGAAGACGACTAGTGCATTCGGATATGCGATGTAGAGCTTGTGGGTAATCGGGTTCAGCAGAGTGATATTGCTGATGTGATCGGTTTGAATCGTATCCGTAGGGGCTGGTTGGTTGCCGTATCCAGCCACGCCACCCGTTCCGTTGCCCAGCGATTGCGGACCGCATTGCAGACAGCCGAAGATCGGCGAACCGCTTATAGTTCCTGTGCCTTCGCCCTGGCCAAAGCCGGACGGCGTGATCTCGTTAATATAGCCGTTGCCCGTGTCCGCGATCCACAGGGCTCCGTTT
The DNA here is from genome assembly GCA_963789425.1 of uncultured Acidobacteriaceae bacterium. Lineage (GTDB taxonomy): Bacteria > Acidobacteriota > Terriglobia > Terriglobales > Acidobacteriaceae > Telmatobacter. Next base: position 525,142 of record CAWBKM010000005.1, on the reverse strand, counting down.
GGATCCATCGCCACACCCTCGGAGTAGTCAAGCTGAAGGAGGGTTGCGCTGCCATCCACCCCGTTATTCCCGTTCACTCCAGTACCGGCCACGGGGATGAAAGTCCCATTGGGCGTCGACCCGTTGAACGATGGCGGATAGACCCAGATCTCCGCTCCGGCATCGACGAAGACCTGCCCTGCATTGTCCGCGGCAAGCCCTATTAACCCTATGTTTCCAGGGAAGACATCTGTGCCAACTGTGAAGTCTGTGGTTGTGGGGGAATAATTACTGCCGTTCGCGTTGGAGCCGCTGAATCCCGGGGAGTACTGAACGATGTACGACGACCCCTCCCCTGTTCCATAGGTCGTATACACATTGCCGGCGCCGTCGACGGCCAGGCCGTTGCCGAATGCGGCCGGGTGGGTGCTGAGGCAAGCGTGGTTCGCGTTTTCGACGATGTTCATCGCAGCGCCCGTCGTGTCGGCCGTGGCGGCCACTGTGAGGGTGATGGTATTCTCCGGCCCCACCGAAGCAATGGTGTCGCCCGCTGGGATTTCGGACCCGGCGCTGTTGATACTCTGCCCTGCGAACAGGCCCGAAATGCTCGAAACGGTAACCTGGGTTGAGCCGGCCGTTGTATTGCCCGTGAACTGGAGTGGAATATTGAGGCATTGAATGACCTGCGGCTGCTCTCCCCCGGGCACGTAATTCAAATATAGGAAGGCGTTGAGGTTGTCGTACGCCATGGAGTTGAGCGTTGAGTAGTCGGGGCCGTCGGACAACGGAGGAGGCGTGGTAAGGCCGTACATCCACGGGCCCATGACGTACAACGGAGCCTCAAACTCAACACCAGTAGCCGTGATCGTAGCTGGAAATTCGAGCGAGATTGTCCCCGAGCCCCCCGGCCCACCGACGTCGCCCGGCGGAATGTCGGGGCCATAGATGTATTGCGGAAACGTAAGGCTGGCAGTAGCAGGGTTCGACACGTTCGTAATGAACGGCGAACCTGCCGTTGTGTCGCCCGTGAAAAAAACGGGGGTATTCATTATCTCGTAAACGTCAAAGTAAGGGCCGCTGGTTCCACCTACCAATGGATTTTGAACGGCCACAAACAGGTCACCGGACACATCCGAGACGATGGCCACAATTGGGCTGGTGAAAGGATACGTAACGCCCGACCCTGTTGCCGGCGCGAGGTAGAACCAATCATTCACGGCCCCCGCCGGCCCCTCAGCAATGTTTCCTCCAGGAAGCGGGAAGAAGATATTACCCGCTCCATCCGACGTGACACTATACGCCGACACTCCCTGGACCGCCGTATTCATCTGTTGGCTGCCCTGAGCAAATGCGGCTAGCGGCGCCGCAAGCAAGAGAACCAAGGCGAGCAAAGGCAGCCATTGGCCATCAGCCTGGAACACGCTGAGCCAAGCATGCCGCGATCGCTCTTTCGCCTTCAGGCCGGCTGATGCAGCGGGAACCAGAGGTCGGGCGCCCAAGCCCGCGAAGCCGCTGTGGTGACGCGTCATCTTGAAACCTCACCTGAGCGATTCGCCATTCGAGGAATACAAATTGCGATGGCGTCGCAGCGTAAGAGCCTTGACGATTCGAAAAACCGCGCAGACAAACCCTGTTGCACCATGCCGACCTTCCACGAATCAACGTCGTAAGCGGCCCAAATGAAATAAAGCGCCAGTTTCCTGGATACGGGAGACACATGCCACCCCCCAAAGAGGAACGCGAGCAGAGCCATGCGGACTCCGTCCCGGGGGAAGCCTTAGAGGACCTGAATCTTCCTGCCACCTCCGTGTGAATACCGCGGAAATAGCAGTTACCGAAGGCCATGCCAATTTGGGGCACTGGCGGCGACTTCCGCAAAGTGTGCGCTTCGCTCGTAGTGCGTGCAATGGTCTCGATCTTAAATCTGTCTGTATTCCTTCTGTACTGGCTCAGTTTGTCCCCAAGTCGTCCCAGGTGTTGGCTGTAGCTAAAGCACTTAGCTTCTGCCGCTTGGAATTGAACTCCGAAACAAAGAATGGGTCCCATGCCAACCCGTTCGATTCTTAAGTTCGGCCCGTTTGAGGCAGGTCCCTCGCTCGGGGATCTGTGCAAAGCCGGGGTCCGGATTTCACTCCTGGAAAAGCCTCCGTGCCTGCGGGAGGCGCTCTCAGATCGCCAGTGCGAATCGGTCACGCGGCCCGATTTGCATCAGCATTAGTGGCAAGGCGAGACCTTCGTCGACTTGACGCGACGCAGTTTCCGTAAGATGAGTCTTTCAACAGCTAATAGCCCGAGGCACGCTTCCAACTCCGCTTCGGTACCGTTTTGCAACTTCCAAGAGGATCGTCGCCAATCTGTAAGTTACTCATCTGCAAATAGCGAGGTCATCCGAGTTCCCAAAATCCAATTATTGGTCGGCCATTCTGATGTGGACCGCTTCCCGCACAGAGAATAGATTGTCAAAGCAGGCTATTTTGCAGGCGTAATCAATGACGCTGATTCGCACGAGGCATTGCAAAAATAGAGGTTATGCTCATATAGCTACATGCAGTGTCATGGAAGCACTCCAACCAGCTGAGCTACGCGCCGGCTCCCCGCATTGCGCAGAGCATGACGATCACACGTCTGTTGATGGTCTTTTGGTTCGAGCGCTCTTCGCGGCCTGCGGCAAACAGAGCCATCGCATCGTCGCGGAAGAGGCGCGAGACGTGGTGCTTGGAGCAGTGCTTGCGAAACCACCGCAAGTCGCGCTTGTAGGCTTTGAGAGTTGCCGCTCCCTTGACTGCCTTCACCTCATCGAGGAATCTTTCGATGGCGTCATCGATGGTGCGATGATCGGGCTGAGGCTGGGCCTGCTCATCCTCCTCGATTTCTCCGGCAAGGAATTTGCTCTTCCTGAACCATGCGTCCTTGGTTTCGCGGGGAGCGACGCCGGCAATTTCTCGGACACGCTTGCCGCTCACCGGATCGAGCCAGTCAAGGTAGAACCTGGCGCCAGGGCTCTGCCAATTCACCTGCTTCCCCTGGATGACAATGTTCTCGGGGTTCGGCTTGCAATCGTGGTTGTGGCTTGCAGCAAAGAATTGCCACTGTCCGGCGTTCTTGCGATACTGTGTCAGGCAAGCTTTTCTGGTTGGGTTGCTGTCAACCTATTCGACATTCGGTTTTTCTCAAGTCGCTGTTCGATAGATTTTCGAGCGCTGATTCTCGCCGGAATTGTGTTGGAGACTTGAGAAAACTGTTGCTCCGGGGACAGGAAAGCAGTAACCGTGAGCCGATCAGTCAAATAGAGGATTCTAAATGGCGGGAGTAGTTCAGTGGTAGAACGTCAGCTTCCCAAGCTGAATGTCGCCGGTTCGATCCCGGTCTCCCGCTCCAATTCCTCATCGTGATCGCCCCGCAGTTTAGTCAGCTCCTAGATGGCCTCCTGCACTTTCATCACCAGTGCAGTGAAAGTATCCTCCGCCTTCACCATCACCTGATGCGGCATCCCTGCCGGCACGTGCGCCACATCGCCCGCCCGCAGCGTCTGCCGCGTTCCTCCCTCAATCGACACCCCGCGCGTCTCGCCGGGCGCAACTGTGCGAGCCCCATTCACAGTTCCACCTGTAACTAGTGTCGCCTTACCCGCCAGCACGCAGAACAAGTCCGCAAATCTCTCGTGCAATTCCACCTCGCCGTCACGGCTCCGAAACGAAAGCATCGCGCAATGCTGCGGATACTCCTTCAACGTTTCCGACGCCGAACCATCCCCATGCTTGGCCAGCTTGCGCAGGTACGCCGCGCGCTCCAGCAGAACCGCTGGCGACCAATGATCCACCTCGTTCTTGGGGGCCACTGCCTTGGGGCGCACTTCATCCAAATTCACATCCCTCAAGATCGCCTTCGACAGCAAGTCCATCGCTTCTCCTTCGCGCTCCGAGTTCTTTCCGCTTCCCGCCCTTCACAGCTCCGCCAGTTTCCTCGCCCGCTTGAAAACCTTCAGCAGCATCGCGCGCGTCAGCTTGCCGGTGTTCGTGTTTTGCAGTGAAGGATGATAGCTGGCTATCGCGATCAGGCCGCTCGGGAGTTTGTATTCCGCTCCATGGGCAAAAACAGACTCCGCGCGCGTCCGCAACGTTCCAGTTCTTATCGCGTGCGCCAGCAAGCCATCGAACGCAATCCTTCCGAGGCAAACCACCACGCGCAAATCCTTCAGCAGGCTCATCTCCTTGTCGAGCCACGGCGCGCAGTTGCGCAACTCTTCCGGCGTTGGCTTGTTGCCCGGTGGAGCACAGCGGGCTACTGCCGTGATCCAAAGCCCGTTCAGCTTCATCCCATCGTCGCGCGCCGTCGCTTTCGCCTGCGACGCAAAGCCTGCCTCGTGCAGCACAGGATAAAGAAAGTCGCCCGATCCGTCGCCCGTGAACGGCCGCCCGGTGCGATTCGACCCATGCGCTCCCGGCGCCAGGCCCAGAGCCACCACGCGCGCCTTCGGATCGCCAAACGATGGCACTGGCCGTCCCCAATACTCCCAGTCCATGTAGGCTCGCCGGCGCGTGCGCGCCACCTCTGTGCAATGCGCGCGCAATCGCGGGCAAAGCTCGCATGCCACAATGCGCTCATTCAACGCTGCAAGAGTTGTCGCTCCGGCCATGAGGAAATTCTATCGTCGCGGCGGCAGCAGCTTATGGCAAACTTGGTGCGGAGGAGTTCGCACGATGAAACATGCAAGGCTCTTGCTTCTCGCCGGCGATTTTGTTGAGGACTACGAGATTATGGTTCCTTTTCAGGCGCTACAAATGGTCGGCCACACCGTTCACGCCGTTTGTCCCGGCAAGAAGAAAGGCGATCAGATTCGAACCGCGATCCACGACTTCGAGGGAGATCAAACTTACACCGAAAAGCGCGGCCACAACTTCACGCTCAATGCCACGTTCGACGAGATCGATCCCGCGCGCTATGACGGCCTCATCATTCCCGGCGGCCGCGCGCCCGAATATCTGCGCCTCAACCCCAAGGTTCTCGACATGATTCGCCACTTTGCCAAGGCCAACAAGCCCATTGCCGCGCTTTGCCACGGTCCGCAACTGCTAGCCGCTGCGGGTGTCATCAAGGGCCGCAAGCTCAACGCTTATCCCGCCTGCGCTCCCGAGGTCGAGCTCGCCGGCGGAACCTACGTCACGGTCGACATGACGAGTGCCGTCGTCGATGGCAACCTCGTCACCGGTCCCGCCTGGCCCGCACACCCGGCTTGGCTTGCCAAATTTCTCGAAGTTCTTGAGGCCTGCGCAGCTTCCTGATTGCGGTTTCCGCTCGCCTCAATTGCGCTGACAGCGCCGCGCGAGCATCAACATTCTGCGCCGCATCTCTTTGTCGCGCACCCTGTGCCATACTGAATCTGTCTTCGCCCTCAGCTGAAATTGCACTCAGTTCTCATGACTGGCCATCCCAACCCGGAGTTTCTGCGACGTGCCATCGCGCTTGCCACGCGCAATGTCCTCGCCGCTGCGGGCGGCCCATTTGCAGCAGTGGTGGTGCGCGAGGGCAAAATCGTCGGCGAAGGCGCCAACTCCGTCACCTCGACGAACGACCCTACCGCGCACGCCGAGATCAACGCCATCCGCGCGGCGGCCAAGGCTCTCGGAACCTTTACGCTTGCCAGCTGCGAGCTCTATACCAGTTGCGAGCCCTGCCCGATGTGCCTGTCCGCGGCATACTGGGCACGCCTCGACGCTGTGTACTACGGAGCCAGCGCCGCCGATGCAGCCCGCGCAGGCTTCGACGATGCTTTTCTCTACGCCGAGCTTCGCAAAAGCGCGAGCGAGCGCAAACTCAGTTCAACACAGTTGCTCGCCGAGGAAGCGTGGGCCAGCTTTGCTGCATGGGCCGCCTCGCCCAACAAAGTCGAGTACTGACGGCCCTCCTTTGCTTGAGTTGCCTGGCATTCTTGACCACGCGCCGCCGCCTTGCGTATGCTGCGAGCGTTTACGCGGGTGCCCCAGGTCTCGACTTTGAGACCTGGGGTGCCAATTTGCTCGATTCACGAACGTTGAAGGAAGGCAAGGAGCCCGCATGAGCGCTGCCACGGTCGCAATTCCCGCTCAGAAAATCGCCTCGAAACCGCTTCTCGTGCGTCGCGCCGCCGTTCTTGGCGCGGGAACCATGGGCTCCCGCATCGCTGCTCACCTTGCCAATGCTGGAATCCCCGTTCTTCTCCTCGACCTTCCTCCCAAGGATCAATTCGCGCAGCGGTCTCTCGATGCGCTCACAAAATCCAAACCCGCTGCCTTCTTTGATGCCTCACGAGCAGCGCTCATCACTCCCGGCACCTTCAACGATGATCTTCCCAAACTCGCCGGTTGCGACTGGATCATCGAAGCCGTCGCTGAAAACCTCGAAATCAAAACCGCGCTGCTCACCCGCGTCCTGCCTCATCTCGCCGCGCACGTGCTGCTCACCACCAACACCTCCGGCCTGCCCATATTGCAAATCGCCTCAGTTTTGCCAGTCCAAATTCAGGAAAGATTCTTCGGTACGCATTTCTTCAATCCGCCGCGCTACATGCGCCTTCTCGAAGTCATTCCCACCTCCGATTCCGATCCCGCCGCCGTCTCGGCTTTCTCCGCCTTTGCCGATCTCATCCTCGGCAAGCAGGTTGTCTTCGCGCACGACACACCCAACTTCATCGCCAATCGCATCGGCATTGCGGTTATGTTCAACGCCGCCAATCTTATGCTCGAGCAGGGGCTCACCATTGAGGAGATTGACGCGCTCACTGGTCCTGCCATCGGCTGGCCGCGCACCGGAACCTTCCGCCTCGCCGATCTGGTCGGCATCGACATCCTTGCCCACGTCGCCGCCAATTTCCCTCAGGGCGTCACCGGCGGTAAGTTTTCCTCAATCCTCGACGATCTCCTCAAGCGCGGCTGGCTCGGCGACAAATCGTCTCAAGGTTTCTACAAGAAAACTCGCTCTGCCGATGGCAAAGACGAGCGCCTTGTCCTCGATCTCTCCACCTTCGATTACCGCCCCGCGATAAAACCCGTTCTCCCCTCGCTCGAAATGGCGAAAAACGCCGCCACACTTCCCGAGCGCCTACGCCTTCTGCTCGCGAACAACCCCGCCAAAGACAAAGCTGCGGCCTTTCTCTGGCCTTTTCTTTCTTCGCTCTGGAACTTCGCTGCCGATCGCATCGGCGAAGTCGCCGACGACGCGCCATCGATCGACGGCGCCATGCGCGCCGGATTCAACTGGGAAATGGGCCCCTTCGAAATGTGGGACGCAGCCGGCGTCCCCGAATCCGTCGCCCGCATGAAAGCTCTTGGCCTTCCCGTCGCCGCTGCCGTTGAAAAACTTCTCGCCGCCTCGCGCACCACCTGGTACTCGCCCGATCGCGACGCCTGCTTCCAGCCCGCCACCAGCCAGCTCATTTCAATTCCCGCCGTTCCTGGGCACGCTCGCGTAGGCGATTTCCGCGGGTCGCATGGCGTGGTCCGCTCCAACTCCGGCGCGTCGCTCGTCGACCTCGGTGACGGCATCGCCTGCATCGAGCTGCACGCGCTCAAAAATGCCATTGGCGGCGATGTTCTCGCTCTCATTTCCTCCGTTCTTAATCCATCCTCCGATGCCGTCCGCGATTTCTCGGCCTTCGTCATCTCCGGCGACCGCGAGAATTTCTCTGTCGGCGCCAATCTGATGCAGCTCCTTCTCGCTGCGCAGGAGGGCGAATGGGACGAGCTTGCGACTGTGATTCACAACTTCCAGCAGATGACCGCGGCCATCAAGTTCTGCCCGCGTCCCGTCGTCGCCGCGCCCTTCGGTCTCACGCTCGGTGGTGGCGCGGAAATATGCCTTCATGCCGCGCGCCGCCAGCCTCACGCCGAAACCTACATGGGCCTGGTTGAGGCTGGCGTCGGCCTTATCCCCGCCGGCGGCGGCACCAAAGAAATGTTTCTTCGTGCCTTCGACGCTGCATTCGCGCTCGCGCCGCCAGATCCCCGCGACCCGCCTTCGCGCTTCGCACAATCCGCAGAACTGGCGACAGCGCTCAAGCGCTCGCTTGAAACCATCGCCATGGCCAAAGCCTCCACGTCCGCTGCTGAAGCGCGCTCCCTCGGCCTGCTTGCTCCCTCCGATCGCATCACCATGAACCGCGAACGCCTGCTGCTCGATGCAAAGTTTCAGGCCGCCGCCCTCGCCGAATCGGGCTACACCCCGCCGCAATCGCGCGCGCAGATCCCGGCTCCCGGCACTGCTGCGCTTGCCACCCTTGAAATGGGTATCTATTTGATGGGCGAAGCAGGCTACGCATCCGAGCATGACCAGAAGGTTGCTCGCTGGGCCGCATACATCCTCGCCGGCGGCCGCATCACACCCGGAACCCTCGTTAGTGAGCAATATTTTCTCGACCTCGAGCGCGAGGCGTTTCTCTCGCTCTGCGGCGAGCGAAAAACTCAGGACCGCATCGCCTTCACCCTCAAAACCGGCAAGCCGTTGCGCAACTGATCCTCATCGAGCGCGTTTAGTTGCGGTTCTCTCGCGCTCGGCATACAGTGCTCGTGAGTGTTTTCGATGGTTCGCGTGCTGTTCAATTCGGGGCTTGTGCTCATTTCGCTACTTTTTGCCTGCAGCCCTTCACAGGCCGTTCCGCAGGACCCAATTTCCGCGCCGCTCAATACCACCGGCTCGATCACGGTCGACGGCCATCCCACTCCCTACCTGATCCGCCATCTTCCGGTCAGCTCATTCCCCGATCTGCCGCTCGGAGTGAAAGACCAGCTTGATCGCCTGGACTGTCTCATCCCGCAATCCTATGAAGCGCGACAGCCGGAAAACGTGGTCCATGCCAGCCTCGAGCGTCCCGGCTCGACCGACTGGGCCGTCCTCTGTTCCGCGCAGGGAACGGTCTCCCTTCTCGTCTTTTTTGGCAGCGGTTCAAACCAGCCCTATACGCTCGCCTCGGCGCCAGAGACCGAGCGCATCCAGTCGCACGGATCAGCGGGAATCCTTGGCTTCAACTGGGCTATCGATCCCGCCTCGCCTCAGGATGTCCACGAAGCGCAACTCGGCATGCGCCATCCGCCGCCGCGTCTCGACCACGACGCCCTCGCCGACTCCGTTATCGACCAGCGCACCGTCTACCACTTTTATTTGAGCAATGCCTGGACGCTCATCGATACGCAGGACTGATCGACACCCGTTGCGATCCCCAAGCTTGACCATCGCCCGCCTCGCCATCTAACAATGAGCCAGCGGGCTGCTGTCATTCTGATCACTGTTCACCGATCACTGCTCCGCAGGAGCGTTTCATGAGTGAAGCTGTTCTCGTCGCCGCCGTTCGCACGCCCGTTGGTCGAGCTCCCAAAGGCGCACTCTCCACCGTGCGTCCCGACGATCTGGCCGCAATTGCAATCACTGGCACGCTCGCCCGCGTCCCCGCCCTCGACAAATCTGCGATCGACGACGTAATCCTCGGTTGCGCGCAGCCTGAAGGCGAGCAGGGCTGGAACATCGCGCGGATGGCCGCTCTTCGCGCCGGTCTTCCCGTCGAAATTCCCGGCGCAACAGTGAATCGCCTTTGTGCTTCCGGTCTCGAGGCCATCGCCATCGCCGATCAACGGATCCGCTCCGGCTTTGCGCAGGTCATCGTCGCGGGCGGCGCCGAATCCATGAGCCTCATTCCCATGGGCGGCAATAAACCCAGCCCCAATCCTTGGCTCGCTGCCAACTATCCCGCATCACTGCTCACGATGGGCCTAACGGCAGAGCGCGTCGCTCGCCACTACTCCGTGTCGCGCGACGATCAAGATGCTTTTGCCCTTGCGAGCCACCAGAAGGCTCTCGCCGCTCAAGCCGCAGGCCGCTTCGCCGAAGAACTCGTTCCGGTCAATATCACAACCGCAACGCCGGGCGTCCCACCGAAGAAACCGCACATCGAGGAAAAGGAATTCTCTGTCGACGAAGGTCCGCGCAGCGACACGTCCGCCGCAGCCCTCGCCGCGCTCAGGCCCGTCTTTCATGCACAGGGAACCGTCACTGCCGGAAACTCGTCGCAAACCTCGGACGGCGCAGCTGCCGTCGTCCTCATGGATGCTGCCCGCGCGCGCGCGCTCGGCATTCAGCCGCTCGCTCGCCTCGTCTCCTATGCGGTTACAGGATGTCTGCCTGAAGAGATGGGTATCGGCCCCATCACCGCCATCCCCAAAGCGCTTGCGCTAGCCGGCCTCACTCTCGCTGACATCGATCTCATCGAATTGAATGAAGCCTTCGCCACGCAGGTCCTCGCCATCATTCGGACGCTCGACCTGGACCAGGAAAAAATCAACGTGAATGGCGGCGCCATCGCGCTCGGCCACCCGCTCGGCTGCACCGGCGCAAAATTAACCGCAACACTCCTCCAAGAAATGAAGCGCCGGGACGCACGTTACGGAATGGTCACGATGTGCGTCGGCGGAGGCATGGGCGCAGCCGGCATCTTTGAGAATCTCAATGGAGGAATCTTGTGAAACCGAGTCGATGGCCACTCTCGCTCGTCTACGCTCTGTTGCTCGTAGGATGCGCGTATTTTGCGGGGCACCAAGTGTTCGGCATCATGTTCGGCATCGGAGAATCGGGCGAATCAATAGGACTCCTAGGCGGAGCGTTTCTGATCGTCACCGCGCTTGGAACAGTGGGGTTTGGCATCGCGGCGGTCGGCGCCTTTTCGAAAGTGCGGGCATTCGGCTTTCTCGGTGTGGCGAGCGCCGTCGCAGTCCTTCCGGCATCCGGGTTTCTTGCATGGCAAGAGTTCCTGCCGTTCGCGCTAGATCTGGCGGCGATCGCTCTCTCCGTTCTGTGGCTCCGCCAACTCGAATGAGCAAACGCCGTGCAAAACGTGCCGACTAAGCGCCGGACTCCAAGCCCCGATCCCTGACCCCTAGTTTTTGAAGAACTCCCCACGCCCTCCGTTCGCCCACGGATCATAGTGGAGCGCGAAGTTGGCACGATGTTGCGTGCTCGGATGGTCGTAGAGCCAGAATTCAATGAACGGATTAGGATTCGGATCGTCCAGCCACGACCGGCCCAGCGCGTTGAATGCGGCGACCGCCGTCTTCTGCGGATCTGGCACGATCCCATGGATGGCCTCTTGCCCATACACATCGGCCTGGTGCTCAAAGTGGCGGCTCACGGCGTTGCTCGCCGGCTCCAAAAGAAAACTCGCAATCGAAATCGCGAACAGCAGAACGACAAATCCTGCGCGCGACGATAGTTCATTCGCCCCCCATCGCGCTCCGAATCGCCGCACCATCCACGCCGCAAATCCCGCGCAAACCCAGTAGACAAAAAACAGCCCCACGGCCGACAACGCAAATCCCTTTGGAATGTGGTTGAGCACGTAGTGCCCACTCTCGTGCCCGAAGATAAACAGGATTTCATCGTCCGGCAACTTATCCGTCGCCGTATCCCACATCACGTACCGTTTTGTTGGGCCCATTCCCGCCACGAATGCGTTCATCCCTGTGAACTTCGCGCTGGCTTTCAGCAGATACATGCGATCGGGCGGAATATCGATCCCGGTCCGCGCAACAACTTTCTCGAGATTCGCCACCAGCGCAGCATGATTCTTTTCGAGCGGCTCCTGCTTAAAGAAAAGTGGCACAACCAGCGGCTCAATAAATGTAAGGAACGCCAGAATCGGCAGCGTCACCGCCCACGCCCCCAGCCAGTAGCGCCGTGGCCACCGCCGCACGATCCAATTGAACAGCAGCATCAACGGCACGCCGACCGCGAGCGTCAACCCCAGCAGTTTTCCCTCGTCGCCGATCCAGCCGCCCCAACCCTGCACGCTGATTCCGTAATTGCGCTCAAAGTGCTCGCCGATCCAGTCCAGCGGCAGGCCGGCAGCGGCTGTGATGATCAGGTACGCCGCAAAGAAAATTGCTCCCTGAATCCAGCGTCGGTCCGAAAGTTTCTCGGCCCATCCCTCCATCCAGGCCCAGGTCCGCATCGCGAGCGTCAGCCAGAGAAATACAAGGCCCCAAACCGATCCGGTAATGCTCAAAATGTTCCGGATGCGGCTGAGTTGAATCGCCTTCCCCAGCTTTTCCGGCGGCAGTGTGTACGCCTGCTGTGTCCTCGACGGCGACTGCGAGCCCGCAGCCACGGGAGCCTGCGCCGTCTGACTCGCTCCGCTCTGCGCGCGAATCTGCGGCACGGTGCCTGTGAGCAGCGCAGCCATGCAGACCGCGAGCCGCATAATGCGTCTAAATCTCATCCCACTCCTCCTCTGGTCAGCCGAGTCTGCGAGAATCGACAAGAATCGAACAACCCGATGCATTCGCCAAAACCCCGAGCTCTCACGCCCCATTATTCTAAAGGTCCATCGCGCCGCACGATCGTTTCCTTCATCCTCCGTGCGCACGCGGCGACCGCCCTTTCACTGCTCATCCTCTTGCCCATTGCCCGTGCCCAGCAGCCAGTCCCTGTGGTCCTTGACGCCATGAACACGGAGCTCCATCGCGCCTTCACATCGCTTGGCAAGTCCTCGGTTGCCCCATCCTTGACGTTCGCCGGCGCAGACACCAGGGGTGGGATCGCACTTGACGCCTCTCACCCACCAACCGCATCCGAAAAGCTTCTTCCGCCGTACTTCCTCAGTTACACCGTCCGTGACACGAACGTTGTCTCCATTCGCGCGATGTACGGCGCTCTGGCCGAAAGCTCGGCGAGCCAAACACGCACGGCCGATGTGCAGGTTCGTGTTGGCGATCCCAAACTCGACAATACGCACGGCACGCATCGCGGCTCGGCCGTCAATAGCCAGCAACTCCCGCTTAGCGACGACCGCGAAGCCCTCGCGCGCTCCCTTTGGCTGGCCACCAACACTGGCTACGGCACCGCCCTCGACAACTACCTCCGCGTCCAGACCGAAGCCGAGGTTCGCGCCAAGGAAGAAGACACCTCGCCCGATTTCAGCCAGCAGGCGCCGCAAACGCACATCGGCGCCATCGCACCGTCCATCGTTATTGATCGCGCCGCATGGGAGCAGCGGGTGAGGGAACTGTCCCTCATCTTCCGCGACTACCCCGACGTTTACGAGAATATGGTTTTTCTGACGGTACAGAACGAGACCGACTACTTCGCCTCTTCAGAGGGATCCGAGATCGTCGCGCCTCACTTGCAGGCGCGGATCGTCGCGGTCGCTGTCACTCGCGCAGACGATGGCATGGACCTCTTTCGCGAGCAGACCTTTGAAGCTCCAACCGTCGACGGCCTTCCATCGCAAGTCGATCTCGCATCCGCCATGCGCGATCTGGGGAAGAGTCTCGAAGCGCTCCGCAAGGCTCCGGTCACCGAGCCATTCGATGGCCCCGCCATTCTCTCCGGCCGCGCCGCTGCCGTCTTCTTCCACGAAGTCCTCGGCCATCGTCTCGAAGGCCAGCGTCAGCGCGGCGACGAGGAGGGCCAGACCTTCACCAAGGACGTTGGCAAGCCGATCCTTCCTAGTTTTCTTTCCGTTGCCGACGACCCCACAGTCGACACCTTCGGCAGCACATGGCTCAGCGGCAGCTACCAATACGACGACGAAGGACAGAAGGCCGAGCGCGTTGACCTCATTCAGGATGGCGTACTCAAAACCTTCCTCATGTCGCGCTTGCCCATCGCTAGCTTCGGCGCCTCGAACGGACACGGCCGCGCTGAAGAAGGCCACGTGCCTAACGGCCGCCAGGGAAATCTCATCGTCACATCCACCAAGAGCGTTCCTGACTCCGATTTGCGCAAAGAGTTGATTGACGAAGCCAAAAAACAGGGCAAGCCCTACGGCCTCTATTTTGAAGACATCTCCTCGGGCTTCGCCGTCACCCAACGCTCCTCGCCGCAGGCCTTCCAGGTCATTCCCCTCGTGGTCTGGCGCGTATATGTCGACGGCCGTCCCGACGAGCTGGTCCGTGGCGTCAGCATCGTCGGCACGCCGCTCGCCGCCATGAAAAGCATCATCGCCACCGGCGATAAGAGCGAAGTGTTCAACGGCGAGTGCGGTGCCGAGTCGGGCACCATCCCCGTCAGCGCCGTTGCCCCCGCCATGCTCTTGAGCGCGATCGAGACGCAGCGCCAGCCACAAGGCACCGCGCGTCCGCCCATCCTGCCCATCCCCGGCGCGGAAAAGTAAGCAGAGGTTAGCCGACGATATGAAAGCAATCAAAAGACCGTTTGCAACGCTCCTTGCAGGGCTCGCATTTGTTGGGAGCAGCTATGCCGCTCCGCCTGCCAGAAAGCACGCGCAAGATTTCAAGTTGAAAATCTCAACCAACGCGAAGGTCGTCAAAGCTCAAAAAGACATGGACATTCCAGTCAGCGTCGAGGAGAAGAACATATCGAGCCATCCAGTCGATGCGGGTCGGGACAATGAGCCGGGGGACTGGTACAACATGGAAGTGCTTTGTGACGGCAAACCCGCTCCTATTACTCCAAAATATAAACAGATTCTTAGTCCCCCCTTGGAGGATGCAAGTCACCCGCTGGAAGATAGCGTAGCCTTTTGGACCATTCAACCCGGCCGCGCTCAGACTTTCCACGTGGAGGTGAGTTTGTATTTCGATTTCAGTACTCCGGGCAAATACGAGATTACGTTTTCTCGCGGGACCGATCCAGGACAGCCCGATAACATCGACGTCAGATCAAACACCGTAACGATTACCGTCGTTCCGCAGGAAGCCCAATGAGCCCTTCACGCTCTATCGCAATTCTTGCCGTTTGCTCTTGCCTCATCGCCCCAGGCCTGCGCGGCCAACCCACCCGCGCCGACGCCGAAAAAGATCCCGTCTTCAAAGCCATGCTCACTGAGCTTGACCGCAGCATGAGCCAACTCCAGTTGCAGGGCTTTGCCAAGCCTTTCTTTATCCAATACCGCATTGAAGAAGTCGACGACTTCCAGACCACCGCCGAGTTCGGCTCCAGCGAGGGTTCTGACCACGCCCGCCAGCGCGTCGCGCGGGTCACAGTGCGCGTTGGCGACTATAAAACGGATAGCTCCGGCGCTCGCGGCGACGGTTCCCTGGAAATTGCCGTGCTCGACGACGATCCCATCGCTCTCCGCTCCACCTTATGGACCGGCACTGATCAGGCCTACAAAAACGCGCTCTCGGCGTTCGCGCAAAAGCAGGCCGAGTTGAAGCAGGTTCAAACCCCTCCGCAGGCCGACGACTTCAGCCAGGAGAAGCCCATCATCTCGCTTGGCTCACCCATCGCCCTCCACGTCGACGAAAATTCCTGGGCGAATCGCATCGCTCGCGCCAGTGGCCTCTACCGCACAGATTCTTCTGTCAGCACTGGCCAGCGCGACATCCAGTATTCCTCCGCGAGTTTTCGTGCCCGTGCAACAACAACCTGGATTGTCAACAGTGAAGGAACCATCGTCCGCAAGTCCTCTGTCGAATTTCAGGAAACTTTCGGAGCCGGCACGCAGGCTTCTGACGGCATGCGCCTCGACCGCTCCTATGGTTCCTCCGGAGCTTCGCTTGCCGACCTCGACTCCGAACCCGCCTTCCACCAGCATGCCGTCGACGAGCTCACCTCACTTGCCGCGCTCCGCCAGGCGCCTCTTGTCGAAGAGGAGTATCACGGCCCGCTGCTCTTCTCGGCGGATGCCGCCGCCGACGCGCTGCACTCGCTCCTCGGCTCCGCGGTCGCCGCCACCCGCCCCACTCTCGGCACTGAAGCGCGCACCAACGGACCGTTTGCTTCCAGCTACAACGCACGCGTCCTGCCCGACTTCATCAATGTCGTCGACGATCCCAACTTGAAGACCTTCGACGGCAAAGGTCTCCTCGGCGCCTATGACGTCGACGATGAGGGTGTTCCCGCCCAGGCCGTCAAGCTCGTCGACGAAGGCCGCCTCGACAATTACCTCATCGGCCGCCAGCCCGTCCGCGACTTTCCGCAGTCCAACGGCCATGGCCGCGCCGGCATCACCGGTCCCTCGCGCCCGATGACCGGCGTTCTCAAAATTACCGCGGACAGCGGTCTTTCCACCGCCGATCTCAACCAGAAGCTACTGGACATGGCGAAGGATCGCGGTCTTCAGTCTGTTTATTTTGTCCAGACTTTGGGCGGCGGCCTCACGCCCCGCCTGCTCTATCGCCTTAGCCTCGATGGCAAGCGCGAACTGGTGCGCGGCGCAGTGCTCGACGACGTTGATGACCGCGCTCTTCGTTCCAGTATTGAAGCTGCGGGCAAGGATCTCTGGGTTGCAAACTATTTTGGTGATCCGCCCACCACCGTCCTCGCTCCCGCACTGCTCTTCGGGGATGCAACCATCCGCCGCGCCAATGCCAAGAACGACAAGTTGCCCTTCTATCCTCCGCCTGACTAAATGCGAGAGACTGGAGCCTCGCGATCCGCGCCGCGGACAAGGCCCAACAGGGAATTGCGACGCCTTTAGCCTACTCAGCGCCCTTCTTCTTCCAAGCGCCAACAATCGCTCCCATCAGCACCATGCCCAGCAGCCAGAACCCTGTGTTGATGGCAAACAACGCGTAGGTGCGCACTTCGAAAACATACTCGGTGGCCCATGTCGTCAGCACGAAGCCCAGCCACAGCAGCACGGCCGCCTTCATGCCGCGTAACGCCGTCTGCGGCCCGGTGAGTTGCGTCACGCACGAGATCGCCGTCGCAATCAAGGCCGCTGAAATCAGCGCCGTGCCATACTGCAGCGCTGGATTCACTCCCTGGCTCATCAGCCAGGCTTGCGTGCGCCCAATTCCGTCGAGCCAGCCTTGCATAAAAAACGAATACCAAGCCGCCTCCAAAAGGAAACACGCCACCGCGGCAACCACGATAGCCAGATAGTTTTGCCTAACTCTCTTCACATCCACAGGCATTTAGTCCTCCAGTTGCTGTTCTCAATCTTCTCGATTCCAATCGTTGATCAGGAACCCCGACGAATCATCGCCTCGGGCAGGATCGTTTTTTGCGGAATTGTAGAGCATCCTGGCTGGGATTGTCCTGCATGCCTTACTCTTGCCGCCGAAAATTTCGATTCAGGCTCAAACCCGCCAATTTCTCCTCTCGCATCTCACTCTGTGAACTTTCCCGCACCCCTGCCACCCCTTTCCGCATCCATTTTGGTAGGTGCCTTTCCCGCCCGGCCGCTGAAATTAACCAACACTCAATTCATCCGGGCCACACCCACAAAGTACAATCCGAACGAAGGAGAATTTCCCCAATGGCATACGAGTTACCACCGCTTCCCTACGAGTACTCGGCGCTTGAGCCGTTCATCGATATCGAAACGATGAAGCTCCACCACGACAAGCATCACCAGGCCTACATCACCAACGTGAACAACGCACTGGCCAATCACCCCACGCTCGCCGCGAAGTCTGTCGACGACCTCATCACCGATCTCAACGCCGTCCCTGAAGACATTCGCGGCGTCGTCCGCAACAACGGCGGAGGCCACTCCAACCACTCGATGTTCTGGACCATCATGGGCCCGGCCAACGCGGCCGGTAACGGAGGCAGTCCCTCCGGCGACATCGCCAAGCAGATCTCCGCCGACTTCGGCGACTTCGAGGCCTTTAAGAAGACCTTCAACGAAACCACGGCCAAGCAGTTCGGATCCGGTTGGGGCTGGCTCGTCTTCACCGGCGGCAAGCTCAAGGTCATCACGAGCGCCAACCAGGACTCGCCGCTCTCGCAGGGGCTCTATCCCATCCTCGGCAACGACGTCTGGGAGCATGCGTACTATCTCAAGTACCAGAACCGCCGCCCCGATTACCTCGCTGCCTGGTGGAACGTCGTCAATTGGGCCGAAGTGAACAAGCGCTTCGCCAAAGCGAAGAAGTAAAACGAGCCATTAGCTTTCAGCCCTCATCTCTCAGCTTCTTAAGTGTGATCGCGTAGAGCTTTCCAGCGCACGATGAGCTGAAAGCTGACGGCTGGTGGCTGAAAGCTTCCTTTCTACCGCGGAGGTTTTTCGTCCATGGCCACCATGCAAATGACTGTGCGCCCCCAGGATCTGTCTCAGCTCCCCAAGGGCGCGGAGCGCATTCCCGACCCTGGGATCCTGGTTATTTTTGGCGCCTCTGGCGACCTCACCAAGCGCAAACTGCTGCCGGCGCTCTTTCATCTCTGGCAAAGCAATCTTCTGCCTCAAAAGTTCGAAATTGTCGGTGTCGCGCGTCGACCGCTCGGAGACGAATTCGCTGCGGACATGCGCTCCGGCATCATCGAATTTGGAGGCGTCGACGCCGCCGACCCCAAGCTTGATGGCTTCGTCTCCAAAATCAGCTACTTTCCGCTCAACTTCGACGATCCATCCCATTACGCCAATCTCAAAACCGAGCTCGACCGCATTGCGACGGAGAAGGGAATCGGCCCCGATCGCCTCTTCTATCTCGCTACCGCTCCTGAATTCTTTACTGGCATCATCGAGAATCTCGGCGCGCAGAATATGGCGCAGCCCGAGAAAGGCCGCGTCGCCATCGTCATTGAGAAACCCTTCGGACACGATCTCGACTCCGCCCGCGAGCTCAACCACCAGGTGAATGCGGTCTTCCACGAGAGCCAGGTCTTCCGTATCGATCACTACCTCGGCAAGGAGACCGTCCAGAACCTCCTCATTTTCCGCTTTGCCAATGGCATCTTTGAGCCGATCTGGAAGCGCAACTACATTGACCACGTCCAGATCACCGTGGCTGAAACCCTCGGTGTCGAGGGCCGCGGCCCTTTCTATGAGAAGGCAGGCGCTCTGCGCGACGTTGTACAAAATCACATGATGGAGCTGCTTGCGCTCGTCGCCCTCGAACCCCCTTCGAGCTTCGAGGCCGAAAGCGTCCGCCGCGAAAAGCTCAAGGTCTGGCAGGCCATCCCCGCCATTCCAGTCCTGAACACTGTCCGCGGACAGTACGGTCCCGGCATTGTGTCTGGCGAGCACGTCGTCGGCTACCGCGATGAGGACCGCGTCAATCCCGAGTCCGGCACCGAGACCTACGCAGCTCTCCGGCTCACCATCGAGAACTGGCGCTGGGCGGGCGTACCATTCTTTCTCCGCGCCGGCAAACGCATGAAAAAACGTGCCACCGAAATCAGCATCCAGTTCAAGCAGCCGCCCCTGCTCATCTTCAACCGCATGGCCACCTCCGGCCCATGCAGCGAGATTCTGCCGAACCTTCTCACCATCCGCATTCAGCCCGACGAAGGCATCGCCCTGCGCTTCGGCGCTAAGGTACCCACGAGCACTGAGATGGCCGTCTGCCCAGTCAATATGGATTTCGATTATGAGTCTGCCTTCGGCAAGTCCAGCGCCAACGGCTATGAGCGCCTGCTCCTCGACGCCATGCTCGGCGACCAGACTCTTTTCGCCCATCGCGACGGCGTCGAAACCAACTGGGCTCTCTACACACCCATCCTGCAGGCATGGGCCGCCAAGAAACCGCAGGTCTTTCCCAACTATTTCGCCGGCTCCTGGGGCCCCGAGTGCTCCGACCACCTGCTCGAACACTCCGGCCACACCTGGCGCAACGACCTCGGGCGCAACGCGTAACTTCGCGGTAGGGGAGACTCATCACAGGTCAAATAGCCCGGACCGGGGCTCTGACATTCGAGGAGATCATGGAAGCCAGATTCCCGGAGTCATCGTAAGTATTGCGCCGAAGCGTCGCCTTGCTCGGCCGTCTTGCGATTCGAGGCTGCTGCTTGGGGGTAGCCCTCGCCCGAGTCATACAGCACTCATGGCGGCATATATGGTTTCCAGAGTATTGCGATCATAAGGATCACCCAAGATATTGCTGCGCATCTCGGCGATTGCCTTGGTCATCACATCTTCCGGTGCGGTCTTTAGCCCCTGAGGGAGCGTGGACTTGGCGTAGCATATATTCCATGGACAGCGCCAACAAACAGAGCCTTGCCTTGGCGCAGTTTCAGGCGTTGCAAAGTCACCCACCTTCCTCCGGGGACGAAGGCGAGGTGACGAAGTTCCATGAAATTGTTTACGCGCTTGAGGAAGCATTTAGCGTAGACCTGTCTTCGTTCCGTATTCCAGAAGCTGAATTGAAACAATCCGAGGACGAATCTGGGAGTACCGCTTGGGTAGACGCTGGGCGACACGTTGATCGATTCAGTCAGGCGCCATACTCAGGACGCTTCCCCGCCCGCAAGCAAATGTCAGACAAGCGATTCTGCGATGTTCATTTCCTCCGGCGCCAAATAGACGGCATCGCCTTCTATTTTCAAAATCTCAGACCGACGCCCAAACGTCAAAATATCGGATTCTAAGAGTATGTTTTGCTATGGCTTCGCCTGATGCGCCTCGAACCACTTCCGCGCTCGTTCCTGTTCGCGGGATAGGTCGGCGGGTGCCAGGTGTGACGCGGCCTCATCTCGCTCCTCCGCAGCGATTTCCCCTGGCGTGCCAGCAGCCGCCAGATCAAGCCAAAAGTAAGCTTCCGCGTAGTCTTGGGGTACACTTCGGCCTTTATCGTACAGACGCCCGAGATGGAATTGCGCGTAATCGTCTCCCTGTTCAGCCGCCCTGCGATACCAAAACACGGATTGGGCTTCGTCCTGGGGCACACCTTGGCCCTCGCCGTACAAATGCCCAAGGATGGACTGCGCGCGAGCGTTTCCCTGATCAGCCGCCTTGCGATACCAGGCTGCGGCCTGAGCGTCGTCCTGGGGCACACCCTTCCCGCTGCTGTACAAATCCCCAAGCGTCCTCTGCGCGTTAGGGAGCCCCTGTTCAGCCGCCTTGCGATACCATGTTGCCGCCTGGCGATACCAGATTGCGGCTTGAGCGTTATCTTGGGGCACACCCTGGCCGTCGCTGTACAAATCCCCAAGCATTCTCTGCGCGTAAGCGTCGCCCTGTTCAGCAGCCTTACGAAACCAGAGCGCAGCCTGAGCATAGTCTTGGGCCATACCCTCGCCCATGTAGTACAAAAACCCGAGGCTCTCCTGCGCGTCCGCATTTCCCTGCTCAGCAGCCTTGCGATACCAGAGCGCAGCCTGAGCATAGTCCTGGGGCATACCTTTGCCGCCTTCGTACATCGCCCCCAGGCTACATTGCGCCGCAGCCTTGCCGTGGACGGCTTGCTGTTTGAGAGTTGCAATATTCTGTGCCCCAAATACTTGGTTACACTGTGCCCATGCGCCGGACGTTGTAACGATTAGGGCCGAAACAATCAGCCAACGACAGGATCTAGGGCTCATGGTGTCTCTCTTTCCGCGCTCCCCTACCGCGCGGCATTTGCAGCAGTCGAATTGATCTGCTAAAAATTGTAGGCTACTGAGGGCTGCACCAAGTCTCGCTTTTGAGCCCCGGATTTTCCTATCTACGGCCCCTTATAGCTTTCTTGGTCCCTCGTTCCCTTGGTCCCTTGTTCCCTGTCCTTTATCCATCGCCACATTCGCCAGCCGGTCTGCTTCCTTGTTCCCGCCGCGCAGCGTATGCCGCATCTCGAACCCATCGAGCTTCAGCGCCAGCCGTTGCGCCTCCTCCCACAGCGGTCGCAGCCCTGGGCTCTTCACCTTGTATCGGCCCTTCATCTGCCGCACCATCAGCTCCGAGTCCGAAACCACCCGCAGCCGCTTGGCACCGTTTGCCAGAGCCCATTCCAGCACCGCCAGCAGCCCCTTATACTCCGCATAATTATTGGTCTGCCGGCCGAGGTATTCGCTCAGCTTCGCAGCTACTTTGCCCTCCGGGTCCTCGATGACCGCCCCATACCCCGCCGGCCCCGGATTTCCCCGTGACCCACCGTCGCAGTGCGCAGTGAACCACCCGCCGGTGCTTCTGCTACCGGCCGCCTCATGTTCAAACAGGTTTCCGCTCATCGCTTCCCAGTGTACCGGGAGCAGCCCCACCGGCCAGCCCACGGTCCCGACCCCTCGTTCCCTTGGTCCCTGTCTCTCCCCTGCTTCCATTTACCCCCTTTCTTCGTCTACTCATACGCACAGGCTGCATCTTCCGCGAGCGGAGAGAAGTGATGGCTACGGACGCGATTGGCGTTTCCATGACACCAGCGATGAGTCTCGCCGAGGCGGCTAGCACCTTGGCCTGGCCGGGCTCTGGGAGGGTACAATCCTCTCCAGACGTGGCTTCCAGAGCAATGGGCGGAGCAAGGCGCCAGAACCCTGGCCAGGACGATGCGAGCCGAGCGCACCTCCGCGCGCAAAACCGCGCTCTGGAGATGGACCTCATCCGCGAGGCCCAGGCCGGCTCTCGTGTCGCGTTCGATACATTAGTTCGCCAGTATGAGCACCAGGTCCTGCGTCTGGCGCTCCATCTCACCGGTTCCGAGCAGGACGCCGAAGACATCTACCAGGACGCGTTCCTCAAGGCCTATCGGTACATTGGTAACTTCCGCTTTGAGTGCTCGTTTTACACCTGGATCTACCGCATTGTCACCAACCTCTGCCTGGACCAGTTGCGCCGCCGTAAAACCCGCCGCGAGGACCACGCAGTCGTTGTGGACCGCACTGGGGACGAGATCGACATTCTGGCGTCCGTCTCCGATAACCGCTCGTTCTCCAATCCTGCACGCGAGCTCGACCGCAAGGTGTTGGGCGCAAAAATTCAGGCTGCGCTGGGCAAGCTCACCCCGCGCGAGCGCATGGTCTTTGAGCTGAAGCACTACCAGGGCCTTCGTCTGCGCACCATCGGCGAAATGTTGAACACCACGGAAGAGACCGCCAAAAACACCCTCTTCCGCGCAACCAAAAAGTTGCGTGCACAACTGGCGGAGTTGAGATAAACAAAATGCGGCCAGCCTTTAGCCATCGAGTGCCCAGTGCACGAAATGAGCTGGAAGCTAGGAGCTAGAAGCTAATAGCTGTTTTTTGGGGCTTGAAGGACGTAACTATGAATTGCGAACTTGCACACGAACACATTGTCGCGGCCGCGTATGGAGAGCTGCCGGACGATCAGGTCCACCAGCTTGAGCGGCACATCATCGCTTGCCCGGAGTGCCAGAAAGAACGCGAACAGATCCTGGCGCTCAGAGTCCTCGCCGACGCGCATCCGATCGTCGAGCCGGATCCAAATCTCATCGCCCGCGCTCACCTGCGCCTCGACGATGCCCTCGACACCCTGCCGCCCAGGCGCTGGTATGAGGTTCTGGGCCAGCGCATCGTGAACAACTTCGCCAGCCTGCAGTCTGCGCCTGTCGCGGCGGTGCTTCTGCTCGTGGCTGGCTCCGGCGCCGGAACCCTCGGCGGCTTTGAGTATGCGCAGAATCGTGCGGCCCACGCCGCAGTAGCACAAACTGGTTCGCCCGCTGGCAATCAGGTCTTGCCCGCTGCAGCCGCGCCTTCTCTGGCCAATGTGGCCGCCATCTCCAGCATCGTGCGCCATCCAAACAGCGAAATCGTCGACGTCAGCTACAACCAGGTTGTTCCGCGTCAGATTGAGGGCTCGCTCGACGACCCCGGTATTCGCCAGTTGCTCATGCTGGCCTCAGAAGATTCCGCGTCTCCGGGTGTGCGCGATGACTCCATCGCCCTCCTTGCCGCAGAGTGTCGCGCCGGCCACAGTTGCCAGCCCTCCGGCATCCGCGATGCGCTCATGTACGCCCTGCGCAACGATCGCAGCCCCAAGGTCCGCCAGAAAGCCCTCCAGGGACTGGAGCCGTACGTGGCTGACGACGTGCGCGTCCGCGATGCCGTTCTTGAAGCAGTCTTGAACGACCGCGACCCGGCAATCCGGACCGCCGCAATCGCTTTGTTGGAGCCCGTTGACGCCGATACCAGCGTCCAGCAGGTTCTCTATTCAGTCTCGAATTCCGACCAGAATCCTCAGATCAGGTATGTTTCCCGGCAGGTTTTAAGCAGGGTTCCTGAAACTCAGTAGCAACGATGCAATAACCACGGGTAAATATGTCAATGATCGTTTGAACTCGCTAACCCTTCCGGCCACTGCACCGTCTTGATGAGTGCGGACCGGACGATGAAACGTTGGGAGAAACCAAAATGAAGCACCTTTTGAGGCCGTTCCGTCATTCGCATTTAATCCTTGCTTGCGCCGGGCTTGCCGCTATTGCTGCCTGTCTCTTCTTTGTGCCGCGCACCATTCATGCTCAGGCGGGAGAAATCGCGCCTTTCCTTGAAGACACCAGCCCGCTCCTTGCCCACACCAGCATTCCCGGCTACCTCGGCGTTGATGTCTCCGACGTCGATGCCGACAAGGCCCAGGCCCTCAAACTCAAAGACGTTCACGGCGCCGTCATCACTCTCATCGATCACGACGCACCGGCTGGCCAGGTCGGACTCAAGGTCAATGATGTCGTCGTCGCCATTAATGGCCAAAATATCGACAATGCCGACGCGCTCCGCCGCATGCTCCGCGATATTCCGCCCGGCAGCAAAATCAGCCTCGAGATCAGCCGCGACGGCAACATTCAAACCATGGCCGTGCAGCTGGTCGACCGCAAAGCCATGGAACACGACATCTGGGCCCGGCTCAACATGGGCGTTGACGGCATCGCGCCCCCCGCGCCGCCGGCCATGGGCATCACCGGCTCTGACGCGCCCATCTCCAGCGGCTTTCATATTTCCATCTTCACCAGCAGTCTTAACGTTGGCGCGCTGGTTGAGCCGCTCACTTCCCAGATGTCCGATTACCTCGGCGTCCCGGGCGGCCTCATGGTCAAGCAGGTGGCGCGCAAGAGCGAAGCCGCAGCCGCCGGATTCAAGGCCTTCGACGTGATCATCAAGGTCGGCACGGATTCCATCAACACTTCCGCCGACTGGGACCGCGATCTGCGCTCCAACCGCGGCAAGCCGGTCCAGGTCACCATCCTGCGCGACAGAAAGCAGCAGATTCTCACGCTGCAGGTCGACTCCAAACATCGCAGTGCCGTCACCGCCCCACCTGTTGTCCCGCAAGAATCGTCAACTGGCGCATCAGTCTAGCCGATCATTTACGATTGAAAATCGAATCCGCATTCACTCGGGCGCCGCATCATTCGGCGCCGGCTGCGTCTCGCGCCGGTTCCGGTGCCAAATCTAGCCCTTGAAGAGTGGTGCCAATAGTGATACCATAGTCAGAGCATGACAACTTCGAAGAAGACGCTCGAAGCAATGCGCCGCTCGCCCACGAATGTTCGATTCAGAGACCTGTTTCGCTTGTGCGTGGAGTACTTCGGCGAACCTCGCCAGCGCGGCACCAGTCATGCAGTATTCAAGACCCCTTGGCTTGGCGATCCGCGTGTCAACATTCAGGAAGAGAAAGGCAAGGCAAAGGCGTATCAAGTTCGTCAGGTTCTCGCAGCCATTGACAGACTCAAAGGAATCGAACATGAAGCACACTCTGAGAACGAATCCAAAAGCTGATCGATTTACCTACCGCGTCACATGGTCGGCTGAGGACAACGAATACGTCGGCCTCTGCGTGGAGTTTCCCTCGCTCTCCTGGCTCGCGCGCACTCCTGAAGATGCGCTCGCTGGAATTCGCAGAATCGTGAGGGGTGCCGTCAGAGACATGGAGGGCGCCGGCGAATTGATTCCCACCCCTTTATCCGTGAAGCACTACAGCGGACAATTCCGCGTTCGCATTCCGCCTGAAGTGCATCGTTCGCTTGCAGTGCAAGCCGCTGAGCAGGGTGTCAGCCTTAACCGGCTAGCCAGCGCCAAGCTGTCCTCATAGCCTGCGCGCCAACTACACTGAATTCCATGGAAGTTCTCTACGGCCTGCATCCGGTATCTGAAGCTCTCAAGGCCGGCCGCCGCCGCTTCGATCACGTTCTCGTCGCACGCGAGCGCCGCGACGACCGCCTCAATCACCTCATCACTCAGTGCCGCGAAGCAGGCGTCCGCGTCCTTGAGGAATCGCGCGAGCATCTCACGCTCACCGCGAAGACATCCGCCCATCAGGGCGTCGTCGCGCTTGTGCGCCCGCAGGAATCTCTTGCCCTTGAAGACCTCTTCGCGCCCGATCCCGCTGCCAAATCCTCAGCTCGTCTCCTCCTCGCTCTCGACGGCGTTGAAGACCCGCAGAATCTCGGCGCTCTTCTTCGCGTCGCAGATGGCGCCGGCGTCGACGGCGTTCTCCTCACCGAGCGCCGCGCCGCTCCGCTCAGCCCTGCCGCAATCAAAGCCAGTGCCGGCGCCGCCGAGCACCTCCGCATCGCCCGTGTCGTCAATCTCGTTCGCTCCCTCGAGGAGCTCAAGCGCCGCAATCTCTGGATCGTGGGTCTCGACGAACGCGGCACCACCTCATACGACCAATTCGATTTCACAGGCGATCTCGTCATCGTCCTCGGCCGCGAAGGCGCAGGCCTCCACGATCTTGTGGGCCGCACCTGCGATCATCTCCTCTCGATTCCCATGGCCGGCGCCGTCAGCTCTCTCAACGTCTCCGCCGCGGGTGCCGTCGTTCTCTATGAAGCCGCTCGCCAACGCCGTGTTGCAGCTAGTTCGCCCTCTTCACTCGAACAAAAGTTCGCTCCACGAAGTGGCGGCGGCGGCGCCCAGCCAAAGAAGCAGAAAGGCCTCGGTTCTTGAATTTTGATCCCATTGATCGGGTGGGTTGCCCCATCCTAAGCGCAGTTTCATCGCGCTTAGGGTGGGATAGCACGAATCTCAACTCGCCGTATTCTATTCAGCGCAAACATCGACGCCCTAGGTCCCGATTTTGGGACTTGGGAAAGCACAATGCTTGGTTCTACCGCCTCACACTCGCTTTTCTGCTGCCTGCTCCGTTTCTCGGTGCGCTCCCCGCGCTCTCCCAAACCACCCCCAATGCGCCCTCGACTGCACCCGCCACTACGCCCGACCAGCAACCCCACGGCCGAGTGATCTTCTCTCGCTCTGTCGACGACAACGGTCAGACCACATCCGCTGCCGGCCCCGCCGCAAAAGTTGGAGGCCAGCCAGTCACGTCTCCCGTCGCCACTGACGCCGAACGCGAAGCCCCCACCTTTACTGCGTTCGACGTGGATGTGCATCTCCGCCCCGCCGCGCAGCACATCGCCGTCCGCGCTCTCCTCACTGTGCGCAATGACGGCCATTCCCCGCTCGCTCACATCCCGCTGCAAATTTCTTCTTCGCTTGACTGGGAAACCATTCGCCTCGCTGGCCGTGACGTCGTATTCACCGTCGCGACCCTCAATTCAGACGTCGACCACACCGGCCAGCTTCACGAAGCCGCCATCGCACTCCCCACACCGCTCGCTCCTGGCGCAACTCTCCAACTCGATGTCACATACTCTGGCACCATCCCGCAATCCACTCAGCGTCTCATCACCATCGGCACACCAACGGACGCAGCTCTCCATACTGACTGGGACTCCATTGCTGTTGACTTCACTGGCCTGCGCGGTTTCGGCAATGTGGTCTGGTATCCCGTCTCCAGCGTTCCCGTCATTCTTGGCGACGGCGCACGCGTCTTTGATGAAATGGGCGAGCATAAGCTCCGCATGGCCCCCGCGCGCTTTCGCCTCACGCTGACGGATGAATTCCCGCGCGGTCAGGCTCCTACGGTTGCGCTCATTAACGGCCATCTTGTCCCGCTCACCCTCACTGAGCCCCCCACCGCGGGCGAGGAAGTCCCCGGCATCGCTACTGCAAGCCTCGACTCCGCGTTCCTTGGCTTTGAAGCTCCCAGCCTTTTTCTCGCCGTCCGCACTGCTCATCAGGCCACCAACACCACGCTCTACACCGTCCCCAATGACGACTCCGCCGTTGAAGGCTGGGCCTCCGCCGCCGCCTTCGTCACACCATTTCTGCAAGGCTGGCTTGGGCCTTCGCCGCGTTCTCAACTCACTGTTCTCGATCTGCCTGATCCCGAAGACGCGTCCTTCGAAACCGGTTCGCTCCTCGTCACAGCCATCCAACAGGCCACGCCGGATGAGCTCGACGACGTATTCGCGCACGCCCTCGCGCACGCATGGATGTCATCTTCGCGCGCGTGGCTCTCGGAGGGCATTGCTCACTTCATGGGAACCCTTTGGCTTGAAAAACAACAGGGCCGCAAGAAGGCGCTCGAATCGCTCGAGTCCAGCCGCACGGCTCTCGCGCTTGCTGAGCCCGCCAGCCCCGGCGAAGGCCCCGGCCAACCTCTTGCCCAGGCCATCTCGCCCGTTTATTACCGCACCAAGGCGACCTATGTTTTCTGGATGCTCCGCGACCTCGCCGGTGACGCCGCGCTTTCTGCTGCTCTTCGCGCCTACTCGCCGGCTGATGATGCCGCTCGCGGCCTCGGCCCGAACGCCCACTCCGAATATTTCGAAAAACTCATTGTGCAGGCCGCGGCCAATAGCGGTGAGTCTTCGTCGCTTGGGCCCAGTCCCGACTTCCGCCGCGATCTGTCCTGGTTTTTCTCCGATTGGGTAAGTTCCGACAAGGGCCTTCCTGACGTCGCCATCGACAGCGTCTTTCCCTCGCACACCGAAGGTGACAATTGGCTCGTCGCCGTCAACCTCTCCAACTCCGGCTACGCAGCCGCCGAAATTCCCGTCACCGTCAGCAACCCTCAAACCTCTATCACCCAGCGCGTCATCGTTCCCGCTCGCGGCAAGGTCACGCAGCGCATCCTCATGCAAGGCCAGCCCACAAGGGTCCAGGCTAACGACGGCACCGTCCCCGAAACCGAAGCCAGCGTCCACATTCGCACCCTCGATGACGGCGACAACAGCGGCTCGCCCTCGTCTTTGCCCGCTGTCCAGCAATAAGACCGCTCAAGAGCCGAGGCCAACTCTTCGCCAAATAAAAAGAGCTGCGTAGTGCGCAGCCCCTCCACTCGCTATTTCTCATTTTCCTAGTCCCTAGTCCCTAGTCCCTAGTCCTTTCCGCGCCTTCACCTTGAACCATACCGGTGTCCCCTTGAACCCGAATGCCTCGCGGATCTGGTTCTCCAGGAATCGTTCAAACGCAAAATGCAGCTTCACTTGGCGATCCGTAAAAAGCACAAACGTTGGCGGAGCCACCGCCGCCTGCGTCATATAAAAAATCCTGATTCTTTTCGCCATCGGCACCGGCGCCCGCTGAAAATCAATCTTTTCCAGGAACCGGTTCATCGCGCCCGTCGAAACGCGCTTGCGGCGCTCCTTGGCCACCGTCACCACCTCGCGCAGCACTCGCGTCATGCCCTTCCGCTCCCGCCCGATCGCTTCCAGCGCCGACAAAAAAATCACCGGCGCATAATCCAGATATTTCAGCGCCCCGCGCACTTGTTTCTCAAAGATCTCGCGATCCGCTGGCTTTTTCCCGTCCGTCCGCGCAGTAGTTACCAGGTCCCACTTGTTCACGATGATGATCACGCTGCGCCCGCTCTCGTGCGCGTATCCGCCGATCGTCGCATCGCTCGCCGTCACGCCTTCCGTCGCGTCAATCAGCACCAGCGCAACGTCCGCCGCTTCTAGGTGCCGCCGCGCCATCACCACGCTCATCTTCTCCGCCATCAACTTCGTTTTGCCCTTGCGCCTGATCCCCGCCGTGTCCACAAAGCGCAGCGTCTGTCCCTCGAACTCCACCACTTCGTCCACCGCGTCGCGCGTCGTTCCCGCAATCGGCGACACAATCGACCGCGTCGTCCCCGTCAGCGCATTCAGCAGCGTGCTCTTGCCCACGTTCGGCCGCCCGATAATCGCCACCGACGTCTCGCGCTGCTCAAACTCCCCGTGAGTCCGGATCTTTTTCTCGCCATGTTCTTCGTCGTGCGCATCAAGCTGTCCGTCGCCAACTTGCCGACTTGCCAACCCGCTGACTTGCTGATTTGTTCCCTTGTTCCCTTGTTCCCTTGTTCCCTGTTTTTCTGGTATGGCCGCCGCAATCGCGTCCAGCAGATCGCCAACGCCCTGTCCATGTTCCGAGCTCACCCCAAATAAATCGCGAATCCCCAGCTTGCGAAAATTCTCCGCCTCCGCCGCCAAGCCTTCAGTCTCCACTTTATTCACGGCCAGAAACAGCGGCTTGCCTCCGCGCTTCAATAACTGTGCCAGGTCGTAATCCGGCCGCGCCAGTTCCGTCCGCGCATCCACCACCATCACCAGCGCATCGGCCTCTTTCAGTGCCACCTGCGCCTGCGCAAAAATATCCACAGCCATCAGTTCCGGATCGTCGGGCACAATTCCGCCCGTATCCACCAGCCGATACTGTCGTCCCGCCCACTCGTACTCGCCGTAGATGCGGTCGCGCGTGATCCCCGGCTCGTCGCCCACAATCGACCGCCGGCTTCTTGTGAGCCGGTTGAACAGCGTGCTCTTGCCCACGTTGGGCCGCCCCACAATCGCTACCAGCGGGTCGCCGTGGCGACCGGCTCCGGCTTTGGCCGGCACAACCGATCTGCGATACGTCGGCAAGACTTGTCTCCAGCACCGAATCAATCGAACATTCGCTGCTTCATCAGTGTACTGTCCAGTTGGACCTCGAGTGATTGCCCCGCACATTCTTGCGGCACGCTATGCGCTTAATAGACCCTTTGCACCCCTTATTCCCTCGCGGTCCTGCCGCGTCGCTCCTGTGCAAAACCTTCGCCAGCGTGTCCATTGGTCGGTTACACTATGCCATCTCCACAAACCGAAGAAGAGGTCGATCCATGCCAAAGTTCGTCATTGAGCGCGAAATCCCCGGGATCGGTTCCGCGTCAGCGGAGCAGGCCCAAGCCATCGCACAAAAGTCTTGTTCGGTGCTCAACAAACTCGGACCGCAGATCCAGTGGTTGCAGAGCTACGTTACCGACGACAAAATTTACTGCGTTTACATCGCGCCCAACGAGGAGCTGGTGCGTGAGCATGCGCGTCAGGGCGGATTCCCAGCCAACAGCGTCGCGCAGGTCCGACGCGTCATTGATCCAACTACCTCCGAATCCGTCTGACCCGGCCGTCATCCCGCGAAACCAGCGCTGCTGCTCAGCAGCGCGCGTTTCCGTCTGCCTTGTCGCCGCTTCCCCCGCCGTCCCGCAGGCCCTTAGTCCCGAGTCCCTAGTCCCTACGTCTCTGCTCCTATGATGGAAGCAGCGCCCTCATGCCCTCCTCCGACGCCTCAACTCGCGCACTCCCCTCGCTTCACGAGTTTTTCTCTCCCGGTGGAATCCTTGCTCGCTCACCGCTCCCATTCGAGTACCGCCCCGGCCAATACGAAATGGCAAAAGCCGTTGAACGCGCTCTCGCCGAGCGGCGCCACCTCATCGTCGAAGCCGGCACAGGCACCGGCAAGACACTCGCCTATCTTCTCCCCGCTCTGCGCACCGGCCAGCGTGTCATTATTTCGACCGGCACAAAGGCGCTCCAGGACCAGCTCTTCTTTCGCGACGTCCCGTTCCTCGAAACTCTCCTCGGCGAGCTCCGCGTCTGCTATATGAAAGGCCGCGCCAACTACCTCTGCCGCCGCAAGCTCTTCGCCCTCCGCGACCAGCCCATTCTCTCGGGCCTGGACGAAATCGACGAATACCGCCAGATTGCCGAGTGGGAGCGCATCACTGAAACCGGCGACCGCGCTGAGCTCTCCGCCCTGCCCGAATCCTCCGCCCTATGGCACAAACTCGACGCACGCACCGACGCCTGTCTCGGCTCAACTTGCCCTGATTACCGTCGCTGCTTCATCACGGAGATGCGCCGCCGCGCTCTTGAGTCCGACCTCATCATCGTCAATCACCACCTCTTCTTCGCCGACACCGCCGTCCGCCTTGCCGCCGGCAACGCGCCCGATGCCGGCATCCTCCCCGAATCCGCAGCCGTCATCTTTGATGAAGCACACGAGCTTGAAGAAGTCGCCTCGCAATACTTCGGACGCTCGCTCTCCAATCTCCGCTTCGAAGATCTCGCCCGCGATACTGACGTCCTTCTCCGCGGTAACTCCGGTGCCACGCAGATTCCAGCACTTACCCAGCAGCTTCGCGAGCGAGCGCGTCTTTTCTTTGCCGCTCTCCCCATGCCCGCAGACGGCCGCCATCCCTTCACCAATCGCGAAGAATTTCTCGAGTCCTCCGGCGACCTTTACCTCGCTGTCCGTTCCACGCTCTCGCTTATCGAATCCGAGCTTGATCGCATCGCCGATCTCGATGAAGCTCCCGGCCTCAAAAACCGCGCCGCCACCCTCCGCGCCGATCTCGAATTCATGCTCGAGTCCACCGCCTCCAACATGGTCTTCTGGCTTGAGCGACGGGGTTTGCCATCGGATTCGTCCAAAGGCCAGGAGATGCGGAGCGCCCGCAGCGGTGCTCGCAGTGGTGGCACCCGAAGCACTTTTCTGCAGGCCACTCCAATTGACGTTTCTGAACTCCTTCGCGATCTCGTCTTCGACCAGATCCCCACCGTCGTCCTCACCTCCGCCACGCTCACCGTCCAGGGAGGCTTTGAGCACCTCCGTCGCCGTCTCGGCCTAGCCGACACGCGGGAGCTCGTCGTCCCCTCCCACTTCCAGTACGGTAAGCAGGCACTCCTCTATCTCCCGCCTTCCATGCCCGACCCGCGCGAACCCGAATTCGTCGATGCCGCCGCCAAAACAATCGAGCGCGTCCTTCGCATTACTCGTGGCCGCGCCTTCTGTCTCTTCACCAGCTACAACCAGATGCGCACGCTTCACGACCTGCTTCTACCGGTCCTCGATTTTCCGCTTCTCCTTCACGGCACCGCTCCTCGCAAAGCTCTCCTTGAAGAATTCCGCTCCACTCCGAACTCTGTTCTCTTTGGCACTTCAAGTTTTTGGCAAGGAGTCGACGTGCAGGGCGAAGCACTCAGCTGCGTCATCATCGACCGCCTCCCCTTCGCTGTTCCTTCCGACCCTGTCGTTCAGGCCCGCATGCGCGCCATCGAAGAATCCGGCGGCCGCTCCTTCTTCGACTACCAGGTTCCCGAAGCCGTTCTCACTCTCAAACAGGGCTTCGGCCGCCTTATCCGCTCGCTTGAAGATCGCGGTGTCCTCGTTCTCCTCGACCCGCGCATCACTCGCCAGCGCTACGGCCAGGTCTTCCTCCAGTCCCTCCCTCCTTACCGCATCACCAACACCATTACCGACGTCGAGGCGTTTTTCGCGCCGAAGCCAGCCTGAGCAGGCGCATCGCCGCGGACTCTCAGCCTGGGCCGAGGCCAAGAAACCACACACGTATCCCTGCCCGTTTGCGCGGAACAAAAAACGACTGCCTGACTAGACGAGATTTGGAGTGTGCCTCAGTTGTTCTCTGCTTCCTCAATCGAGGCGGCGATCGGGATCACGGTGTCCATCTTTGTAATTCGGAAGACTTCGCGCACCTTGGGGCTCAATCCCGCGACAATCATTCTCAAGCCTTGCTTCTGGCAGCGAATAGAGTGGGTCGCGATGATGCCCAGGCCCGAGGAATCCATAAAGGGACAACTGCTCAGGTCCAGAATATTCAACTTCGGCGGATCCTGTCCCGGCGTCGGTTCCAATCCGAGCATCCTGTTCAGCTCTCCCGGCGGCAGAGAACTGTAAGCGTCGCGCACGGTAAATGGTCCGCAGAAACGCAAAATCA
Organism: uncultured Acidobacteriaceae bacterium; assembly: GCA_963789425.1. Taxonomy (GTDB): domain Bacteria; phylum Acidobacteriota; class Terriglobia; order Terriglobales; family Acidobacteriaceae; genus Telmatobacter. Next base: position 491,775 of record CAWBKM010000005.1, on the reverse strand, counting down.
CTGTACCCGGCGACTTGCCCGGTTTGCGTTCGATGCTGAAGGGGCCGCTATTCCATGTCTGCCACCCAGATGTCCCCATCGCTAGCTCCTTTTCGGCCTCAAACAGATCCCGGGCGCCCGCAGCTTGAACCGTCACTGCTCACGCTCTACCTCGCTGATTGTCTGTATCCCCGGGAAATCATCGGCTGGCGCCGAATACTCGAATTCTCATCGAGTCCGCCGGTGAATTGCAAGAGCTATTCATGAATTGCGATGAAAAGCGCCGCCGCTCACCCCATTTTGTGACGCCAGTACCCTGAGCCACCTGGCTTTGGGCGCAAACGGCTGTTGGGAGCCAGCAGTTAGCCGCTAGCAGCTAGCGGCTAGAAGCTGCTCTTCCCCCCAGCGCCTCAAACAGCGTTGCGGAGTCGGTCAGTCGGCTCGCCGCCGCATTCTCGCGGTCCAGCGCCGTCTGCAATCGCTGCCGTTCTGCGTCCAGCAGGCTCATCTCGCTAATCCCGCCGGCCTCGTATCGCTTCGCAGCAATTCCGTATGCGCCGTTCGCCTCACTGGCCGCAGCGCTGCGCGCCTTCAGTGTCTCCGCGTCGTGTTCTGTCGCGTACAGTGCATCGGCCACCTCGCGAAAACTTTCCAACACCGTTCCGCGATACGAGTTGGCCGCTTCGTCGTACGCGTCCTCCGCTTTGCGCTTTTCCGCCTGCAGCGCGCCGCCGTTAAAAATCGGCGCCGCCAGCGACGCGCCCAGGTTCCACACGTCGCCGCCCGAATTGAATCGTGTGCCCAAGCCTCCTCCGCCTCCCGTCAGCACAATTTGCGGAAGCTCGTTCGCCGTGGCCACGCCAACATTCGCGCTGGCCTCATGCAGCAACGCCTCTGCCGCGCGAATGTCTGGCCGTTGCCGCACCAATTCCGAGGGCACTGTCAACGGTAACTCCTCGGGAAGATGCAACGCGCCCAGAGAAATCTCCTGCACATGCGCCTCCGCTGGGCTCACTCCCATCAGCACCGCAAGCTGGTCATTTATCGTGTCCAGCTGCAGTTGGAGCGGTGGAATCGCCGCCTCGGTCTGTGCTACCAGCGTCCGCTGGCTGCGCACATCGAAATCCGAAACGCCGCCCGCCCGCTCGCGGTCCTCTGCAATCTTCAGTTCCTTCTCCTCCACCGCAAGCAGTTTGTTCGTGACTTCGATCTGCTGGCGAATCTGCGCTTGCCGGATCGCAGCCGCCACCACGTTCCCCGCCAACATCAGGCGCGCGCCCTCGATCTGCCATACTTGGTAATCCCGCTGCGCCTTCAGCGCCTCAATCGCCCGCCGATTCGCTCCAAACACATCGAGCGCATACGAAACCGCGACCGATCCGTTCAGCAGCGTGAACGGCGACGGGTTAGGGAAGGGAACTCCCAACGCTGCCAGGTTCAACTGCTCCTCGGTCACTGCAGCATTGCCCGTGACAGCCGGATACTTCGTCGCTCCCGTCCGCGCAATCACCTCTTCCTGCGCCTGCTTCAGCCGCGCTGTCGCCTGCTCCAGCGTCGGGCTGTTCTTTAGCGCCTGCGCGACCATCGCGTTCAGTTCGGGCGACCGAAAAGCTGTCCACCAGTCCGATGGAATCGTCGCTGTCGGATTGAACCGCTGCGCCTCGCCCGCGGGGCCTTCGCGACTGGCCGTCTCTGCCGGAGGCGGTTGCGGCGTGTACGCGGTCACGGTCGGCGGCGCCGGTGCGCGGTAGCGCGGTCCCACCGTGCAGCCCGCAACCGTCATCAGCGCCACCAGCCCTGCCGCCCCGCTCATCCATTTCATCCGTCGCTCCATGGTCACCCTCCTCAGTCGAGAGTTCTCCGGTAAGTCGCCACAGCCACGCCCATCACCACTACGGTGAACACCATCATGGGCCACACGCTGGGCCACGAATCCGCCCACCCATTCCCCTTCAACAAAATCCCGCGCACCAGTCGGTTGAAGTACGTCAGAGGCAATAGATTTCCGATCGCCTGCGCCCATCCCGGCATTCCTTTGAACGGAAACATGAAGCCCGACAGAATAATGTTGGGCAGAAAATAGAAGATCGCCAGTTGCACTGCCTGCAGTTGATTCCGCGCCAGTGACGAAAACGTAATCCCCACCGTCAGATTTGCCGCGATGAAAAGCAGTGTCGAAAGATAAACGGCGAAAACATTGCCAAAAAACGGCACAAAGAACACATAGCGGGCCGCGAGCAAAATAATCGACGCCTGGATGAGCCCGATGCCGATGTAGGGAATCAATTTCCCCGTCATCACTTCAAGCGGCGTCGACGGCATCGCCAGCAGGTTTTCCATCGTGCCTCGTTCGCGCTCGCGCGTCACGGCCAGCCCTGTCATCATCACCATCGTCAGCGTCAAAACCATCCCCATCAACCCCGGCACCACGTTGTACTGTGTAATCTCATCCGGGTTATACAGCGGATGCACATCCACGTTGAACGGCGCCGGGCCGCCCGCGAGGTTCGCCAGCGGCCCCGTCAGCTCTCGTTGAATGACCGATTGCGTAATTCCGTTCACCGCTGCCAGCGCGCTTCCCGTCGTCGTCGGATCCGTTGCGTCGGCCTCGATCAGAATCGACGGCTTTTCGCGCCGCAGCACCTGTCGCGTAAACCCCGCCGGAATATTCACTACAAACAGAAGCTTGCCCTGCGCCAGCGCCTCCCGTCCCGCTTCCTCGTTCGGCAGCCGCTCCACAATCTTGAAATACGATGAACTCTGCATCGCCTCGATAAAGTCGCGCGTCACATCGCTGTCGTCCGCGCTGATGATCCCCGTGTCCAGATGCCGCGGAATCGTGTTGATGGCGAATCCGAACAGAGCCATCTGCATGATCGGAATACCCACGATCATCGCGAACGTTAGCCGGTCGCGCTTCAGTTGCGTGAACTCCTTCAGCACGACGGCCCACCATCGCGCCCCCGAGAATCCCGCCCGCCCGCTCATGCGTTGCCCCCGGGCTTCTGCTCCGAACGGCTCATCAAATAAATGAACACGTCTTCGAGGCTCGTCTCAATCCGCTCCACGCGTCGTCCGCTGCGCCCCACCGTCTCCTGTATCTCCCATTCGAGTTGCGCAACGTTCGTCCCGCTCACGTGCAGCACATCGCCGAACGTCACCGTCTGTTCTACGCTTTTCTTATTTCGCAGCTCCTCCTGCAACTCCGCCAGATGATCGCCGTGGATGGCCCACGTGCTCAGGTGCTGTCCATCGATAATCTCTTGCGCCGTGCCCTGTGCCAGTAAGGTGCCGTATGAAATGTAGGCCAGCTTGTGGCACCGCACCGCTTCGTCCATATAGTGCGTGCTCACTAGGACCGAGATTCCTCTCGCCGCGAGCGCTTGAATCTCGTCCCAGAAGTCGCGCCTCGCTCTGGGGTCCACGCCCGCCGTCGGCTCATCCAGCAGCAGCAGTTGCGGCTGGTGCAGCATGCACGCCGCCAGCGCCATGCGCTGCTTCCACCCTCCCGACAGTTCGCCCGCAAGCTGATGCGCGCGCTCCGTGAGCCCGAGATCTGCCAGGGTTTTCTTGACCGTCCTCTTTCGGTCGCGAAGCTGGTACACCCGCGCCACAAATTCCAGGTTCTCGGCGATTGTTAGATCTTCCCAGAAGGAGAACCGCTGCGTCATGTATCCCACGCGGCGCTTGATCTCCGCGCTCTCCCTCCGAATGTCCAGGCCCAGGCAGGCCCCCGTTCCTGAGTCTGGTTTCAACAGTCCGCACATCATCCGGATGGTCGTCGTCTTTCCGCTTCCATTCGGCCCGAGGAATCCGAAGATCTCGCCCCGTCGCACGCGCAGCGTTACGTCCTTCACCACGTGTTTGCCGTCGAAGTGCTTGTTTAGCCCCTCCACGTCGATGGCGAATTCGAATTGCGCGGCTGCCGTCACTGGACCGTCACCTCGACCGGCTGGCCCGGATGCAGCGTTGCCGCTGTTTGCGCTGGAGGATTCGCAATCACCATGTACACCAGCTTCGATCGGTTTTCATTGCTGTAAATCACCGGCGGCGTGTACTCGCTCTGTGGCGACACGAAACTGATCTTCGCCGCAACATCGCTGGCGCACCCGTCGCACGCCACGCGCACATTGCCTCCCACGCGCAGCCCGCCGACAACTGTCTCTGGCACGAAGAATCGAATCTCTAGATTCTCCGGCGGCAGAATCTGGACCACCGGATTTCCCGCCGCCACCCACTCGCCCTGCCGGTAAAGCGTGTCGAACACCAGTCCGCTGCGCGGCGACGCAATCTGCTTCTGCTTCAGGTGCCATTCCGCGTTGGCCAGTGACGCGCGGTCCGCCGCTACTTGGTTTTCCTGCGCCTTGATCTGATCCTCCCGCGCCGGCAGCGCATCCACGGCCAGGTCTGCTTCGAGCTCTCGCTCCTTCGCCGCGCTCGTCGCTGCCGTCCCCTGCGCATTGATCAATTCCGTCTGCGCAATGCCTCCTGCCGTGAACTGCGCCACGTCGCTGGCCAGAATTTCGCCTGCCTGCTTCTTCGCCGCAACCGCCTGCGCCAGTTCCGCGCGCGTCACGTCCACTTCTGCCGGTCGTTTTCCCGTTTCCAGGTCACTCAACCGCGACTCAGAGCTGTGCAGCACCTGCTCCGCCGTCCGCATCTCTGAGGCTTCCGGCTCATCGTCCAGAGCAAACAGCGGATGACCTGCCGCCACAGTGTCTCCGCGCGCCACATTTACCTGGTCCAGCCTCCCGCTTTGCGGCGAAGCCACGTAAACAAACTTGCCTTCGATGTATCCCTGGTACGTGTTCGTAGGCTTTTGTGCGCAGCCCGCCATCAGCACCAGCGCCGTCGCTGCAATCGCGCCCGCTAAAATCGTCTCCCGGAGAACATGCATCGTCCCCTCCATATTCACTTACGCCTCGATCCCGCCATGCGTTTCATCCGACTGCCAGCCCGAAACCCAATTGACCGGCCCGACTGCAAGTCCCCGGCCGTCCTCAAACCATGTATGAGCAGCCCCGTAATGTGCCGGCTCAGCGCCGCGCGGTCCGGAGATTTCCGTCCGAAGATCTCCGCCCAAAGTTTGATCGTTGCCATGTGCATCATCACCAGCCCGATTACGGAAAACACAATCAAGCCCGGATCAATCTCCGCATTTGCCGCGCCCGCTGCCTGCGCTTTCGCAACGCTTTGGCTCAGAATTCCGATCTTCTTAAACGGCAGATAGCGCAGCACCCTCCCGCGCAAAAGCCCGCCCTCGTTCAGCACTTCGCGCATCCACGTGGATGGCACCCAAGGCATCTTCTCGATCCCGGCCAGCATCCGTTCCACTACTCCCTGCACAATCTCCGCCGGCACCGCGCCCTCCGTTACCGGTTGCCACACTCCCGCAATCAGCGGAGCCAGTCGCTCCTCGACCACCGCATCCAGCAGTTGGTCCCGGTCCTTGAAGTAGTAGTGCAGCATCGCCGGAGTCAGTTCGGCCCGCGCGGCGATCATGGCAAACGTTGTCGCCGCCACGCCCTGCTTTGCAAAAAGTTCGGTCGCCGCCTCGATCAGCTTTTCGCGCGCATAAAGCCCCGAATGAGAAGTGGGCCTTCCCGGCGGGCGTGAGGATTTGCCCCGCCCGGTTGCGCGCCCCAATTTTGTCTTCATTGGCATCATCAAAATTAACTAACGCATTAATTAAATAATGAAATCGAGAATCCTGTCAAGCCGCAGCCGCTAAAGCCGCAATCGGTCAGGCGCGTCGATAGTCTAGATAGATGAGGCGTGTTGCGCTACCGCACCAGAGGGCTCTCCCAAATGCGGCCGAGCAACAATTTCAGCCGCGCGAAATCCTTCGGACCGAGTTCTTCGGCCCAATCGCGTTCAATTCTGCTCAGGATCTCAATTGCTTTGGCGTAGGCGGCGTGCCCACGTTTGGTGAAGTGGACGATGCGTGCGCGACCTTCCTCGGGAGCGTCGGATCGCTTCAGGTAGCCAAGATCCTCCAGGCTGCCCAGCAATCGGTTCATCGCCTGCTTGCTCATGCCGGCGCGTTCGGCAATTACGCCCGGACGTTCCCCATCCGGGCCGGGATAGCGGAAGACCGCCATATGGGGCGCGCTAAGCCCTTTGAACCCGGCCGCGTTGAGCTCACGGATGATACGGCGGTGAATGGCCTCAGCCGGAGCACGCAGCAGGGCGCCGATCAGCATGTCTCTCGTCGGGACATGCCTGGGCGGCCCACTTTCTTCCAAGAAAGTCATTGACACCCTCCGTAAACTATGTTTACCATAAATTGGTGGTAAACAGAGTTTACCAAGAGGAGATTTCACATGAGACCGCAAACCGCTGGAATCCTCGACCATTCCCCGGTCGAGACCTTACTAAATGACGCACTGCAACCCGCCGTTACGGACGGGGTGCAACCAAACCTTGTGCGGCACGTGCCCGCAGGAACCGGCCCGGCATACTGGGGTCCCGGCGAGCGCATGACGTTTCTTGCGACCGGCGAGGAGACCGGCGGTGCCTTCTTTCTGGCGGAAATTGAGGTTGCGCCCGGTGGAGGCACGCCGCCGCACATCCACCACCGCGAGGATGAGGCATTCCACATGCTCGAAGGCTCCCTGACGATTCAAGTGGGCGGGAATACAATCACTGCATCGGCGGGAGACTTTGCCTTCCTTCCCCGTGGAATCGCTCATTCGTTCAAGAACACCAGCGATGGCTGCGCGAAGGCACTCGTTCTTACCACGCAGGCAGGTCTTGAAGGTTTTTTTGCCGAGGTCTTCGATCCTGCGACAGACCGATTTGCGACACCGCCGCCCCAGAGCAAGGATTTGATCCCCAGGGCGCTCGCTGCCGCCCCGAAGTACGGACTCGAGCTTCTTCCCCCCGCGTAGCGAGCCCACGAAGAAAAAACTGCAACAGGAGGTCACCATGACAACTCATGCCATTACCGTAAGCGTCAATCCTGCCGACGAAACCATCCATATCGGCCCGCTTAGCTTGCACTTTCTGGTCACCAGTGAGCAATCGGCCGGCACGGTCGCTGTCTTTGAGATCCTTATCCCCGCCGGACAGCGGCTGATGGCGCCTGCTCATAGCCACGACCACTACGAAGAGACGGTCTACGGCATTGAAGGCGTGTTGACGTGGACCGTCGACGGTAAGGTGATCGACGTGGGGCCGGGGCAGGCGCTCTGCATTCCGCGGGGCGCCGTTCACCGGTTCGACAACAACGGCGCCGAAGACGTGAAGGGGCTGTGCGCAGTGACGCCCGCTGCAATCGGCCCGCAGTTTTTCCGCGAAATGGCCGAGGTAGCGAAAGCCGCAGGCGGCCCGCCTGACAAGTCGAAGATGATCGAGATCATGCTTCGCCACGGCCTGACGCCGGCGCCGCCTCCATCGCAGGCGTAGCGGCTTGCGCGAATTGCGGTCAGGCAGCCCAATGAAGGCAGCGGGGTTCTCGAAAACCGGGTGATCCGCTCTTCGGCCCTACTCCATCCACAACGCGCTGGTGATAATCCGCGGATAGTACCGGCTGGCCTTGCCCTCGCCCGATACGATCTGGTCGCAGCATGCCCAGTACGAGCTGCCCTCCGTCTGCCACTTCACATGCGCCGCATCGGCCTTGCGGAAAACCTCAACCACCTTCGGATCTTCGTCGAGGTGGAACACTCTCCGCGTCACGTGCATGAAGATCGAAATCTTGCTCATCCACGAATTGTTGCTCGTCGACGACAGCTTGATCCCGCCGTCGGCAAACAAATTCCGCCTGTCCGCATCGAGCAGCAACTTGCGCGTGTGTTCTTTCAGCGCGTCAAACATCCGCTTCTCCTCAGCGCTTCCGAACACCTGCTCCAGCGTTCCGCCCGCAAATCCCGTCTTCACAAAGTACAGCGGATACGCGCATCCCTCCACCGCCGGCAAAATCCGCGATGCATATCCCGGATTCGCTTTCTCGAAGATCGCCGGAAGCACTCCATCCACCGCCTGATCGGCAACCACGCCAGCTACCTTCACGGCCAGATCCGTCGCCCGCTTCTCATCGGCCGCCGCACCCAATTCGCGAAACAGCAATGCCAGCGCGCGATAGCTCGCCCAGCTCTTCACCGCGATGTACACGTTATTCCGCGTCTGCGCCAGCGAGTGGTCCAGCGAATCGTACGTCGTAATCTCCTGCCCGCCCGCGGTCCGCGTGCTGTCGTACTGCGCAAACCCCACGTCCCCGCCGCGGTTGATCATGCTCGCGAGGCACGCCTCCACCACCGCCTTATTCCGCTTCAGCCACTCCACGTCGCGCGTCTTCGCCACGTAGCATCCGGCCACCAGGATCCAGTTGCACAGCTGCTCCTGCGTCATGTAGCTGAAGCATCCAGTCAGATTCGCCAGCTCGTAGCTGCTCCGCCCCTTCGGCGAAAAATTATTGTGCGCGCCCATATCGTGGCAAAAGCTCAACCCGCCCGGCTTCGTTTCGTACGGCCGCGTCAGTTGCGCCTCATCCGGAGCCGGCGGAGCCTGCGACGGATCGGCCTGCCCCAGCGGCGCCGCCATCTTGATCTCCGTCTTGTACACTTTTACTTCGTCCGTGTAGCTGTACCGCCGCACAAACGTGTCCAGCAAATTCCGCACCAGCCACGGATTGTGCTCGAGCTCCCAGAACACGTGATCCACTGCCAGGTCGAGCGTGTTCATCATGCAGTACTCGCCTTCGTTCACCACCCACAGCGGCTGCCCATCCACATCCAGCAGTTGCGTGCTCCCGTAGTAGCTATGCGTCGCATGCGCAATCATGAACCGCTGATCGTCCGACAACTTCGCCGCGTCCAGCTTCGCGTCCAGCGCCTCGGCCCGCGCCGCCATCTCGTCCGCGCCGTCCAGTGCCGTCTTCAGCACATCGTCCAGCCCCTTGTAGTAGCGCGCGTACAAATATTTCCCATCCAGCCCATTCGTCTGCGCGCCTTCAAGGTACGATCCCAGCGCAATCGTCAATCCATACTTCTTTCCCGCTGGCACTTCGAATCCGAATCCGGGGCACGACCCCAGCAGGTGAACCGGGTTATGCCGCTCGCGAACTCCGTCGCTCGCTGACCACCGCATGAACACAAACGGCTCCGTCTCCGCCGCCGCCTTTTTTCCCGTCGTCAAGTCCCACAGCTCCGCTGCTCCGCCCGCCTCGCGCCTGAAAGCAAACCCGAGCCGTCCTGCTCCCAGATCGTCGTTCAGAATCCGCTCGCCCGGCCGCGCATGATTCAGCGCAAACATCGCCGTCTTGGTCTCAGCGCCCTTCGTGTTGTCCACCACGAGCCGAGCCACCACCGCCGGCAGCAAGCCCTCGCGCATTTTCTCAGTGCTGTCCCGCTCCGGATCGGGAATCGATCCGAACGGCGAGTACACCGTGAACGTCAGCCCATCGGCGCGCCACTCGTCCGTCGCCCATCCATACGACCGCGCAACTTCGCCGTCTTTGAACGGCTCCGCATCCGGCTTCACGTTCTGTTCCGACGGCCCCGCCTGCTCCACCAGGAACGCGTCCGCCGCGCGGCTCACCGCCCCCACATAAAAAGGCAGGCACTTCAGCGTCGCGCCAGAGTAGCGGTCGCCCTCTTTGAATCCGACAAAGACCTCCTGATCTCCCGGCTGGCCGATCTGCAAGCCAATCCCGCCGCGAGTCCCGAAGTTCCCGCAGGTAAAGCTCATGAATGCGCCCATGGGCGAGTGTTGCGCGTTAAAGCTCAGGTGGTATGGGAGAGGTCCACGTTTTGTCACGGTCTGCCTCGGCTAAAACGATTTTTCACTTCAACCCCAAATATTAACTCATCCTCGCAACCCCTCGCCCCCCTGTCATGTCATCCTGAGCCGGGCGAAGGATCTGCGGTTGTTCTTGCGATCTTCATCCACCACAAAAAATGGGGTGCCCCATGTCCCGATTCTGGGACATGGGATAGCACGAATCCCTCACCCGCCACGACCACGGGTGCCCCACCCTCGCCACGGTTTTGTTTTTGTGGCTAGGGTGCGAGGGCTCGAACCCTACCCGCTTTTTCACTGTGACGGCCGCGCGCTGAAAGGAACAATCGTTCCCCAACCTTCGTACTCACTCCCCATGACCGATGTAGCTTCGACCAACGCTGCCTCCCTTGCGGCACTTCAACCTTCCGCCGTAACCAGCCGCGTCACCTGGCTCGGTCTTGGCATTTCATTGTTTTCTCTGATCGCCGTTTCGCGTGTCTTCCATGCCTTCGTGCCCCAGCCCAGCATCGCTTTCACCCTCGCCCGCGAAGCCGCCATGTTCGCCTGCGCGGGTTTGCTGCTCTGGCTCGTCCGCCGCCGCGAGCGCCTGCCGCTCTCCTCCATCGGTATCGGCACTTCTCCACTCTGGAAGTCGCTCGCCTGGGGAGTCGTCAGCGCGATTGCCTGCGTCATCCCGGCCGCGCTCATCGCGCATTTTGCTGGCTACGCTCACAGCGCGGCCTCTCACAACTTTGACAACCTTCCCGTCTGGCTCATCACTCTCGTCGTCGTGCGCGCCGGGGTGGTCGAAGAGTTCTTCTATCGCGCCTATTCCATTGACCGCCTTCAACGTCTCGGCTTCGGCCGCATCGCCGCGTCCCTCATCCCGCTCGTCATCTTCGCCGCGGCCCACTGGTCAGGAGGCCTCGTCAACTCCCTCATGGCGCTCTCGCTCGGCGCCATCTTCACCGGCTTCTATCTCTGGCGGCGCGACCTGGTCTCGAACATCTTCGGCCACTTCCTCATCGACTTCGTCGCCAACGTCCTCCCCGCCCTCCTCGCCTGACGCGGCCGCAACCGTCATCGATCACGAACAAGGTGCTGCCTCATCCTTCGCTTTTTTCTTGCGAAGTGTCGGATCGCACGAACCCGCCTGCGTGCTACTTTGATACCAGAATGAGCGGAAAAGGCTTAAGTCCGGGGCGTCTTGAGGCGATCTCCGACGGCGTCATCGCGGTCATCATCACCATCATGGTGCTGGAGCTCAAGGTGCCGACGCAGGATGGCATGGCCGGTCTGCGCGCGGTGCTGCCGACCATCTTTCTCTATCTGCTCACCTTTGTGCAGATCGGCATTTACTGGGTAAACCATCACTATCTGGTCGATGAGACAGAGACGGTGACCCACGGAATTTTGTGGGCCAACCTGATGTTTCTGTTCTTTCTCTCTCTGTTTCCGTTCGCCACAGACTGGATCGGCGTCAAGGGACTCTCGTCGTTCACTACAGCGCTCTACGCCGCGGTCAGCATCTTCCCGGGGCTCGGATATATGGCGCTGTGGGCTCAGATTCGCTCGCAGAGCGCGGCGCCCGCGCACGCCAGCTGGGGCAAGCAGATCGCGTCTGTATTGCTCTATCTTGCAGCCATTCCCGTAGCCTACTACCGGCCTGCTGCCTCTCTTGCCCTCATTGCGACCGTCGCGGTGCTCTGGCTGTTTCCGCCGAAGGTCAAGGTTCACTCGAAGTAAGATTGCCCTGAGTCCCGGCGATCGAGTGGAGCGAAGGATCTGCGGTTGCCTTTCGCCACCTTCAACCCGCACGAACGATGGGTGCCCCATGTCCCTCCGCCGCGGCGGATGGGACATGGGAAAGCACGAACCCTACCATCGAATGTCATCCTGAGCGAACAGAGCCCGCCGCGACGGGCGAAGGGAGTCGAAGGACCTGCTTCTCGCGTGCTCGCCCGCCACGACCACGGGTGCCCCACCCTCGCCACGGTTTTGTTTTTGTGGCTAGGGTGGGATACCACGAACCCCGCCCTCCCACACCGTGTCATCCTGAGCGGAGCGAAGGATCTGCGGTTGCCTTTCGCGATCTTCATCCACCACAAAAAATGGGGTGCCCCATGTCCCGATTCTGGGACATGGGATAGCACGAACCCCACTACTGGCTCTGCGCGTTACAAGCTCCACGATGGCGCGCGCCTTCACCCGCCACGACCTGGGCTGCCCTATCCTATCCGGGTCTTTGTTTTTCCGGCTAGGGTGGGATGGCACGAACCCGAACTCATAGGTCTTGCGTCAAGGCATGACTTCAACCGTGCCGAAAAAGCCGGAAAAATGAATCCGGGCTTTGGCCCCTGCGTCCCTGCTCCCGTACACCACAAGCTCCCGTTGGGAGCGACAGATGTTAGCCCAGGATGGAGTCCGGCGCCGCGAACGCAATCCTGGGAAAGGCCCCCAAAACACCCTCAGCCCCGTAGGGGCGAAGGAACCCCGCCGCTTAATGGCCCGGAACAGGATGAACCGGCGGCGGCACTATCGGGTGGACCGCCTCGCGGACCTTGCCGCTCGCTGCCCACCCCAACGCCACAAACCAACCGAAGAGCGTCCACCCCAGCAGCAAATTCACCACCACGATCCACGCCGTCGATTTGCAGTCCCGGTAAATCGCCAGCCCCGCCGGCAGCACATACACCAGCAATCCGGCCACAAACAGCACCAGGTTCAACGGCGCCAGCAGATCGGCATTGTGCTGCTCCAGTCCAAGCGCCGGCATCGCAACAGCCCCCGCGCCCAATCCCACGATCAACACCAGTCGCAGCAAATTGTTCATTTGCCACCCCCTCGCACTTTCGCCTTCGAATCGTGGCCAGCATGTTAGCGCCGTCTTCGCTCACCTGCAATCGCTTCTTCCTGTCGCTCCGTGTCATTCCCGGTGCATTTCCGCGCCCCGGAACCGGCATCACATTGCTCTGTGCCCGTGGGGCACTCCAACTGGTGCACTTCCGCGCGCAGCTGGTCGGCGGCATCACACTCCGCTCCGCCGAAAGATTGTTCATCCTGTCAAATCCACTTCGAAATCAAGGCAAATTATGGATGACGCGCAAGCCGTTTTGCCGCAGTGGAAAGAATCGAGCCCGCCGACCCACCCACAGGAATCTGAAAAACAAAGAGCGCGGCGTAGCTACGCGCCGGACTCAATCCATCCGTGTCACGCGCCCTCCGATGCGGTGTCATCCTGAGCGAAGCGTTTTTCAGCGGAGCCGAAGGACCTGCTTCTCGCGTGCTCACCCGCCACGAACCTTGGGTTGCCCCATCCTTCGCCTTCTCTCTGGCGAAGGGTGGGATAGCACGAGCCCCACCATCGAATGTCATCCTGAGCGAGGTCGCCGCGACGACCGAGTCGAAGTACCTGCGGTTGCTTCTCGCGATCTTCATCCACCGCAAAAAATGGGGTGCCCCATGTCCCGACTCTGGGACATGGGGAAGCACGAACCCCGCTACTGGCCCTGCGCGTTACAAGCTCCCGCAGGGAGCGACAGATGTTAGCCCAGGATGGAGCGCGCCTCACCCGCGGGTGCCCCCGGTCCCTCGCATTTGGAGACCGGGGAAAGCACTCCCGTCAGCCCAACACGACAAACGGGCGCCAAGAGTCGCCCAAGATGTCCGAGCGGCCCAAAAAACCGAAATCGCCCTCGCACGCAATCCGAGAACTCAACGCTACGCCCTGAGCATCGCGAGTGCGGATATACTCCAATCGTGCTTCGGATACCCAGTCGAATCGAGCAAGCTGGCAAGTGGTTACGCCTTCACGTGAGGCAAGCAGCAGCCGTCTCTCTAGTTCTTGCGACCGTCTTCGGCATATCCTGGTTTTTCCGGGCAGCTTGGACGGAGATCGAGGGACCCGACATCGCCTTGTCCATCCGGTCATTGACGACCAGCAGCCTGCAGACCTCCGTAATGCTGGACGCGTTCGATCCGGACAACCTGACCGCCAACGCTCACGTCTCGACCTCCTTCAACGAGCTAGCGGCATTCGACTTCGAGCCCTCGGTCGCCGAGCAGATTCCAGAACTGAAGAACCTACCGAAAGCTCCACCAAGGTCTGAATACGATGTCTATTACGCAGGGCCCTTCATCTCGGACCTTGCCCCAACCTTCATGTATACCGGGACGCGGCTTATCTACCAGGAAGTCCAGCGACCGAAACCAATCACGTATTCCGACTTTTGCGTTCTGAAGAACTCCCTCGAAAAGAAGCCGCCCGGCGACACGACAATGGCCCTCACGATGATCGGCGATCCCCAGACATTTCCGTTCGATCGGTATCTGATCCTCTACAAAGGCGAAGGCGGGGCATTTCTCGAATACAACGGGAAAGTCGCCTACATTGATTCCGCATTTACGATCACTACCCGGTTCCCGGGACTCGTCGTGCGGGACTTCTCTGGGCCGGAGCTTCGGGATTACGACGGAATCCTGGGTCGCAAATTTGATCGGGAGGGCGCGGCTAAGAACCTGCGTAGCTCGATGCCGTACAACCCGGAATTCTGGTACCGGACCGGATTCGCGATATCCATCGAGCGGCCACTCTATTTGCAGGTATTGACAATCGTCCTCGGAGTTATAGCAGTAATTTCAGTCATCGTCGTCAGCATTCGTTCCGAGCCGTCGGCTTACCTCCTGAACGCAGTTGGAATCTTCGTAGCGCTATGGGGCGTACGGAGCATTATCACGGCCAGCGCACCGAAGACCCCCAACTTCGTAGATTTCGGCGTGCTAGCGCTCTTCATCGTCCAAATTGTGATCGGCTTGGTGAGGTTTCTAGTCCAGAGGAGAAAGAGACCGAAGGGACCAGAACCCGCCTAGTTGATCGGAACTCATTCTAAGCAATATATGGAACTGGCGAGCTGGGGAACTCGGGACTGACGCGACGTTCCCTCAGTCGGAAATCTGAAATCCGGACTCCGCTGTTTTCCCTCAACCCCCCACCACCCCTCAACTACCCCAACCCACTCATTCCAAAAGAAATAAAAATCTCCCCAAGTTTGCCGATTAATTCCACCGTTTCGCTACACTTGTTCTTGGTTGGGTATTTCTCCTTCTGAAAAAGCAGATGGGCGGTTCACCGAGGCTGGCGGGGATTAGGCGAATCCTCAAACACAGTTCCGACCTTGAGCGAGAACTTCTGCTTTGGGTGCTTGGATGGGCAGAAGTAAAGGCGCGACTTTTCAAGGTAGCTCACTTTGTCAGAATTGCAGTACGGGCAGCGAACGACACCATCTTCCCAGCGCATCGCAATCATGAACTGACGGCAGTTATCGGGATCGCTAAAGAACTGAATCGCTTGCTGTAATGTCTTTGGCGCTTTCATGTTCCAACCTTAGCAAAGAATTCTACTTCAGTCAAGTATATTATTGCCGCAAACCAATGATTCCAAGCAAGTTATTTGCAGAGACTGGAGGGGGGGGTATCAACCAGTGAATACCGGACCCTCCGCCGCTCACCGTGCACCGATCACCGTGTCTTACGGCGTCTTACACCGCGTCTCACACGCCCAGCACGCCCCAATCTCCGCGTCTTACATGCCCTTTCGACACTTCCTGCCCCGCAACCTAGAATGTTCCTTGGGATCCGAGGTAGATCATTGAAGAACGGCAAGAAGAAAAGCATCAATACAACCGCGAGAGACGGCCGAACCAACCAGCCAAGGCGCACCGCCCGCAAGCCCGCCGCCAAAAGCGCGATCTTTTCTTCCCCTCAGGCCAACGCCATCAAAAATGAAATCTGCGCCGCCGGCCGCAAGCTTTGGATGCGCCAGTATGTCGACGGCAACGGCGGCAACATCTCCTATCGCCTCGGCCCCAACGCTGTCCTCTGCACGCCCTCGCTGGTGAGCAAATTCGACCTCACGCCCGAAGACATTTGCCTCACCGACATTGACGGCCATCAGCTCGCCGGAAGCAAACCACGCTCCAGCGAGCTGCTTCTTCATCTCGAGATCTACAAGGCCGTGCCCGAGGCGAAGGCTGTCGTCCATTGCCATCCGCCCCACGCCACTGCCTACGCCATTACCGGCTGCCTACCGCCCAATCTCATCATTCCCGAGTTCGAAGTCATCGTGGGCAACGTCGCGGTCGCGCCCTATGAAACGCCCGGCACCAAGGCCTTTGCCGAAACGGTTCTTCCCTACGTGAAGAATCACAACACTATGCTCCTGGCCAATCACGGCATCGTCTGCTGGGCCGATACAGTGACGCGCGCCGAGTGGTGCGCCGAAGTTCTCGACACCTATTGCTGGACGCTGATGCTCGCCGCGCAATTGGGCGCGCCCATCCTGCGCATCTCTGAGGAACGCGGCGCCGACCTGCGCGCCCTGCGAAAGAAGCTCGGCCTGCCGGAATTCCCACTCGATATGCCGCCCTTGAGCGACGCGAGTCTTGAAGTCCAAAGCCCAATTGCCCTCCAGCCAACGCCGCGCGGCGCCGGCAATGGCAGCGCCGCCTTAGCGGACAGCGCCGCCGGCCCGGATGGCCTCAATGTTGACGCGCTCGTCAAGTTGGTCACCGAATCGGTGATGCAGGCGATCGCTGAAAAATATTCGCTGGTCCCGCGCAAATAAGGTTGCGCGTCTTTCAGATCAGCCGCTGAGGAAATCATGATGCAAATCGATGCGCACGACGTTCTCCTCGTCATCGACGTGCAAAATGATTTTTGCCCCGGCGGCGCGCTCGCGGTTCCACGCGGCGACGAGGTCATCGCGCCGATCCATCGCATCGCGCCGCGTTTCGAGCACGTCATTCTCACGCAGGATTGGCATCCGTCCAATCATGCTTCCTTCGCCGCATCGCATCCCGGCAAAAAGCCTTACGATTCTATCCAGTTTGCGCACGGCCCGCAGACGCTCTGGCCTCCGCATTGCGTGCAAGGCACGCGCGGCGCGGAGTTCCATCCCACGCTCCAGCTCACGCAGGCCGAGCTGATCCTGCGCAAGGGCTTCCGCACGCACATCGATTCCTATTCAGCCTTCTTTGAGAATGACCGGACGACTCCGACGGGTTTGGCCGGCTACCTCCGCGAGCGCTGCCTCGCGCGCGTCTTCCTCGCCGGCCTGGCCTACGACTACTGCGTTGGCTACTCCTCTCTCGACGCGCGCCGCTTAGGTTTGCCAGCGTTTGTGTTGCGCGATGCCTGCCGCGCCATCGGCCTCAACGGCTCCGTCGCCGCTATGGACGCCGAATTTGCCAAAGCCGGCGTCGCAGTTATCAACTCGGCCGAGCTTTCCGCATGAACCCGCGCGCCATACAATCGCTTCAGGACGATCGAGCCGCTCGCTCCTCAGCACGTATGTCCCGCAACTTCTATATCCTCGCCGCCACGCTCGGATTCTTCGCCCTCATCTCCGGCGTCATGACGCTGGTGCCCTCGAGCTTTCAGCCCGGCCTGCCCGCCAACGGCTCGCTGTGGCGCACCATGGCGTTGCTGCTCTTGCTGGCTTGCCTCGCTTCGGCTCTTGTCGGCGTCCTCAGCAACCTTTTTGAGCAGGTCGACCGCCGCAGTGAACAAGCCCGCCGCGCGGCGCGAAGCAAGCGTCGTCGCAATCCTTAGCCGAGCCGATCAAATTAGAATGAAGATGTGCGGGCCGCGTGCCCGCGCAGGATTGAGCAGGCGCACATGTACGAAGTTACTGTCGAGGCGGATTTTTCATCCGGCCACTATCTCCGCAACTACAAAGGCAAGTGCGAGAACCCGCACGGCCATAACTACAAGGTCCGTGTCACGCTGGCCGGCTCCACGCTCGACGAGGCCGGTCTGCTCCTCGACTTCAAGCTCTTGAAACAAGTGCTCCGTCCCGTCATCGAACGCATCGACCACCAGATGCTGAACGATCTTGAGCCGTTCACGACGCTCAATCCATCAGCCGAGAACATCGCCAAATACTTCTACGACGAGACCAATAGCCAGCTTGCCGGAATGACCGCGGGCCGCGTGCGCGTGAAAGACTGCACCATCTGGGAAACCGATACGACGACGGCTACTTACTTCGAATAACTCGCGCCACTCACTAGTTCATCTGGCTCGACTTCGACTGCAGATATTTGTCGAAGGAAATTTCGAAGTAGAAGAGCTCTTTGCCGTCCGCGTCGCGCAGATCGTGCAGATAGAGCTTCGCTCCCATCAGCGGGTTCTTCAACCCCGAGACGTCGTAGAAGAGAAATCCGGCGCGCGTCGTGTGCGGTTCCACCGCCAGGGCCGAATACTCGAAGGTGTTGAAGTCGTCCTCAATCTCCTTGATGCTCCCCTTGGGCTTGACGTGGATCGGCGGCAGCGGCGCAGGCAGCGGGATTTTTGATCCTTGCCGCTCTTTTTGCGTCATCATCCGCTCCACATCTTCAGGCTCGGCTGCGCGAATCCGGTCGCCTTCCGCCGTCTCAAACAGAATGCGCGCATCGGAAAGCGAAATGGGCCGGTCGCCAAGGTTGGTCACGATGAGCCGAATCGGCATCACATCGTGGCCCAGGTAATCAACGCGGAAGATGGACTCTTTTTCCCTCGTATCGTAGGGCTCGGCGGCGATGGCCACGTGCTCATCGGGATGCACTTCGACCGCCGGGAACGAAGTCGCAGGCTGCACGGGCGGTGGCGTGCGATCGCTCGCCGTAACCGGCAGCGCAAACCAAAGCAACGAGAACAACGGGATTCCCCGCAAGATTTTCATCGCGCTCAACTGTATCATTCCAGGATCAAACGCTCTACGATTAGACCTGCAGAAAACTGGTTCGTTTACGCATGATCCTTTTTTTCTATAACCTCGCCCTGTTCGCGGCTCTCATCGCCGGCGCGCCGTGGTGGTTGTGGCGCATGGCCACCACGCGCAAATACCGCGAGGGGCTCATGGAGCGGCTGGGGCGCGTTCCGCGGAGACTCGCTTCTGACTCTGCGCTGGCCGATCGCCCGGTTATCTGGCTCCACGCAGTCTCCGTCGGCGAAGTTCTCGCCGTCACGCGTCTGGTCAAGGATCTTGAATCCGCTCTGCCCGGTCACCTGATCGTGGTCTCCACCACCACGCGCACCGGCCAGGCACTAGCCCACCAGCGCTTCGACTCGAATCGCGTCTTCTATTGCCCGCTCGATCTGCCCTGGGCCGTCAGCGCTTATCTCAACGCGCTCCAGCCGAGCCTGCTCATCCTCGCTGAAACCGAGTTCTGGCCCAATCTGCTCCATGGCTGTTTCAGCCGGGGCATTCCCGTCGCCGTCGTCAACGCCCGGATCTCCAACCGTTCATGGCCGCGCTATCGCAGGCTACGCTCCCTCTGGCGACCGCTGCTCTCGCGTCTCAACCGCGTGCTTGCTCAAAGCCAGACCGACGCAGACCGGCTTCTTGCACTTGGTTGCGATCCTGATCGCGTATCCGTCGCCGGCAATCTCAAGTTTGATGTGCGCGTCGCACAGGAAACCGAAGCCACGCGCTGGTTGAAGTCGATGTCCGCCGGTCTGCGGTTCGTTGTTGCCGGCAGCACGCTTGAGGGCGAGGAGTCTGCGCTCATGGATGCATGGCCGCGCCTCATTGCAACGGACCCGCAGCTTGTCCTCATCCTTGCACCGCGCCATCCCGAGCGCTTCGGCGCCGTCGCAACGCTTCTCGATAAAGCCGGCGCGCTTTGGGCCAGGCGTTCCAGTTGGACCTCCGGGACATCGGCTGCCGCACGTGCATCTCGCTCGCTCCGGCCCGGTGAAATCGTCCTTCTCGACACTATTGGCGAATTGGCTTCTGTTTACTCGCTGGCCTCGGTTGCATTCGTCGGCGGCAGCCTCGTTCCCGCTGGCGGCCACAATCCTCTTGAGCCCGCCCAGTTCGCCGTCCCCATCGTCATGGGTCCGCACTATGCCAACTTCGCCGCCATTACCGACAACCTGCACAGCCATGACGGGCTCCGAATTACGGCAAAAGACGATTTGGCCTCGACCATGAATGAACTCCTCAGCAATCGCTCCGCCGCCGAAGCCATGGGCGCGCGCGCCAAAGAAGTTTTCAACAAGCATGCCGGCGCCACCGATCGGTGTGTTGCCGCCATCCGCGAGTTACTCTCCGCAGATTCCAGCCGGGAGCGCGAGCCATGAAGTCGACATCCGCCGCGCGCCCGCTGCTTTGGCCTCTCGTTCCGGCCTACCGGCTCGCTATCGCGCTGCGCGATCTCGAGTTGCGCACCGGCCTCAAGCCGGTTCGCCGTCTTCGCTGGCCAGTCGTCAGCATCGGCAATCTTTCCACCGGCGGGGCAGGGAAGACTCCACTCGCGATCACGCTGGCCAAAGCTCTCACCGCGCTCGGTCTTCACATTGATGTGCTTTCGCGCGGCTACGGCCGGCGGCGTTCCACGCTTCCAGTTTTGGTTGATGCCAGTGGGTTGGCCGAAAGCTTCGGCGACGAGCCGCTCGAGATAGCACGCGCGGCCGGCGTGCCGGTCTTTGTTGCCGCCGAACGGTACGATGCCGGACTGCTCGCGGAAGCAACGGCCGAAGCGCCGCAAAATACCGAAAATAGCCTCAGACCCAAAGCTCACATATTGGACGACGGCTTTCAGCATCGCCAGCTTGCTCGCGACATTGACATCCTGCTTCTCAGTAGCCGCGACTTAAGCGACCATCTTCTTCCCGCCGGCAATCTTCGCGAAGCATTGCATGCAGCGCGGCGCGCACAAGTCATCGCAACTCCGGCAGACGAACCCGATGTTGAAGCGCAACTCAAATCCATGGGCTGGCAGGGAATCGTATGGCGCATCCGCCGCTACATGGAAATTCCTCACCTCGACGCCCCACTCGCCGCCTTCTGCGGCATCGCGCGCCCCGATCAGTTCTTCAACGGCCTCGAATCAGCGGGCCTCAAGCTCGCCGCCCGCACCGCCTTCGCCGACCACCACACCTATACCGCCGCCGACCTCTCTCGCATCGAATCCCAAGCTCGCAGCGCCGGAGCCACCGCGTTCCTCACCACAGAAAAAGATCTCATCCGCCTCGGCCATCTCGCCACAACTCTCCCGATCCAAGCCGTGCCACTGCGAATCGAAATCGAAGACGAGCCCGCTGCAATCAATTGGCTGATTGGCCGCATCGCTTGGAACAGGTCGAATCAGCGAACCTCGGGTAATCCGGCGGCGGTTGACGCCACGAAATAGAGACCCTTGAAAACGCTGGCCTCAAAGACGCTCCGCGCTCTTGTCTTGCGTCGAACGTCCTCGCTCAAGTGCGATACCACTCTATAAGTCTTCAACATCTCGGAAACCGAGGTTCGCTCGCTTGGAGTTTGACGCGAAAAACAATTACATAGCTCTCGCATCACTCCTTCGACTGTTCCCCGGTGAATGTACGGGTCGATTCCGCTTAAGTCGCTGAGGGACTTCGATAGCCTCCGGGGCATCGACTCGAAAACGAACCAGTCGTGAGGTAGATGGTCGATCGTGGCGCATGCGACGGCCAAGCCGAGCTCGAACGGCATATTGAACCGGGGCGTGGCAGGAGGGGTGCGATCCAATTGGACCAAGGAAAGGTCATGAATCGAATAGGGGCAGCTTCGGATGAGATCGAAAATCTTGTCCATGCGGTTCTGGCCACCCGGGACTTCGAGGGCTGCACGAGGGCGCAAGCCGAAATGAGCCAATCCTGAGATGTAGGCGAGGTATAACCGCCGGAATTTGTCGTCGTAGGGGATGTTCAGGAAAACGGACTTCCTTGAGACTTCAGGCGCACGCGTGGGCACGATGTTCTTGCTTTCACCTTCGGCCTGACGCTCTCCTCTTCGTCCGCTTGCGAAGGGATCTCCTGGTCTCGAAGGCATTGCTCGCCGGTCGCCGAGACGCTTTTCCATTCACGAGGCGAATGAGGGAACTCTGCTCGGCCTTCGAGAGGCCAAGCTCCTTCCCAATCTCGTTAAGGGTCGGCATCGGCGTCGTAATGATAACGGAGCGGGTCATCTCGGCCCCATTATAAATCGATTCGAAACTAGCGGCGCGCTAACGACCGCCGGCGTGATCGCTCTTACAGCCGCTCCGCCACCGGAATCCACGGCGAAGGATACACCGGCCCAATGTACTCCGCCCGCGGGCGGATCAGCCGGTTGTCGTCCAGCTGCTCAATCACATGCGCGGCCCAGCCTGCAATGCGGCTCACCGCGAAGATCGGAGTATACAGATCGATATCGATGCCCAGCGTGGCATACGTCGAAGCCGAATAGAAATCCACGTTGGCGTTCAGCTTCTTGTCTTGATTAATGTAAAGCTCGATCGCCCGCGACATCTCGAACCACTTGGGCTGGCCCGAATCCTTGCCCAGTTGCTCGCTCATCTTGCGCAGGTGCGTGGCCCGCGGGTCTTCCGTTTTGTACACGCGGTGCCCGAATCCCGAAATCTTTTGCTTCGCTGCCAGCATGTTCCTCACGTACTCCACCGGATCGGCGCCCTGCTTGTCGATGGTCAGGAGCAGCCGCATCACGCCTTCGTTGGCGCCGCCGTGCAGCGGGCCCTTCAGCGCGCCAATGGCGCCGGTAATTGCGGAGTGGATGTCGGAGAGGGTTGCGGCGATGACGCGGGCTGCGAAGGTGGAGGCGTTTAATTCGTGGTCGGCATGAAGAATCAGTGCAATATCCAAAGTTCGAGTGGCCGTCTCTGAGGGCTTTTCCCCGTTCAGCATCCACAGGAAATTCCCAGCGTGCGTAAGCGAGCGATCGGGCGGCACAATCTCCTTGCCCTTGCGCAGCCGGTCGTAAATCGCCACAATCATCGCAATCTGCGCGGTCAGGTTGTAGGCCTTGCGTACGTTTGCGTCGTGGGAATTGTCTTTTTCGTCGGCATCGTAGAAGCTCAGCGCCGAAACCGTCGTTCGCAGCACCTCCATCGGAGTGGCCGACTTGGGAAAGCTGCGCAGCATGTCGACAACGCGCTGATCCAGCGACCGCGCGAGGGTAAGTTGTGCAGAAAACTCGCGCAATGCCAACGCATTCGGCAACAGTCCGTTCCACAAAAGGTACGTGCATTCTTCGAATGTCGAGTGCTCGGCCAGCTCGTGAATGTCGATGCCGCGGTAGGAGAGGATGCCCGCTTCTCCGTCGATCCAGCAGATGCCGGAGTTCGCGGCGACAATTCCTTCCAGGCCCTTTCCTGCGACAGCAGTCGACATAGCCTTTATTTCTCCCTTTATTTAGAGGTCAATCCGGCGATGCGGCGGAGTTCCGGCCGCTCAACTCGTGCCCCGCGCCGAAATATGCAGTAAAGATGTTTATAACGTAGCTGTTCCATCCTTGTCACGGAACGTGGGACGGCGGGCAGTGGGTCAGCTTGAAGGGTACGGGCTTTAGCCCGTACATAAGCCGCGCAAAATGATCCTGGGCTTTAGCCCCTGAGGGACGTTTTTTTCAAACTGACCTACCATCGGGACGGCGGGTGGTTGGCCTAATTCGAATCCCTCAATCCGCCGTAGTGTCCAAGGCTCCTCAGTTGCCTGCGAATCCGCCGGCTGCTCTTGCTCCGCGACCCGTGAACCCTGTTTGAGATTCTCAACTCTTCCACCAATCTGGCGACCTGCTGGGTCATTGTTCATCCCTCCATTGCGGCGATTAGCGTGCTACGAATCCATTGAGAGACGTTCTGCTTGCTGGCTTTCGCCGCTGCCGCTACGCGCTTCCGATCCTCCGGGCTGAACCGGACTGGCACAATGGTGCCTTTGGCCTCGCTCTTTGCCAGTCTGGGGCGCCCGGGCTTCTTAGGTTTCGGGGACTTCGGCATTTCTCAACTCCTGCATGATGGCGTTCAAGCTTTAGTAAGGGAATGTCTGCTTTTTGGGATCGCAGTCCTGGCGGACCATAATGATTGCTTTTGTATCAACGGTGATTTGATTCATTTTCCCATCTTTCAGATAGTCGATTTCCGCTGTCGCATTGCCCACCGGAAATGGTTGTGATATTTGCTGATAATGTTCTCTGAATTCCTTTAGGGCTGTGGCGTCGTCAGACATAACGATTGGCTTAAGGCAAAACCCATATTCCTTGATCGCGTCGTCCCATGCCTGATCCCAACTGCTCGTTTTAGATAAAATCGTGTGCCACGCTAAAGGTTGATTGGCGAAAACAGAAAACGGAGCAGGCTGCTGGTTTGGATAGATCATTTGGCTGACTGCTACATTTCCCAGCCGTTGGCCGCCACTGGCGTTCTTATGTTTGACGGTGGTAACAATCGAGTAAACATACAATGGTTCGTTCGTGTTGTTTAGAAGGTTGCCTCCTCCCAGTTCATTAAAGTCAAATAAGACCAAATCGGGTCCTGGGCTGCCGCCATGAGGGTGGGTGATCTCGGTTCCTGGATGATCATCATTCTTCGCCTTTGGTCCCCTCCAATATAAGAGCCCCAACCCTCCTAGCAGTGCCATCACGATCAACGTCGAAACAAAATTGGAAAAACGGGAATTGCGCAGTCTCGCGCGGAGCTCGGCCACTAACCAGACAATTAAGCCCAAGGCCCCCAGGATCAGGAAAAACCACCCAAGCCATCTGATATCTGGCCAGAGGATCGTTATGCCGATGCCGATAGGGGCCAAGATCACCCCCGCAATCCCAATCCGTCGGTCAAAACTCAGTTCCATGCTCCAAATGCTCTCACCGCCTCCAGCCCAGAGTCGAGATATTTGTGATACATTTCCGCCATGCGTAAATGGCCGGCGATATTCGCCTTGCTGTCCCCATTCATAGCGATAGGGATTCTGGTCGGTCAGAACACGCCTCAAGGGACGCCAAAACAGGGGATCGCCAAAAGTGACGGCAGTCATGAAGGACAGAAACAGCCAAAGGGCCAACCCAATAACGATTCCGTCCCAAACCCGGTGTCCGTCAGTCCACAGCCAACCACCCCAACTTGCGATGAGGCCTGCCAAAACTCCAGAGAGAATCTCCAGATACAAAGCAGACTCGTGTGGCTGACGGGCGGCCTGGTATTTGTTGGATTCCTACAAGTCGGAAGCATGATCTGGCAAGCTATTCTCGCCCGTGGGACGCGAATCGACGTACATGCCCAAGCTGGCTGGATGAAAGAGCAGACTGGACGAATGAGCCGTCAAGCCGACTTGATGAATCGTCAAAACGTGTTTGCCCGACAATCCATTGCGGCTACAAGAAATGCGGCAGATGCTGCAAAATTGAGCGCCGAATCCGCTCTGGGACAGTTCCAGGCAATGAAGGCAAAGGAGCGGGCTAGGGTCTGGATAGGGATTGACGGTGATCTGAATCTGGGCATGGGTCCATTTTCCGTCCCCGTAGTTTATGTGGTTACACAAACGGGCCCCACTGATGGCTTTGTTTACGCCTCTTTCGCCAAGCTTGTGGTGTCGGATGTTGACCCAGAAGTTCCTGTAGACTTCAGCAATTCCATTGGGATCCCCAACAGGGTTGCGCCACAATTTGAGAAGAAGATCAAAAGCGTGTTCCTCTATCGCTTTAGCAGCGAGGAGATTGAGAGCGTCAACTCCAAAACCGCCAGCGTGTATTTCATAGCCTCGATTAAGTACAAGGACATTTTCGGTGACCCGCATGAGACGTCCATTATGAAACGATGGCGCATCACTGACTTGAAAAACCTCCAAGGGTACGGCAACTTTGCTTTTTGGACCCCTTGCGGCCCACCAGAGGCGAACCGAGAGACATAGGAGCGCTGTCCCAAGCCAAAGTAGACCACTACCAAGACGCCAGCCCCCGCAACCCGCAACGTTACCGATGTGTCCGAAAGCCCTCTCATTCCTCACCCAGCCGATTTATCCTGTAGATTCACCCAGCGAACCAATTGGAAATCCCGGCTTCTGCCGGGGCCTGCCAATGGGTAACATTGTGAATTACGGGGATTTCCGGATTGAATGAGACAATTTCCCCCTTTTGCGGCGTCTAACCGGACTAGATGTCGCCATTAGGCCGGGCACATGAAGGCGGGCATCGTCCGCTCAACACAGAATGCCCGCGCACGAAAGGTAAACCATGAGTGATATTGAAGAGGCTCCCCGAACTTACTCCGGCGCTCTATTGGCGGCCATCGCCATCGCTTTGCTGGCCGCTGTTGGAAGCCTGGTTTGGTGCTTTACTCTCACCAGCAAGCTGGGCACCGCGCAGGCAGAGCTGGCCGACTCCAAACAGCAGGACACGCAGATGGCCGCCGAGCTGCGCGAGACCAATGCCCGCTTGAAAGTGGCCACCGACGAGCTCGGCAAATCCGTCGGCCTCACACAGAAGGAATTGGACGAGCGCGCCCAGGCTATCGTTGCGCGCGAGGAGGCCGATGAGACCGCCGAAAAGCAAACGGCGCAGCAAGTCAACGGCATGTCTACCGACCTTACCAACGTAAAGACGGATGTGGGCGGTGTAAAAACCGACCTAACCAAGACCCAGGGCGACCTTGCCAACACCAATAGCGAGCTCGAGTCCGTCAAGGGCGACTTGAGCGGTACCAACAGCATCATCGCTCGCAACCACGATGAGCTAGTCACCCTTGAGCACAAGGGCGATCGCAACTTCTATGAGTTCTCGCTCGACAAGGGCCAGAAGAAGCCTGTGGGCACAGTCTCGCTTGAATTGAGAAGGACCGACGCCCGGCACAACAAGTTCACCCTCGACATCTTTGCCGACGACAAAGTGTACGAGAAGAAAGACCGCAATGTGAACGAGCCTTTGCAGTTCTACAGCGGCAAAGACCAGGCGCTCTACGAGATCGTGGTCAACAACATTAATTCAAGGAATGAGATTGCGGGCTATCTCTCCACGCCGAAGAGCGCGCCCGTGCCGCCTACTGTTCAGTAATTGGGACCTGGGGCGCGACCGTAAGACTGGGCTGGTAGCGGAAACTGAAGGTATAGTCCAGCTTCTTGCGCGCGTCCCAGTCCTGTTTCGTCATCTTGAAAGCCGAAACAAATGTGCCCTCGACTGTCTGCCCGGGGTTAATCGTCGTGTCCAGCGGCGACAGCGGAGCGTTGTGCGGCACAGGAATATTCGGATAAGCCACAAAGATCCGCTCGTAGTCGCCAGTGTTAGCCGCGTAGCTTGAGTGGATGCCGTCGGCCAGCGTGGCATTGGTCAGCACATTCGCCAGGTAAAGCGGATGATTGGTATGGTTGGTGAGCTTCACTTGGGTGAAGACCATCACCTGGTCTATTTCTTCTTTGGCCATCGGCGCTCCGCTGGCGTCGAGCCCTGACGTCTCCGTGTGTTGCGGATGTGCCCAAACCGCCACGATCTCTCCTGACGCGGGGGGCGGCGTCCGCTCCATGAACACGTAAGTCCCAATGGCGATGCTCACCACAACAGTCGCTGCGATGGTCGCCCACACCACGTGACTGGACCCTTTGGTCAGCTCTTCGCCCAGCGCGGCGTCGTCCACTCCCGCTGCGTCCTGTTGTAGCAAGCTCATGGCGACCTCCAACCTCGTTGCGCCTAATGTTAATCCCAATCGATCACAATTAGCCAAGCCTCCCCTGGTGCCGCCGCAATCCCTTTGTGCTCAAGGCCGGTGACCTTTGGGGGATGAAGTGGTTGGGCCAGTTTGGGCCTGATTTGAAAGCACACGACGTGATCGGTCTCGGAACCTTCAGTCGCGCGGCTTTGTATCAGGGCATGGCTTCAGCCATGCCGATAAAGCCAATCGAAGGAAAAGGGCTTTAGCCCCTGAGAGACGTTTTTCATGACCGCCCCGCCAGCGACCTAGGGCCTCGCCCGTAACCCCTTCAGAAACCCGTCCGCCTTCCGCGTATTCAGCACATCCCCAGGCGTAAGCCAGGCTCGCCGCAACTGCTTCGCGCCGTAGCCCATCTTCCCCAGATTGCGGCTGTCGTGGGAGTCCGACGACATCACAATTTTGCAGCCCAGTTCCTTGGCCAGCCGCAGATCGTGGTCGTTCAGGTCCAGCCGCTCAGGCGCGGCATTATGTTCCATGGCCACGCCCAGCTCCGCCGCGCGCTTCAGAACTGCCGGCAGGTCCAGCGCGAACGGCTCCCGGCGCAGCAACAGCCGCCCAGTTGGGTGCCCCAGGATCCGCACAGTCGGATTCTCAATTGCCTTCAGCACGCGCGCCGTCATCTCCTCGCGGCTTTGTTCAAAGCGCGTATGCACGCTGGCAATCACTACGTCCATCTGCGCCAGCACCTCGTCGTCCAGGTCCAGTGCGCCGTCGGCCAGAATGTCCACTTCGATACCTGTGAACACTCTGATCTTTCCTTCCATCTTGCGGTCCACCGCGCGCACCTGCTTGATCTGTTCGAGCGCTCTCTTCTCGTCCATTCCATTGGTCATGGCCAGGTTCTTCGAGTGGTCGGTAATCGCGATATACCCGTACCCGCAAGCCAGCGCCGCTTCGGCCATTTCGTGGATTGAATTTCGCCCGTCGCTGGCCGTCGTATGCATGTGCACATCGCCTCGTATATCGCCCAGCGAGACCACGCGAGGCAGATTGTGCTCAGCGGCTGCATCAATCTCGCCCAGATTCTCGCGCATCTCCGGCGGCATCCAATCCATTCCCAGCGCGGCGTAGATCTCTTCTTCCGTCTTGGCAGCCACAGTCGATCCATCGTCAAGCCGCGCCAGCGCCCACTCATTCAGCGTGTAGCCCATCTTCAGTGCACGCTGCCGCAGCGTCACGTTGTGTGCCTTTGAGCCGGTGAAATATTGCAGCGCGGCGCCGTAGCTCGCCTCGGGCAGCAGCCGCACGTCCACCTGCAAGCCCTGGTCCACGTGAAAGCTCACCTTGTTCTCGCCTTTGGCAATCATGTCTTGAATGCCGGAATACGCGGCCACGTGCTCCACAGCTGCCTGGGTCTTTTCCAGTGCACATAGGGGCCCCGTGGCAAGCAAATCCAGATCGCCCACCGTCTCTCTTCCCCTCCGCAGCGATCCCGCCGGCGTCACTCGCTTAATTCCTTTGAACTTCAGCAGGTACGCCGCGATCCTCTCCGCCTCTTCCTTGGCCACGTCGATCCGGAACCGCCCCACGCTTCGCCGGTAGTCTTCGATCCCCTTTTGCAGCTTCTCAATCTGCTTGGTGCCCATCCGCGGAAGGCCATTCAGCTGTCCCGCCGCAATGGCCGAGGCAAGCTGCCCCACGCTGTCCGTGTTGGCGCTGCTGATTACGCCCGCATCCCAAAGCAGCGCCACAGTCTTCGGCCCCATCCCCGGGAGCTTCAGCAGCTCCAGCACGCCCGCCCCGTATTTGGCCAGCAGCTCGTCTCTCTGCGGCAGCGTTCCCGTCGCGGCAATGGACTGAAGGTGTGTTGCCATACTCTTGCCGATTCCATCGATCGCGAGCAGCCGCGCCGTATCGTTCGCCGCCTCCACCAGATCGACGGTCGTCTGCTCGGCTGCGTCCGCCGCGCGCCGATAGCTTCGGATGCGGAAGCTGTCCGCGCCATCGATCTCCATCAAGTCGGCCGTCTCCGCCAGAAGACGCGCCATCGTTTTGTTGTCCATGGAATGGCTCCGCCAGCAGTATGGCGCATCCGCCGCTATCCAAGCCACTGCAAACACTTCCGCATGAATCCGCGACAACTCCGCAGACGCTGAAAAGCGACGAATTTCAATTGTGATAAGGAGAAATGTATTGGGCGCAACTCACCCTTACCGCCGGGCGGCGGTCTTGCGGGAACGCCCGGGGACCCTATCCGCGTTTACGCTGCGGTATGGGCGCTTGCACTATCCCGATTGCGGATGACGGCGTCCGCCTGCGGGCCTTTCTGTCCTTCAACGATGTCGAATTCGACCTCGTCGCCTTCTTTGAGCGTTTTGTATCCGTCCAGTTGGATTGCCGAGTAGTGGACGAATACATCCGGCCCGTCTTCGCGTCCGATGAATCCGTAGCCCTTGGCGTTGTTAAACCACTTGACCTTTCCTTTGTACTGAGCCACAGCTTCCTGCCTTCTTTCTTTTTGTGGAATACGGCGGGACGATGTCGGGGAATCCCGCCGATATTTACTAAGACGCTAGAAAGACGCGAAAGGTTGATTCGATTTCGTTTGTTCCACAAAGTGAAACCCGCCTGATCAGCAATCGGACGGGTTCTTGAGTAGACAAAGTGGGCAGAGGAAGGCCGGTTTTGCCTACTACTTCTTCCCTCGGCGGCCCTTGATTCTGTCGTATAAAAGCACGCTGCTCAGTGTTTTACCGTCCAGAATCGCACCCTTATCAATCGCCTTCAGCACGTCCTTGAGCTTCACCAGCCGGAGCTCGATCTGCTCGTCCTCTTCCGGATGGGCAGCGCCCGGTTCCAGGCCCTCGGCAACAAAAACTATCATCGATTCGCCCAGAAACCCCGGGCTGGCGTAGTACTCCACCAGCGGCCGCCACCTCTTCGCACGGTATCCGGTCTCCTCGGCCAGCTCCCGTTTGGCTCCCTCCAGCGCATCCTCGCCCGGCTCCAGTTTGCCCGCCGGCAGTTCCCACAAATACTGGTTTGCCGCGTGCCGGTATTGGCGCTCCATCACGATCCACGGGTTCTTCTTGCTTTTCGAGTTGTCGATCGCCAGAATCACCACGCTCCCGTTGTGGCGAATCACGTCGCGCTCGTTCCGCTTTCCATCCGGCTCAATCAGCTTGTCGTGCAGCACGCGGAACAGCGGACCCGTGTACACAACTTCCGAGCTCACGATCGTGGCCCGCTCAATCACCGCCGCCTTTGCGATCTTCCCCGCCTTCACCTTCTTCGTCTTTGGTTTCGCCGTCATTTCATTCCCTTCTGGTCGAGACCGTTTTGTTGAGTCACATGGAACGCCGGTCTCCTGACCGGCTGTCGTGCGGGCGTCCCCGCCCGCACCCAATTCAACACGAGTATACGCATTGCCCTTGACCCGACGTGCTCCGCCCGGCGCCCATCCTGGACGTCATCCTGAGCGGCCGGAGTCCGGTGCGCCGGACGACGGGAGTCGAAGGACCTGCATTTGCTTTTCTCGCTTTCAACTCGCCACGGAAGTGGGTGCCCCGGGTCCCTCGTCCGCCGTGGCGGAGAGACCTGGGATCGCATGAATCGGGGCTTTGTATCAGGGCACGAGTTCACTCGTGCCACTAAAGTCCGCAGAATGATCGAGGGCTTTACAGGCTGCGGAAAAACACGTGTTTTGCCGGCGCTATTGTTTGCCGGCGGGGATTTCCGTGATCGGGCCTGTTTGGCCGGATGGTTTCTGTTATTGTTTCCGCCTCCGAAGGCCATTGCAACAGCCTGCGGAGACACTTTGGTCCTAAGCAGCCATGGCTTCAATCGGAATCAGTCTTCGCATGCGCACCAGGTTGTAGGCGGCGATGGTCAGCCGATAGAACCAGTCCACCCGCTTGAGCCCGCGCAGCTTCACTTGCCGCAGCGGGCGGTTCAACTTGCTCCAGCCGAATACCCGCTCGATCAGCTTACGCCGGCGCTGGCTCACCCGCCGCCAGGGATCGTCCCGCTCGGCGGCGGTAAGGTGATTCTTGCCCAGGTTGCCGTGCACATATTCCGAGATATGCGGCGCCACCGCGCGCTGGCGCAGAGCCTCAATGAACTCCGCGGCCTGATACTGCGTGTCGGCCCCCAGCGTGCGCCGCGTTCCGGCCCGCTCCGTCCCATCCAGCATGCGCAACGCCGAAGCTCGTTCCGCGTCCGTGCCGGCAAGGCTGGCTTGGGCTGCAATCACCAGCCCGTTGCGGTTCTCCATCAGCGCGTGTCCCAGATAGCTGGGAAGACTCCGGTCGGCCGCCGCCTTGCGGTACAGCCGCGCATCCGGGTCGGTGGTCGACTCCACCTTGTCGCGCAACAACACTCTGCCCCCGTCGCCCGTGCCCGAACCCGGCTGCGGAGGCTCCTTCTTCTCCTTGAAGCTGCGCGCCGAGGCCCAGGCCTGGATCAGCGTTCCGTCCACCGTGAAATGCTCCTCGCTCAGCAACTGCTGCTCGCCCGCCTGCTCCACTACCGCCAGCAACAACTGCTGGCTCACCGCCCCGGCGATCAGCCGCTCGCGGTTCTTGGTAAACACCGTCACGTCCCACACCGGGTCGTCCATCTCAAGGCCCACGAACCAACGAAACAGAAGGTTGTAGTTCAACTGCTCCATCAACTGGCGCTCCGAGCGAATCGAATACAACACCATCAGCAACTGCGCCCGCAGCAACCGCTCCGGCGCGATCGACGGACGCCCGGTGCTTGAGTACAGCTTCGACAAATCCCTGTCCATCCGCTCCAAGGCCCGATCCACCATCGCCCGTATGGCACGCACAGGATGATCCGCCGCGATCCGCTGTTCCATCGTTACGTAACTGTACATCCCCGACTGAAGCTCATCGTCTCCACGCATACCTACTTCTTAGAACAAACCACGGTGCAAAAAAAGTCACTAAAAGAGACTTTTTCCGCAGCCTGTTTAGCCCCTGAGGGAACGTTTCCGCAAGCCCACCTCATCCCATTCCTGCATCGCCCCGCCCTCCCGTGGCATCCTTATGTGGAGCAACAATTCCTGATTTCGCGCGCATCCATCCAACTCCTGCCCAAACGAGCCACGAGTGAACGATTCCTTGAAAGCCGATTGTTATCCCGTAAGCGTCATGCCCGGCCAGAGCCGCCTCTTTCTCGATTTTTGTGCAGGCGCGCTTCGTGCCTTTTTGCCATTGGATGAAATCGCGCAAGCACCTCCGCCCCGACCCGCGCACTGGCCTGAGCTTGTCCATCTCGTGGCCGAACAAAACCCTTCCTCCACCGCACAGGATTCGCTGGCTGCACTCGCCCAGGGCGCGGGCGCTATCCTCACCGGCCAGCAGGTGGGTCTCTTCGGTGGCCCGCTTTACACGCCACTAAAAGCCGCCACCGCAATCGCCCGCGCTCGCAAGTCCACTGCTGCGGGCCATCCCCACGCCGCTGTCTTCTGGGTTGCCAGTGAAGATCACGATTTCGCCGAAGTCGATCACGTCACGTTTCCCGCCGGCCGCGAGCTAGCCACGCTCACCTACGGAAAGGCTCCCGAATCCGCGATCCCCGCCGGCCGCATCGTCTTCGACGAATCCATCACGCCTCTCGCTGAACGCGCTGCCGAGCTCCTCGGGCCCTCCGAAACCACAAACGCGCTCGTCGCTGCCTACAAACCCGGCCGCAGCTTCGCGCAGGCCTTTGGCGATCTCTACACCACACTCTTCGCCGCGCAGGGACTTCTCATCGTCGATGCCGCCGGCCGCGAATTCCATCGTCTCGGCGCGCCCGTCCTCCGCGCAGCCATCGAGCGTGCCGACGAGTTTCACACCGCACTCACTGAGCGTGGCCAGGCTCTCGAGGCTGCGGGCTATCACGTTCAGGTCGCCGTCGCTCCGCAGTCGAGCCTCCTTTTTCTCATTGACGAAAAATCCGGCGCACGCAATGCGCTTCGCCGCACCGCGCCTACGGCCGCCGAGCCAAATGGTCTCTGGCAGGCCGGCGAGCACACTTACTCCACAGCCGATCTCCTCGGAGTCCTCTCGGCCGAGCCCGAGCGCATCTCGCCTGCGGCGCTGCTTCGTCCTGTCTTTCAGGATTTTCTGTTCGGGACAACGGCGCAGGTCGGCGGTCCCGCCGAGATCGCCTACCTCGCGCAGTCCGCCGTTCTCTTCGAGCGCATTCTCGGTCGCCAAACCCCGCCCATCGCGCGTTTCTCGGCCACCCTCATCGAGCCGTCCATTGCCGAGCTGCTACGCAAACACGATCTCTCAGTCGAGCAGGTATTTGCCGAGGAGAATGCGTCCACGCTCGCTCTGCGCCTCGCCGTCCGATCCATGCCCATTGAAACGAAACAGAAACTAGCTGCAGCCGGCAACGCCCTCGATGCCGAGTTGAATCTGCTCGTCGAATGGCTGCAATCGCAGGACAAAGGCCTGGGCCAGTCAGCCGATACCGCCGCCGGCAAGATGCGCTACCAGATGAACCGCCTGCGCACTCTCGCCGCCAACTTCCAGCTCCAGCGCGAGAGCACGCTCACCCGCCACGCCAACTCCATCTTCAACGCCCTCTATCCCGGCGGAGTTCTCCAGGAGCGCGTTCACGGCGGGGCCTACTACTTCGCCCGCTGCGGCCTCTCGCTGGCCGAAACTCTCTCGGAGCAGGCCGCCAGCCTCTGCCCCGGCCACTCCGCCCTGTGGCTGTAGACGGAGCAGCGCAATCGCTCGCGATCACGCGCAAGCCCGAAGGCCAGCCGCCATCCCCGCCAACCCCGCTGGCTGCTGTCAATCCCTCCCCGACGAAATTCCCTGGCTCGCGGACCCGCCAATTCACTGATTCTCTTTAACTTATTCACTTCTTCACTTTTTTCACCAAGTTTGCCGATCATTCCACGCTTTCGGCGCATACTCGTTTCATGGTGCTCAATCAGGATGTTGTTCCCGAGGCTCAATACGGGGCATTGCCGACCCTCATCACACAACCTCTCTAGTCTGTCGCTTAAAACATGGCGTGGAATTTTTCTTGCAAACTGCCCTGGTTTAGGTTCACTTTTCCGGTACTTAAGTCACATCAATCAGCAGAATCAATAACTTAAATGTTAACCAACCTGGCAATAGCCTCTTAACTCATCGATAAACATTTTCGCCCGATCTTCCTCGGTGAAAATGAACCGCGCTCCGCTCTGATGTTTGCTCTCTGGTCTCTAATCTCTGTTCTCTTGTCTCTGGTTCTATACTTCTCGCGAATCGCTCTGAGGGTTCCCATGAAGCAACTCTTTGCATTCCTCATCGCCGCCCCGATCCTGGCATTGGCGGCGATTCCCACCGCCTACGCGCAACTGGCCAACTGCGCCACCGTCGGCACCGACAACAACTTTCTCGGCATCCAGACGATCCGCCTCTGGCCCGGAACTCCGCCAGGAGACAAAACGCCGGCAATTCAGACATCGCCCCCAACCAGGAGCGAACCGTGCAGCGACACGCCCGCGCTCACGATCCTCGGGCCCCGCGAGGGCACCGGCAATGGCTCAGCCGTCATCATCTTTCCCGGTGGCGCATACATTCATCTTGCCGGCGATCTTGAAGGTCGCGAAGTTGCCGATTGGTTCACCGCGCGCGGCTTCCACGCCTTCATCCTCAGCTACCGCCTCAGCTCGCAGGGCTACCTGCTGCCCGTCCCGCTTCTCGACGCGCGACGCGCCATCCAAACCGTTCGCGCCCGTGCCGCGGATTACCATATCGATCCCAATCGCATCGTCGTGATCGGTTTCTCCGCCGGAGGCCACCTCGCCGCACTCGCCGGAACCCAATCTATTCGCGGCAATCCCGATGCCGAGGATCCCATTGACCGCGCGTCAAGCAGGCCCGACTATCTCGTCCTTGGCTATCCCTGGCTCGACGCCATCACTAGGGACACCACGTTCCTGAGTTACTGCAAAATCCTGAACCTCATGGATTCCTGCGACGATCTCCGCGCCAAATACGATCCGATTCTGTTCGTCACGAAAGACACGCCTCCGACCTTCATCTACCAGACCTTTGCCGACAAGACGGTCTCGCCGGCAGTGAGCATCGAGTTCTATCAGGAGCTGCTCAAGGCCGGAGTTCCCTCGGAGTTGCACGTCTTCCCGAACGGCGCGCACGGCAGCGGCCTCGGCAAAGGCGATCCCGTGCTCGACCAGTGGCCCAGCCTGCTTGAAAACTGGCTCCGCGCCCAGGGCCTGATGACGGCGGACAAGTCGGCGACCGCCGCCAAGCCCTGAGCTTGGCACGCAGTGAACCAACAAAATTTGCCCCCAGAAAGTAAGAGGCGGGCCGCCTGCTTCGGGAGTGGAAGGATATCCCGAAACCGGTGGCCCGCCGGACCCTGGACCGGGTCTAGGTGGTAACTCCAGTGTAGGACTGTTTTGGGCAATAGCAAGCCCTTTTTTATGTGAATTTCCCGTTTCGTGACTCGTGTCACAGAATGCGGTTTCGGCGGCCCTCCTCGCGTTGACTTGCTCGCTTGCCCCTGATACAAAAAAGGGTTCCGCATGCGAAAATTGTTAGTGAAGAGGCCCAGCACTCCAGTAACTTCATGCAAGACATCCTTCAAGCAATCGAAAAGTATCTGATTGGCGCTATGCCGACGGCAGCGCTGTTCATCGTGCTGGTCATCGCCTATCAATTTCTGGTGCAGGGGCCGCTTACGGCCATGCTCGCCAAGCGCCGCGCTCTCACCGAGGGCGCAATGGAAGATGCCCGCAAGGCGGTTGCCGAGGCTGAAGCCAAGACTGCCGAGTATGCTGAGCGCCTCCGCGTCGCCCGCGCCGACGCCTATAAGCTCCGCGAGCAGCGTGTCAAGCAGTGGAACGGGGAACGCGACACTGCCCTCGACGCCGCCCGCAAGGCCGCCAGCGAAAAGGTCCGCCAGGCCAAGGCTGAGTTCGATGCCGAGGCCGACTCTGCCCGCAAAACGATCCAGTCCACCGCTGCCGATCTTGCAGGCCTGGCTGTCCGCGCCGTCCTGCCCGCCGCTGCCGGGGGTTCCCGTTGAGAGATTCCCTTCAGCGAATTCGAATCCCTTCGTTCTTCCTTTTCGCGGTCTTTGCCGCCGCGCTGGCCCTCTTGCCTCTCCGGGCCGCCGCTCAAGCGCCGGCTGCCGCTCCTGCCAACTCAACCGCCGCGAGCGCACCGTCTTTGGACTCGGCCGGCACTCCGCCTCACAAGGAAGAAGCAGAGCAGGAACAGGAACTTCTGCATGCGCCTGTGGTGCAATCGCTGGCCCACATGCTGCATCTCAATCTCGAAACTACGATTACGCTTTTGCTTGGGATTAACTTCGCCATCATCTTTTTCGCCATCGCCATTCCGCTCGTCCGGATCATGCCCAAGATCATTCGCAAGCGCTCGCAGACCCTGAGCCAGGATCTCCAAACCGCGCGCGCGGCCACCACCGACGCGCAATCCCGCCTCAGCGCTGTCGAGGCCAAGCTTGCCGGACTCGGCCAGGAGATGGAGAAGTTCCGCGCACAGGTCGAGCAGGACAGCCTCGAAGACGAAAAGCGCATAAAGGCCGCACTCAGCGAAGAAAGCGCCCGCATTGTCGCCGCCGCCGAGCAGGAGATCAGCGTCGCTGCCGCTCAGATTCGCCGCGGCCTGCGCGATTTCGCCGCCGATCTGGCCATTGATCAGGCGTCAAAACAACTCGCACTCACTCCCGAGACCGATCGCGCTCTCATCGCAGAGTTTGTTGCCGGTGTTTCCGCCGACACCCCCGGCAAAGGAGGCCGAAACTAAATGCCTGCCTTTGTCGCCCGCTATGCCGAAGCCTTCACCGATGTCGTGACCGATCTTAAGCTGGGCACCGCCGCCATCGACCACCGATTCTCTGACTTTCTCGCCACTTGGGAAGGTAGCGCGGAACTGCGCACGTTTTTTGTGAATCCAGCTATCCCGGCGCCGCAGAAGATCGCCATTCTCGACAAGCTCAATGCCACGCTCGGTATGCAAAAGGAGCTGCGCAACCTGATCGCCGTGCTCATCCAGAACGATCGCATCGGCCATGTCGTCGAAGTGGCAGCAGCCTATCGCAGCATTCTGCAGCGGCAATTGGGAATCCGCCCCGCGGAAATCGTTACCGCGCGCCAATTGAGTGCCGGCGAACGCAGCTCGCTGGTTGCGGAACTGGCCAGGCTTGCAGGCGCAAAAATCGACCCGAGCTTCAAACTCGACTCATCCATTCTCGGCGGCGCCGTGGTCCGCATTGGCTCCACGGTTTATGACGGCAGCGTGCGCGGCCGCCTCGACCGCCTGAAAGAAGCATTAACCGCCGGCTGAAGCCGGGATTTCGCAGTCTCGTGACTGCGAACTAAGAACTACGAACCAAGAACTGCAAGGAACCTGCACAATGGCTCAAATCAAGGCAGACGAAATCACGCAACTCCTTCGCGCGCAGATCGCGAACTACGACTCCAAGGTCCAGGTCGACGAGGTCGGCACCATCACCTCGCTCGGTGACGGCATCGCCCGTATCCACGGCCTCGACAAAGTCATGGCTGGCGAGTTGCTCAGCTTCCCGCACGGCATCGCCGGCCTCGCTCTCTCGCTTGAAGAGGATCAGGTCGGTTCCGTCGTTCTCGGCGACTATACCGAACTCAAGGAAGGCGAAGAGGTCAAGCGCACCGGCAAAATTCTCTCCGTCCCCGTCGGCACCGCCATGATCGGCCGCGTGGTCAACGCCCTCGGCGCGCCCATTGACGACAAGGGCCCCATCGCCACCACCGAATTCCTTCCCATTGAGCGCCTCGCCCCCGGCATCATTGACCGCCAGGGCGTGCGCGAGCCCATGGCCACCGGCCTCAAGGCCATTGACGCCATGATTCCCATCGGCCGCGGCCAGCGCGAGCTCATCATCGGCGACCGTCAGACCGGCAAGACCGCCGTCCTGCTTGACACCATCATCAACAACGCCAAAAACGACCTCATCTGCATCTACTGCGCCATCGGCCAGAAGCGCTCCTCCATCGCGCAGGTCGTGCAGACGCTCGCCGAGCACGGCGCAATGGGCCACACCATCATCGTGGCCGCTTCGGCTTCCGAGCCCGCGCCCCTGCTTTATCTCGCGCCCTACGCGGCAACCGCGATGGGCGAGTTTTTCCGCGACAGCGGCAAGCACGCCCTCGTCATGTACGACGATCTTTCCAAGCACGCCATGGCCTACCGCGAAATCTCGCTCCTGCTGCGGCGCCCGCCGGGCCGCGAAGCGTATCCGGGCGACGTCTTCTATCTCCACTCCCGCCTGCTCGAGCGCTCTTCCAAAATGAGCAAGGAACGCGGCGGCGGATCGCTCACGGCTCTGCCGGTCATTGAAACCCAGGCCGGCGATGTTTCCGCATACATTCCAACCAACGTCATCTCCATCACGGACGGCCAGATCTTTTTGGAAACTGACCTCTTCAACTCCGGCGTCCGACCGGCCGTGAACGTCGGCCTCTCCGTTTCGCGCGTCGGCTTCTCCGCCGCCATCAAGGCCGTCAAGCAGGTTGGTTCCACGCTCAAGCTCGACCTCGCGCAGTATCGCGAGCTCGCCGCCTTCGCCCAGTTCGGCTCCGACCTCGATCCGCTCACGCAAAAACAGCTTGCCCGCGGCGTCCGTCTTACCGAG
Organism: uncultured Acidobacteriaceae bacterium; assembly: GCA_963789425.1. Lineage (GTDB taxonomy): Bacteria > Acidobacteriota > Terriglobia > Terriglobales > Acidobacteriaceae > Telmatobacter. Next base: position 453,001 of record CAWBKM010000005.1, on the reverse strand, counting down.
CTGCTCAAGCAACCGCAGTTCCACCCGCTCAGCTGGCAGCAGCAGATGGTGGTTCTCTTCGCGGGCACGCAGGGCTATCTTGACGATATTCAAGTCCCAGACATTCGCGCTTACGAAGACGGCCTGCACAAATACTTTGCCGACGCACAGCAGGCGCTTCTCTCCGACATCACGCAAATGAAGGCGCTCGACGACGATCTTCGCAGCCGCCTGCATGCGGCCCTCAAAGAGTATTCGACAAACTTCAAGGCGGACCTGGCCGCCGCAAAGGCGTAAGAAACAGCTTTTAGCTACTAGCTTTTAGCTTCTAGCTGAATGTTGCGGGAACAAACGACAGTTACCGCGCGGATTTCAGAGCGCGTTCGGACTTGAGAAAGACGAAAGAGCCTCAATCGGCAAGAACGGCTAGAGGCTAGAGGCTAGAAGCTAGTAGCTAGGAGCTGCGAAGAACAGCATGGCTAATGTCTTAGACTTACGGCGTCGCATCCGCAGCGTGAAAAACACGCGGCAGATCACCAAGGCCATGAAGATGGTCTCCGCGGCCAAGCTGCGCCGCGCGCAGGAGCGTGCTCTTGCGGCCCGTCCCTATGCCCGCATGATCGTCAGCGTGCTTCAGTCGCTCCGCCGCCGCGTCGATCTCTACGACGAGAAAACCGGCAACCTATGCAGCCCGTTGTTTGTCACGCGGCCTGAAAAGCGCGTTCTGCTCATTGTCGTTTCGGGCGACAAGGGCTTTGCCGGGGCATTCAACGCCAATATTCTCAAGACCGCCTATCAATTCATCAACGGCAACCCCGATAAGGAAATCGATATCGAGGCCATCGGCCGCAAGGGTCGCGACCAGTTGCGCCGCCGCTATCCGACCGCCAGCTATATCGAGCAGACGGATTCGCAGGGTCTGGTCCAAAAGGTCAGGGCCCGGAGGGCACCGGTCGAAGTCACCGGCGATCATCCCGGCCTGTTGGTTAAGCTTGAGGCCTCGCGCGTTGAGGGGCTGGCGCACGTGATTGTCTCCCGCTACATCCACGAGGAGATCGACGCCGCCTACATCGTCTACAACGAGTTCAAGTCTGTGATCGCGCAGCGCCTAGTGGTTGAGCGCGTGCTTCCGCTCATCGATCTTGAGAGCCCGCAGATTACGGGCGTCGTTGAGCCTTCCGCTGAAGAGAAGGAGCGCGTGGCAGAAGCGGCCCTTTCCGCAGGCATCGACATTGAGGCCGCCGACACTTCCGAGGCCGACGAGGAAGCCAAAAAATTCGGCACAGCAGAAGTCGACTACATCTATGAGCAGCCCGCCGAGGAGCTTTTCGCCGGCCTGATTCCGCAATACATTTTTTCCGTGCTCTTCCACGCCATGACTGAGTCGGTCGCCGCCGAGCACGCGGCCCGCATGACGGCGATGGATTCGGCAACCAACAACGCCTCCGACATGATCGACGCCCTCACGCTGCACATGAACCGCGTGCGCCAGGCCGCCATCACCAAGGAGATTATCGAGATTGTTTCAGGAGCGGCGGCCTTGTAGCGCCGGTCTCCAGACCGGCTGTCGTGCGGGACTCCAGTCCCGCACACGAAGCGGCCGGCAGTTTTGAAAGGGCGCGACTTGAGTCGTGCCGCAAAAGGAAATTGAAGATTTCGGGGCTTTAGCCCCCGAGGCAAAGAAAAATGGCAGAAAACATCGGCAAAGTCATTCAGGTCTCCGGCCCCGCCGTAGACGTTCAATTTGAAGAAGCCACCATGCCGCCCATCTATCAGGCGCTGCGTGTAACCAGCGATGGCTTCACCGTCCCCACGCCCATCAACGTCATTCTCGAAGTGCAGCAGCACCTCGGCGAAGGTCGCGTACGCACCGTGGCCATGGAAGCCACTGACGGCATGGTCCGCGGCATGAGCGCCATCGACCTCGGCGGTCCCATCCGCATGCCCGTGGGCAAGGAGACGCTGGGCCGCGTGCTCAACGTCATCGGCGAGCCCGTCGACAACCTTGGCCCCATTGGCGAAAAGACGCGCATGCCCATCCATCGCCCCGCGCCTCTCTTTGACGAGCAGTCGACCAGCGAGGAAATGTTCGAGACCGGCATCAAGGTCATCGATCTCATTCAACCCTTCTTGAAGGGCGGCAAAATCGGCCTCTTCGGCGGCGCCGGCGTGGGCAAAACCGTCGTCATCATGGAACTCATCAATAACGTCGCCAAGAATCACGGCGGCTTTTCCGTATTCGGCGGCGTGGGCGAGCGCACCCGTGAGGGCAACGACCTGTGGACCGAAATGACCGAGTCCGGCGTCATCAAACCGGGCCATTGGCAGGACTCAAAGTGCGCGCTCGTCTACGGCCAGATGACTGAGCCGCCCGGAGCACGCCTCCGCGTGGCCTTGAGCGCGCTCACCGTCGCCGAGTACTTCCGCGACGTTGAAGGCGCCGACACACTACTCTTCATCGACAACATCTTCCGCTTCACGCAGGCCGGGTCTGAAGTTTCCACTTTGTTGGGCCGCATGCCGTCTGCTGTCGGCTACCAGCCCAACCTCGCCACGGAAATGGGCGAGCTGCAGGAGCGCATCACTTCCACGAGCAAAGGGTCCGTCACATCCGTCCAGGCCGTCTACGTCCCCGCCGATGACTTAACAGACCCCGCGCCGGCCACAACCTTTGCTCACCTCGACGCCACCACCGTGCTCTCGCGTCCGCTCTCCGAGCTGGGCATCTACCCTGCGGTCGATCCGCTCGCTTCCACCTCACGCATTCTCACCGCGCGCGTCGTCGGCGACGAGCACTACGACGTGGCGCAGGGCGTCAAGCGCATCCTCCAGCGCTACAAGGATCTCCAGGACATCATCGCCATTCTTGGCATCGACGAACTCTCTGAAGACGACAAGCTCACCGTGGCTCGCGCGCGAAAGGTGCAAAAATTCCTGTCGCAGCCCTTCCACGTGGCGGAGCAGTTCACGGGCATCCCCGGCGCATACGTCAAAATCGCCGACACGGTTCGCGCCTTCAAGGAGATCATCGAAGGCAAGCACGACGACGTTCCCGAGCAGGCGTTTTATATGAAGGGCGGCATCGAGGAAGTCCTCGAAACCGCCGAGAAGTTGAGGGCAACGGTGTAGCAGAGAGCAGGGATAAGAGAGTAGAGACTGAAAGGTCCCGATCTGCAATGAATGAACTCTCTGATCTCTCTTCCTGATCTCTCGCGACTGAAAGGAGCCCATGGCCGACGACACAAACCAACTCCGCGTCCGGCTCGTCACTCCCGAGCGCACTCTCTTTGAGCATGCGGCCACGGCGGTCGAGCTGCCCTCGAAGTCCGGCTACATGGAAGTGCTTTTTGGCCACGCTCCGCTCATGGCCGAGCTTGGCGCGGGTGACGTCATCGTGCACTGCGCGCCAGAGAGCGCTTCTGACGTGGACAAGTGCGGTCCGACGGGCGAATCCCGCTACAACGTCAGTTGGGGATTCGTTGAAGTTCTGCCCAACCGCGTCACCATCCTCGCCTCCGACGCGCTCAAGCCTGAAGAGATCGACATCCAGCGTGCCCAGCAGCAGCTCGATCGCGGCCAGAAAATGTGGAATGAAGCCGGCGAGAGCGAAGAAGCCTACGACGAGGCTCTCCGCGTCATCTCCGAAGCCGAAGCCAAAATCTCCTCAGCCACTGAAGTTGCCAAGCCACACTGATTGGATCGCTCGACACGATTCAATCAAAGAGCCCCTCTATCCCGAGCGGGCCTATCGGCGGCAAGATTTTGGATAATTTGTACATTTTATCTATTTCGTATAAAATGATCCCATGAGAACCGTCTCGGCTACCCAAGCCAAGCAGAACTTTGCAGAGATCATCGATGCGGCTCAGCGTGAGCCTGTTCGCATCCGCCGTCACAACCGAGACCTGGCGGTGGTATTGTCAGCCGAAGAATATGACCGGCTTCACAGGGACCGCTGGGCCGAATTCAACCGGCTGGCAGCAATTGCCGCCGAGCAGGCCAAGGCCAACGGACTGACCGAGGAGATTCTCGCCGAAATTCTGGCTGAGAGATGAGCCAGGACATAAGAGTGGTGCTGGACACGAACGTAGTGGTCAGCGGACTGCTCTTTCCCGGTTCGGTACCGGCCAATGCCCTACTGAAGGCACAGACGGGAATTGTTCTCGCCTCCGAAGCCACGCGGCTGGAACTCCTTTCAGTTTTGGCACGAGGAAGGTTCGACCGATATTACTCGCGCGAAATCCGCCAGAAACTAGCGGCCCAGTTCGTGATCGCAACCGTTGAGGTCGCGATTCCAGCTTCCATCCGCGTCTGCCGTGACCCGCGCGGCGACAAGTTCCTCGAAGTCGCCGTACACGGCCGCGCCGACGCAATCGTTACCGGCGATTTCGATTTGTTGACACTTGATCCGTTTCACGGCATACGCATCCTCACGCCGGCGGCATTCCTGGACGGGCAAACACGTTGATCCGATCGATTCGATAAAAAGCCATGCTTTCGAGCGAGGCGCCGCTTGTTTGCGATCCATATCGATTGAAGATTTCGGGTTTGAGTTATAGTTGGGAGCGTTATGAGAAAGTCTCTGATCCTAACCGCGACATCGATCGCTATGTTTTGGCTTGGATCCCCACTGGCGATCTCCCAATTGGCGATTCAATGTACGAGTCCGACTACACCGGAAGGTCCTCTAGGACAATTTATTGTCGAGCCAAACACTTCGGGCGAAACAGCGCGCATGCTTCAAGCTCCTAGCGGAGCCCACCGAACCGGGAAGCATGTACTCATCGTGCATTGGCAACGGGGCTCACGTGAATTCAAAGACAAAGCCCCATACATGGAAGGCACGATGGACGGTCTTTATTGGACCTACTGCGGCTATAGCCCTCAGGCTGGTGTCCATGTGATCCAAAAGAACGACGGAGCTGATCCGTTAACAGGCGTCTTGTTGAATGAGAAAGACGGTTCAATTCTGCCCGGCGGATTCTCCGTCTCCTTCTCTCCAAATCTGCAGAAATACTTCGCCCGCGAGCAGGAAGATGGCGCGGACCTCGAAACAATTAAGGTTTTCAGCCGCGACGGAAGATTGCTATGGTCGGGGCTTGCTGGCCTGTTCTCGCCAGAGGGAAAAAGCGAGATCTCCGAATTCGAAAATATTCATTGGGACCGCGCCGACGAATTGGTTGCAGTATCCAAAGATTACGAAAGCCGGCAAAAAGAAACCCTTGTAATGAGAAAGACCGCGAATGGAAGTTGGCAATGGAGTCCAATTTCGGTCAAATAAACTCTTTCTCCTGGCGTTGCCTGGCCGCATCTCACCCGATGAAGTATCAGCCGAGGTTTTGCCGCCAAAGAACAACCTGTCTGTTTTTCTGGGAAGGCCCCTGTGCTGTTCGCCTTCATCCTCCGGGCTCGCTCAATCTAATTCTTCGCCCGCTTCAACACCAGCGGAAGCTTGACGTTGCCCTGCGTGAACGAGCCGTCAATTGATCCAAGATCCCCGCTGATCGCACCCTCGAACGTGACTCCAATCCCTTGCAGGTTGATGATCAGTGTGGCGCCGACGCGTGTTACCGACGACGCCGGAATCCACACCGGGCTCTGATCGGGGCTTTGCATCTGGGCCGTCAAACCGTCCGCCGTGTTGACGATTTTGTAGATCACATGGAGCACGGTCGTTCCGGGATTCAGGGTTCCCGTCCAGGTTCCGTCGATATCAGTCGGCGCTGCGGGCTTGGGCGGGGCCGGGGGCGGCAGCAGCGTCGCGGAGCGGTGGAAATCGAGCTCAAGCGGCTGACCCTGCGACCAAGTGCCGTCAATCTCGCTCGCGTCCTTGTTAATCGTGCCGTCATAAGTTCCATGCACCGCATCCACGACCAGGCTGAACTTGGAATCCTTGAGCGTGATAGTGGTGACCGGAATCCCATAGGCGCCCTGGTCCACGCTATCGAGTGTTGCCGTCAGGTTTCCGTCCCTGGCCGCAGTCACGTGCAGGACGAGCCGAAGTTGCGCACCCCCAGCGCTCAGGGTTCCCTGCCAATCGCCTGCCAGTTGCGACTGCGCACGGCACATGGGAGCCAGCACTGAAGCCATGCCGGCGAGCAGAGCCAAACTACGAATCATGAGTGCTTTCATCGTTCTTTCCCTCTTGAGCCAAAGATCGTAGCAGAATCGCGGAAACGCGTCTCTGAGCGTCATCACTTGCTCATCCTATAACTTGCTCTCCCTGCGCCTCACCCGCTAAAGTTTCAGCCGAGGCTTCTCCCGCGCCGGAATCCTGGTTGCCTCACCCTTGGCGCGCATTTTTTCTGCGCCAAGGGTGGATGGCACTCGCAAACCTCCACTAAAGGACCCTGCATGTCTTTGACGCCCGCTTCCGTCGCCAACCGCGATATCGATTCCACGCTGCGCGAAAACCGCGTCTTTCCGCCACCGCCCGAGTTCGCGGCCAAGGCCCACATCAAGAGCCTCGACGAATACGAATCCCTCTACAAGCAATCCATCGAAGATCCCGAAAAATTCTGGGCCGGAGTGGCGAAAGAACTGCATTGGTTTAAGCCGTGGGACAAAGTCCTTGAGTGGAATCTTCCCTGGGCCAAGTGGTTCGTCGGCGGCAAAATGAACCTCAGTTTTAATTGTGTCGACAGGCACGCGCTCGGTGAACGCGCCAGCAAAACCGCGCTCATCTGGGAGGGCGAGCCCGGTGAGATTCGCCGCCTCACCTATGCCGAGCTCCACGCCGAAGTCCAGAAATTCGCCAACGCCCTCAAGTCGCTCGGCATCCAGAAAGGCGATCGCATCGCCATCTATATGGGCATGACGCCCGAGCTCGCCATCGCATTGCTCGCCTGCGCGCGCATCGGCGCCGTTCACTCCGTCATCTTCGGCGGATTCGCCGCCAACGCCATCGCCGACCGCGTTGCCGACTGCGGATGCGTCGCCATCATCACGCAGGACACGAGCTACCGCCGCGGCAACGAAATCAAGCTCAAGGCGACCGTCGACGAAGCCATGCCCGCCTGCCCCACCGTCAAGCACGTCGTGGTCTACAAGCGCACCGGCTCGCCCGTCGACATGGTCAAAGGCCGCGATCACTGGTGGCACGATCTCGTCGCCAAAGCCGAGCCCACCTGTCCTGCCGAGCCCATGGACTCCGAAGATCCGCTTTACATCCTCTACACATCTGGATCTACAGGAAAACCGAAGGGTCTGCTGCACACTACCGGCGGCTACGCCGTCCAAACCTATCTCACTACGAAGTACGTGTTCGACCTCCGCGACGACGACATCTACTGGTGCACGGCCGACATCGGCTGGGTTACCGGCCACTCCTATGTCGTGTACGGCCCCCTGCAGAACGGCGCAACCGTCCTCATGTACGAAGGCGCGCCCAACTTTCCCGACTTTTCGCGCTTCTGGAAGATCGTCGATGATCACCACGTCACCATCTTCTACACCGCGCCCACCGCCATCCGCGCCTTCATCAAGTGGGGCAGTGAATTCGTCGACAAATTCAAGCTCGATTCGCTCCGCCTCCTCGGCACCGTCGGCGAGCCCATCAATCCTGAGGCATGGATGTGGTACCGCGAGAAGGTCGGTCGCAATCGCTGCCCCATCGTCGACACCTGGTGGCAAACTGAAACCGGCGCCATCATGATCGCGCCCATCCCCGGCGCAGTCCCCACCAAGCCTGGTTCGGCTACGCGCCCATTTTTCGGAATCCAGCCTGAAGTCGTCACCAAGCCCGACTCCAATGGCCACTTTGAAACCGTCCCCGCCGGCTCGGGCGGCCTGCTCATCGTTCGCAAGCCGTGGCCGTCCATGGCCCGCACAATTTACGGCGACAATGAGCGCTATCAGAAGACCTACTGGTCCGACGTCCCCGGCTGCTACTTCACCGGCGACGGCGCGCGCCAGGACGCTGACGGCTACTTCTGGCTCATGGGCCGCGTCGACGACGTCATCAACGTATCGGGTCACCGCCTCGGCACCATGGAAGTCGAGTCCGCGCTCGTCGCGCATCCCAAAGTGGCCGAAGCCGCCGTCGTCGGCCGCCCTGATGATCTCAAGGGCCAGGCCATCGCCGCCTTCGTCACGCTCGAATCCGGCAACCAGCCCTCCGACGCTCTTAAAGACGAGCTGCGCAAATGGGTCACCAAGGAAATCGGCGCCCTCGCTCGCCCCGACGATATTCGCTTTACCGAGGCGCTACCCAAAACCCGCAGCGGCAAAATCATGCGCCGCCTGTTGCGCGATCTCGCCACCCACGGCGAAATCAAGGGCGACGTAACCACGCTCGAAGACTTCACCGTCATCGCCAAGCTGCGCGAAGCGGAAGAGGGATAGGCGGCCACTTCAGTTCGAGCGTACAATTACCACCACGGAGGCCCTTACACATGGCCGCACAGTCTTCCCTCATCCCGGTTGAGGAGTACCTGAGGACCACCTCGGATCCCGACTGCGAGTACGTAGATGGTGTTATTGAGGAGCGACCCGTGGGCGAGTACGACCATGCAACCTGGCAGACGATTTTGGCGGCATTTTTTACCATTCGGCAGGCACAGCTGGGTATCGAAGCGAGAACCGAATTGCGAGTGCAGGTTGCTCAACGCCGCTTCCGCGTCCCTGATGTGTCTCTTCTGAGCCGGAAAACTCCTCGTGAGCAGATCATTACTCATGCGCCTCTGGCCGTGTTTGAGATTCTCTCGCCGGAAGACACCATGACGCGCATGCTCGAGAAGCTTGGCGATTACGAACGCATGGGCATCGCCGCAATTTGGCTCATCGAGCCGACCAAGCAGCTCTTTTATCGCTATTCCCAGGGACAGCTCACATTGGCTACGATGTTCGAGCTCCCAGGGACATCGTTCACCGTCGACTTCTCTGAAATCGCTGCATTGGCGGACTAAGAGTTCAGGGCAGACAAAGAGTTCAGAACCGTCTCGTGCGCACCGCTCTCTTAGAATCTAGGTGTATGTCCGCCACTACCGGCCAACTAATTGATCGCTTTGCCGCAACGGTAAAGGGCTGCGGTGTACCGATAAGAGCAGAGGATAATTCTTCACGACTTCTCGCTCTTGAGGAAAAACTGTCGCAGCGCCTTCCGCAGTCGTTCGAGTCTTTTCTGTCAAGATACTCGTTCCCAGCATTCGACGTACTTGGGGTTGCGTTGTTCGGGTGGGATTCCGACCAAAGTGCATACATTGTGGAAGCCTCGGCCCCGAAGAACAGCTTGTCAGAGCTGCTGATTCCGGCGGGATACGTGCAGATTGGTCGTCCCGATACAGGCAACTTTGATGCGATTTGCTTCAATCTCAATCATCGCGCCCAAAACCGCGAGTATCCAGTTGTGCGCGTAGATCACGAAGACATTCTGATCAACTGGAAAGTGCGGGTGACGGAGGAACTCTGGCCGTCATTCGTGAAACTTGCCGAGTCTGCTCTGAGCAGTGACGATCCCCAGCTTCGCTACGAGGAACCTATCGAGTAGCGGGCAAGAAACTTTTGGGGCTCACGATGCCTCGCTCTTTGCCTCCTTATAATGACTATGGACCATCTGAGCGCTCACTGCGCTCACCGTCTCATCAAACTTTGCCTTTGGGGACCCCATGGCCGCACTGATTGAAGCAATCACCGTAAAACGCAAGATGGTCTTTGAACTCGAGGGCACTCCTTACTACTGCCTCGAAGCCGAAGTCTCCACGCCCACGGCCCGCGGCGGCCAAACCCTCGTCCGCCTCAAGATGCGCAACCTGCTCACGCGCGCCGTCTTCGACAAGACCTTCAAGGCCGGCGAAAAATTCAAGGAGCCGGACCTCGAGCTGGTCGAGGCTTCCTATCTCTACAGCGATGGCGAAGGTTCACATTTTCTCGATCAGGAAACCTTCGATACCCACACCCTCAATCCCAGCATGATCGGCGACGCGCTGGAATTCCTGGTCGAAGGGGCATTGATCAAGCTGCACAAATTCAACGGCAACCCCATTGGCCTCGAGTTGCCCGCGCAGGTCGAGCTCACAGTTGCTTACACCGAGCCCGGCGCCCGCGGCAACACATCGGGCGACGTCACCAAGCACGCCCGCCTCGAAACCGGCCTCGAGATCAAGGTTCCGCTCTTCATTCAAGAGGGCGAAAAGGTGAAGGTCTACACGGAAGCTCGCGAGTTCGCCGGCCGCGCCTGAACGGCAAGGGATTGCGCCCCGCACTCGCCGCGTGACCTTCGTCACTCAAAAGTGTTCTATGCGAGCAAACTCCCTGCAGGGAATTGCCGACAAATGCTGTATGGGCGCCGTCTCTCGTAATCCGGTCCAGTGGTTTTCCGTCCATTTCGGTGTGAGTTCTGCCGTCGAAATGCGCTTCCGTTGCCCCTGTTGCGGATACAAGACTCTTGAAGCCCCAGAAGCCCTCAAACTTTGCCCAGTCTGCTGGTGGGAGGACGACGGGCAGGAAGACCGCGACGCCTCTGACGTGCGCCTCACCGTAAACGGCCAACTCAGCCTCAAAGAAGCCCGAGCCAACTACGCCCAGTGCGGCGCCGCCCATCCCCGTTTTCTGCAGTATGTTCGCAAGCCCGAACTCACCGAAAAGTGAATCGGCTTTGTGCCAAGATGGTTAGCCTCTTCATCTTTTCGCTCGCGCCTGCCCCTCCAATCCCTAATCCGAAATCTCTGGTCCCTGTTTCTCGTTCCCTTGTTCCCTCGGTCCCTTGGTCCCTGCCTCTGCGGTTTGACCCTTCCTTGAAACCCCCGTACCATTGAGTGAGGGATTCACCCGGCCATACGGCGCTGTACTCCCTTCATTTTCAGCCCGTGGCTGTAATCGGCGAACGCGAACGGAAGGTACAATCTTGAGCTCCAGCGGCACCCTCGAAAGCAAACCTGAAACGGCTGAAACCGAGCACCAACACGAGCACGCCGAAGAGGCCCACGACCATCAGCACGGCCCGGTTTTGAACCCTGATTGCACCCGCGAATTGGTCATTGACGTCCCCGCCGACGAAGTCGCCGCGGCCTTCCGCAAAGTCGCCGCCAACTACCGCAGATACGCCAAGATTCCCGGCTTTCGCGCCGGAAAGGTGCCGGAATCCATCATTCGTCGCCGCTTCGCCGCCGATATCCGCAAGGAAGTCATCGACAGTCTGCTTCCCGAGCGCTTCAACAAAGGCGTCAACGAGCTGAACATTCGTCCCGTCGGTGAGCCGCAGGTCACCGAGCTCTCGGTCGAAGACGGAGCACCGCTCCACGTGAAGGCGGTCTTCGAGTTCATTCCTGCCTTCGCCATCGATGGCTATAAGGACGTCAAGGTCGACAAGCCGTCGGTCGAAATCACCGACGAAGAGTTCAAGCACGAGCTTGGGCATCTCCGCGACTCCCGCGCCACCATCGAGCCGGTCGAAGAGGACCGCTCGCTCCAGGACGGCGACTGGGCCGAGATCACCTACAAGGGCCAGATCCAGCCGGCCACCCCCGACGCCACAACCGGCGCCGCGCCCGATGACGCCGGCGAATCCCAGCCCGCACAATCTGAACCCGTCGAATCTGAACCGATTGGGGGCGAAAACACCCTCGTCGAAATTGGCGGCAAAGACACCGTCGAGGCCTTCACCAACTCCCTTCGCGGCGCCAAGCCCGGTCAGGAGCTGAAACTCGAAGTCATCTATCCAACGGACTACGCCGAGAACAAGCTCGCCGGCAAAACCGTCGCTTACGATGTCGAAGTCAAGGCCATCAAGAAGCGCATTCTTCCCGAGCTGAACGACGACTTCGCCAAGGAACTCGGCCACTACGAGAGCTACGCCGATCTCGAGAAGAGCGTTCGCGATTATCTCGAGGCCCGCAAGCGTCGCAGCGTCGAGGCCGAAACCAAGGACCATCTCTTCGCCGCGATGGCCGAGCGCTTCACCTTCCCCGTTCCCGAGTCCCTCGTCCAGAACCAGATTGACATTCGTCTCGAGCGCGGCTTGCGCGCCCTGGCCGCACAGGGAATGCAGCCCGAGCAGATGCGCAAGCTCGATTTCACACGCCTCCGTGTCGCCCAGCGTGACAGCGCCGTGGCCGAAGTCAAAACCAATATCCTCCTCGATCGCATTGCGGGTGAGGAAAACATTACGGTCAGTGACGAGGATCTGGATAAGGAATTGCAGATAGTGTCTATCCAGACACGCGAACCCCTTGATGCCCTGAAAGTCCGATTGACCAAAGATGGCGGGCTGGCTAGGATCAGGGAGCAGCTCAGACGTGACAAAACCGCCTCCATTTTGTACGAGCGCCTCCCCGCTTAAATGGAACGCACAATCAGGGCTCCGGCGCTGGAACCCTTGAAAACAAAGCCCACACGGGCGCAAGAGGGCTTGCAGCTAGAGGCTGGAAGCTAGGAGCTACTAGGAAAATGGCATTGGTTCCCATGGTGGTTGAGCAGACGAGCCGGGGCGAGCGCGCCTACGACATCTACTCCCGTCTGCTGCGCGACAACATTATCTTTCTTGGTACCCCCATTGACGACCAGATCGCGAATCTCATCGTCGCCCAGATGCTCTTTCTTCAGGGCGAGGACCCTGAGAAGGACGTCTCTCTCTACATCAATTCTCCAGGCGGCTCCATCACCGCCGGCCTCGCCATTTACGACACCATGCAGTTCATCAAGAACAACGTCGTAACTTACTGCATCGGCCAGGCCGCCAGCATGGGCGCGTTCCTTCTTCTGGCTGGAAACAAAGGTAAGCGCTTCGCCCTGCCCAATTCCCGCATTCTTATTCATCAGCCGTCGATGGGCGGCCTGAGCGGTCAGGCCACGGATATCGACATTCATGCGCGCGAGATCCTGCGCATCCGCGAAATCACCAACAACCTCATCGCCCGCCACACTGGCCAGCCTCTCGAGCGCATCGAGCGCGACGTAGAGCGGGACTTCATCATGAACGCTGAGCAAGCCAAGGAATACGGAATCGTGGACGAAATCATAGATCGTCCCCGAACTTAGCCCGGCCCCGAACCTGGCTCGTCCCCGTACTTAGCCCGGGGGGCACATAGCCGGAATTCGGGATTTGGACTAAACTCTTTCAGGGGGAGCCATCACCATGAAGACGCGCACAGGGCCGGAGGAAGCGCTACGCTGCTCGTTCTGCCATAAATCGCAGGACGCCGTAGCCAAGTTGATCTCCTCGCCCAGCGATTATCCACGCGCCTATATCTGCGACGAGTGCGTTGCCGTATGCAACTCCATCCTCGACGACGATCGCAGCGGCGAAGTTCCCGCCACCACCGCCGGCCACCTGCCCAAGCCCACTGAGGTCAAGGCCTTCCTCGACGATTACGTCATCGGCCAGGACCAAACCAAGAAAAAGCTCGCTGTCTCCGTTTACAACCATTACAAGCGCATCCAGATGAACAAGACGCGCAACAACGAAGTCGAGCTTTCCAAGTCCAACATCCTCCTCATCGGCCCCACCGGCTCCGGCAAAACGCTTCTCGCCCACACTCTTGCCAAGATGCTTGACGTTCCCTTCGCCATTGTTGACGCCACCACACTCACTGAGGCGGGCTACGTCGGCGAGGATGTCGAGAACATCATCCTCAAGCTCCTTCAGGCCGCGGACGGCGACGTCAACCGCGCCCAGCAGGGCATCATCTACATTGACGAAATCGACAAGATCGGCCGCAAGGACGAGAACCCCTCCATCACCCGCGACGTCTCCGGCGAAGGCGTGCAGCAGGCGCTCCTCAAGATTCTCGAGGGCACCGTCGCCAACGTGCCTCCGCAGGGCGGCCGCAAGCATCCGCACCAGGAGTTCACTGCGGTTGACACCACCAACATTCTCTTCATCTGTGGCGGCGCTTTCGTCGGCCTTGAGCGTGTCGTCGGGCGCCGCATCGGCAAAAAGGCCCTTGGTTTCCGCACCGCCGACGCCGATGCCGATCAGGCCACCACGCGTTCCCATCGCGATACCGAGCTGCTCCGCAAAACCGAGCCGCAGGACCTCATCAAGTACGGCCTCATTCCCGAGTTTGTCGGCCGCCTGCCCGTCATGGGCGTCCTCGACGAGCTTGACGAAGTCGCGCTCATTGAAATTCTCACCAAACCGCGCAACGCCATCCTCAAGCAGTACCAGCGGCTCTTCGAGTACGAGAATGTTCGCCTGCACTTCACCACCGAGGCGGCCTGTGCTGTGGCCCGTGAGGCGATGGCCCGTAAAGTCGGCGCTCGCGGCCTGCGCATGATTCTTGAAGAGCTCATGCTCGACCTCATGTACCATCTGCCTTCGAACAAGCGCGTCCGCGATCTCGAGATCACCAAAGATATGGTCGAGCGTCGCGATCTCTCGCTCTGCCTGCTTGAAAAAGCTGGCTGATCGCCTGTTCAAGATGTCATCCTGAACGAAAAGGCCGCGCATTGCGCGGCCTTTTCAGTCGAAAACCCGCCCTGAGCGCAGAGTCCAGCTAAATGAAGAGAGCCATCGTCTTTGGATCAAGCGGATTCGTCGGTTCGCAACTACTGAACGAACTCTTGAACAGCCCTGACTATGGACAGGTAACCGCCGTCGTTCGGAAGAGCCAGAATATCGCTCACGCAAAACTGACAGAAGTGATAGCCGACTACAACTCCCTGTCGGCCGTGAAAGCTGAAATCGCCGCCGATGAAGTCTTTATCGCTCTCGGCACAACCAGGAAGAACTCGCCAAATGAGGCTGAGTATTACCAGGTGGATCACGATTATCCGGTCCTGGCGGCACGGATAGCAAAAGAAGGAGGGGCGAAATCGGCCTTTCTGGTCACGGCAGTTGGCGCCAATCCTATTTCGAAATTCTTCTATGTCCGGACCAAAGGCGAAACCGAGCGAGACGTGATCGCACTCAATTTCGAGCATACGCATATCTTTCGTCCCTCGATGATCTTGGGCAAGAGGAAAGAGAAGCGTTCGATGCTTGAGGGAGCACTGATGACCTTTTGGTCTGCTTTGAATCCTCTCTTAACCTGGAAGGCCGATAAATATAGGGGCATAACGGGGCAAGATATTGCGAAAGCAATGATGAAGTCGGCGAAGAATCAAGCAGAGAAGCTAAAGATTTATTACTGGGCGGAGATGCACGAGTTGCTGCAAAGGGAGTCTCATCCAGAATAGCTCTGCCGGCATTAGACGCACTCGCCCCGCGTTCAGACGCATGATTCCTCACATCGTTCAACCCTTTCAACCAGACGGTTGACCCCGCCGCTCCCGCTGCAACTTTCCCTCCCACAAGCGTGTCTACACACGCAACGGCCAAGAATCATCGAGGCCATAAGGGAGAATCCAAATGAACCGAACCAAGGCAACCATCATTCTCGGCGCGCTGCTTTCAGCGAGCGTCATGTTCGCGCAGGCGCCTGATTCGAGCCAGGCCCCCGCTGCCAATGCGCCGCAATCCGCACCCGCGCAGCCCGGTGACCAGCACCGTCACTTTGATCCCAACCAATTCGCCGCGCATCTCGGCAAGCGCCTGAGCTTGACGAGTGATCAGGTGGCGCAGATTACGCCCATCCTCACCGCTCGCCAACAGCAGATGCAGACTCTGCGAGCCGACACTTCGCTCAGCGTGCAGGATCGCCACTCCAAGGCGCGGGCCATCAGACAGGATACAAATTCAAAAATCGAAGCACTCCTGAATGATCAGCAGAAGCAGCAGTTTGAGCAGATGCTTGCTCAGCGCCGTGGGCACCATAACCACCAGCCGCAATCCTCGCAGCCCCAGGCCTGACAATGAGTGCCCCCGGTCTCGCCTTTGAGACCGGGGAATCGAGATCAACCCATGTCTCTCCGCCGCGGCGGATGAGACGTAAGCGTCCCGAGTTCCCCTCTGGCATGGGGTTGGGTGGGAGTCGGACTATGCCGTCATGGGTGTTGCAGAGGAAGCAGGTAGGGTACGGCCGGTCCGTCGGTGGCGGACGGTATCGGAGAAGCGGCGCATAGCAGAGCAGACATTGGAACCCGGTGCGAGTGTGGCGCTGGTGGCTCGGGCGCACGGGGTGAACGCGAACCAGGTGTTCAAGTGGCGTCGCGCACTGAAGCGGGGCGAGCTGAGCGAGCCGGCGGCAGCATCGACGGCGCTCCTTCCAGTCACGTTGTCTGCTCCCAGTGAATCAGCCAACGGGACTGGAGAAGTTGGTGTGGAGAGCCAGCCGACACCGGGCGGCGCGATACACATCGAGCTTCCTGGCCGGGCCATGATCAGTGTGGAGAGCGGAGCTGATCCTATACTGCTGCGTTCGATCCTTGAGAGTTTGCGCAAGTGATCGAACTCCGCACGGGAACGAAGATTTGGATCGCTGCCGGGGTGACCGATATGCGTCGTGGTTTCGATGGCCTGAGTGCGAAGGTGCAGACCGTTCTCGAACAGCAGCCGTTCTCCGGACACGTCTTCGTTTTTCGGGGCCGCAGAGGCGACCTTGTGAAGCTCTTGTGGTGGGACGGAGACGGCTTGTGTCTGTTTGCCAAGCGTCTTGAACGAGGACGATTTATCTGGCCGCAGGCCACCGAAGGTACGGTTTGCCTGACGCGAGCGCAGCTTTCGATGCTTCTGGAAGGCATTGATTGGCGGAGACCTGAGCGCACCTGGGCGCCGCAGCTCGCAGTGTGAGTGACAAGTGTGATTCCCCTGTATTCATGCAGGTTTCGTATCAGTTTTCCTCTCATCTTCATGGCATACTGCGTCCATGGATTGCGCCTCGCTCCCCGATCTCGATTCGCTCGATATGGAAGCGTTGAAGGCGCTGGCCATTCGACATCGAGTTGAGATCGCCGCCCAGAGAGCCGAGATCGCAGCCAGGGATGCGGAGATCGCCATCCGGGAAGCGGAGATTGCATCCAGGGATGCGGAGATCGAACAACAGCGCCAGACGCTTGCAGACGAGCTCGCGGAACTGCGGCGTTCCAGCAGTGAGCAGATCGAGCATTTGAAGCTGGTCATCGAGAAGCTGCGGCGCAGGGTGTTCGGCATCAAGAGCGAGAAGATCGTTATTCAGCTTGAGCAGCTGGAACTTCATCTGGAAGAGCTGGAGTCCTCGCAGGCCGAGATGGAAGCCGCCGTGGAGCGAGTGCTACCGTCTGCGGAACCTAAGACCAGATCCCGGCGCAAGCCGCTGCCCGAGCATCTGCCGCGGGAGGTTGTCAGCCACGCTTTTCTCGGTAACTGCTGTCCCGACTGCGGCGGCCAGTTGCGCCAGTTCGGCGAAGATGTCTCCGAACAACTGGAGTACATCCCCGACAGCTTCAAGGTCATTCGCCACGTGCGGCCGAAGTTCGCCTGCAGTGGCTGTGAGCGCGTGGTTGAAGCGCCCGCGCCATCCCGTCCGATTGAGCGTGGCCTGGCCGGACCAGGGCTGCTGGCCCACGTGCTGGTTTCGAAATTCGCAGATCACTTGCCCCTCTATCGACAGTCGGAGATTTACGCCCGCCAGGGAGTTGAGATTGAGCGCTCCACGCTGGCCGGCTGGGTAGGCGGAGCCAGTGAGTTACTGGCTCCGTTGATCGATGCCATTCAGAAGCATGTGCTCGCAGGAGCCAAGCTTCACGCCGACGATACACCGATGCCGGTGCTTGCGCCTGGCAGTGGCAAGACCAAGACGGGACGGCTCTGGACCTACGTGCGTGACGACAGGCCCGCCGGTGAAGATACCGCGCCCGCTGTCTGGTTCGCGTACTCGGAGGATCGCAAAGGCGAGCATCCGCGGCAGCATCTGAAGAACTTCAGGGGCGGCCTTCAGGCGGACGCCTATGCAGGGTTCCATCATCTGTACGGCGATGGCGCCATTTATGAAGTCGCTTGCTGGGCGCATGCACGCCGCAAGTTCCACGAGATCCATGTCATTCACGCATCACCCACAACAACCGAGGCTCTGGCCAGGATCGGTGCTCTCTACGCGATCGAAGACGAAGTGCGCGGCAAGCCCGCCGATCTAAGGCTGAGCGTTCGTCAGGCGCGAGCAAGGCCACTGCTTGAGGATCTGCGTAAATGGATGGAGAAGGCACTTCATTCGCTGTCAGCGAAGAGCGAAACCGCGGCTGCGATTCGATACGCGCTCTCGCGCTGGCGTGCCCTTACGCGATACATCGAAGACGGATTGTTGGAGATCGACAACAGCGCAGCCGAGCCAGCTCTGCGGGCCGTGGCTCTGGGACGGAAGAACTATTTATTTGCGGGGTCCGATTGCGGTGGAGAACGGGCCGCCGTCATGTACAGCCTGATCGGATCGGCAAAGCTGAACGGCCTCGATCCGGAGTTCTATCTCCGCACCGTGCTCGCCCAGATCGCCGACCATCCCATCAGCCGTATCGAGGAACTGCTGCCCTGGAACCTCGCCCTGTCTATACAGACCCAATCCTCCCTGGCCGCTTAGACACACTCATCAGGTGTCCACCAAAAAGGTAGTGGGCACTTCATGAGATGACTCCTCAACTAGGTCAAGAGGGGAGATCGGGACGCTTACGATGAGACCTGGGTTCGCGGTTTTTAAGCTGTCATCCTGGGCGAGGTCGCCGCGGCGACCGAGTCGAAAGCCTGCCCTGAGCGGAGATCGCGAAAGCGATCGGAGTCGAACGGGGACCTGCATTTGCTTTCAGCCGCCGGCTCTACTGGATAGGCTCGTCCTTTTCCACTACAAGCGTGGTGTTTACCAGGTGCATCTCAATCGGCAGGCCGCCGACCGTTGAAGCCACGCCGCGAACGATGGTTTCAAAGGCACTTACCATTGTGGGATTGTTCCACGTGCCGTCGCTGACGACGAAGGCGATGGTCGTCCCGTTATCCTTCGTCAAGAACACATTGGCTCCCTTGCCCTCAAAGAATCCAATCGTTTTAAACTGGTTGCCGAGTGCCTGTGCATCTGCCTGGGTCGCGGCACCTTCATAAATCACGGCGTCGCCGCCGCTGAAATCCACCTCGCCTACAGTCCCGGACTTCTCCAAGGTCTGGGTGGTGCTCAACAGTTGTACCTGTATGGGCAAGCCGCCCACTGAAGAAGCCACTCCCCGTGCAATCTCTTCAAACGTTTCCAATGTGCCCGCCTTGCTCCAGGCACCGTCTTGAACGACGAACCCGATTGTCGTACCGCTCGTCCCTTTGCTCAGCACCACATTAACGCCGCGATCCTGGAAGTATCCTGCGGCCTTCAGTGCGTTGCCCAGCGCCGTCGCATCGGCCTGCGTTGCGGTGCCGGAGTAAATCACCTGGTCCTTGGTCCCGATCGTCACCGTATTCTGTCCCACTCCATATCGCGCGCCGAAACTTTGCCATTGTCCGGTGTAGACGAGGTAGCCGATAAACGCACCGCCAAGAACCAGCGTCGTCAAGATCGCAACCCCGAATGCGCGCCCCTTGGAATAGAGCTGTCCGCCCCACGCAACATGCGTTTTGATCGCATCGTCCTGTAGCTGCCTCGCTGCCAACCAGGTACACACAAACAGCACAATCTCGGCAACTGCGGGGCTCGCTGTCGTTTTCACGGCCATATAAATTACGCCCACCGAGGCCGCTGCTCCCAGCACGAGGGCAAGAACCCCTTCATTGCCTTGGCCCAGCTTGCGGTAATTCGAAGCCATCAGGACGGTTCCGGCTAGCGGACCGCCGAAGAAAGCCGCGACGGCCACCGCGTTCGAGTCGTACAAGCGGTAGGCAGGGGGTGCGTATTGTGGGGCCGGGTAGCCCCCAGGCTGGGGATATGCGGTTGACATAGTTCTCCTGATTCCGGGGGGGTAGAAGTAGTGGTGTTGAAAGATTAATGCCTCCGCAAGCCTCGCGCCAGAAAAAACTTCAGGGCGCACGGACGAAATTTTCCGGGCACCGGACCGTCCGTTCTTCAGTCGCCGATTTCGCCCAAACCCGGCTTCTTCTCCCCTGCGCTCGGGACTATGATGGTCAACAGGGCTCAATGAGGAGGGAAGTATGAACGATCAAAAGCAGCTTTCCGCGCGCAGGCAAGGGCGACGCGAATTCCTGAAGGCCGGTGGCGCGGTGACTGCCGCATTGCTGGCGCAGTCCGCCATGGCCGAAACGACGAAAACCCTTCCCGCACTTCCGTCGAATCCCGTCACGCCCAGCGCCATGCCCACGCGCAATTTGGGAAAAACCGGCTACAAGGTCGGAATCTTCTCGCTCGGCGGGCAGGCCGCCCTCGAGCAGTCGAACAACTTCGACGTGGCCGTGCCCATTGTCGAGCGTGCTCTCGACCTCGGCGTCAACTACATCGATACTTCGTCCATCTACGGAGGTCCCGACCGCTGGAGCGAGCAGTATGTCGGCAAGGTCATGGCTCACCGGCGCAACCTGGCCTTTCTCGCCACCAAGACCAAGGAGCGCACGCGCGACGGCTCAATGCGCATGATCGAAAAATCTCTTGAGCTCCTCCAAACCGACCATGTCGACCTGTGGCAGTTGCACGATATCGGTACGATGACCGACGTAGATGAGGTCTTCGCCAAGAGCGGCGCGATGGAAGCGCTGCTCGAAATGAAGGAACAGAAGGTCGTTCGTTTCCTCGGCCTCACCGGCCACTACCGTCCCGATGCGCTCATCGAAGGAATCCACCGTTATCCATTCGACACGATTCTGATGGCGATGAACGCTGCCGACCCGCATTTCTACAGCTTCAACTCGGGCTTGTTGCCTCTGGCCGTCGAGCGCCAGATGGGAATCATCGGCATGAAAGTGCCCGCCCGCGGACGCCTGCTGTCTAGCTGGACTCCAGAACCTCTCTCGGTACAGGCACACATGTGGGAAGGGATGGTTCCGGCGCCCACATCCGGCACGCTCACCATGCGCGAGGCCATGTATTACACGCTTTCGCGCCCCGTGAGCACCGTCATCATCGGCTGCGACACGATCGCGCAGCTTGAAGAGAACGTAAATCTCGCCCGCGAGTTTACTCCGCTCAGCGATACTCAGGCCGATTCACTTGTGGCCAGGGCGGAACCTGTCGCCAAGCCGTCGCTGTTCTTCCGCTTCTACGACAGGCCATAGGCGCGCGCGGTTACAAATGATTGATCAGTGACGCGATGCAGGCTGCGCCGAAACCGTTGTCGATGTTCACCACCGACACATTCGGCGCGCACGTGTTCAACATTCCCAGCAGCGCGGCTATTCCGCCCAGCGACGCGCCATAACCCACGCTGGTCGGAACGGCGATCACCGGCGCTTGCACCAGGCCGCCAACCACCGTCGGCAGCGCGCCTTCCATGCCCGCGCAAACAATCAGCACGCGTGCCGAGGTGAGCGTCTTTTGCTGTGCCAGCAACCTGTGAATCCCCGCCACGCCCACGTCTGCCACCAACTCGACCGTGTTGCCCATGAGCCGCGCCGTCACTGCGGCCTCCTCGGCCACAGGCAGATCGCTCGTCCCCGCGCAGACCACTCCCACGGTTCCTTTGCCGGCAGGCGGCTCGGTTTGCATCAACGTGATGGCCCGCGCCGCTTCATGAAACTCCGCGCGCGGTTCCGCGCCCTGCACCGCTTCGAATACTTCGCGCGAAGCGCGCGTTGCCAGCACATTTCCGCCGGCGTTTGCCATGCGCGCAAAGATCGTCGCCACCTGCGCCGGCGTCTTGCTCTCAGCGAAGATCACTTCCGGCATGCCGGTGCGCAACGCGCGATGATGATCCAGCTTGGCAAAACCAAGATCTTCGAAAGGCAAGTTACGCAGGCGTTCCAAAGCGTCGGCCACGCTACTCGACCCCGAGCGAACGTCGTTCAACACCGCCTCAATCTGCGAGCGATCCATCAGTGCCCCTTCTCCTCGGTCGTCGCGCGTTCTATCTCCGCATACGCGCGCATCGCCTCCTGCGTCACCCGCTTCAGCGGAACCCCGTGGCGGCGCGCAATGTTGCGGCACACCTCATACTCCGGCGACGCGTTTGCAACCTCGCCTGAGGGCCAGCGCGCAACCTTGATCCGCACTCTTCCCCATTCCGTATCGACTTCCACAAACTCGCGCGCCAGCGCCAGCTTGTTCTCCATCCGCCAGCGCAATCCAATCGTGGTTGTCTCGCGCAATAGCAGATCGCGCAGCGCGGGCATCAACTCGGGGCTTGACAGCACTGTCATCTGCACGCCCGCTCGCCCCTTTTTCATCTGCACCGGCGCTCTGTAAACGTCCCACGCGCCCGCCTCCAGCAACAGCTCGCTCACATAAGCCAGTAGCTGCGGGGTTGCGTCGTCAATAACTGTCTCAATTACCGCAATTGCGTCGTAGCCCTCTGCTGTCTCCTGCGCCTCGCCCACCAGAATCCTCAACAGATTTGGTTCGCCTGGCGTGTCACGGCCTCCCGCTCCGTATCCGCTCGCCTTCACACTCATCGCGGGCAGCGTCCCGTAGGTCACATCCAGCATGCGCAGCAAAGCAGCGCCGGTCGGCGTCACTCTCTCCATTGGAGCGCCCGCCGAGTATACAGGCGCGTCGCCCAGCAGTGCCAATGTTGCCGGCGCGGGTACAGGCAATGTTCCGTGCGCGCACTTCACCGTCCCGCTTCCCACGTTGAGCGGCGAAGCCATCCAGCGGCCCACGCCAAGTGCTTCGCATCCCGCCGCCGCGCACACAATGTCCACGATCGTGTCGACCGCGCCCACTTCGTGGAAGTGCACCTTCTCGATGGGGATGGAGTGGATCGCCGCCTCCGCATCGCCGAGCAACTGGAACGCACCTGCCGCGCGCTGCTTCACCGTGTCCTTGAGCGGCGCGGCATGAATGATGCCAAGAATTGTCGTCAGAGATCGATGCGCGGCGTGCTCGTGGCCATGGTCCGCTTGCTTCGCCTCATGCGTGTGTTGTTCATCATCGTGGTGTTCGTGCGACTCGTGTGCGTGGCCATCATGTCCATCTTTGGGTTCGACCCGGGTTCCCTTGGTCCCTTGGTCCCTGCCGGGGCCCCCATCGAGCGGTTCTTGCTCGATGGGGTGGCTCGGTCCCTGCTCTTCTGTTACCACGTCCACTTTTACCGCCGCCAGCCCGCCGCGGCTCACCTTGCGCATCTCCAGATGCGCGCCGACGTTCAACGCCACCGTCATCTCGGCGAGCAAGTCGAAAGGCACGCCTGCATCCACCAGCGCGCCCAGCAACATGTCTCCGCTGATCCCGGAAAAGCACTCCAGATAGCCGATTTTCATCGCCCTGTGATTCTAAATTGTTTTGGGCTGAATTGTGTCGGGCTGAATTGATTCAGACCCGAGAAGGGAATTGGGCAGTGGCTCAGTTTGGTTACTTTTTGAGAGGGCACGACTTTGCAGGCCGCGAAAAACTCAAATGTATAGAAGTCTTGTATCAGGGCATGACTTTAGTCGTGCCGAAATGTAGCAAAAAATGAATGGGACTTTAGCCCCTGAGGGAAGCTTCTCTCCGCGCGCCGCCGGTAAGGGAAAAGCTACGCGCCCCGCCGCGCCAGCACTTCGACAGGCAGAACCGCATTCATTGCTCCCGAGCGGAATCCCTGGCAATCGAGCGTGACGTACTTGAATCCTGCATGTTTCAGTGCAGCCGTGATTGCGTCCATCATCTCCATCGTCAGCGCGCGCGGCAGTTCATTGCGCGCAATCTCCACGCGCGCCAGCTCACCGTGATGGCGCACGCGCATCTCTCTGAAGCCCAACTCTCGCAAGCTTGCCTCGCCGCGTTCCACCTGCTCCAGCACTTCGCGTGTCACCGTGCGGCCGTACTCCACCCGCGAACTCAGGCATGGCGCAGCTGGCCTGTCCCACAATGGGTAGCCGGCCGCCTTGGCCAGTTCCCGCACTTCGAGTTTCGTCAGCCCTGCCTCAGCCAGCGGAGCCAGTACTGCATGGTTCTCGGCAGCACGCTGGCCGGGGCGAAAATCCCGCGTGTCGTCGGCATTCATCCCGTAGGCAATCTTCTTGAATCCGAGCTTCGCTCCCAGCTCCTCCATCACGCGAAACAACTCGTCCTTGCAGTGGAAGCAGCGGTTCGCATCGTTGCGCGCGTACTCCTCGCGATCCAGCTCGTCGGTGGCAACCACCTGCAACGGCATTCCCAGCGAGCGCGCAAATGCGCAGGCCTGTTCCATGTCGCGCCGTGCAAGCGAGGGCGAGTCGGCCAGCACTGCCACCATCCGTTCGCCCAGCACGCGATGCGCCGTTGCAGCCAGGAACGCCGAATCTACTCCACCTGAATAGGCCACCATCAGGCTTCCCAATTCACTGATCCGTGCTTCGAGCGCGCGGAGCTTTTCCGCCGCAACCGCCGCACCGGGATCCGCGCCGCTCGTCGCGCTCATTCGCTCCCCTGTTCCCTGGTTCGATTGCTCCCCGATTTCCGCGCTCGCCGCCATGCGTCCGATTATACCCTTGGCCGTTTTTCCATCTGCCACGAAGCTTATTCTTCTCGATGCCTTCGTGTTTGACGGCTCAGGCTCCGGGCAATAGCTTGGAATAGAGCGAACAAACTTCAATTCAGTGTCCTGGTTCGAGGAGGTTGGATGCGGCACAGGTCAGTTCCGGGCATTTCAACCGGTTTGTGGCTTCTTGCCCTTCTGCTGGCAGGTGCCGCCGCCTCGGCTCAGGATTTGCAAAGCTTTGAAAAACGGATCACCGTTAAAGTGCTTCCCAACGGGCTCACACTTGTCATTTGCGAGCGTCATGACGCGCCGGTCTTCAGCTACACCACATTCGTTGATGCCGGCGATGTGAACGACCCGTCGGGCGAAAGCGGCCTGGCCCACATGTTCGAGCATCTCGCCTTCAAGGGCACAAGCCAGATCGGTACCACTGACTACTCCGCTGAAAAAATCGCTCTCGCAAAGGTCGAAGCGGCCAATGACGCGTATGAAGCCGAGTACTTGAAGCAAGTCGGGCGCGACGAAAAAAAGCTTGTCGTGCTGCATCAGGCATTTCTTGAAGCTCAGGCCGAAGCGGAGAAATACGTCATACCCAATCAGTTCACTGAGGTTGCTGAAGCCAACGGCGCCAACAATTTGAATGCGGGGACCGGCCTCGACGACACGCAGTATTTCTGGTCGATGCCGGAAAACCGGCTTGAGCTGTGGGCGTGGATGGAATCCAGCCGCCTGGCCGACGTTGTCCCGCGCGAGTTCTACAAGGAGCGCGACGTGGTGATGGAAGAGCGCCGCATGCGCGTCGATTCAGATCCTATCGGGCGTCTTGAGGAGCAGCTTCTGGCCACGGCCTACGTCGCGCATAACTACGGCCGTAGCGACATCGGCTGGCCCAGTGAGGTTAACCAGATTACGGCCACTGAGGCCATGGCCTTCCACAGCAAGTTCTACGTCGGCGGCAATATTGTCATCTCCATCGTCGGCGACGTCGATCCCAAAACCGATCTGCCGATGCTGGAGAAATACTTCAGTCGCGTTCCCGCCGGCCCCAAGCCCGAGGACATGACCACCGTCGAGCCTTCGCAGTTTGCCGAGAAATCCGTCATCATTCACGATCAAACCCAGCCGGTCTATATGGAGGGTTACCACCGTCCCAGCTACCACGACCCTGATGACGCTGTTTACGACGCCATCAGCGACATCTTTTCCAACGGCCGCGTATCGCGCCTCTATCGCAGCCTCGTGGAGCAGCAGCAGATTGCCGCTGAAGCTCAAGGCTTCAGTCCGTTCCCCGGCGAAAAGTATCCCAGCCTCTTTGCCTTCTACGCTGAACCGCTGCCAGGCCACACGCCCGCCGAGATGCGCGATGCGATTCACAAGGAGATCGACAAGCTCAAAGCCGCCGACGTGACCGATGCTGAGCTTCAGATGTACAAGACCCGCGCTCGCGCCGACCTTCTGCGCGGCCTCGCCGACAACCAGGGCCTTGCCGATTCTCTCGCCGAGTATCAAACGCGCTATGGAGACTGGCGCCAGTTATTCCTGCAGCTGAACGAGATCGACAAAGTCACGAAAGCCGACATTCGCCGCGTCGCAAATAAGATCTTTGTAGCCTCCAACCGAACCAGCGCGGAGATCGACACCGAGCCGTCGCTTGCAACCGGCAAATCGGGCGGAGCCGCACAGTGAGCCATTTCAATAAATTGATAGAATGGGTGTGGGTGCCCCAGGTCTCGATTTTGAGACCTGGGCAAGCACAAATGTTCGCGCTGCGCATGGTTGCTTTTGCATTGTCGTTCGCGATTTCAGGCGTCCTTTCCCCCGCGCAGCAATCCAAACCCTGGGAGCAAATTCCCATTCCTCCGCTTCACCCCTTTCATCCGCAACAGCCCAAGCACATCGAGTTGAAGAACGGCATCGTCATCTTTCTGCAGGAAGATCACGAGCTGCCGTTTATTTACGGTTCGGTGCTCGTTCCTGGTGGATCACGCGATGAAGATCCCGCCAAAGTCGGATTGGTCGGACTCTACAGCCAGGCATGGCGCACCAGCGGCTCCGCGAGCATCAACGGCGACGCCATGGACGACCTGCTTGAAGCGAAAGCCGCGCACATTGAAACCAACGGCGACGACGACTCCACCGCAGTCTCCTGGGACTCGCTGAAAGGCGACTCCGACCAGGTCTTTTCGCTGGCCATGGACCTCTTCTTCCATCCAAAATTCAGCGCGGAAAAGCTTGAGCTGGCAGAGCAACAGGAAGCCACCGCAATCGTCCGCCGCAACGACGATGAGGACGCGATTGCCGGCCGTGAGTCCGCCAAACTGGTCTACGGCGCGAACAGCCCCTACACTCGCCAGCCTGAGCTAGCCACAATCGCCGCCGTCACCGTCGCAGATCTTGACGCCTGGCACCAGCGCACGCTCAATGGAAAACTGATCGTCGGCATCTACGGCGACTTCGATCCTGCGGCCATGGAGGCCAAGGTGCGCGCGGCGTTTGAAGGCCTTCCCACGGTCACGCCCGCGCCACCCCGCCACGATGAATTCCCCGGGCCAAAGCCCGGCGTGTACTTCATCGACAAACAAGATGTAAACCAATCCAACGTGCAGATTGTGGGCATTGGCATCGATCGCCGCAATCCCGACGCGGCGGCAATTGCGGTCATCAATGAGATTCTCGGCGGTGGATTCGGCAGCCGCCTCTTCGTGAAAATCCGCACCCAGCAAGCCCTGGCCTACGATGTCGGCGGCGGCTTCGGCCTCACCTACGACCATCCCGGAACATTTCAGGTGAACGTCCTCACCAGGAGTGAAAAAACCGTGGACGCCACCAAACTCGCTCTTGCTGAAATCGCTGCCCTCAACACCCTGCCCTTCACCCAGGACGAGCTCAACCGTGCCAAGGACGACATCCTTAACTCGTTCCTCTTCCGCTACGACACCAAAGACAAAATCCTTGACGAGAGCGAGGAACTCGAATTCTACGGCTATCCCGCCGATTATCTCGAGACCTACCGCGCGGCCCTCGAAAAAGTTTCTCTTGCGGATCTCGCCGCCGTAGCCAAAAAGTACATTCATCCCGATAAGCTCGCCGTGCTCGTGGTCGGAAATGGTCCGGAAATCAAACCGCCCCTCGATGCCCTTGGCCTTGGCGCGCCAATCCCGATCGACATCGCAATTCCGCAACCGACCGGCCCGCCGTCACCGACAGGTGCGCCACAATGATTCATTGCACGCAACCCCTTCGCGGGCGATTCCCATCGGGTCTCGGCTCCGCCCGCCGGCAAATTCAGGAGAAGGTAACAACCCAGGAGAAAGTGAAATGAAGACAACATCAAAACAACCGGCAACTAAACCAAACTCTCCCGGCCCCTCCTCGCAACTCACCGCGCAGCAGGCCGCGGTCGCGCGCCTCGCCGCAGCCGGCGTCATCATCGACCGCCCCGACACTTGCGTCATCGATCCCGAGGTGGAAGTCGCGCCCGGTACCGTCATCGAGCCGTTCGCGCAGTTGCTCGGCCGCACGCGTGTCGGCGCAGGCTGCCGCGTCCGTTCCTTCTCCGTCATTGAAAACTGCACGCTGGGCGATCGCGTTCAGATCCTTCAGAGCTGCGTCCTTGAAGATTCCACCATCGCCGACGGCGCGCGCATCGGCCCGTTCACCCACATGCGCCCCGGCAACGAAGTTGGCGAAAACGCCCACGTCGGCAACTTCGTCGAGCTGAAAAAAACCCGTCTCGGCAAAGGCGCCAAGGCCAACCACCTCACCTACCTCGGCGACGCCGAAATATGCGAAGCCGCCAACATCGGCGCCGGAACCATCACCTGCAACTACGACGGAATCAACAAGCACGTCACGCGCATCGGCAAAGGCGCATTCGTGGGCAGCGACAGTACGCTCGTTGCGCCGATCGAGATCGGCGACGGAGCCTACATCGGCGCCGGCTCCTGCATCACCAAAGACGTCCCCGCCGACGCCTTGGCCGTCAGTCGCAGCCGTCAGGTTACCATCGAGGGCTGGGCCGGCGAACGCCGCGCCAAGCGCGCTCCCAAGTCATCGTAAGGCGGAAAGATGGCCCATCGGACCCGGTTCCCACACATTCCCCGCCAAGGCCATTGGCGCTACAGGTTCGTCGCTATACGGTGCCACGTTCGGGTGATTGAGGCGAGGTAACCCGGATGATACTCTCACGAAAAGACTTGCCCCCGTCCATTCTGTCCGTAATGCGGCGGTCGGCAAGCTTAGGCGATATCTCGTTAGTTTTGTGGAACTTTCAACATTCGCCAGCGTCAAAAGCTTGTGACGATGCCGGCGTATCGAGTTCGAGGCCATCGGAGCGTTTCAGCAAGCTGCGCAAGTGTACGGAACCCAGGACGAGCGCGCCGCGCGACGGCACGGATGGAACCACGGCTCGCAGTTTGAAAGTTGTAGTTGCGCACGAAGGTTCGGAACAAGCGTGCCGCGTGGATACCAAAAGATTCATCAGGCTTCACGGGTCGCGCGGGCATAATAAAACGGAGGCTGCCGTTTGGCGTTATCTTTGGCAGACGTAAAAGCGATGGGCACAGCGAGGAGCCCGCGAAACGAAGGCGACACACGTGCGCGTAAGCCGGCGCGTGTTCTCGTTGTCGACGACGAATCTTCCGTCCGCACCATGATCGCTGCAGCCCTCGAGCGCCAGGGCTACACCGTTGAACAGGCCTGTGACGGCCGCGACGCTCTTGAAGTTCTCGAGATGAACACCTTCAACCTGGTGCTCACTGACATCGTCATGAACGACGTCAGCGGCATCGCCCTGCTCGAGCGTATTCACGCCCTCCAGCCCAATCTTCCCGTAGTCATGGTCACCGCCGTTCACGACATCAGCGTGGCTATCGACTCCATGCGCCGCGGCGCATATGACTACCTGCTAAAGCCTTTTGAGCGCGACCAGTTGCTCAACACCGTCGAGCGCGCCCTCAATCATCGTCAGGCGCTCGAAGAAACCCAGAACTACCACCAGAGCCTCGAAGAAATGGTTCGCGCCCGCACCGAGATGCTGCGCCACGCAATGGAAGATCTCGAGCACTCCTACGACGTCACGCTTGAGGCCCTAGGCGATGCGCTCGACTTGAAGGACTCTGAAACGGAAGGCCACTCCAAGCGCGTCACCGCCTACGCCATCGCGCTCGCTCGCGCCATGAGCATTCCTCCCGAGGAAATCAAGATCATCGCGCGCGGCGCCTTCCTGCACGACATCGGCAAGATGGCCATCCCTGACGAGATCCTGCGCAAGCCCGGCAAATTGACTGAGGAAGAACAGGCGCTTATGCGCGAGCACTGCGCCCGCGGCTACAACATGCTGCGCAAAATTCCGTTCCTCGCCGGCGCGGCCGAGATCGTCTTCTGCCACCAGGAGCACTACGACGGCAACGGCTACCCCAATCGCCTCGCCGGCCGCGAGATCCCCATCGGCGCGCGCATCTTTGCCGTGGCCGACACGCTCGACGCCATCACCAGCGACCGCCCCTACCGCAAGGCGCGCGGTTTCGACTCCGCCCGCGAAGAAATCCTCCGCTGCTCGGGAACGCAGTTCGATCCCGCCGTGGTCGAAATCTTTTTAAAGATCCCCAATGAGCTCTGGCAGGAGCTTCGCTCCGAAATCAGCGGCCAGCACATGCGCTTCTCCACCTTCGAAATGGCCCGCACCCAGGCCGCCTCGTAACTCAAGCACAGCATTGTCATCCTGAGCGAGTCGCCGCGGCGACGAGTCGAAAGCCTGCCCTGAACGGAGATCGCGGGAGCGATTGGAGTCGAATGGGGACCTGCAGTTGCTTTTCCCGACCTTCACCCAGCACAAAAATTGAGTGCACCATCCTTCACCCAGCACAAAAATTGGGTGCCCCAGGTCCCTCGTCCGCCGCGGCGGAGGGACCTGGGATACCACGAACCTCCATCCTTACCTATGCGCTGTCATCCTGAGCGAGTCGCCGCGGCGACGAGTCGAAAGCCTGCCCTGAACGGAGATCGCGGGAGCGATTGGAGTCGAATGGGGACCTGCAGTTGCTTTTCCCGACCTTCACCCAGCACAAAAATTGAGTGCACCATCCTTCACCCAGCACAAAAATTGGGTGCCCCAGGTCCCTCGTCCGCCGCGGCGGAGGGACCTGGGATACCACGAACCTCCATCCTTACCTATGCGCTGTCATCCTGAGCGAGTCGCCGCGGCGACGAGTCGAAAGCCTGCCCTGAGCGGAGATCGCGGGAGCGATTGGAGTCGAATGGGGACCTGCAGTTGCTTTTCCCGACCTTCACCCAGCACAAAAATTGGGTGCCCCATCCTTCACCCAGCACAAAAGTTGGGTGCCCCAGGTCCCTCGTCCGCCGTGGCGGAGGGACCTGGGATAGCACTGACCTCCGTCTTGCTTGAAAACTGACCACTGACAACTGAATTCCGATCAGGCGTAGAATACGACCATGAAGTTCCGGGCCGCGATCGTTTTTCTCGCGCTTGCCATACCCGCCTTTGCTCAACGTGGCGGCGCTCACGCTGGCTCCTTCGGCGGTCGCGGATTCTCAGGGGCCGTTGGCTTTTCCTCGCGTCCCGCATTCTCGCGCCCTTCCTTCTCACAATCGCCCGGCTTCGCGCGTCCTGCGCCTGCGGCTCGCTACGGCTCATTCCCCGGCGTGGGTTTTCGAGCCGTCGGCCCCCAGACCTACTCGGGCCTGAGAAGCCATTCGAGCCTGAGATCTCCCTACTACGGAAATCGATTTGCGGCTGCCCGGCCGTCTTACAATCCGCGCGCTGTCGCCCTCTCTCGCGGCTTTGATCGCGACCGAGGCCGGAATCCGGATCGCGATCGATTCGACGCGCGCAGGCGTCAGTTCCAAAACTGGGTCGTCAACACCTATCCCTATTGGGGCGGCTATCCCTACCTATACGATCCCAATGCCTATAATCTCGGTCTCTACGACTGGGACGATTCCGAGGACACCACGTCCGATACCTCTCAGCCCGGCAGCTACGCGCCAGACCAAGCCCCCGACAGCTACGCATCCGATCAGAATGGCCCGGCTCTGCTTTACCCGCCACCGTATCCAGACCAGCGTCCTCCGTATCAAGGCGAAGGCTATGCCGCGCCAGCCGAGCAATCCGTCGCGGCGCCGGCCGTATCAGACCAGCCTCTCACCGTGATCTTCAAGGACGGTCGCGCCCCTATCAAGGTGGGGAATTATCTCATGACCTCAAGAGTCCTCACCGATCTTGACTCCCAGCACTACGAACAGATTCCGCTCGATCAGATCGACCTGGCCGCGACTCAGCACACCAATACCGCCGCCGGCGTCGACTTTCAAGTTCCGAGCGCTTCGCGCGATTGAAACTACGGAGGGAGCAGGGGCCTTCAGGCCCCTTAACCAGCAGCTAAGAATAATCCCGGCCTTTAGGCCCGGAGTCTGATCACTGACCACTGTCCACCGTTCACCGTCCACCATCCTGAGGTCGAACTCCATGCCCACCCTTTCCCCTGAAGCCGCTCAATCCCGCCTCACCCAGCTACCCGGCTGGCAAATCGAATCCGGCGAGCTCGTTCGCACATTCGAGTTCAAGGACTTCGTTGCAGCCCTCGCCTTCGTCAACAAGGTCGGCAAGCTCGCCGAACAGGCCAGCCACCACCCCGACATCGACATTCGCTACAACCGCGTCCGCCTCGCGCTCGTCACCCACTCTGCTGGTGGCCTCACCGAAAAAGACTTCGACCTCGCCGCGCAGGCACAGAGCTTGGCTCCGTAGCACCTACCGGCCATGCAGGACGCTTCGGAACCGTCTGGCTATAATCCAGCCCAGAGGTCAAACGATGAAGAGCATCACCCTTTACAAATATGACGGCGAGATTTTCCGCACGTTCACCGACATCTTTTCCGTGGCGACAGAGAACGGTGTCTTGACGTTTCGCTGGATGCGGAAGCCGGGAGACCAGGGCACAGCCTCGAAGGTGATGACAACTCTCCCCTTCTACGTTGAAGACGATCTGGAGTCCTGACGAGGATTATTGCGAGCGTCTTGGAAACCGCGACACAAGAAACCCGCCCCTACGGCAGTCTGTTGGCACGAACCTCATGCCTGATCCAATCCCGGGCTGCATCTTCGTCGGGGAAGTCGTGCACCAGCTCATCTTGAACGCCGTGTGGCATCATCCTGACAATTTCCACCCGCTCGGACTGTGGATTGTAATTTAGATAGCAGTTGAGGGGCACACCGTCTGCGAACAGCTCCTCACAATGCGGACCCGCCCCGGGCCTGTCTTTTCCGCCTGCTGCGTCCGTCATGGGGGACCCTCCTTGATTCGGGACGACGGAACCGATTTAGGGATCATTTATATCCCACGAGATGGGTGACCGGGGCCCCATGCTCCGCTAATCGGCACCCAAAGGTAATAGATGCGAGATTTCAGCTATGTGAAGCTGTCGAGACGGCGAGCAGCGCTCCAGCCCAGGCGAAGTTGTGGAGGCGGTCCGAGTCAGGCGAATGGGGCACCCTCAGCAAGACCGAATCTCCACCAGTCATATCGAGTGGCAGAATTTAAGTATTCGCATGGGAATGCGCCGCATGACGCGGCTGACCAATGCTTTCAGTAAGAAATGGAAAAATTTAGAAGCAGCGTATTCACTGTGGTTTGCACACTACAACTTCTGCCGGGTCCACAAGACTCTGAGAATCACCCCTGCGATGGAAGCCGGGATCACAGATCATGTATGGACGATTGGCGAATTGATCGGATAGCTGGCAATCGCCAGATCTAAATGCTTCGAGGCTTCGATGAAGTTCGCCAACTCTCTCGCGGGCAACCGCTCAAATGAATTGTCCCGATAGATCCATGCTCTCGGCTCTCCGATGAATGCAGCCTTGTGAATGTGCGCAATTCTCATAGCATGGATGCCAAGAAACAGAACCTTTTCCGTGTTTTTCTCAGAAGCCTCGTAGTAGTGTTCCACAAAGACACGAGCAGGACTTTCCTCATCTCCGATGCATACTAATGACTCCGCCTGAAACGGAGTAGGAGACATCGAAATTTTGCAGCAATACAACCTCGGCCTCGCATCCGAAAAAGTAGCCAGGATTACGCCGGGATTCTCGCGCGGCACGTCTGATAACTTGACCATCTGCCGTTGTATGACATTTTGGGAAAATTCCCTTAAAAAGAGCAATACTGAGTCTGGATCAGAGGCGCTCGGAGGCCGATGCCTAAGCCATTTAACGAGTTCTTCTCGCAGGACAAGCGCCCCAATTCCCCACGCGCTACACGCGGCATTCAGACTAGCTAAATGACTGACTTTTTCGATGCACGCCGTCGCATCGAATCCCAGACTGAAAAGAGAATCCGTCACCCAAACGAGGCCATGCGGTTCGGCGGTGGGCAAGAGTATATGTAGTGTCATTGGATCACAGACGGGGGGCGGTCCTCCCCATCCCAAACAGTCCTCTCACATGGGCACACATTCCAACTGATACCATTGGATTGCGCTCCGAAATGGTTTCGCAAAATGCCCGGTTCCCGCCGGGCGTTTTTGCGTTTGGCCGAATTTTCCCCAGTATAATCCTTGCAATATGAAACTTGCTGGCGTGCTCGCTCTGATCCTTGCGGCTGTCGTGGGCATTTGGGCAGGCGTGGACTATGCACAAAATGAGCAGGAGAGGCAATTCGAAGTCCAGCAGATGACGGCAGCTATCGAGTGCTGTGATGCTGTCTTTAAGAACGCGACAATGGAAGAAGAGAAGGCCGAACAAAAAGAACACTTCGATGGGGTCATTGGTATTGTGGCAGCAGGATCGCTCATTGGGGGGATTGCCTTGCTCTCACGGGGCAAGAAAGCGGCGGCCTAATTGCTCCAACGCACGTTTAAGATACTACCCAATTTCAGCCGGTCTGTTTTCGCTCCGTAATTCTGGATTCTCTGTCATTTTTCCCACCTTGCGATACCTGTACAGCCCCTCCCGCAGCTCGGATAGCCGCGCCGACCCGGTTCCAAGGTGGCCGGGGCAGGGAAGAGCGCTCCGATCGATTTGTCGCTTAAACCGTCCGCTAAGCTAGTTTTCATCCGTTTAAGCGCATAATTCTAAAGATGTTCTATCCAATGAAGACGTCCACCGCACCGCACTAACTCAACCGTTCGCCCACCGGTTTCACCCCCGATATCCACCGTTTCGAGGCGCAATTAGATGCTCATTTGCAATTAAGGTTTGCCGAATGAACCAGAAATAAATTTTGATTTTTGTATTTGCATTTATGCCGATCTATGCTATCGTGTATTTATTCCGGTTGTGAGGTGGTTAAATCCCCTCCCAGCCGGGAGTAGTTTGCGTCACTGGCCTCCCGGCACGAACAGCTAGACCGTTCGTGCCGTCTTTTTTTGCCCGCCAATCCCGCCCCCTCGCTCCCTGCCTTCCCGCACCTTTGTTCCCTGGCTTCTTGCCCTTATGTCAAGCCCTTGCACTCAAAGCTCGCGGTCGATTAAGCAACTAATTCACTGATTCTCTTTCACTTATTCACTCCTT
Source organism: uncultured Acidobacteriaceae bacterium (assembly GCA_963789425.1). Lineage (GTDB taxonomy): Bacteria > Acidobacteriota > Terriglobia > Terriglobales > Acidobacteriaceae > Telmatobacter. The sequence goes on along the minus strand of CAWBKM010000005.1, from coordinate 418,188 downwards.
CACTTTTTCTTCAAGTTTGCCGATCATTACGTGCCCTTGGCGCACAATGGTTCCATGATCGAATGCAAGATCAGAATCGCTCCTTCGGCACGAATCCTTTCCGATCGTGTCGTCGGTTTGACCAATGACCATTGTTTCTTCGGGCGAGTCCAGGTGTCGCAGCCGAGCGCGGCAATCTCCAGAAAAAAGGGGCGGAAATTAATTAAGGTAATTATCCCTTGACATCAAGTAGAAGATATGGCATACTCTCTATATTATGAAGCCGACGCAGACCATACCGAAGCACTTACGCTATACGATTCAACAGTTTAACGCTCAGTTCCCCGACAATGATTCATGCCTAAACTGGCTCAAAGCGGAGCGTTGGCCGTCTGGGTTGATTCCATGCGAGAAGTGCGGCAAGGATCGCAAGCATCATCGCGTCACAGGCCGTCCAGCTTATGCCTGTGACTACTGCGGCAGCATGGTGTCGCCGATGGCTGGGTCGATCTTCGAAAAGTCCAGCACTTCGCTGCGGACGTGGTTCTATGCCATGTACCTGATGTCGGCAACGCGCTGCGGAATCTCAGCAAAACAGATTCAGCGCGAGACGGGCGTCACCTACAAAACCGCATGGCGCATGTTCAAACAGATTCGCACCCTGATGTCGGAAGATGTCAGCTTGGAGGGCGAAGCGGTGGAGATGGACGAAACCTATGTAGGCGGGAAGAAGCGCAAGGGGAGTAAACGTGGGCGCGGTGGCGATCACAAGACTTGTGTAGTGGGCGCAATGCAGCGCGGTGGGAGCGTTATAGCCGTAGTCGCCACGGACGCCACGAAGAAAACGCTGCACGGCATTGCCAAGGAATACATCTTGCCTGAGACTACGATTTACACGGACGACTGGCGGGGATACAGGGGCTTGGATCATGTGAACAGCTACGAGCACAAGCGCATCAATCACTCGCAGGGAGTCTACGTTGTGGGCACAACCCACACGAACACAATCGAAGGATTCTGGAGTCTTGTGAAGAGGGGAATCGGCGGGGTCTATCACTCAGTCAGCAAAAAGTATTTGCAGACGTACCTAGGAACTTGTTGAAATAGATACCCGTTTTTGCGTCGGAGGTTGGCTGCCATTCGTCTAACAGACATGCGTGGAGACGAGCGGGATCAGGACGGGATGTTCAGCTATATATCGTTGGAGCAGCGTGTGCCTCAGGATCATCCATTGCGGGCAGTTCGCAAGTTGACGGATGCTGTGTTGCGGACGTTGAGCCCGGAGTTCGATGCGTTGTATGCCGACTCCGGCCGTCCATCGATTGCACCGGAGTACATTCTTCGTGCGCTTTTGTTGCAGGTGTTCTACTCAGTGCGTTCTGAGCGGCTGCTGGTTGAGCAGATCGACTACAACCTGTTGTTCCGCTGGTTTGTGGGCCTTGGCATGGACGACGCGGTATGGAACCATGCGGTGTTTTCCAAGAACCGCGACCGGTTGCTGACTTCCGATGTGGCGCAGCAGTTCTTTGCCGAAGTGAACAAGCATGCCAGGCGCTTTATGAGCGACGAACACTTCACGGTAGATGGCACGCTGATTCAGGCGTGGGCCTCGCAGAAGAGCTTTCGCTCGAAGGACGGCTCTGATGACGGCGACGGAGCGAATTTTCATGGCCAGAAGCGATCGAACAAAACGCATGAATCGACCACCGATGCCGATGCGCGGCTGTACAAGAAGAGTTACGGCAAGGAATCGAAGTTGAGTTATCTGGGTCATGCGCTGGTGGAAAACCGCAACGGTCTGATCGCCGCGGCGATGGTGACGCACGCCGACGGTTATGCCGAGCGCGATGCAGCACTGTTGATGCTTGCCGAAAAGCAAGAGGGCCGCTCACGCCGCATCACAGTGGGCGCCGACAAGGCTTACGACACGAAGGATTTCGTTAGCACGGTGCGGGAGTTAAACGTGACGCCGCACGTTACCAGGAACGACAAAGGCCGTACCAGCAACCTGGACCGCAGAACCACGCGCCAGCCCGGCTATGTCATCAGCCTGAGTCGTCGATGGCTGATCGAAAAGGGATTCGGATGGCTGAAGCAAACCGGTCCGCTGCGCCAGGTCAAGTTGCGAGGCCTGGAGAAAGTGGACTGGCTGTTCGTCTTCAGTTGCGCGGCGCACAACCTAATCCGGCTGCCGCGACTGATGGCTCAGCCACCGGAAATGCTCCGGGAGAAATGTGCCTGAGCAACGGTTGCGAGCCTTGGGGATGATTCCCTGAGGCTCGCAAACCCCCTATAAACACCGGCCAGAACCGCACTTCAAACAGATTTCGAACGGAAAGAAACGAAAATGGCCAGGAAAGCCGCCGCAATCAGGCGAATTTCAACGAGTTCCTAGACGAATACAGCTTTAGGTACAATCGGAGAAATGGCTTTCAGCCGATGTTCACTTCGCTTTTGGGTGAAGTGGCGAAACAGGCTGAGTAGCCGCTCGCCTCAAGAGACCATGGAAAGCCGTTGCACTAACAGGGCGCATCTTGGCTTGAGTCTCTTTCGATGGCTGTAATACCTGATGGGTCGCGTTCGGTTTCGCGTCTGAGTTCCCGCTCATATCGCTAAAAACCTCCGCTTAGGCGGAGTGTATCACGATCCGCCGGAAAGGCGGATGTGTCACTCCAAGACCGGCAAGAACTCATTAATAATGCGGTCCACAACCTCAACGAGATAATGCAATGTTGGGAGCAACGCTTCTCGGCGTCCAGCCCTCAATTCGGAGATCGTTTCCTTTCCTCCCGGCAAAATATAGTCCTTCACTTTAGGACGAGCGAAAATCCCACTGAATTGTGGGCGGCCGAATTTATACATAAAACGCTTTCCAATCCAAGGATCATGGCAGAGAACGATTCTCTCAACGGTGGGAAGCAACTTATGTTTGTTGATGTTGTTAAGCTCATTCAACCTAAAAAGGGCTTCGTTCCCACCCTTGTACGGCTTCAGCGCGTCGATCAGTTTTATAGCATCAGGGCCGACCAGCTTTATTACAGCCTTCCGGGCCTTTTCGTAACCGGCCAAATCCTTGCAAATAGGAAAAGAGATATCCCTCTCTTCTTTGATCGTAATACGGGGACGATGTACTTTCGTAAGTTGGTAAGCGAGATGGTCCAATGCCCCTCGCAGGTTCACGACAACGTCTCCAGCCGATGCAAGAACCGAGAGACGAATGTGGTAAATAAGGAATTGCCCTGGTGGGCGCTTTCTGGATGTCACGTGCATGTTGATGCCCGGAATATGACCGTCGAGAGCAAAGAGACGCTGCATGTCACGGAGGTTCTCTTTGGCCCGCTCAACCTTAGCCCGAACTAAGATCAAGCGGTCTTCTGCCTTTAATCGTGGCTTAGTCCGTGGGCGCGCCATTCCCCATCATATCGCCTACTTGACGTGAGGGGATAATTACCTTAATTAAATAAAAAATTTGGGTAATTATCCCATGATAGCAAGTGGGAGGAAATAAGGTATGGGGATGACGATAACCAAGCAGTACATCGAATTGAGTGACGTTCTGGCAATGGTGGTGGTTTGTGAGCGGTGCAACGCCTCTCTCAGCCTGCCAATAAACGGAGACCGTTTGAAACTGCCTCTAAATTGTCCGAACTGTGATGCGGAGTGGTCGCAACTCCCTGCTCCTTCTACTCGGCCTCCATCAAAGGCGGAAAGGCTTCATGCTTTCTATGAGGCTTTCCATCGGTTCAAGCAATCTCTTGCCTCGCAGTCTGTCACTACGCAATTTCGGTTCACTCTGGAAATTGCGGCTCCCCGCAAGGAGGGCTTGTGAACCGCTACCAGACCGTCAAGCCTGAGCAGAAGTACACCGCGAAGATGTTCGAGCGGGAGTTTCCCACCGAGGACTCCTGCCTCCAGTACGTCTTCGAGCGGCGGTTTTCTGCCGGAATCGCCCTCTGCGTCAACTGCCAGGTGGAGCGGAAACACTACCGCGTCTCCGGCCGCACCTCCTACGCCTGCCCCGCCTGCGGCAACCACCTCTACCCCCTCGCAGGCACTATCTTCCATAAGTCCACTACCAGCCTCCGGACGTGGTTCTATGTCATCCGGCTCATGGCGTCTACCCGCGTCGGTGTCTCGGCCAAACAGATCCAACGCGAAACCGGCGTCACCTACAAAACCGCGTGGCGCATGATGAAACAGGTCCGGCAGCTCATGGCTGAGAAAATCACCCTCGAAGGCCAAGTGGAAGCCGATGAAGCCGAGTTCGGTGGCTCCGACTTGAATAAACCCCTCCACCTCCGCGGCAAAGCCAAAACCATCGTCCTCGGTATGGTCGAGCGCGGCGGTCGAGTCGTTACCGAGATTGTCCCCAACTCCTCCGCTCTCGCCCTGGCGCCCAGCGTCCGGCATCTCGTCCGCAAGGACTCAACCGTCATTACCGACCGAAACCCGTCCTACAATACCGTCTCCCAAGACCGCAAATATACCCACCTCACCGTCAACCACTCGCACGGCTACGTGGACGGCTATGCCCATACCAATACCATCGATGGGTTCTGGAGTCTCGTAAAGCGGGGAATCAAAGGCGTCTACTATCAGGTCGGCTTGCCTTATTTGCAGTCCTACCTGAACGAGTACGCCTTCCGCTATAACCGCCGGAAAGTCATGCGCCCGATGTTTTCGCTGCTGGCCGAGCGGACGACGATTCAGGTTTGCCCTTCCGCGCGGGAGTCTCGGCTACTTGGGTCGTCGCAGCTTTTTTGAGGAGATCGTGGAAGGCTTTGTGGGTGGGAGGCGGGATGGGTTTCTTTTTCATAGATTTCGCGAGGCACCCAAATTCATGCAGCGGCTTTCATCTCCCTAATACGCGCCGATAATTCGTCGAGCCGCATCTGCCCTTGGATGAACTCTTCTCGAAGCGCGATCATTTTGTCGTAATCCATAGCCGCTCGAAAGTCCTCATTCTCGAATACATCAATGTACATAGCCAGCGTCCGGGAGTAAAACGCCTGCTTCAACTGTGATACGTCAAGGGACCGCGCCGTCGAAGATAACCATTCCCCTGTTGCCATCAAACTATCGCTCATCCCCTTGAGGGCTTGACGTAAGGCCCTAACATTTCCTTCGGCCTTCTCCCTTTCGATCTCTAAATCTATCCGCAGTCTGCGCTTCTCGTCATCAGTCATGCCGCTATCTTAGCGCAACATTAAAGCATCGCTTTTCCTTTCTCAAATTGTTGGGGGCGATGTTGGGGATTCGCTACTGCACGGCTACATAGCAAACCGTTTAGATCAACGCTCATCGTTCTCGTATTCGTTCACCGGCAACCGAAACAGTATCCGCCCCATGTCGTGCGCGTCTATCGCCTCCAGCCTGTCCGCGTGCCCACGCATCAACTCATTGATCTTCTGCGCCAATACCATGATCCGGCGCTCCCTTGCACTTGCCTTGAGGGGATAATTACCAAAATTTGGGATATTTCGCTTACTTTTCGCCACCTAACTCCTTTGGAATCAGCAATTCGATTTCGGAAATGTCGAGAACATGTGTGCATTTACGTCCAATTTATGACTCATAACTCTTTTGGAATCAACACGCACTCCGCTCGCGCGCAACATGCACACTTTCACTTCTTAACTCTCTCACTTCTTAGCTATTTAGTCCCTTCGCTCTTTCACTTATTCACTCCTTCACTTCTTCACTCTCGCGGCCCACGATCCACTGCCCCAATTCTGGAGATTTCAACTTTGCCTTAAGATAGGAGTCGAGGCACCTTCATGACGCACTTCTTCAAAACCCGTTGGATCTGGACCCTTGCCGTCTTCGCGCTCACCGCAGCCAGCTATGCGCAGTGGTCGAATCCGTCTGACGATGTTCCGGCCTACCATCCTTCAGCTCCGCTTAATATTCATGCACTGCCGCCGATTCTTCATGGAGCCCAGTTGACGGGGCCGAACTTCCGCTACCACTGGCAGGTGCGCGCCTATCAGTTGGCCGCTCAGATCCCCGCTGTCATCTACCAGCTTCCGTGCAATTGCCGCTGCGATCGTGCTCTGGGCCACACCAGCTTACATAGTTGCTATGAGACCACGCATTCCACCGAGTGCGACGTATGCGCGGCTGAGGGCTTTTACGCTTATTACAAAACCAAGGCCGGCTGGACGCCCGCGCAGATTCGCGCCGGCATAGCCCGCCATGAATACGAATCCATCGATCTCGATAAGCAATAAATAGATTGTCCAGGAGGGTCATCATGAAGCTGCACATTCTTGCCGCGTTTCTCGCGGCATCTCTGTTCTTGCTCATCCCCTCGTCCCAGGCGCGGGCCGCGGACAAAGCGGACGCCTACTTCGGCTACAGCCGCGTCGGCGCCAATCTCTATGCGCCCAATACCTCCGGCATGAACGGCTGGCAGGCTGCCGCGCACGTCAAGTTGATGCCCTTTGTTGGCCTCGAGGGCGACGTGTCGCGCTATTCCCAAAGCCAGTCCGGATTCTCCGAGCAGGTAACCCTGGCCATGTTCGGCCCACGCGTGACCGTTCACGCCGCCGGCTTCAGCGTTTTTGCTCATGGTCTCGCCGGGCTCGCTCATGAGAACGCAACCGTTACAACCTTTCCCTCCACCTCGTACAACGCAGCCAGCTATGCCCTTGGCGCCGGCGCAGATTTGCCCATCTTTCTCTGGTTGAAGCTGCGTGTCACCGGCGATTACCTGGGCAACACCAATGCGCCTTCCGCTGGCTCTGCGGCACCTGAACACTATCGCATTGGAGCGGGCGTCGCCTTCCACTTTTGACGCAGGTCCTTATCTGCTGTCTATCGGCTCCGCCGGTCAATTCGGCGTAAAATAGAACATGCAGCACGAGCCAATCGGCTCTGTGTGCACCCTGCGGCACTCGGGCATCATCGAACGAGAAGCCGCGAAATGTCCGGGGTCCCCAACGACAGGTCCTCGTCGTTGGGGTGGAAGTTGGGGGCGTCACGGTTTCGACGGGATCGATTGCGGCATGGGAGGCATGTCGGGGTGTGGGCACCCGTAATCGCCTGCAAAACTAAAGTTGCCAACGATAATCTGGCACTTGCAGCTTAATTAACTAAGCTGCCGTCTTTCGCGGTCTTGCCTATGGGCTGCGAGCAAGACGTCATTCAGTAGGCTGGTGGTTGCAGCTCGGTCCGTGTTGCAGCCATAAGATCATCGGACTAGCTTGCGTCGCATCTTGTCCGTTCTTAAGTGCCGCCGGCGAACTCAATCGAATCGGACACAGCATGGACTCTCCCGGCTGACAGCGATTTCGGACGCGGGTTCGACTCCCGCCGCCTCCACCATATTCTCCTAACGAAACATCGCTTCTTGAGAACACCGGCAAGCAGGCAATAGAGCCCACCCAATATACTGTCTGGGTCGGCGGCGACTCCCCAGCCTCGAACGCGGCCGGGTTCAGTATCGAACTTTAGCATTTGACTGCAGCGCTGCGGTACGATCCCATCGCAAATAGGCAATGCAGGGGCAGGCCATGCACGCAAAGTCTATAAAGCCGTCTCGCAGAGTATGGGTCGCTGCGTTCCGTGCATCAGCCGTGCTGGCGGCAGCCATTGCCCTGCTGGCAGTGTTCCATCATCGCGCGAGCGGGTCTCCGCAGCTGGCGGCGCAGACTTCCCAATCGGGTTATGTAGATGCCGCTGTCTGCGCCAGCTGTCACCAGGACATCGCCGAGACCTACCACAAAACCGGCATGGGCCGTTCGTTTTTCATTCCCACCGCGGCCAACGTGGTGGAAGACTACGTGCACGCCAACACTGTCTTCCATCAGCCCACCGGTTTGCGCTACACGATGATCGAGCGTAACGGCGAGTTCTTTCAGCGCCGGTCAGAGGCTGGATTCGACGGCAAAGAGACCAATGTCATGGAAGACCGGATCGACTACGTGATCGGCTCGGGCAATCACGTGCGCAGCTACCTGCACCGTGCGCCGGATGGGCAACTGATCGAGCTTCCGGTGAGCTGGTACTCAGAGGGCTCAGGCTATTGGGCGATGAGCCCAGGCTATGACTGGAAGGGGCAGCCGGATTTCAGCCGCGCAATCAATGGGAAGTGCATGTTCTGCCACAACGGATATCCGGAGAGCGATGCAGGAATCGAGCGGTCGATTTTCCCGGAGAAGTTGCCGCACGGCATCGATTGCCAACGCTGTCACGGGCCGGGGCGCGCCCACGTGGAGGCGGCCAGATCCGGAAACGCTTCGGAGAAGCTTCTTCAGTCGACGATCGTGAATCCTGGCCGGCTCGATCGCGAGAGGCAGCTTGAAGTGTGTATGGAGTGTCATCTTCAGACAAGCTTCCACGAGCCAAACGACCAGCGCGCCTTCGATCGCCCAATCTTTTCGTATCGCCCTGGCCAGCCATTGGAAGATTTCAAGCTCTACTTCGAGCCCGCCGGCCAGGAAAACGAAGACAATTTCGAGATCGATCATGCAGTGTACAGGCTGCGCAAGTCCGCATGTTTTCGCAACAGTCAAATGACCTGCCTCACCTGCCACGATCCGCACGACATTCCTCGCGGCCAGGGGGCTCAAGCAGATTACATAGGAGTATGTCTCAGCTGCCACAAGGGCGTTCGGCACAATGTTGCGTTGCCGTCCACAAGCACGTGTCTTACGTGTCATATGCCGAAGCGCCGGACCGATGATGCCGTACACGTGGTGATGACCGATCACTATATCCGTCGCACCGAGCCTCAGCGCGATCTGCTAGCGCCCATTGATGAAAACATCGCGGCCGAGCGCAGTTTCACGAAAGTGGCGCTCTACTATCCGGCGAAGGCGCCCGCCACGCCCGAGGCAGAAATATCGATGGCCGAGGCGCAAGTGCAGGTCGGAGCGCAGGTTGATGACAACAGCGTTGCGCGGCTGCAAGCGCTGCTGGAGCGTTACCAGCCCAACGCGCCGGAGCCGTACCTGGTGCTGGCGGACGCCTACGACCGCGCCGGCAACAACACCGAGGTGGTTCACTGGTCCCGGCAGGCGCTAGCCAAGCGTGAAAACTTTCGTCCTGCCGTGGCTAAGCTGGCGCTTGCTCTCCTCGCTCTCCACCAGGACGCGGAGGCGACCAAAGTGCTCGAAGAGGCGTTGGAGCGATATCCAACCGACGACGAACTCCTGAACGATCTTGGCATGGCGTATCTGAGCCAGGGGGAAATCGCGCAAGCTTCCACGGTACTTGATCGTTCCCTGCAGGCCAATTCTGGGCGTTCGGAGACGCACAATCTTTTGGGTGTCGTCGCCGTCAAGCGGGGCGACACAACGTCCGGTGAGCATGAGTACCGAGAGGCCTTGCGCTGCCAGCCGGACTTCCCCGTGGCCAGGGATAATCTTGGCAGTCTGCTGGCAGACGAGCACGCCTATGCGGAAGCCGAGTTCCAGTTTGAGAAGGTCATTGAGACCCATGCAGATTTTGCGGAAGCGCACCATCGCCTGGGCCGGCTGCTGGTGATGATGAACCAATTGCCTCGTGCAATGACTGAATTGCGCGAGGCGGCGCAACAAGAGCCCAACGATCCTCAGGCGCATGAGGACCTGGCTTTCCTGCTCACGGCCACCGGCCATGCGGCTGAGGCGATTCCTGAATATGAGCGGGTGCTGGCGCTCCGGTCGGAACCGGCGCTGGCACATCTCGTGCTGGGGATGGAGCTGCTCAGTCAGGGCCGCACAGCCGAAGCGCGATTGCATCTACTGGCCGCGGCCGACAGCCCGGATCCAGAGATCGCGCAGGCTTCCAGACATCTACTTGCGCAGAAGTGAAGTTTATTTCGTGCGATTCGTAATGATGAAAACTTCGGATTCGAGCACTCTTGCTCCTGCACCACGCCCGAGCCGGACCTTATCGGCGTCCTGAGCTGACCTCGGTCAGGGGGCTACGGAAGGGCCAATTTGGGGGGTCCGTACCGGCGCAGCCAATCCGATAAACTCTGTCAGCGTATTGTTGCCTTTGTTGCTGACCCAAAGATTGCCACTGGCGTCGATGGCAAGGGCGTAGGCTTCGAGCAGGCCGGCATCTGAACCCAGCCCAGCCCCCGGTGAAAGGACTGTTCCAGGGGCAGAAGCGGTCGAACCAGCCATCTCGGTCAGAGAAGGGCCGCGGTAATTCGTGATCCACACCGTTCCCGCGCCGTCGATGGCGAGGTCGTCCGGGTCGACGAGGCTGGCGCTGGTATATCCGCCACTGGAAAGCACAGTACCCGCGCCGGAAATCTCGCTGATGCTGTCGTCGTCGAAATTGGTCACCCAGACATTGCCGCTCTGATCGATGGCCAACCCCTCCGGGTCATTGCAACAGTCATAGCTGGTGAACTGGCTTCCATCCTGAGTAACACGGGTGACAGTTGTAGCGTCCTGGTTACTGACCCAGACGTTATGATTCTTGTCGATCGCGGCAGCCTCCGGATTGATCAACTGCGATGACAAGTAAGGGGAGCCGGAAAGTTCCTGGCCCGAACTGGACAGGTGCGTCAGGTCCGAATCGCCCCAGTCCATCACCCAGGCTGAGCCATCTGTGTCAATCGCCACGCCGATTGGAAAGGTGTTCGTGCCTGTCGAGTAGCCGCTGTTTCCGGCCACGGACGCGCCACTGCTATTCAAGACGCTGACCGTGTTTCCCGGCGCGGAAGGATTCGCGGGAGTACTGGGCCAGTTGGTGATCCACGCGTCATTGTTTGCATCCACCGCCAAGCCCCAGGAGTATCCCAGACCGGAACCGGTGACACCCTGCGCAAGCAAGGGCGTGCCCAGCGGCGAAAACAGGGAAGCCGAGCCGAGGAAGCTGGCAACCCAGACATTGCCCGTGCTGTCCACCCCCAGCGATGTAGGACTGTTCATGCCGCCCCCGGTGTAGTTGATGAAGAGCGTCCAGTCGGAAGGCTGCTTAGCTAATGCCGGGGTAAACGCGGAACTGGACGACGCCAAGGCATAGAGCGCAGCGACATTTTGGGCCGGACTGCGTACCAGATTGAGTGCGGCGTCCAGGGTATTCCCCGGCGTATTGGCTGGCGTAGTGGTTGCCGAGAACAACCCGCTGCATGCGTTTCCGCCGTCAGTAGAAGCGGCACAGGTGTTCAGCAGATTTGCCAGCGTGTCGATTTTCGCCGCAGGAGAGCTGCCGTTGGCGGCAAAGGCCGGTCCTGGACTGCTTCCCTTGGAGATGTCGGCCAGCGCCTGGGCGGTAGCAACGGCGTTCTTCAATCCAACTGTATTGGTGGAAGTTGCGCCTAGATTGCCTCCGGCCGATAGAAATTGCGCCAATGCGTATACGGCGGCCGCCGTTGTAGCTTCGTTAATCGTCACCGGGTTGGTTGAAGCCGCCTCATTGCAGGCTCCGAGCACGGTGAGCAGGGTAATGGACTCATTGTCCGCGGCAGCCAGCGACCCCGGCTGTCCGCCGCGCGCCACCAGGTAGAGCTGGGAACCGGACGACGGGCAGTCGTAACCCGCCGTTACAGAAAACACTCCCGAACTGTCCGTGGTCAAGACATTGGGGAGAAGCGCGACGCCTTTTGAGCCGTCTCCGCTGGCGCCCATGGCATACAGATCGATTGAGGCACCAATCAAAGGCTGCTGACCAACCAGCGCCTTGCCACTGAAGCCCGGGCCTTGATAGCCGTTTGTTGGGGTGGAAGATACGGCCCCGCCGCAACCGGCCAGAGCGCTTGTCAGGACTCCGATTGCCAACCCGGCGAAAACCGTTCTGGACGAACGGCTGAAACGTGGAAGCTGCATGAAAGGAAATCTCTGCGAATTATGTTTGTTTGGAGCTTTATCTGGGAACACTGCGCCAGTCCATGAGCTTCGCCTGCTGAGACAAAACAACGGTGAAGAGATTAATCTCCACCGTTGTTGGAACCTCTGTGCCAACCCAACGCCGCGCCATGCGTCGTGGATGGACTCTCTTGAATCCAGGAGCTAAACGTAACCGCGCTGCAACTACCGGAAATTCGGCGCCGGCAATTGCAGCGTACGATTCAGTCCGGCGCTGTTATTGGTTGCCGGAGTTTCTACGCGCGCTAAAACGGCTACGCGCGTGGGCAATCAGAGCGCCGGCGGAAGCGATCAGCACCAGCACCACGGTCGGATCCTCTGGGGAATCCTCGCAACCTGTCTGCGCACGGACTAAGGCAGGAATGCCCAACACCGCAATTGCCACGATCAGTGCTCGAAACGTATTCTTCATCACGTAATCCTTTCGCTTTGAGGACTCGCGATCCTCGATTTGACCGAAAACCCTTGGGCAATTCAGTCTGTTAGCTTTTTGCCGCGATCCGAAACCATTTTAGAGCGTTTCGAAGCGCGCCGCAAACTCAGGCTATGGATTTCGCCCGGCGGGATGTTTTCCGCCAGGCGCAATCCGGGGGCTGGACTAGAACGGGCGCAAGCTCGTCGAATTCCCCAGCAAATTAGGCGCCAGGGCATGGGGGATGTAGGATTTCTGGCTCCAGGTTGGTGCGCCGGGGCCAAGCACCTGGATCACAAAACCGGCACTTTGGAAAGCAGACCAGATGGCTCCAGTGGAATCGATCGTCGTTGAGCGCGGATTATTCACGAGGGGGGATTGCCCACCTGCTAGGGCTGCGCAAGTCGTCGCGCCGCTGATAGCGTAGCAGGGATTGATATAGACGTCCGCGCCTGACGCCTGGCTGTCTGTTACGGCGAGGGCGTCAGGTGGTGCATTGGGATAGAAAACACTCAGATATCCCGCGCCGGTGCTGGTGGCATCGATGATGATTTTGCCGTCTCCATCCATGGCCGCATTACGCTGCACGCCAGCCTCGTAAATTGGGCCGTAGATCGCGGTTGGTCCGGTGTAGTTTTGGCCGCCGTTGGCCTCGGAGCCGCTGCTTGCGACCTGAAGCAGGTCGTCCTGGGCGCTATACCAGAAGTTTCCGCTGCCGTCGACCATGGTGCCGTTGCCGGGTGTGGCGTCCCCACCAGGGAAATAAACGGGGTTGCCGTTGCCGCTACCGGCGTTGGTAAAGGCCGGCGAGGTTAAGCTACCTGTATCGCTGAGCATCAGAATCGCGCCGGGGCCTGAGCTGCCGCCGGTATTATCCGATTCAGCCCACAAGTTGCCTGCGCTGTCGAAGGTGGGTTGCTTAATCGCATACGGTTCCGGCGCGCCATTCACGTCGACATCGACAATTGCGGATCCGCCCCGCGGGAATTCCTCAAGGCCGCTGGCGCCGGCTGTTGCACCGATACTCTCGGCTGCCAACCAGACATTGTTGCCCATATCCACACTGCCGCTCTCCAGGGTGTCACCGGTAGGGCTCGTGTAGAGGGTCGGATTCACCACGCCCGCAGTAGTGAGCTCGTACAGACCTGCACTGTCCACTACCCACAGATTGCCAAGCGTATCTGTAGCCACGCTGCAACGGTAGCTATAGCTGCCGCAACCGCCGCCCGCAGTCGCACTGATTGCGGTGTTCCAGCCCGCTACCCCGTTGGAACTGAGGGAAAAGACCGTAGCAGGGGTCGTGTTGTCAAACACATAAATGTTGTCTTTAATGTCCGCTGCACTGCCCCACAGAGCGCCTGTCTCGGGGTAGGCGATGGCGATGGTAAAGTCAAGCGGCACGGTGGTGAGCGCGGGCGAATAAAACGCGTTGCTGTTTGCAATGTTAAACAGGGCCGTCGTGGCAGCCGAGGCGACCGTACCACCTACCGTTGTGCCGTCGGTTGGGGCACCCGAGCCGGTTCCGGGGGCGCACGGAGTCGTTGGCGCCGTCGAGCAGCCATTCGCCATCGATGGGTACTGGGCAAGATCCAGCAGGGCCTCCAAGGTGTTGGTGGGCGCCGTAGGCGAAGCAACTTCGATGGTGGGCGTGGTGTTGGTCATCAGCGTGGTGCAGGCCGTGCTGCCGCTCCCCGAGGAGTTGATGCAGGCTTCAACAGTGTTGGCCAGCGTGTAGATGAGCGACTGTGGCACAACTGCCGTGGCGTTGGATGGCGAGGCGGAATAGGCCAAACCTGTGTTCGGATTGACCAGATTCGCCGCATTCAGGAACGCGTGCGCCAAGCCGGAGGCCGCGCAAGCAGTCGTTGCGTTGCTAACTACCGTGCAGGCTGCCGTGGCGGCGTTGTTGTTCGCCGGGGCGCTAATGTCGACTGAGGTTCCGTTCACAGTCATGAAGCCGCTGAGCGCATAGGCCGCGGCAATCGTGGTCGGCTCATTGATAAAGACATTGGTGCCGCTGGAGCCCTCGACGAGACTTGAGCAGGGGCCAAGTGCATCCATCAGCAGCGCTGCGCCATTCGCCGCATTCGAACCGGTTTTTCCACCGGCGGCGACGATATAGGCCTGCTGTCCGGCAGGGCACGCTGTTTCAGTGCCGGAGAACGCAAAGTTGCCATTGCTGTCTGTGGTAGCGGTACCGAGCACGGTTCCAGCCTCGCCATAGCCGTAATTATTGCCGGCCGAGGGAGAGTTTTCCGTCGTCGTTGCATAGAGGGTAACAGTCGCACCAACAACTGAGTTTGGACCCCCATGCACCGTTCCATGTAGACCCTGCACAGCGGTATCTGTGCCAAGGCCCTGGGTAAAGTTGCCAGTAGCGCCACAACCGGCCAGGCTCGTAACGCAAAATGCCGACGCCAACAACCAGACTGAAGTCTGGACGCATAGCCAAGAAGCTCGAATCTTCATATGCTCACCTGATTTCACAGATTGCTGCTGCGAGCGAACCTAGATCATTTCTGGAGCGAATACAATCGTCGGGTGCAGCGCGACCAAATAATATACATACAAATCGATTTTGTACAGAAATAATTTTCCTCAGGCCGGAGCCACAGCCCCTGGGGTTTACCAGACCTCTTGCTGCCGGCGGCCGGTCAGTTGCCGGGGTCACCAGGAGTCCCGACCGGGCTTCGATGAGGCCCAGGAGGGGCTCTTCCGCTGAAGATCAGGGTTTAGGGCTTGCCCGCCGCCGGCGCTCTCGTAAAACACAGGCGCGATTGTTCTGCTGCGCATCCTGAAAGAGTTGATTTGAAGGACTCTTCACGGTTATCTGCGGGCCGACGGATCGCCACCGTGGAGGCCGGCGAAGGGATGACTCCAGCGAGTCAATGGCGCCTTCCCCCAGCAGCTTCTCGCAGTTTGGCTGCGCTTGCGATGACCCGATGGACAGGGCGCTGACCCGAAACCCACTGTAATTGGGGAACCACCGTGAGGCGCCGAGGCGATTCGAAAGAACCCGGAGATACAACGGCCCCTCCCGAAGGAGAGGCCGCGGCAGGTACGGACGCAACTCACTGATTATGGATTCACAGTGACCTGGAGCTTGATCTGTTGAGTGACTGTGCCGCTGGCAGCGGTGACGACCACAGTGGAGGTGGTGGGCGCTTTGCTGCTGCTGCTGTTGCAGCCGGTAAGCTGCGCGACTCCGATTGCGCCAGCGATCAGCACCAGGGCCAGGAAAAGTGCTCGCCGCTTCTTCCATCCCAGGAAGCAGACGGCGATCGCGAACGTGGCGCCCTCGGGAAGGAAGGGGTTCGAACGGTGTTGGAGAGCGGCGCTGCTGCTCGTGGTTAGCGTCAGAGCGGTAGAAGCGCTCTGGCCGTTCGCCGGTGTCACCGTTGCCGGATTGAAGCTGCAAGTGAGGGTCGATGGCACGGTCGAGCAAGTGAACGTAGTGGCGGTGTTAAACCCGTATTGAGGCGTGACGGTAATGTCGACGATGCCCGGTGAGCCTGGCGAGACGGTTACCGACGCTGGAGCGACCGAAGCGGTGAAGTTCGGGGCTGTGGCAGACACGGTGTAGGTTGCGGTTGCAACCGAGCTGAGCGCATACCCGGGCGCGATAGCCATCGCATTGACGGTTGAAGAGCCGGGAGTCGTCAAAGCAAAGGGCGCCGCGTAGAGGGCGGCGGTCCCAGCCGGCGGGAGGTTGGGCACCCCATTTATGATCGGGGCGGAGCCGTCTGTTGTGTAGTAGATGGCGGCGCCGGCGAGCGTGTCCGCGATGGTCACGACGTTCAGGTTGTCGCTGGTGTACATCGTGGTGCCGTTCGCTGGGCTGATCAACGGGGTGGTGGCCGCGCTCACCGGAACGACGGTAAGGAACGCCTGGACCTGGGTCGCCGCCGCGTAAGTGGGAGTCGTGCTGCCGGTAGCGATGGCGGTGGCGGCCTGGTTGGCGTCAATTACGAGCGTACCCAGAGCGGTTGCGGTCAGCACGCCGCTGGTGCTGATGGATCCGGCGCCGGTGCTCGACGGGTCAATGGTGTAGGTGACCGGATTGCCCGACGCGCCGCCGGTTGCAGCCAAAGTCAACGAAGAGCCGTAGACGATGGTTGCAGGAGCGGTTGCCAACGTGCCGAATGGCGCGGTGAAGACGATGTTTTGAGAAGCCGATTTGACCGCGACTGACGGACTCGCTGTGGCCGCCGCGTAGCAGGCGCTTGCGGCCTGGCTCGCGGACAGAAGGATCGTACCGGTGCCGGTAATCGTCAAGAACTGGGGCGGAAAACATGCTGGACCGGTGGCCCCGCCTGCACCGCTGACAGTGCCGGAACCGGAGGTTAAAGCGAAGCAAACCGGCGCGGCACCGGCGGTCATGTTGGAGCTGACTTCGCAGAGTGGAATCGGGGTTGTGGTGAAAGGCGTCGAGGCCGGAGTGCAGTTGGTGAGTTTTTGCGTCAGTGCCGTGACCGTGAAGGTAACCACCTTCTGCGGCGCGGGCGCGTAGCCGGAGTTGCCCGCCTGGTTCGCGTCAATGGTGCAGGTGCCGTTGTTGATGAAGGTGACTGTCCCTGTGTTCAACCCCGTGCACACGGCGGGTGTGGTCGTGGTGAAGACGACCGGCAGACCCGAGGTCGCGGTCGCGGCCAGGCTCACTGGCGGAACGCCACAGGCGACTTTCGTCGTAGCCGCTGAGGGCGAGGTGACGGTGATGGTCTGTGCGACCGCGGCCACGCCGGACACCGCGAAGGTTCCGGTGTCGCCATCGGCGGCATTGGTCGCGGTCATGGTCGTGCTATAAGGACCCGCTTCCGTGGCACCGGGTGTAAAGGTGATGGTCACCGGGAAGCTGGAGCCGCATGCAAAGGGCAAAGTGTTGCAGGTTGAGCCGGTGGTTTCGGCTCCGGTGAAGCCATAACCGGTCGAGTTCTCGACGAGAGTCAGATTGGACTGCGCGGAGCAGCCGGCGCCGGCGTCGACCGCCGAAACATTGCTGACCGAGCCCGCGCCTGCGGACCACGACTGGGCGGTGTCTGCAACCGAGCCAACCGCCAGGAAGCCAGCTGTGTCATTTTGAGTTGTGGGGTTGGTGTTCACAAAGTAGAAGTTGCCTTTGCCATCCGGGGCAATGGTCTTCGCGCCGTCACCGGAGATGGGGATGACGGGAGGATTGCCTGCAAGTGCGCTCCCGTTGTTCGCGATTTCGAATACGCCATCGAGTTCGGTGCCAAAGTAGACGTTGCCCGTCGCATCGGTGGCAACCGCCGTGATCGCGTCGTTGCATGGTGTGCCGCTTGAAGGGGTCGCACACGCCGGCGTCAGCATTGCGAGCAGCGTCGGGGTGGCTGCCCAGGTCCTGCTTGTGGAGTTGTACGGCACCTGGTAAAGGTGGGAAGAAGTGCTGATTCCGTTTGTCGTCCCCGAATTCGAAATGAACGAGTCGGTGAAGTACACGTTGTCGTTTTGATCGACGGCAATGGCGCCGGTGTATAGCTGGCCGCCGGAACCGGCAGGCTCGACGAAGATTTGGACTGGTGCAGGCGTCGCGCCTCCGGTTGGGTAGAGGCAGGCCGTGTTGCACTCGAAAACCGAGAACGGAGCGCTGGAGGTGCCGGAACCGGCATTTCCGTCGGTGGTGAAAAACAGGTTGTGTTGACTGTCGACCGCAATACTGGCAACGTTGAAGCCGTAATTCCCGTTGCCGAGGTTGATCTGGCAGATTCCACCAACATCAGGCGATTGGCCGATGCCGGCGCACGTCGGAGGGGGCGTGCCAGTTGAGCCCGAGCCGCTGCCCAAGAATGCACAAGAGGTGCTATTCGGACAGACCGAATTGATTGGTCCGTAGGTTCCCACCCCGTAGACTCCATTGGCGGTGGTGTTCACGGGAATTTTATAAATAACGTTGCTGGACTCGCCCGAAATGTAGAGGTTGTTGTTTCTGTCGATGGCGATGCCGCCGGGAAGAATGTCGCTTTCGCCAATGACTGTCATCACCGCGTTCTGATTTGTGAATTGCTCGACGAAACCTCCGGTAGAGGTACCGGCTACGAAGACGCCGTAGGAATTGACGGCTGCGGTATGGCCGCCGGGAGAGGCCGGACCCCAGGCGCCGCCGCTCGTGGCGACCGTGGAGGTACCCCATGTGGCAACGCCGTTGGTCTCGCTCGCACCCCAGAATTGCTGGCTGACGACGATGGAGGTTTGTGCGTTTGCGATCGCAGACGCGAACAGCAGGATAGCCAGCATCGACAGCAAGGCAACGCAGGCTTCCCGCGCCGAGTTCCCCTTGAGTCTGTCTATTTTCGTAAGCATCACAATTCCTCCGGGTATAAACCGTTAGTTATTGGAACGGCCAATGCATTTTACGCCGTATTCTAAAACCTAGCGGACAACTCCGCCATCTCCGGTCGAGCGATTCTGCTGCATGCATCGATGGTTTGAGCGCCCCATTTACGCTCGCGCTGAGTGTCCTGCTAAAGCGTCATGTATGAACTGTCGTTTGTTGCGCGCTCCGGCCCAGCCCCCATGCGCTGGCGGGGACGGTTCAAAATGCGAGAACCAAGGAGGCAAAACTGAGTGCGGCGCCGAGCGCTCCCGTACAACACCACGCGAGCTGCCGCAACCGGTTCGGCGGCCCGTGAACCAATGCGGAAGCACGCTAAATCCCCAGCCAAAGCCATCCCCGAAAGCGCCTTCATTGCGACTGTCCGAAGCACAATTCAATTGCGAATGCTCCGGACACCGCGTGCAAATAGATGCGCTGAAAAATGCAGGATTATTCTCGTTCCGCCAGTTATCGTTGTCAAGAAGATTTATGTAAGCGCTTGAAATAGCGAGGAGCAGCAAGTAAATCGCTTAGCTCGACGACCCGTAGCGGCTGGAATCAAAGCAGGATAGACCGGCGCGGTACCCCGCCGGCTCGCTGCGGACGAGATTTGTTCGCGCTCTGGCGGGCCGGCTCCCGTTCCTCCGCCCCGGTCACCAGGGTGCGATGATGAGGTGCGGCCGGGCATCGGCGAATGACCGTCCTGCTTCGGATGCAGGTCGGCTAATAGCGGGTCGCGCAGCCGAACCGCCGCAGAAGATTGTATGAACTGCCCGAATTTCTGGAAGACCGCATTCCCCGATGTGGTCAGCCTGCGGGTTGGTGCAGAACCATTTAGCTCAGAAAACGGGTACGCGTTCGTAAATCAATTTATTCGTGGGTTGCAGCCGGTTTTTTCGCTTTGAGGTTAATTTGAAAAATCGCTTGACCTTGATCGCTTGCAGGCCGCATAATTTCAGACCGAATTAGCTTATCGATTTTTGGGGTACTGGATCGTTCGCAACCGCGTGGTGCGATCATTCGTGGACGGTTTGATCGATCATCTTTCTTATTCCGAATCTCGCACAGCTTGGCAGCCGATGGGGGGTTGTTCCGATGACGCGTTTTCCTGAATTCAGGCCGGCGTTCGCATGTTTGGGGTTGCTGATAGCGGCCCTGCTGTTGTGGCAACCGCCCGCATTGGCGCAAGGGACCACGGGCACTGTGTCCGGCGTGGTACAGGACAAGACGGGCGCAATGATCCCCGGTGCCTCGGTGATCGTGACGAACTTGGACAATAACTCCGAGCGCAAGACGGAGAGCAACGGCACTGGTGAGTTTTCCGTCCCCGGGATCACGGCGGGCCTCAGGTACCAGGTCCGGGTGGAAATGCCGGGCTTTTCGGCTTGGCAGTCGCAACCATTCCCGTTGCGAGCCGGGGACCGAATCAGCTTCACCGATATTCACATGGAGTTGGAGACGGCCACTGCGTCGGTGACCGTGGAGGCCTCAGACAACCAGACGCTCAAGCCTCTGGATACGCCGGAGCGCAGCGATGTGATTACGGCCAAGGATCTGAATACGCTGGCCATCGAGGGCCGCGACGCAACGGAGCTGATCGGAATGCTGCCGGGGTTCGCCATGGTCAGCAACCAGGTCAACAACCAGGGACCGAACACCGCGGTGGTGGGCATGAGCGGTCCTACCGGCTCCTATTCCGCGAATGGGGCCGGCCCTACCGGACTGGCGACCATTCTCGACGGCGTCTCCATCACGGATATCGCCAACAATACCGGCACCGTGCAAATGGTGAATCAGGAAATGATTCAGGAGATCAAGGCCACCACGTCGACCTTCAGCGCCGAATTCGCGAAGGGGCCGGCGGTGCTGAGCGCCAATACCAAGGCCGGCGGTACCTCATATCACGGCGACGCATACATGTATTTCCGCGACACCGTGCTGAACTCCAACGACTGGTACAACAATTATCTTCAGCAGTCACGTCCCCCCGGAACCTTTTACTATCCCGGCGGACAGTTTGGCGGCCCACTGCCGATTCCTTGGACCCGATTCGGAACGCACAACAATAAGCTCTTCTTCTTTGCGGGTTACGAGTATTACAACCAGAATTATTCACCGGAGACGCTTGGCTCGTGGGTTCCAACCATGTCCGAGCGCCAGGGCGACTTCAGCCAGCAGTCTCTGAACTCCGAGTTGTGCGGCGCGCGTCCCGACGGTAAACAGAATCTGAATTCGGTCCAGCCCTTGTGTTACACGGAGAACTACCTGCCGAACGGCCCTGCGGTCGCGAACGGCAACGTTGCTCAATATGGCGACCATAACGGCGGTATCGCGCTGGTCAACTGGCTGCCGCTGCCTAATGCGGATCCTTTTGTCAACCAGGAGGGTTACAACTACGTCCAGCCGGTCGTGCAGACACAAAACGGGTCGATACTTCATGCCCGGATAGACTTCGACCTGAGCGACTACAACAAGTTTTATGCTACCTACGGCCGCCAGTCGCAAATCACCGATGAACCAGTCGCCTGGAATTATGCTCCCTTCTGGGCCATGGAATATCCAGGGGGCGTCACGGCGGGCGACCTTTCGAACATCTTCTCCCTGCACTACACGCGGATCTTCGGGTCCAGCGTCACCAACGAGGCCATGGCTTCCATGTCCTTCATCAGCAGCCCCGGCAATATGGGAAATCCCGAGGCGGTGAGCCGGGAATACATGAATGGCTACAACTGTTCGAATGCGACTCTACGCGCCACGGGGTCGTGCGGCAATTCCGGCAACGGCAACTTCAACTACTTGGGGGAATACAAGGGCAACGGCGACTATTCGGTGCCCGCTCTGACGGACTACGGCGACTTGGGCTATCCCAACCTGGCCATGGCAGGCGGCTTCTACAACAATCAGGTCAGGATGCAGAAGATGGTGCCGACGCTCGCCGATACGGTGAACTGGATCAAGGGGCAGCATAGCTTCGCATTTGGCTTCTATGCTGAACGAGGCATCTTGAACGGAGATGCGGATTACGCCTCGGCATTCCCCCAGGGCCAGTACCAATTCAACCCGGGCAATGGCTACTATGAGTACAACGGCACTCCGGGGCAGCCATCCGCTAACGCCGAGTTCATACCCTGCGAGAGCCCCGATCCACAGGGCACCAGCCGCCTCTCGGGCGCCGCCGACTTCGGAGCCTGCATCAACCCTGTGGCCATGATGTACATGGGCTACGCGGACAGCTTTTCGCAGACTAACTTTTCGCCGCTCGTCGACATGCAGTACACCTCGCTGGCCGGTTTCGCCAACGATTCAATGAAGCTGAAACGAGTGACGCTGGTGCTCGGTGCACGTATCGAGCACCTCGGGCCATGGTTCGACCGCCACGGCAATGGCTTGGCCACGTTCTCTCCCTCGATCTACGACAGCGAATGCTCAAGCGACGACGTGAGCCCGACCGGCCCCCCTATTCTGCGCAGCTGCCCCAGCAGCACCTCGGCCATGCCGGGAATCACATGGCACTCCGCGAACGCATCCGTCGCCAACTCGGTGAGCCTTCCGCCCAAGCTTTACCTCTCGCCGCGGCTCGGCGCCTCGATCGATCTCTTTGGGTCGGGCAGGACGGTGCTGCGCGGAGGATGGGGCATCTATCGCAACCAGGAGGCGTTTGGCCCTTATGCTTTGGCCGGCGCCACCGCGCAGGGGTACAGGACGAGCAACACCGTGGGACAGGAGAATTTTGCTCTTATCGATAACCAGACGCCGATCAACCCCCCCGATATCGACGTGGAAACGCTCAATCCCTCGGATAATGTGCGGCCCATCTATTACCAGTTCAACCTGACCTTCGACCAGAAGTTGATGTGGAATTCGCTATTGGAGGTTGCCTTCGTCGGAAGCGAAAGCAGGAACCTGCCTACTTACAATGCGGGCGGCCTCACTGAGGGGTCCGCGCCGGGCGTCACCAATGCGGGAGTCAATGGCTATAACGGCGCTTCGGATCTGAATGTGATCCCATTGGGCACGTTTTTCGGCCCCACGTTCGCGACCGGCGAAATGCCCGCGAGTCTTTCTATCGGATGCAACTCCTCAACCCCCACCCTCGGCGGTCTGTGCACCGCAGAGACCGACTTCTTCCGGAAATATCCTTTTTACCAGCACATCTATTCGCTGGCTCACGACTTTTACGCGAACTACAACAGCCTGCAGGTCTCATGGAACAAGTCGGCGGGAATGGTGAGCTGGGGCGCAAATTACACCTTCTCCAAGGATCTGGCGACGGCCGCGTCTTTCAGCAACGCGCTGGCCGATCCCATCAATCTGCGCAACGATTACAATCCGGCCACATTCGATCGATCGCAGGTCTTCAACATTCATTACCTTGTCAATTTGGGAAAGCTCTATAAGGGCGGCAATCGCCTACTGTCCCCCATCACCAACGGCTGGCAGATTTCCGGGATTTCCACAGTGGAGAGCGGTCCCGACCTGCCCTCGGAGCAGGGCGAAAACTTTGGGTTTGGGGGCGGAACGATTCAAATCACTCCGGTCTCGCTGGAAGAGCAGAGCGGGCCGACGCCCAGTACGTGCGAGATCACCTACGGCATCGCGCCGCCGGGCTATTGCGTGACGAACATCAACTCGGTCGTCTGGATGGGCAGTCCCGATTACGAGCTGATGCCGACCGTGACCGGCAACCCCAAGGCACACCTCGGGAATCATCAGTTCATCAATCCAACGGCGTTCGGAGTTCCGCTGCCCGGAGGCCCTGCGACGGGCTCGAATGCCTCAAAAAACCCCACCGGACAGGGTCAATATCGCCTCCCGTATATTCACGGTCCGGCGTTCTTCAACAACAATCTGTCGCTGTTTAAGGAATTCCCGGTGGGAGAAGGCAAGGCTCTGCAATTCAGAGCTTCCGCCTTCAATTTCATCAATCATCCTCTGGTCTCTTTCAACAACGGCGACCCCTCGAATCTGGAGTTGGGCAATCTGCTGGACGCAGTTCCGGGACAAGCCCTTACAGAATCGGAACTGGGATACAAGAACTTCGGGATCGCGAATATTAAGTATGGATCGCGCCTGATGGAGCTCAGTGGGAAGTTTACGTTTTAACGAATCGCCTCGCCGGACTGGCGTTCTCAATGCGGGTCGCCGTGGAAGGCATGGATCGGTGGCAGGAAATGTGCCGGCCAGGTGGGGAAAGCGCGAGGGCGGCCGGTGCGGCTGACCTCGAAATGCGAGCAGGCGACAACGCCTCTCGCGGAGGATTATGCGATGAAATTGTTGGGGAGGGTTGTCATGGCCATCGAAATTGCAGGGGACTTTCGCCGGCTGACGCGTGCCGGGGTTTGCTTGCTTGCAGGAATGCTGACATTTTGCGCATCCGCAGTGGGGCAGGCTCCGCTGGTGAGCGTGGGTTCGGTGGTTCCCATTCCTTACAACGCCAACATGAATCAGATTTACAAGATCCTCTTTTACAAGGGGAATGTCCTGGCGCTCGACGCCGGAGCCGACGTGCTCTATCAGTTGCAGCCCGGCGCAACATCATGGCAAAACATAAGCGGACCAGCACGAAACTCGGGTTGCCTCGGGGGCGGCTACAACTCCCAAAGCATGGCCATCGATGCCGTGGGCAACTTGTACATTTCCGTTACGAATCACCCCACCGCTTACCCGTCCGCTCTCTTCTGGCGGTTTCCTTACGATCCGCAAAAGAACACGTGGGATGCTTCGTGTACCACTACCTACGCCTGGGGCGGCAACATCGTCGATCCGAACAGCACACCACCCGTCACCCTCGTGTCTGAGACGAACCAGGGCACGGTAGACGTTCAGTTTGAAAACAGCCCCGCGATGGACGGCAGCGGAACGTTGTACTTTGGGGCTTCTCAGAATCAGATCTACTCGGTCAAAGTAGATGCACAAGGCAATACGGACCTTCCGACCGTCACCGCGACTTCCATTATCAACACAACGTCGGGAGGCGGGGTGCATATGGCGGTCGATGCGGCGGGTAACATCTACTTCGTCGAAGGCCACGCCATTAACGCCACGAACGGGGTTCGCCCCGCCGGCACCACCGGCATCTGGTTTGTTCCCGCGGGCGTGTCTGGCATCACGGGATCCGGCGGGACGGCGGAGCAGTACCTGCAAAGTAATGGCTGGAGGGTCGACAATCTCCAGGAGAGTAGTACAAGTCCTGTTGTGTATGCCGGAGTGACGCTCGACGCCGCCGGCAACCTCTACATGACCTCTGAAGTCAACAGTGGCTACGCCGAAACCTTTTCCGGGGTGTGGGAGATTCCGAATGTTTGCGGCCCGGCCAAGGTGACGGCGACAAACGTCAACACCTGCATGGAAGATGGCGACATTGAGCTGCTGGCTCCAATCAGCGCCAACCAACCGTTGGCGATCGATTCGCGAGGCTACTTCTGGATCCCAACGTATCAACAGTATGCTCCGCCAGGGGAGACGAACCAAATTGGCGTGTATTCAATTGTTGTGTTTGCTCCGGGAGTCCTTAACCTGAACTACTCGACCCCGCCCCTCGGAGGCGCCTCGCCAACGGGGACAGCAGGGCCAGCAGGGAATCTGTACCTGAGTTTCAACGGGACGTATCAGCCGAGCGCTTTTCAGTTCTCTTCCGCTACGGGCAACGCGTCGCAGTTCGCATTGACACTGACGAATCCGCTTCCAAATCCTTCGGCCTCCACCCCCACGGTTCCGTGCAACGGTGGTACAGCAACGAATCCAGG
Organism: uncultured Acidobacteriaceae bacterium; assembly: GCA_963789425.1. Classification (GTDB taxonomy): domain Bacteria; phylum Acidobacteriota; class Terriglobia; order Terriglobales; family Acidobacteriaceae; genus Telmatobacter. The sequence continues at coordinate 392,913 of CAWBKM010000005.1, read as the reverse complement.
CGGAGCTTACAACACCTATTCGTTAACGAATTCCTGCCTGTTATGGGTCACGCTGGACCCAACCGTCCCCGGCCCCGCCTCCGCCGAACTCACGATGTACTCGACAGGCAACCCCCCCATCAATGTCTATGTGAACGGAACCGGGCAGGGGGCGGGGGTTGCAATGCTCGACTCGCCTCAGTTGAATACGCTGGCCGCTCCGACCGCGCTCAACACTCCCGGACAGGTGGCCTCTGACCCGGTCGGCGACATCTGGGTCGCCGATTCCGGTGCAAAGCAGATCCTTTATTTCCCCGCGGGTTCCTCCAGCGCATCGGGCCAGTCGATCGGGACCGGACTCTCGGATCCCACTGGCGTAGCTGTGGACGGAACGGGCGATATCTATTTCGCCGACTATAACTCGAGCCTGAATCTGGGCACGGTGTACGAGCTTCCCTGGGTTCCCAACACGACGTCCAAGGCAGGCGGCGCCTACGGTACACAGGTTGCCCTGAGCACCAAGGCCATGGGTCTCGGCAGCAACCTCAATCTGGCAGTCGACGGCACCGGCGACGTGTATGTCGCGGATCCCGATCATGCCCGCGTGGTAAAGATTCCCACTCCTGCCGAAGCCTCGCTGGTCGTCAACCCCGAAATTGCCGGCGACATCACGACTCAATTCACGGTCACCGTCGGCTCCGGATTCATCGCGCCTTCGGCGGTCGCGGTTGACTCTTCGGGCGACTTGTTCGTTGGCGATGGCACGAGCTTGTATGAAATCTCAAAGTTTCCATTCAATGCGCAGACCGACATCACGGATTCCCTGCCTGCTCCAGTCACTGGCTTGGCGACCGATGCCTCTGGGTCGGTGATTGCGGCACTGAACAACGAAGGTCTGTATCGCATCCCTAACATTATCAATGAAGGTGTCGGCGCCCTAAGCGTGAACAGCGCCAGTCTAATTGACACCTCCGTCAGCGTGCCCGGCAGTTCGGCCGGCACACCTCCGTTAAGCTCCTACAACGTCTATGCCACCAACATCACTAATCCCAACGGCGTGGCCTTGGATCAGCAGGGAAATATCTATGTCACTGACATCGACCCGACGAACGGCCCGAACCTCTACCAGTTGAACGTCGTCAAGGGATTCGTAGACTACGGTGTTGGCCTTGCTCCTCAAGTCGCCGACGAGCAGGACCTCGATCTGTTCAATATCGGCAATGAGCCTTTGAACTTGACGTCCAATTCATATTTGTTTAGCGGGCCGGACCTCACTGATTACTCCCTGACTGCGCCGAGCGGAGGCACGGCGTGCGATACCACGGGCGTCGCAGCCGTGGCTGTCAGCGGTTCCTGCACATTGGGGCCGACTTTCACGCCGCCGGCGCTGGCGAAAACTGACCTCACTCCCACTCTCTATGCAGGCGATAGCCTGTCGGTTCCAACCAACGCGAGCAACATAGGGGGCGGCGGCAAAGCCACCGCGAGTTTGCAGGCTGCTTCAGTCAACGGCCTTGAGAACACAACAACGAACGTTCAAGTAAACCTGACTGCTGCGACATATCCTGGGAGCGCAACGATAACAGTAAACATAGCTCCGGACTCTGCGAACTCCACGAACCAATACAACCTCCCCTATGCGCCCGCAGGGACGGTCGTACTGACCCTGAGTTGCGCCACGCAGGGCTGCACGCAAGCTTCGATCGTGGAAACAGGCACGTCGACGCTGAGTAGCTGTAACGGTCAAGACTGTTCCGTCACATTTAGCAACCTGCCGACCCTCGACGGCGGCAACTACCTTGCGACGGCCGCATACCAAGGAAGCGTCCTCAACCTGATGGCAAAGTCCACGGGCTCTGCGACCTTTACCGTGAACAGGGCGACGCCGGTCATCACCCTTTCGCAGCCCTTGAACGTTATCCCGAATGCTACCAACGGGGTGTACTATCTGCAGCTGGGCATACCAAACACGCTCGTGTCCAACGTCTCCTCAGCGGTTGGAGTCCCTACCGGCACCGTCAACTTAATCGATGCAAGGCAGGGGAACCTGGGCGCTGGGACCTACACCTCGGGCCAGAATTGGACATTTACCACGGGCAACCTGACTACGGCCTCGTACAGCGTCATCGCTTCCTACGCCGGGGATGAAAACTTCTCACCGGTTTCCACAACGGTGCCAGTGACTTTCCAGGTCATACCTCCGAGCGTGCTGCTAACGGCCAGTCCTGCTTCGGTGACAACCGCGGCCGGAACGCCGGTTGCGACCACCATTAGCCTCCAGTCGCTGGTCGGGTTCTCGGCGCCCGCCGGGGCCAACATCACCTGCGAAGTCGCTCCGACGGATACGGTCCCGTATTACTCGGAATGCACGTTCACCACCCCACAGCCAACGATCTGTGCGCCGACCGGCAAGCCTGGAGACACATGCACACCGGCTACGACCGTGCTCACGCTTAGCACCAATATCCCCGTCAACCTTCAACCCACTGCGAGTAATGTTCCGCCGGAGCAATCGCATTCATCTCCATTCGTTCTGGCAGGCGTTTTCGGCCTGGGGCTGTTGGGATTGGCTCTGCGCAGGAGAGCCATCTTTAATCGCTACCTGCTGAACCTCGTCTGCTTGGCGTTGTTCTTTGCCGGGACGGTGATGGGCATAACGAGTTGTACCAACTCTGGCTACACCCATACGCCGCCGATCCCTCACTACGTCACTAAGAGCGGCACCTACAACATCACCATTCAGGTCACGAATACTGCGACGGGCGCGGTGGAATCGCTGCCCTTCACGCTGGGGGTCACCATTCAGTAATCCGGGGTTGTTCCGGAGCAGCCGGTTTCCTTCAGGGCAGGCAGTTGGCCTCAGGAAACCGCAGAATTCAGGTTCATTTATGCCGCGGGTTCAATCATCGGACAAGGTTGGTAGGAGTTTTCCAGGGAGACAGATCATGTTCAACAAGTCATTCGTGTCGCTGTGCCGGTTCTCAGGATTTACCCTGACGGTCGTGCTCCTGGTCGCATGCCTTTGCGCGGGAGCCCGGGCGCAGACCGCGCCGGCTGCTATCGCCAGTTTCGCCGTCGGAGAGAACCATGCGACTGCCGCCAACTCGAACTGCACGTCATCGTGCACCATCGGGACTCTGGGCACCATTGCGAATCTCGCTACCGATAGCTTTGGGGACGTGCTCGCCGTGGACGCTAAAAACGGGGCGCTGTATGAGTTTCCTGCCGGCGGTGGACAAGCGATCATACGCGTTGCGGCAGGTGGACTGGCCGGTACTCCCGTCAACGTCACAGTCTCCAGCGCGATTGTCACTCCTGGAATCGCCATTGACTCTTCGAACAACCTATATATCGAGGGCGGTTCTTGCGTCCTGATGTACCCCTACGATTCGACGACCAATACCTGGGATGCATTGTCCACGCTTAATTCGGGCTCCACTTCCGCGGCCGCGTGCGGAGGGCCATCCACCTTCTACAATTTCGGAACCGCAACGCAGCCCTGGGGAATTGCCATTAACGCAAGCTCTCCGAGCCTTGTGGTCGGGACCAGCCCGGCCGGCGCCTCTGCCGGCAGCAGCATCGTCAGCATCCCGGTTACTGGTGCCTGGACTTCCCCGGTTGCCGGGACTCCAACTACGATCGTTTCGGGCATGGCGGGTGCGCCGATTTCGGTTACTCAAGACCCGACTGGCAACATCTATTTCGTCGAGGACGGTACAGGTGCCCTATCGGGCGCTTACGAGATTCCCGCCTTGCAAACCGGGCTGACGACGGATTCCGGACTTGCCCGAATCGATCCTTCACTGCTTCAAGTCACGGGAGTCGCTGCCGATAGTCTCGGCAACATCTATATCAGCGACAACGACAGCACAAACAACGTCGGCGTTTTTGTGCTTCCCGAGGGGTCAAAATCTTCCAGCTCGGCCTTCTTGGTCACAACCGTGACTGCGCAGGGCGGAGTCGCATTCTCTGGCAACACTGGCCTGGTTGTTCCAACCACCCAACTGCAATCGAATGGCTACGGGGATGTTGCTGAAGTCTCATTCAACGCAGCCCAATTTGGCGCGTTAGGGGTAGGGGCAACCGCAGCCACGGAACAGGTGACCGTCACCTTCAACGCCAGCACCACTCCGACGAAGATTGAAGTGCTCGAGGCTGGCAAGAGCACCCCCGACTTTACTGTGAACACGGGCGCCAAAAGTACCTGCTTGTCGACCCAATTGCTGCCTCCATACGCAGCCCGGACCGGTTGCCCGGTTTCTGTAAGCTTCGCCCCGCTGGCGGCGGGCAATGTCTCCGCTACGCTGGTCATGCTGGGCGCGAATAACGCGGTGCTTGCTTCCATCCCCCTGGACGGAAGCGGGACAGGAGCGGCGGTGCAGGCTCTGCCCGCTGCGCAGTCGACCATCAGCGCCAGCGGCAGTCTCGTGAGCCCCAGCCAGATTGCCGTGGACGCAGCCGGCAACCTATACGTGGCCGATCCCGGCCTCAAAGCGGTGGAGATGTACCCCCCAGGTTCTGGATCGAGCACTGCAGGAACTTCTGTGGGCACGGGCCTGCAAGCTCCCACCGGCGTCGCAGTCGACGGAGCCGGCGATGTTTTCATTGCCGATAGCGGAAGCGTTTACGAAGTGCCGGAATCGCAAACCGGCGCCGGGTTGAACGCCAAGGGCCAGGTGACGCTCCAGACCGGCCTCGGCTCCCAAATCCAATTGGCTGCCGACGGGCTTGGCGATCTCTACGTTGCGGACATAAGCAATCAGAAAGTGTATGAGCTGGAGAATTTCAGCACAGGCTGGAATGCCAGTCTGCCCGGCGTGCTCAGCTCGCAAGCCCTGACCCTCTCCGGAACTGCATTCAGCGCGCCCTCTGCCATTGCGGTTGATCCCAGCAACGATCTATTTGTGGTGGACGGCACCAGCGTCTATGAAGTCACGCCTGCTAATACCCAGACGGCGGTACTCACCGGTGTTAACGGCATTACCACTCTGGCCGTCGATCCATCGGGTTCCGTCCTGGTCACCGCAACCGGCGGCGCGGTTCGTATTCCTTACGTGAGCGGCGCCTTGAACCCCGCGAACGAGACAACAGTGGCCACCGGCGTTACAAACCCCACCGCCGTGACCCTGGATTCTCTAGGCAATATTTACGTGGCAGACGGCTCTGCGCTCGATGTGAACTTCAACAGCGCAAGCGCGGGAATCGATTTCGGAACACTAACTGCAGATCCGCCGGCCGCGGGCTCGTCGACCACCCAAACCGCGACCCTGCTGAACTATGGCAACGCGGCGTTGAAGGTGACCGGCTACGATAGCGTGCTCAGCTATTTTCAGGCGACCAATGCAGTAGCCGGCTATACACAGTCCGATTTCACCGAGACAGCGGATACTTGCTCCGGAAATACGATTCCGATCGACTCGACCTGCACAGCAACCATTACCTTCAGCCCCGCTCCCGGCGATGGAGGCAATCTGGCTGAGCAAGTTTTGGTTGAGGGCAACGTGTCCAATGCTCCTGTGGGAGTAAACGGGACTGGCGTGGCTCCAACGTTGGCCAGTGTCACGGTGACGGCGCCGACCAGCACCACCGGCACCATCGAGAATGTTCCAGTTTCAGTGACCGTAGCGCCCACTGTTTCCGGTAGCCCGACGCCCACGGGAACCGTCACCCTGACGGTGGTCTACGGCAAGAATGTGCCCTTAACCTACCCGGCCTTGCCTACGAAGTACCAACTCACGGTGCCGCTCCAAAATGGCGTGGCGACGCTCAATTCGACCGTTGCGACGGCACAAGGGATGCTCTTCGGCGGGTTGCCCATCGCAAACTACTCATTCACGGCCCGCTACAATGGAGACACCGCCTATACCTACGCGAATTCGAGCGCTTCTTCTGCCGTTGCGGTCACCACCGCGGTACCAACCGTGATCAACGAGCCCACGATCATTGCCTCTCCGCTCAACACGGCTCCCACGATCCCGATTGTCGCTGGTACTCCCCAGGAATTGGAGCCTTATACGCTCCCCTGCACGTCCGGCCCTCCGGGCAACTGCACCACCAGCTACAACTGGGGCCAGCCTGCAAGCAACCCGCCGGGTTATCTTGTTGTTGCGGCCAATGGCTGCCTCGGCTGCGTCGGCTCTTGGGGGAGTGACGGTACCGTCCCGCTATGGTCTTACAACTATCCTTTGGTTGTGGCGTCGGCCAGCGGCGATCTCATGGTTGGCACGGCCGCCTACGAAGGCCAAGCGAATCCGGTTGGTGGGAACTTAGGCTCGGTGAACTACGCCGGGCCGAACGGGTCCATCTGCGGCACCGGAGCCGGCAGTCCATCCATCATCAACGTGGGCCAACTGAACGGCGTCGACATGGCGCAGTTTCCGGTTCAGTGCGCCCCGATCGTCGGCATCAACGGAGCGGTGGTTCCGGTATTCATGGCCTTTTTCACCTTCACTCCGCAGTATTCGGGAGAATTTAGCGATCAGCTCGCGAGCGATACCAATCCAAACTACAAGAGCTCGACGGCAGCGCCCGTCAACATCTGGGGGGTGGCGCATCCAGTGGTGCAGATCAGCTCTAGTCCGGCAGCGCTCGTAGTGGCCCCAGGATCGTCGGTAGCGGCCACGCTCACCCTCAGTTCGGTCCTGGGATATGGGTTTATTGACCGCGACAACGGACCAACCCAGATTCCAAATTATGCCATGCCGCTGGCCTTGCGGTGCCAAGGTCTGCCCGCGTACGCCTCGTGCTCCTTCACCTATCCGGCTCCCAATCCGTTGGACCGGCAAGCGACCGCCTATCCGGTGGGGGCTCTTGCAGCACCCTACAATACTGTGGCCTTTCCGGCCTTCGGTGGTTTGCTATGCCAAAACAGCACTGCGGCAGCACCGCTATATTGCGCGGTCGATGTCGGCCCTCCCCCGGGATTTGTGACTGGGCTCGGGGTAAATCATCCTGGCGTTTCGCCTGTGCCACCTTGTGACGCAAGCGATGGATGCCTGGGGCCGGGTCAGGTCGTGATGACCATTAACACCGATGTGCCGTTGGGCACCACGTCGAGCCTGAAAACTTATCAGGGCGGCATCGCTTTCGCAAGCATCTTCGGGCTGGGCTTGATTGGCCTTACTTTCCGTAGAAAGGTCACGCGGTTTCGAAACCTGTTGATGATCGCTTGCGCACTGCTCTGGGGCGGCACTCTGATTGGAATAACTGCTTGCAGTACCACGACCCTCGGCACAGCAACAGCAACGTCCGGGGTTACGCCGTCCGGCAGCTACTGGGTTACAGTCACGGCGAGTCAGGCGGGGACTATGGTGATCCCGCCATTGATCTACAACAACTACACTGCGAGTCTCATTCCCGGCAACGGAGACCAGATGTCTCTGCCGTATACGATTAACGTGACGGTCACGAGCAAATAGACCAAAGTGCGGCGGCGAGAGCGCCGTCGAATGTTTGCGAGGAGAAGATTATCATGCGATTTCGAGGGGCTTGGTGGCTCATAGCTTCAGCTTTGGTGGTTGCAGGATGCGGCGGTAGCAGTACTTCGACAACGCCCCAAACGGCCCTGGCTGTTAATTCGGTCACGCCTGCCACCGGGAGCACCGGCGTCGCCGTCACTGCGCCCGTTACGGCCACATTCAACGAGGTGATGAATGGGACGACCGTTAACTCCTCGACCTTCACGCTCAAGTCGGCGGGCGGGACCGCTGTAACTGGCAACGTCAGTTATAGTGCGGGCAGCTCCACGGCCGTTTTCACCCCGGCATCGCCCCTCGCCTATAACACCGTCTACACCGCCACCATAACTACAGGCGTGCAGAACCCCGCGGGAACCGCGCTTGGGGCGAACGATACGTGGTCCTTCACCACGGCGACCGGCCCGGCGCCGACGGTTACCGCAGTCACACCCAGCAACGGAAGCACAGGGCTGGTAGCGAGCACAACCGTCACGGCAACCTTCAGCGAGGCGATGACTGCGTCGACCATCACCGCTTCGACCTTTACGCTGACGCCGCAGGGCGGCGCTCCCGTGAGCGCATCCGTCAGCTATGACGCGACCACCTTAACCGCGACGCTCACGCCGAACGCACCACTGGCCATTTTCACAACGTACACGGCAGCAGTCACCACAGGAGTTGTGGGTGCGACGGGAAGCGCAATCGCCAACGTCAATTCATGGTCGTTCACTACGGCGCAAGGTCCGGTGCCGACAGTTACCGCAGTGACGCCCACGAGCGGGACCAACGGCGTCGACATCGCTTCCACCGTGACGGCCACCTTCAGCGAGGCGATGGATCCGTTAACCGTCACCGGCTCGACCTTTACGCTGACCGCAGGCGGCGCATCCGTGACGGGGACTGTCGCCCCCGATCCCAACGACACCACCGGCACGGTCTTCGACTTTACTCCGTCGGCGCCTCTCGCCTACAACACAACCTACACGGCGCTCATCACCACCGGAGTTCAGGCTGCCTCGCAGGTTCCGGAGGTTCCGCTGGCCGCCAACTACACTTGGTCGTTCACCACTGCGCCACCTCCGCCAGCGACGGTCAGCGCAGTCACGCCAGCCAGTGGGAGCACGGGCATCGCCATCACCGGTACAACTGTCACGGCCACATTTGGCGCGGCGATGACCGCGTCCACGATCAACCCTTCGACATTTTCTTTGAGCGGGCCCAGCGGCGCCGTGGCGGGGGCTGTCGTCTACACGGCGGCCACCTTCACTGCCACCTTCACTCCGTCTGCCAGTTTCACCAACGGCGCCACATACACCGCCACAATCGGCACCGGCGCCACGAGCTCTCTGGGAGGCCCGCTGCCCGCGCCTTACACGTGGAGCTTCACCACCGTAAGCAGTACCGTGCCGACCGTCACTTCAGTCACGCCAGCGAGCGGCGCCACCAATGTGAACGCGGCGAATGCGGTTACGGCGACCTTCAGCGTGCCGATGAACGCAGCGACCCTCACTACTTCCACCTTCACGCTGACCCCCGCCGCCACGGGAACAGTCACCTACAACACCGGCACGCAAACGGCGACGTTCACGCCTTCGGCAGCTTTGGCCCCCAGCACTTCATACACCGCGACCATCACCACGGGAGCGCAGGGCTCCACGGGCGCCGCATTGGCCTCAAACTACGCGTGGACCTTCACAACCGGCGCCAGTCCGAGCGCGGTGGCAGTGAGTTTCGGAACCACCTATCAAACAATACGCGGCTTTGGCGGAGCGTCGGTATGGCTCGGAACAATGCCCCCAAAGGTGGCCACGGCACTGTTCAGCCCAACCAGCGGCCTCAACCTCAGCATTCTGCGCGTGCGCATCGATCCCGAGGGCTCGGCAACTGGCGGTGGCACTTATGGGGATCCATATGAAACCGGCGAGTGGGACCAGGAACTTGCCAACGGTAAAGCAGCCGTCGCCAACAACCCAAATGCGATCGTCTTTGCATCACCGTGGTCACCTCCAGCCGCCTGGAAGCTTAACGGTAGCAGTGTCTCGGATGACGGCGAAACGTGGAATCAGTCATTCAACAGTTGCTCCGAGGGGACCGGCTACTGTGGCGGCTATCTTGATCCGAGCCACTATGCCGACTATGCCACCTACCTGGAGGATTTTGTCACATATTTCAATACCAACGCTGGCTTCAACCTCTATGCGATCTCGATGCAGAATGAACCGGAAGAGAACGTCACGTACGAATCCTGCGTCTGGACGCCCGAGGAGATGGATACCTGGGTAGCAAACAACGCCCCCACAATCACCTCGGACCCGTATTCCACCAAACTCATCATGCCGGAGTCGGACGTCTTTAATCCGGTCGATGCTGCGGCGACTCTCAATGACCCGGATGCGGAAGGCCACGTAAGCATTATCGGGGGCCACATTTACGGCGGTCCTCCAACGGCACCCTATTCCATTCCCGCCGGAGATACACCGAAAGAACTCTGGATGACCGAGTTCGGCCCATTGAGCTCGGCGCAACTGACCTTCGTTCAAGCCTTGGTGCCCTACGCCGTAGACCTCCATGACTCGCTGGTTAACGGCCAACTCAACGCCTATGTCTGGTGGGGAGCTTTCGGCTACACCACCGGCAGTTGTTCAACCAACGCCGGCACCTGCGGCCTGGTCGACTATAGCGGAAATGTGATGGCGCCGGGCGAGGTGATGGGTCAGTACTCGAAGTTCATCCAGCCAGGCTACGTACGCGCAGAGGCCACGGCCAGCCCGACGTCAGGGGTCTACGTCTCGGCATACACCGGGACGGTCAGTGGTACCCATCACTACGTGATCGTGGCCACCAACACCAACACGACCGTGCAGAACATTAACTTCACGTTAAGCGACGCACCCACGACGATTTCCGCGATGACGCCTACCCAGAGCACTTCCGCTGCTGGATTGGTGCCAGAGTCGGCGGTCTCGGTCACGGGCGGGCAGTTCTATTACTCCTTGCCCGCACAGAGCATCGTCACGTTTGTGCAATAACAGATTTTTCAAAAGCGTCAGCCGGGGCTCCCGGTTTACATGCTGTTCGAGATCGAGTTAATAGGGCCGTTCGGTGCCAATGTTGCCGGAGCCGTTGCCGGTCCTGCCGAAGGAAGCCTGGCCTGGGTACCTGCAACACACAGTGGGACCTCCGGTAAAGGTCTCCCAAATGCTTCCAGTATCGTCGACGGGGCGAGGTCACTCGCGCCGCAAGCTGGCGCAAGAAATGCGATCTAATTCACGTTCAGAGTGACGCTAAGGCTGTGCTGCAACCCGCTACTGAGGCTTGCGTTGACTGACACGCTGTAGCTCCCTGCCGGAGTTCCTGGATTGCTGGGTCCGCCGCCGCCGTTGCCGCCGCTCCCTCCGCAACCCACGAACGTCGCGCAAAAGGCGGTGAAAAGCAGCCCGAAAGATATTGCCCGTAAGCGTCCCGATCTCCCCTCTTGACCTAGTTGAGGAGTCATCTCATGAAGTGCCCACTACCTTTTTGGTGGACACCTGATGAGTGTGTCTAAGCGGCCAGGGAGGATTGGGTCTGTATAGACAGGGCGAGGTTCCAGGGCAGCAGTTCCTCGATACGGCTGATGGGATGGTCGGCGATCTGGGCGAGCACGGTGCGGAGATAGAACTCCGGATCGAGGCCGTTCAGCTTTGCCGATCCGATCAGGCTGTACATGACGGCGGCCCGTTCTCCACCGCAATCGGACCCCGCAAATAAATAGTTCTTCCGTCCCAGAGCCACGGCCCGCAGAGCTGGCTCGGCTGCGCTGTTGTCGATCTCCAACAATCCGTCTTCGATGTATCGCGTAAGGGCACGCCAGCGCGAGAGCGCGTATCGAATCGCAGCCGCGGTTTCGCTCTTCGCTGACAGCGAATGAAGTGCCTTCTCCATCCATTTACGCAGATCCTCAAGCAGTGGCCTTGCTCGCGCCTGACGAACGCTCAGCCTTAGATCGGCGGGCTTGCCGCGCACTTCGTCTTCGATCGCGTAGAGAGCACCGATCCTGGCCAGAGCCTCGGTTGTTGTGGGTGATGCGTGAATGACATGGATCTCGTGGAACTTGCGGCGTGCATGCGCCCAGCAAGCGACTTCATAAATGGCGCCATCGCCGTACAGATGATGGAACCCTGCATAGGCGTCCGCCTGAAGGCCGCCCCTGAAGTTCTTCAGATGCTGCCGCGGATGCTCGCCTTTGCGATCCTCCGAGTACGCGAACCAGACAGCGGGCGCGGTATCTTCACCGGCGGGCCTGTCGTCACGCACGTAGGTCCAGAGCCGTCCCGTCTTGGTCTTGCCACTGCCAGGCGCAAGCACCGGCATCGGTGTATCGTCGGCGTGAAGCTTGGCTCCTGCGAGCACATGCTTCTGAATGGCATCGATCAACGGAGCCAGTAACTCACTGGCTCCGCCTACCCAGCCGGCCAGCGTGGAGCGCTCAATCTCAACTCCCTGGCGGGCGTAAATCTCCGACTGTCGATAGAGGGGCAAGTGATCTGCGAATTTCGAAACCAGCACGTGGGCCAGCAGCCCTGGTCCGGCCAGGCCACGCTCAATCGGACGGGATGGCGCGGGCGCTTCAACCACGCGCTCACAGCCACTGCAGGCGAACTTCGGCCGCACGTGGCGAATGACCTTGAAGCTGTCGGGGATGTACTCCAGTTGTTCGGAGACATCTTCGCCGAACTGGCGCAACTGGCCGCCGCAGTCGGGACAGCAGTTACCGAGAAAAGCGTGGCTGACAACCTCCCGCGGCAGATGCTCGGGCAGCGGCTTGCGCCGGGATCTGGTCTTAGGTTCCGCAGACGGTAGCACTCGCTCCACGGCGGCTTCCATCTCGGCCTGCGAGGACTCCAGCTCTTCCAGATGAAGTTCCAGCTGCTCAAGCTGAATAACGATCTTCTCGCTCTTGATGCCGAACACCCTGCGCCGCAGCTTCTCGATGACCAGCTTCAAATGCTCGATCTGCTCACTGCTGGAACGCCGCAGTTCCGCGAGCTCGTCTGCAAGCGTCTGGCGCTGTTGTTCGATCTCCGCATCCCTGGATGCAATCTCCGCTTCCCGGATGGCGATCTCCGCATCCCTGGCTGCGATCTCGGCTCTCTGGGCGGCGATCTCAACTCGATGTCGAATGGCCAGCGCCTTCAACGCTTCCATATCGAGCGAATCGAGATCGGGGAGCGAGGCGCAATCCATGGACGCAGTATGCCATGAAGATGAGAGGAAAACTGATACGAAACCTGCATGAATACAGGGGAATCACACTTGTCACTCACACTGCGAGCTGCGGCGCCCAGGTGCGCTCAGGTCTCCGCCAATCAATGCCTTCCAGAAGCATCGAAAGCTGCGCTCGCGTCAGGCAAACCGTACCTTCGGTGGCCTGCGGCCAGATAAATCGTCCTCGTTCAAGACGCTTGGCAAACAGACACAAGCCGTCTCCGTCCCACCACAAGAGCTTCACAAGGTCGCCTCTGCGGCCCCGAAAAACGAAGACGTGTCCGGAGAACGGCTGCTGTTCGAGAACGGTCTGCACCTTCGCACTCAGGCCATCGAAACCACGACGCATATCGGTCACCCCGGCAGCGATCCAAATCTTCGTTCCCGTGCGGAGTTCGATCACTTGCGCAAACTCTCAAGGATCGAACGCAGCAGTATAGGATCAGCTCCGCTCTCCACACTGATCATGGCCCGGCCAGGAAGCTCGATGTGTATCGCGCCGCCCGGTGTCGGCTGGCTCTCCACACCAACTTCTCCAGTCCCGTTGGCTGATTCACTGGGAGCAGACAACGTGACTGGAAGGAGCGCCGTCGATGCTGCCGCCGGCTCGCTCAGCTCGCCCCGCTTCAGTGCGCGACGCCACTTGAACACCTGGTTCGCGTTCACCCCGTGCGCCCGAGCCACCAGCGCCACACTCGCACCGGGTTCCAATGTCTGCTCTGCTATGCGCCGCTTCTCCGATACCGTCCGCCACCGGCGGACCGGCCGTACCCTACCTGCTTCCTCTGCAACACCCATGACGGCATAGTCCGACTCCCACCCAACCCCATGCCAGAGGGGAACTCGGGACGCTTACGTTTATCCTGCCGGATTTCGACATACTGGTTGCGGGGTACAACCGCGCTGCCTTCGGCGGGTTTCCCGTAGGCTGTCGTGATCTGTACCAGCTTCGGTTTCGCCGCTACCGTCCGCTTCACATGCGCGTCCACCTTAGCCGCATAGCAGGCAGGGTCAGAGCATTATGTGGAATCTGGGCAAAAGGCAAGTCATTCCTGCTGGCCCTTCGTCGCCGCGCGGACCGCGTTACCCAACGCTCTGAAGTGGGATTACAATTGAGTCCACGATAACCGTCAAGGTTGAAACTGCTCTCGGTAGTCCGCCCGTCCGAACGTTGCGGGTGTGAATGCGACTGTAATATTAAGCGCTTTCAATCTGTGAGCAAGGAGCTTGGAACGTGATTCGCAAGTCGTCTTTATGCATTTGCCTTTTGCTCAGCGCGGCAATCGCCGCGGTGGGACAGAGCAGGCGCGAAAACCTGAAGAAGTGCGTGTCGTCGGATCCGGACTCCGCCATCGCCGGATGCACGGCGCTCATCCAGTCGGGCCGGGAATCAACCGACAACCTAGCCGGGGCTTACAGAAAGCGCGCCAGCGCTTACATGCGCAAAAGTGATTACGACCACGCCATCCAAGACTATGACGATTTGATCCGCCTGAACCCGAAAAACGCTCCCGCGTACACCGAACGCGGGAGCGCTCAATTCTACAAGGGTGATTACGACCGCGCGATCCAGGACTACGATGATGCCATCCGCCTGGACCCGAAGGAATCGCATGCATATGATGGCCGCGGCGGCGCCTACTTCCTCAAGCGTGATCGCGACCGCGCCATCCAAGATTTCAACGAAGCGATTCGCTTGAACCCGAATGACGCAATTGCCTACTCCAGCCGGGGCGTCGCGTACTTGGACATGGGCGATTACAACCGTGCGATCCAGGATTATGGTGATGCGATCCGCGTGAGCCCGAAGTACGGGTACGGCTACTACAACCGCGGCAATGCCTACATCGACATCGGCGACTACGACCGGGCGATCAAGGATCTTAACGAAGCGATTCACCTGAACCCGACCTTTGTAGAAGCCTACTATAACCGTGGGGTCGCCTACCTTTTCCAGTCCAACCTGACTGCGGCTATGACGGACTTTGAGCATGTGATTTCCGCCGAGCCATCCTCGACCATGGCCGTTTACTCAGCGCTGATGCTGCACGTGGGAATGAAGCGACAAGGGCACGACGATGCGCAGCAGCTTGCCCCGGTGGTGGCGACCGCAGACCTGTCGAAGTGGCCTGGACCGCTTCTGAAGATTGATCTGGGACAGATGACGGCCGACAAGGTACTGGCGAACGCCGCCAACGCTGAAGCCGATACGCAGAAGCGGCAGGTTTGCGAAGCAAATTACTTCACCGGTGAGGACGCGCTACTGAATAACCAACAGACGGCGGCACTGGAGCGCCTCACGGCTGCACGGGATGGCTGTCCGAAGGGGAACATTGGGTACGCCGAGGCGCTGGCGGAACTGAGGCGGATCGGCGCGTCCGCTATTCCGCCTAAATAGGTGTGCAGAGCTGCGATCTGGCCAAGCGTGAATGTCTAAACATCAACGAGCATTTTGGGAATTGTTGGTCTAACAGCTGTGATGTGCACCAACTCAGCACCGATCTGCCTCGGCGTCAGGCCCGCCGGAGTGGGCACATCGGATAGTTTCGACAAGAGTCTTTCGTAGGCAGCAACGCCTTCGTCGACGGCTGCCTGCTCCGCCTCGCCAAGCGGAATCTCCTGGAGCATTCGGAGAAGATTCATTTTCCCTTCCAGCAACAGAGCCTCAGCGGACTTCTTCGGCATATAGAAATCGCACTTCGCACAAGCCATGCGATGCTGGCACTGATCAAAAAAATCATAGGTGCAGTAGCCGTGGCCGAGATCGTAGAACTTCCATGGCTCGGTTGCGGCGCGCCCGCTTCAAGAAGGTGGGTCGCGAAACAGTGGCGCAAAGTGTGGGGATGAATGCGCCTGTTGTCGAGACCAGCGCGTTCGGCGGCGATCTGGCAGGCAGACCATAGGACCTTGGTGGTCACAGGCTGGCTGGATGTGTGCCAGCGGTTGCCGGGAAACAACCACTCCTTCGGCTTGCGCCGGAGTCCGCGCCAGTAGGCGCGCAGTTCTTCGAGCAGCCTCGGGCTCAGCATGACATCGCGGTCCTTGCCGCCCTTGCCCTCGCGGATATGAACCACCATCCGCCGGCTGTCGATATCGCTGACCTTCAGGTGGGCCGCTTCTGCACGGCGTGCTCCGGTGGCATACATCGTCATCAGCAGGATGCGATGAAAAGGAGTATCGGCCGCGTCGATCAGTCGCGCAACTTCTTCCTGACTGAGCACCCCTGGCAGGTGACGCAGCTTCTTCGGATAGGGCGTCTCGGCGATGCTCCAGTTGCGCTTCAAAACATGAATATAGAAGAAACGCAGCGACGCCAGCCGCAGGATAACGGTGTTCGGGCTGTACTTCAACCTGGTGAACAGCATCGCCTGATACTTGCGAATGTCCTCAGGACCGAGCTGATCGGGCGAGCGCCGGAAGTACCGGCTGAAGTGCGTCACGCCGTGCAGGTAGGTGCGGATCGTTGTATCGGCGAAGTTGCGGCGATGCAACTCCTCAAGCATGAGCTGACGTAGTTGGTTCACAGAGATCCTCCTTCTCTGTGACCAAAACTATGTCGTTAGCCACCCATGTCAGCTCGGGTACACGCGCAAGCGTCCGCCGCCGCAGCGGCTTCGTTCAAGTCCGGGTTGCCGTTATCGTATCCGACAGCGATCTCCGGCGTAGAACCACCGGCGAACGCGGCCACTGCAACACTGTTGCCATCGCTGCTGCTCGTCAGCGGTGCGGAAGTGGGCGCGGCGAAGGTCCCATTGCCGTTGCCCATGGCTATGTAAACGGGCCCATCCCCAGTCGCCGCGGCCAGGTCAGGGATGCCGTCGCCGTTGAATTCTCCAACCGCAACTGATAGCGGACCGCCTCCCAGGAGCACACTCAGCGACGGCGCATATTGAAACGTGCCGTCTCCATTCCCCAGCAGGATGTTGATCTCATTATATGAATCATTGGCCACGGCCAGATCGAGACGCCCGTCCCCATTGAAGTCCGCGGCGGCCAGGCTGAAAACCCCGCCGCCGTCGCCTGTCGTTACAATCAGCGTTCCGAAGGTGCCGTCGCCGTTGCCCGGCAAAATTGAAACCGTTCCGACGCTAACGTCACTGACGGCGAGGTCGAGATGGCCGTGTCCGGTGAAGTCACCGGCAACTACCCCCCAAGGGGAGGATCCACCCGTGGGGTAAGACACCGCCGTCTCGAAGGTGCCGTCGCCATTCCCCGGGAAGACCCAGACAACAATGTTCTTCGCGTCGGTTACGGCCAGATCCAGCTTGCCGTTGCCAAAATTCGCGGCCACAATTTCCTCTGGGTAGATTCCCACGGGGTTCGTTCCCTCCGCATACGTGACCGGCGCCTGAAACGTCCCGTCGCCATTGCCCAGCTACACAGCTATCCCCGCAAAAGTATTTACCGGATCATTTCCTCCGGTGTTGATGTCAAAAGTAGTTGCAAAGTCCATCTTCCCGTCGCCGTTGAAGTCGCCGGTTACGATTCCGCCCCAGAACTGTTCGTGAAAAACATTCGTTTCCGCTATTGCCGTCGGCGGCTGGAAGGTGCCGTCACCATTGCCCAGTGAAAGGAAAACTCCGTCGTCGCTCGACGTGATAACGTCGAGTTTGCCGTCTCCGTTAAAATCCGCAGTCGCCAGAAATGTCCCCCCCACCCGGTAACCCCAGGTTGTTGTCCACATACTGCAATTGCGCGGAAGCCGAGGCCGCCCCCAGCGCAGCCATGCCCAACGTCTGCGCGGTTGCGGTGTCGGTAAAGGTCACCGATCCTGTCGGCCCGGATGAACCGAATTCCGCCAGGCCCGTTACGCTGCACGTCATCGTGAACGGCTCGTCGCCCGTCACGGTCAGGCTGGCCGCAGTGTTGTTGAACGCATAAATCGCGGAAGCGGAAAGGCTGCTCGGCCCGCCCACGGCAATTGCCTGCACCGTTGAGGTTGCGCTCACCGGAAAAGATCCGGCGTACTTCGTCGAACTCGTGGTTGGTGTTGTACCGTCGGTGGTGTAGTAGATGTACGCGCTGCTATCGGAGTCGGTGATGGTGACGTTCTGCTGCTAGTGTAGCTGCCCGTCGGGGGCGAAATCACCGGAGTGGGCGTACGGGTCTGGCCGTGGATCTCCCGCGAAGCCGCGAGTATCAACAGAGTCCCAAGGCAGGCAACGAGTGCCACGCTGCGCCTAACCGCCGGTACAAATCTCGTGGAGACCATTGACCCTCCCCGAATTGGCCGGGGAAAATCTCAAAATCGATAGAAGAGACATCCCCACATGCCCTGGTCTTCATCCGCGTCAGGATGCGGACCGCTTTCTCTCGAGCGCCCGGCCTTGACTGCGGAGCAATTGGGTTGGTTCTGGTTGCCCCACATACTCTAGCACCAGCGGCCTCCAAAATCTATGACGTCAACGTCGCGAAACGCCTGTTCAATATTTGAGGCTCTACTGAAAATCCCGGCTCACGCTCAACAGGTTGAGACCGGCGATAAACCTTTGCGCTTCCGCTGAGAGAGCGTCATAGTTAGCTACTTTCTGCGCCGACGAATGTAACTTGTCAACTCGAACCATAATCGAAACGACATGCGCTTGCGAACCTTCCAGTTCGTACATTTGAGGCGTCAAAACGAGGAACCCGATCCGTCCTCTCGATGTCGTGCGCCGAAACTGCGAGCAAGACAGGGGTCCGCAGAAGGCATTCACCACCACGCTGTCGGTGATTCCGTCGTTGTAAAATCCGGTGTCGAGCGCAACGGACTCCCCGTTTCCTGTCCTATATTCCCGGCTCGCCAGCAGGTCGGGGTCAAGTCCGCGCGCCAGCCAACAACCGTTGGCGGTGTGCAGGTTATAGTTCGGGGCCACAGAGACGCCCAGAATGATCTCGTCCGATCCCGGCGCAGCATAGGCGCCCGCCTCCAAAACAATCGTTCCACTCTCTTGCTCGTACCAGGTGCGGGTCAAAGTAAACTCGCCGACGTGTTTCGGCATGCGTGCAGCCAGCATTGCCGGCGTAGCCGTGGTGCGAGGGCTGACTCGGAATGGAGATGCAAACACCGAAAGTGCCGCCACCAGCAGCATCGCGAACGCGGCACACTTCATCCAGCCACTCCACGATCCCCGCAGATTATCGGGTTGGGCAGGCTCACCCGGAGGCTCATCTTTTCCCTTGCGCCGCGCCAGCCACAGAAGCAGAAACACTGCAGTCAGAAACAGGCAGGAACCAATCGCGTAATCCGCCTGCTTCGCCACGCCTTCCAGTGCCGGATGCCCCAGCGCAACCCGGTAATAAAGAACAAGGACGCAGAGCCGGATGAAGTTGAACAGATATCCCAGCAGCACTGCGCCACTGACGTACGCCGCCCACAGTGGCGCCGAAACCCGCTTCAGATACCCGAGAACCAGCGCGACGTACCCCATGGCCACCGCGCCGCGGATCCCATCGCACCCCGGCGCGATAAACATGCCAAAATCCGGCGAAAACATCAGGCGCAGTTGCGGCGTGGTCGGAGCGAAACCAATCAAGGTCGCAAAATCTCGCGCTACCCGCGCTGAAAGGTGCTGCAGCGGAATATCGACGAGTTGGCTCGACAGGATCGGAACCGGTTGCGACAGTATTAGCAGTCCGAGGGGGAACCACGCTTTACGCCATACGCGCGCTCCGGCAAAAAGCAACACAACTCCGCTGCCATAGACGTAAACGGGCAGCGAGACTGGCTGGAACGAAATCGCGACTGATCCCGCGAACCCGAGCAGCAGCATCTTCTCGCGCAGGACACTCAGCAGAAACGCGAGCCCGATTACCGGCAATCCCCACCACGTCCCGCGCATCTCCCAGCCTTGCCGTTTCCACACGCGCAGCGTTAAGAGGATTGACGTCGGGGGAATCAAGATGCCGAATGACCGCAGCGGATCCGTCATCCAGAACGTCCAGAGTTCCGCGATCTCCCGGTGAATGCCGAGGCAACCAGCGGCCGCCAGCAGAGCCATCATGCACCAAAGCAGAGGAGCTTTAGCGCGGGCAAGGCGGCTTTTGGCGCCCGGAACTATCTCCGAGCCCGGCGCAGTGACTTCCATCTTCACCGTCATACGTTCAGTTTACCTGTGATTGAGCGCCTTGTTTCAATAGCGGCAAATCAACCCATCAAAACTCGGCTCAACCGCTTCCTGAACTGACCCAGTCAAGGCTTCACCCAAGGGCCAAATTGGGGAGTCCATACTGGTGCCGCCAGCCTAACAAACTGCACAAGGGCGTTATTACCGTAATTGCTTACCCACACGTTATGAATGGCGTCGATCGCAGCTTTTAACGGGTCAATCGGCTGCGTTGGAGAATAGCCGGAAGCGCCGGAGAGAAGCTGACCTGAGCCGGAAAGATGTGTCAATTGCGAGTCGCCCCAATTGCTCCCCCTACACCTGAAAGAAACCGAATTCCGCTTCAATCACAGAAACCAAGACCTCCACAAACTGCTATTATCCATCCTTAGAAAGGACCCTCTCTGGGAGACTTTCCTTCCTATGCCACTACAAAGTTCTGGGGTAAATCGACTATAGTAGCGGGGATTTATCTTGGTCTTCAACCGTTCGGTCCGAGGTGAGCGGACCGTTTCAGGCCAAAGGGGTTTTTGGCCTGGGGTTCCAAGCTATCGCGTTTTCAATCATGTACTTAGCGGTCGTTCGTGATGTTGGACAGCGGGACGAGACACACTGGTGGAGGCCCTAGCCGCGGAGGATGGTTTTCTTGAAATCTCGACTTTCACCGCAGGCTGATAAGGTACATCTCGCTGTCCCTGTGGAAAAAAGCGGGCAGTGTTCCAATTCTTTCGTAGTAAATCGATGCAATACCGGCTATAGTGGACCGTTGCGCCGGGAGTGATGCTTTAGTGCTCCCTCTTTGGGAGAGGCGCGATGCTGCGTCAGGATGCTTTTTGAGGACGGAGGCGCTTCAAATGCCGAAGGGGGGCATTCGTGGTAATCGCCGCTGTACACGCGCACATGGGGTGGCGTCGACAATGGATGCCGAACAGGAACCAAAGCAAGTTTCCTCATTCCACATGCTCGGACGCTTAGAAGAGGACACGTCCGCAGGGCACACGGCAATTCAACAGACTGTTCTGTAACCAGGCCGTTTCAGCCTCTAAATTGAAGTCCGCTGCTGTTGATCCCGGAGGGCAAGTTGAGCACGAAACCATTCAACGAAAATGTTCTTGATTCTGTGCGTTCATCTTCCTTCTTGGCGCACCATCGATCGGAGTCGTGGCGGCAGGATCATTTCCGTCCATCGCAGGCCAGGGTTTTTTCAGCCGACGCCGATTCAAGGAACGACGAGATGGGGATCAGGCCGAGCCCCTGGTCAAATTCAGTGGCGAGGCGAGTTTTCGACTGCGCCTGGGTTCTCCTGGCTCTGCCCATGGTCGCTCCACTTTGTCTTGCTATCGCGGCCGCAGTGCGCTTGACGTCGGATGGGCCCGCTTTCTTTCTGCAGGAACGGATGGGCCGCTACGGTCGAACCTTCACGATCTTCAAGTTCCGCACCATGGTTCACCTTGCCGACAAGACTCATCATCCCGTAACTACCGCTGACAACCAGCTCTTTACCCCAATTGGCCGATTCCTGCGGCGGTGGAAGCTCGACGAGCTCCCCCAGCTATTGAACGTGCTGCTAGGGCAAATGAGCTTGGTCGGCTCGCGTCCCAGAATGCCGGAACATGTAATTTCCCGCCTCTCTTGCCGTCCTGGAATCACGGGATTGGCAACGATCGTGTTCGCAGATGAGGAAGTCGTTCTCGCGCGCGTGCCGCCTGATCAACTGGACGCCTTCTATCTCACAGTTGTATTGCCGGTGAAGCGGCAACTGGATGCGCGGTACATGGCGCGCGCCACCGTTCTCTCAGACTTTCAGATTCTCGTCAAAAGCGTGCTCCGACGCTGGGATAATGCTGCGCTTGAAGCTCTCATCTCCATGCCGCTGGCAGCCGCACCGCGCGGGAATGCTTCCGTCCAGGGGTTCGATACGGCTCCGGGGCCTGTAGCAGCCTGCGCGAGCGAGCTGGCCCAGCCCGAGCAAGTATCGGCCTTCTGATGAGTTTCGCAGCATGGACTGAGCAGAAGTGAGCAAGCCATTAACTTGGTGGCGGCGGGATATACCTGCCTTGGTTTTGCGATAGACTCGTTGCATATGCGCCTCGCAAAGTTTGGACGAAGAGACAAAGGCGGCAGACGCCAGCCTGTCTGCCTTCGTTTCCAGGTCCGCTCTGCCATCATTTGTTCCGTCCTTGTCCTTGGTTTCTTCTATTTGCCTGCAAGTGCAATATGGGCGCAGGGTGCGAGCCCTTTGGACTGCGCAGATCCCTTACTCGCGGGGACATCGGCGTGTTCGAACGAGACTCAAATGCAGCTCGGATCCCCTTCGGGGAACGCTACTATTTCTCCGGGCTTTTCCAATTACCCTGCGAATCCCAACTTCCAGGGCAATCTTCCGTCAAGTTATGCGGATATTGAACAGCTTTCGCGCCAGGCACCTGCGCAGCCGGTTCCGCTTCAACCTGAGCCGCTCACTGAGTTTCAGAAGTTTGTAGCTTCGAGCACGGGACTCATACTTCCCGTCTATGGCTCCGACCTGTTCCGGCGCATTCCTTCGACCTTTGCCCCTTTGGACATGGCGCCCGTTCCGCCCGATTATGTTGTCGGCCCAGGCGACGAGTTGCGTATTCGCATCTGGGGGCAAGTGAGCCGGCAGGCGAATGTGCGCGTGGACCGCTCCGGCGAGATTTACCTTCCGGATGTAGGCCCGGTGCATGTGTCGGGCTTGCAGTTCGGCGACCTGGAGGCGCACCTGCGCGAATCGGTGGGCCGCGTCTACCACAACTTCAGCCTCACCGTAGATCTGGGCCAGATTCGCGCCATCCAGGTCTATGTTTCCGGCGAAGCCCGGCGCCCGGGCGTCTACACCATCAGTTCATTGAGCACGCTGGTTGATGCGCTGTTCGCGAGCGGCGGGCCTTCGGTAGAGGGTTCGATGCGCGCCATTGAGCTCCGCCGTAATGGCGCCACAGTCACGCGCTTTGATCTTTACGATCTGCTGATCAGGGGCGACAAAACGAAGGACGCCAAGCTGCTTGCGGGCGACGTAATCTACATTCCGCCGGTTGGTCCGCAAGCTGCGGTTTTCGGCAGCGTACGAAACCCGGCTATTTACGAACTCCTGCCGCAGGAATCGCTCTCCGGCGTCCTGGCTGACGCCGGCGGAGCCTCCACGGTGGCTGCGGAGGCGCGAATCTCAATCGAGCGTATCGACGAGCACCGCGACCGGCGCGCGATGGAGGTTGCCTACGACGCCTCGGGCATGACCACGGCTTTGGCTGATGGCGACGTGATTCGCGTGTTCTCGATTGTGCCGAGATACCAGAAAACCGTGACTCTGCGCGGCAACATCGCGAATCCGGGCCACTTTGCATGGCACCAGGGCATGCGCCTAAGCGATTTGATTCCCGACGAGGATTCGCTGCTCACGCGCAATTACTGGTGGCGGCGTGCACAAATGGGGCTGCCGGCCCCCGAGTTCGAGCCCGTTCCAGGATTTGCAAGTATGCTTCAGCCCGCGGACAACCACCAGGTCACGCTTCCGCAACCCCCGGCCAGTTGGTCGGGCCAGACCGGGAACGCGCAAGATCAATACGGAGGGCAAGGCGCAGAGGTTCCTTCGGACCAATCGACGTTGCAGAGCCCGAATGCTTCCCAGCAAGCGCAGTCCGGCCTGGGAGAGAACCAGCCTCCCAGCGCTCAGCAGCGCGCAGGCAGTGCGCCACTAGCGGCGGCACAAACCTCTGCTCCCTCCCAGATGCAGGCACCCGCGCAACGTGTCAACGTGCGCCTGCCCGCCCCCGATATCGACTGGGATTACGCGGTGATCGAGCGGCTCAATCCGGAAACTTTGAAGACAAACCTGATTTCCTTTGATCTGGGCAAGCTTGTGTTGCAGCACGACTCTTCTCAGGATCTGGAACTCGAAGCGGGAGACATTGTCACGATCTTTTCTGCCGCCGACATCCAGGTGCCCATTGCGGAACAGACTAAGTTGGTTCGACTGGAAGGCGAATTTGTCCACGCTGGGATATATTCGGTCCACGCCGGCGAAACCTTGCGCCAACTTGTCGAGCGAGCCGGAGGCCTGACACCCAGCGCGTACCTGTATGGCTCGGAGTTCACGCGGGTCTCAGCCCGCGCCGTGCAGCAGGCCAGAATGGACGATTACGCGCGCAGCCTGAGTCTGGCGATCCAACGCAGCCTTGTGAAGATGGGAGCCTCCGCGGCATCGTATTCATCGCAAGGTCAGACCGGCGGCGCTGCGTATCAAGGCAGCGAACAAAGTTTTCTGGCCAGCCTGCAACAGATGCGCGCTACCGGGCGAATCGTGCTGCCGTTTCATCCCGCGAGCACTGACATTGACAGCATTCCGAACGTCGCTCTCGAAGATGGTGACCGATTTGTCGTCCCGCATCGCCCATCGCTCGTGAATGTGATTGGTGCGGTTTACGACCAGAATTCGTTCCTGTTTGCCGACTCATCGCGGGTCGGTACGTATTTGCGGAAAGCGGGAGGCGTCACAAATGATGCCGACAGGCGGCACGAGTTCGTTATCCGCGCAGACGGAGAAGTGGAAAGCCGCGATGGGAGTGTGGGCCCCTGGGGATCGGAATTCAACGATCTGCGCATCAACCCTGGTGACACGATCGTCGTGCCCGAGAAGCTTCCCAAATTATCGCCGCTTTACGGCATCATGAACTGGTCGCAGATGTTCTCGCAATTGGCGTTGGGGGCCGCGTCCCTCTCCATCATTCAGTAGCGAAACTGAGACCTTGCCTTTAGTAAAATGCATTCGGGTTCGCATTCCATTACTTCGGTCTTTCGATCCAGCAGGAATTCATGGCCACGCAAACTTCAGCCCACGATGTGAGAGAGCAGGTTGGCGCCCTCCCCGCCGAGCCTCTTGTCCGCGACGCGTCACAGAACGATGACGACGAGATTTCCCTGCTTGACCTGCTCATCGTGCTTGCCGAGCGGAAGCGTCTTATTTTTTGGATTACCGCAGGTTCTGCCATCGCGGCGCTGATCATTTCACTGCTTCTGCCCAAGAGCTACACGGCGACGGCTTCACTCCTTACCCCACAGCAGAACTCCTCGTTAAGCGCTCAACTGGCTTCGCAATTCGGGGCGATGAGCGGAGTGGCCTCATTGGTCTCTGGCGGCGGCGGAAGCTTGCTGAGGAACCCCAATGATATCTACGTCGGAATGCTGAGAGGCCAAACGGTCGAAGACGCGATGGTCGAGCATTTCGGCCTGATGCAGGAGTATCACACGAAGTATCTCTCTGATGCGCGCAAAGCGTTTGAAAAACATGCAACCGTGGACGGAAGCCAAAAGGACGGATTAATCCACATTTCGGTGGACGACCATGACCCGGCGCGCGCAGCGGCTCTCGCCAATGGATACGTGGACCAGTTCCGGGCGCTGACACGGAACCTCGCCATCACTGAGGCCCAGCGTCGACGGGTCTTCTTTGAAGATCAGTTGAAGCAGGCCAACCAGGACCTCGGCGACGCCGAAGAAACTTTGAAGGCAACCGAACAGAAGACCGGAGTCATCCAGCTCGACAGCCAAACGCGAGCGCTCATCGAATCGGCCGCGGCTTTGCGCGCCCAGATCGCAACCAAGGAAATGCAAATCCAGGGAATGCAAACCTACGCTAACGGGGAGAACGCGCCGCTCAACGAGGCCCAGCAGGAATTGGCCAGTCTGCGCGCGCAACTTGCCAGACTGGGCGGAAGCGCCGATGACCCCGGCAGCATCATCGTTCCCAAAGGTCAGATGACCGAAGCCGGCTTGGAATACATTCGCAGGGTGCGCGACGTGAAGTACTACGAAACCATCTTCGAGGTTCTTGCCCGGCAGTTCGAGCTGGCCAAGCTCGACGAAGCCAGGGAAGGCGCGATCATCCAGGTTGTCGATCCCGCTATTCCGCCCGATAAGAGGTCCTCTCCAAAAAGATCCTTGATTGTGTTGGTAGTGACTGCTGTGGGCTTTCTTCTGGGTTTGTTTAGCGCTCTCATGCTTGCAATCCTGCAGCATTGGAAGGGCGATCCGAGGACTGCTGCAAAACTGGAATTTCTGCGTAGTTTACTCTCCCGGCGAGAAAATCAAGCGGATGCCGCATGAGGGGTATTCCGAGTCGACTCAGCGTCCGATGAACATGCGTTCGCGATCGCAAAACCAGAGTCGGTGTATACCGGAGCCATTGCAGCCAGGTCGACGCGACCAACAGAGAGCGGAGACCTGGCACCCGAGCCACACAGACCACAGGAACTCTGGTTTTGCCTTAAGAACCGGAATTGCAGCAACCGATGACGAGTAATTCATTCTGGGCAATTGCGGATCAGGGGATTGCCAGCGCGGGAAATTTCGCCACGACTCTTCTGCTCGCGCGTGCCCTGGCTCCCGCTGAGTTCGGAACTTTTGTGCTCCTCAACTCCGTATGCGTAGTCGTCCTCGGCTTTCAGGAAAACCTGGTCAGCACTCCGCTGGTTGTGCTGGGAGCTTCCGAGCCGCCGTCCCGAACCAAATCGCATTTCACGTGCGCGCTCATTCTCACGGCTCTCCTGGCGCCGATTTCAGCGCTTGTCGTTCTGCCGGCTGCGGCGTCGCTGCACAGGGTCGAAACCGGGATGCTCGCATTGATTTACGTTCTGGCCTGGCAACTCCAGGATACATCGCGCCGCGCCCTCGTTTTCGGTTTTCGCTATGGGGATGCGATCTGGGGCGATGCCATTAATTACCTTGGCCAGGCACTTTTGGTCGGGTTTCTTTATCTCAACAAGCACACATCGCTCAACCGGGCCTTGACGCTGATGGCAATCACATCACTCGTTGCTGTCGCCCTCCAATCCTTACAGGTCGGACTCGCTCGAACCACCTGGAGCGAATTGCGGGATTCCGGGATCCGCTTCTGGAAAATGGGCAAATGGCTGGCTCTCGTTTCGCTGCTGGGCGTAGCAGAAGGCCCCATCTCGCCCTGGTTGCTCAACTGGTTCCATGGGCGAGAATCGGCTGCGCGCTTTCAGGCGGTTATGAATGTTTGGGGCCTCACCAATCCCGTAGTGAATTGCATTCCCGCTATTGTGATGCCTGCTACCGCAGCCTTCCTGTTGTCGCACGAAGGCCGCACCCCAAAAGCACTGATTGGTTTGGGAATGAAGTACAGCGCGGAATTCTTGCTGATTCTGGCTCCCGTGTTCATCGTGCTCGCCCTCTGGCCGCACTTCATTTTG
Source organism: uncultured Acidobacteriaceae bacterium (assembly GCA_963789425.1). Classification (GTDB taxonomy): domain Bacteria; phylum Acidobacteriota; class Terriglobia; order Terriglobales; family Acidobacteriaceae; genus Telmatobacter. Next base: position 365,916 of record CAWBKM010000005.1, on the reverse strand, counting down.
ACGCTGTTTTATGGGCGGAGCTCAGTTTACATAACCCAGACGCTCGCCGTGCGAATTGGCATCCTTGTCTTTATCGTCACCGTTCCCATGACTGTCTTCGATGCAATCGTGACAGGGTCCGGCAGGACAAGAACCACCGCAACCGTGCATGCGGCAGGAGCCACGGCTTCTCTGGTTTCCTCCCCTCCGCTGATCTATTCCGGAGGGGTTTGCGGGGCCATGTTCGTCGAAGTGGTAAGCCGAGGCGTTCGTCTCCTGTGGGCGGTCCGGGCTCTTCGTTTCGCATCTTTCAAATTCAGCGACGATAATAAAGGAGATCGCTGCGATGCTCCTTGCGCCAAGTCTTTCTAAGGGTTCCGAGCGGGTTGTCGGGGCGAAGCTTCAGAGACCATTTGGCGGGGTGTGGAGCGTCTCTTGGTAATTTGTGATTTCGCTCGGCTTTCGTGGCAAAAGGGCGCCTACTGAAATGAGCACGCATCAACTCAATGTATCTTCGCCCGCGGGCGTCGAGGTAGGCGCTCGGACAAGGCTACGCATGCATACGCCGCGGGCTGGAGTGTTCGTTCTCCTTTGCTTTTGCGGGCTGGAACTTCTCGACTGGTGGACACCGAGCAACATCACGGAAAGCATTCATGACCCGGCTCGCTTAATCCCGCACATCTGTCGTACCGCGGTGTTGATATGGCTCGCAGTTATAGTCTCGCGAAACTTCAAACGCCTGGCGCCCCGAAGCCTTATTCGAGTTCAGGCTGTCTGGTTGGGTGTTGTTTTGATACGGTATGCATTCAGCTCAAACGATAATAGCCAAACATTGGTGTTTTGCGCAATCTACATGTTCGCGCCGCTGGCGCTGTGGACCGTGTACAGTCTTGTTCTTACAAAGAGACTTTCCCTGAATGTAGTCTCGAATATTGGCACGATCATGACGCTCGCGTACATTGTGAGAATTCTCGCATTTAAGATCTTTGGACTATGGATTGGAACAATTTCGACACTTCTCGGCGAAGGTACGCTCGACGACACATACAGAACACAAGGGTATTGGGTTCTCCTGTTCTTATCGATGTCGTTAATTGGTCCATTTCGGTATCGGAAACTTCTGTTCGCGATGGCCGCGGTGACTGTAGCTGCACTCTGCATGGAGCGAAGCGTTCAAATTGGAGGCCTGCTGGGGCTGGTTGTGCTGTTTGCAGTTGAACAAAAGATCGAGCCTCGAAAACGTGAGGGACTTCTGTGCATTCTAATACTTGCAGTGCTCGCATTCTCTCTAATCTTTTACCTCAACTCTCAGTCCATCGCGGAGCGGTGGAGCGATATTGACAACTCGCAGACAGCGGGATCTGGCAGAGCTACGTTCTGGTTGATCCTCATCGGCACATGGTGGCAAGGCGGTACTCTTGCACATATTTTCGGTTTCGGGTCGCTTTCAGTGTACGCAACAACGGGGGCTGAATATCTTTCCAGCATTACCCATGCCCATAACGAGTGGCTTCAGATGTTGTACGAATGCGGACTGGTCGGACTTGTTTCATACGCAGCAATGATCGTCTCGCTTTGTACCCTATGCATTCGCTTGCTTAAACTGCGCGCGGTGGGTGGCCCGGCAGTTTGCTTTGTGACCGTCGTGGTTCTTTGTCACTCGTTTTTCGACTTCTTCCTCAGCAGTACCAGTGCTCTCTGGTATTACGTCGCTATCGGAGCCGTCCTTGGAGCGGACGAGCTCAGCCGCAATAATGCGGTCGTCAGCGAGAGGAAACACGGTGCTTAATTTTGTAAGGCCTTTCGTGCACCCATTGATGAAGTGCAGAAGATTGAACCGGCTACGCGAAGTCGGTTCGAACCTGAAGAGGCGCCGAACTGCTCTGTGGGCCCACGAACTTAACGTCAGCACGATGCATCCTTGCCTTGATATGGCCCTGGCGAGGAGATTTACCGGCAATGAGGCCTGGCAATGAGAGTCAAGGAACAGATGATGGACCGAAACATTCCGGGTCTGGTGCAGGCTTCGAGCCACGAAGAGCTTACTAGACTTCAGTGCGACGCGATCCTTGCACATGGACGCAAACTGGGGCGTTGCCTATCGATTCTCGAAGCCGGATGTGGGCAACGATGGGCACTCGATTTGAGTGGCCTGGACTACACGCTAACGGGCGTCGACCTGGACGCCGACGCGCTCGAGTTGCGCAAGACGAAGGTTCGCGATCTGGATATAGCAATCTGTGGCGACCTGTGCTCATTGGAGCTTTCGGAGGCTTCGTTTGATGTTATTCACAGTTGCTTCGTCTTGGAGCATGTGCCTCGGGCCGATGTCGCGCTGCAAAACTTCGTCAAGTGGTTGAAGCCAGGCGGAATCTTAATCCTGGTCCTGCCGGATCGTGATACGGCTCTTGGGTTCTTGTCGCGAGTGCTGCCACATCGGCTTCACGTGTGGTACTCCCGGTATGGCCTTGGCGTGAAGACGGCGGGCCTGCCCGGCCACCCGCCGTATCCTACGAGCTACCATCCGGTCATCGGTAGCAGGAGACTGTACGGGTTTCTTGTTGAGCACGGCATGAAGCTTCTGGGCTGCTACGGAAACGGATTCAGCTACCAGTCGGGCAGCACCATTGATGCAGTTGTGACTGGTGTGGCAAAAACCATATCAATACTTTCTTGGGGCCGACTGAATGCGGACTACAGTAGTATCTTGTACCTAGCCTCGAAGTCGGCTGAGAGCTCGACTTCATGATGTAGAGGAGTCCAGCTGGATCTACAATTCAGCTTGGCTGGGATGACAAAGCGGAAATCCTGGACAATGCTTATATCTAACAACCAAGTGTCGAGGAAATTCGGTGCATAACTTTGTAAGGCCGTTCGTATACCCATTGATGAAGCGCCGGAGATGGACCCGGCTCTGCGAAATTGGATCGAGTCTTGGCGAGGCGACCGAGCTGCTGTGCGACCTCACAGATTTGAGGATCACCACAATCGATCCCTGTTTGGATGCCGACCTTGTGGAGAGATTTGCCGGTAATGCTCAGATCGAGGTGAAAAAAGGACTCAGCTTGGACATTTTGCCGCAGTTGAGCGAGCCGTTCAACTGCATATTGATCGATGGCGACCACAATTGGTACACGGTCTACAACGAGCTAAAGGTAATTTCCGAGAGGAAGCTTCTGCGAAAGGGCGGCGTGATCTTCCTCCATGACGTTGGTTTCCCGTGGGCCCGCAGGGATTTGTATTATCAGCCGAATACCATTCCGGCAGCATACCGGCACGAGATTGGATATCAGGCGATCATTCAAGGCCGCAATGGATTAGCGGGCGATGTCGGCCCGTTTGCCGGATGTGCAAAGGCTGTCTTCGAAGGCGGCGAACGCAATGGAGTTCTTACGGCCATCGAGGATTTTCTGAAGGAAAACCAGGGTGATTATCGTTTTTCCCGCGTCAGGGCGGGTAGCGGCCTGGGCGCCATGCTACACCGCGGCGGATTCCGAGACGACCTATCGTTTCTAGTCCTCAGGGGTAAGGGCGTTATCTACAGTGCGGCGTATTGCACTGTGCAATTCGTAAAATCATGGGGCAGACGCCACTAGGTCGACTCCAGCCGCCGCTTGCGTGTGCGACCTTTACAGAGAGAATACCAGTGAGACGGCTAGGACTACAGCCACCTGAAAACCACAATGAGGCGCTGCTTGTCCTTTTCGATGGAAATTGGCCCACGGACAATCTTGGCGAAACCGATCCTAGGAACTCGTTGAAATTCGCCTGATTGCGGCGGCTTTCCTGGCCATTTTCGTTTCTTTCCGTTCGAAATCTGTTTGAAGTGCGGTTCTGGCCGGTGTTTATAGGGGGTTTGCGAGCCTCAGGGAATCATCCCCAAGGCTCGCAACCGTTGCTCAGGCACATTTCTCCCGGAGCATTTCCGGTGGCTGAGCCATCAGTCGCGGCAGCCGGATTAGGTTGTGCGCCGCGCAACTGAAGACGAACAGCCAGTCCACTTTCTCCAGGCCTCGCAACTTGACCTGGCGCAGCGGACCGGTTTGCTTCAGCCATCCGAATCCCTTTTCGATCAGCCATCGACGACTCAGGCTGATGACATAGCCGGGCTGGCGCGTGGTTCTGCGGTCCAGGTTGCTGGTACGGCCTTTGTCGTTCCTGGTAACGTGCGGCGTCACGTTTAACTCCCGCACCGTGCTAACGAAATCCTTCGTGTCGTAAGCCTTGTCGGCGCCCACTGTGATGCGGCGTGAGCGGCCCTCTTGCTTTTCGGCAAGCATCAACAGTGCTGCATCGCGCTCGGCATAACCGTCGGCGTGCGTCACCATCGCCGCGGCGATCAGACCGTTGCGGTTTTCCACCAGCGCATGACCCAGATAACTCAACTTCGATTCCTTGCCGTAACTCTTCTTGTACAGCCGCGCATCGGCATCGGTGGTCGATTCATGCGTTTTGTTCGATCGCTTCTGGCCATGAAAATTCGCTCCGTCGCCGTCATCAGAGCCGTCCTTCGAGCGAAAGCTCTTCTGCGAGGCCCACGCCTGAATCAGCGTGCCATCTACCGTGAAGTGTTCGTCGCTCATAAAGCGCCTGGCATGCTTGTTCACTTCGGCAAAGAACTGCTGCGCCACATCGGAAGTCAGCAACCGGTCGCGGTTCTTGGAAAACACCGCATGGTTCCATACCGCGTCGTCCATGCCAAGGCCCACAAACCAGCGGAACAACAGGTTGTAGTCGATCTGCTCAACCAGCAGCCGCTCAGAACGCACTGAGTAGAACACCTGCAACAAAAGCGCACGAAGAATGTACTCCGGTGCAATCGATGGACGGCCGGAGTCGGCATACAACGCATCGAACTCCGGGCTCAACGTCCGCAACACAGCATCCGTCAACTTGCGAACTGCCCGCAATGGATGATCCTGAGGCACACGCTGCTCCAACGATATATAGCTGAACATCCCGTCCTGATCCCGCTCGTCTCCACGCATGTCTGTTAGACGAATGGCAGCCAACCTCCGACGCAAAAACGGGTATCTATTTCAACAAGTTCCTAGTGACCCGCGGCCGCCATCCAGGCTGCGCGTCTCGTTCCGCGGCTACCTTTTTCCGACGAAGAAGCGTCGGCCAATTACACTTGGAGATACAAGGTGGAAGCGCTCAAGCGTCTTTATAATCAAGTGGCCGCCGGCTCTAATCGTCGAGTCGAAAGCGATTGAAGGAGCTCCATCCACATTTCAATGCCGAGTGGTCGATACGGAGGGGAACGGGAATGAGCCGCAGTGGTGCCGTCCCAGAAGAATATCCAATTGCTGATCAAGGAGCCAGTCTGGCAGCCTCAAGTCGCGCCCTCTTTGTCGGCGACGGCGGGAACCCGAAGATTCTTAAGCGGATTCTCGACGACCGTCAGATTGAACTCGAAGCGCGAGTGAGGCCGGCTTCACTGAGTCTGGGGAAGTTTTTGAGGCACCTGCAATATGCTCGGCTGGCCGCCTATGCGGTTGTCCACCGGAGGAACTACGACCTCATTTTCATTTGGCAACAGTATGTGGCTGTTTATTACTTCCTGATGTCGATTGTCTATCCATTCCATCGTCGGCCGTGCTGCGTCTATTACATCATTTATAAGGCGAAGGCAGGGTCCCTGACCTCCTGGGCCAAACGGATTGTGCTGACTCGTATGATTCACTCAAGCACCATTGAGAAATGCATATTTTTGAGCCAGCACGATGCCCTATATGGCGACATTCGTAAGGAAAAGAAGATATTCCTTAATACTTATACAGAGAAGTCGCCTTTCATCGAGAACCGGATGGCGAACGAATCGATCAGTGTGTGTTCAGACTTTTTCTCGGGCGGCGCAAATAATCGAGACTACCGATTCCTGAAACGGCTGGCTGAGCGTTTGGAGTGTAAACGGTTCAGCCTTGCGTGCCTGCCCAGGGACCTGGATCGGATATCGCCAATTCCTTGCAATATGAGTGTAGCGTGCGACGCCTATGGCGATGCGTTCGAGGAGTTGGTTTTATCAGCGAAGGCGGTCGTGATCCCAATCGAAGATCCAAACGTCGTGTCCGGTCAGATTGTCTGCCTTCGTGCGATGCAGGCTGCCAAGCCGGTATTTATGACGAAGAACAACTTCATGGAGGAGTGGATGCCCGACATTGCCAACCTTCCATTTTTTGTCATGTATGATGATTTGGACGGGTTAATTGACGTCCTGGGCGCCTTGACCGGCGAGGATTTGTTTGAACTGGGGCTGCAGGCGCGGGAATACTATCTCCGCCACTTCGATGAAAGCTCGTTCTACGGTGGGTTGGCAGATATCGTTGAAGCGCAACTGCAGAAGTGATGCGGTTCGCGTCGGATTTAACGAAGATTCATCGTGATCAAGGCGCGAGCTGTCATGAGAATCGTCCTTGCGAACAACTACTATTACCTGCGCGGCGGCAGCGAGCGCGTGTTGTACGACGATCGCGATGCGCTGATCGCGGTGGGCCATGAAGTAGATGCCTTTGCGCCTCGGGACGAGCGGAACGATCCCGCCGCATCGGCTGACTATTTCCCCACGGTCGCCGATCCCACGAAAGCCGGGGCCGCGGGAGCCTTCAAAGCAGCCGGCAACGTGATTTATTCGCGCACCGTGGGACGCGCCTTTGCCACTTTCCTGGATGAGTTCCGCCCGGACCTGATTCACTGTCATAACATTTACGGCCGTCTGACCACTGCCGTTCTCGACGAGGCGCGCCGGCGCGGGATTCCTGTCGTGTTGACTGTGCACGATTTAAAACTGGTCTGCCCGGCCTATCTCGGCCTGCGGCAGGGGAAGCCATGCATGCTCTGCAAAGATGGCGGATATTGGCGCTGCCTGCGCTACAAATGCCATAAGCAAAGCGCCTCGGCCTCATTCGTCTACATGATTGAGGCTTACTTCAACCGATCTTTGGGTAAGTACGACGCCGTGGCCCGATTTCTCTGCCCTAGCCGCTTTATGCAGGGGGCGCTGATCGATGCGGGCATTCAGGTTGAGCGCGCGGTTTATCTTCCAAACGCTCTGGAGTCAGGACGGTACGCGCCGTGCTTTGAGCCAGGCGATTACGTACTCTACGCCGGTAGGATATCAGCGGAAAAAGGCATCCTTACGCTGCTTGAGGCCATCGAGCGCACTAAGATTCCCTTACGAATCGCTGGCACCGGCCCTCTCGATGCGCAGGTACACTTTCGCATTGCCGAGCGTCAATTGCCGGTTCGGATGGAAGGGTATTGCGGTGGGGAGCGGCTCGCGGATCTCTATCGTCGCGCGGCGTTCGTCGTGGTCCCTTCAGAATGCTACGAAAACGCGTCGATGTCCGCACTCGAGGCTTTCGCATACGGCAAGCCCGTCCTGGCTTCCCGCATCGGCGGCAACCCCGAACTCGTTACCGAGGGCGAGTCGGGGGGCCTATTTTCTCCGGGCGATGTCGACGAACTGGCGTCGGCAGCAAGCTCTTTGTGGGCAAACCGTGCCGACCTTGCTAGAATGGGGGAACAGGCGCGATCCCTCGTCGAGCAGAAGTTTGCCCAGGACACAAAATTGACCAACATGCTTGAAATCTATCGCGGTGTCTGCGGTCAGTAAGCTTTTCCAAAATAGGTGCGCTCCAGGTCGAAGACGGGGGTCAATAGGATGCCGGAAGTTATAGATTACACTGGCGAGCGGCGCATTCACTTCGGCAGCATCATCACGACCTATCGCTGCAATGCAAAATGCAACATGTGCAATATCTGGCGGTTTCCCACCCGGCCTGCTGAAGAGGTTGGCGCCGAGGTCTATGAGAAACTGCCGCAGATGGACGCCCTCAACCTGACAGGTGGAGAGGCTTTCCTGCGCAGCGATCTGGACGAGATTGTCACCGTTCTCAAGACCAAGGCGAAACGCATCGTCATCAGCAGCAACGGCTGGTTTGTGAACCGCACGGTCCGCTTGTTCGAAAAACACGGCAACAGCATCGGCATCCGCATCAGTATTGAGGGGTTGTCGCATGCGAATGACGCGATCCGGGGCATGCCCAAAGGCTTCGATAACGCACTCCGCATCCTTACGACATTACACAGCATGGGAATCACCGACATCGGATTTGGCCTCACCATCCAGGATGCCAATGCCCACGATGTGAAGGAACTTCATCAGCTGGCTAAGATGATGGATGTGGAGTTTGCCACGGCAGCGTTGCATAACTCCTTCTATTTCCACAAAGAGGATAATCGCATCGATTCCTCAGCCGACGCGATCAGCGCTTTGAAGGACTTGGCCAGGGATCTGCTGCAATCAAAGCGCCCAAAGGATTGGTTCCGGGCGTATTTTAACTATGGACTGATCAACTATCTCCAGGGCAATGAGCGGCTCCTGCCTTGCCGCATGGCGCACGACGCATTCTTCCTTGATCCGAACGGCGACGTCCTGCCGTGCAACGGCATGGATCGGCCTATGCCGCTTGGCAATCTACGCCATCAGACTTGGGATGAAGTCTGGTATTCCGAAGCGGCCGAGAGAGTCAGGGAAGTGGTGCGCAACTGCCCCAAACAATGCTGGATGATGGGGTCAGTAGGTCAGGAGATCAAGAAGCATCCGGTGAAACCGCTGCAGTGGGTGTTCGCGCACAAGTGGTTGGGACGTGAGATTGAAACTCCCCCACTGGCCCAGAAGCATCCTCATAGCCTGTTCGGCGTTGACGATCGTACCGCTAAGCAAACCATGCAATTGGTCAACATCAGAGCGGCGCGCCAGCCAATGAAAGAGGCCGCGCCCCCTATGAGTGGATGAGCATTGGAGTGGACCTCATCGCCTTTTCGGTTTTTCCCTGTGTGGCTGGGTGGTTGAAAGTCGATAGCGCCCAATGAATATCTCGTTTTTGATCGCGAAAGACTTTCTTCAAGGTGGCGGAATCGAGAAATTGACCCGCGAGGTAGGATCGCGCCTCGTAGCGCGAGGGCACCGCGTCACTGTCCACTCGACCCGAGGTACCGGACCCTATAGCCCAACGTGGAAGGGCATTGAAATAGAGTGGATGCCGCGCATCCGGCCGCACTGGGCAGAAAAACCTGCAGGATCAATGTACGCGGCGGTTCGGGCACTCGCGTCTGGACCTCGTCCTGACGTTTTTCACTTACACAGCGTAGCGGCAGGTGCCATGTCTTCCGTGTTGCGCGTGTGTGAAGCGCCGTGCATTCTGCAGATGCATGGCATCGAGTGGCAACGCAGCCGTTGGGGTCTCATGGCGAAAACTACATTGCGGCTGCTCGAAAATCTTTCATTCGCTGGCGCTTCAGCAGTCACCGCCGTTTCCAAGGTCCAGTGCGACTTTTATCGGCAGCGCTTTCATCTCCCGGTCACATTCATCCCCACCGGAACGGAAATTCGCAATCCAAGTCCTCCGTCGCATCTGGGCGAGCTGGGAATTGAGCCGGGGCACTATTTTTTCACTGCCGTGCGTCTGGTAAGAGAGAAGGGGATACACTACCTGATCCCGGCCTTTCGCCAGAGTACGACTGGCTGGAAGCTCGTGATTGCCGGCGGCCCCGGCGACGATGGTAGCTATCTGAAATCCCTGCGCCAACTGGCCGGCGGCGATGAGAGGATTCTCTTCCTCGGCTACGTGCGAGAACCATTGCTCGGTGAGCTCTACTCGAATGCCGGAGCCTATGTACAGGCCTCAGAGACCGAGGGGATGGCGATTTCGTTGCTGGACGCGATGAGTTATGGTTGCTGCTGCATCGTCAGCGATATCCCCGAGAATCTCGAAGCTCTTGGGACAGCGGGCTTGACCTTCCGCTGCTCGGATATTGATGATCTGGCCAGGCAAATGAGCTGCGCAGCGGCATCGCCGAAGACCATTGTCCAGCTCGGTCAAGCTGCCCGCGCTCGCATGCTTGCAAACTACTCGTGGGATACGGTAACTGCACAACTCGAAGAACTGTATCTCAAGGCGCTTAACGGGAAAATTCCCAGGGCATGAGATGAATTCCGGTTGCAGCCGGCACCGCACGCGAATTCTTCGTCCGATGCGTCCCCCGGTAATGACCTGCCCCCGGAAATCTCTACCAGTTGAAGCTGGAGTCTTCTCGTAATTGACCCGCCCCGGAAAACTGAGCCGAATGGGGTTGGAGATTTCGGCCTGCGTGGTTCGGTTAGTGCCCGTTTGGCGGGCACGATTGCGGTTAATGTAACTCAAGTGATGGTCTCAAGCAAGAGCTTTGAGACCGGAGCGTAGGTGAGATTGCTGCCAGCCGTCGCCGTGCGGTGGGAATGTGGGAAACGCGAAGCGTTTTCCAAGGCGGATTTGTCGCCGTCATTTCCACCGCTGCATACTTCAGCGAATTCAGCTGGCGTCCGATCAGCCAACGCCGAGTGTGGGCGGTGGTGGTTGTAGTCGTACTGCCAAAGAGCCAGCTTCCGGCGGGCGTCGGCCAGGGTGAAGAACACTTCCACGTTCAGGCACTCATCGCGCAATTTCCCGTTGAAGCTCTCGATGTAGCCGTTCTCGACCGGCCGTCCTGGCCGAATGAAGTCCAGATGCACACCGTTGGTGTAGGCCCAGAGATCCATCGCCTTACTGGCGAACTCTGTGCCGTTGTCCACGGTGATCGACCTGGGTGCACCGCGGCCAGCGACGATCTTGTCCAACGCGGCAGCAACCTTCTCTCCGCTGAGGGCCGTGTCGGCATGCAGGGTGAGGCACTCCCGTGTGTACTGATCGACCACTGTCAGCACGCGTATCCAACGACCGTCTGGCAATCGTTGCGCAACAAAATCCATGCTCCACTTCTCGTTCCTGCGCACGGCCTGGCCTTGTGGCAGACGTTGTCGTTGTGCTCGCTCCCGGCGTCGCTGTGTTCGCACGATCAGACCTTCTTCGGTATACAGGCGGTAGATGCGTTTGGCGTTCACTTCCCAGCCTTCGCGCTTCAGCAGCACCGTCAATCGCCGGTAGCCATAGCGCACCCGGCTGCCCGCCAGTTCACGAAGCCTCACACGCAGTGCCTCCTGCGGATCGCGGTGATGCTCATAGCGCAAAGTCATCCGATCAACCGGAATCAGCCTCGCAGCGCGTCGCTGGCTCATCTGGTGGGCCTGCTGCGCCCACTCGGCAAGCTCGCGACGCCCCCGAGGCCTTACAACTTTTTTGCGACAATCTCCTGCAGGATGTGACGATCCAGACTCAGGTCCGCGACCAGGCGCTTCAGCTTGCCGTTCTCATCGCGCAGCTGGCGCAGTTCACGCAGCTCGCTCAGACCGAGACCCGCATACTTCTTCTTCCACAGATAAAAGCTCTGCTGGCTGATGCCGTGCTTGCGGCAGACTTCGACGACCGTTTCGCCCGATTCGGCCTCCCGAAGCACCCTCAAAATCTCCTCTTCGCTGTGTCCTCGCTTGCCCATTTCCTGGTCTCCTCCCCCTCTTCAGGGGACCACGAAAGGTCGCAATCTCTCAACTTCAAAGCGGCTTAGTTTTTGGGTTTTGGGTCAAATCTAAGCGGGAGGACAGAGCATGAAGAAGAGCCGGTACACGGAAGAGCAGATCATCGGGATACTGAAGCAGCACGAGGCCGGAGTGAAGACTGCGGATGTTTGCCGTGAGCATGGGATCAGCGCGGCCACGTTTTATGGCTGGAAGTCGAAGTACGGTGGGATGGATGTGAGCGAGGCGCAGCGGTTGAAGGCGATGGAGGACGAGAACCGTCGTCTGAAGCTACTGGTTGCGGAGCTGAGCCTGCACGGCGAAGCGCTGAAGGCGGTCATAAGAAAAAACGGGTGGAGCTTGCCGGTCTGAGAGAAGAAGTGGCGTTCATTTCGGTCGGGTTCCAACTGAGTGAACGCACGGCCTGCAAGCTGCTGGGCGTGGAGCGGTCGAGCTATCGGTATGAGCCTCGGCCGGACCGCAACATCGAACTGCGCGAGGCGCTGGTGAAGCTGGCTCGTCAGAAGCCGCGTTATGGCTACCGACGGCTGCATGCGCTGCTGGAGCGAAGAGGCCACGCGGTGAACGTGAAGCGTGTCTACCGGCTGTATCTGGAGGAGAGACTGTCGGTTCGGCGCAGGAAGCGCAAGCGTCTGGTGCGGGATCGTGCTCTGGCGCCGCGGCTGATCCGGCCCAACCAGGAGTGGGCGATGGACTTCAGTGCGCCATGACGGCGGGGAGGATGAGATGACTTAGACCAAATCTTCTCTGCCTGCTGGCTCTTGACCGATCGTTGCAATGCGGTCCGACTCAGGAAGGAGCCTGAGTTGAAGGGGTCTGTCCAAGCGTATCGTGTTCCGACGGTGCGCTGGCAAAGCTGACGGACTGAACTGTACCGGGCATCGCCATCATCGATGTGCCGGGCTACCAAACATCTTATGGTGAGACAACGAAGCACACGCAGGAAGCCTCTGTCTTGAATAGCTCAATGCTCCCGAATTGGCCAGATGGGGCTGGGAGTTTACGCGATCTGAACGGGTGAGGCGCGAAGTTCCTCACTGGTGGGTCCAAGTATCGGACTCAGCGACAGCGATCTCCTCGCAGGTTGTCGCTCTGTATCGCCAGGGGTAAAGTATGCCACCTACGGGATGAAGGTCGAGAACTGGAACATGGGAACCCTGATCAACCGCCCGGCAACGGAGCCGGGCTAACCACGGAGACGGGAGATGGTGGATCGAGGGGGCGGAGCCTGCGTAGTAGTTCGCACACGGGAAAGCCGTGTACATGGCGAAGGCAGGCAAGGAACCGACGGAGTTGTGGAGACGGAGGAACCATCCATGGACTTGGATGATCAGGCTGATGAAGCCTGGCTCCTCAGCGTGCAACGCAAACTTTATCAGTGGAGCAGGACTCATCCTGAAGATAGCTACCGCGACGTGTGGAACTGGATTACGGATATCCGGAACCTGCGGAGCGCCTGGCGAAAGATCGCTCTGAACCAAGGGCGTCGAACTGCCGGGGTCGATGGGATGACAGTAGCGGGAATCCGCACGGCAATGGGTATGGACCTGTTTATGAAACAGATCCAATGCGACCTGAGGAGCGGCCGGTATAAACCGAGCCCCTCGCGAAGGAAGCTGATCCCCAAGCCGCGTCAGCCGGGGAAGTTCCGATCCCTCGGTATCCCGACAGTGCGTGACCGCGTGGTTCAGTGTGCGGTCAAGAACATCCTGGAGCCGATCTTCGAGGCAGGCTTCTGGCATGTGTCGTACGGGTTTCGGCCCGGACGAGGCTGTCACGGCGCCTTGGAGCACATCCGACTCAGCATGTGTCCGCGCGTGAAGGCTGCAGATGGCCGACGCCAGCGGACGCCCTATCAATGGGTCATCGAAGGAGACATCAAGGGCTGCTTCGACAACATCGATCACCACCAGTTGATGAAGCGGGTGCGTGCCCGCGTCACAGATGGCAAGGTGACGAGGTTGATCGCGCAGTTCCTGAAGGCAGGTGTTCTGGCGGACGGCTTCTTGCTGCCGACAGACAAAGGCACTCCTCAAGGTGGTGTGATCTCACCGCTGCTCGCCAATATCGCCCTCGGCATCATCGAGGAACGATATGAGCGGTGGACACATCATCGTCGGAAGATCCAGTCCCGTCGCAAAAGCGATGCTCGAACGGCGGCGATGTGGGCACGCATGACTGATCGTAAAGCTGGACGGGCCGTGTTCTTCCCGATTCGATATGCCGACGATTTCGTGGTACTTGTCTTGGGTACTCGTGAGCAGGCCGAGCAGGAAAAGGCGGACCTTGCGAGGTACCTTGGAGAGTCCATGAAGTTAGAGCTATCTATCGAGAAGACGCGGGTCTCTGATCTGACGGAGGGCTTCCAGTTCCTCAGTCAACGGGTGCGCTACAAATGGCACCCCAGTTTCGGCTATATGCCGAGGATCGAGATCCCCACCAGCAAACGAGCGGACCTTCGGTACACGGTAAAGCAGATGACCACTCGCGCTACAACGCAGTGGACTCTGTCTGAACTTCTCCAGAGACTCAATCCTATCCTGCGGGGATGGGGGAACTACTATCGCTTCTGCACCGGTGCAAGCCGCCAGTTCGCAGCTCTTGACTTCTATGTCGGGGACTGCATCTGGCGCTGGCTGATGAAGAAGCATAAGAACCTCCATCGCAAGAGGACGAGGCTGGTGCGACTGCCAAGTCTTCTTCGTCCCACGCGCAAACTGTGGCGTGAAGGCAATGTAGAGCAGTTCCTTCTCTCCATGCTGCGTGTGGAACGCTTCCGTAGAGGGTGGATGCGCACGCCTGCATACACCGGTGTTCCTGGAGAGCCGGATGCATAACGAAAGGTGCACGTCCGGTTCGGAGGGCGGGCATCAGAATCCGGCGGCAGCAATGTCGCACGGCGCTGATGCTCGACCCTACTCGTGGACGGACTGGCAAACGGCCGCATGATCCGCATCCTTAGTGTGGTCGATGCGTTTACCCGCGAGTGCCTGGCGCTGGAAGCTGATACGAGCCTGGGCAGCGGTCGCGTGACGCGAGCTCTCGATCGGCTGATTGAGCAGCGTGGCCGGCCGGAGAACGTGCGCTCAGATAACGGTCCAGAGTTTACCTCGCGCCGCATGCTGGGCTGGGCGGAGGACTGGAAGGTTGGGCTGGTGCACATCCAGCCGGGAAGGCCGATGCAGAATGGCCATGTCGAGAGCTTCCACGGGAGACTGCGCGACGAGTGCCTCAACGCAAACTGGTTCCGTACGCTGAATGATGTAAGGAATACCCTGGCAAGCTGGCGGCAGGAGTACAACTGCGAACGTCCGCACAGCTCGCTCGACTACAGAACGCCAGAGGAGTTCAGGCAGAAAACAGGCTATGCAAATGTGGAAAGCACAGAACGCTTCCCACATTTACACAGCCTCGACGGCGGCTGCGAGATAATCTCGGAGTCAAACCAAAACCGAGAAACTCCAGTTATCAGTGGTTGAGAAATCGGGGGCAGGTCAGTATCAAGAGACAGGAAGAGCATGAGTATGGCGATACACTGATCAACGCTCAGACAGCGTTCGCCAATGTGTCCTTATCGGTCCTCGCAGTTATTCTTCGGCCATCTACTTGCACTTGATCCTCGACTGACGCGGTCAGCTAACCGCCCCGTCTGCAACAATGGAAGGCGCCTAGTGAACTTGAGAGTTCCGGCTTGAAAAGGATTCGAGAGCACGCGCCGTGGAACGACGAACACTTCTTCAACTCGCGGGCACAATGGCCCTTGGCCGAGCCATCGGTCTCAGCGCCGCGCAATCAGATCGCGAGCATCCTGCATCCTTCCACGCCAGCGGCCTCGGCGCGGGTCGGCCTTATCCGTTCCCGGTGGACATTCTCTATCACGGCAGCCGCGCCCGTCATGAAGTCGCCCTGACATTCGACGCCTGCCCGCGCAAGGAGCGCCCCGAATTCTCATCTGAGATCGTGAACTTCCTCCAGAAAGAAGAGATCCCGGCCACATTCTTTGTTTCCGGCTTATGGGCTGTCAACAGCCCGGCGCCGCTGAAGCAACTTGCTGAGGTTCCTTATTTCCAAATCGGGATGCACGGATACCACCACTGGAAATCGAGCGAATTGACCGAGCCGGTCATCGCTTCAGAAATCGAGCGTACCTGGGAGACCATCCAGCAATTGGGCGGCACCCCGCAACCGTTCTTTCGGCCTCCATACGGCGATTGTCCGCCAAAGCTCGTGAAGGTTGCCAAAAGCCTTGGCGTCCTGACCGTGATGTGGGATGTTGTGTCTGGCGATCCCAACCCGCGCAACACGGCCGGAATCCTGGAGCACAGGGTGCTTACTATGACGCGCAACGGAAGCGTCATCATCATGCACGTCAACAACGGCGGAATTTTTACAGCGCAGGCGCTTCCAACGATTGTCGCCGGCCTGCGTGCGCAAGGATTCGCGTTCGTTTCAGTCGGAGACTTGGTCAAACATATCGCCGGGAAGTGAATCTCGTATGCACCAGGTTTTGTTCAGTGGCTCGATCACTCCAGCTGAGTCCAGCGGTTCTCCGATCACTTTGCGCTCCGGTAAATCTCCGAGCCTGCAAGAAGAAACGCACCGACGCCGTAGGCATAGCTGGTCGTCTCTGTGAAGTCTCCCGGAGCGGCGCCGACGGGTTGAATGCATCCGAGGCGGCCATCGGCATAGACGTGGGTAAGCATGCCCGCCCATGCTTTCTGGACGGCAGGCCAATATATTGCGCGATCGAGGATTCCCTCGTTGACGCCATAAGCCATGGCATAAGTGATGAAGGCGCTGCCGGAGATCTCGGGTAGCGGATAAGCATTCGCATCGAGAAGGCCCGGCCGCCACAGCCCGTCAGTCCCTTGAAGCGAGAGCAACTCGGCCGCCATCTCCTTCAGCAGTGCGATGTACTTCGGGCGGAGCGGTGAGTTTGCGTGCAACTCCTTGAGTACGCGCACAATTCCGCCCATCACCCAGCCATTGCCGCGCGACCAGAAGAGCGGCTCTCCGTTTTTCTCATGCTTGTCGAGATAGGAGGCGTCGCGGAAATAGAGATGCTTTGAGTGGTCATAAAGCAGAGCAGTCGTGACGTCCCACTCATGGTCCATATACGCGAGATACTTATGATCGCCTGTTGCGGCAGCCATGTCGGCGTAGGCTGGCGGGGCCATGAAGAGCGCATCGCACCACCACCAGACCGGGCGCATTGGATCGCTGGGATCGGGAGTCGTGATCTGCGCGTCGAGGCGCGCGCGCAACGGAGCCATCATCGCAGTGTCTTTATGAATGAAGTATTGCTCCATATACATCTGTCCGATGGCCAGATCGTCCGCGTGCATAACGCGCGGGCCCGGCTGCCATCGGAGCTCGTCAGCTATGTGGAGCATTGCCTGCTTGTATTTGTCGCCGGCGATTTTGTCGGGAACAGCCATGAAGCCCGCATAGAGCGCGGCCCATGTCCAATCGACCTGCGCGTCGGCGGGCAGCCGCTCGAGTTGCCAGTCGGCCACTAGCTTAACGGCCTTGGCCAGGTCGTGCATGTCGAGCTTGGGAGAAAGATTTTGGGCCAGCGGTCCAGGCGTGGCCAATGCATCGCCGGGACGCGCGACCGGAGCGCGCTCTTGCGCGTTGCCCGGGACCAAGGCAGAAAAGAGCGCCAGCAGAACGGCGAGAGCCATACCGCAACAATGACGAGAGTGGATGACTAGTAGACGAAATAGACGAGTCTGCACGGAACTCTCCGGTCTGATCAATTGAATGGACCGGATTGATTGTAGGATGCGGAGGCGGCAGCGGTCACTCAAGCGGGGGGATGATTCCGGTTTCGACCGGGTGCCGCAATCGGCAGTAACGGCATGATGCGAGATCTACCAGGTAGAAACAGCCAGGATTGTCGGGGCCCCGGTCTTGCCATCGATCACGTTAATCTTGAGCACCGCTTCGATGTTGCGATTGGAGAAGTCCGAACCGAGCCGGTCGCGGAGAAGCTGCAAGTAGTGCGGACTGGTAACGAACTGCGCTGCGGCTTCGGTCCCGTTGCGGCCCACCCCAGCCAGCAAAACGACCCACCCATCGATCGTGGCATCGTGGAATCGAGCCACTATGGCGTAATCGTCGGCGCTGGAGTACGGCAGCGACTGATCGCGTTTCCACTGCACCTGCGGCTGCATCCGGTCGACAATAGTCTCGTCGGCGCCAGGCACAAAGTAGTAGCGCAGCGGCTGTTGCAGGTGCATGGTCCATTGGTTGTTGTAAGCGCCCAAAAGCGTGACCGAGTGTTCACGCAGGTCAGTGAGCGCCGCTGAAGGGGCTGAGACCAATTGCGTGCTGACTCCGGTACGCGACAACACAGCGCTGATTTGGACCGCAGCCGAAACGCTCTGCCATGAAACGAATGGATAGTCGATGTCCCGGTTCGCGGTTTCAACTCCGGAATAGTTGTTGTGCGCAAAGACGCTGCTTCCCGTGCAGATAAGTAGATTGTGCTGGCCGTGTACGACCGGCGCCCAGAATTCGTCCACCTGAGTTTGGGGAGGATTGACGCGATACCTCCACCACGCCCCTGCCGCCAGGGCGAGCAAAACAACGGCGATAAGTGCCGGCCACAGCAGGCGTCTTGCGCGGGCCGGAGCTGGCCGGCGGAGCACTTCTCCGGCGACCGCATGGGGATCGGCCCAGCCTGCCTCGTGGGGCTCAGCGTTTGCGTGCAACCACGAATCTGTATCGGACCGGGAGGCCCTCTGAAATTCCGCAGCGCCTGCCGCATCGGTGGGCTCAACCAAGGCGTGAAAGAATTCCGGAACATAAGACCCGGCAGGCAACGATATCCGGATCGAGGACGGTTGGCTCTGCTCGGAGTAGTAGAGCAGGAGCCGTTTCCGCACCTCGCCTGCGGTATAGCGAACCACGGTATCGGCGTTAGTGTCGTAGTCATGTGGCCGGTCGAATACCTCGACGCCGAGGGTGCGCTCCTTGAGCAATTCCACTTTGGCCGCCAGGGAATTTTCCACGATAAATCGGAGCAAAGCGGGGTAGCGCTTGCTGTTGCAGAAGTGCGGACTCGCCAGGATTGCTTCCAACTCAGATAGCACCGCATCCCGTTCTTGTTTTGTCTGCGGGTGCCAAGTTTCGTAGATGGCGTGGGCGCTCGGCATCGATTTCTCGCATCATACTCGCCGACCAGTGCCCATGCAACGACGTTTGACACAAGAGAAATGCAGGCTGTAACTCGAAGATTTTAAAAGGAATTACAGAGATGCTTGGATTCAAACCGTGAGTCACTTGTCATGGATGAAAACCGGCTTGTAGAGTCCGTCTGCAATCTAGGCAAGCCGTTCCGAAGTTGATCTGAGCCATTGGCAGGTCGCCGATGGGGTGGAACTCAGCCTGCGGAATGTTCACCTCGGGTGGGGTGTTCTCGAGCGGTTGAGCGAATTGAGGCTTCTTTTGTTCGATCCAGCCAGAAGGCAATTCCTGCAGGCCGCGACAATATCCACTGCCGGCTTCATGCTTTCCTCTTCCCTGCGGGTCACTGCCGGCGCCCTGAGCAAATCCGCGGCAGGGCAGGGAAGGCCGGAACAGCAAATCCTCCGGCTTGACGGCGAATGGGAATTTCATTCCGGTTCGATAAGAGGAGCAGAAGAGGCTTGGCTGCCGAACCGGCAGAGCGAGTGGGGGGCGGTGACTCTACCCCACTGCTTCAACGCCCTGAACGCGTGTGATCCGGACAAGACCTACTTTCGCGGCCATGGCTGGTATCGGAGAAGGCTTGCCGTCCACAATCCATATGCGAATGGGAGAACCATCCTGCACTTTCAGGGCGCAGGACAAACCACGACGCTGTGGATCGGGTCAACGCGCGTAGGTACGCACATTGGCGGATACAACGAGTTTGCCTTCGACATAACCGACGCCCTCGCTCGACTCGGATCTGCTGAGCTCGCTGGGGGAGTCGAGGCCGTCGTGCTCTGCGATAATTCTCCGGACCGCGACCGGATTCCTTCGGAGCTAAGCGATTTCTGTCTCTATGGCGGACTCTATCGGCATGTGAATCTCGTCTATCTCCCCGCAGTGGCGCTGGATGCTGTGCATATCCTGCCGGTGGTTGATCCCGGCGGCGCCGCGGAAATTTCGGTCACCGCGCGCCTTTACAATCCCGCTGCTTTCAATGGGACCTGCGAGGTCGCCGTTGAAGTCTGGAACCCGCGCGGCGGCATGATTCACCAGACGTCTCAGGCGCACCGTGCCTGGCAAGAGTTTGCGCCAACCGCTCAATTCCGGGTGGATTCGCCGGACCTGTGGTCGCCGGCATCGCCGAATCTCTATCGTTGCCGGGTCACGCTCTCCACTCCCGCTGGAGAGATGCAGATCGAACAGCGCTTCGGCATTCGCCATGTCGAGTTTCTCGAGCACGGGCCCTTTAAGCTGAACGGCGAGAGTGTGCTTCTGCGCGGAACGCAGCGCCACCAGGATCACGCGGGAGTTGCTGCCGGGATGAGCGACGATCAGACGCGCGAAGAGTTGCGGATGATCCGCGAGATGGGCGCCAACTTCATCCGCTTGGCCCACTACCAGCAGGACCGGCTGGTTCTTGACCTCTGCGACGAACTCGGCCTTATGGTATGGGAGGAACTACCTTGGTGCCGCGCAGGCGTGGGCGGCCATGCCTTCCAGCAGAACGCGACCGACATGCTCACCCACATGATCGACCAGCACTTTAACCATCCTTCGATCGTTTTCTGGGGGTTGGGCAACGAAGATGACTGGCCCGGTGAGTATCCCAGCATGGACAAGGCCGCCATTCGCTCGTTCATGACAAGAATGCACGGCTTGGCGCACCGCCTGGACGGATCGCGGCTGACTGCTGTTCGCCGCTGTGACTTCGCTCGCGATATTCCCGATGTTTATTCGCCTTCCATCTGGGCGGGCTGGTACCGCGGCAGCTACCGCGAGTATAAGCAGAGCTTGATGGAGCAGCGCGAACGCGTTTCCCGTTTCATCCATATCGAGTGGGGCGCGGACAGTCATGCGGGCCGCCACTCGGAAGATCCTGACGCGGTGCTGAGCCACGTACGCACCGGCGAGGGAACGGATGAGCGTGGCCTTGCCTATCTCGACACGGGCGGCGATCCGCGGGTCTCGGCTGACGGCGACTGGTCGGAGACCTATGCCTGCAATCTTTTTGACTGGCACCTGAAAACGCAGGAAGAGCTGGACTGGCTTTCTGGATCAGCACAGTGGGTCTTCAAGGATTTCGCTTCACCTCTGCGTGGCGACAATGGAATCCCGTATGTGAACCAAAAGGGTCTGGTTGAGCGCGACCTGAAGAAGAAGGAATCGTTCTACGTCTTTCAGTCTTATTGGTCAGAGACGCCCATGGCGCACATCTACGGCCATAGCTGGCCCATCCGCTGGGGGAAGGACGGCCAGTTACGCAGCGTGCATGTGTACTCCAATGGCGAGCGCGCGGAGCTATTTCTGAATGGCGTTTCGCAAGGCTCGAAGAACCGAGACAGCCAGAACTTTCCCGCCGCGGGTCTGCGATGGGATGTGGCCTTTGTTCCAGGTCCCAACCATCTGCGCGTGGAAGCGCAGAAGGATGGCGCCATTGTGATCGATAAGGTCGACCTGACCTACCAGACCGAGCCGTGGGGGAACCCAGCCGTCCTGAAGCTTTACGAGAAGGAGCGCGACGGCAGCCGGATCACGGTCGAGGCAGAACTCTTCGACACGCACGGAGTTCTTTGCCTCGACGCGAGGAACTCTGTCCGCTTCTCTCTCACGGGGACAGGCCGGCTGATTGACAACTTGGGGACCACGCGGGGCTCGCGCGAGCTGCAACTGGCCAATGGCCGCGCCGAGATATCGCTCGATGCAATGGGCACCTGCACCGTGGAGGCGGCCGTCGACGGGCTTTCCCCTGCTTCATTGGAGGTTTCACCACGATGAGACTTCGAGCTGCGATTTTTGGACCAACGCGGTCCGGAACCATCGGCCAGTGCGGCGACGCCGAGCGTGCCGGTTGCAGTTTGCGATTGCGTAAGACACGTTTGGCACAACCCGAACCGGCGCCGCATGCGATAGATTCCACCATGTTTAGCTGCGTCGTCATGGGTCAAACGGTGAGTCACTTGCCAAAGCAGT
This sequence comes from uncultured Acidobacteriaceae bacterium, assembly GCA_963789425.1. Lineage (GTDB taxonomy): Bacteria > Acidobacteriota > Terriglobia > Terriglobales > Acidobacteriaceae > Telmatobacter. The sequence goes on along the minus strand of CAWBKM010000005.1, from coordinate 344,333 downwards.
ATTGGCCTTTGATACAACACCGGCGACATAGAAAAGCATGCACAACACGGGCCGTACAGCACAGCTGGCAGCGATCGGTGCTGGGCCCAACATAGCAAGTCAACCTTCAGGAGGGCAGTATGAACGGAAAAAAACTGGCAGATTGCCTGTTCTCAGGCTCGGGGTTGCGTCTTCTCGTGCTCCTCGTGCTGGCTCTCGGCACAACAGTTGCCGCCTTAGGCCAACAGATTACTGGCTCCATTGTGGGAACGGTGACGGATTCGACAGGCGCGGTAGTCAATACAGCCACCGTGAAAGCGACCAACACCAGTACGGGTTTTACGCGCTCGGCGCCGGCTAACGGCTACGGCGAGTTCCGTGTTGACTATCTCCCGGTGGGCAATTACAACCTTGAGGTCATCGCGCCGAACTTCAAGAAGTTCGTGCAGAAGAATCTACTGCTCACGGTCGACCAGACCCTGACCCTCGGCGTCTCTTTGGAAGTCGGTACGGAATCGCAGACCGTCACGGTCACCGAGGCTCCGCCGCTCGTCAATACCAGCGATGCCGAGCTCGGCAGAACCATCCAGTCCGCGGAGATCCTCGGCGTGCCGCTCGTCAACCGGAATGCCTACGCAATGCTGTCGCTCACGCCTGGCGTGATGGCCAACAGCATGAGCCAGCAGAGCAATGCCAACGGCACGCCGAACTTCGTTATCGGCTTGCCCTCCACAGACGTTCAGGTCAACGGCTCCATCGACGGCGGCAACCCGGAGGTCAGCTTTTACCTGGACGGCGGCCTGAACATCAACGGCATCCGCAACTACGGCAATCAGCTGCCGAATCCGGACGCGCTTGAGGAATTCCGCGTTGAAACGAGCGACTTCTCCGCGCAATACGGCCACATGTCGGCCGCGGTGGTCACGGCAGTCACCAAGTCGGGCACCAACAAGTTTCATGGCGCGTTGTTTGAGTTCAACCGCAATACGGACTTCAACGCCTATAACTGGAATGCGCCGAAGGATACGAACGGAAACTTCATCAAGGCTCCGTACCACCGCAACAATTTCGGCGGCGTGATTGGTGGACCGATCAAGAAAGACAAAGCGTTCTTCTTCTTCAGCTACGGCGGCCTGCGCCAGGTCGTCGGCCAATACGTTAGCGGCGGCCGCGTGCCGACGGCAGCCGAGCGGCTCGGCGACTTCACAGGAGACCTTCCCGATCCAACGAATCAGGCCGGAAAGTTCTCCTACTATGGGTCCAGCCCCTTCACCATCAACATGCCGGGAACCAAGACGCATTACACCGGCAACACCAACACCAGCTCGGGCTGCCCAGCGGGCGGTACCACAAACAATCCGACGAATCTGAACTGCCTGCTGCCGAGCTCCGAGGATGCGATAGCAACCGCCGTCATGAGTGGCTCGACCAAAAGTGCTTACATCCCGTTGCCCAATGTCACTCCAAGCGGCGCAAAAGTGCCGTTGAATTGGTCGGGATACTTCACCGGCCCGACCGACGAAAACGAGTACCTCGCGAAATACGATCAGGTGCTCAGCGACTCTGATCACGTCGCCGCGACTTACTTCTTTGTGCGCACCACCCAGAACGCCTTCGGTGGCGGCAATATCGCCCCCTGGACGATCAATCAGTCCTATACCAACCAGACCAACGCCAATATCAGTGACGTTCACACCTTCAGTCCCACCACTGCGAATCAGGCTTGGCTCTCGTTTACGCGGGCGGCCGGCGGACGCGTCAACCTGCCCACGGCCAACGCGGGCACGCTCGGCTCCAACTTCACCATTCAGGGGCCGTCCACGCTGCCGGATCTCAACCTATCGGGATATTTCCACGCCCAGGATTCACTGGCGGGGCCGGTCACGACGTCGGACTTCTATTCGCTCCGCGATATGGTCAGCATGACGAAGGGCAAGCACACTCTTTACTTCGGTGGCGAGCTCGCTCTCGACAAGGGCATGTTCGTGGGGAATCTGTACAACTACGGCAATTTCTCTTACACCAGCTCCGCTCCCACGACGACCGGCAATGCCCTGTCGGATTTCTATACCGGCATGCTCGCGTCGATGGAGCAGGATACTCCATATCACACGCTGATGAGCGCCTGGCACACGGCGGTCTTCGTTCAGGACAACTACCGCATAACGCCGCGCTTTACTGCGAACCTGGGCGTGCGCTGGGATATCGACACACCACCGGTTGAATCGTCGAATCTGACGGCAGCCTTTATTCCGAGCAAAGCGACTCTCACAAGCAACCCGAGCGCTCCTGGCACAGAATCCACCGTGATACCGACCGCTCCTGCGGGAATGTTTTTCCCGGGCGATTCGGGCGTGGGCCGCGGTATCATCACGACGAAGTTTCATCACATCGCCCCCCGCATCGGCTTTGCATGGGATCCATTCGGTGACGGCAAGACCGCCATTCGTGCCGGCGCCGGCGTGTTCTATGGAACCACCAGCGGTAACGAGTGGAATCAACCGGGCAACGCCAACCCTTACGCGGTTCGCCAGACGTTTACTTCGGTAAGATCGGCGAGTGATCCTTACAACCCCCTCATGGTGAATGGCACTGCATCCGCATTCCCCAACGGAGATCCATTCCCGTACACCTTCAATCCCAAGAGTCCGCGTTTCCTGCTCCCGGCCAGCATTGAAAGCATTGGAACCAACGTTCAGTGGCCCTACATCTACCAGTTCAATTTCGCAGTCCAGCAGCAATTGCCTTGGCAGATCGCTTTGACCGCGGCGTATGTGGGAACTCTCTCCCGCGATCTACCCACGATGATCGACGGCAATTACGCACCCTACGTTCCGGGGATAGCCAATGAGGGTTCCGGTCAAACCGGTACCGGCGGCACCAATGCGCGACGCCCCTACGATCAAAACGCCACGGGCACGGGCACTCTGGGTCAGAATATTTTTCTCATCACCAATCAAACGGCCAATTACCATTCCTTGCAGGTTGCCGCGGGCCGTCCGCTCTCGCGCAACATTATGGTGAATGGCTTCTATGTTTGGAGCCATGCCCTGCAAAGTTCTAACGAGTCCGCGATCGGCCAGATGACGGCGCAGGATTTTGCCAACCTTTGGGAAGAAAAGGGGCCGATGGATGCGGACCGCCGTAATGTGGCCACCATCTCCGGCATGTGGAAGATCGACTACTACCACGGCGAGAACTTCATTATGAAACAGGTGGTCAACGGCTGGACGATCTCTCCCATTTGGGTTATGCAGAGCGGCCAGCCATTGGAACTCACGACCGGTTCAACAAAGAACGACGACAGCAACGGGCACAACCGGCCCGACTTTGACGCGGTCACTCCGGTAAGCTCGGTTCTTGACCCGCATCGCAATCGCACCAAGGCGGCGGCGGAGTGGTTCAACACCGCGGCGTTCGTTGCCAACTGTCCCACTGGCACGACGAACTGTGCGGTGACGGGCATCGGCCCTGGCGGCGCAGACGGCAACGTGCCACGTGATTTCATCCGCGCTCCCGGTTATCGCGATGTAGACTTGGGACTTTTCCGCGACTTTCAATTCGCTGAAAACATAACCTTCCAAGTTCGCGGCGAAGCCACCAACGTCTTTAACCTCGTTAGTCTGGGAACGCCCGGTCTGAGCGGTCCGCCTCCATTGGATGGCCAGGCTCCTTCGTCGACGAGCTTCGGCCAGATTACCGGGGCTTCAAGCCCGCGCATTATGCAAATCGGCGCGCGGCTTACGTTCTAGTCGGAACGCCAAGTCGGGCAAAAAACTGCTGGCCGGATACTCGATCGTATCCGGCCAGCGGCATTTCTGGAAAAAGTCGACACGAAAGCCCTTCGAGTTATTTGTCTGATGGCCTCGTGGGATCAACGAGTGAATGCGGTTTCTCGTGCTGTCGCAGCCGTCTTTGAACAGCCTGCCGCCAAACCTGTACGGACAGCGCAAATATCTCGGAATAATACGAAACAGCCCGCCCAATGGGCGCACTCGCCCCAAGAAACGGTTCAAACTGTAGGTGATTGATTTGTATGGTCGGGGAGAGAGGATTCGAACCTCCGACCCCCTGGTCCCGAACCAGGTGCTCTACCAGGCTGAGCCACTCCCCGACGTTTTTGTGGTGCAATTTCCCCATTTTACAGCGCAGTGCAAGGCGGTGCAAACGAGCCCTTACTGAGGCGACACTAGAGAATGTAGCGGGACAAATCCTGGTCCTTCACGATGGACGCGACCATCTGTTTGACGTATGCGTCGTCGATCAAGAAAACTTTCTCCGGGCCGGACGCAGTCATGCGCTCGTGAAAGGGTAAAGGCGTCGTCGCTTCGTTTTTGATGGCCTCGGAAAGCGCCCCATTGCCGTTTTCGCCGGACGCGCGGCGGGCCACATCGGGCGCAAGAAAACTTACATCTTCGAGAACCCGCTCCATGATGGTGTGCAATCGCCGTGCGCCAATGTTCTCGGTGGTCTCATTCACCTTGAACGCGAACTCGGCCATCTCGCGCAAAGCTTCCGGGGCGAACTCGAGGCGCACTCCCTCGGTTTCAAGCAGCGCCGAGTATTGCTTGGTAAGCGAGGCCTTAGGCTCCGTGAGGATACGAAGAAAATCATCGACGGTGAGCGACTGCAGCTCGACGCGAATCGGAAAACGGCCCTGCAATTCAGGGATGAGATCGCTCGGCTTGGAGACATGGAAGGCGCCGGCGGCGATGAAGAGAATGTGATCCGTGCGCACCATGCCGTAACGAGTGTTGACAGTGGTGCCTTCAACGATGGGCAGGATGTCGCGTTGTACGCCCTCACGCGAGACGTCTGGTCCGTGGCCGCTTTCGCGCCCGGCGATCTTGTCGATCTCATCCAGGAAGATGATCCCGTTGGATTCAACGCGTTCCACGGCGGCCCGGTTCACCGAGTCCATGTCGATGAGCCGGCCCTCTTCTTCCTGCACGAGATAATCGAAGGCGTCCGTAACCTTCATCTTCCTTTTTTTGGTGCCGCCTCCGAAAATGTTGGGCAGCATGTCCTTGAGATTCATCTCCATGTCTTCCATGTTCTGGTTGGAGATAATGCCGAACTGCGGCGAATTGCGTTCGCGCACGTCGAGCTCGACCATGCGGTCATCGAGCTTGCCCTCTCGAAATTGCTGGCGCAGCTTTTCGCGCGAGCGTTGATGACTTTCAGTGCCGGGAAGCGAGAGCTGGTTCTCTTGTGGGTGAGGCGCGGCAGGCGGGGGAGGCAGTAGAACGTCGAGTAGTCGCTCCTCCGCGTTCATCTCGGCCCTGTCTTCCACTTCTTCAAGGCGCTCCTCACGCACCATGTCGATGGCGATTTCAACTAGATCGCGAATCATCGACTCGACATCGCGGCCGACGTATCCGACTTCGGTAAACTTTGACGCTTCGACCTTAAGGAACGGCGAGTTCGTGAGCTTCGCCAATCGTCTCGCGATCTCGGTCTTGCCCACGCCGGTAGGGCCGATCATGATGATGTTCTTGGGCATGATGTCGTCGGCGAGATCGGGCGGAAGCTTTTGCCGCCGCTGGCGGTTTCTGAGAGCGATGGCCACGGCGCGCTTGGCGGCACGCTGGCCGACAACGTGTTTGCCGAGTTCGGCGACGATCTCGCGCGGCGTCAACTCGTCGAGTGCGAGTTCCTGTTCTTCGGCAGATGCGGGAAGATAGATGGCCATGGACAAACGTCAGCGGAGAGCCTCCGCTAACCCTGTAGCTCCTCTACGGTGATGTGATCGTTGGTGTAGATGCAGATTTCGCCCGCGATCTTCATGGCCTTTTCGGCGATTTCGCGGGCGCTCAATTCTGTGTTCTCCATCAGTGCGCGGGCGGCGGCGGTTGCGTAGCTGCCTCCGGAACCGATTGCCGCCAACGGCTCATCAGGGTCGATCACGTCGCCTGAGCCGGATATGAGGAACGTCTGCGCCTTGTCAGCAACAAGGAGCAATGCCTCAAGATTGCGAAGCATTTTGTCGGTGCGCCAGTCCTTCGCCAACTCTACAGCGGACCGGTTTAGATTCCCGGCGTGCTGTTCGAGCTTGGTTTCAAAGCGTGCGAAAAGGTTGAAGGCATCGGCTGTGGAACCGGCAAACCCGGCGAGAATCTTATCCTGGAATAGGCGGCGGATCTTTTTGGCTGAGTGCTTCAGCACATGGTCGCCAAATGTCACCTGACCGTCCGCGGCCATAACCACCTGGCCATTGCGCCGCACGCAGATGACGGTGGTGGATCGGATTTTCGAACGCTCTTTCATGCCGTTTTGCCTCTGACAAGACCTGCAACAAACCAGAAAACCGCGCACCTGGCAGGGCACAATCCTGCCGCTCGTGCAACCTAGAGTATAGGTCATTTGCATGGCCTTGTAAGGCGTGCCCGCGTAGGGTTGATCGTCGTGGCACCGTGTGGCCGGCATGCGGCACGGACTCGAATTCACTTGCGGTATCCTCGAACTGGGGGCTCTGGGCTTGGGTTCCATCTCGGGATGATCCTGCGCAACACAGACAATTGGGAAATCGCCGCCGGGGTCGCCACGGCGATTCTGTCAGCAGCGACTGCCGCATGGCTCGTGCTGCGCAAACGCCCCAGCGCGGATGAGGTCGAGCGAACGCGCCGCCAGTTCCTCATACATTCGGGGCGACTTGTCGACGGGATGCTTCTCGACATTTATGAAGTTGAAGCTAAGGACGGGCGGACGCTTACCTTGCTTTTGTTCAGTTACCGAATCGCCGGTGTTGACTACGAATGTTCGCAGGACATTACCGCGATGCGTGACGTGGTCAATTCAGCCGAGGTAAGGGCCGGGTTTCCCTGCACTGTGCGCTATCAACCCGGTAATCCGTACAACAGCATCGTTGTCGGGGAGGGCTGGACCGGTCTGCGGGAGCGGATTCCACAACTGCCGTCCTTCGACGATCCCGACCCTCTGGATTTGAGCCACCTGCGGCCGGGGAAAGGCTAGAGCATAGCGTTGGCACGCGATCCCGAACCCCGGTTAGACTATAGAGATGCATGTTCACGCAGCGGAGGCGGGCAAGGGCGTAAATCGGACGACGTTAGTCCTGCGCATCTCCATGGCCGCCACCCTGGCGTACGTCGTAGTCACGTTTGTCGCCGGACTGCGCGCTCATTCGCTTGGCGCTACTGTCTGAGTCGGGACACAATGTCTCGGATTTCCTGGCCCTCCTGCTGAGCTTTGCTGCAGTCTATTTCCAATCGCGGCCCGCAGACCATTCCAGAACCTTCGGATACCAGCGCGCCGGCGTGATTGCGGCGTTCATCAATGCGGCGACGCTGATCGCCATTTCATTGCTCATCGCCGTGGAAGCGGTTCATCGCCTCAGCGCGCCGGTGGCGGTGCAGCCGAGGATCATGATGATCGTGGCGGCGGCCGGCGTGGCGATGAACGGCACAATTGCCGCGCTGCTTTGGGGCGTGGCCCGCGACGTAAACCTGCGCAGTGCCTTTCTGCATATGGCCGGGGACACGCTCTCGACAGCGGCGGTGATTGCTGGTGGCGTCGGCATCCTGCTCACGGGCCAGAACTGGATTGACCCCGTTCTTTCCATCCTTATTGCTGCATTCATCTTCTGGTCGAGCATTGGGATCGTGCGAGAAACGATGAACATCCTGCTCGAGGGCACGCCGCGCGGCGTCTCGCTGCAGCAGATTCGTTCGGTCATGGAAGCAGTGGAGGGCGTGGTCAATGTTCATGACCTGCACGTCTGGTGCCTGGGATCGTACACGCGCGCTCTTTCCTGCCACGTGACGATTGCCGACATTCCTCCTTCGGAGAGCGTTTGCATTCTGGCCAATCTCAGAGATGTTCTGCGCGCGCAATTCGAGATCAGCCACAGCACCATCCAGTTCGAGCACATCGGCTGCGAAGCACCGGAGGATTGCGTTTGCGTTACGCCTCCCGAAGAGATCGCCGTAAGGCACGAACATCATCACGGTCACGTGCATTGAGCCGGTCGGCAGGACGGCACGCCTTCGATGCGCTCCCAACCAATTGAGGGATGAGAATTGATTTCCAGCCGCTTGCTTTTGAGAGCCGTCTGCGTTGCGATCCTTTCCATACCCGCCGCTGGGTTGTATGCGGCTCCGCGATCGGCGCAACAGCCCGCGACTCCGCAGTTTGACGCATTTACCGGCGAGTACAGCGATCCGGCAAACCCAACCTTCGCGTACAGCTTCTACGTGCAGGATGGCAAGCTAACGGTTGAATCCGACAGCCAGGTCCCGATTGAACTGAAGCCCATCTCAGCGACTCTCTTCGCCCTCGCGAATTCGGATGTCACGGCCACGTTTGCTCTGGATGCGTCCGGCTACGCGGCGAGCGTCTCGCTTTCCGATCATCCGGGCACAGTTTATGTTCGCAGCGGTGAGCCGATCCACCACGTCTTTCACGACTATGTGCGCAGTGAGGCGACGATTCCCATGCGCGACGGGATCAAGCTCCATGCTGTGATTCTTCAGCCGACGGACATAAAGATGCTGTTGCCTATCCTGATGCAGCGGACGCCCTACGGCGCGGACGAAACCGACTGCGCGTCGTTTTTTGCGAAGCGGTCCGAGCTGGCACGCGACGGGTACATCTACGTGGCTGAAGATATTCGCGGGCGCTACAAGAGCGAAGGCAAATTCGTGATGATGCGGCCGCTCGCCGATCACCGCAACCCGAAGGCGACGGACGAGAGCACTGATACCTACGACACAGTGGCGTGGCTGATCAAGAATGTGGCGGGCAACAACGGACGGGTGGGGGTGGTGGGAACCAGCTATCCGGGATTTCTGGCAATGATGGCGGGCATCGATCCGCACCCGGCTGTGAAAGCAATTTCGCCGCAGGCGCCGATGATCGATGTCTGGGTAGGCGACGATTTCTTTCACAACGGCGCCTTTCGGCAAAGCTACGGTTACGACTACGTGCTGGGGCTGGAGTCTTCGAAGACAGAAATCCAGGTCGGCTATGGCGATGACAAGAGCGGCAATCCTGTCGACGGGTTCGACTACTTTCTTAGGCGCGGCAGCTTTGCCGAGGATGTGAAGCAGTCCGGAGCCAGGCTGATTCCAACCTGGAAGCTCTTTCTCGAACATCCGGCGTACGATCCGGTCTGGTCGTCGCGCGGCGTAGAGTATGCGCTGAATTCCGTCACCGTGCCCACGCTCACCGTTGGCGGCTATTACGACCAGGAAGATATGTACGGGCCGCAGGAGGACTACGCAAGGCTCGAGCCGCATGACACGAACCACGAGAACTTTTTGGTTCTTGGGCCTTGGCGGCATGGTTACTGGTCGTCGTCTTCCGAGCGCCTCGGCAACCTGAACTACGGAGAGCCGATCGGCACCGAGTTCCGCAAGGATATCGAGGCGAAGTTCTTCGCGCATTTCCTCAAAGATCGGCCGGGATTCAATCTGGACGACACAGCGAGCTTTCAAACCGGGTCGAACACGTGGAAGTACTATTCGCAATTTCCTCCCAAAGAGTCGCGGCCGACGGCGCTTTATCTCCATGGCGCGGGATTGCTGAGCTGGAACGCGCCGAATTCGGAATCGGGGAGCGACGTTGCAGCTTCCTACATCAGCAATCCCGCCAATCCTGTTCCATACAGGCACCGGCCCATTCAGCCGACATACAGCGACGGATCCGAATGGTACAACTGGCTGACCGAGGACCAGCGATTTGTGTCCGGCCGAAACGACGTGGCCGTTTGGAAGCTGCCCGTGCTCACGAAAGATCTGACGATTACCGGCGAGGTCTTGGCTGATATCTTTGCCTCGACCACGGGCACGGACAATGACACCGTGGTGAAATTGATCGACGAGTATCCGGCCGACGACACGGACGCGACGATGCGCGGCTATCAATTGATGACCAACGCCGAAATCTTCCGCGGGCGGTATCTGGCCGGATACGACAAGCCAACTGCTCTCGCAGCGGGATCGATCCACGAATACAAGTTCAGCCTGCACGACGTGGACCACGTCTTCAAGGCCGGACACACGGTGATGGTTGAGATCCAGAGTACGTGGTTCCCGCTCTACGATCGCAACCCGCAAAACTTTGTGCCGAATATCATGAAGGCCAAGCCTGGCGACTATAAAACCGCGACGATCACGATCTATTCCGGACCGGGACACGCTTCGGCAATCGAGATTCCCGTAATGGGTGCACAGTAACGGCGTGCGCGCGGGAGCGCACGCTGCCCTCGTAGCAACCTTGGCAACACCGAACCCCGGCGACCTATAATTCCTGCAGGAACCATTCCGGCCCCAATCTTCCCTACAAGGCGAGGAAAAACTTGGCACGTGAGCTTTATACAGCGCGACTCCTGCGCAAAGAATGCATCTCAGAAGTTGCACAGTGCTATCACTTCCTTTTTGAAGTCGAGGGACGTGACAGTTTCCCCTACCTTCCCGGCCAGTTTGTATCGGCAGTTGCCCCAGACGAAAACGGCAAGCAACAGACGCGCGCCTATTCGATTGCGTCGGCTGCGCGCAGCAACAAATTCGAGCTGTGCGTGAACCGCGTGGAGAATGGCTTTTTCTCTAATCACCTCGCAGACCTGCCCGATTTGCCCGTGGGAAGCACGATTCAGATTCACGGGCCGCACGGGCACTTTGTGTTGCAGGAGCCGATCACCGACTCGATTTTTGTGGCTACCGGGACAGGCGTGGCGCCGATGCGCGCGTATCTCGAATGGCTATTTCCGATCGGCGAGGCCGATCGCAGCCAGGGTAAAGACATCTGGCTGGTCTATGGCACGCGCCACGAAACCGACGTGTATTACCAGGCCGAATTCGAGGCGCTCGCCAAGCGCGTGCCCAACTTCCATTACCTGCCCACTCTGAGCCGCGCCCTTGACAGCTGGACCGGCCTGCGCGGCCACGTGCAGGTGCACGTTGCGAAGATCATTGAAGAGCGCGCGAAGCGGCTTGGCCAAACACTGCCGGCGCCGGTCGTCGACCCTGCGATTCCGGCCGCGAATCTGAAATTCGACATCTACTGCTACATCTGCGGACTGAACTTCATGGTCTCCGGTGTCCGCGAGCTGCTCGACGGCTACGGCTGGAACAAGAAGCAGGTCGTGTTCGAGCGGTACGACTGAAGAAGACAGCGGAGCAAGCGGGGTTAGCGGAGCTAGCGGAGTTAGCCGCCTGCCGTGAACCGTGAGTCGCGGGCCGGAAATGAAACAAAAGCAATGAAATCAAATAGTTATGGAGCAAAATTGCGTCGCTTGCAAACGGGATCATTGCGTGTTGATTTCAAAGGGGTTGTTTGACATAAATTGGTCGGAATTTTATGCATTTTGACGATGGTTCTGAAGACGGTTTGTTGATTCTAAAAGAGTTAAGTGGCGAATATTTAGCGAAAAGCCCCGAATTTTTTTATTTAATTATTTTCCTCCTTTTCGGTCTGCCAAAATTCTGCCCTCACTGAACGAGAAAACTGCGTGAAAGCTCATGCCCAGACGGCGCGCATTCGCTTCTGTAGCCCGAGTTCCTGTTTGAGCGCCGATGGACTTAGTATGCGCCGGAAGGAGGAAATGATCGGCAAACTTGGGGCGCGAAATTTTGCGCGGGCATCCCCCTTAGGATTAGGGAGTTAGACAGAAAGATGGGCTGCGAGATTGCTTGTGAAGGCTTGACACTGCAGGATATTGAGGAACGAGTGACTGATGGGAAGAACTCCTACAGGTTAAACAGCTCGCGGAGCCGCTTGGTCTGGGCGCGACTGACGGGGATCTCGGTCTGCTGCTTGTCATTCATGCGGAGCTGGTAACTGGACTTGAACCAGGGCATGACTTCGCGAATCTGGTCGATATTGACGACGAAGCCGCGGTGCGCGCGCCAGAAACGCGCGGGGTCGAGGAGCTCGAGAAGCTCTTCGAGAGTGCGGCACTTCGATTGGCCTTCGAAGCCGCGCGTGACGATGCGAATCACGCCCTCGTCGATGGCGGCGAAGCAAATGTCGGCTTGATCGACGAGCAGCAGCCGGCTCTGCACCGTCACGATGAGTTTGGCTGGCGGGCGGCTCGGCTCGCCGTTTTGCGGGCGGTTAAGCAGGCGCAAAAGGCGATCGATCTGCAGTTGATCGGGCGCGGCTCCCGCAGCGGGGCTGCCGGCGGCGATGCGCGCTTTGGCGCGCTCAACAGCCTCGGTGACGCGAGCCAGGTCGAATGGCTTGAGCAGGTAGTCGACGGCATTCACGGTAAAGGCACGAACCGCATACTGGTCGAAGGCGGTGGCGAAGACGAACTGCGGCAGGGGAGCAGCGATTTTCTCCGAGCCCGCTTTCGCGGATTGGGCGCGATTGCGATCGACGAGCCGCTGAATCACGGCGAAGCCGTCCTGGCCGGGCATCTGCACATCGAGAAAGACAAGATCGGGATGGTGCTCATCGATGAGATCGACGGCCTCAATGCCATTCGAGCCCTGGGCAACGACATCCACGTCGCCAACAGAATCGAGCAGGTACTTGAGCTCGTCGCGGGCCAGTTGTTCGTCGTCGATAATGAGCGCGGAGATGGGCATGGGAACTGAACAATTGATTGTAGAACAGGGGATAGGCAGCGGAGTTGGCGGAGTTAGCGGAGCTGGCGGAGTTCGGCTTTCAGCCGGCAGGTCTGGCACAGAACGAAAAAAAGCAACCGCAGGTCCTTCGCTTCGCTCAGGATGACACTGTACTGATTGTCCGCTACTCGCTGAGGACGCGGAGGCGGGCGGGAGTTTGATCGTGGGCAAGCTCGTGGCCGCAGTTGGTGCAATAAATGTCGGTGGCGCGGACAGTGCGGAAGCAGGTGCCGCAGTTTGCCGTGAGCTGATAGTTGCACTGCGGGCAGAAGTGGAAGTCGCCCTGAACATGGGTGCCGCACGTGGGGCAGCGGGAGACCTGGGGCTGGCGCAGAAGGAAGTAAAGGACAGCGCCGATGCCGGCGGGCATGACAAAGCAAATGACCATCCAGAAACGGGCGCTCATGGCGCGGCGCGGGGCATCTTTGCTGATGTAGCCGACCATCAGGAAATAGAGAGAAGCAACCACTCCCCAGGAGATGTTGAAGTAAATGCGCAGGCCGAGGGGCGGCGGCGCATGGTGCCGCTGCTCGGGCGCGACGATCCAGAAATAGTACTCGACGAGGACAAAGGCCAGGCTGGCCAGAACGATGGACCAGACCGGAATCAGCCGCTCTTCTTCGTTGATCCGAATGTCTTTTGGATCGGACATTGGCTATCCCTCACTCGCGGAGGGCCTTTCAAAAGGTATAGAGGCAATTTCGCCCCTTTTTCCATGGACGGATGAGGGACGAAAGAAGTTGCTAATAGCTACAAAATTGGAGAAATCCGGAGTTTCCGGCGGCAATCAGTCCTTGCTGCGAGACCAGCCGGCGACCAGAAATGCGGCAAGAACCGCGGGGAAGAGAATGCAGGCCCAGAGGCTGGTTTGGGTGGCAATGTCGCCAATGTGCTCGCCGCCAATGAGGTCGTCTGCGACGCGCCAAGCCAGCGGCCCGAAGGCGAGGAGAGCCACAAAGATGGATGCCAGGACAAGCGAACGCGTGCGGCGGCGGCCGGCCTTCTGATCCTGAATGACGCCGAGCGAAGCCAGGACGACGCGGCGAGTTTTTTCGGCGACAGCGCGGTCGCGGCCGGCCTCCTTCCCGGAAAGGGCGGCAAGGATCTCAGAGTTGGCGGCGCCTGTAGAGGCGCCCGGCGCCGCGTTGGCGCCAGAATTACCGGCCAGTTCAGCCGCTCTCACGCAACCTCCTGAAAGCGTTCCGCAGCATATCCGAGCCGGGGTTTGATCATCGCCAGCCCGCGATAAAGCCGGGACTTGACGGTGGAAAGCGGAGCGCGAGTGACCTTGGCGATCTCTTCAAGAGAGAGCTCTTCGTAAAAGCGAAGGGCGAGGACCTCGCGGTGGAGCGTATCGAGCTCCAGCAGCGCGCCAGCGATTTTCTCGCGGTCTTCGAGGTTCGAAACACGGTCGAAAGGCGTGGGCTCGTCGGCCACCACCTCGAACGTCATCGACCGATCGTCTTCCGTGGCGCCATCGATCAGCTCGTCGAGCGAGTTCATGGTGCGCTTGCGGCGTTGATCGATGACGAGATTGCGAGCGATGGTGAAGAGCCAGGTCTCAAACCGTGCGCGGCCATCGAACTGATCGCCGCGAACAAGAACGCGCATCCAGACTTCCTGAAAGATGTCTTCGGCGGTGTCGCGGTTGCCGGTGAGGAAAAGCAGATAACGCATGAGTCGGTGCTGATACCGAACGATGAGCTCCTCAAGCAGGCCGGCTTTCTGGAGTTTGAGGCCAGCGGAGACGGCAAGACTTTCTTGCCGCGCTTGATCGTCGACTACCAAGGCAGATGCTTTGGGGAGAAGCGTGCGAACGGAAGCAAGTGTCATCTGAGTTCATTAGACGATAAAACCGTGGGTGAAGACCAGTTGAATCTGGGGTCCCGGCCTACCGTCCTCCCTCCTGTTGCCTTGTACAAACACAGACCCACGCAAAAGTTGTGACGATTCGAGGGCTTGCGAGCGAGAAGGCGCGAACGGAGCGGCTCTGCTGGCGTAACTGGCAGGGAATCAGCGAATAAGGCGGCTCAATCCATTGGAGGATTACCGTTTCTGGTTTCGGAGAATTACCGAACTTAGGCGTCGGGCCTTTTTCGTCTCGCGGCTTTCAGCGCGGCATCAATCGCTTTGGTGGCGCGGCGTTCGCGGGCCTCAACGGTTTCGTAATAGAAGATTCCGAGCAGTTGGTCACGGCGCTGGGCGGGAGTGAGGGCAAACCACGCGTCGCGGGACCCGGGATGGCGTTGGAAGAGTGAGCGCAGGATAGGAGGCGGATCGTGCTGGCCCTCGATGGCCTGCATGAGCATCTCGGCAATTTTTTCGGCGCGCTTGGTGCGGGCGGCGGGGGATTTGGGCAGGTCGGCGAACTTGCCAAACTCGCGACGCCGGGAAGGGGTCATGGAGTCGAACAATTTGCGGACCTGGCGATCGGTGTTGAGGGCGCGGACGAGCTCGGACGGCAGAGTGACGGGCCGTTCAGCAAGGTCGGGCTCGAGCCACACGCGGACGCGCGAGCCAATGCGAGAGTTGGAGCCGGATTGCATCTTTTTGTTGACGAGGAGAAAGTGGCCGCCGCGGCGTGCGTCGGGAAAGAGCGAAGTGCGGAAGGCGAAGCCTGCGATTTCGCCACGCACGCGACGGCCGTTGCGCACCGGCCATGCTTTGGCGATGTTAAAAGGTACTCGAGCGATGACCCACTTGAGCGCGGTTCCATCGGGCTCGAGGAGCGCGGTGAAGGATTTGCGCGGCGAGGCGGAGCGAGAGGGCATGGTTCGAATTCCGGGCGCGGCGGGGTGGCGCGCTTAAGAAGAATTTTAGATGAGTGGGGTCAGGCCGGGACGGCACGCTTGCGGCGATGGCGCAGGGCGCGCAGAGCGCGGAAGACGAAGCGGATGAGGATGAGAGTGACGAGGATGCAGATGAACGCGATGGCCGCGGCAATGTAGGGCTTCCAGGTTGAAAGCCAAGTGAGGAATATGGCGAGGCCGTCTTCGCCGAGGCTCAGCGCGATGTTGGAGAAGGGCTCGGGCGAGGGAGTGACCGCGGCACGAACGGCGGTTTTGCCACCATGCGCGATGAAGGCAATGGCGCCACCGGCAAGAGTGGCGGCGAGTTGCTCGCCGGGCGTGAGAGAGGCGGTTGCTTGAAAGGCGAGAAGTGCAGCCAAGGGGACGCGGATGAAAGTATGGAGCGCGTTCCAGGCGAGATCGAGGGCGGGAATCTTATCGACGAAGAAATTGATGCCGAAGAGAACGAGAGCGGCGGCGATCACGCCCCAGTTTGAAAGGAGGTGCAGCGAGGGCGGCAGGTCGAGATACTTTGTGTGGGACATGAGGCCGAGAGTGGCCACGGTGGCGTAGACATTGAGCCCGGCCGAGAAACTTACGGCGACCATCAAAGCGACGAGCTGGTTGGGCGGCAGGGGCATGCGGAGAGTATAAGGCAGCAAGTTAGCGGTATTCAGTTTGCATCTTTTGCCGGGGCAGGTTTGGCCGGTGGCTTGGTAGAGGGATCCTCCGCGTAAAAGGAGTCGAGCAGGGCGCGCGCGTAGATGAATCCCTGAACCATCACGCTATTTTCGTTGACGAACCCGAGCAAGCAGAAAAAGTAGGCTGCGAGGGCAGTGAGGATCACGGCGGCGATGGGACTATCGATGTGAGCGACGATTGGCCAAACAAATTGCATCTGTATATGAGCCACTCTTGCTTCAACAATGAACGAGGCTACCGCGCAGAGAAATGCGAAGCGCCGGAGCGCGAAAAAATTGCGCTGGAATCCGTAGGAGATTTCCTCCTCGACGACGAGGACGCTGTTGCGCGAGTTCTCGCGCATCCACGCCACAGTGGGCTCATAGAGGTGGTCGAGTGCGTCAGAGACAGTGGCCGGCGTCTTGCCCCCGACGGCGATCCTTTTGAAGGCTGCGATGATTCGCGTCAAGAGCGCTGGCTTGGCGGCCGGAAAGGCGAGATGCTGCGCGATCTTCGCGTCCTTCGCGGCCGCCGGAAGCGCTGGCCCGCCGCGTTGCGCGATCTCCTGCTGGATTTTGTCTCCCGGCGGCGCTTCCCGCAGCAGATGCATCACCTGCTCTCCGTAGTGGGCGGCGTCACGATTGCTCAGGTAGCCGAGTGCAAAGCGCAACATGGTCGTGGTTGGCTTGCCTCCCCAATCCCGGAAGAGCTTGACCTCCTTCTTGTCGCCGATGCCGCGCGCGATATGCGAGATCCAGCGGACGACTCCAAAGACGCAAAGGAGCGAAAGGAGCGCTGGGATGGCGTCGCGAAGCCCTCTGAACGAGATGATGAGCACAAGAAGGACGGGGAAGACGCTGAGGAACGCGGGGGCGAGGCGGGCCTCGCGCGTGTAGCGATCGCCAAGGAGAGACTCGACTGCGGAGAGACTGCCGTTGTCGTCGGCCATGGTCTGGACCTCACGGGGATGGCCTCACGATAGTCGGCGGAATGGCGGGTGCGCAAGAAGATTTTGTTGAAGGTGGGCGGGGAAGGGAGGGCCGGAAACGGGGCTGGGCCTTATGATGGGCTGCGTGGAGGTCACCAGGATGGCGGATCGGGATGCGATGAAGAACGCTTCGCGGAAAGTCGACGACGGAGTATGGCCGGCGCTGCCGCAGAGCGCGTGGAGCGACACCTGCGCAACATTGCAACTGTGGCTGCAGATGGTGGGCAAGGTGAGGATGGCGCTGACGCCGCCGATCAATCACTGCTGGAATGTGACGCTCTATCCGACGATCCGCGGCCTGACCACGATGCCGATGGCGCACGGGCCGCGCCACGGTTCGAGAATGGTGCAGATCGATTTCGATTTTGTGGCGCACGAGCTGGTGATCGAGACGAGCGACGGCGGGCGTCAGGCCATCAAACTGGAGCCGATGACAGTGGCCGAGTTTTACTCGCGGCTGATGACGGCGCTCGAGAGCCTGAATGCGTTGTGCATCATGTGGCCTGTGCCATGCGAGGTGGCGCAGCCGATTCCATTCAAGAAAGACGAGGTGCACAAGGCCTACGACCCTGAATATGCGCAACGGTTCTGGCGCATTCTGTTGCAATCGTCGCGGGTGATCGAGGTATTTCGCTCTCGGTTCATTGGCAAGGTGAGCCCGATTCATTTGTTCTGGGGCGCGATGGATCTGGCATGCACCAGATTTTCCGGCCGCACCGCGCCGGAACATCCGAGCATGCCGGGGCTGCCCGATCGCGTGACGCGCGACGCGTATTCGCACGAGGTGAGCAGTTGCGGATTCTGGCCTGGCGCGCCGGGACCGGCAGGCAGTTTCATCGAGCCGTTCTTTTATAGCTACGCCTATCCCGAGCCGCCGGGCTATCGCGAGTATGTGATCGGGCCGGATGGGGCCAAATTCGACAGCACCTTCGGCGAGTTCATCTTTCCGTATGAAACGATGCGGCAGTCGGCGGACCCGGACGATGCTCTGCTGAAGTTTTTGCAGAGCACGTACGAGGCGGCGGCAAACTGCGCCAAGTGGGACAGGGCAGGACTCGAGAAGCCGTGAGTCGTGAACCGTGGATCGTGGACTGGCGAACGCTGGACAGTGAACAGTGGGGCAGGAAACGGTAGACAGGAGACGGCAAAACGGGAACAGGTGAACGGTTGAGCGCTTACTTTGGATCGAAAGCAGGCAAGAGTGAAGGTTGACGCGGCCTTTGCCGTCAATAAGTAGCAGAGAAATCATAGGTTTGCTGAATCATCAATTTTGGACTTGCATTAAGATATATCTTTCGATATAGTTTGAGACATATTTTAGTCAGGAGGACTAAGACGATGTTTGGAAGACAAGTTTTTGAACGTGAAGGTCACGGCGGATGCGGTGGCCGGAGATTTGAGGGGCGCGAGGAGTTCTGCGGCCCCGAGGGCTGGGCGGAGCGGCGTTTCGCGGGGATTCGCGGAGGCGGGTTTGAGATGCCGGGCGGCTTTGGCCCGGGCCGGCACGGAGGGTTCGGGCGCGGCTTCGGACGAGGATTCGGCGAGGGCCGCGAGCGGCTGTTCGACGCCGGAGAGATCAGGCTGGTGATTCTGCGGCTGCTCTCAAGCGAGCCCAGCTATGGCTACCAGCTCATCAAAACCATGGAGGCCCGGCTGGGCGGCGGCTATACGCCGAGTGCCGGCGTGGTGTATCCCACGCTGACGATGCTCGAAGAAGAGGGCCTGATCACGGCCGCCGAGACCAATGGCAAGAAGGTCTACAGCGTGACCGAGGAGGGCCTTAAGTATCTCGAGGCCAACAAGGAACGCGTGGGCCAGCTTTTCGAGCGGCTTGAGGAGACGGGGCGCGGATTCAAGCGTGGGCGCGCGCCTGAGCTGATGAAGGCCTTCATGGACCTGCGCGGGGCTGTGATGTCAAAGATGTGGCGGAGGAACGCGACTCCGGAGCAGATCAAAAAGATCGCTGAGGCGATTCATAAGGCGGCGGAAGAGATTGACAAGCTGTGAATGACAGCGGGGTTAGCGGGGTTAGCGGAGCTAGAAGAGCGGCGAGTCAGCAAGTTAGCGAGTCAGCGGGCGCGGTGAGTTGGCGGTAGAGGTATCCCAGGTCTCAAAATCGAGACCTGGGGCACCCATCTTCGAGATGAGTTGGCGGTTGCGGTATCCCGGGTCCCCAAATGCGAGGGACCCGGGGCACCCATCATATTGGTAAGTTTGAGTCGTGGAACGTGGGCCGCTCGCCTACTTCACGCCCTTGGCGGGATCCCAGACACCCTCGAGTTTGCGAACGTAGAGTATCTGTCCAATGTGGTAGGCGTTGTGCGCTCCCACATGGGCAATCAGCGACGCGTTGGCAGCCAGCTTCTGATCGTCGGCGGTCTCAACGGCCTTTTCCCAGTCGGTGAGCACCTGGTCGAGTTTTTTCTGGAGGTCGTCCCATTGCGCGGGGGTGAAATTGTCAAAGGTCTCGTTGTTGTTTCCGTCGAAGGGCGCGAGCTTCTCGCCCTTGAACTGGGAGAGCGCGCGGTCGTCCCAATACCAGATATGGTAGGCGAGCTGGCCGATGGAGTGGTTGCCCTTGCCGGGGCTCCATTTGGCCTGTTCGGCGGTGAGGCCTGCGACCGCTACGTTTGCCGGAACAAACCAATCTTCCTGGTCGTGGGTCGTGCGAAGCTGCTCCAGCAGGACGCCACGCAGGGTTGTGGGCGGGGTCTTGGTTTGGGCGGCAGCGGCAAAGGGGATGGCGAGAGCAACAAGAAAAGCCAGTTTTCTCATGGGCGCGAACCTCAGGGTTCAGGATAAGGGAAGCTTTCCGGTTGGATGTTTGCGGCCGCGAAACGTCAACGGTCTCGGAGGCGAAACCCGACGAACTCACGCTCATGCTTTTTTGCTTTTGTAAATCTTCTCGAAATCCGACCACTTCCCGAACGCGCGTTCGTAAAGTGAACTATTGAGGAGGCAGTAGCGGTCCAGGTCCCTCCTTGTTGGAACTCGTTTAAGAGTGTGTTCGAGCCTCTCGAATTGGTACAGAAGGATGCGCCCAATGCTATGCCTGGTTGCGTTTTTCGGATCAAGCGCTTGAGACGAAAAGACTTCAATGACCCGCTCGTCGAACTCGACCTCACACTTCAAAGGAAGGTTTAGGATATCCTTCATCGACCGCGCTGATCTGAAGTCTGGCGGTGCTTCGTCCTGCTCGAACGCCCCGAGCGTGTGATACTCAACGATCTTGTAGGCGTTCTTGAAGTTGCCGATAAAATCGATCACAATACAATGGCTCTTACCGGCGAACATCCTTAGGCCTCGCCCGAGCTGTTGGTAGAATATTCGTCGGCTTTCGGTGGGTCGGAGAAATAAAAGACACTCGATGAAGGGAATGTCGGCGCCCTCGTTTAGCACATCGACGGCACAAAGTACCTTGAGGTCGCCGTTCGCGAGTTCCTGAAGAAGGCGGTTCCGCTCAACCGCGGGTGTTGATGAAATGTAAACCGCCGAGCTGACCCCGGACTTTCTGAAGGCTGCCGCCGCCCTATTGGCGTGGGCGTGGGAGCAACAGAAGGCGATTGTGCTCTTATGCTCCGCGAGTTCCCTCCATTTTGCTATCACTGCTCGATCTCTCTTTGGTATGATGAGGGCCTTCTCCAAATCCTTGATGTCATACCGGTGGCCGTTACGTTTGATCCCGGAGTAGTTGATGTCGTCGAAACATCCAAAGTAGTGATACGGGCTTAAGATTCCTGCGTCGATTCCGGCCCTGAGCTCGAAGCTTGCAAGCACGTTGCCCCCGCAAAGCTCGTGGATATCCTGCCTGTCGCCGCGGAACGGTGTGGCCGTGAGCCCGAGTAGGAACTTGGGGCGGGATGTCTGAATGGTGCTGCGATATGATTTAGCGGCAGCGTGATGGAATTCGTCGACCACAAGGTAGTCATAGTCGTGAAGGGCAAGTCTACCGGTGTTTTTAGAAACCAGTTGGATTGTCGCGATATTCACGCGGTTCGGTCTGGACAAACTTCGCAGCGAGGTGTGTCGGGTGACCTCTTGGGTTGAAAAAACTGCCTCAAATTCTGATTGGGCGACGTCCAGTATCTCCTTTGTGTGTGCGATGTAAAGAACCTGCTTTGCTCCATATTCCTTTGCGCTCTCTGCGGCAATTCGCGTCTTGCCACTGCCCGGCGGAAGGATAATCAGGCCAGCCGGTTCGCGTCTTTCGTGAGATTCTCTGAGCGCCCTCAAAGAGTCCTTTTGGAACAGGTTCAGCAGGCGGTGCTTCGGTGAGTACCCACAGCTGCAGCGTCCTGAAACGATCTTCCTGGCGTCCCTCGGGCAAATGAATCCGTACGCGATTAGCAGGCGAGAGATGTCGATGGCATCGAGAATCGTGTATTGACAGTTGAGCTCGCTGGCCGTGGCGCAAAACTGTTCTTTAGCCGCGTCCAGGATGATTCCCGGGGCAGCAAGGACTGCAACTCTGAGGTCGGCTATCTTCTTAAGCCTGTAAATCTGGTGCGACACGTGTGAGGGTCGGACCGTCGGGAATGAGCGCCCTTTTAATATGAATGCGGCCAGCCCGGTTACGCGGCGAATGGTTACTTTGTGGGTTAGGATGTCGACCAATTCGGCCGGTCCGTGTGGTGTCTCGTTTGGATCATGCAGAATAGCTCTGATATAGGGCTCGAGCTCACTGCGCTCGTCCAAGCCTCGAACGGTCTTGAGGTGTATCGGCCCAATCGTTCTGGGGGAGACATCGCGTACCTCGATGAAGTTGTCAAAGTCGTCAACCCGCAGGAGATTGCTGAGTTCGATTTTGGCGCTCGTTGTGCCGCTTGGGCTGTTTGCGTATGTCATTACGGTTTCGATCAACTGGTACTGACGTTGGGAACAGGGTACGCCCATTTTCGCCTGAAGTCGCGTCCCGACCAGGCGGGTAGTTGATGGTGCTCCCTGAATCGCTACGCCGCCTTAGCGCCTCGGCGCCGCGCGTGGCCGCCAGGCCCAGCCTATGTTTCAATAGTAGAGATGGCTATTCCCCGGAGATCGACGGTGCGCGGGCGGGCTATTGCGGCCAGGCGGAAGGTGCGCGAGTACGCCATGGTGGCGCGGGCGCTGGCGTCCACTTCGCACCCCGTGCTGGTGCAGATTATCCCTACACGGTTCTGCAACCTGAGCTGCGCCTACTGCAACGAATACGACAAGGTGAGCGAGCCGGTGCCTCTCCCAGAGATGCTGAGGCGAATCGACGCGCTGGGGCGGCTGGGGACGGCGATGATCGGCATCTCGGGCGGTGAGCCGCTTACCCACCCGCAGTTGGACGACATTATTCACCGCATGAGGAGGACGGGCGCGATTGCGGGGATGATCACGAACGGGTTCCTGCTTAGTCCTGAGAGAATAGCCAGGCTGAACGAGGCGGGGCTCGATCACATGCAGATTTCGATCGACAACCTGGAGCCGGACGAGGTGTCGAAAAAATCCCTGAAAACTTTAGATAAGCGGCTCGAGATGCTGGCCGAGTTCGCAGAGTTCCACGTGAACATTAATTCGGTGGTGGGCGGAGGAATTAAAAACCCAAATGACGCGCTGGTGATCAGCAAGCGGGCGCTGGAGCTGGGGTTCGAGTCGACGATCGGGATTATCCACGACGGCGACGGGCAACTGAAGCCGCTGAAGCCGGACGAGGCGCGGGTGTACCAGGAGATGAAGGCGCGGAAGAAGGGGAACTACGCGCAGTTCGACAGTTTCCAGGAAGCTATCGCGGAAGGCCGCGCGAATGACTGGCGGTGCAGGGCGGGTTCGCGGTATTTGTATGTGTGCGAAGACGGGCTGGTTCACTACTGCTCGCAGCAGCGCGGGTATCCGGGGGTTCCGGTGGCCGAGTATACGAAGGCGGATTTGAAGCGGGAATTTACGACGGCGAAGAGCTGCGCGCCGAATTGCACGATTGGGTGCGTGCACAGGATCAGCCATATCGATCACTGGCGTGCTCCGCAGACGCGGATGGTGGCGCCGGGCGGGCAGGAGCTGGTGAGAATACAGGGAGTAGGGAGTAGCCAGTAGGGAATAGCGAGTCAGCAGGTCAGCGAGTTAGCAAGTTGGCGCTTAGGCTGAAGGACCAGGGACCAAGGGAACGAGGGAACAAGGAACCAAGATAATTCAAAGGCACGATGGATGGCGTTCGCTGCGGCGGACGCCGTTATTGTTTGTGGGCAGGGGCTAAAGCCCCGCGTTTTATTGGCATGTATTCGGCATGGCTGAAGCCAAGCCCTGATACAAGACAAGTTCAAGAAGGAATTACCGGGCGCTCATTTTGCGGGCGGGGGGATTGGTTCGGCGCAAATCGCGAGCAGCGATTTGCGCCGAGATGCAATTTCGCTGACGGCGCGGGGCTGGTTAGGCGCGAAACGCGAAGGAAGCATTACGCGCCGAGACGCAGGCAGGATGACGGCGGAGTGCTCGCCGCGGACGAGCGTGCGGCGCTGACTTTGTTTCAGCGGCTGGCGAGCAGCGGCCGGGCTATTGGCCGCGGACTTCGGCCATGGCCTGATCGATGAGCTGATAGAGGCGGCTGCGGTCTACGACTTCGACGAAGGGCGGCGCGTGGGCGGCGTTGGTGACGATCCAGATGGTCGGCGTGTGCTCAATGCCGATGCGCTGTCCGAGCGCGTAGTCGGCTTTCACCTCTTCAGTCAGGTGGCCCATGGGATCGACGGCGAAGGGCAGCGCAACGCCATGCTCCGCGGCAAACTTCTGCGTGAATTGCTGGAGTTCGCCGGGGGTCTCGATGGAGATCTGGTTGGCGAAGACGTCGTCGCGGTAGTCGTTGCCGAGGGTCTTGCTTTTGGTGTCAAAGAAGCGCGCGTTAACGGCAGCCTGGAAGCTCCAGTTGTGCTGCGGGAGCGGAAAGTCGTGGCGGACCCAGGGAATGTTGTATTTGGCGGCGGCGTCTTTGAGGAGGGGGTTGGCGCGGGCGCAGTCGGGGCACTCGAGATCTTCAAACTCGATGATGGCGACGCGAGCGCCGGGGGGCGGCTTGAGGGCGGCGGGGTCGTGGACCTGGGTCGTGTCGGGCGCGCCGAACTGGGCACGGGCGGGGATGGCGACCAGCGCGGCGAGGGCGAAGGCGAATGAAAGGCCGGCAAGTCTCCGGCGCGAAGGGGAATGGAGGCTGAGGAAACGATGCATAGCGTTTGGACGGCTCCCTAACTCCATTGTAACGGGAGAGATGGGGAGGGCAGGGACGCAGGGGCAGCGGGGCTAGCGAGGTTAGCGGAGTTGGCGGAGTTAGAAAACGCAGCGGAGGAGTTGGGAGCAGGGAACGATGGAGCGAAGGCGGGGCTACTTGTGCGCGGTCCTGGCGGGAGGGGTGGAGCGAGTGTCGGCGAGGGCTTGATCGATGCTGGTGAAGAGCTGAGTCTGCGGATCGCGAACCTCGATATAGGGCGCGCCCTTGCTGTTGGCGGTGACGATGAAGATGGTAGGGGTGAGCGTGATGCCGGTTCGCGTGCCGATTGCGTCGTCGGCCTGGACAGCAGCTTCCAATTTGCCCTGCGGATCGATCGCGAAGGGCAGAGCGACTCCGTGGGCAGCGGCAAAGCGCTGCGTGAATTGCTGGAGGTCGACGAGAGTCTCAATGGAAGGCTGATTGGCAAAGATGGAATTGCGATAGTCGTCACCGAGGTGCTTGCTTTTCTCGTCGAACCAGCGGGCATAGACAGTGGCTCTGGGGCTCCAAATGTGGCCGGGTATGAGGAAATCGTGGCGAATCCATGGAATTCCGTACTTGGCAGCGGCCTGCATTAGCAGAGGATTGGCGGCAGCGCAGGCAGGGCACTCGAGATCATCAAACTCGACGATGGCTACGCGCGATCCAGCGGGCGGATGAAGCGCGGAGCTGTCGAGGACCCGCGTCGGCGGACGTGAATTTCCAGACTGAGCGCGGGCAAATGGTGCGGCGAGCAGGAACGTGCCGAAAGCCAGGAGAAGGCAGGCGCAGAAGCGGCGATTCAATCTGGATTGGCGAGGCAAGTTTTGACGAACAGGGGAAGTGTGACTCACGAAGACTATTTTAGCGGACGAGATGGGGAAGGCAGGGACTAAGGGACTAGGGATGTAGGGACCGAGGACCAAGGCGTTATTCTTTGCGGTCGCGGCGGTGGCGGGCGATCCAGTGTCGCCACTTGTAGTCGGCGAAGATGGAGCCGGCGACGATCAGGATGGCTGCGGCGATGAGGAAGATCATCATAAGGACAGTTCACGGTTCGTAGTTCGCAGTTCACAGGAAATCGTGCTCGCCAGACGGAAGTGCGCTGGTATGCGAGCCAAGGATGCGAGTCAGCGGCCGACGACGATGACGGTGAAGGTGCCGGGGATGACGGGTGGACGCGGGCGCGGATTCGCTGGCGTGGGATCGGGGCGCGGGCCAAAGTCGGCGGTGATGAGATAGACGCGGTCCGTGGATGGGTCGTAGGTCATGGTGCGCGCGCCGGCCTGTGTGGGCAGGCTTTCGATGGTGGGATAGCCGAGAGCGGCGGCGTCGATCACAGAGAGAATGCCATCGCGGCTGGGCACGAAAGCTAGCGAGTGGGCATCGCTGAAGCCAGCGGCATCGGGGCCGTCGCCGATGGTGGGGTTGGCGAGGAGTTTGCCGGTGTTGGAGTCGATGACGGAGGCCTTCTTGCCGTCGCAGGCGGGAAACAGGAGATGCCCGGCGGCGTCGAAGGCGAGACCGGAGGGTGAATCGCATCCGGCGGGCCAGGTTGCGGTGATGGTTTTGGAGCGCGCGTCGATCCGTACGATTTCGCTTTTATCTTCGATGTTGTCGAAGACGGTGCCCTGGCCGTCGGTGACGGGGAATTCGGGTTTGCCGGGAAGGGCGATGGTGGCGTTCACGGAGTTGGATTTGGGGTCGATCACGGAAACGTCGTGAGAGCGGCCGTTGAAGGACCAGACAGTTTGTGTGACAGGCTCAAAGAGGATGTCGTCAGGGCCGGTTCCCGCGGGGATGGTAGCGGAGATGGCGAGGTTGGAGCGGTCGAATGCAACTACTGCATTGGCGCCACCGTCAGTGATGTAGCCGAACTTGCCGGCTGTGTCGAGAGCGATGGAGTGGACGCCGTGAAGGTTGGGTATGGTGCCGATCGATTTGCCGGTGTTGGTGTCGACGACGTCAACCTCAGTGCCATGGGCGATGTAGAGGCGATGTGCGCCGGGATCGGCGACCGGATAGTCCCAGCCGCCATCGCCGCCAATTTTCCAGTGGTCGACGATGTGGTAGGGCTGCTGCGGCGCGGCGGACGCGGACGCGGGCATAGCGGGTTGCTGCGCAGTGAGAAGGGCTGGTGCAAAAGTGACGGCGAGGACTGCGGCGGCGATGTAGGGAAGATGCGGACGGGACATGAAGAACTCCGGTTAGAAATCGAACGGGGCAAGGATAGCATGCGAGGGTTGGCTGGGTGATCAAAGCGCGATGAACGCGGGGCGGGTGAGATGAACCGGGCGATGAATCGGAGACGAAGTAAATAGCCGCCAATCAAGCGTAGCGATGCTATCTTGGACAGAACCTAAGGGGTCACGATGATGCGAGAGATGAGCAAACGGGTGTTGATGCTGAGCGCGCTGGTGGCGGCAGTTTGGATTGTGTGTGCCGCGGGGCTCGTGGCGCAGGGGCCGGCGGAGAATCCGGCGCAGGCTTGCGCGGCGAAGAACCAGACAGACATGGCGACGGTGGGGCAGTACAACTTCACCGCGTACAAGAGCAGCGACGGCGCGTGCCTGCAAGTGACGAGCGGGGGCAAAACCGTTTACACCCAGAGCGTCGATAGCTTTCAGACCTACACGCTCGGCCAGCCGGGGTCCGCGCAAGACAATATACCGGTGATCCGGGACGGAACCGACGTGACGGGGCGTGGGCAGCCGGACATGATTGTTTCGCTGTATACCGGCGGGGCGCACTGCTGTTCTATTCACTATGTTTTTGAATTGGGGCCGCAATTCAAATTGCTGGCCACTCTGAACGATTCCGACGATGACCTGGCGCATTTTGAGCGCGGCGCGGACGGGTACTACGACTACGTAACCGCCGATTGGACCTTTGGCTATTGGCCCACTTGCTTTGCATGCTCGCCGTCAGCTCTGGTGACACTGCGCTGGACGGATGACGCCAAGGGCGGAGGATTCCATCTGGCGATGGACAAGATGCAGATACCCGCGCCGACGACAGCGGAGTGGAACAAGGAGCTGAGCGCGGCGCAGAAGGTTGTGGCGGCGGGCGATGCCGATTCCATCGGAACGACGATGTGGCAAACGGTGCTGAACCTTATTTATGGCGGGCACTCGGATCTGGCGTGGAAGTTTGTTGATGCGCTGGGGCCGAAGGCGCAGCAGAGCCCGCTGCCAGCCCTTGCAGATTTTTGCGGCCTGTTGAAGCAGAGCCCGTACTGGCCGGATTTACAGTCGACGCTGAAGGATGTACCTGCGGCGTGCGCGAATGCAGTGCCCAAGCCAGCGACCGCAAACTAAGCTCCGGGCCTAAAGGTCAGTGAGATTTTCTTGCTTATGGCACGACTGAAGTCGTGCCCTGACACTTCGTGCTCCTACGATGAAGGTATTGCGCCAACCTCTGGGGCTGGACAGGCTGCGGAAAAACTCCGAATGGACAGCGAACTGGCGAAATTTGGGGGATGCAAAACCATCGACCGACCCTCGCGGATCGTTCCTGGGTCATCCTGGCGCGATCCATTTTTCGCCGATTTTGAGAAATCGAGTTTTTCCGCAGCCTGTGGAGTCCCCGTACCTTTCAAGGCAACTTCAAATTGAGCCATTGCGGAGCGTAAATCGTGTCGCCCATGCATTAGTCTCAAAGTTGCGAAACCATCACGCATTGCGGAGCCCGGGATTGCGCATTGTTCTGTCGAACATCGGAACGTTTGGGGACATCAATCCACTGATTGCGATTGCGCTGGAATTGAAGCGCCGCGGACACACGCCGGTGATGGCGCTGCCCAACGTTTATCGTCCAAAAATCGAGCCGCTAGGGCTGGAGTTTCACGCGCTGCGGCCCGATATTGACCCCACAAACTCAAAGCTCGTGGAGATGGTCTACGACGTGAAGAAGGGCACCGAGACGGGGCTGCGGGAGTTTCTGTACCCGGTGTTGCGGCAGACGTACGACGATCTGCTGGATGCAGCGACGAAGCCCACGCGCGCGGACCTGTTGCTGCTGGGCGAGCTGAACTACGCAGGCCCAATCGTGGCGGAGGTCACGGGAATTCCGTGGGCGAGTTACGTGCTGGCGCCGTTCTCCTTTTTCTCTGCGTTCGATCCGCCGGTGTTGCCGCCATTCCCAAAGCTGGCGCGGGCCGACAAAGCGCCGGGGATGGGGCGCGCGATGAAGCGGCTGGCGCGTTTTGTGACGCGCAAGTGGCCGGAGCCGGTTTACGAATTGCGTCGCGAGCTGGGATTGCCCAAAGGCAAGAATCCGATCTTTGACGCGAAACACTCGCCGAACCTGGTGCTGGCGTTGTTTTCGCGCGTGCTAGGCACAGAACAGAAGGATTGGCCGGAGCACACGCTGATCACGGGGTTTTGTTTTTACGACGCGGACGCGGGGAACGCGGCACTGCCGGAGCCACTGGAAAATTTTCTCAGCGCTGGTGAGGCGCCGGTGGTGTTCACTCTGGGATCGGCGGCGGTGCTGGCTGCGGGAGATTTTTATGAGCAGTCGGCGAAGGCGGCGAAGAAGTTGGGCGTGCGCGCAGTGCTGCTGATCGGCGACGACGAAAGAAATCGACCTCAGGGCGAGCTGCCCGATTCGATTTGCGTGGCCAAGTATGCGCCGTATTCAGCGCTCTTTCCCCGCGCGCGGCTCGTGGTGCACCAGGGTGGTGTGGGGACGACTGCGCAGTGCCTCCGCGCGGGCCGACCGATGCTGATCATGCCCTACTCGCACGATCAACCGGACAATGCACGGCGCATGCGCAGGATGGGCGTGGCGCGCGTGATTCAGCGGTCGAGCTACAAACCGTGGCGCGTAGCGCGACGGGTGCGGGCGATGCTGGCGGAGCCGGAGTATGAAGCGCGGGCAGGCGCGGCGGCCGCGGAAGTTGCGCGGGAAGACGGCGTGAAGACGGCGTGCGATGCGCTGGAGAAACTGGAGAAGCAGGGAAATAGCGACTAGCAAGACCGTCGCGGATCGTTCCTGATCGTTGATGCAGTGCGCACCCAACAAGAAAGGCAACCGCAGATCCTTCGACTCGTCGCCGCGGCGACTCGCTCAGGATGACAAGTTGAGATTTGAGCGCGCAATTCCGCAGGGGCTAAAGCCCGACCTTTCCTCTTTTGGCTTTTTTGGCACGACTGAAGTCGTGCCCTGATACAAAACCTCGCATCGGAAGAACCTGCGGTCGTTTACTGCGGAGCGGGTAGGTTGGTGGAGACTTCGGCCGGCTGAACGCCTGCGAGGTTCTCGGTTTCTGCGGGTAGCGGCGTGGGCAGTGGACGCTCCAGTGCGATGGCGAGAACTTCGTCCATGGTGTCGACGAAACGAAGCTTCATAGCATTCTTGATGTTGTCAGGCAGCTCGGAAAGGTCTTTCTCGTTGGCCCGAGGCAGGATGGTCTCGAAGATTCCAGCGCGAAGAGCGGCGAGCAGTTTTTCCTTGAGGCCGCCGATGGCAAGTACCTTTCCGCGGAGCGTGATTTCGCCGGTCATGGCGATGTCACGGCGCACGGGAATCTTTGCCAGGGCGCTGGCGAGTGCGGTGGCCATGGTGATGCCGGCAGAGGGGCCGTCTTTGGGGATGGCGCCTTCCGGCACGTGCAAGTGGATGTCGATGTTGCGATAGAACTCGCGCGAAAGGCCGAGAGCATGCGCCTTGCTGCGAATGTAGGCGAGTGCGGCCTGCGCCGACTCCTGCATGACGTCGCCGAGCTGGCCGGTGATGGTGAGCTTGCCCTTGCCGTCGAGGACCTGGACTTCAGTAGTGAGGATGCTGCCGCCGACTTCAGTCCACGCGAGACCGGTGACGAGACCGACTTCACTCTTCTCGTGGACTTCGGAGTCGCGGAACCGGGGCACGCCAAGGAATTCGACGATGTTCTGCCCGGTGATTTCCTCTTTGTGCTTGTTGCCGGCCTTGACGACTTTGCGGGCGACCTTGCGGCAAACATTTCCGATTTCACGCTCGAGATTGCGGACGCCCGCTTCGCGTGTGTAGTAGCGGATGATTTCGAGGATGGCGTCGTCGCTGAAGACGATGTTCTTGTCGCTCAGGCCGGTCTGCTGGCGCTGCTTCTTGA
This sequence comes from uncultured Acidobacteriaceae bacterium, assembly GCA_963789425.1. Classification (GTDB taxonomy): domain Bacteria; phylum Acidobacteriota; class Terriglobia; order Terriglobales; family Acidobacteriaceae; genus Telmatobacter. The sequence goes on along the minus strand of CAWBKM010000005.1, from coordinate 314,017 downwards.
CGAGATACTGGCGCGCGATTTCGAGCTTTTCCTGCTCGGTGTAGCCTTGCAGGCGGAGAACTTCCATGCGGTCCTGCAGCGCGGCCGGAATGGTGTGCAGCACGTTGGCCGTGGCCACGAAGAGGACCTGCGAAAGATCATAGTCGACGTCGAGGTAGTGGTCTTGGAAGGTGACGTTCTGCTCGGGGTCGAGAACCTCAAGCAGCGCAGAAGCCGGATCGCCGCGGAAGTCGGAGGAAATCTTGTCGACTTCGTCGAGCAGGAAGACAGGATTCTTGGTGCCGGCGCGCTTCATGTGCTGAATGATCTGACCGGGCATCGCGCCGATGTAGGTGCGGCGATGGCCGCGGATCTCGGCTTCGTCGCGCACGCCGCCGAGCGAGAGGCGGACAAATTTGCGGCCGGTGGCCTTGGCGATGGACATGCCGAGCGAAGTTTTTCCGACGCCTGGAGGGCCGACGAAACAGAGGATGGAGCCCTTGGGATTCTTGACTAGCTGGCGGACCGCGAGGAATTCGAGAATGCGCTCCTTGATCTTTTCCAGGCCGTAGTGGTCGGTGTTGAGAATTTTTTCGGCGTAGTCGATGGAGCGGGTTTCCTTGGAGCGCTTTTTCCATGGCACGGCGAGAAGCCAGTCAATGTAATTGCGGCTGACGGTGGACTCGGCCGACATGGGCGGCATGGCCTCAAGCTTCTTGAGTTCCTGCACGCATTTTTCGAGGACGTCCTTGGGCATGCCGGCGGAATCGATCTTCTTGCGCAGCTCATCGAACTCGCTTTTTTCGCCGCGGCCCAGTTCCTTCTGGATGGCCTTGATCTTTTCGTTGAGGTAATACTCTTTTTGCGCGCGCTCCATCTGGCGCTTGACGCGTGACTGAATGTTGCGATCGATGTCGAGCTTTTCGATTTCAACGTCGAGAACGTCGGCGATGCGGGCCAGTCGGGCGGCGGGATCGAAGATGGCGAGCAGTTCCTGCTTTTCCTCAATGCCGACCTGGAGGTTGGCGGCAATGGTGTCAGAGAGTTTGGCAGGCTCGTCCATGCGCACGCTGGCGATGATGGTCTCGTAGTTGAGCGACTGCTGAAGCTTGACGTAGTTCTCAAAAAGTGTGGTGACGCGCTGCATGAGCTGCTCGGCGGCGGGCGTCATTTCGAAGTCGCGCTTGCCGGTGCGCACTGTGGCGACGAAAAAACCGTCGCGGTCAGTGACCTCGAGAGATTTGGCGCGCTCGACACCCTCGACCAGGACCTTGATGTTGCCGTCGGGCATTTTGACGCTTTGTACGATGCTGCAGATGGAGCCGACCTGATGGATGTCCTTGGCCTTGGGCTCGTCGATAGAGGCGTCGTGCTGAGTGGCGAGAAAGATTTTGCGATCGCCGCTCAGGGCCTCCTCAAGGGCGCGGACACTGGACTCGCGGCCCACGACGAAGGGCGTCATCATATAGGGGAAGATGACCATGTCGCGGATGGGCATCATGGGCAGCTTGCGCGGCTCGTTTTTATCGCGGGTCACGGTCATCAGCACACCTGAGTAGTTTTAGACGTTCGCGGCAAGCTCAAGGTATGCAGCCTGTTGCGAAGTCATGTAGGGATTGTACAGCCAAAAGGGCGAAGGGCGAAGTTCCCCGAACATTGCAGAAGGAGTGCCAAAGGTAACGATCTGACTTCAGGTACTTCGGCGGGGCTAAGGGCCGTAAGGGCCGCTCAACATACTCTGCACAATGAGCGGGGCGACTCAGTAAATGAGTTTGAGCGAGAACTGAATCTGGCGGGAGTTGCCGGCTGTCTTGCTGATTTCGCCAAAGCCGGAGCCGGAGATGATGTTTGCCGGCAGTCCCATGTCGACGATGTTGAAGATGTTGAAGAACTCGGCGCGGAACTGGAGATCAACCAGCTCCGCTCCGCTTTTTCGCGCTCCGAAAGGCGTGTCCTTGATCGCCGCCAGATCGAGGTTGTAGAACGCAGGCCCACGGAAGGTGTTGCGGCCGAGTGTGCCGAATCGCCCTTGGTTCGGCCCCGTGCCTCCGCCAACGTGGATCGGAATGGAGAAGAAATCGGCAGCGTTGTTTGCGCCCTCGCCGAAGTAGTCTTCGCGAACTTTGCGTGCGGTGGAGAGATGCGGAGTGGAGATTTGATCGGGTCGGTCGACTCCATTAGAACCCGCACCAGTTTGCTGAATGCCGGAATAAACGGTGAAGGGCGAGCCGGAGGAAATGGAAACGATGCTCAAAAGCTCCCAGCCGGATGTGATTCCGCTGCCGGCATAACGAAGCAGAGCCACCCGATCGAGATGAAGGTTCTGCGCCGCGCTGAGGCCGAAGGACGTGATTGCGTCAAAAGTTGACGGGCCTTTTTCGGGGTGATAGTCGAAGGGATTCTGGGGCGATGAGCCAGCGGCGACAACGCCGCTGCAATCGTCAATTGACTTGCCCCAGGTGAAGCCGGCCTGAACGCCCGGTCCGACTTTTGCTACTGTTCCGGACAGCGAAACCTGGAGAGCGTGATAGGTGGAGTGCGCCGTTGCCACGACGACGTTTTCCGTGCCGAAGCCGCCTGCGACATTGCCCGAGGCGTCGAACGTGGTGTAGCGCGCGAAGGCCGAAGTCGCGCCGGAGTATGCGTTGGGAAAACTAACGGCAGGAAGTTTTTCAGCGGCCGTACCGACATAGATAGCGTCGGCGGTGAGGCCTCCGAGTTTGCGCTCGAGGCCCAGCGTCCAGGTGTAGAGCGTCGCGTTGCCAAAAGACGGGTCAATGCCGCTGAGGGATAAATCGCTCACGGTGTCACCGGGCGTGAGCGCGGCAAGTTCTTGCTCATAGCGGTTCACATCCATCACGGTGTTGGAAGGAACTTGCTTGGGATTGTCGTCAGGGAAGATGTTTGTGCCCGGCGGTGTGTAAACGGGCGGAAGTTCGGCAGGAGTGATCTGAAATCCGTAACGAATAGGCGCGGCGGGAGCGGAGAGCAGGCGCGGATAAACGGCAAAGGGCGTGGAGCCGGTGAGGAAGTTGTCCTGCCAGATGTTGGGCGGGACGGTCATGATGGCTGCGCCGGCGCGAGCCAGAAGCCTGGGCGTGGCCTGCCACGAGATTTGCAGGCGCGGTTGCCACGCGTGCCAGCTCGTCTTGTAGCCGGGTTGCGGGTTGATGACATACTGCTGCGCCCCGTTGGCAGTGACGACCGTGGATGTGCGATGCGCGCGCTCGCCGATGGGCGTGTAGAGATCCCAACGAATGCCGTAGTCGAGGCTCAGACGGCCGGTGGCCTTGAAAGTGTCCTGCACAAAAAAGCTAACGTTGTTGCGATTGATGGCCGCAGGACCGATGTGCGCGCCATTCGAGAAATACGGGGGGGCGATGCCCACCGTGTAAGCGAAGGGGCTGCCGGAAAGAAAACCCGAGAGCGTGTCGGGCAGTAAATCACCAATGTGAACGTCGTGCGTGCCGCTCGCGGACGGAATGAATTCTGTGGCATAGGCTGCGCCGCCGCCATAATCGTATTCACCGTCGGGGCTCATGCCGAAATATGTCGTATCGCGATTGAGGCGCGCTTCGAATCCAGCCTTGAACGAGTGGCGGCCGGGCGAGAAGGTGATGAGCTGGCGGCCCTGGAATAGATTGCCGTAAGCCTGCATGACCGCACCGGCGGCCGAGTTGAACGGCTCGAATAGGCCATCGCCGAACTTGATCGCGGGGTCGGTGCGATTGGTTGTAGGAAATCCGGGCGTGGAGCGGGTGATGCTGAGAGAAGACTCGAAAATGAGGCGGGACGAGGCGTTGCGCGTCCAAGTGCCGATGACGTTGCGCTGCCGGTCGATGTACGTGGTGGCAAAGGACGGATCAATGGCCGTCTGGTCAGGATTCGTGGTGGGACCTGTCAGGTTGTCAATGTTGAAGCGCGCGAGGAGCTGATCTTTGGCGCTCAAGGAGTTGTCGAGACGGAGAGAAAATTGATTGGCGTTGGTGATGACGCTGGAGGGGGTTGCGTAGGTGTGAGGGCCAAAGGAACCCGTCAAGTAGTTCGGTAAAGGATAGCGCTTGAGGACCGCGGCGATGCCGGGGTCGACGGGGACCTGCAGCGTGTCGCCAGGAAACGCAGTGGTGTCGAGCCCGGCGCGTTCATCGGGGGTGGGTACGGGCATGACCTGGGTGGTGCCGAGGATTTGGCGGAAACCCTGGTATTGGGTGAAGTAGAAGGTGCGCATGCGGCCGTCGTAGAGATGGGGGATGAACACGGGGCCGCCGTTGGTAAAGCCGAATTCGTTGCGGCGGAAGGGTGGAATGCGGCCAGGATAGACGGGAGTGGCGTGGTCAAAGTAATTTCGTGCGTCAAGGGCAGAGTTGCGGAGAAACTCAAAGAATGATCCGTGAAATCCGGCAGAGCCGGAACGCGTGACGATGTTGGTGAAACCGGAGGCGCCACGCCCGATCTCGGCGGGCATCCACCCGGAGCTGGATTGAATCTCTTCGACGGCATCGACGTTGAAGTTCGAAAATGTGGATCCGCCCATTTCGGGGTCGCTGATGTCGGCTCCATCCATGGCGAAGGTCGCCTCAACGCCGCGCTGGCCGTTGATGGCGAACTGCTGCGTGAAGTTTGTAGCGCCGTTGGCGTCGGTCATGGTGCCTGCTGCCAGCAGGAGAAGCTGACTGAAGTCGCGCTTGTTGAGCGGCAGCTCGCTGACGGCGGCGCTGGAGAGCTGCTCGCCTCCGGTGGCTCCGGTCTGCACGGGCGATGCGGCGACCGCGAGCTCGCCGCTGACTGTAAGCGTGAGGACGGCGAACGGGGCATCCTGCGAAATTGCGATCGGCGACGAATATTCCACTGTGCGGTCGCGAAGCTCAACGGCGAGTTTGTATTGACCGGCGGATAAGCCTGCAAAGTGGAACGTGCCGTCGGCGGCGGTGGGCGCTTCGGAGCTGATTCGGTTGCCTGTGAGGCGGACTTTGGCTGAGGAGATTGGGGAGCCGGCGGCATCGTGCAGGACGCCCTGCCATGTGAACGTGGCTGCGTGCTGCTGGGCTTGCGATGCGATGGAGAAGACGAGGAATGCTGCGAATGCGACTCGCGTGACGATGCGAGGCCTGCGGGAGGAAGCTTTCGCGAACTGACAGCCGTTATCTTCGGCAGCCAATTTGCGAGATTCAGCCCAGCCGGCGCGCCCGGGCGCCAGATCATTCCCACAACTTTCTGGGATCATTGCACCATCGTAGCAGATGCGGATTGAGCGGCAATCCGACTTTCGGATGGTGAAGGCGCGTGGGAGCGAAGCGCGGGAATGGTTCGTTGGGGTTTGACGGAAGTCATGGGTCGGATTTGCCGATATGCTTGATTGGAGGAGTGCTATGGCGAAAAAAAACGGCGCGGGTGCGGGTCAGCCGGGAGCTTGCAGACGAAGCGATGGGCGCCCTTGGGGTAAAGTCCAAAAGCGAGCCGGCTCGTATCGCGGTCATGAGCCTTCTTGGCCGGGAGCGGGCGGTGGAAGAGACAAAGGCAGCGCGACCGAGGCGGCGGCTGAACTTGGACAAGCCGCTGATTCGCCCCGCGGGAAGGCGCATCGACATCACGAACGAAAAGGCCCTTGAACTGACTGAGCTTCCCTGACATGAATGTGTGGCTTGCGCTGGCAGCAGCGGAGCACGCAGTTTCTGATAAAATGGTCACGGGAGTGGCCACATGAGAATCAGTACGGTGCGCGAGTTCCGGGATAACGCGTCGGGAATGCTGCGTGCCAAGGACCCGATCCTGGTGACGCGCCGGGGCCGGCTTGCTGGGATTTTCTTTCCGCGACCTGAGTCGACGCTGCCCGTCGAGTTGAAGCGCGAGATGTTCGGAATTCTCAGCGCCGAGATCGGGCGGCAGATTCGCAAGCGGGGATGGAGCGAGGACGAGATTCTCGCCGATTTTGCGACGTGGCGCAAAGCGAAGCGCCGGCCTGGCCCGTCCGCTAAGCGAGTCGGCTCTGGCAGGCGAGTCAGCGCAAAAGCCGCGCAATGAGGCTGGCCGCCGACGCTAACGTTTTGCTCTCGGCTGTGATCGGAGGCCGAGCGCGGCTCGTTGTCTTGAGTTCGGACGTCAAAGAGCTTCTAACGACCGAGACCGTCTTTGCGGAGGTCGAGGAATACGCCGCCGTTCTGGGACAGAAGAAGAGGATTCCCGCTGAGACGCTGATGCTTGCGGTCGCATCGCTTCCGGTCTCAATCGTTGCGCGGGAAGTCTATGCGAGATCGATTCCAAAGGCGCGTAAACGGATTGCATGGCGAGACCCGGACGATATTGAGCTTCTTGCTCTGGCGCTGCACTTCAAGGTTCCCATCTGGTCCAACGACAATGACTTTGAAGACTGCGGAGCAGAGCGGCATACGACGGCGGAGTTGTTGCGGAAGCTTCTTGTGTGATGAGATTCGCGCTGGCCTGCGGGGTGCCGCGGTCCAATGGCACACCGCTGATATTGTCGAACACTTCGAATAGGGCGGGCTTCGAGCTGATGCGGTGTCGGTAACACTGGGCAACCAAAACGGGCCGCTCAGTTCGCTGCTGAGCGGCCCGTTTTATTGAGAGAACCAAGGGAGGGAGCTTTTTATCTTCCGTCTTCGGCTTTCTGCGCCGAAGGCGCGATTGCCTGGACGGCTAGTCCCCGGAGACGAGTTCGCCTTCCTGCTTTTTCTCGACTTCGGGACGGCGGTTGATGGGTGACGCTGCGTTGTTCGAGGCGGGGCGGATGTCGCCGATCGAAACCATGCCGCCTTCGAGAGGCTTTTCGCCGAGGACATGCTCGCGGTAGAGCTTGGCCATCTTGGCGTTCTCAGCATCCACCTTCATCTTTTCGTCGCGTGCGCGAATCTTTTCTTCGCGGGAGTTCTTGGCGATGCCAAGGTTGTCGAGCGTGTGGTTGGCTTCGGCGTTGGCGTGCTCCATGTTCACGTTCAGATCATGGCCAACGTGGTTCATGGCCACTTTCTTGCCACCGGCGAAGATTTCGTGACGGCCGTGCTCCTCATACCATTTGGTGAGGGTGGCGGTCATGTGCATCTTCTCGATGATGTTGCGCCATCCCACGCCGGTGTTGTAAGCGCAGAAGCTGATCTCGCCTTCCTGCGTGGCGTAGGGGATAATGCACTGCTCGGTGCGGCGGAAGTCGTAGTTGAACAGATCCTGGAACCACATGCCAGCGATGAAGAGGAAGTTCCAGCGATCCTGGCGGCGAACCTTGATGTCCTCGATGGTGCGGTCGCCCTTGACGCTGCCATAATTCTTGCCGGTGGCGTTGAACGTCTTGTCCATCTTCTTCATCATGTCGGTGATCTTGAAGTGGGTGGGCGCCTGGAAGGGATCGTAATTCCGCATCAGCGAAAGAGCCAGCCCAAGAACAGAAAGAAACTTGCCGCGCGCGGCGTCGTTGACCTTGGCCAGATCCTTGGCCACTTGCCCCATGTCGAGGAAGGCGGTGACGGGAGCGGACTCCTTGGTTTCCTTGTCGATCATCACAGCCATGCCGATGCCGCAATTGGGATGGCATCCGCAGGAGAGCTGGCCCCACTCGGCGGTGGGCCCGTGCACGAGATCGGCCCAGTCAGAGAAGGTGCTCATAAAGCTGATGGGGAACCAGTCGCGCGCCGGCTCGCCCATGCCAACCTGCGCCTTGACGTCGTGCGCCATGTGCGAAAGCGTGTAGCGTTGGGCCACGCGGCGTTCGTCGGTGATCTCTTCGTCGCGGCCGGTAAAGCTGACGGGCTGGAACGAGAGGAAGCTGATCTTCCTGGGATTGTCGAGCGCGAACTCAATAATGCGACCGACTTGCTCGTTGTTGATGCCGTTGACGATGGTGGTCACGGGCACGATCTCAACGCCGGCTTCATGAAGATTGTTGATGGCCTGCAGCTTAACATCGAACAGGTTGCCGACCTTACGGTGCGAGTTGGCAGCGTTGCCGATTCCGTCAAATTGCAAATAAACGTAGCGCAGGCCCGCTTCAGCAGCGGCGCGGCACAGCTCCTTTGACTTGGCGAATTCAATGCCGTTCGACGCGGCCTGGACTGAGTTGTAGCCAACCTTGCGCGAGTAAGCAACAGCGTCAAGGAAGTAGGGCGACAGAGTAGGCTCGCCGCCGGAAAACTGAACGCTCATCTGGCGCTTCGGCTTGATGGTGATGGCGTTGTCGAGCATGGTCTTGATTTCGTCCCACGTAAGCTCGTGGACGAAGCCAACCTGGTTGGCGTCCATGAAGCAGGGATCGCACATCATGTTGCAGCGGTTGGTCAGGTCGATGGTGAGCACTGAGCCGCGCCCGTGCGTGACGGTCGAGGTTCCGTGGTTGTGCAGCTTTTCGTCGCCTGTGCCGTGGGCGCGCATGTCGCGGCCGGGGAAGCTCTCTTCAAGATGCTTGAAGAAGGCTGGGTCCATTGACATCACGTCTTCAAAGTGGCCGTGCTTGGGGCAGTCCTTGACCATCAGGATTTTGCCGTCGCGCTCAATAATCTGGGCCTTGATTTCGCCGACCTTCTCGTTAAGGAGAACTTCGTGAGGCAGCTTGCCGTCGAGAATCTGCTTGCGAATCTCGGGGACGCACTTGGGACAGAGCGAGTCCGTCGTCCGCGGCCAGCCGAGGGGCGGCTTCTCCTTCTGATAGCTCTTGAGGAGAGGCTTTTCGCTCCACTTGGGCGTGAACCCGGCATTGGGGCTGATGCGGTTCAAGCGCTCAAAAACAACCCACGCTCCCTTGGCTGCGTAGACGGCGGCCTTTTCAACGTACTTGACGGCTTTGGGCATGATTTCGAAATCTCCTCTTAAGGATTGAAGGCGCCGGGAATCAAGATGTTGCCCGGCTGGGAGCCAGCGGTTTCCATGGAATAAACCGAAGGCTAAGAAGTCATTACGAGAGTATGTCTTAAGGCCGGTCAACCCAAGCAGGGTGCAGCGAATGGCGGAAATGGGGGCTGGATGGGGATTCGGGGGCGGCGAACGGAAGTGAAAATCCTGGGGTGCGGCTTAGGCAAGTGATAGATGTTGCGAGTCTTAGATGAGGGAAGGTATCGATGAAGTCGGCACCTCCGCAGAGCCCTCCGTTTCCGGTCTTCGTACCCCTGATGGCCAATTGTGCGGATTATTGTGGCAAACGTTGGCTCGCGCGAGGCTGCTTGGGTTGGGCCGGGGTTACTTCGCGCACCCGCCCGCGGACCTTTGCGAAGAGCGCTGCGTACCCGGGATCGTTCGAAAGTGGTCTGACCCACGCGTTGTCGCAAGCAATAAGCTGAACGAGTTGATCGGCGTGCCGGTCCAATGAAGCGTTGAAGTAGACGAGAGCTTGCTGGCGTCGTCCGAGTGCCAGAAGGTCTACGCCTAGTAAGAAGCCCGACTCTGTGCCTTTTTCGAAGGCCGCCTTGAGTGTCTCGGCCCTGGCCTCGAGCAGGCCGGTTCGACCAGCTCTGGCCCACCCCTGCGCAACCGCATTGGCCATGGCAATGGCGTCGGGGGCGTGATTGATGGAAGCAAAACGACGGACATCCTCAATATAGGCAGGAAAGTCGCCTGTAGCGAAATCCAGGTCTGCGAGAAACTCGGCGGGCGATGAAAGCGTCGGCTGCGTCTGCTCGATCTCCTTGAGAGCCTTGACGCCAGACTTGAAGTCGCCGAAATCTGCGTGCAGCAGCGCCGCGTCGGTGGCGATCGCCGGCGAGGTGGGATCAAGTTGAACCGCTTCGTCGATTTGCTGGATGGCCTTCGCGCCTTCTGATCTGCATTCGAGCGTTCCGGCATACCATTGGTGGGTTTGCGCCGAGTCCGGATCGAGTGCGAGAGCTTTGCGAAATTCCGCATCCGACCCGGCAATGTCCCAGTCCCAGTAGTAGAGGGCGAATGCCTTGGCGGAGTGGGCGGAAGCCAAATTTGGATTCAGCTCGATGGCGCGGTCGGCGGCATTGTCTGCTTTTCTCAGGGAGTCTCCCAAATCGGCTTGGCCGAACTGCGGGAGCAAATCGTAGGACTCTGCAAGACCGGCATAGGCCTCAGCATAGGAAGGGTCGGTCACAATCGCTTGCGTGTAGGAGTCGATTGCCTTAGCGAGTCCGTCGGATGTGCGAAGGTTCCAGTAATACCGGCCACGAAGAAACAGGTCCACGGCGCCGGGAGCGGGGATGTGCGGCTTTCCATTCAATGTGTCTAAATTTGGCAAACTGGTTGCTGCGACCGTCTGACGATTCCCCGCCTTCCAGAACAGGGTTGTGGCAAAAACCAGGAGCACTAAAGCCGCAAGAACCCACGCTCGCCACTGGAGATACGAAGCCGGCTTTGCCCGATGCTCTTCGGAAGATGTTGGCACGGGCAGTCTGACGTCTTCCGATGGCGAGTTGTTCTCTCCGACAGCGACAAGATGAGCAACAATACCGTCTGTCGACGCGGCGGAATCCAGCATTCGCTTGTTTTCCCTCGATTCCAGCCACGCGTCGAGCTCGGAGGTACGAGCGAAGACTGTGCCATTCTTCTTCCCTGGCGCGCGGCGAACCGGCATCCCGCGCTCTCGTTCCCACCGCTTTGCCGTGCGCACGTTACATCCGAAATAGGCAGCTATCCCTTTCCAGGACGCCAACACGCCATGGTTTTCCAGCTCAGGTTCCGTGTTGGTCGTGAAGGTTGCCATGGTTAACACAGCTTTCTCGGTTCAGATGGAGTGGGCCCAGGGACGGAGGAAGGAAGCCATTATACGTCCAGCGGATTCCTTTCAGAAACAGGAAGCAAATGAGAGGCGCCCCGAGATGCCCTCATGCTCGCCCTGACTTGCCCCCCAAGAAGCGGGTCGGGAACGGCTATGCTTCAAATCCGAGCTCCAACCGGACAAACGCCCCGCGTCAAAATTTAACTCTTTGTAAATCTGACAGTTAGCTTGGCAGGCGGGTCAGTGTAGCGTCGCCAGGCAGGATCGGCCCAAGAAGCATTCAGGGCGTAAAGCGGAATGGGCAGAATGACAGACCAGGTTTCTCAATCAAGCGGATCGAACATTTCAGTCGTAAGGGAGAAGATCATGCTCAAGGACACACAGACGTCGAATCTCCGGCTCAAGCTGATGGCTGGATACGTTTTGGCAGCCGCGATTGGGCTGGCCTCGGCCGGCGCAAGCGCGCAGACCGGCTTTACCACCATCGATGTATCGGGCGCCGGCACAGGCAAGTTCCAGGGAACCCTCGTCACCGCCATCGATGCGGCAGGGGACGTTGCCGGTATTTATCGCACCTTGAACGATGACACTCATGCCTTTGTGCTCCCATCCGGTGGGACAACCGCGACCTTCGACGCGCCAGGAGCAGCCGACGGAACCTTTCCTATCGGCTTCGACACAGCGGGAGATGTTGTGGGAATGTTCGAGGACTCGAACAATCGGATCCATGGCTTTTTGCGCGCCGCGACGACTGGGACGATCACCCAACTCGATGTTCCCGGAGAAGACACCGGCAACATGGAAGGAACGTTTCCGCTTTGTATCAACGGTGCCGGGGAAATTGCCGGAGACTACTCAACTACCAGCACGACTGCGTCGGGCACGAACTCTTTTCTTCACGGCTTTATTCGCAGCGCGGGCGGGACGATTACGACCTTCGATGCAGAACCCCTGCCGACAACCTATGGGAGCATAAACCCGGGAACCTACGTCATCGCCATTAATGCGACCGGCGAGGTGGCTGGTTTTTACATCGACGGAGTGGGCGCGGAACATGGATTTCTACGAGACGCCAGCGGAACCATTTCGACATTCGAGGCTCCAAACGCCGGTACCGGATCGGAGCAGGGCACGGTTGTTACGGGCATTGACGCGGCGGGAGACGTCATCGGCGCATACACCGACACAAATAACATGATCCACGGCTTCGTGCGCAAAGCGTCGACCGGCACAATTACGGCTATTGACGCTCCGGGCGCGGGCACGGCCACCTACCAGGGAACTTATCCGGATGCGTTCGACGCCGCTGGCGATATTTTCGGCTCCTTTACGGACGCGAACAATGTGGTACATGGCTTTGTTCTGCCGGCCGGTGGCGCCATCGCGACCTACGACGCCCCTGGCGCAATCACGTCCAATGCGGTTCACAGTGCCGCAAGCTCCAGACTCAATAGCAAGCTCCGCGAACTGGGCAAGAGCTTCGGGATTTCCGTTAAGCCGAAACGGCCAAACAGCCCGCTCATGAAATTGAGGGGCGCGCTAGCCAGAGTCGGCGCGGTAACGAGCGAAGGCACCGGACTCCTCAACGGAAGCGGCCCCAATCCCAGCGGAACGGCCAGCTACGGCAACCTTATTGGAAACTCCGTCAACGCTTCGGGCGAGGTTGTCGGCCTGTTCACGGATGGCAATTACGTGTTTCACGGATATCTTCGTGCCGCCAACGGAACCATCACAACGATTGACGACTCGAATGCGGGCACAGGCGCCGAGGAGGGCACGGGAGCATTGGCGATCAATGCTTCAGGAATGATTGCAGGAACCTACGCGGATTCCAACTCCATGTTGCACGGCTTCATCTACGACAGTTCCGTGTTAACGGCAACAACGACGACGCTAACTCCGGTGCCGACGCCGAATCCATCGGTCTATCAGGAACCCGTCACTTTGACGGCCACCGTCTCTTCCACCGGCGGCACGCCGGCGAATGGCGAGAGCGTTACATTTTTGAGCGGTACGACCACACTGGGAACGGCGCAACTGACGAGCGGCGCAGCCAGCCTGACAACCACAGATCTGCCCACGGGAACCGATTCAATCACAGCGTCCTATGGCGGCGATGCCGATTTCGCCGGGAGTACATCGACCGCGGTTAGCCAGACGGTCAACAAAGCCGGCTCTTCTGTGACATTGGTGTCCTCCGTCAATCCTTCGGCGGCGGGGCAGTCTGTGACGCTTACCGCGACTATCTCGGGGCAGTTCAGCGGCGCGGCCACGGGCACGGTGACTTTCAGCAATGGAAGTACAGGCCTGGGCAGCGCGTCGGTGAGCAGCAACATGGCGACATTGGCAACCACGGCTCTGCCGGTCGGCACGGACTCGATTACGGCCGCATACAGCGGCGACTCGAATTTCACGGGGGGCTCGTCGAATACGGTGAGCCAGGTGGTGAACACGCCGCCTCAGGCGGCCACGCCGACGTTCTCGCCCGTTGCCGGAACATACACTGCCGTGCAATCCGTGACGATCTCCGACACAACGCCGAGCCCGACAATCTACTACACCACCAATGGAACTACGCCAACAACCGGCTCAACGGTTTATTCGAGCTCGAGCCCCATCTCGGTTTCGGCGTCGGAGACCATTGAGGCTATCGCGGTGGCCGCCGGTTACAGCAACAGCGCGGTCGCCTCGGCGGCATACGTCATCAACCTTCCGGGCTTTGGACCTCCGAGCGGTTCCCAGCCAGGATCCATTTCGATTCAACCCGGAGCCACGACGGGGAATACGGCGACGATTAGCGTGGTTGGCACCAACGGCTTTTCCGGGACGGTGAACTTAACCTGTTCCGTCACTCCCGTAGCGGCCAACGACCCGCCGAGCTGCTCATTGTCTCCGTTGTCGGTGACGTTGAGCGGAACGACCGCGCAGACCTCCACGCTTACCGTCACAACGACCGCCGCGACGAGCGCTCTGATCCGTCCCGCATGGCGGCAGGTTGGGGGCATCGCATTCGCCGTGCTGCTGATGTTCGCGATACCGCGCAAGCGGCGCAGCTGGCTCGCGATGCTGGTATTGCTGGCGATCGTCGGCTCAATCGGCCTTGCGGGTTGTGGTGGCAAAAGCGGCGGAGGCGGCGGGAAATCGGGTACTACCGCCGGAACTTACACCATCACCGTGACAGGAACGTCGGGCAGCACCACCGCTACGATCGCAACGGTCACGCTGACGGTGCAGTGAAATCGATCCCTCTGCGCGCGGGAGCGGTCGGGATCCGCGCGACTAGCGATGCGTGGAAAGGCAGACGAGGGCGAATCCGGAGACGACAAGAGGGGCCGAGCGGGTGGTTGTGGCGGTTGCCGCATTAAGCCGGATTGCGTTTGCCGACTGCGGAGCATCGTAGCAGTCAGGAGCCGGCCCCTTTCGTGGGAGGATTGCGTAAGGAAGCCCACCGAAGCGGAGCTGGCGCTCGCCCAAAAAATACGACAACAGGGGTTGAGAATGCACCGGGCCGTTGAGGTTCTCTTTCTGGTGCGTCAGGACGCAGGTTTCAAGAGAAAGGCCACCTGAGGCCGGAGATTTGCAGCGGTTGCGGAGCCATCATGCAAATCACCGGGTTTGCGCTCACCTAGTAATCTCGGCGGTGCCTTACCGGCACCGAGGCATTGACGGGACTGGTTGTCTCGCGCAGACTTTGGACAGGTGATGCATTTATTTAGGGATGTAAAGGAAGGGCTTCGATTATGAGCACACCGAATTATCCGGGGTGGGGTGGTCCGCCCACGCTGGGCCAGAGGATCGACGAAGCGGTCGAGCTGATCGAGATGGAGTTGCGCCACGCGATTACTTATGTGAATGACGCCGTGATTCCGCAAGTTCGAAGGGAGTCGATTTCAGCCATGCGGACGGCCGCGGACACGCTGCGCAATCTGGCGGATCGCTTCGAGCGGCAGAACAACCGCGCGAATCAGCCGAATGGGCAGGCTCCGAATCGGCCAAACAACCCAAACGGGGAGCCGCGCTCTTGAGCGCAGGAAGATTACAAAGCATAGAAGCTTGCGGTAATGCAGCATGGCGCGGCGTAATGAACGCAGCGCTCGCTGCGGCTATTCTGCTCGGTGCGAGCGGCTGCCGGCACAAGGAAAGTCAGGTTCGAGTGGCCCCGCCGCAGGCTTTGCCACCGGCAGTCGAGCGTGCTCCTGCTGCGCCGCCAGCATCTACTACGGCGCCGGCAATCATTCCCGTGACGCCGCTGCCGCCGGGAGGAATCAGCGAAGACGATCTTGCATTTGTTGCTGCGCACCGGCCGATTCTAAGCGAGGTTGGATACGCGACGTGGTACACCGCGCCGTACAAGGGGCGGCGAGCGGCGAATGGACAGGTCTTCGACAACGATGCGATGACGGCTGCACATCGCACTTTGCCGATGGGATCGCTGGTAGTGGTGACCAACCTGAAGACCGGCGAGTCCAGCGCGATGCGGATCTCTGACCGAGGCCCGTTTGTGGAAGATCGGATGCTCGATTTGACCATCGCTTCGGCCAAGGCGGTGGGTGTTTATCGTGCCGGAATGGCGCTGGTGCGCATGGACGTTTACGAGACGCCGAAGCCGATCAATACTGGCGGGCGGTGGTGCGTTCAGATTGGCGCGTTCCACGACGAGGAGGAAGCGCTGGAATTGAAGGCGCAGTTGCTTGAGACGTATCCGGGCGCAAACGTGATCGAGTTTCCCGGAGAAAATAACTTCTGGGTGCGCATCCGGCCAGAAGGCGATGACCGCGCCGAGGCGGAGCAAATCGCGCGCCACTTGCAGCCGGTGGAAGGCAATGCGTATTTGACGAGGCTGGATTAAGAAAAGCAGCGGAGTTGGCGGAGTTAGCGCCGCTAGCGGAGTTAAGTGCGGCAGTCACGACGTGCGCAATACTCGAGTCCAATTGTTTACGGGCGGATCAGCGCAGAAGCTGCCCAAAGCACCGGCTCCTGTCCGTGAAAATCGCCGGTCCGGCGCTTGCGCTCCAGATAATACTCAAGGCTGTTGAGCTTGTTGGTGCCTTCGCAGACTTGGGTCACATCGCTGTTCTGATCGATGAAGCCAGTGACCGCGATCCACGCCTTGCGCGCGGCGGGACCGTACGTGGGAGCGTCGAGCCAGCCACTCTTGACGCCCGTGATGAGCGCGAAAGTGAACATGCCCGAGCTTGAGGTCTCTTCCCATGCTTCGTCGTGATCGATGAGTTGACGCCACATGCCGTCGGGCGCCTGATACTTGAGGAGAGCAGCCATCATGAGCTTGTAGCCTGCCATGATGCGTGCGCGCTGGGGATGATCGGCGGGCAGGTCGCGCAGCATCTCCGTCATGCCCGCGGCGACCCATCCATCACCGCGACTCCAGAAGAACGGCACATCGGGCGCGTGATAGAAGAGTCCGTTGGGCTGTTGCAGCTTGTCGAGGTAAGCGACCATTTCGTTGGCGCCGCGGTCGAGATACTTCTTGTCGCCGGTGGCGCGCCAGGCTTCCAACTGAAGAATGGTGAGCATGTACATATCGTCGATCCAG
Organism: uncultured Acidobacteriaceae bacterium; assembly: GCA_963789425.1. Lineage (GTDB taxonomy): Bacteria > Acidobacteriota > Terriglobia > Terriglobales > Acidobacteriaceae > Telmatobacter. The sequence goes on along the minus strand of CAWBKM010000005.1, from coordinate 297,809 downwards.
AAACGCGTCTGGTGCGAAAGGCCATCGGGCTGCGGATTCTCCCACTGCCGGTCGGCGAACGTCAGCCCGTAATCGAGATACTTTTTGTCCTTGGTTTGTATGTAGATTTCCAGAGGCACGATGCCGAAGATGCAGTCGTCAACATGATCGCGCATGGGGACAAGAGCAGCTTCGGCGCCTCCGGGCAGCAAAGGATCGAAGCGCTTGATGAGGCGGTCGCGAAGATCGGTATCATGCGTCAACTGCGCGAAGGTGAGCGCGCCGTACCACGTGCCGACTTCGCCATAAAAGATTGTGCCCGGGCTGTGTTGGTGCGGGCTCACGACGAAGTGCTCGGCCAGGGCCTTGCCGACTTCCTGCGGAGAGCGCCCCGGCGGCCAGTTGTTGAAGTAGTCCCGTTGAGCGACTAATACGCCGGCAGTGGCGGACAACATCAAGGCTAAAACTGCAGCTCTCAGCGTCGAATTCATCCTCGAATCCCTCTTTAGAACTGCGGGAAAGTTGGGTTTCTCCGCGAATCGATGATAGCGCCCGGGACCTGTGTGCGGAAGATGTGATCGGAGGAGGCGACCAAGCGATGAAAACATATCGTGATACGATATAATTATGAACGGCCCTCACACACATTCGCGCCTTGCGCAAGCGCGACGCGTGCAACTGAAGCAAAATCATCCCGCAGCGCGCGCCAACAAGCTCGATGCGGCGCATCTGAGACGGCTGGCTGAATTTCGTTTTCAGCTGCGCCGTTTCTTGCACGTGAGCCAGGCCGCTGCGGAGCAAATGGGCCTGCATAACCAGCAGTACCAGATGCTGCAATGTGTAGGCGGCATGCCCGAAGACGTGGCCCCCACCATTGCTAATGTGGCCAGACGAATGCTGCTGAAGCACAACAGCACGGTCGAACTCGTGGACCGTGTGATCGAGCAGGGTTTACTGCGCCGACTGTGCGACCCGGCCGATCACCGGCGCATCCTGCTGCGCGTAACGCCGCAGGGTGAGCACGTTCTGGCCACGCTTGCTACGTTCCATACGCGAGAGCTGGAGCAGTCCGGGCCAGAGCTGGTGCGCGCGCTGGATGACATTTTGGGCGCAAGCAGGCAAAGCGCGGCACGGCATGGCCGGGCAACCCGACAGCGGAAGGTGGCCGCGTTATGAAGCAGACCAAGCCAGGCGCAACTTCACAGTTGCGCGACTTCAATGCCGATTACCGGATGATTTTGCTGAGCGGTTTGAGCGTCATTCTGGGTGGAGCCGGCGCGGTGCTGGCCTGGGTTTTACTTCGGCTCATCTACGGATGCACGAATCTTTTCTATTTTCAGCGCCTGAGCTGGCAGTTCGAATCGCCATCGCAGAATCATCTGCACTGGCTGGCGGTGTTCGTGCCTATTGTTGGCGGACTCATCGTCGGCGTCATGGCGCGTTATGGATCGGAAAAGATTCGCGGGCACGGCATTCCTGAGGCACTAGAGTCGATTCTCGTGAATGGCGCCAAGATCAGCCCTCGTGTCGCGCTGTTCAAGCCACTGGGATCGGCAGTGGCGATCGGGACGGGCGGCCCGTTCGGCGCGGAAGGCCCGATTATCATGACGGCCGGGTCGGTAGGCTCGCTCTTTGCGCAATACTTCCATCTGTCGGATGCGGAGCGCTCAACACTGCTGGTGGCGGGAGCTGCGGCGGGCATGGCGGGCGTGTTTTCGACGCCGCTGGCGGCGACATTGCTGGCTGTGGAGTTGTTGCTCTTCGAGTGGCGGCCGCGCTCGTTTGTGCCGGTTGCCGTGGCGGCCGCAACGGCAGGGATGTTGCGGCACTTTTTCATCAGCCAGGATCCACCATTCCCCATGGCGCTTTCGACGCACCGCGTTGAACCGCTGACACTACTGGGTGCGTTGCTGGTTGGGGTCGTGGCTGGGCTGCTGGCCCTGGTGCTGAGCCGCGCGGTCTACGCCAGCGAAGATTTCTTCGAGAATCATCTGCCGATTCATTGGATGTGGCGGCCGGCGATTGGCGGGATCGTAGTAGGCATTGGCGGATTGATCTTTCCCCGCGCGCTGGCCACCGGCTATGACGTGATCGATTCGCTGCTGGCGGGCGATCATACCTGGCAACTGATCGCGGGCATTTTGGTCATCAAAAGCATCATCTGGTCGTTTTCGCTGGGCTCGGGAACGTCAGGCGGAATTCTGGCTCCGCTGCTGATGATCGGCGGCGCGCTGGGGGCACTTTTCGCACCCGTGCTGCCCGGCATGTCGAGCGGCGAATGGGCATTGGTTGGGATGACCGCAGTTCTTTCAGGCTCGATCGGTTGTCCGCTTACCGCTGCAGTTCTGAGCCTGGAGCTTACGCACAATTACGGTATGTTGCTTCCGGTGTTTACGGCTTCGGTGGTGGCGCATGCGTGCACGGTGCTCTTCCAGAAGCGATCGATTCTCACTGAGAGGATTAGCCGGCGCGGGTATCATTTGAGCCGCGAGTACAGCGTCGATCCACTGGAAACCATCATGGTTGCTGAAGCAGTGCGGCCGCGCGTGGTTGTGCTGCCCGCGGAGCTTACCGCAGCGGATGCGCAAAAGTGGCTGGATGGCGGACGCGCGAAGAGCGATCACCGCGGCCAGCGGCTCTATCCATTGGTGGATGCAGAGGGACGGCTGACGGGCGTGGTCACGCGCAGCGGCCTTTCCGCGTTGGCAAACAGCTCGGGGCGGGACCGAGAAGCGTCGCAGGCAGTCGCGCCGGTGGTGGTCTATCCAGATGAAACACTGCGCGTGGCTGCGGAGCGGATGGCGTCACGGCGACTCTTCGTCCTGCCCGTTGTAGATCGAGATACCGGGAGGGTGCTTGGCCTGTTGAATGCCGAGGATGTTTTAGCGGGGCGGACGCGCGCGCACGATCGCGAAACCCGATATGAACGGCTGCGCATGCTGTTCCACTGGACGCGCCGCCGCGAGGCGGAAGCAGTCAAGGAGACGGTCTAGAGAATTGACGCAGCGCGGCGAGGTCAATCGCTTGGTGTTGCCGATCGGGAATCGCTGCCTGGATTCGCCCAGGTATAGGCCGCGCTGAGCAGAGACTGGCGGGGTTGCGATTCTTCGAGATGCGGCGTGATGGACCACAGTCCGATCCAAGCCAGCGCCACAAGATTGGGGAACAGCAAAGGAGCGAGCGGCGGTGCGCCGTTTACCATCTTGTCCCAAAGGTTGTGGCCCAGCTCGAAACGGTTCGCCTCGAGATGGAACCAGAATCCAAGCACGCCGACGGTCGCCTGCAGGATCATGACCGCGCAGCAGAGATCGAGGAAGCGGCGCCTTACGGGAAGCACGAGAGGGATCAAAAGAAAGCCGGTCGCAAACGCGGATGAGACGACAGGAATCCACTCGGTGTAAAGGAAGAATCCATTTTCGGCATGATCGGTGAGAGTAAGTACGAAGTTGCCCAAAAAACCGCCGAGAGCGAGGAGCAAAACCCAGCGAGCCCATTCGGCAGTTCGCGGAGCTGTCATGCGATTCATGAGCAACAAGAATCCAAGGCCGGTGTAAGCGAGGGGGGCCGCGAACGGCGCGGAATAGGTGAGACTACGAAGCGTTCGATCGAGGAAGAAGCTGCTCCTGAGGTGATAGATGACGCCGGCGAGACCGATCAGCACCGCAAGGCCGCCGACCAGATATCCCACATCGCGCCAAGGTGCGTCGAGGCGAAAAACCCAGCGTAAAAGAATGCAGACTGCCAGGATCGCTGGGGCGGCAAGCGAAAAGTAGAGCGGGATGTATTCAGCCGCCTTGTGAAACTGGTTCATCGAGTGAGCGATGTCGATATCGATGGCGAGGATGGCGAGATTCGCAGCGACGAACAGCTCGATCCAAAGCTGAGTGTCATGAATCCAGCGCATGCGCTGGCTGCGAATGAGGCGCTGCGCGGCGGAAAGGAAAGTGCTATCGGGCATGCTCCCTCCGCATCTCTTCCGCTTGGTGCTCAAGATCGACAGTTTTCACCAATAGTTCGTAGTTTCCGTGCCATTGAACAAAATCTGCCCCGCCCATGAATGCGCCGTGCTTGCTGGTGCGGCCGTCATAGTGCCACAGATTGAAGTAGGTGAAATCGATGGGGTGCGTGAAGGGCGGTCCGGTGAGTACGCCGTCCTTGCGCAGGCCATCGACGATGGCTTTGGCGGCGAGCACCTTGCTGTTGGTGCTGGCGACAACTTGATCGGCCTGGGTATAGACGCCATCGACGAGCGTCTGGGTATGACACTGCGTGCACACCTGTTTCATGTTGATCTGCGCCTGGAGGTAATTGGGTCGGTGGGTGCTGATGGCGTCGGCGAGATACCAGCCGAGGCGATCGGAGGGATTGTGCGTTACCTTTAGCCCATTGATGCCGCTCATATGGCAAGTAGCGCAAGTGGGTACAAACATGTCGCGTGTCGTGAGAGTGCGCGGATCGGCATCAAGATTCAGCAGGTTGCGCTGCGCGGCAAACATGACGCCGTGCTTTGACTCGTTGTAAATCTCCATCTGCGAGTGGTCCGGCCCCATATGGCACTGACCGCATGTCGTGGGCAAGCGGGCCAGCGCGACAGAACTGGTGTGGCGGGAGTGGCATTCGGTGCAGGTGCCGATAGTGCCATCGGAGTTTGGTTTGCCTACGGAGTGGCATTGATCGCAGCCGGACGTGATGGCCGGATGGCCCTCAGGCAGCGTGAGCGGATTGGGCGGGCGTTTCGTCCCGCCTGGTTGGAACTGCTCACTGAACGAGACCTGCTGGGGCGAGAGGCCTTGCTGGCCATGAACGGCAGCCCAACTGGGCGCAGCGTGGCGGCTACGCAGAAACTCCTGGTAAATGCCTTCGTGGCACGATCGGCAGTTTCCGGCAGTCAGGTGGTCGCTGATGACAAAGCCATGGTGATCCACTTTATTCTGACCCGGAGCGGGCTGGTGGCAGTCGAGGCAGGTGACGCTTTTTTTGCGTGGGCCGACATTTCATACTCATGAACAACGGAGTACTGCAGACGAGCGTGGCATTCGGCGCACTTACCGCTGGCGCGCACGAAGTCTGCCGAGGGCTGTTCGGTTTCGACCCTGGGGCGAGCGCGATTCATCAGAAAGGCGGAGAGAATGAGCGCAAAGGAGACCACAACGGCAACAAAGACGGAGCGGAACTGCATGACGGGGCCCCCGGGGGAATCGGTCGCGGTCTTCTTGGTCAGTCAGTACATTTGAGAAGGCCGCGGTAAACACTGTAGCAGGCGATGCGCACGTTTGCATGGGCGGATTTGTCCGCTAACGCAGTGTAGTGACGAAGGCCGGATCTGTGGCCTGGCGCATGGCGGCAGAGAAGCTGTCCCAGGTGCAGGAGAGATCCGCACCGCTGCATGCAGGAAGGAAGATAGGCGCCTCTGCGGGCGGATTGGCAGGAGTGAGCGGCTCAGAATTTCGCATCTGCTCGAGAGTCTGCGTGGTAAATGCGACGCGCACGAATGAACCAGTTTTCGGCGATCGCCAGAGTTCAAAGACCAAGGCACCGCCCGGAGGAGTGTCGTTGATGCGTCCATCGGCGATCCAATCGATGCCAAGGGCACCGGCGACGGTCGCGATGTCGGTGTCGTGGCCGACCAGGATCACCACGCGATCACCCGGCTTTCCGATCGCGCCCGGAACCGGCTTTCCCTTTACGCCTTGCTCCACGGTGCTGCGGATATGGTCGAGAAGATTGGAGCCGTAGGTACGCGCAAATGCGGGGGTGCGATCTTCGAAGTCCCAGGCCGCGACGTTGGCTTGCATAATGAAACGCAATGTAGCGCCGTCAAGGCATCCCCAGCCGGTGTCGGCCGTGCTCATGCCTTCGGTGTATTCGAGGAGCAGATTCTCAGTCAGCGTTTCGGCAGTAACCAGCGGACCGCGCGCCGACACAGGAGACCCAGCTGTTCCGGGCTTGAGGCTGGCGGGGATGTCAAAGATCGACGTGCGCTGCGGATTGGAAGGCAGACGCCCGCAACCTGACAAAATGCGATCGAGCGCCGTTAATTGTGGGCGATAAGTCTCAGTGAGGTTGGCGGGGTTGCCTCCGATTCGCCCTGTGACGGCTGCTGTGACGAGCGCTGGATCGGGATGGCCGATGCCTGCTTTGAGCGGAAGGAAGAGCGGGTTGACCGTGCCCTCGGGCTGCGCATCAACGGGGATGTTGCAACCCGGAAACATTCCCTCGGCGAGCGCTTTGCCGGTTTCGCGTGTTCGCTCGTCCGTATCGGCCAGGATGGTGACATGCGGAGCGTCGGCGCAACCGGTGGGCGCAAGCAAGCCCTCGCCGGAAAACTTTGCCCGGTCCCAGGTCCCAAAGATCTTGATCAACTCATAGCCGTGGGCAGTGAGGATTCCGGGGGCGACTTCCCACTTTGGCCAGGGCGCCGCCGAGAACTTGTCGAGATCGGCTTGAGCGGTAAGCGGCGAACGAACGCCGTGGCGGCTGAGGATGACAACCATTTGCAGACTGGCGTCGCGTGAGGGAGCCTGGGCGCACGACGGTCGATCCAGGAACGCGGTGCACAAAAGAAGCGCAGAGAGACCGAGAAGCAACAGCCTCGGTCTGGCGGGAAGGCTCATAAATGCATCTCCAAAGAAAGTGTAGCGGCATCTGCCTAGAGACGTGTGAACGCTGGGAGAATGAGCTTCGAGACCGGCACTCAAAAAGCACGATGACTGTGTCGCGCGAATGACAGCCTGCCTTTGCTCTGTGCAAAAAGAAAGGGCGCGCCCCAATTGCGGCGCGCCCTGTGTCGATGATTGTCTATCGCTAGAAGTTCATCTTCAGCGCGAACTGAATAATGCGATAGTCCGCAGTCGTGAGAACGTTGCCCACCTGTGTGCCTATCGTTTGGCGCGTGCTGCCGAATGCGCCGTTGGAAAAGGTCACGTTGGGATCGGACCACTGCGGATGGTTGAATACGTTGAAGAACTCGCCGCGGAACTGGAAGTTGAAGTTCTCGTGCGAGGGAATCGGGGTGAAGTTCTTGAGCAGGCCGGTGTCCGCATCCCAGAGGGTCGGGCCGCGTACCGAGCCTTTGCCCGAGTTTCCATAGGTTCCGGCTGCCGGTGCTGCATAGTTGGCATGGTTGAGCCAGGGCAAGCAGTGCTTACTAAAGTTGGCCCCAGAAGTTGGGCACCCAGTGACGTAGGTGGTGGATGGGCCAACGTAATCCGCGCGATCAAGGTTGTTGTTGGTTCGCGAAATGTCGGTGCCGGCCAGGACGGTCAGCGGATCGCCCGATGTAATGTTGTAAATCCCCGTCCATTGCCAGCCGCCAGCAACATTGCGTAACAGGCCATTGGAGCCAGTGAGCTTGGGCAGAGACCACACGAACGAAGTAACGAAGTGGTGGGTATGATCGAAAGTTGCGAGGCCGGTCTCGAACGCATGCTGCCGGGGATCGTAGAACGACATGCCGGAGCCGATGCTCGATCCGATATCCGTGATGCCGCCATTCTCGGCCAATCCGTAGTCCATTGCCTTGGAATAGGTGTAATTGGCGAGGAGCGTGATCTGGTTGAGAATGCCGCTGCCGCCCGCAGGCCGCTTTTCGAGATCGACCTCAAGTCCGTTATAGCTGTTGGCGCCGGTGTTCCGATCCTCGTAGATGATGCCAAACGGCTGGTACGGCCGCGTCGACTGCTCTGAAGCCGAGCTGCCCGCGGTATAGACAGAGGGGTTCAAGTTCACATCCTGCCGCAGATGCGTTCCGCGCGTTCCGACGTAGGAGCCGTGCAGCACCGTATCGGCGCGCAACTGATACTCGAAAGTTATGTTCCAATCGTAGATTTCAGGCGAGACCCACTTTACGCCCGGCTGCAGACTGTAAAGGACGGGGTTGGTCACAAAGGCCGCGTTCTTGGGAGCTGTCTTGAGCGTGTAGCGCTGTGGGAACCCGGTTGTGAAGCTTGGATAAGCCCCCAGGGGATTCTCGAGCGGACCAATCTGCGAGGCCCCGGTGGTTGAATCGTTCAGATCAATGCGCAGACTGAAAGGCGGCGAAATCGATGCATCGTTCAGGAATAGTCCGGGCTGGCGCGATTCATAGAACAGACCGCCTCCGGCGCGGAGCGACATCTTCCCCGTTCCGGTTGGATCCCAGGCAATGCCAACGCGCGGGCCGAAGTTGTTAAAGTCGCCGGTCTCGCCGCGGGTGGGAACACTGATGTTGTCGTATGAGTCGCCGATGAAGAACAGGCCGGCAGGTGCGCTGGGAATGATGGACGAATGGACGCCTGCCATTTGCGCATCCGGGCGGAATTGCTGGATGCGCCCGAATTTCTCCTGCATCACCTGCTGAGGCTCCCAGCGAAGTCCAAGATCGAGCGCCAGGCGATTCGATACCTTCCACTTGTCGCCGGCGAAGACGCCCATCGGGTTTTCGCGCGAGTCAGAGAAGTTGCCCGAAGTCTGGCTGAACGTGTGCTGATATCCCATCACAAAGCTGGCCATCGATAAGCCCGTCACGTCGTTGGTCATGTTGAAGTTACCGTTCTCGAAGTCGGTATTACGAATGTTCGACTGGTCCACTTCAAGGTCGTAGCCGAACTCGAAATCGTGCTTGCCTTTGGTCCAGTTAATGACGTCGCGAAGGTCGTAGGTGTTGCGGATGAAATGAGCATCGGTGAAGTTGCCGAGAGTGAAGTCACCGGCGACAGCGAAACTCCGGATTCCGCTTTGCGCCGTGGGCAACTGCCAGAGGGCCGAACCGAAGGTGGTCATATCCGGCACCGTGCCTCCCGGGCCGCCTTGCTGGCCGCGATCCGAGTTCGAGCGCACAAAATCGATCGTGGTGTTGTTCACCAGTGATGGCGAAACGACCCACGTATAGCCGCTGGCCCAGTTCTGCGCCAGTACGGTCGAGCCCGGCCCTGCCGTCAGCAGGTTTTTCCCGTCATATGTCGGAGCGTGATGGTATTTGTTGATGTAAACGCGGGCAAAGAGGTGGTCCTGGCCCCGGAAGACCTGATCGAAACGGCCAGCGTACTCGTCGAAATTCTGTTGGAGCGGTGTGGGGAAGGGCTTTGTCCCGCCTGTCGATCCTGCGGGCCAAAGCGGCAGCAGCTTGGCCATATTCTGCGCCACCGTGGAGATCGGACCAATTGAGGCGTTGCTTGCGAAGGGAGTGTGCGTAAACGGATTGCAGATATTCGTCTGCGCAGCAGCATCGCTTGGGTTGCATTTGATGGGAGTAATTGTCGGATTGGTGATGGAGAAATTTCCGTTCATGTTGTCAGCGGTGGGAACGGTCGCGTTGGTCGCATTGTTGACGTCGCGAATGATCGTCTTTTGCCATCCAAAGAATCCGAAGGTGGTGTTCTTGTGAATCGGCCCGCCGACAGTGCCGCCGAACTGATTGCGCTTCAATGGATCCTTGATGTCGGCAAAGTAGTTGCGGGCATTAAAGACCCGGTTACGAACGAACTCGAACAAATCGCCGTGCCAATCGTTCGTGCCGGACTTGGTAACGACGTTCACCACCGCGCCGGCATTGGCGCCATATTGCACGTCGAAACTGTTGGTCTGGACGCTGAACTCCTGCAAAGCATCGGGGAAGGGGAACGGGAGGTTCACGTTGCTCATCAGGTCTTCGTTGTTGCCGCCGTCCAGGTTGTAGCCAATCTGATCCGGCCGGGCGCCGTTCACTGCGATTGCGTCGGCGCCGGGAATCTGTTTCGTATCGCCCTGCAACGATCCTGAATTGTTTCCGATGGCCGATACCGCGCCGGGCACAAGCAATGTAAGGTCGGCAGCATTTCTGCCGTTTAACGGAATATCGACCAGACGAGTATGCTCAATCACTTGGCCGAGCTCCGGACTGACCGTGTTCACTTGAACGGCCGACGTAGCCACCGTGACCTGTTGCGTCTGCGAGCCAACTTCCAGACGGATATCCATGTTGCGGGTCTGGTCGGCCAGCAAAATTAAATTCTGAACGAATCCTTTGAATCCCGGGGCATCGACCGCGACCTTGTAGGTTGATGGCGGAAGCGCGGTAAAGTTGAACTGACCGCTGCTGTTGGTTGTGTCAGAGCGGACGATCGAGGTGCTGAGCTCGGTCACTGTCACCTTGGCCCCGGTGATGACCGCGCCGGAGGGATCAGAAACCGTTCCCGTGATGGCAACGTTGCCACCGCCCTGTGCGCGGGCCGAGGTGCTCGCGACGAGCACCAAAGCGAGAATCGACAGCGCGACGTACGGAATCATCGACAACTTGGAAAACGTTTTTGAATCGAAACAAAGCCGTTTCCCCGCCTTATGAAGTGATCTCCACCCTGTCATGATGTTGCCTCCAAAGTTTGTGGTTATCCCGCAAATCTGCTCACTTGCCACTTAGCCTCGCTCGCCGGCTTGGGATGCCGTCGCGCCCACAGTAACCAGCGAGCGCACGAACGACGTGCTAAGCGAAAACTTAAGCGACGTGCAGCAGCCAAATTAATTGGCGTCGCGAAGTATATGGATTCAAAATCAGGCTTGTCAAGAAAAGAAACGATTTACAATCGGGAACATCGAAAAGGGAACATAACCGCAAACCATTGAATTGATTGCTGGTGAGATGGCCGGGAGTGGAATCTGGAGACAAGTGGTTTGGAAAATCGCTTTTGTCTGGCACGTGAACCCAATAGGTCGAGTCGCTGCCCAAACCCGCCATATCTCCACATAGTGGAACGATGGACCATTATTCGGAAAGTTCCCTGGCGAAATTCTGCTGCCTTCGCGCAGATGAACCAGGCTAAAGGAATCACGCCTTGACGATCCTTAGCACTCAATATCGGCGCGTCCGAAAATCGCGGGTCCGGCCCTTACTTTGCTTAATTCGGCCATGCGACGCTGCGCCGCTTACCGTGAGGAAAGAGAGATCCCTCGGGCCCGACAATTGGACACTTCAGGTTGTCCTCCGTTACCCAACGTTCGCCCCGTCGAACGAGTGCGAATCCGAGATCGACCATCGACCTCGCTGCCTCCAATCGCGCCCCCTCGGATATATTGATTGCGGGAGTTCGGACACCGCAGGCTCGGCGTGGGAACATCGATCAACGGGATCGTAAGTGGAGCGACCAGCCTGAGGCCAGCAGACGAAAGAAGCTGGGAAACATGCGCGTAACCGACAAGTCAACTCGACCTCGCCGTGCCGTGGCTTCGAGCGAGACTGCGCGCGAAATCAACCGTGACATCGTGCTGCACGCCATCCACCTGCACCAACCCGTGAGCCGGGCTGATCTGGCGCGCCTGACAGGCCTGCAACCTAGTACGGTTTCGGTCATCATTAGCCAGCTCATCGACGAGGAGTGGGTAGTGCCGGGCAGCCTGGGGCGGTTGCCGCGAGGGCGTAGGCCGACCTATGTGACGCTGAACGACCGGCACGTAACTCTGGCCATCGATCTGCGCCCGGGAAAAGCCAATCTGGCCGTTGTCGACATTAACGGAAAGATCCTGGGCCGTGAGGCAGTCGACTTCGAAATCAAACCCGGTTCCACGCCAGACGAAGCCAGAACGGCGATCGCGCATATTGCGAGAGCGGCGCGATCGCTGCGCGCGACTTACGGCGACCGAATGTTTCAGGGCCTTGGCGTGAGCGTTTCAGGGCGTGTGGACCAGAGGACGCACCGCCTGCTCTTTTCGCCGAATGCTCCGTGGGGCCAGATCGATCTCTATGCGGAATTGCAGAGGGTTCTGGATACTCCGATCGAAATGGAGAATGCCGCCAATGCCTGCCTGGTCGCTGAGCGTTGGTTCGGCAACTTCGGCGACTCGCAGAACATGATTGCGATATCGGTGTCGGAGGGCATTGGCGCGGGAATGCTGGTGGATGGACGGGTGGTGCGCGGCAGGGACGACATGGCGGGCGAGTTTGGCCACATGCCGCTCGAAGAAACCGGCCCAGTATGCGGGTGCGGCAGCGTAGGGTGCTGGGAGACATTTGCATCGAACCGCGCCGGGCTGCGGTACTATCGCGAACTGGCGCCGGAAAGCACGCTCAATTCGTTTCAGGAGTTGCTCGAGCTGGCATTGCAGGGCGACATTCGCGCGTTGCGTTCCATCGACAAAATGATGACATATCTGGCACGAGGGTTGTCGATGCTGGTAGCGGGGCTGGCGCCTGAAGTCATCATCATCGTGGGTGATTGCACGGCGCTGTGGCCGCGCATCTGCCCGTTGCTCGAGAGCGAGCTGATCGCAAAATCGTTTACGCCGCACACTCCGCGCGTGGTAGCAGCCATGGACGGCGATGCAGCGCGGTTGCGCGGGGCCGCTGCACTGGTGCTGCACAAAGTGCTTTTCCGTCAAATGGACTTTGCGTCGCGCCACGAAAGCGAGCGGGCCAGTTCCAAACCCGCTCCAGTACACGCATAAAAGCCTCATTGGCCCGTACCGTGATCGCCGGGACCATGCGGGAGACTGACCATCCATGAGAGTAGGATTCATCGGCGCCAGCGGCATCGCAGGCAAACACGCGCAAGCATACAAGAACATCGGCTACCGGATTGCTGCGGTTACGGATCGGACTGAGGAGCGCGGGCGCAGGTTCGCCGACGCATGGGGCGCGGAGTTTGTTGCCACACCGGAGCAGCTTGGTCAACGCGCGGACGTGGATTGGCTCGATGTGTGCACATTTCCCGGCTACCGATTGGCCGCGGTGGAACTGGGCGCGAGGACGGGAAAGCATGTATTGGTCGAAAAGCCGATGGCCGTGGATCTGGAGACCGCGGCAAAGATGATCGAGGCGGCGCGTGCGGCAGGGATTCAACTCGGCGTGGTGAGCCAACACCGTTTCGACGACTCGACACTTTTCTTGAAGCGCGCAATTTCGGCTGGGAGGCTGGGCAGGATCTTGCAGGCCGACGCCTACGTCAAGTGGCATCGCACAGACGAATACTATGCGCGGCCTGTGAAGGGAAGTTGGGGTGGCGAGGGAGGCGGCGCACTCATCAGCCAGGCGATTCACCAGGTGGACGTGCTGTTGTACCTGATCGGCGCGGTGGATGAGGTTTTCGGCTACTGGCACCTCGGCGCCACGCACAAGATCGAGTCGGAGGACCTGGTGTCTGCTGTGTTGCATTACTCATCGGGCGCAACCGGCGTGATTCAAGCTGCGACCGCACTGTGGCCGGGCTATCCGGAGCGGATCGAGATCCACGGAACAAAAGGAAGCGCAATCGTGACCGGAGACCAATTGACGACGTGGGATGTGCGGGATGACCAAGGCGAGCCGGCGCCGATTTCCGGGCAGGCCAAATCCGGTGCATCGGACCCGATGGCAATCTCGCTCACGCCATTCGAGCGTCAACTGGCCGACTTTGGCGAGGCGTGCAAGGCTGGCCGGCCACCGCTTTCGTCCGGAGTGGATGGGTATCGCGCATTAAAACTGGTGCGAAGCATTTATATGTCGTGCGCCGAAGGTCGAAAGGTGCAGATCGCACCGGTTGTACTTTAGCGAGCACATTTCCGGCGCCCGGCGATGATGTGCCGCGCTGGCGGAAGTCTATTGATTCACGCCGCTGGCCAGGAATCCGCCGTCGACGGCAAGCACTTCGCCTGTCACGAACGAAGCCGCCTCAGAGGCGAGGAAGATGGCTGCGCCGGCCAGCTCATGCGCTTGCCCGAAGCGGTGCATGGGCGTGCGCATCAGCAATTCCTTTCCGCGCGGTGTTCCCTGAACGAGCGAGCGGTTCAGCTCTGTGGCAAAGACACCCGGTGCGATGGCGTTCACGTTGACTCCGTTGGGCGCTAACTCAATGGCGAGAGTTTTGGTCAAGGAAACCACGCCGGCCTTGCTGGCCGAGTAGGGCGCAACGCCGCGAAACGCGACAAAGGATCCGAGAGAAGCGACATTGATGATGCGTCCGTAACCGGCCTTTGCCATGCTCGCTGCGAAGATCTGGCAAACGCGAAGCGTACCGGTGAGATTGGTTTCGATGATGCGCGACCAGTCCGCCTCCGGGGCCTGCAAGACGGGAGACTTGCTGGTGATACCGGCGGCGTTCACGAGAATGTCGACCTTGCCGAAGGCCGCAAGGACGGCATCGTGCAGAGCCTCAATCGACGGACGATCGAGAACGTTGCTGACCACGCGAAGAGAGCGGCGGCCCAAAGCTTCAATCTCGGCGGCGGCTTTCTCAACCTCACGCATGCGGCGCGAACTTGGGACAACATCGGCGCCAGCGGCAGCCAGGCCCAGGGCCATCGCAAGGCCCAGGCCCGTGGTTCCACCGGCAACCACCGCCACTCTGCCCGACAAATTGAATAAGGATTGGCGCATCGAGGGAAACCTCTCACGGATCAGGCCGCGTGAAGAAAGCAATGAAACCGATTGGATTTGCGGCCCATCGGTGGCAATGTGTGGGCCGTTTCAAAGGTTTATTCGTTTCCTAAATTATAGCCAGTGAAGTGGCACTGTTCCGGAGCCAATTTTGGAAAGCCTCCTCAAGGGGTTATGCCGGAGATCGCCTGGAGCGGGGTTGAATTCTGGCTCAGGTCGTTAGCGCCACTCAGCGGATTGGTTTCCTTGGCGCGGCCGCCGAGCGCACGCACGAGATCGGGAATGTCGTAGTGAAGTAGCACACCAGGGATAATGTCTTCCGGTGCCCCAGTGGGCAAAGGCGCATCGATCAGGCTGCGGTAGCTCGTGAGCGCGTGATCAATTTCGATGTGCCGAATTCGGCGATCGAGCACGCCGGCATGGAGAAGCACAAGGCCCATATGACCGCTTGCTTTGGCGGAGATATGAGTGGGATCGATGTCGCCGCGGCTGGCAAGATAATCGACCGCGCGAATCACGTCGTCGGTGCGGAGTCCCACGAGTGTTCGTCCGACCAGATCTGCGCGAAGGCTGAGCAGATAGAACGGCCCGAGCAGGGGAGCCTTCATATCGTCGGTGCCTGGAGGCGATGGCCGCGGGGTAATGGCCAGGACGACGTTGCCCTGAGAGGCGAGCGATTCGAATTTGGCAAGGTTTGCTTGCGCAATCGAGTCCGACCCGTGAATCGAATTGGGAACCAGCAATAGAACGGCTGGATGATGGCCCGCCGTTGAAGGAACGGCGAGATCGGCTTGAAGATGAAGGCCGCCGGCCGTTGGAAAATCGAGCGGTCCGGATTTGGCGGTGAGGAATGCTGGGTTAAATTTAGATGCTCCCGGCTTGGCTTCTGCGCCTGTCAGGTTGCGAATCATCGTGCCGAGTTGGTCAAACGCAATGAGTGGACGATGCGCAGGAACGAGGCGTGCGGTGCGTTTCTTGTTCAACGTGTAAACGGTCGCGCAGCCGGGATAGCTGGTCGCAACTTGTCCGGTGGGCGTCACTTGAAATGCGTCTTTTGGCAAGTTGGCGATCAAAGTCATGGCGGCTCGCGGACCAGCTCCGGCAGGCAGGAACGGATGATCGGCATCAGAGCCCGGCTGCAGATTGCGGAGGAAGAAGCTCACGATGTCGCCCATGATCGGCATGAGCGCGCCATGGCCGCCGGGACCGGTGATCCACTGCAAGCTGGCTTGAGGAGAAACCGTATTCGTTGTGTCGGTATTCAGTGCGGGTACTGTCGGCGTTGGTGGAATGGGTGGCGTGGCGCCGTCTTCAGCTTTTCCGGCGCTGGCCGGATCGAAAAGGGAATAAAAACGGCGAGCCTCAATGACCGTTGTGCGCGCACCGGCGAAGGGAAACATGTCGGAGTAGGTGGAGATTACGGCGTAAGGGCGCGGCGCGGCTAGCTCAATCCAGTCGGGAAAACCGAGGCCCGAGGAGATGAAGCGCGGCGTAGACTGCTCGGCATCCTGGGGGCCGAGCGCGGGCAGCAGAGCGTCAAAGGACGTGATGTAGCAAGCGGTCCCGATAGCGGCAATGCGTGGGTCGAGCGCGCCGGTGAGCGCGGTGATGGTTCCTCCACCAGAGCAACCGAGGGCACCGATGCGATGCGGGTCAACATCGGGAAGCGAAGCGAGGAAATCAACGCCGCGCATCGCGTCCCATACCTCGTAACGTGCGAAGGTATCGCCGATCAGCATAGGTTGCAGGCTGGCTTCGCCGTGTTCGCCCGTTGGACGTACGGCGAGCGAAGAGCCGGGCTTGGCGGGATCGGGATATTGCAGCCGCTCGCCCTGGCCGATGGGATCGTAGGAGAGCACGATGAAGCCATTGCGAGCGAAGATCGCGGCGATGGGCGCATCTCCAGCCTTGCCGCTGGGAGCGTGTCCCGGGCTCATGAGGATTGCGGCGCGCTTGCCGCCCGCCGGCGCGCCATCGGGAACGTAGAGCAGCGCGGTGACGAAGAAGCTGGGCTGGCTTTCGAAGAGGACCTTTCGGATGCGAAATCCGTCTGCCTGCGTCTCGCCGACGAACTTGGCATTGAGCGGCGTGCGCTGGGGAAGGGAACCGATGAGCGAGAGAATCTGCGCGCGCACTTTAGCCTGGCGTGCCAGAGCCTGTGCGCGCGTGTGAATGGCGGTCACTGCGGCTGCACGGTTGGCTTCGTCCCGCGTCGCGATGTTGTCGAGATACTGATCGAGTTGCAGCCGGCCCAGGTTCGCAGGGTTTTCAGTACGGCCGTGTAGCGCGGGCGTTGTGGTTTGCGGTGTTCCGGGATGCGGCGCGGGGACTTGTGCGGGGGCAAATCCTGACCAGGAAATTGCCATCAGCGTGAAGAGAGCGGCAAAAGTGGCTCGTGTCATGACTATGTTTTGATACTCCAACTGGTCAGACCAGTCAACCTCACTTAGAACAGATCGTCGGAGCTTCGCACAATCATTCATGTTGGAGCGTCGGCCAGCCGGTATCCTGTTCGAGAGATGGGCGGGAGCAGACTGATTAACGGCTTCAGGTGGCTCTTCGATGGTCGTCGCGGCCCGCGGGGTCAGATGGTTCCGCGGTGGATCTTCTTGCGCGCTTTGGCCCTCATCTACTTCTCAGCCTTCTATTCGCTGCTGTTTCAGATCAAGGGCTTAATTGGCCCTGAGGGAATCCTGCCTACGCAGGATTATCTAGCCGATATCGCGCAGCAGCTTGGTCTGGAGCGGTACTGGTATGCACCGTCGCTCTATTGGATCTCATCAAGCTCCGCGATGATGATAGCGGTGACGTGGATCGGGCTGATTGCATCCTTGATCGCTTTGCTAAATCTTTGGCCCCGCCTGAGCTTCTTTGTGTGCTTCGTTTGCTTTCTTTCGTTCGTCGACGCGAGCGGGACTTTCTCAAGCTATCAGTCGGATGGCATGTTGCTGGAGGCGGGATTTCTGGCATTGTTTTTCGTGCCGAGCGGGCTTTGGCCTGGATGGGGAGCGCACGATCCGCCTTCGCGCTTGAGCTGGTTTTTGTTGCAGTGGGAGTGGTTTCGAATTTATTTCGAGTCGGGGATGGTGAAGCTTGCGAGTGGCGACGTGGAGTGGCGGAACTTCACGGCTATGGACGAGTACTACCAGAATGGGCCGCTGCCTACCTGGATTGGATGGTACGTCGAGCACCTGCCGCATTGGTTTCATGCTGCGACCGTCGGTGGAACGTTGGCGCTGGAGTTAGGACTGGTGTTCATGATGTTCTTTCCGCGCAGGGTGCGGCTGATCCTGTTCTTCATCGTCACGCCTTGGGAGATCGGCGTCATTCTCACCGCCAACTATGCGTTCCTGAATTATCTTGTTCTCTCGCTCGGCTTTCTTTTGCTCGATGACAAATTCCTGTTGCGATTTGTGCCAGCGCGCATACGCCCGCGCCAGCCGGGGCGGATTGAAGAGCCGATGCTCGAGATGCCTGAGGGGCATTCGCTCTCGATTCTTGGCGTGGGCGAGGCCAGTGTGACGACGGCGGACATCGAGACCACCCATCAAGTTCCAACACGACACAAACTTCTCGAACGTCTCAGGTTTTCTTGGTGGGTAACGAGCGTGGCCGTTGCGGCCTTCATGCTGACATGGATTGCCTACAACACGACGGCGGAGATGATCGGAATTCCGATGGGCAGAATTCCCGGACCTGTCAAACCGCTGATCGCGCTTGAGCCATTCCGAATCGCTAACCAATATGGACTGTTCGCGGTGATGACGCGCGGGCGCTACGAAATCGAATTTCAAGGCTCTAACGATGGCACAAACTGGATCGCGTATCCTTTTCGCAACAAGCCGCAAGCATTGAACGAGGCGCCCGGGATCTATGCTCCCTATCAGCCACGCTTTGACTGGAATCTGTGGTTTGCATCGCTCGGCGGATGGCGCGAGAACGAGATCGTGCCGTTGACCGAAGAGCGCCTGCTGGTCGGCGACGGGGATGTGCTGTCGCTTTTTCGAAGCAATCCTTTTGGGCAGACTCCGCCGCGCTATATGCGCGCGGTGATTTGGCAATACTGGTTTACAACTGAGGATGAAAGACGGCGAACCGGCGATTGGTGGCGTCGCGAGTATCTTGGACTGTACGCGCCGGAGTTGACGATGGCCGCAGATGGCGAATTTGCCGTGGTGGCGTGGCCAGAGGAATTGCCACCGCACGACTGAGGATCAAGTTCTGGGAGGAAGAGGCAGCGATGAGCCGTGCATGCGTGATTGGATCGGGCCCCAACGGACTGGCCGCGGCCATTGTGCTGGCTCAGGCAGGAATGAGCGTGGAGGTCTTCGAGGCGGAGGCCGAACTGGGCGGCGCTGCAAGAACGCTGCCGCTCACGCTGCCGGAGTTTCTGCATGATTTTGGCTCGGCCGTGTATCCGTTCGCTGCCGGGTCTCCATTTTTCACCACACTCCCGCTCGCGGATCACGGCCTTGAATGGATCCACGGGGAGGCGCCGCTGGCGCACCCGCTCGACGATGGTTCGGCCGTGGTGCTCGAGCGCGACCTGGCGCACGCGGAGCGCGCGCTTGGAGCGGACGGCAAGCTTTGGCGGGGTTTGATGCAGCCGGCGGCCGATGACTGGATGGACTTTGCGGAGGACACTCTGGGTCCGCCGCTTCGCATTCCGCATCATCCGCTGCGTATGGCGCGATTTGGACTTTCGGCGCTTCAAACTGCGCAAGGCTTCGCTAAAAGTCATTTTGTGAACTCGCGAACGCGGGCCATTTTCGCGGGATTGGCGGGCCACTCGTTTCTGAGCTTTGACCAGCCACTGAGTGCAACCGTCGGATGGATGTTCGGTATCACTGCTCACGCGGTCGGCTGGCCGATTCCTCGCGGCGGCGCGCAGGCCCTGACGCGGGCGCTCATCAGTTACCTGAAGACACTCGGCGGAACGGTTCACACTTCTTGCCGCATCGATGCGGTTACGTTCCGCGAGTTGGAAGCGAAGAATGATCTCGTGTTCTTCGATACCGCACCAGGGCAACTTGTTGAGATTGCCAGCGAACATCTCTCGATTAGATACAAAAGCGAGTTGGCGCGGTTCCAGCGTGCGCCCGGGGCGTTCAAAATCGATTGCGCCCTTTCGCAGCCGGTTCCGTGGCACGCGGCGGATTGCCGGCGATCGATCACGGTTCACCTGGGCGGATCGTTCGAGGAAATTGCGGAGGCCGAATTCGCCGTCGCCAATGGCCGCGAATCCGAACGCCCCTTCGTGCTGGTGGCGCAGCCCACGCTCTACGATCCAACGCGAGCGCCCGAAGGAAAACATGTGCTGTGGGCCTATTGTCATGTGCCGAACGGTTCCACATTCAACATGACAGAGCGCATCGAAGCACAGATCGAACGCTTTGCTCCGGGATTCCGCGATTGCGTGTTGGCGCGGCACGTTTCTGCGCCCGCAGCACTGGAAACGATGGATGCGAATCTGGTAGGCGGCGACATCAGCGGCGGCGCAATGACCATGCGGCAGATGTTTTTCCGGCCGACCGTCAGCGGCTATGCGACGGGTGCGCCCAAGCTGTATTTGTGTTCGGCATCGACGCCACCGGGCGGAGGCGTTCACGGAATGTGCGGCTACCACGCAGCGCGACTTGCTTTGCGGCAAATGAAGGGAAGATAGCGAAGAGCAAAAAGATTTTGGCCGCTGAACCAAGCTGCGCGATGCCTTCCACATCACGTAGCAAAATGAACGGCCAGATCAAATCCAGACAGTGCGGCAAAAGTTGCTGTGTTTCCCCCGTGAAATCTTCAACCCAGATAGAGTGAGTGATCCCTACCCGCGCGTGTAGCTTTCCAGCGCGAGGCGGCTGGGAATCGTAAGCGTGCATCCGTGCTGCGCAACCAGGTGACGGTTTTTGAAGATGCTCAGCGTGCGCGTCACGGTCTCGCGTGAGGCGCCGATGAACTCGCCAATTTCTTCGTGGGTCATCGAGACGCGGCAGTGCGCTGAACGCTCTTGCTTTTGGCCGGGCTCGTCGCTCCACACCAGCAGCAGACGGGCCAGGCGCTCAGGCACCGAAGTCGACAGGCCAACCATCCGCAACTGTTCGCAGGCAAGGTTGAAGCTGCGACTAATTTCGCGCGTGACGATCGGATAGACCTCAGGGTGACGAGCCATGAATTGCAAAAATACCTGGCGCGAGATGTGGGCGATCTTCGCCGGATAGAGTGTGTCGGCGGTCATTTCGTATTCGCCACCCGAGAGCGTGGATGAAAAGCCCAGCACCTCGCCAGCTTTGGCGATGTGGAAACTCAGACGGCGGCCGTCACTCGAGTTGATGGAGAGCTTGACTTCACCGTCGAGGATCACGTAGATGCCCGATGACGGCTGTGTCTCGGTGAACAGGACCACATTGGAGGGATAGGAAGAAGGTGCGAGCAGCGGCTCAAGATCGGCCAGCGCCGCGGCCGGCAATGCCTTAAAGAATTCGCCCTTCCGGTAAGAAGGTACGCACGCATTGTTTGTTAGATCGTGTCCCGTCTGCATCTCAGCTCTCCGTGTCAGCAGGTTGAGAGTTCTTGCGCGTGACCTCTTCGGCAAGATACTCGGTCCAGGGTGTGCCGGTGAGGATCGAGGCTTCCGTTTGAGAGTAGATCGCTCTCAAAACCTTGATCCCGCCGGCATCTGCATAAGTTGTTCCACGCAAATCAAGAGCCAGTTTCTTTTTCTCGAATGCCGGAGCTTTCTCTTCCCAGAGGCGACCAAGTTCGGTCGCCCATGGTCCGGCGATGCGTCCTTCCAGCTTGATGACGATCGCATTCGAGTTTTCTTCAAAAGTGATTCGAAGCACTTGCTGGCTCGTCCTGCGCCATGCCTGTGATAAAGCACGGCGCGTGCCAAACTTTTGGTGTGGCGCGACGGTGGCTGTATCGCATTCAATGTAAAGGTGTTGGCTATGAGAGCCTGCGGCGGTGGAAGGCGGCGATGCGCGCCGCGTGACGAAGTGACGATGACGTTATGTCGTCACCGAGACTACATATAGTCGCCGCGCTCGATGCCGAGCTTCTTCATTTTGGAGTTCAGCGTGGTGCGTTTAAGGCCGAGCCGTTCGGCCGCGCCGCCGGGTCCGCCGATGATGCCCTTGGCCTCGCGGAGCGCGCGCAGAATATTGTCGCGCTCGGCGGCGTGGAACGTTGGATTGGTTGCGGCCTCATATTCTTCGTCTTCCTCTTTCATGGCTTCGAGCTCGGCAAGAGGCACATGGAGCTGCGGCCCGCGCGAAAGGATCACCGCACGCTCGAGGAAGTTCTCCAGCTCGCGAATGTTGCCGGGCCACTTCCATGCCACGAGCGCTTCCATAGCCTCGGGCGGAATGGATTCAATGTTCTTGCCCATGCGGCGCGCATGGCGCGAGACGAAGTGGCGCACGAGAATGGGAATGTCGGCGGCGCGTTCGCGCAGGGGCGGGGCGGAAACGGGGAAGACCTTAAGCCGATAATAGAGGTCGCTGCGGAATTGCTTCTCCGCGACCATCTGTGCAAGATCGCGATTGGTGGCGGCAATCAGGCGCACGTTCACGGGGATGGACCGCGTCCCTCCCAGGCGCTCGATCTCGCGCTCCTGCAAGGCACGCAGCAATTTGGGCTGCAGATCGAGCGGCAATTCGCCCACCTCGTCGAGAAACAGCGTGCCCTCGTGAGCCAGCTCCACGCGACCGATTTTGCGAGCAATAGCGCCGGTAAACGCGCCTTTCTCGTGGCCAAAGAGTTCGCTTTCGAGCAAGCCGGCCGGAATCGCCGCGCAATTCAACTTGATGAACGTGTGCTCGCTACGCTGGCTCAGGCGATGGATGGCGCGCGCCAGAAGCTCTTTACCGGTCCCGGTCTCGCCCTGAATGAGAACCGTTGCATCGGTTGGCGCAACGGTTTCGATCTGGCGCAGCACATTGCGGAGGCCTGTGCTTTCGCCCACGATGTCGTCGAACCGGTGTTCGACGTTGATCTCCTCTTCAAGATATTGCTTTTCCTGTTTGAGCCGGTCGCGCAGTTCCGCAATGCGCCGGAACGCCATGGCGTTGTCGACTGCCATTGCCACCTGCCCGGCAATCTGGACCAGCATCTCCACTTCGCGCTGCCCGAAAGTGCCTTCCTGCCTGCTCACCACGGACAGCGCGCCAAGAGCCTTGCCCTGATGAACAAGCGGAACCCAAACTCCGGACTGCATTCCCATTCGCTTGAGGTAGCTGAGCGTCTCAGGACCAAAGGATGTCTTGGCAATGCTTTCGAGTAGCACAGGCTCGCGTGTGCGGAACGCAACTCCCGACAACGAGCCATCAACGGGAACGCGCAATTCGCCCTGAAAGGCGTCCGAGCCGGTTCCTCCAAGAAACTGCACTACCATGTCATCTGCCGCCGGGTCATGAAGAACCAATCCGGCATTATCGTGCGGAATCACTTCGCGAATGGAAGCCGAAATCGCTCCGAGTAACTTCTCGGCATCCATATTGGCCAGGAGCGCACCGCTGAGCTGAAAGATCAATGCCTCTTCGGCGCGCTTGCGGTCGGTCATGTCGCGGGTGACTTTGGCGAAACCCGTTACATCGCCACTACTGTCGCGGATAGCGGTGATGACGATGTTGGCCCAGAAGCGCGAACCATCCTTACGCACTCGCCAGTCTTCCCCTTCCATGCGGTCCCTGGCTGCAGCCTGGCGCAGCAACTCAGCCGGACGGCCGCGTTCCTGATCTTCCTGGGTAAAGAAACGCGAGAAGTGCAGGCCAATGACCTCATCGGCTTTGTAGCCTTTGATTCGTTCGGCGCCGGGGTTCCATGTAAGCACATGGCCGTCGCGGTCAAGCAGATAAATGGCATACTCGCCGATGCTTTCGACGATGGAGCGCAGCCGCTGATCATTGAGCCGCAAAGCCTCCTGCGCGGCACGCTGCTCAGTGGCGTCGCGGATGAAGCTGACGACGGCGGGGCCGCTTTCAGTCTCCATCGGCTTGAGCATGATGTCGACGGGGAACTCCGTGCCATCTTTGCGGAGGCCGAATAGATTGAGGGCCGCGCCCATCTGGCGAGTGCGGGGGTGAGCGCTGTAATTCTCACGATGACGCGGATGGCCGCCACGGAAACGTGCCGGAACCAGGATCTCGATCGGCCTGCCAATCAGTTCCTGGGCGCTGTAGCCGAACAACTCTTCAGCACGCGGGTTCGCCGCACGCATCATGCCGTCTGCGTCTGTGACGAGAATGGCGTCCGGCGAGAACTCAAACAGCCGTTCGATCGTATTTTGGGCAAAGCCCGGCTCGGCGAACTGCTTTGCAGCCGTGTCCTGCCCGGGGGAATCCGAGGGGCCCATGTTGTGCTACCGACCTTAGCTGAAAGGTACTGCCTGGGGCGAGCTTTGCGCAACGCTTGAGGCGTGAAAACGCAATAATATTGACCGCTCTTCCCGGTTCAGGAAGGCCGCGCCTTCTCAGCGAGGTAAGCGAGCCACTCGTCCATACCCGCGCCGGTTTTGGCCGAAGTCTCGAAGATGCGGATTCCCGGGCGGATTTCATTGATGTTCTTGAGTGCCAGCTCGCGGTCGAAGCCGCAGGGAGCAGCCAGGTCTATTTTGGTGATTACGGCCGCGTCGGACGAATTGAAGAGACCCGGATACTTGAGCGGCTTGTCCTCGCCTTCGGTCACGCTGAGCAGCGCCACGCGGATGCGTTCGCCAAGGTCGTAGCTGGAGGGGCACACCAGGTTGCCGACATTCTCGATGAAAAGATAGTCGAGTCCGGCGAGCGAAACCTCTTTCCATTCTTCGATGTGCTTCGTGACCATCTCCGCGTCGAGGTGGCAAATGCCGTGGGTGTTGATCTGGCGCACAGGTGCTCCGCTCGCAGCCAGACGGCGCGCGTCATTGTCTGTTTCCAGATCGCCCACGAGGGCAGCCGCCTTAGCGCCGCGAGAACGCAACTCACGCAGTGTGAGCTCAAGAAACGCAGTCTTCCCCGTGCCCGGGCTCGAAACCAGATTCAGCACCAGCACACCGGCCGATGTGAAACGCTGGCGCAGACCAGCTGCAAGCTCATCGTTCTTCTTCAAGATTCCCCGCCGCAGCTCAACAATCCGGGTGGTCATAAGTGCTCCTCGACCGGACTCGGCGCGCCGACTGGCGCATCTCCGGCGTCCGGTTCTTCCAGCTCAATCGACTCAATCTCCAACTCCCGCCCCTGGCGGAAGTCGGCCGCCAACTCGCCGCACTGCGGACAACGAAAGCTTTGCACGCCTTCGATCTGGGAGTCCGCGCCGCAAGCTTCGCAGTGCACGATCACCGGCAGCATATTGATGACGAGCGCAGCACCGGCGACCGGCGAATCTGCCGATGCTAGCTCCCAGCAGAACTGGAGCGAATCTTCGACGATCGAGGCCAGGGCACCGACGCGCAGGCGCACTTCTTTCACGCGCGCACCGGGATAGGCGGAGGCCGACTCGGTGACCGCCTCAACAATGCTGGCCGCGATGGAAAGCTCGTGCATCGATTCTTTCTGCACGATACTACGGCGGCGGCGGATTTGGCTGCACCGCGGCGCACACGCAACGATCAGGCCCCAAAATGCGGGCCCCAAAATGTAAAATGGCTGCAAAGGAACTTCCCCTTGCCAGGCACATCTTCGCACGCCACCGGAGTTGAATCGCGCCTTGCCCTGAGCGCGCTCGCGCCGAAGACTCTGCAGTCCGAAATTCGCGCCATGACCACCGAATGCGATCGCATAGGCGGCATCAACCTGGCGCAGGGCGTGTGCGATACGCCGGTGCCCGACGTGGTCGAAGCCGCAGCGATAGAGGCCATCCGCGACGGGCAGAACATCTACACGCGATGCGATGGCATTGCGCGGCTGCGCGAGGCCATCGCAGCCAAGCAACAGCGCGACTACGGATTGGCCTACGACTCCGACAACGAGGTGATGGTCACATCGGGTGCGACTGCCGGCCTGCATGCCGCCGCCATGGCGCTGCTCAATCCTGGCGACGAGGTGCTGGTCTTCGAGCCGTTCTATGGCTACCATGTGCACACGCTCGACTCGCTGCGCGTGAATCCGGTGCTGGTGGCGCTGGCGGAGCCCGACTGGCAGCTTGACGTGGATGCGATGCGAGCCGCAGTCACACCACGCACCCGCGCCATCCTGCTGAACACGCCCGCGAACCCGACAGGGAAGATCTTCACGCTGCCGGAACTTGAAGCCGTCGCGCAACTGGCCATCGAGCACGATCTCTTTCTGATCACCGACGAAATCTATGAGTACTTCGTGTACGACGGCGCGCAGCACATTTGCCCGGCGACGCTGCCCGGCATGCGCGAGCGCACGATTGTGATTTCAGGATTCAGCAAGACGTTTTCGATCACTGGTTGGCGCATCGGCTACGCCACGGCCGACGCGCGATGGATGCCCACCATGGCGCACTTCCACGACCTGACTTACGTCTGCGCGCCCGCGCCGTTGCAGGTTGGCGCCGCAGTGGGCCTGGAGCAGTTGCCGCCGAGCTTTTACAAACAGCTGGCAGCCGATCACCAGTCCAAGCGCGGACGGCTTGCGAGCGCGTTGAGAGACGCCGGTATGGAGCCATCGGTGCCTCCGGGCGCCTATTACATCATGGCCAACGTGGAGCGTAGCCCTGGCAAAACAGCCGCCGAGAAGGCTCGGCACTTGCTGCGCTCGACCGGCGTGGCCGCTGTGGCCGGATCGGCGTTTTTCCGAAAAGGGCGCGGCGAAAATCTGCTGCGCTTCTGCTTTGCCAAGCGGGATGAAGAGCTTGACGAGGCCTGCGAACGGCTGCGGAAGCTCTAGGAACTCGTTGAAATTCGCCTGATTGCGGCGGCTTTCCTGGCCATTTTCGTTTCTTTCCGTTCGAAATCTGTTTGAAGTGCGGTTCTGGCCGGTGTTTATAGGGGGTTTGCGAGCCTCAGGGAATCATCCCCAAGGCTCGCAACCGTTGCTCAGGCACATTTCTCCCGGAGCATTTCCGGTGGCTGAGCCATCAGTCGCGGCAGCCGGATTAGGTTGTGCGCCGCGCAACTGAAGACGAACAGCCAGTCCACTTTCTCCAGGCCTCGCAACTTGACCTGGCGCAGCGGACCGGTTTGCTTCAGCCATCCGAATCCCTTTTCGATCAGCCATCGACGACTCAGGCTGATGACATAGCCGGGCTGGCGCGTGGTTCTGCGGTCCAGGTTGCTGGTACGGCCTTTGTCGTTCCTGGTAACGTGCGGCGTCACGTTTAACTCCCGCACCGTGCTAACGAAATCCTTCGTGTCGTAAGCCTTGTCGGCGCCCACTGTGATGCGGCGTGAGCGGCCCTCTTGCTTTTCGGCAAGCATCAACAGTGCTGCATCGCGCTCGGCATAACCGTCGGCGTGCGTCACCATCGCCGCGGCGATCAGACCGTTGCGGTTTTCCACCAGCGCATGACCCAGATAACTCAACTTCGATTCCTTGCCGTAACTCTTCTTGTACAGCCGCGCATCGGCATCGGTGGTCGATTCATGCGTTTTGTTCGATCGCTTCTGGCCATGAAAATTCGCTCCGTCGCCGTCATCAGAGCCGTCCTTCGAGCGAAAGCTCTTCTGCGAGGCCCACGCCTGAATCAGCGTGCCATCTACCGTGAAGTGTTCGTCGCTCATAAAGCGCCTGGCATGCTTGTTCACTTCGGCAAAGAACTGCTGCGCCACATCGGAAGTCAGCAACCGGTCGCGGTTCTTGGAAAACACCGCATGGTTCCATACCGCGTCGTCCATGCCAAGGCCCACAAACCAGCGGAACAACAGGTTGTAGTCGATCTGCTCAACCAGCAGCCGCTCAGAACGCACTGAGTAGAACACCTGCAACAAAAGCGCACGAAGAATGTACTCCGGTGCAATCGATGGACGGCCGGAGTCGGCATACAACGCATCGAACTCCGGGCTCAACGTCCGCAACACAGCATCCGTCAACTTGCGAACTGCCCGCAATGGATGATCCTGAGGCACACGCTGCTCCAACGATATATAGCTGAACATCCCGTCCTGATCCCGCTCGTCTCCACGCATGTCTGTTAGACGAATGGCAGCCAACCTCCGACGCAAAAACGGGTATCTATTTCAACAAGTTCCTAGACACGCACAGGTAACGCCACGATTACTTACGACCCGCCCTGCGCGGAGAGCCACGTCTTCAAGTTCGGTTCCTGCAGGTGGCGCAGCTCAATGCAGCCATCGATATTCTCAAGGGCGTGCCGCAGAGCCACGTCGGAGGCAGGCACCGGGTGAGCGGCGAAGAAGCTTTTGACATCGTCGCGCGCCTCAATGGTGCAGAAGCTCCCGGTGTACCTCACCAAATGCGCGCCCAGGTCGGTCGTCAGCTCGGCTTGCACCTGGCCCCAATGAGTCTTGATAAAGTTCCAGGTCGCATCTCGATTCTCTGGAATCTGGAGACCTATAGCCAGTTGAATTGCGGCGTCCTGATTGCGGACTTTGCCGGAAACCGAATATTCGAGACCTCGCTCAAGCAGAGCAGGATTGTCGAATTGGACCAGCAGCCGTAACGCGCTCTCCTGGAGTTCGGGGTCGGTGGAGGTTTCATATATCTTCTGCAGCCGGTCAAAAAGCGCAGCATCGCCGTTCTCCACAGTGGCTCCAAGAGCGGCGTACCCAAGCGTTGCATCGACGGAGGTGGGATCGTCGAGGAATTGGCCGGCGATCTTGCGCGCCTGTGCCTCAAGTCCAGGATCATTGCCATGATCGACAAGCAGGCCGAGCAGTTGCGCGCGCAACTCGATTGTGCCAGGCGAGTCGCTGGACGCGGGCGCACCGAGTTTGGCGTATTCGGGCGCGAAAGTGCGCCGAACCCATACAGCCAGTTGATCGCGCTCTTCTTTTGTCGAGGCCACCTTATCGGCGATGGTTTCAATCTTTCCCGCGGCGGTCGAAAAGACTTCTGCACTCGGGTCCGACTTGAGAGCGGCCACGAGACTCAGATAGTCGCCGAGTTTGGCTTTGTTCGCTCGCACCTGCGCCCACTCGTCGCCGGCGAGGCTGATGCGCTCTGAAGGCGTCAAACCCGATTCAGCATGAGCCACCAGGTCTTCGTATTGCGCAGACGCATAGGCGCTGCGGTAATAGCCCTTGCCTGCGGCGTTGGCAAAGAGGAAAGGTGCGGCGGGTACGGTTAGGCTTGAGGCTTCCGGCGTCACGAGTTCGCAGTTCTGGGCAGCGGCGGTCTTGAAGCATACCGGAATGGTCCACTTCTGCGAGGGATCGGGCGCGATGCTCGGGCTGAGAAAGAATCGATTTTGTTCGACCGAGACCTTGCCGTCCGTGGGTGTGCCGAAGTTGAAGATCGGCTCACCCGGCTGAACGATCAACGACTCCATGATCTTATCCACCGGTTTGTGGCTCACTGCCGTCTGCGCATTCCAGAAGTCTTCCGCGGTGGCGTTCCCGTATTCGTGCGCGGACAAATAAGCGTGCACACCTTTGCGAAAAGTTTCCTCGCCCAGATAGTTCTCGACCGTCAGGAGCACATCGCTGGCCTTGCCGTAGGCGATGCCGTCGAACATCTCGTCGATCTCCTCGGGCGTGTCGGCTTTGGCGCGAATGGCGCGGGTGGTTGGCTGCGCGTCGATATTGAGAGTGTCCTGTTCGTCGCCGGCGACCAGCTCAGGAATGTTCCACTCGGGATGCATCGCCGCCACGGGCTTGTTCTCCATCCAGGTAGCGAAGCCCTCGTTGAGCCAGATGTTGTCCCACCACTGCATGGTGACGAGATCGCCGAACCACTGGTGCGCCATCTCGTGCGCGACGACAAGGCCGACTTCTCGTTTTTCGTCGACAGTAGCCGTCATGGGATCGAGCAGGAGGTCGGTTTCCCGGTACGTGATAGCACCGAAGTTCTCCATGGCGCCGGCTTCGAAGTCGGGAATGGCAATGAGATCGAGCTTCCTGAGTGGGTAATGAATCCCGAAGTAATCGTCGTAGTAGTGCAGGACGAACTTGGCAACATTGAGCGCGTAGGGCGTGAAAGCGACCTTGTCGGGCGTCGCGCAGACGCGAATGTCGACGTTGTCCTGGCGCCCACCGGTGCATTGGAAGTCGCCGACGAGGAGGGCGACGAGATACGTGGACATTTTGGGAGTGGTTCCGAAGACAAGGGTATGTTTGTTCGCGCCGGGTCCGTGCGCATCGGCGGCGATGGCCGTGTTCGAGATCGCTGTGTCGGCGGTGTCGACGACCAGCGAAATGTCGAAGGCCGCTTTGAAGGCCGGCTCGTCGAAACAGGGAAAGGCGCGGCGCGCGTCGGTGGCTTCAAATTGCGTCACGGCGTAGTTGCGGCGAGCCGTCCTGGAAAGATAAAAGCCGCGCAGCTCGTCATTGAGGATGCCGGTGTAGCGGATCTTAATGGTGGCGCTGCCGGCAGGGACGGTGTAGGGAAACGTGAACGTGGCCTGCTGCTTGCTCGGATCGAGGGTCACCGCGCCCGTTTGCTCGGGGCCGTTGGGGAAGATGGTCACCGAAAGAAAGTCGATCTCGATGGCGTTCAGCGTAATCGAGTTCGTGGGTTGGCTGATGTTCACGTTGATCGCTTCCTCGCCGGAGAAGGTTGCGGCTTTAAGGTCGGGCGTGAGCTTGAGGGTGTAGTGCGTGGGGATGACCGTGGTGGGAAGGCGCTGGCCGAAAGTGGGGTGGGGATTCAGAAGAGCAAGAACTGCAAACGCCGCCGCGGCGCCAAAAGTTGCGCGCGCTAAATGGAAAATGGAAGTGGATTTCATCGGAAACCTCGCAGGTTGTAGTCCGGAAGTGTCGTGCAATTCCTGCCGACTACCACGGACATTACGATGCGGCGGCCCGTGGTGAATCATCGAGCGGCGCATGATTACGATTCTTGCACGCCGCTAGCGAATTTGCGCAGGCGCCAGTTTGGGCGTGATGGCGTGGATGATGATCAGAGCCAGCGGATAGGCGAGGCACGCCATGATAAACAGCGAGACAAAGCTGTGCGTTTTTTGAACGATCGCCCCTGCGCTGAATAACAGCAGAACTCCTCCAAATGCCCCGGCCATGCCGCCAATGCCGGTTACGCTAGCGACGGCGGCCTTGGGAAACATGTCGGATGGCAAGGTGAATAATGTTGCCGACCATCCTTGATGACCGGCGGTCGCCAGGCCCAGCAGTGCCACTACGAACCACAGATGATGGACAAACGGGGTGAGGAAGATGGGAGCGATGCACACTACGCAAAGCAGCATCGTACCCTTGCGGGCCTTATTCGGAGTGACTCCACGGTTGATAAGGGCTCCCGAAATCCAGCCGCCGCCGACGCTCCCAATCATGGAGATGGCGTAGGCCAGCATCACGGGCACTTTGCTTTGTGACAGGCTCAGGTGAAAAGTGGTCTGCAGGTAGCCGGGGATCCAGAAAAGATAGAACCACCAAATAGGGTCGGTGAGGAACTTGCCGACGGCAAATGCCCACGCCTCCTTGCACGGGACCACGTGGCTCCAGGGAACTTTCTCGATCTTCTCGCCGGGATCGCTGAGGATGAGTGCGAGTTCGGCCTTGGAGACGCGGGGCTGCTGCTCAGGACGGCGATAGAAAACGAGCCAGAAAGCGAGCCAAACAAAGCCCAATGCGCCGGCGACGAAGAATGATCCGCGCCAGGCGTTTGCGGGTCCGAAGACACTCCATTGACTGAAGAGGGCCACGAACACCGCGACCACAACGGGCGCGACCATGTTGCCCACATTCGCGCCGGAGTTGAAGATTCCGGTTGCGTACGCCCGCTCGCGCTTGGGAAACCACTCCGCGACGGTCTTGATGCAGGCAGGGAAGTTGGCGGCCTCGCCCAAACCGAGCAGAAACAGGGCCAGCGCAAAACTGGCGACCGAGAATGCCGCGCCGGGCAGCATGGCGGCGACGCTCCACAGACAGATGGCGATCGCGAACGCCTTGCGGGTGCCCAGTTTGTCGGTCAGACCACCGGCGACCAGCATGGCGATGCCATACGCCAGCTGAAATGCGACGGTGATGATTCCGTACTTGTAGTCATTGAGGCCGGGGATGACGCCTTCGAGCGTGTTTTTGAGGTTGGCGATGACAGCGCGGTCGACATAGGCGATGACGGTAGCGAAAAACAAGAGCGCGCAGATGATCCAGCGCTGATAGGTCATTCGGTCCGCAGGAGGCGGATTTGTAGAAGGAGCGTTGGAATCAGAACCTGATGACATCATTTCGCGCGGCTGCTCCGTTGCCTAAGAGGTCCGACCAATTATAGCTGCCGGATTGCGTTGCTGATTTGACGCCCCTGGGTGAAACGTCAGGCTGAAGGTTTGCGTTGCGGCAGAAGCGAATCGAGCATGAGCAGGCATGCGCCAATAACGACGGAAGAGTCGGCCACATTGAAGTCGGGCCAGTGATATGTGAAGATGTGGACCTCAATGAAGTCGATGACTGAGCCGTAGACGATGCGGTCGTGAACATTGCCGATAGCGCCGCCGAGGATGAGCGCGAGCGCGACGGTGGTGAGCGTGAACCGATTGCCGATGCGGAGCAACACGATGAAGATGAAGACCGCGGCAATGAGCGTGAAAGTAATAAGAGCCCAGCGCACGAAATGCGGCGAAGCGGTGTCGGCGAAGAGCGAGAAGGCCGCGCCTTCGTTGGTCCAGTGAGTGATGCGAAGGACGCGTGGGATGACGGGGATCGCTCCGCCGAGGGAAATGTGGGTGGCGACCCAGGTTTTGGTGCCGCGATCGGCAATGATGACGAGCGCCGAGATGAGGAAAAGGCCGAACAAGCGGCGGTGCCTGGGCCAGTTTGTCAGCAAGTTCACTGGTTGGCCTCCGCCTCTGTCTCGACGCTTTGGGGCGGGGCGATGCCCATCTCGCGGAGGGCCGACTGGCAGCGGGTACAGACGTTCTCCCAGATGCCGTAGTTGGAAACTTCAGGCATGAAGTTCCAGCAGCGCGCGCATTTGTGGCCGGAGGCGTTATAAACAGCGAAACTGAGGTGGTCGCTAGACGTCTGCGTCCTGAAAACTTGCCCTTGTGCCGACGGTCCCCTGAACGCCGGTCGAGAAGATGAATCAACTACATCAACTTTCGAAACGTTCAATAATTCCTTGAGTCCCGCTTCATGCTTGTTGAGGAGATCGAATATTTCTCCTTTGACCAAGAATTCAACTTCTGCTTCCAAGGACTTGCCGATAAGTTTGTCTTGGCGAGCTTCCTCAAGAAGCCTCAGTACTTGATCTCGGATCTGGAAGAGTTGCTTCCATTCGGCGAGAACGGGCGCGGGATCTTCGGAGAAGATTTCTTCCGGCTTTGGAAAAAGCGCAAGGTGGACCGACGCCTCGCGGCCCTCGACGGCGGGCAGATGCTCCCAGATTTCGTCGGCGGTGAAGGTGAGGATGGGTGCCGTTAGCCGGACAAGCGCCTCGGTGATCTGCCAGAGGACCGTCTGCGCGGAGCGGCGCGCCTGGCTTGTGGGCGCGAAGGTGTACATGCGGTCCTTCAGAATGTCGAGATAAAAGGAGCTCAGGTCCACAATGGCGAACTCGTTGACCGCCTGGTAGACGCGATGGAATTCGAAGGCCTCGTACCATGCGAGAATCTTTTCCGCGAGGTCGCGTGTGCGGGCCAGCATGTAGCGGTCGAGAGGCAGGAGCTCGTTTTCTGCAATACGATCGCGCGCGGGGTCGAAGCCGTTCAGATTACCGAGCAGAAAGCGGAAGGTGTTGCGCAGCTTTTTATAGAGCTCGGCACAACGCTGCATCAGATTCTCGCTGGCGGCCATGTCTTCGCGGAAATCGACAGACGCGACCCAGAGGCGCACGATCTCGCCGCCCATGCGGTTGGCGATGTCAACCGGATCGACGCCGTTGCCGAGCGACTTCGACATAGCGCGGCCCTGCTCGTCGAGCGTCCAGCCGGCGGTGGCAACGTGAGAGTAGGGCGCGTGACCGCGCAGAGCCACTGACGTCAGCAGCGAGGAATGAAACCATCCGCGGTGCTGGTCGCCGCCTTCCAGATAAAGAACCTCCGGCGCGCTCTGCGAACCGTCGTGGCTTTGAAATGCTTTGTAGGCGTCGCTCAGTTCCGGGTCGGATTCGCACACAGCCATCCAACTGACGCCGGAATCGAACCAGACGTCGAGAATGTCGGTTTCTTTGCGGAAGCTGATTCCGCCACATTGCACGCACTTGGCGCCAGCCGGCAAAAGGGATTCGACAGGCGCAGTGTGCCACGCCTCCGCGCCCTCGCGCTCGAACAGATCGACGATTTTCGCGTTCAAGCTGGTGTCGAGGATGGGTTGGTTGCAGCCTTCGCACATAAAGACTGCAATGGGCACGCCCCAGATGCGCTGTCGGCTGATGCACCAATCAGGGCGCGTGGCGATCATGTTGGTGATGCGCTCCTTGCCCCACGCCGGGTCCCAGACGACTTTGTCGATCTCTTCGATGGCGAGGTTTCTGAATGTCGTTTCGCTTCCGTCGGCGCGCTTCATTGGGGTTTCAAGCGAGATGAACCACTGTTCAGTGGCGCGGAAGATGATGGGGTGATGGCACCGCCAGCAATGCGGATAGGAGTGCTCAAGCTGGGAGCCGCCCATGAGCGCGCCGCGCTCTTCCAGCATGGCGACGATGACCGGATTCGCCTTCCACACAGTGAGGCCGTCGTAGGCCGGCGGCTGGGCACTATGCCAGGAATCAGGATCGAAGTGAATGTGCCCGCCGGCATCGACGCGGTTGGTGGGGTCGAGTCCGTAACGCTGGCCGGTATAGAAGTCGTCAGCGCCGTGGGCTGGGGCGGTATGAACAGCGCCGGTGCCCGTGTCGGCCGTGACGTAAGTGGCCAGCACCCCGAGGATGGATCGATCGAGAAACGGATGCTGAAAAGTGACGTGATCGAGGACTGCGCCTTTGAAGCGAGCGAGCTCTTTGGTAGGTCCGAGCTTGCAGGCAGCAGCAACCTGCTCGGCCAATGCAGCGGCGACGATATAAACCTCGCCGGATTCGGCTTCCAGCGCCACGTAGTCGAAGTCAGGGTGGAAGGCCACGGCAAGCGACGCAGGCAGCGTCCATGGAGTGGTGGTCCAGATAATGGTTGAAACCTGCCTCCCGGCAAGCGCGGGTGCGATGGCTGAAGGGTCGGACGTCAGCTGGTAGCGAACGTAGACCGACGGGCTGGTGTGGTTTTCGTACTCGACTTCGGCCTCGGCCAGCGCGGTGCGGTCGTGGATGCACCAGTAAACCGGTTTGAGGCCGCGGTAGACGAAGCCCTTTTCCAAAAAGCCGTAGAACCCTTCCAAAGTCCTGGCCTCGTAAGAGCGCGCCATGGTTTTGTAGGGCGTTTGCCAGCGGCCAAAGCAGCCGATGCGCTCGAATTGCTCGGTCTGGAGATCAACATATTTCTGCGCATAGGCGCGGCAGGCTTCCAGGACCTCGGGCACCGGCATCGAGAGCTTTTTGTGGCCCAGTTTCTCATCGACTTTGATCTCGATGGGCAGGCCGTGGCAGTCATAGCCAGGAACGTAGGGGGCGTCATAGCCCGCCATGGTCTTGGACTTGACCACGAAGTCTTTGAGGCCCTTGTTGAGGGCGTGCCCCAGGTGAATGGGCCCGTTGGCGTAGGGAGGACCGTCATGGAGTAAATAGACGGGCCGCCCGCGGCCCGCTTTCCGCATCTCTTCGTAGAGGTGTAGTTCGGCCCAATGCGCCAGCCGGAGGGGTTCATTCTGCGGCAGATTGGCTTTCATCGAGAAGGCGGTTTGGGGCAGGGTGAGGGTCGCCTTCAACTCCGGCGCAGGGGACATCTGGGCTCCGTTCAGGGATGCAAAGTTGCTCAAGAATCAGTGTAAACAAAGGGGGTCCATTTTTTCCCGGTAACAAACCGAACCCACTCACCGTCTATTGCGTATGGGAGTTGTGAATGCACGGGTCTATGGGAAAGCGGAACACTTGACTCCCAGTCCACTAGAGAACCGAGAGAAAGGCCTGTGCGGTCACGCATATAATGGATTGATGGGCCTGACGGCCGGCGCGCTCGCGTCAGGAGGCAGGCAAGAGCAGGCAGGGACAGCCTGGACGGCACAGGCAAGAAGGCGAACGATCGACTCATGACACCGGAAGCAAAGGACGACCAGGGAGCCTCAGTTCCAGGGACCGGCCACGAGCTGGATTCATTCCTGGGAAAGGCGTTCAAGGAGGAGCCCATCTGGGCAAGCCTCTGGGAGCGCGTCCAGGACGTGTTTTTTCCGGTCAAGCTGCCGCCTCTGGAGCTGACTTCGAAACCCATTCCGGTGCCCGATCGGATGGCCGTGAAGGCGAATCCCTGGGCCATCGGGATCTCGACGACTCTCAATATCTCAATCCTCCTGCTGGCCATCTGGCTGGGCATCCGCGTGGTCCATAACATCGTGAGCCCTCCCGTGCAGGCGACGAATGTCGATGTAAGCGCCTACAACGCGCCAAAGTCCGACATCAAGGCAGGCGGCGGCGGTGGCGGCGGCGACAGAAGCATTATCGAAGCCAATAAGGGCAAGCTGCCAGAGAAGGCGAAAGACACGATAACGCCTCCGCAACCTCAGACGATTGATAAGCCCAAGCTGCCCGATCCGCCGACCATCAACGTGCAAAAGAACATTCAACTGCCCGACAACATGAACATGCCGATGATCGGCATGCATTCGTCAGCCAATGTGACCATCGCGTCGGCGGGTTCGGGAAACGGCGCGGGCATGGGTTCTGGCCGCGGCGGCGGCATGGGACCGGGCGGCGGGAACGGATATGGGCCCGGCGAGGGCGGCAATACTGGTGGCGGGCTGTATCAAGTTGGCGGCAGGATCTCGTCGCCGGAAGTGATCCACAGCGTGGAAGCCGAGTTTTCCGATGAGGCACGGCGCGCTAAGTACCAGGGCGTCTGCATGATCTCTCTCATCGTCGACAAGGATGGCAATCCACAGGATATTCATGTTACGCAGCCACTGGGCATGGGCCTGGATGAAAAGGCCATCGAAGCCATTCGGCAGTACAAATTCAGGCCGGCCATGAAAGACGGAAAGACGGCGGTACCGGTAATGATCACGATCGAGGTGAACTTCCGGCTTTACTAGGCTTGATTTTTTCGGGAATGACGAGCGGAGCCCAATGAGTTCCGCTTTTCTTATGGGATCAACCAATCGCCGTCGTCTTCTAGGAGTTCTTTCATGGCGGCGCAATCGGCCGGAGCGTGCGAACAGGGCGCCACATCGGGACCATCCACAGCGCGCATGACAGTGACAAACTGTTCGTTCGTCTTCATGACTTCGTCATGACATTTCTTTGCCACGGCCATCAGCTGTTCCCAAGTGCCCTCGAGGACCGTCCCTTTGTTCTTCGTCTGGTGATAAAGGCCGCTGGAATCGATGATTTTTCCCAGGCCCGCAGCCGCACCGCTCACATGAGGGCTTTTTCCCTTCGGCAACACACTCAACTCGAGAAGCATGGACGTATCCCTTTCATTGTCTACTTCTCTTGATACAGCGCGCGGCAAACCAAGGCCGTGATTTGGCATACACGCGCGTGTGACAACCCGCACCGTGAAGAATGCCCGTTGAGAGGAAACCTATCTTAGTGCGTCCCTTTGGCCGCCTTGTACCTCTGAGGCTGGAAGGGAAAAAGGAAAGGGTGCGATATGGCAGGACCTGCGGTGATGGAAGCTGGACACGAGCTTGGACACGGGGCGGAGATCACACACCGGGTTGCATTTGACCTGGCGGAACTAACGAGGATGTACGATTTCTCCGGGCGAACGATTGCCATCACCGGCGGTGCAGGCATCCTGGGCAGCGAAATTGCTGGCGCGCTTGCTGGCTGCGGCGCGCAGGTAGCCATCCTTGACGTGAATCCCGCGGCAGGCAAGGCTGCGGTTGAGCGGATGGGCGAGCATGGAGAGCAGGTTTCGGTCTTTCAATGCGACGTGCTCAACCGCGAAAGCGTGGCGCAAGCCGCACAGGATGTTGTGAACCATCTGGGCAGGCTTGACTGCCTGGTGAACGGCGCGGGAGGCAACAAGCCACAGGCGACGACCAGCGGCGAACTTAAGTTCTTCGATTTGCCGGCCGACGCGCTGCGCTGGGTCTTCGAGCTGAACATTCTGGGAACGATTTTGCCCAGCCAAGCCTTTGGAAAGATCATGGCGGACCAGGGCTACGGAACGATTCTGAATATTTCGTCGATGAATTCCTTCCGGCCGCTCACGCGCATTCCGGCCTACTCGGCGGCTAAGGCAGCGGTGAGCAACTTTACGCAGTGGCTGGCCGTGCACATGGCGCAGGAATACTCGCCGAAAATTCGCGTGAACGCGATCGCGCCGGGATTCTTCCTCACCAATCAAAATCGCTTTCTATTGACTGATAAAGATACCGGCGACCTGACTGCGCGCGGCAAATCGATCGTCGGGCACACGCCCATGGCGCGTTTCGGCGAGCCGGAAGACTTGTTTGGCGCGGTGCTTTGGCTGCTATCGCCGGCCTCCGAATTCGTGACCGGAGTGGTGGTTCCGATTGACGGCGGGTTCTCGGCATACAGCGGCGTGTAAGCCGCCGCGTCTTTGCGGCGAACTTAAGAAAATCACGGCGACTCAGTTGAATGTCCGATTGAGTTATGGTGCGCCCGGAGAGATTCGAACTCCCGACCTACTGATTCGTAGTCAGTCGCTCTATCCAGCTGAGCTACGGGCGCACACGTGCGGGCTTCAGGACAAAGCCGGCGAACCTTTGTCAGAGTATCAAGGCCGGAGCGGCAGTGCAAGGCTCGACCCGCGGCGCAAGATTTGATTTTCAGCACAGAGTTCGAACGGCGGGCGACGCGTTTATGCTGTCGGCGGAGCTGCTGCCGCCGGCGCGGGCGCGGGGAGAATCGGCTCCTCCTCGACGATGTCAAGCCCCGTTTCGCGGACCAGCTTGGTGACTGCGGCGGCGTTAAGGCGCGTGGCGTCGTATTCAATCCGCAACGTGCGGGTCGCATGATCAAAGCTCAGCTTCCGGATGCCGTAAACATCGCGGGCCCGAGCCAACGCAAGAGCCACCTGCTCCGTGGGCGGCGTAGCGTAGCGATAGACGATGTCCACCGTGGTCATGGGTTCAGGATAACAGTCGACAGCATTCCGGCTTGACTGCCCAGAGCGATCTGCACAATCCGATTCAATAGTCGCTCCGCGTAACGGTGAGTGGTGGGCCCTCGCTCAGGTTCAATACCTGGGCCTTGCCATCGTCTGCAAGCGTGAGCTGAAAAGTGGTCGGTGGATCCGATAGAGTGCGCGGCGGATGGGCGCGCTTGTGGCTCACCTGGAATGTGAGCGTTTTTCCATCGAACTTCGGATTGAGGATAGGCTCCGGCAGCCCCGGCGTTGCCGTGAAAGGGTGGTCCACGTCCTCGCGTTTGAGCATGTAGAAGAGAATCGCGCCCGAAAGCTCTCCGCCCTCATCGGTAACGACAAGGGTAAAGGCGGGCAGGTTGTTGAATTGTGCACGCCAGACGCCGGTGACCGCTGCGAGAGATGGTGATTGACGCTGCGTCGGTCGCGCGGTCTGCGTGCTCGCCTGAATCGCGGGCATCAGCAACGCGGCAGCGATGGCAACAATGCGAAGTCTCATCTTGAACTCCTTCAGGAAGCGAATTCGACCTGGCTTCATTGAAGCGTGGTTGATCAAGTAGATGCAGAGTATATGGCCGCTTCAGAGGCTGTTCAAATATCCGACAATTTCGGGGCTGGTCCACTCCTGCGGGCCCACGAGCTTGCTGCGAATGATTCCCTGGCGGTCGATCACATAGGTCTCCGGCCACATATCGGTGTGATACAGATTTGCCGCCGACTGCGATGGGTCGCGGACGGTGATCAGATCAACATGATGGCGGACAATGAAGGTCGAGTATGCAGTAGCGTCGTCATCGATGCTCACAGCAAGAATGACGAGATTGGGGTCTTGATGGTGGAGCGCGAGAAGCGAAGGCATTTCCTCGACACACGGCATACACCAGCTTGCCCAAAAGTTGAGCAGTACGACCTTGCCGCGGTAGCTTGCCAGGTGAACAGTTGAAGTGCCGTCGGAAACGGTGAAATCGGGAGCCGGCTTGCCGGTTTGCGCCGGATGCGAACCGCGATTGCAAGCTGGCAAGAAGGCCAGCGGAAACAAGAGCGCTACACCGAGGCAACGAGGAAACCGCACATCCTTATAATACGGAGCGTAAGCCCGGAAGAAAAACGGTGCGGTGAAATGGGCAAGGATGAGGCGGAGCGAGGCGGCACGAGAACCTGGAAACGTGGGGCCCCCGACGACAGGTCCTCGTCGTCGGGGTACAAACCGGTGCTGGGCCTGGCCGATCCTGCCGAGGATTCACCCCCGTCGTCAGACTGGCGTAACTGGGCCGGCAAAGGCGCTCCCGGAACCGTTTTCGACCAGCCGGAACCGGAGCAGTTGATCGAGCTTACGGTCATTGTTCCAGCGCGAAATGAGGAAGATTGCCTGGGCGAGTGCTTGCGGTCGCTGGTCAGCCAATCGGAAGACATTTTCGAGCTGGGCCGCGCTTGGGAGCTGATCGTCGTGGATGATCGCTCGACCGACCGGACCGCCGAAATCGCTCGCGGATTTTCCGGAGTCATGCTGCTTGAGGCGGGCAAGCTCGAATCCGGCTGGACGGGGAAGGCAAACGCCGTTTGGACCGCGGCGCGCCGCGCCAGAGGCCGCTGGCTGCTTTTTACCGATGCCGACACGGTGCACGAGCTTGGCGACCTGCGACGCGCCTTGCATGAGGCCGAGCGCAATAAGGTGGGCATGCTGAGCTACTCGCCGCGGCAGATTGTCCGCGGGCTGGCGCAGCGTTCGCTCATGCCCCTGGTTTTTTGTGAGCTGGCGCTGGCCTATCCGCCGGCCAAGGTCTCTGACCCGGCGCAGCGCATCGCTGCCGCCAACGGCCAGTTTCTGCTGGTGGAACGCGAGGCTTACCGTCGACTTGGCGGGCACCCCAGCGTGGCCGGCAAAGTGCTGGAAGATGTGGAGCTCGCGTTCCTGGCAAAGCGCCGCAAGGTGGGCCTGCGCTTTCGCTATGCTGACGATGCCGTCTCCGCGCGCATGTACCGCAGCACCGGTGCGATGATCGAGGGTTGGACCAAGAACCTGAAGCTGCTCTTCAATAATGCGCTCGTGCTGGCGGTTTTCCGGGCCGTGGATATTTTTCTTCTTTTTGGGCTGCCGATCCTGGCCTACGAACTTTGGAACGCGCGCCTGGGCGCGCACGGCCTCGAGTGGCTGGGCGCGGGATGGGTTCTGGCATTGCTTTGGCTGCGTACGCTATTCCGGTTCTATTCGCGTGTGGCAAAGTCGAATTTTTCGTTTCTGGATTGCGCTCTGGCGCCCCTTGGCCTGCCACTGTTTGTGGCGCTGCTCTATCGCAGCTGGTTTCAGCACCGCATCCTGAAGCGCGTAAGCTGGAAGGGGCGGAGTTACCGTGCCTAGGACGAGCTCCGGCGACAGCTTTTGAGGCTGTTGTGCAATGTGGGCAGATATTTCGATCCTGCGCAAATCCGCCTTGGCTCTGTGAAACCTTTGCATGGCTCAAGAATCTCTTAAGTGGGGGCAGGAATGATCTTTCTAACGCGGCGGGCGACGTTTTCCGCATCGCATTACTACTGGAATGACTCCTGGCCCGCCGAGAAGAATGAGCGCGTCTTCGGGCGCTGTGCGAATCGCAACGGCCACGGCCACAACTACACGCTGGAGGTGACGGTGGGGGGCGAGCCGGACTCTGTGACGGGATTTGTCGTCGATCTCAAGTGGCTTAAGGACGCAATGGAAAGGGAAGTTCTGGCAGCGTACGACCACAAGCATTTGAATCTCGATGCGCCGGAGTTCAAGCAGGCCAACCCAACCACGGAAAACATCGCCATCGCGGCGTGGAACCGGTTGGAACCGGTGGTGAATGCGGCCGGAGGAGCGCAACTCAGTCGCATTCGCGTCTATGAGACGCCCGAAATCTTCGCGGAGTATAGAGGCGAAAAGTGAAAGCATACTTCGGTCGCCGGTACATGCTCAGCGCAAGCCATCGATTGCACACGCCTGCGCTCACGCCCGAGCAAAACCGCGCGGCGTACGGAAAGTGCAACAACGAGCATGGCCACGGCCACAATTATTTGGTTGAGGTTCTGGTGGGCGGCAAGGTTGATGCGGAGACGGGGATGGTGGTTGATCTGGTGGAGCTCGATCAAACGGTGCGAACGAAGGTGCTGGATCGGTTCGACCACGCCAACCTGAATCACGATCCGTTGTTTGCCAATCGCGTGCCGACGACCGAGAATTTCTGCACGGCGATCTTTGATTTGTTGCTTGATCTGTTACCCGCGGGCGAGCTGGAGCATGTTCGCGTGGAAGAGACGGAAAATAACTTCTTTGAGTGTTCGGCGAGAGGATAAAGAACAATGGCGCATCCAATTGCGGTGAGTAAACCCGCTCGTGGGGTAATCGAGGCGAACGAAGGGCTGAGCAGCTTCAGCACCCAGGAGATGTATCGCGAAATCCTGAGCCGCCTTGGCGAGGACCCCGAGCGCGACGGCC
This sequence comes from uncultured Acidobacteriaceae bacterium, assembly GCA_963789425.1. GTDB lineage: Bacteria > Acidobacteriota > Terriglobia > Terriglobales > Acidobacteriaceae > Telmatobacter. The sequence continues at coordinate 255,933 of CAWBKM010000005.1, read as the reverse complement.
TGCGCGCGACCCCCGAGCGCGTGGAAAAGGCCATGGCCTTCCTTACCAAGGGTTACGATCAGGATCCGGCGCGTGTTCTGCGCGGCGCCATGTTCGAGGTGGAGTATGACGAGATGGTCATCGTCAAGGACATTGAGATGTTCTCACTTTGCGAGCATCACATGCTGCCGTTCATTGGCAAGGTGCATGTGGCCTACATTCCGAAAGGCAAAGTAATCGGCCTGAGCAAGATTCCACGCCTCATTGAAGTCTTTGCGCGGCGCCTGCAGGTGCAGGAACGGCTGACGCAGCAAATCGCCGACACCATTCAGGAAGCAATCGCACCGCAGGGCGTGGGTGTCATCATCGAGGCGAAGCATTTGTGCATGATGATGCGCGGCATCGAAAAGCAGCATTCGTCCACGGTAACCAGCGCCATGGTGGGCTGCTTCCGCCAGAAAGAGACGCGTGCGGAGTTCCTCTCATTGGTGCGGCAGCCGGGTACGGGGATCGTTTGAGTCGATTCAACGCGGCCCGGTCCCTTTGGACCGGTCTCGCGCTTCAGGCCCCCCGGGCAACGGGCATCGACAAATACTTTCCGCGAAACCGGTTCGCCGTCGCGAGCGCCTGATCGAACCGTCGCTTGGTCGTCTCGTCGATGCGCTCCAAAAGTGCGAGGTCTCGTTCCGGGGTCAGGATTTCATTTGCAATCTCATGCAATTGGTGCCAATCGTGCCAGTCGCCAATGAGTCGCTGCACGTTTCCCAAAGCCTCTTCCAGACCGGAATTGGCGTCCGCGGAAAGCTGCAGGATGTAACGCAGTTCCTTCACCTTGAGCCGGAAGGCATGGATGTTCTCGGAGTTGAGTGGCGGCCACTCCCCGAGCTCGCGGACAACGTTAGCCGCTGCGCTATGGATCCCATCGTGCTCGTCGGTGGCCAGTTCGTTCGTGGTTGCTGTTCTCTTCGCGTGAGCCGCGCCCGCTTGAATCAGGCTGGAATATTCCTTCAGGTTTTCCCGCGCCGCCGAGCGCCGGCGGCCGAGCGCGCGCCGCAACTCCACTGCATTTTGCTGGCGAGCGATTTGGAGCTGCTCCATGAGGCGGGTGAGGGAATCACCTTCCGCGTGGCGCGTCATTTTGCGCGCGTTGCCGATCATCACGTCCATTTCGCGCACTTCGCCTGCCGCCTTGCGGATCGGCTCAATCGATTTGAGCAGGCGCCGCGATTCTTTGCCCTCAAGTTGCGCCAGAACGGAGACAATCGCCTCTACCCTCCGCGTGGAGGTGCGCAGCTTGTGAACCTCTCCTGGCGGAGGGTCTTTGGGCAAGCTCTTGAGCGTTTTGCTCAGCTCCCGCACCGCCTTGCGCGCTCTTTCCAGTTCTTCTGCCATCTCTACCCTCTAGCTTGGGGCGTTAAGGGCCGGGTTGGCAAGCCACTCTATCGAGGCTAAAGTGATGATGTGAACGGGCTTCTTGTGATCGATAAGCCAGACGGCATCACCAGCCACGATGTGGTCAACCGGCTGCGCCGCATCACTGGAGAGCGGTCAATAGGCCATTTGGGAACGCTCGATCCCATGGCCACCGGTGTTTTGCCGCTGTTGATGGGCAGGTTTACGCGCCTGGCGCAATATTTCTCGGCTGCGCAAAAAAGCTACACCGGCAGCATCCGCTTTGGGTTCTCTACCGACACTTATGATGCCGAAGGCGAGCCAGCCGGCCCTGACCAATGGCCGGAAGCTGCGCAGAGCCTGACTCTCGCGCGGGTCCAAGCCGCCGCCGCGCGCTTCCACGGCGAGATGGAGCAGATGCCGCCGCAATTTTCGGCCAAGAAGATTGACGGCAAGCCCGCATACAAGCTGGCTCGTGAAGGCAAACCCGTCGAACTAAAGCCGGCCCGTGTCAAAATCGAGGCCTTCATCATTGAAGCTCTTGAGGGTCCTGAAGCTGCATTCTCAATGGAAATCAGCGCCGGCGGATATGTACGCTCCGTGGCCCACGAGATGGGGCTCGATCTGGGCTGCGGGGCGCATCTGAGCCGCTTGCGGCGCAGCCGTGCTGGCGTATTTACGCTTGCCGGTTCGCACACGCTCGAAGAGCTTCAGGAACTCTCTGGAGATTCCGCGGCACTAGAGAACTTATGCGTTCACCCTCGGACTTTGCTGCCCGAAATGCCAGCCGTGACAGGCGATAGCCAGGCGCTGGGCCGGCTTCGCAACGGAGCGCAAGCCAATCTGCCGGAATTCTCCGCAGCCCCCCTCGTGAAAGTCTTCTCCGGACCGCGGGAACTCGTCGGGATCGCCCGCCGAGTGGCCGGAACACTTTTTCAGCCGGTGGCCGTCTTGGGCTGAGAGGATCAGGGAAGCAGGAGCCTCCAGGCGTTTCACTCGTCCCGTCTTTTCCTCACGGCTTTTGACCTTCTCGTGACCCTCTCGCTTAAACTGGAATTTTGCTGTCTTATTCAAGGAGCAGACTCGCCATGCCTTATCCCACGGATTATCGCTACACACGCGAGCACGAATGGATCTCAGTGGACGGAGCCGTCGGCTCGATCGGCATCACGGACTACGCGCAGAACTCGCTTGGCGACATTGTGTATGTCGATGCGCCCAAAGTGGGTGACACGATCGCCGCCAATGCCACGTTCGGCTCGGTAGAAAGCGTCAAGGCCGTCAGCGATCTTTTCTCGCCCGTCAGCGGCAAGGTAACGGCGGTGAACGAGGAGCTGAAGACCGCGCCAGACAAGATCAACGAAAACGCACACGGCACGTGGATCATCAAAGTCGAGCTTTCAAACCCAGCGGAGCTGAACACGCTGCTCGACGCCGCTGCATACGAGGCGTTCATCGCGGAGGAGACAAAATAGTTCGTAGTTGTTGGTTCGCAGGTTGCCTGTACATCTACCCCAGGCACTGTGAACTAGGAACTGTGAACTGAGAACTGTTATGCGCTACCTCCCTAAATCTGACGAAGAACGCAGGCAGATGCTCACTGAGATCGGCGCGAAGTCGATCGACGATCTTTTCGCAAGCATTCCGGCTGAGTACCGCCTTGAACGAGATCTCACCGTTCCGCGCCAGCAGGCGGAGAGCGAGATCGTCGACTACTTCCGCGCCGCCGGACAGAAGAACGCGACAGATTACGCCAGCTTCCTCGGCGCAGGCGCTTATCGCCATTACCGGCCCGTCATCATCGATGCGCTGGTCCAGCGCGGAGAATTCCTGACCAGCTATACGCCCTACCAGGCAGAAATCACGCAGGGCACGTTGCAGGCAATCTTCGAGTTCCAGACCATGATCGCCGAGCTCACCGGCATGGACGTGGCAAACGCCAGCATGTATGACGGATCGACGGGAGCTGCCGAAGCTGTGATGATGGCCGTCCGTGTGACCGGCCGCAGCAAGGCCGTGGTCGCCGCGACGGCTCACCCCGAATATCGCGAAGTGCTCGCCACCTACGCCAAGCACCAGGGACTGCCGACAAGTTTGGTCGGTTACGACCAGGAGACCGGGCGAGTAGACCTGAGGGCGCTCGATGCGGCGGTCAACGAAGAAACAGCAGCAGTTCTAATCCAGAGCCCGAACTTTTTTGGCGTCATTGAAGACATTCCTGCCATCGCACAGATCGCCCACGCCAAAGGCGCGCTTTTGATCGTGTCGATCGCGGAGGCCGTCTCACTCGGCATTGTCCGTCCGCCCGTTGAGGCCGATATTGTCGCCATGGAAGCGCAGTCGTTCGGCGTGGCGCTCAGCTATGGCGGCCCGTTCTGCGGCGTCATTGCGGCCAAGGAACAATTCGTGCGGCAGATGCCGGGGCGGCTCGCAGGGCAGACCGTCGACGGGGCAGGGAATCGCGGCTTCGTCTTGACCCTCGCCACGCGCGAACAGCATATACGCCGCGAAAAGGCGACCTCCAACATTTGCACCAACCAGGCTCTGGTCGCCCTCATGGCGACGATCTTTCTCGCCGTCTACGGCAAGGAAGGCATCCGGGAACTCGCCGAACACAACCTGGCCAAGGCGGATTATGCGGCAAAGACGCTTGGCAGCCAGCCGGGCGCGAAGCTGCGCTTCAAGGGCGCGCCACGCTTCCACGAATTCATCTTGCAAACGGAAGAAGCGCCTGCGACGTGGAGCAGGCGGCTGCTCGAAAACAAGATTGTCGGCGGCATCGATCTGAGCCGCTGGTATCCAGAACTGCACAATTGCACCCTCTGGTGCGCGACAGAAGTCGTGACGCGCGAGCAAATCGACAGGGCTGCGAAGGTACTGTCAGCCCAACCGGTGGAGGCGTAGTTTGGAACCGAGCTCAACTCAACAGCCGTTTTGTAACAAGGGCACGGCTTTAGCCGGGCCGCAAACGCGAGGGAAAGGAGGGTGGGGCTTTAGCCCCTGCCATGGCGCATCCAGCCCGCAACGCAGCTCTGGCCAACATTCTCAACCCGTCTCGCGTCTTTTTCGCGACGACAAAAACGAGCATGGGCAAGCAATTGCTGCAATCGGAACGCAACGCCAACCTTCTCATCGATGTGTTGCGCTCGCTCGTCGGGGAAAGGAAATTCAAACTGCACGACTTCGTCATCATGCCCGATCATGCTCATCTCTTGATTGAGGTTGGCAACGAAATGACCATTGAAAAGGCAATGCAGTTGGTCAAGGGCAGGTTTTCGCATCGGTTGTCTCATGAGCTCGGGTACAAGGGCGAGGTGTGGCAGAGAGGATTCACCGAAGTGCAGGTAATGAATCAACAGAACATTGAGGCTCACCGGGCCTACATCGCTGAAAACCCTGTCAAGGCGGGACTAGCTGCGTCCGCTGAGGAATACCCATTCTGTTTTTGCAGCCTGGCGAGGAAGAAAAAGGAGATTGTAAGCACGACGTAGATCGGCAGGGGCTAAAGCCCACTCGTTTTTCTCGTGCTTTTCGGCCCGGCTGAAGCCGTGCCCTTGTTACAAGACTCGATGCTTTGCTACGGAGTTCGATATCGAGGTCCCGCCCGAAGCGGTGAACTTGTTACAAAGCTCAAGGCGCAAGATCGGGAATCATGTGACGGGAAATCAATTGTCTGGAGTTCGGGAGAGTTTAAATTCTGAGAGGATAGCGAATGGCAGCAAATCAAGAGTCCGGCCCCCACACCCTCGGCAAGGTTCGTCCACACCCGTCGCAGAACGAAGCGCTGCTCTTCGAGAAGTCCTCGCCGGGCAAGCGCGCTTACAAGCTGCCGCCGCTCGACGTGCCGGCGGTTGACTCCGCAAAGCTGCTTGGCGCAGCGCGCCGCGACAACCCCGGTTTGCTCCCAGAACTCTCCGAAATCGAGATCATCCGCCACTTCACGCGCCTTTCCACCTGGAACTACGCCATCGACCTCGGCATGTATCCGCTTGGCTCCTGCACCATGAAGTACAACCCGCGCGTCAACGAGCTCGTGGCGCGCATCGAAGGACTGGCCGAGGCGCACCCCTACCGGCCCGAGTCGTTGGCGCAGGGAATCCTCGAAGTCTTCGACCTGCTGCAGCGCTGCCTGCTCGACATTACCGGCATGGAGGCGATCACTCTGCAGCCGGCAGCAGGCGCGCATGGCGAGTTCACCGGCATCCTGCTCACGCGCGCGTGGCACGAGTCGCAGGGCAATCCGCGCAAGAAGATTCTCATCCCCGACTCCGCGCACGGCACCAACCCGGCCACGGCAGCCATCGTCGGCTATGCGGTCGAGAATCTCAAGTCCAACGCCGATGGCGGCATCGATCTCGATGCTCTCGCGCGGCAGGTTGACGGCGAGACGGCGGCGCTTATGCTCACCAACCCGTCGACGCTGGGCGTTTTCGAAAGCCAGATTCACAAGATCGCCGACATTCTGCACGCCAAGGGCGCGCTGCTCTACATGGACGGCGCCAACATGAACGCGCTGGTGGGCAAAGTACGGCCAGGTGATTTTGGCGTAGACGTAATGCACCTGAATCTGCACAAAACCTTCTCCACGCCCCACGGGGGCGGCGGACCTGGCTCAGGCCCCGTGGCCTGCAAAGCGTTTCTTGAGCCCTTCCTCCCGATCCCGGTTCTCGTCCGAGGCGAAAAGGGCGAGAAGCCCTGCCCGGATGCGGGAGATTGGGAAGACACCAATGCGGAGCCGACGGCCGACGGCTGCCCGCCCCTGTTTCGCGCCCCAATTCTCAAGTCTGATGGCGAGCGTGTCGGCGATACAGAATCTCCGCCTCTCCACCCGCTTGGCGGGCCGTTGCGCTGGGAATATGACCGTCCGCAATCCGTCGGCCGCGTGCGCGCCTTCTACGGCAACACCGGCATGTTCATTCGCGCGCTGGCCTACATTCTGGCCAACGGTCCTGACGGCCTGCGCCAGACCACCGAAGACGCTGTGCTCAACGCCAACTATATCCGCAAGAAACTTGAAGACGTCTACGAGCTGCCCTACAAGACAGCTTCGATGCACGAGGTCGTTTTCAGCGACAAGCGGCAGGCGGCGTGCGGCGTCAAGACCGGCGACATCGCCAAACGGCTCATTGATTACGGCTTCCATCCCTATACGGTAAGCTTTCCGCTGATCGTGCATGGCGCGTTGATGATTGAGCCAACGGAAAGCGAGTCGCGCGAAGAACTCGACCTGTTCATCGCGGCCATGCGGGCCATTGCTCATGAAGCAGAAACGAGTCCGGAACTAGTAAAAAACGCGCCACACTCCACGCGCGTTTCGCGGCTCGACGAAGTGCAAGCCGCGCGGAAGCCCATCCTCCGCTGGCGGCCGCAGACGTAGCGCGAATTTCGCGGTTAGCTGTTTCCTTGTTCCCTCCGGCGAGTACCAAACCCGCCATTTACCCCGCTGCGCGCGCTCACCTAAACTCATTTTCAGAATGTCCGGCTCTCCTCCAAACACGGAATCAGGTGATCGCGCGCCCTCTACGGTCTATCGCGGACGCCTCGCGCCCTCGCCCACCGGCTATCTGCACGTGGGGCACGCACGCACCTTCTGGACAGCGTTTCAGCGCGCACGAGAGGCTGGCGGAACACTGGTCATGCGCATGGAAGATCTGGACCCCGACCGCTGCCGCCCGGCCTATGCTGAGGCCGCTCTCGACGATCTGCGCTGGTTGGGAATTCGCTGGCAAGAGGGCCCGGACGTGGGCGGCCCCGAAAAGGGTGGTCCTTTCGCTCCGTATGTGCAGAGCAAGCGCCGCCCCGTGTACCTCGACGTGTGGCGCAAGCTTCTGCGCACCGGCCGCCTGTTTCCATGCCGCTGTTCGCGCAAGGACCTGGCAGCCGCGCTCGGCGCACCGCACGAACACGCGCAATCGGGCGGCAAGCTCGATAGCGAGGACGAAGAACCTCTGTATCCCGGCACCTGTCGGCTTTTTATGGGCGGCACGCCGCAGCTTCCCGGTCCTACTGCAAGCGAGTTCGAGGACCCTAGCGGCACGAACTGGCGCTTCCGTGTTCCCGATGGAGAAGTGATTGAATTCGTCGACCTCAATCTCGGTCCGCAGCGTTTTGTTGCTGGAGTAGACTTCGGCGACTTCGTCGTCTGGCGGCGCGACAACGTTCCCAGCTATCAGCTTGCATGCGTGGCCGATGATGCCGCCATGGCCATCACGGAAGTCGTGCGCGGCGCCGATCTGCTCAAATCGACCGCGCGGCAAATCCTGCTCTTTCGCGCTCTGGGCATCGATCCTCCTGCCTGGTACCATTGCCGCCTGGTTGTGGACCACAACGGATGTCGCCTGGCCAAGCGCCACGATGCGCTCAGTCTGCGCGCCCTGCGCCAGCGCGGGCTTACGCCTATGAACATCCTTTCTGCGGAGTTGCCCGTCGAAGCGTAGCAAAGAGCCTCCGGATCAGTTCTCCATGGTTCTTCATCCGTCGGCTGCAACTGGACCGCGTCCGGTGGCTTCAATGCTTTACCATCGTTGACGTGATGAGGGCTGCCTGCCCCGCGGCGGCTCGGTGCCCGAAGCACGAAAGTTCGCCATGCCCGAAGATCAGCAACTCCGACTGAACCCGCTGCGCAACGCGCCCAACCTGCTCACGCTGATGCGCATGTGCATGGCGCCGTTCCTCGTTGCTGCGATCCTCGAGGGACACTTCTTACTTAGCTTCATTCTCTTTATCGCCGCGGGATTGACCGACGGGCTGGATGGCCTGTTGGCACGCGTGCTCAAGCAGCGCTCGGTGCTTGGGCATTATCTTGACCCGGTCGCAGACAAGCTGCTGTTGAGCACCCTATTCCTGGTGCTCTTCTATAAGGGACTGATGCCGGGCACCGTCACTGTGCTGGTCTTCGGAAGGGACGTGGGAATCCTGCTGGTTTCGGCCATTCTCTATGCGGCCGTCGGGCGTCGTGAGTTCTATCCGAGCATCTTCGGCAAGGCCAACACTCTTGCGCAAATCAGCGCTGTTGCGGCCGTCTTGCTTCATCAGCTCACGCCCGCACTTTGGGTCGCGGTCACACGCCAAGTCGCGCTCGGCGCTACCATCGTGCTGACAGTGGCATCAGGCCTGCACTATGCGTGGCTCGTTTCCCGCCGCAGCGCAACTCCCGCCGCCAACGGCGCCGCTGCCAAATAAAGGTCCTCGCGGCTGCGAAATGCCGGAAAATCAATCCAGCCCGCGCAAGATCTGTTCACTTCATCTCGGATTCGTCCTGTAAGTCTTCGGTTCCAACCGTTTCTTCAATCTCCATATCGCGAAATTCCTCGGAATCGAAGACCTCGCCACACTCCAGGCACTCGACATACTCTGTGTCGTCATGCCGGGAGACGATCCGGACTTTTGGGTGTTTGCAGGCGGTTGCCATCGTTCGTTGAACTTTTGCTCCTCTAGCCAATTCCGAAGACCATCTCCCGCTCTGGATAGGTGGAGACTGCCCTCACTCGCAGTTGTTTCCATTTGAGAGTGCCGGCATCGGGGTATGGTTGCTCGGGAATGGCTATAGGTGCTCTTTCCGCCAGATTGTAGCTGTCTTTTAGCCGATTGCAAACGGATTTTTTGATGAATCAACGGCTTGGTTGCTCCGCCCGCCGCGTTTCTCGGGGGCAAATGCCGACTTGAAGGCGAATTCAACCGGACGTATACTAAATGCGGACCTAACCAGTCGCATATTTCATGCTAAAGCTCACCAAAAAAGCGGATTACGGGCTGATGGCGCTCAAGTACCTTGCCGAGCACCCTGAGACGCCTGCCCTGAGCGCCAAGGACGTTGCTGACGCCTACGGCATCCCCGCCCAGCTTCTGGCCAAGATTCTTCAGCGGCTTACCAAGGTGGGCCTCCTGCGCTCTCATGCCGGGATGAACGGTGGCTACGCGCTCTCCCGGGATGCGCGGCAGATTTCGGCGTTTGAGGTGATCCATGCCATCGACGGGCCGCTTTTCATCACCTCCTGCTTCAAAGGGGCAAAATCTTGCGATTTAACCCCGAGCTGCACGATTAAGGAACCGCTGGCCCGCGTAAACGAAACGATTGCGGGAGTCTTGAAAAGCATCAGTATTCAAGATCTGGCGGAGCAGGAACATCCAGCAGGGAAGGCCCACGAGGCGCAAGCGCTGGTCTCACTGACGCTGTAGACCGTCCAGCAGAGAAATGGCCCTCAAGGAGTAGAATCGGCAGCCGCTCGAGCTGAATCAAATCGAGAGTAAGCGGGCGCTGCTCGACGAAACAGAAACTATGGCAGAAATCGTCACCATCGGATCGACTCCCTCACCGGACGCTGTAGCAGCGCAGCCGGCCGCTCCTGGCGGCTTGCAGGTAACCTCTAGCGCCGTCAAGCGCATCCGGGTCATCCTCGCCAAGGAGGGAATCTCACTCGAGGAGGGCGGCTTGCGCCTGGGCGTCAAAGGCGGCGGCTGCTCGGGCATGTCTTATTCGGTGGGATTCGACGCGCACCCTCGCGAGCGCGACAACATCTTCACCTTCGAGGATATTCGCGTCTTCATCGATCCCAGGAGCTTCGTTTATTTGCAGGGCATGACGCTGGATTACGAAGAAACTCTGATCCGCCAGGGATTCCAATTCTTGAATCCCAACTCGGCGCGTTCCTGCGGCTGCGGATCGTCGTTCTCGGTCTAGCTTTTCATCGGGGAAGTTCGCACCAAGATAAACTGTCATCCTGAGCGAAGTCCCGCCTTCGCGGGACAGAGCCGAAGGACCTGCATTTGTCTTTCTATCCGCTGGTCCCTAATCCCCGGTCCCTGCTTTTATCGCTTTCTCAATTCCTGCTTCAGCCAGCGGCGTCATGATTGCGTACCCGGCAGGCAGCGGGTGTACGCCGTCCTTGCTCAGCGTCGCCGGCAATCCTCCGCGCTCATCCTTCATCGCCGAGTAGTAGTCGACGTACACGTCGCCTTTGTCGGCTGCGTATTGCTTCATCCACGCGTTCACTTCCATGACTTTGGGTCCGGGCGTCAGTCCCGGTGCCCACGGAAAATCGAAGGCCGGAAGCACCGAACACAATACGACCCGGATCCCGTTAGCGCGGGCCAGCTCCGCCATCGACGCGATGTTTCCTTCAGTCTGCTCGAGCGTCATCGGCCCTGTATTTCCCGCGACATCGTTGATCCCGGCGAGGATTACCACTACCCTGGGTTTCAAGTCGATCACATCCTGGCGAAATCGCACCAGCATCTGCGGCGATGTTTGCCCGCCGATGCCGCGGTTGATGTAGGGCTTGCCAGGAAATGACTCATCCAGCTTCCAGCCCTGCGTGATCGAGTCGCCCATGAAGACCACACGGTCCTCGCCCGGCTTCGGCGCAGCCAGCATCGCATTCGCCTCCTTGAATCGCTCAAGCCCGCCAAAGTCCACGAGCAGTTGCTTGTCGTGATCGCTCCAATACGCATTATTGGGGTGCCCCGACGGCGAGGTTGGCGCAGGAGGCGCTGCTTGTGTTGTCGGCGCCGCGGGTTGGGCCGGTGTTGAGGGTGCCTGTGCCCTGAGCGGCGCTCCCGCAACAATCCCCGCCATGGCCGCGCCAAGGAAAGCGATTCTGAAAAGTGCTACTCGATTCACTGCTTTGCTCCTGTGAGTTCAGCCACGCTGCCAAACATTCATCCCGCCAACGATTGTAGGCAATCAAGCCCCGTAACTGCCACTTATCTGCTCCAAAACGCCGCCCTCGCATCCCCCTGGGATCCACTCAGAAACCAATCCTCGGAAAATCGTCTCGCAAAAACGCGCTGGCGTATTAAATCGGGCGTCCGGAAAAGCGTAAATGGAACCCTTGGCTTACTATTTGATTAACGCGAAAATGGCGAAAATTCTTACAATTGTGCTACTCCTTGGCGGCGTTTCTGGAGCATTCTGCCAGCTCGACGCGCCTGGCGCGTTTAGCGACTTTGCCGGCTGTGCGCATCACACTTGCACCTGGGTGCCTTTCATTGTCAAAAGAACCTTCAGGAGAGGCGAATTTAGTTATACCGTTGAGGCAAAAGGCGCCGGAACTGGAGGATTTTTTGTTCTCAATCGGGGAGACAAGGAGCTGCTCCGAGCCGATCTCGACGAACTAGATGCAAGTGTGAGCGTGGTTTGGTCGGATGACGACAGGTTTTTTGCTGTGACATGGAGTGACGGCGGCGCGATCGGCGGCTTTCATGTGCGAGTCTTTCGAATCGACGGAGACTCCGTAACTGAATTGCCCGCCTGGCAAAGAGCGTGGAGTGTATTCAAGCGACGTCACTGGTGCGAGACGCGCGGAGACAACATCCAGGCCTACTCTTGGCTCCCGGACCCCAGGCGATTGATTCTCGTGTTATCCGTGTATCCGACCGGCGACTGCGGAGCGGAAACCGGATACACGGAAGCGTTCGTTGTCGACGCCGCCACTGGAGACATCCAGCAGCACTGGGGTATTAGGAAGCTGAATGAATATATGCGTCTCCACCCCGAGTAGGCAAAATCTCACGCCCGTCTCGTCGCGCTAGAATCCAAACATGCCTGCTACGGCAGTTTCTTCTGAGATTCTGACGAAATACGAGCCTGTCATCGGCCTCGAAGTGCACGTGCAGCTGCTTACGGCCACCAAGGCGTTCTGCAGTTGCGCGAATCATTTCGGCTCCGAACCGAACACGAACGTTTGCCCGGTCTGCCTCGGGCTGCCGGGCGCGCTGCCTGTTCTCAACGCCAAGGCTGTCGAATTTGCCACGCTCGCATCCCTCGCACTCAACTGCCAGGTGCGCGAGCGGTCAATCTTCGCGCGTAAGAACTATTTCTATCCCGACCTGCCCAAGGGCTACCAAATTTCGCAGTACGACAAGCCGTTGGCCGAGCTTGGTTGGATCGATGTTCCCACGGCAGACGGCTCAACAAAGCGAATTGGCATCACGCGCCTGCACATGGAAGAAGATGCGGGCAAGAGTCTCCACGAAGGATTCTCCGACTCTGCCGTGCGCACCTATCTCGACCTGAACCGCTGCGGCACGCCGCTCGTCGAAATCGTCAGCGAGCCGGACATTCGCACCCCCGACGAGGCCTTCGAATACCTCACGCGGTTAAAGGAGATCCTTCTGTACACCGGTGTCTCCGATTGCAATATGGAGGAGGGTTCGCTGCGGTGTGATGCCAATGTCAGCGTTCGTCCCAACGGCCAGGAAAAATTCGGTACCAAGGTCGAAGTGAAAAACGTCAACAGCTTCAAATTCGTTCGCGCAGCGCTGGAATACGAGATCGAACGCCAGGTTGAACTCATCGAAGCGGGCGGCCTCGTGACGCAGGAGACCCGGCTCTGGGACGCCAACCATGGCCGCACGTACTCGATGCGCTCCAAAGAGCAGGCGCACGATTATCGCTATTTTCCTGAGCCGGATCTGCAGCCCCTCGTCGTGTCCGCTGAATTCTTGTCCGAGACCAGGGAAAAACTCCCGGAGCTGCCGGAAGCGCGGCGCAAGCGCATGATCGCCGAATACGACCTGAGTGTGCAGGATGCGCACACGCTGACAGCTTCCCCTGAATTCGCCGACCGCTTTGAAGCTGCGGCAAGAACGGCGCGTAATCCGCGGCGTGTGGCCAACGTGCTCTTGAGCGAAGTTGGCGGCCGTCTGAAAGCTCTGGGCATCGAGCTCGATCAGTCCCCGGTGACCATGGCCGGAATTGTTCTGGCCGCCGATCTGCTCGATGAGGGCAAGATCAGCTCCAAACAAATGAAACAGCTCTTGGACGTGAGTTTTGAAAAAGGCGAAGACTTCGGCCCGGTCTATGAGCGCGAGAAGCCGCAGCAGATCACGGACGTTGCGGCGCTTGCAAAGCTGATTGACGAAGTGATTGCCGCCAATCCCAAACAGGTGGAGCAGTATCGCGGCGGCAAAACGACCATGGCGGGATTCTTTGTGGGCCAAGTGATGCGCGCGTCCAAAGGCCAGGCGAACCCCGCGCTGCTGAATGAATTGGTTGTGAAGAAACTTGAGGGGTGAAGCTCGAGCAACAGGCCCGATCCCGACTCGGCTGCTCGTTCGTGAATGTCGCGCCAGACGCCGGCCGCGTGAGCTTATTTCAACTTCAGATCCAAGATAAAGTCCTTGCGCGCGTCCCAGGAGCTTACAGTCTTTATCGCGCTCTTTTTGCCGTCTTTCTCTGCCCACAGATCGAAATCGGTGCTCATGTCGACTTGAGCGAAATGGAAATGTCCGTTGGCGATGGAATCAAAACTGCGGATCGTCTTCGTTTTCTCATTCTTGATGAATACGGTAGCGCCGGAAACGGGCTGGGAGTTTCCGTCCAGCACTGTGCCCGACACAGTGCGCATGCCGATGTTCTGGGCCTGAGCTGTCGAGGACAAAAACGCATTGCGCGGCCCTGCCGAAAGCGCTGCAAATGCGAGAAGACTCAATATCGATGCCGCCAGCACGCCGGCTCGGCTCATTCTCACTCCTCCTCATCCTGTTGGAGGAGATCTTCTTCCTCTTCGAGACCCTCTTCGATGCGGGCGAGCTCCAGCGGTTCGACACCGACCACCTCATACTCCGTTCCACACTCCTCGCAGGCTATCACGTCGCCCTCTTCCACTTCGTCGAGCTCAACGTCGAGGGCGGTGTCACATTCTGGGCAGCTCGGCATGGCAGCCTCCTCACTTTCCGAACCGAATCGCATTGCGGGATAGGATCATCATCCCGATTCGGCAACCATCGCTAGTTTTAGGGAGAACCCGGCCTCAGGTCAAGAGCCAAACGATGCACTCGAGACCATAGTTTTCATCGCCGGGAAAATCCTTCCATATGCCTTAGACGATGCTCTTTCTGGGACGGCAGTTGGCTGTGCTCCATCGCCGGTACAGACTTCATCGACGCCTGATCCGCCGCCAGAGGCCCTTCATTCGCGCGTTATCCCTCGGCGCCATGACACCTGAGCGCTTGAACGTTTACCCTGTTGACTACGATGGCGAGATTTGGCTCCAGTCCGTTGGCCTTCCCAGACTTCAAAGGCGCGACACGCAGGCTGATCCTCATCAACCTGGCTACGTACTTTGCGCTGTTGCTGGCGAACTTCGCGTTTCCCGCTGCGGCTCGTATCGCCGGCTTGCTCGTCTTCGATCCTTCCTCTTTCATGCGCGGAGCACTGTGGCAGCCCCTGACCTACAGCTTTGTTCACGTAGGAATTGTTGGCACACTCTTCGAGCTGCTTTCCCTCTGGTTCCTCGCCGGATTCCTCGAGAACTTTCACGATGCCAATTGGGTGACGAGCCTTTACGCGATTTCGGTGCTGGGAACAGCCGCAGCGGCGCTGGTGCTTTATCTGGTCGCGGGCACGCTGGCCCCTTCGCTTCTCGCCAATGCAAACCCGCTTTACGGCTGTTTCGGCGGAATCTTCGGACTGCTGGTGGCCATTGGGATCCTTTATGGCGACACTCAGTTCCTTCTGTTCTTCGTCATCGGCATCAAGGCGCGCTACATGGTCATCATCTATGCGCTGGTTGCCGTGGCCATGCTTTTTGGTCAGGAACGGATGTACGCCTTTGCGCAGCTTGGCGGCGCGCTTGCCGGCATTGCTTTCGTGCGCATGGCGCCCCGCCGCGGCATGTCTTTTATGCTCAGCGAAAGCTGGTACGGCTTGCGCAACCGCTACTATCGCTGGAAGCGCCGGCGCGCGGCCCGCAAATTCGAGGTGTACATGCGCTCGCAGGGCCGCACCGTCAAGTTTGACGGCCAAGGCAACCGGATCGATGAGGACGCCGACGACAAGAAACGCTGGAACTGATAGCCCGAAGCTTCATTCCTCACTGACTGTCATCCTGAGCGATGTCCGCCGCGGCGGACGGAGTCGAAGGATCTGCGGTTGCTTTGGCCGCCAATATGAGACGGAATCCGCGCGGGCCACGATAAAATCTTAGAGAAATGACCCACAAGATCGCGTTCCTGTTTCCGGGGCAGGGCTCGCAGGCCGTTGGCATGGGCCGTGAGCTTGCCGAACGGTTTCCCATTGCTGCTCAAACCTTCGCCGAGGCCGATGCGGCGCTTGGCTTTCCGCTTTCAAAGCTGTGCTTCGAAGGGCCGGAAGAGGATCTTCGCCTGACCGAGAACACGCAGCCGGCCATCATGACCGTGAGCGTAGCAGCAGCGCGCGTCCTCGCCGAGCACGGGGTTGCGCCAGCACTCGCTGCCGGTCATTCGCTGGGCGAGTGGTCGGCGCACGTCGTCGCCGGAACGCTGACTTTTTCTGACGCCGTCCGCGCCGTCAAAGCCCGCGGCGCAGCCATGCAGAAAGCAGTACCCCAGGGCGAGGGAGCCATGGCCGCCGTACTCGCGCTCGATGCCTCACAGGTATCCGAGGCCTGCGCAGAGGCCGCGCGCGAAACCGGCCTCACCGTTCAAGCAGCGAATCTCAACTCGCCAGGCCAGACAGTGATCTCCGGAGCTGCTGCCGCGGTCGAGAAGGCCGCCGCACTTTGCAAAGCCAAAGGAGCCCGCCGCGCCGTCATGCTTCCCGTCAGCGCTCCATTCCATTGCGCCCTTATGCAGCCCGCGCAAGAGGAAGTGGCGCGCGTTCTATCAGGAATCGCCATGCACGACCCGCATATTCCCGTTGCCGCGAACGTCACCGGCGGCCTCGTCACGACGGCCGACGCCACGCGCGATGCGCTTATTCGCCAGGTCACCGGCGCGGTTCGTTGGGTCGACTGCGTTCAGGCATTGAAGTCCGCTGGCGCCAATCTTTACATCGAGGTCGGTCCCGGCAAGGTGCTCTGCGGGCTGCTCAAGCAGATCGATCCCGCGCTGAAGGCGCTGAATGTGGAAGATGTGGCGAGCATGGAAAAAACGCTGGCGGAACTACGCGCCGACTAATTCATATGGAAGTTAGTCTCAATGTGGATGCGCGCGGCCACGGGCTTGCCGTCTTTCGTCGCCGGCGAAAATTCATATTGCCCGACCGCTTCCGCCGCCTTGGCGTCAAGGCCGTATCCAGCCGAACGCGAAACGCAGACATTCTGCGGCGCGCCGTCAGAGCCCACGACAAGTCCAATGATGACGATAAAGTCCAGCTCCTGCCCTTTGCGTTTTAGCTTCCTCGCCTCATCTGAAAACTCGGCTTCGGGCGACTTGAGCACCTCCGGAGGCTTAACTCCTTCTTTACTGAGCTGGCTCGCAATCCCGTCTGACGCGAGGCTGTCCTCGAACTTTGCCGGGCACAGCGGCACAGCGAAGTCGGCAGAATTTGAATGCGGATCTCGATCAGGAGCCGCGGCTACGGTAACGGGTTGAGAGGGCGTTGTTGGTGCGCTCTGCTGTGCGAAGCAAGCGGCCGAAAGGACGAGAAGGGTTGCGAAAAGGGGCCATCTCGCAAGTTGCATCGAATTCTCCCTTAAACCAGTGACGCTGGCAGTTCCACTTCGTTATACGACGCCCAGCTCGCGCAGCACAAACGCGTAGTCCAGCGCAATCTCCTTCAGATAGTCGTATCGCCCGCTCGCTCCGCCGTGCCCGGCCTGCATATTTGTCACCAGCAGCAGCGGATGCGCGTCTGTCTTTAGCGTGCGCAATTTGGCCACATATTTTGCCGGCTCCCAATACATTACCTGGCTGTCGTGCAGGCTCGTCTTCACCAGCATCGCGGGATAGTTCGCCGCGCGCAAATTGTCGTAGGGCGAATAACTCAGCATGTAATTGAAATACTTTTCTTCGTTCGGGTCGCCCCACTCTTCGTACTCGGGAACGGTCAGCGGCAGGGAAGCGTCAAGCATCGTATTCATCACGTCGACAAACGGAACGTGCGAAACGATCGCGCGGAAAAGATCCGGCCGCAGGTTCACGATCGCGCCCATCAGCAGCCCTCCCGCCGACCCACCCTCCGCCGCCACGCGCTCAGGATCGCCGTAACCCTGCGCAGTCAGGTGCTCCACGCAGGCAATAAAATCCGTGAACGTGTTGCGCTTCACCAGCATTTTTCCGGCATCGTGCCACGGCTCGCCCATGTCGCCGCCGCCGCGAATGTGCGCATACGCCATCACCACTCCGCGATCCAGCAAGCTCAAACGGTTCGAACTGAAGCCCAGCGGCAGCGAGTAGCCGTAGGACCCATAGCCGTACACATAAAGCGGATTCTTTCCGGCCTGCCGCGTGTCCTTGCGATACACGATCGAGACCGGAACCTCGACGCCGTCCGGCGCAGTCGCGCGCACCCGCTCGCTCGCGTAGAGCGCGCGGTCGAAGCCACCGGGAATCTCAAGCTGCTTGAGCAGAGCCGACGCGCCTGTCGCCACGTCGTACTCGTAGACTGAGCTTGGCGTCACCAGCGATTGATAGGCGTACCGAAAAGTCGTCGCGTCGAAGATCCGATTAATATGCGGTTGCGCGCTGTAGGCTGGCTCCGGAAACGCAATCTCGCCGGCACGAGCAGCATCCGCGCTATCGCCGGCAAACTTCCACAATCTCAGTCGTGGCAATCCATCCTCGCGTTCGCAGGCGATGAAAAACCCCGCGAAGAGGTCAACGTCTTCGAGCATCACGGCGTCGCGATGCGCAATCCGCTCGGTCCAATGTTCGCGGCCCGGTGTAGCCACGGGCGCTGTCACCAGCCGAAAGTTCCGTCCGCGATCATTCGTCCGAATAAACCACAGCCCGTTGCGGTGGTCGACCGAGTATTCGTGCTCATCCTCACGCGCGGCAATCAACGAGAAATCCCCGCCCGGCTCGTCCGCACGCAGTACCCGTGCCTCGCTGGTCGTGTGGCTGGCCGACTCCACAACGATGTACTGGCCGTCACGCGTCCGCCCCGCGCCCAGGTTGAAGCGTTCGTCATTTTCCTGAAGGACCAGCACATCGTCCGCGTTTGCGGAGCCAAGCACATTCCGCCAGACTTGGTATTGCCGCTTCTGCTGCTCATCCTCGACGGTGTAAAAGAGCGTTCGATCGTCCGCAGCCCAGACCACAGACCCTACGCGCTCCACCGCGCCCGGAAGGGTCTCGCCGGTTTCAAGATTCTTGATCCGCAGAGTGTACTGGCGAAAACCCTTGGTGTCGGTTGTATAAGCCAGCCAGCGGCCATCGTCCGTGATGTCGGTGTCGCCAACGGAGAAAAACGCGTGCCCCTGAGCAAGCTGATTCCCATCGAGCACCACTTCTTCATTGGCCCCAACGTCCGCTCCCGCCGGTCCTCCACGCTTGCGGCAATGAATGCCGTACTGCAACCCCTCCTCGGTGCGCGTGTAGTACCACCATGCGCCATCGCGGTAGGGAACCGAGACATCGGTCTGTTTCACATGGCTCAGCATCTCCCTGTAGAGCTCCTCGCGCAGGCCCGTCAGCGACGCCATCACCGCGTCGGCGTACGCATTCTCAGCCTCCAGGTGCGCCGTTACATCAGGGTTTTCCTTGTCGCGTAGCCATGCGTAGTCGTCGGCAAGGATGACTCCGTGCATGCGCGTTTCGGTGGGTACTTTGCGGGCAATGGGCGGCGAGGAAAGCGGATTCTGGCTCATTTCTATCCCAGTGTAGAGCCTGCGGCTCGGGAACTCGCGGCGCCCCTCCAACGTACAATGGAGAAGAAATGGAAGGCATTCGCCGCGCGCGTCTGACCATGATCCTGCCATTGCTGGCGGCTCTTTTCGCTTTCCAGCCGGTTCCCTCGCACGCTCAGGCGGTCGCGAGTCTGCCCCAACCCACCGACTATGTAAGCGATTTTGCCCACGTGCTTTCGCCGGATGCGATTACGCGGCTGGACTCGATTTGCGCGCAACTCGATCACTCTCAGGCCAACGCAAAGCTCGCTGTCGTCACCGTGCAGTCGCTCAACGGCGATGACGCGGCCGACTATGCAAACCAGCTTGAAGACCATTGGAAGATGGGCGACAAGGGCGACAACAAGTACGCCATGGTGTTGCTCGCAGTCGCCGATCACAAATACCGCATCGAAGTCGGCTACGGACTTGAAGGAATCTTGCCCGACGGCAAAACCGGCGACATTGGCCGCGATATGGTTCCCGACCTGAAGGCCGGAGATTATGACGGCGCCGTGACGGTGGCGGTGGGCGAAGTGGCCCAGGTCATCGCCGACGACGCCAAGATCACGCTCAATCAGGACGAGCCTGTGGCCCCGCCCAGCCAGCCCGCGCCTCAAGGCGTCCCGGTCAGCAAAATCATTCTCATCATTCTTCTGCTGGTGTTTTTCGGGGGTGGCTCGCTGCTCCGCACGCTCTTCGGCGCCAGCCTGTTTTTTGGTGGATGGGGCAGAGGCGGTTGGGGCGGCGGCTCTGGGATGGGCGGCGGATTTGGTGGTGGTGGCTTTGGGGGCGGTGGAGGTTTTGGAGGGTTCGGCGGGGGCGGCGGCGGATTTGGCGGCGGCGGCGCCGGGGGAAGTTGGTAGTGTCTCAGTTTCTAGCTTTCAGCGTTCAGCCTCCGCTAATTCTGAACCACTGAAAACGACGGGCCGCAAGCTGAAAGCTGATCACAGTTTTATGGAGGAGAAACAACTGTATGAGCAAAGGACTCGGAATTACGCTGGCAGTTTTGGGCGTCCTGCTTCTCGTGGTCTTCATGGTCTTTGGCAGCTATGTGAGCGCCAAAAACAATATGGTGGCCAAGGATCAGGCAGTAAAAGCCGCATGGTCTGAAGTGGACGTGCAACTCGAACGGCGCGCCGACCTGATCCCCAACCTGGTGTCGACCGTGAAGGGCTTCACCAAGGAAGAAAGCAGCGTCTTCGCCGACATCGCGCAAGCGCGGGAAGGGCTGATGAATGCCCAGACTCCCCAGGACAAGATCGCTGCGAACAATCAGATCGACGCTTCCCTTGCGAAGGTCCTCGTGCTAACCGAGAACTATCCGCAGCTGCGATCCAGCGATCAGTTCATGCGCCTGCAGGATGAGCTTTCGGGAACCGAGAACCGGATCAGCGTGGCGCGCAAGCGCTATAACGATGCGATCCAGGACTACAACACGTTTATTTTGCAGTTCCCCAATAGCATTTGGGCGGGAATCGCCGGCTTCCACCAAAACAACGCCTATTTCGCGGCCAGTCCGGCTGCGCAATCGGTGCCGAACGTGAGTTTCTAAACCTGTCGCTGCCGCTCGATCCGGCTGGCAAACCAAACGCAAAAGGCCATTCCGCGCGTGCGGGATGGCCTTTTCGATTCGGGAACTCGCTCGCTACTTGTAGGAAGCGATGGCGCTCGCCTCGTCATCGTAGATGTCAAAGACGGTGTACAACTTGGTCAACTGCAGCAGGTCGTGAACCTTTTTGGTCAGCTTGAGCAGTTTCAGCTTCGCGCCCTGATTCTTGGCGGTGGTGTATGCGCTCACCATTTCACCCAGGCCCGAGCTATCGATGTAGCTCACGTCGCCTAGATCCAGCAGGATGTTGCGCTGCCCCTTGCCGATCAAGTCGCGAATGGCGTCGCGCAACTGCACGCTGCCCTCGCCGAGCGTGATCCGCCCGCTCAGTTCCAAAACTGTCACGCCATCCACTTCCCTGGAAGCTATCGCAAGTGCCACGGAAAATTCCTCCTTCATCGGTACATCGGTTATAGCATCTTTACCGCCGCCGGCTTGCGGAAAACTCCGCGCCGGGTAACTTTGCGGGAAAAACGATGATACGCCGGTTCCCGCACTCCCGCCACCATGTTAGGTTTTCTCCGCCACTGACGCCAGATGTTTGATCAGCGTCAATTCGGTTCCCGGATGCAATTGCCGAAAGTGCACCTCATCCATCAGTGACCGGATGAGGAAGATGCCGCGGCCCGTTCCCCTGAGAATGTTCTCTTTGGCCAGCGGATCGGGCACACTATCGGGATTAAATCCGTGGCCCTGGTCGGCAATCACAATCACCAGGTCCTTGCCCGTATTTTCCATCGAGACGTCGATCTGGCGGGCAGGATCGTATTCATTGCCGTGCAGCACGGCGTTGATGGCAGCTTCGCGCACGGCCATTCCGATGTGAAAGCGCTGGTCCTCGTCGAGACCTGCCTCGGTGGCTAGTTGATCCGCGGCCTCCTCCACTTCGCCCACGCTTTCCATGGTGGAGCTCAGCCGGAAACTCCGCCGTCCTCTACTCGGTCCAGTCACCGGGCTTCCTCTTGCCTCCGCCGGGCGGTTCCGCAAACTCCACCCACTGCTCCATCAACCTTGCTGGAAGTTTCAAGTCTGGATGCGATTGTGTCAAGCGGAGATGGGGGATACCTTCGGTTGGCCCTGTTGCCTCTTCACTCGGGCCTGCTTCGCCTATCAGGGAGTAAACTTCGTTTCGTAGGTCGACACTCGACTCGCGGAGTTGCATCACGCAGCCAGGCATGGAACAGCGCATCCCAATTCGCGTTAGCCTCACAGCCCTTCTCGGGACGCCCGTAACCGATGCGACTGGACAGTTGCGCGGCAAGCTCAAGGATGTTGTGGTGGCCACGGGACCGGATGGCGGCAAAGTGGCGGGCATTGTGCTCAGGACGCGCACCGGCCTGTCTATTGTGCCTTCGCAGGAAGTTCTGGAAACTCCAGCAGGCACATTGGAACTGCGCTCGGCCGAGGCGGTTTCGCCCCTCAAGGACGAAGGCAGCTTCCTCTTTCTGCAGCGCGACCTCATCGACCGCCAGATCATCGACATCAACGGCAGAAAGGTCGTTCGCGTCAACGACGTCGATCTGGAGTGGAGCGACCATGGAACGGGTCATCATCTGCGCGTGGCTGAAGTCGAAGTCGGGCTGCGCGGTGCGTTTCGCAGGGTCTTCAAAGGCGTTCTGCCGCGTGCACGCCTGGAATCCGTCTCGCGCAAGTTCAGTGCGCGCGCCATTCCCTGGCAATTTGTCGACGTCATTGAGCCTGATCCCGCGCGGCGCGTCAAGCTGCGCATCGAGCACGAGCGCCTGGCCGACATTCACCCCTCGGAACTGGCCGACATCCTTGAAGATCTCGCCCCCGCCGAGCGCGAGGCCGTCTTCACCTCGCTCGATGAAGAAGTTGCCGCCGAGACTCTGGAAGAAGTCGAGCCCCGGCTGCAAAAAGCATTGCTTGAAAAGCTTGACGAAGAGCGCATTGCCGACATCGTCGAGGAGATGGACCCCGGCGCTGCTGCCGATCTTCTCTCCGAGCTGTCCGAGGAACAGTCCGACGCCATCCTCGAGGAGATGGAGCCAGAAGAGCGGCAGGAGGTCGAGGAACTCCTCGAGTTCGACGAAGACTCCGCGGCCGGCTGGATGACGACCGAGTTTGTCTACCTGGGCGCCGATGCCACGGTGGCGCAGGCTGTGCAGGCTTTGCGCAGCTTCGACGGCGATCCCGAAGGAGTCACCGAAATCTTTCTGCTCGACGAGAAACGCATGCTCCGCGGGGCCATTCCATTAGCTCGCCTGGTCATGGCGCAGCCCGACACGCACCTGAGCGTGCTGGCCGAGCCTCGCGTTATTTCTTGCCCGCCCGACCTGAAGCAGAACGACCTGGCCGAGATGTTCGACAAGTACAACCTCCACGCCCTCCCCGTTGTTGACTCCCTCGGCCGCATGGTCGGCGTGGTCCAGGCTGAGCGCGTCATCAGCTTTTTGCGCGAAAAGCTTTAGATTCTAGTCGAAGTCGCTCTTGATCGGCCCTATTCCCATTCCATTTACCGTTGTTGCCTTCGATCTTTTTGTTACCTATTTCCGGCAAAATCTCCGGTTGCATCTGAATCTGTGAAACAATTTACGCATGTTCCAATTACCACGGATTATTCAGGGTGGCATGGGTGTTGGTGTGTCCAATTGGCGCCTGGCCCAGGCCGTCTCCAAACTCGGCCAGCTCGGCGTTGTGTCGGGCACGGCCCTCGATTCAGTTTTTGTGCGCCGCCTCGCCGACGGCGACCAGGGCGGCCACATGCGCAGGGGACTGGATGCGTTTCCATTCCAGGAA
Organism: uncultured Acidobacteriaceae bacterium; assembly: GCA_963789425.1. Classification (GTDB taxonomy): domain Bacteria; phylum Acidobacteriota; class Terriglobia; order Terriglobales; family Acidobacteriaceae; genus Telmatobacter. The sequence continues at coordinate 232,659 of CAWBKM010000005.1, read as the reverse complement.
ATGGCGAAGCGTATTTGGCAGGAGTACTTTGTGCAGGGCGGGAAGGTTGCAGGCGCGCCTTATAAGGCGCTTCCCATGCACCAGAAGAACGACTCGCGCAAGCTTATCGAGCTCTGCATGGTGAGCAACTTCGTTGAAGTTTTTCTGGCCCGGGAAGGCCACAACAATCCCGTGGGCATTAACTATCTTGAGAAGGTCCAAATTCCACATCTGCCTTCGATCTACGGCGCCATGCTGGCGGGTGTTGGCTATGTGTTGATGGGAGCGGGAATCCCGCTCCACATTCCAGGGGTGCTGGACGCGTTTGCCGCGCAACATGCGGCGGAATACCGCCTGGCTATTACCGGCGCGTCGCAAGATCAGTCCGCGAATCTAGATACGCCGATGCGGCTCGATCCGGCCGAATATGCAGAGGGACCGCTGCCTGCGCTCAACCGGCCCCGATTCCTTGCCATCGTCTCATCGAACACGCTGGCCGCGACCATGCTGCGCCGCGCCACCGGCCGCGTCGATGGGCTCGTAATTGAAAGCCCTACGGCAGGCGGACACAATGCGCCGCCGCGTGGCAAACTCCAATTGAACGCCGGTGGTGAACCGATCTATGGCGAGCGCGATCGGGTCAACATTGCAGATTTGCGCACGCTGGGCGTTCCCTTCTGGCTCGCGGGCGGATATGGCAGCCCGGCCAAACTCCAGGAAGCGCTGGATCAAGGCGCGACAGGAGTCCAAGTGGGAACCGCATTTGCCTTCAGCCGGGAATCGGGAATGCAGGCCGACCTGAAATCGCGCCTGATCCAGCAGGCGCTGGCGGGCGCTGGCGAAGTGTTTACTGATCCGCTGGCCTCGCCGACCGGATTTCCGTTCAAGGTGGCGCAGCTCGCGGGCACCACTTCGGAGGCCAATATTTACGAGGAACGGAACCGGACTTGTGATTTAGGTTATCTTCGCGAGGCCTACGCGGCGGGCGATGGCCAAATCGGATACCGCTGCTCGGCGGAGCCGGTTGATAATTACGTCGCCAAGGACGGCAAAATCGACGAAACGTTCGGGCGCAAATGCCTCTGCAATACGTTGCTCGCGAATATTGGGCACGCGCAGGTGCGCAAGGATGGCTCCGTTGAACCAGCTTTGATTACGGTGGGCGACGACTTGAACACGATCTCGCAGTTTATCGCGCCAGGCCGCAGCAGCTATAGCGCGACAGACGTTGTGCAGACCTTGCTCGGCGACGGCGCGGGCGTGAGCCGGCAGATAATGCCCGTCCTCGCGGTGAGCGCCTAACTGGAACCTCGGAAACGGCAGTTTTTCCATGTGCAATGGGGTGGATTCTTCTTCAAGAAGAGTCCACCCTTTTGCTTGGGAAAATCCCCGCGAGAAATTTGCGCCTCAGGCTTCGCGCGTTCGGGTCTTGCCTGTTATGGTCATTGAGGAATATTCTTCCGCAAATAAATCCAAAACCGCAATGAACCCACCCTAGGAACTCGCGTCACCATGTGGAAGCGCTGGCGAATCCGGATATTCCTCTTTCTGGCCGTCCTCGGTCCCGGATTCATTACCGCCAATGTCGACAACGACTCCGGTGGCATCCTCACCTACTCCCAGGCCGGCGCGCAATACGGCTACACCCTTTTGTGGACCATGATTCCCATCACCATCGCGCTCATCGTGGTGCAGGAAATGTGCGCCCGCATGGGCGTGGTCACGGGCAAAGGTCTCAGCGATCTCATCCGCGAGGAATTCGGCCTGCGCATCACCTTCGTCCTCATGGTGTTGCTGGTCGTGGTCAACTACACCAATGTGGTCACCGAGTTTATCGGCATCGCCGGCTCGTTGCGCCTCTTCCACGTCACCAAGTTCATCTCGGTGCCGCTTTGCGCGCTTCTGGTTTGGTATATGGTGGTGCGCGGTACCTACAAGAGCACGGAAAAGATATTTATCGTCGCGTCGTTGGTCTATATCTGCTACATCTTCGCCGGCGTTCTTTCACAGCCGGACTGGCACAATGCGCTCTGGGCCACCGTCAAGTTGCCGGCCAGGTCGGTCTGGAGCGACAAGGCCTATATGTACATGGCCATCGGCGTCGTCGGCACCACCATCGCCCCGTGGATGCAGTTCTATCTCCAGTCGTCGATCGTGGAAAAAGGCATTCGTGTAAAGGACTACGCGGCTTCCCGGCTCGACGTGATTGTGGGCAGCCTCTTCACCGACATCGTTGCCTGGTTCATCATTGTGGCCTGCGCGGCCACGCTTTACGTGCACGGCATGGGCGCCATCCAGGTGGCTTCCGACGCGGCCGAGGCCATGCGCCCGCTCGCTGGCGACTACGCCTTCATTCTCTTTGCCTTTGGCCTCTTCAACGCCTCCATTTTCGCGGCCTCGATTTTGCCCATTTCCACCGCATACACCGTCTGCGAAGGCATGGGTTTCGAATCGGGCGTCGACAAGAACTTCCGCGAGGCGCCGTTTTTCTACTGGCTTTATACGTTGCTGATTGCCGGCGGCGCAGTCACGGTCCTCATCCTGCCCGATGCGCAACTGATCAACGTCGCCATTCTCTCTCAGGTTCTGAACGGCGTTCTGCTCCCGGTGGTCATTATTCTCATGCTGCTTCTCATCAATCGCACTGACCTGATGGGCGAGCACAAGAATTCTCGCCTCTGGAATGTCATCGCCTGGGGAACCAGCATCATCGTCATCGGCATGACGATGGTGATGCTGTGGGGGATGATTCCTGGGCACTAGCGACTGTGCGGCCAGCAATGTGCGGCCTCAGGAGAAAGAACCTAGCCGTCCGCCTCGTGGACTGAGCGTAACACTACGTGTTACACTCTGGATGTGATCAGGACGTTCCGCCACCGCGGCATCGAGAGGTTCTTCAAAACCGGCTCAAAAGCGGGGATCCAGCCAAAACACGCATCACGAATGCGCATCCAGCTCACTACCTTGAATCTGGCGTCGACGCCTCTGGATATGAATCGGGGTGGTTGGAATTGGCTTCCGCTGAAGGGAGACCTTAAGGGACACTGGTCGGTGAGCGTCAGCGGCAACTGGCGGCTGACCTTCACCTTTGAAGGCGAGGATGCGATCCTCGTGGATTATCAGGATTACCACTAAAGGGGCGATGACCATGACGATGATGCATAACCCGGCCAGTCCCGGTGAACTGCTGCAAGAGTTCCTCGGCAAGAGAACCGCAACGCAGCTCGCCGAGCATATCGGCGTCGCGCGCGCCACAATCTCGCGTATTCTCAATGGCCGCACCTCCATTTCAATGGACCTCAGCATCCGGCTCGGCCAGGCACTGGGGCTCTCCCCTGACTTCTTCTCGAAGGCGCAGCTGCAGTACGATCTGTGGATCGAATCGCAGCGGAAGCGGCCGAAGATCAGGCCGCTAGCTGCCTGAAGGACTACTTGTCCAGCGAGACCCCAGGTTTCAGTATCATGACCTGACTCCCCTGGGGGATGATTCCGGGCCACTGAAGGGTGCAGAGTTCTTGGAGCTAGGAGCCGAAACGGAAAGCTGCCCTACAGCAGCTTTCCCGCCGCCAAGTCTTTAATCAACCCGCGATCCGCGGCCAGAAATTTGTAGTCGGTCAGCTCTTCGAGCTTCACCCAGCGCACCTGCTGGTAAATCTGGTTGTCGATATCGCCTGAAAACTCTCGCACCGCGAAGAACTGCAGATCCACTGCGCCGCCGCCGCGATAGTTATGGCGAATGCGCGTCACCGCCGGACCAACTTCGGCGCGAATTCCCAGCTCTTCCACTAACTCGCGCGCCAGCGCTTCCTGCGCGCTCTCGCCCGGCTCAATTTTTCCGCCGGGAAACTCCCACAGTGACGCCATCGGCTGATCCGCACGCCGTTGTCCAATCAGCACTTCGCCGTCGCGCACGATCAGCGCTGCCGCCACGAAACGCAGCGCGGGAAGGGGACCATGTGCTTTAGGCGTGGTTAGGCTGTCATTCACGCATTCAAGTGTATATGACGCAAAAGATCAAATTGTCTAAGGAATGTCTGGATTCGCAACCAGCAGACCCAGTTCGCCGGCACTCGCGCCCCGAGCAGCGGTGAACCACCAACGACCAGCTCTATTCCCCGCCCACCGCCGCTTCAATGCCTTCGGCAGCCCGCGGCCTGAAGTGGCCCCAACCCTTCTTCTCCGCCGCCTCCAGCAACGCCGGCGAAGGATTCACCGGAAACGCGCATCGCGCCATCTCCAGCATGGCCAGGTCGTGAATTGAGTTTCCAAACACAGCATCGGGCGCCGGCAATCCCACGCGCTTGAGCGCGACTGCCTTCGCCTCGTCCGTCGGCACATCCACAATCTCGCTGGTGATGATGCCGTCCTTAACGCGCACTTCCGCCGCCAGAATTCGTTCCTTCGGAATACCAAAATCGCGAAGGCCCTCGACAATCACCCAGCGATTCGTCGAACTCACCGCCCATATCTCGATTCTGGCCTGCTGAGTCTTCTTGACCAACGCGGCCATCTCGGCAAATACCCGCTTCCGCACAAACTCTTCCACGTAACGCGCCGCGGCCGCCTCCAATTCGCTCTCGCGCAACCCGGCGTACATCTGCACCATCTCGCCGCACATCGCCGCTTCGCTCACGTCTCCTGTGCGGTAAGCGCGATACCGCGAGTCGATCCAGTCGTTCGTCGACCGCGAAACCAACCCTTGCTCCAGCGACCAGGCCATAAACCCGTATCCTGCGTCACCACCCCAAAGCGTTCCGTCGCAATCGAACACTGCAACCTTGGGCTTGCACTCAAACACCAGCCGCTCAAACTCTTCCGCGGTCCATGGCTGAACTTCAGTTTCTGTGGGCGTCAAACGTTTTTTCTTCCTGTCTGCGGAATTCATTCAATTCCATTTTCGTCCATGCAGGCCTGCTTGTGCGCAAACGGGAGGTTAATGAATGATGTACGCGCGGGAATGGGATCCAACACTCGCTTCGGGAAGGGCTATTCCGTTGCAGGGGCACTCGGCCGCACAATTTCCACGCGAATCTTGGCAATGCGCCTCGCATCCATCTCGACAACGGTTAGCCGACGGTCTTCATACTCCACTGTCTCGCCCACAGTTGGAATATGCCCCAGGCGCGCCAGCACGAAGCCCGCAAGGGTTTCCACGCCGCCATCGCGCGGCAGGCTCCAGTGCATCTGGGTTTCCAGGTCGCGCAGATTCACGCTGCCATCCATCACCACGGTCCCTCCGGCGGTGCTCAGAACCGGGTGCGACGGCGCATCGAACTCGTCCTCCAGCTCGCCCGCAAGCTGCTCGATTGCGTCTTCAGCGGTCACCAGGCCAACCGTCGATCCATACTCGTCCACCGCAATGGCCAGGTGCCGCCGGTTTTGTTTAAAGTCGCGCAGCAAATCCAGCGCCGATTTTGACTCTGGCACCACCAGCACCTCGTGCATGATCTGGCTCAGCCGGACCTCGCCCTCTGGTGCGCCTTTTGATGCGCGAAGATAAAACAGCCGCGCCAGGTCCCGCGCATACACCGCTCCGACAATGTACTCTGGCCCGCGCGCCTCGTCGTAAACGGGAATGCGAGAGTGGTTGCGGCCGAAGACGCGCATGCAGGCATCTTCCAGAAGCATGTTCGATGGCAGAGAGAAGATCTTCTGTCGCGGCGTCATGATCTCGCGCACCTGCACATCGCCGAGTTCCAGAGCGCGATGCACAAGTGTCTCCTGAAACTCGGGCAGCAGGCCCAACCGCCTTGCCGCTGTCGCAATCAGCTTCAGTTCTTCGGCAGAGTGAATGCTCGCGGCGCGCTCGCCCGCCGGAATATCGAAGGCGCGGAGAACAGCCGCCGCCGAGCGGCTGAGCAGGCGCACCGCCGGGCGTGCAATGGCCATAAACACCAGCATCGGCGGCGCAACAGCCACCGCCAGTGCCTCAGCTCTGCGCAGGGCCAGCGCTTTGGGCACCAACTCGCCAGCCACGACGTGAAAATAGGTAATCAAAGCAAAACCGAGAATGACCGCCGCCACGTGGCCCCAGATTCGCGCATCGGGCAGCGCGCCCATCCACCCCGCCAGCGTTTGCGCCACCAGCGGCTCGCCCAGCCACCCCAGCGCCAGCGAGCAAAGGGTCACGCCAAGCTGCACCGCCGGCAGCAGATCGTCAAGGTTGCGCTGCAGGCTCCGCACCGCCCGCGCCCCCGGCACCCGCGCCGCCAGCAATTGTTCTACGCGCGTTTCACGAATGGAAACCAGCGCGAACTCAACCGCCACAAAATAGGCGTTGGCCAGAATCAGCATGGCCACCGCGACCGGTTTAATGAGCAGGAGCTCGTGCATCTCGCACAGAGAATAGCATTGGAAGGTAAGCAACAAGCCGGAGAGGCGCTCCGCACCAGGTCTTTTTATGGAACCGGAAGGCCGCCCGGCGCGTAGAAGATTCAGGAGTCAAAATGAGGATCGCGATGAGGCATTTGTGCACGGCAGTTTCCTTATTGGTGGCGTTGGCGGCCGTTGCAACAGTACCGGCGCTCGCCAGCGAGGCGACATTTGAGCGCGACTTGACGGTGGCCGGTCGACTCGATCTCTCGGTTTCCACCGGCTCGGGATCCATTCAACTCACTTCTGGTCCCGCAGGCCACGTCCACATCTTCGCGCGCGTCAAGTCGGGCTGGGGCGCGAGCGACGACATGGTGCAGCAGATTGCGGCGCATCCTCCCATCCAGCAGACAGGCAACATTGTCCGCATCGGTGGGGATCATCGCAGTCTTGGCAACATCAGCATCGATTATGAGATTCAGGCTCCGCCCGATGCCTACCTGGACGCCGGGTCAGGCTCGGGCAACGTGACCGACGAGGGCGTAGGCGCAGATGCGAAATTGAGCACCGGCTCGGGATCGATTCATGCCACCGGACTCCAAGGCGGATTCACCGTCGGCACCGGCTCGGGTAATATCTACGCCGAGCAGATCGGCCCCGGCGACGTGAAAGCCAGTACGGGCTCGGGGTCGATTGAATTAAAGAACCTGCACGGCGGGCTGCAAGCCGGAACCGGCTCGGGAAACATTAAGATCGACGGCACGCCTGCGGTTCCTTGGCGCCTCCACACAGGCTCTGGAAGTGTCGAGCTATGGACAAATAATGCGGGGCTCATCCTGGATGCCTCGACCGGCTCAGGCAGCGTTCACAGCGACCGTGAGATTGTTTCGCATGGCACGATGGACCGCCACCACGTGAAGGGCGCCATTGGCGGCGGCGGGCCCGAAGTGCGTATCAGCACCGGATCCGGCAACATTCGCGTTCACTAGAGCGGGGCCCAGACAAGTGAACTCGGCAATCGCTATCACCTGTGCTGCGCATGTCAGAATGCCTGTCCCTTGAAGGTGCTTCCTCAGGGGAGATTGGGGCAGGTGCCAGAGTCGAAGTACTGCTCGCACTCGTCCTCAGTCAGGGGACGAGTCACACGCGAGTGAGCGAATGTGAGCAGATCTTGCGTGTCGACAAAATACAGCTGAACGGTCTTGTCCGCGCTCGCCGTGGCCAGGAGCTTGCCGTCGATGCTGAACGCGACGGAGCGGACTTCTCCCGTGTGCCCGCGCAAGGTCATCAGTTCCTTGCCGGTCCCGGCATCCCAAAGCTTCGAGGTATAGTCATCGCTTCCGGTAGCCACTAGCTTGCCGTTCGGGCTGAAGGCGACGGAGTAGATCGTACTGTCGTGCCCGCTCAGGGTCATCAGCTCTTTGCCGGTCTCTGCATCCCAGACCTTTGCTGTGCCGTCGGCGCTGGCTGTAGCCAGGCGCTTGCCGTCAGGGCTGAAAGCGATGGAGTAGACCGTACTTTTGTGTCCGCGCAGGGTCGTCAGCACCTTGCCGGTTTGGACATCCCAGATCTTTGCGGTCTTGTCATCGCTTCCGGTTCCGATAGCCAGGCGCCTGCCGTCGGGGCTGAAGGTGACGGACCTGACCCGTGCCCCATGTCCGTCCAGGGTCATCAACTCCTTGCCAGTCTCGGCGTCCCAAATCCTCACGGTCTTGTCAGCACTCGCCGTTGCCAGGCGCTTGCCGTCAGGGCTGAAGGAGACAGCGGTGACCTCACCGGTGTGTCCGCTCAGTGTCAAGAGCGGCTGGCCGGTCTCAACATCCCAGATCATCGCGGTTTTGTCGTAGCTTGCCGTAGCCAATCGCTTACTGTCGGGACTGAAAGCAATTGAGAAGACCCACTTCTTGTGTCCTTTCAGGGTCGTCAGTAACTTGCCGGTCGTGGCGTCCCAGATCTTCGCCGTATTGTCATCGCTTCCGGTAGCCATGCGCTTGCCGTCGGGGCTGAAGGCGACAGAGGTGACCCAATCATCGTCGCGCAGGGTCATCGCCTCCGTTCCTCCAGGCAAGGCATCCCAGATCTTCGCTGTTTTGTCGTAGCTTGCCGTAGCCAGGCGGCTGCCGTCGGGGCTGAAGGCGACGAAGCTGACCGCATTCGTATGCCCGCGCAGGATCGTCGGCGCCTTGCCGGTTTCAACATCCCAGATCTCCGCCGTTCGGTCATTGCTACCGGAGGCCAGGCGGCTGCCATCGGGGTTGAAGGCGACGGAGTTGACTGGGGCCTGGTGCCCGCTCAGGGTCATCAGCAGTTTGCCGGTTTGGGTGTCCCAGATCTTGGCGAGCTTGTCGTCGCTTCCGGTACCCACGCGCTTGCCGTCAGGACTGAAGGCGACTGCGTTAACCGGGCCCTCGTGCCCGCGCAGGGTCACCAGCACTTTGCCGGTTTGGGTGTCCCAGATCTTGGCGAGCATGTCGTCGCTTCCCGTACCCACGCGCTTGCCGTCGGGGCTGAAGGCGACGGAGTTGACCGCACTCGTGTGCCCGCGCAGGGTCGTCAGCACCTTGCCGGTTTGGGCGTCCCAGATCATCGCGGTCTTGTCGTCGCTTCCAGTAGCCAGGCGCCTGCCGTCAGGGCTGAAGGCGACTTCTTCGACCTTGTCCGTGTGCCCGCGCAGGGTCATTAGCTCCTTGCCGCTTTGGGCGTCCCAAATCTTCGCGGTCTTGTCGTCGCTCCCTGTAGCCAGGCGCTTGCCGTCGGGGCTGAAGGCGACGGAGTTAACCGCGTCCCCGTGCCCGCTCAAGGTCATCAGCACCCCGCCAGTCTCGGCGTCCCACACCTTCGCCGTCCCGTCTGCGCTCGCCGTAGCCAGGTGTTTGCCGTCAGGGCTGTAGGCGACGGAATTGACGTTATCCTCGTGCCCGCGCAAGGTCTTTCTCAAGAAGGAAGTGAAGATCGCAGAATGCAGAGCCGTCACGCTCGGCATGGAGGGAAGATCGTAGTTCAGGGAAGCATTGACAGCTTGCATAGCAAGCAAAATGCTCTTTTCTGGGTCTGTGGAACGTAGCACCAATGAATCTGCCGCGAGCTCGAAAGACTTGGATACTCTTGCTTCCCTGATTGCCTGGCTACGATTTTCGTAAAAGCCCCAAATCGCGGCACCGAGCGCGACGAGAAGAAGAGCCGTGACGGACGCCCAGGTTCGAATCCTTGCTGCCCTTGCAGCCTTTTCCCGTTCCAACTCCCGCGCCTCTGACCAGTTCAGGAAGTCGAGAGCGGTTTCGAATTCAGCGGCTTCAATGTAGCGGCTCGCCCAGACACCCGTGGGATGGAAGTGGTTCCTCCAGTCAATGAGATTTCTCAGGGTCAGCCCGGCGATACCTTGCACCGCGGTCTTTTCTGGCGGCGTCATACCGGGCCGCCAACCCGCTTCATGTGACACCCTGACAAGCTCACGCAGACGGCCGACGTTACGGTTCTCCTCCTCCATCCACTCCGCAAGCCGAGGCCAGCCGCGGAGGACGCTCTCGTGCATCACGTCAAAAGTGTCCTGATTGCGACCGGAGAGACGCAAGAATCCCTCCCGATGAAAGCGATTGACCACGTCCTCCGCCTCCGCGCCGCACAATGCCACAAGCTGTTCACGAGTTGCCCAGCGGCGTACCGCTCGGCCCCGGTCCATCTCCGTGAGCCGCTGGAATACCGGCTTGCAGGCCTTCTGCTGCGCCGGAGCCAGGCCATCGTAGAGGCCCTCGTAGATTTGGTCGAGGTGCTGTTCCAGGCCGTTTTTCCACCCGCCGGCGGCTGCGTAATGCGATAAGGCGATTCGTCCTCCCCCGGCGGCACGCCACATGCGGCTTAGCAGGTGCTGCAGCCGCGGCAACTGGTCCGGATCGGTTCCCACCTCGCCCAGCAGCCGCTGCACCACCGCAGGCTCAATGTCTCTTCCCACCGGCGCGTCGATGGCGCGCTGCAACTGGTCGCGGCGAAGGCGAGGCACCAGATAGAGCGAGGCATTCATGCGCTCGGGAAGATCGGGAAACTGCGCGCAGTCGCCCAGGTAATCTGACCGCATCACCATGAGCACGTAAATCCGCAGATTGGGCTCGGCCGCGGCATCCAGAAGTCTGCGCACCAGCGACCGTGCCTCTTCCTGTGCCTCGGCGCCCCGGCCCACAGTCTTCTCTTCACGAATGTAGGAAAAAATCTCCTCGAACTGGTCGGCAATGATCAAAACATTGGTGTCTGCTTCCAGTGAGGCGGAATCCACCGCACGGGCGATGCCCAGTGGACCCTCGGCGATGGTCTCCGTGGCATCGTGAATGCCCAGTCCCCGTTCCAACGCTCCGCCCAGCTCCTGCATGGGAGATCTGCCGGGCCTGAACTCGATGACCTTCCAGCGATGGCCGGCGGCAGGAATCATTCCGCTCTTCAGCTCGGGAAGCAGGCCGGCGCGAACCAGGGATGATTTGCCGCAGCCAGAGGAGCCCAGAACAGCCACAAACCGGTTGAGTTCGAGCTTGGAAAGAAGTTCCCTGACATGCTCGTCCCGGCCGTAAAAGAGGTAGGAGTCGCGTTCTTCAAAATAACGCAGCGCCAGGTAAGGACATTCTGCGGATTCAGCGTGGGGCGGGTCCTGGAGGTGCTCGTCCCGGTCTTCAGAGATGCGCTGGTCTCGCTTCTCAGGGTGATGCAGCCCGATGTCAGGCCCTTGGGCAGGCTGACTCACGTGTGCTCACCCCCAAAATAGTCAGCCGCAGCCTGCGGCTTGTCGAGCACCTGTACGGGCAAACGCTTGAGATCCCGCTGCTTAAAGTCGTCGGGCGGCGGCCCGACGTAGACCGCACTGCGCAGGTGGCGCTCCTGGATATGGCGCCGGAGACGGAGAAACACCGTATCGAACCAGCTCCGTTCCGTATTGCCGTAGTAGATGAGACAGCCGTCGAGTTCTTCAAGCGCCTTCACGTGCTTGGTCATGGCCTCGTCGGCGGAACCGCTCAAGGGCGACATGTAGGTGCAGACGCCCTGTTGCTGGAGGACGTCGAGCAGCGGCTCGGCCTCGTCGCGGTTGGCGCTATCCGGACACAGGAAATAGATCGTCGGATTCGACCCGGCGTTCTGGCCTTCAAACTTGTAAGGTTGAGCATTGAGAACCCGGATGCGCTCTTCGATGTCTGACTGCGATTCGAACCACTCGAACCCTGCATTGGCTAGATTGGTGAGCTCATCGGATTGGGTTGAGGTCCAAACCAGGCGGGGCTTGCCGCTTTCGCGCGCCAGATCGAACTGAGTCTTCACCAGGTAGTCTGCCGCTGGTCTCCGGTCTAAAGGATGGATGCTGACAAAGCACCGCGCGAGCGACTCCTGAATATGCTTCTGAAGCTCGGCCGCATCCATCTCCATGAGCTGCGCCGGCATGGCCGGAAGAACCTCGTATTTGTGGCTGAGAGAGTTGCGCAAAACCCTCGACTGATCCAGAAAGTTATCGGCCAGGTAGACCGCGGCGCGTCCGGAACTCTTTGGGGGTACATTCTGGAGAGCCGCGGCGATCGCGAATGTCAGGTCGCGGAGGGCTTCGTTGAATTCCTTGTCGCCGGGCGTGAATTCGAGGGGGGTACCGATGCGGTTCTCCCTGAAGAATCGCCTTGCCTGGCAGCCCCTGACCAAGTGTCCCTCCGGAGCCGGGCAAAGAACTTCGACCGGAAAGATGCGGCTGCGATGCGCCGCGTCAGCGGAGACTCCCGATCCTCCGAGAAAGCTTTCCAGCTCCTTCGCGCAATAGTCGCTGGCGAAAAACCTGGGAGTAAGGACCGGAACCAGAACGGCCGAATTGGCCGATGCATGGACAAGCTTATCGTCCCACTGGTCCCCAGGTTTCAGCCCTTCCTTGTCCCAGAACGTGAAGACACCATGCTCTGTCAACCGATTCAGGTCTTCTTTGAGCGCATCGTAGAACGGCTGCACCCACTTCACGTCAGCATTGCTGTAGCTGATGAACAGGTCGTATTGATACCCGTGAGGGAAGCTGCTTTGCATGGTCATCAGACCTCAACGCTTCAGCAGTAAATTTCTGCTTTCCAGAACTGATGGGTAGATTCTAGCCCTGAATCATATTGAACCGCAACATGAGTCTTTTCCAGCAGATGACACTAACGGGGTAGTATCCCGCATGACAACGCTCAGGGATGCCGCGTGCTTGGAAGATGAAAAGCTGCGCTAGGGAATGATGTCAAACGGATCTGAATACTTCACTGAAAATTCCGCCTCCGGCTTGCCCTTCAAGTCGCTCCACTGGTCGCCCACGCTGAGCGCGAGCGTGTATCCCGTGGCGGCAATCTGTCCACGAACACTAGCTTTGAATTGGCCGGTGGTCCCGGAGGCGTGCACGTCAGGGCGCATCGCCAGCTGCTGCCAGCCATCGTAGCCCTGCTGGTGCAGATCCAGTTCCGTGGCGGCGCGCTGCGACTCCGGGCGGCCAGTGATGATGAAGATGCTTACGCCCAGACGCTGCGCCTCCTTGTAAAGCCGCAAGGTGCCGGAAATGGCCGGCGCCTTCGCCGTCTCCACCCACGCGGTGAAGTCGCTTGGGACGTACCCGAAATCGGCATCCAATAATTGTTGGTAATTCGAAAGCATCGTTTCGTCGACGTCGAGAATCAGCGCCAGTTTTTCGGCGGGGCGGCGATGCGCGGCGCGCTGGCGCAAGTAGACAATGGCACGATCGGCCTGCTTGTCGATGTCGTGCGCATAGCACCCGCACGTGCACGTGCAGTCGTGATACGCCCGGAGCTCCTTTTTGAGCGTGCGGAGATTGGGAATGCGCTCCGCCGCGGCGTCGGTGCTGAATACAGGTTTCGTTGCTTGCTGCGCGGGAAGGGAACTCAGCCCCATAGCTAGAATCAGCGTCGCCACAAGAATGCGTGCGCGTTTGCTCATCATGCGGAACTTTTCTCCAGTGCTCTGCTCAGTGTAAACAACGCTCCCTGCATAAATTCCGTTCGATGGTAAAATCAGATAATTCCCAAACAAGGAGAAACCCGATGGCCACCAAATATCTAGACGAAGCCCTCTCCTTTCGAGCGGAGCAGTAAGCGCCGAAAAGGCTTCCCATCCGAAACTAGAGTCGGACGAGGCATCCGTATCGTCCGGAAAGACAAAGAGCTGATTGAAAAACTCGGCCGCAACGACTTGTGTCCCTGCGGCTCCGGAATGCGCTTTCAAGAGATGTTGCCTTAATTCCGGCAGATTTGACGGCGCAAATCGAAATTACTTTTTTCAGAGAATGACAATTGGGCCGCTGGCTGCTCGCGGCGGCCCCGTTACACTAAAAAATAGGATGATTCGCGTCTTTCGCCCTATTCCGGTCGAGCATCTTAAGCTGCTCGTTTTCGATCTCGACGGCACGCTGATCGACTCCGCGCAGGATCTCTGCAACAGCGTGAATGCAACTTTGCGGGAATTCAATCTTGCCCATCTCCCCGACCCCGCGATCGCTGGTTTCGTCGGCAACGGCGCGCCCATGCTCATGCGCCGTTCGCTGGCCATGGCCGCCAACATCGCCATCCGCGATGTGAATGAGGATCTCTTCGCCAGGGCCTACGCATTTTTTCTCCAGTATTACCGCGAGCACAAGTTGGATTTTACTTATGCCTACGAGGGCGTTCTCGAAGCGCTCAAGGCTCTCCACGAGCTGCACGACGCTCCTGGTGGCCCGCAGAGAATCATGGCCGTCCTCACCAACAAGCCCGTGCGCCCGGCGCGCGGCATTTGCGAGGGGCTCGGCCTCGCCGGCTACTTCCTCCATATCTACGGCGGCGACAGCTTCCCTCTCAAGAAACCTGATCCGCTTGGCCTCCGCTCGCTCATGCAGGAGACTGGCGCAACGCCGGAGCAAACAGTAATGATCGGCGACAGCAAAGTTGACGTCGAGACCGCTCGTAATGCCGGAGCCTGGTCCGTCGGCTGCGCATTTGGCTTCGGACCGCAGAATTTGATGGACAGTCCGCCCGATGTCCTCGTATCGTCCGCTGCCGAGTGGACCGAGGCTCTGAGTGTAAGCATTTCAAAAAAAGCGACTTAGGCCATGCGGATTCTGTGGGAACTTTCACGCTCCCTTCAGCGTATATTGGCTTGTAGCGAGGATCGCACACCTATGCAGAAAAGATTTCTCGCCCTTTGCCTCTTCGGCGCCGCCCTGGCGCTCACCGCTTCCTCCGCACGTGCCGAGAACGACGCGGTTCAGTTCTTCAACAACATTGAAGTCACCCCTGACGCGCCCGTGGATGACGCCGTCTGTTTTTTCTGTAACGTCAACGCCCACGGCGACGTGAGAGGCGACATTGTCGTCTTCTTCGGGAACGTGCGCCTTGATGGCCAGGCCCACCAGGATGTCGTCAACTTCTTCGGCAGCGTCACCGCGGCCGATAACTCCGCCATCGGTGGCGACCTCGTCTCGATATTCGGCTCCGTTCGGCTAGGCGAAAACGTCAGGGTGAATCAGGATCTGGTCGCCGTCTTCGGCACAGTGCACAGCCCAGCCACCGTCTCCATCGGCCAGGACCACGTTGAGCTCTCGCCTTGGATCCTCTTCGGCCCGCTGCTGATCATTTTCTTCATCGTCTTTGTCATCGTCCACGAGGTCCGCGCTCATCGCGAGCGGCGCTTCGCTCAAGCCTACCCGCTCCCGCCACGGCAGTAAGCCCTTCAAACGCCCGCCGGCGCGTTAGGCTGGTGAAATGGGCAACTCAGCGGCACTGACTGCTCGCCCCTTGCGCATCGTTCTGCCCGGCGGCAGCGGTCAGGTGGGCCGCATGTTGGCGCGCTTCCTTCAGGAGCGCGGTCATCACGTTACCATCCTCACCCGCGGCCCGTACTCCGCGCCCTGGCAAACGGTCTATTGGAGCGGAAGCGAGCTCGGCCCCTGGGTTGAGACGCTCGAAGATGCCGACGTCTGCATCCATCTCTCCGGCCGCAGCGTGAATTGCCGCTACACCGCCCGCAACCGCCGTGAGCTGTACGACTCGCGCATTGGCACCACGCGCCTTCTGCACCGCGCCTTCGCTACCCTGGCTAATCCGCCGCGTCTCTGGATGAACGCTTCGTCGGCCACCATCTATCGGCACTCGCTCGACCTCGATATGGACGAAGGCACGGGCGAGCTGGGCGGCAATGAGTGGATCTCGCGCCGCCGCCACGCCCCCGCAAAGTGGAACTGGACCGTGCAGCTTGTTAAGGATTGGGAGGCCGTATTTTTTTCGACTGAAACGCCTGGCACCCGCAAGATTGCCTTGCGCACCTCGCTCGTCTTCAGCCCGACCCCAGGCAGCGTTTTCTCCGTGCTCTCTCGTCTGGTCCGAACCGGCCTTGGTGGAACGCAAGGCAACGGTCGCCAATATGTTTCCTGGATTCACGAGTCCGATTTCGCCCGCGCCATCGAATTCCTCATCGAGCATGAAGAGCTCGACGGGCCCGTCAATCTCGCCGCGCCAAACCCGCTTCCAAACCGCGAGTTCATGGCCGATCTGCGCGAAGCATGGGAGATGCCCAACGGCCTGCCTGCTCCGGCGTTCCTCATGGCCATCGGCATGTTTTTCTTGCGCACCGAGCCTGAGCTGGTTCTAAAAAGCCGCCGCGTCGTTCCCGGTCGCCTGCTTCAGTCCGGATTTCAGTTTGAATTTCCCGAATGGCCCGAAGCCGCCGCCGACCTCGTCCGGCAGTGGCGCGCCCGTGACGACCTATGACCCGCAGCCATTGATCTCTGTTCTCTGAACTCTGTTACTGCGGCGTCACATCCGTCACCGGCAAATCCCAGTGCCCGAGCAGAATCTCGAACCGCCGCTGCTCTTCTTTCTTGTACGTGTCCTGATCCGGCCAAAGCGCTTTGATAAACGCATCTTCATCCGGGTTCGAGCTCGTCGCCACCGTCGAGTTCTTGTACACGATCGTCACGCGATAGTCCCAGCGCCCGTCCTCGGTCGTGTGGTACGCCGGCGACTCGATCTTCAGCGACACGATCCGCCCCGTGGACTCGATCTTCTTGAGTAGCGGCCAATGATTCTTCAGGAACAGATCGAGAAACTCCTGCTGATGCCCCCACTGGCACTTGTAGTAATACTCGATCGTGTACGGCGCTCCTTCACTCGACTGCGCCGGCGCTCCCTGCGCCCGAAGCTGCCCGGCGCTCATCGCGGCAAAGGTCCCAACCAAAGCCAGAAAAAGAATTCTGCGCGTCAACTTTTCCATTAATGCCTCCGTGCATGCGATGGGAGCATTGTAGCGCGGTGAACTTGCGCCAAATGCAAAGGGGAAAGTGTCACTCGGGTCGTAACAGCATAGCGTGAGCGCGAAACCACGTTGCTAGCTCTTCCTCCTGCATCGTTCCGTCCGCAACGGCCAGCATCACCCTCACTGTTTCCCCATCGCTCGCGGTCAGTTTGTAGCCATTCAGCGGCAAAAACACGCCGGCCGCCACAACGAGGGCCGTGCGCTTGTTTCCATCAATGAACGCGTGATTGCGTGCAATGCCCACGGCATATGAGGCAGCAAGATCGGCTAAATCCGGAGCCCCATACGCCGCAAGATTCTGTGGACGAGCGAGGGCCGAAAGTAGCAAGGACTCTTCGCGCAACCCGTTCATCCCACCGTGCTCAGCGAGCTGCTCGTCATGAATTGCCAGGACCACATCGACTGAAACCCAGCGCCACTCTTTCTGGCTCACTTTGCGAGCTCCCTCAGAACATCACGCCGCTCACGCATAAACCTGCGCGCCAAGGCCATCTGCTCCTCGAATTCAACGCTGTACGGCGTGATGCGGAGGCCGTCGGGAGATTCCGTAAGGAATACCGAGTCCCCTTTGGCTACTTTCAGCAGCGCCAGCGCTTCCTTGGGCAACACGATCCCCGCCGAACTGCCAATCGTCGTCACCTTGAGCTTGATCATCTCCGCCTCCGTTAGCATCATTATAACAAATATTAGAACATTATGGCCGAGCGGGGCCTAAGGCGCGCCAGGGGGACGAGCAAAAGAGGGCTAAGAAATGATGGGGCTAACCAGGGAAGGGTAAAGAACGCAAAAAAAACGGCCCCCGTGTTCACGGGGGCCAAGTTGCCTTGGTTCTCTCGCGTTGCGAGAGCTTTTTTGGCGGCCTACGGCGGGGTGGCCGTTGGCGCGAGTGCAGAGCCTCGGGGGAGGAGTTGGCCGCTTATTACGGCTGCTCCGCGCCTCCTGGGGCAGGAGCGCTTTGGGGTGACGCTGCTGCTTGGGCCGCCAAACTGTTTTCCATCACACTCAG
The DNA here is from genome assembly GCA_963789425.1 of uncultured Acidobacteriaceae bacterium. Lineage (GTDB taxonomy): Bacteria > Acidobacteriota > Terriglobia > Terriglobales > Acidobacteriaceae > Telmatobacter. The sequence continues at coordinate 215,081 of CAWBKM010000005.1, read as the reverse complement.
ATGCACACTGCTGAACCGTACCCGCTCCGGTCTTTGATTTTCATCGCCGGTTGCGGTTGAGGCCATCTCTGTTTCGTTGCCCAGAGCCACAGAGTGCATGCGGTAGACGGGAATCTGATGTTCCGTTACAAGGTAGCGCTTGACTGCTTCCGACAGGCGCTCGGAACTTTGTATGCCTGCGCTGCCCGCCAGCGGCGAGTGCGCTTCCAATTCCAGAATGTAGCCTTCGTGCCCGGTCAGGCTCGAGGCCAGTTGATCCAGCGCTGCTTTCGAGTCCGAAGTCAGCACCGGGCTTGAGCCGCGGAACTTGATGACAAGATCCGTCGCCTGGTGATACTGATCCAGGCCGTTCACCGTTGTGTTGATCTGGTTCACGTGATTCGATGCATTTTGAGCGGCGCCGTTGGCGTTCTCCGCCTCAGTGTTGGCGGCCATCGCCAATTGGTTCGCTGCATCGGCCGCGCCTTGAGCCTTCCGGATGCCCGCCTGCGCTCGTTCATCCACGTCCTTGATGTACGCAGCATTCTTGGCGTTCACTTCATCCAGTTCGCTCAAACGGTCGTTGATCGGATCGATCTGCCGTTTCACCCACTTCTTGCGGGCAAAGGGGTAGATGCGGCCCCAGAACCCCTCCTTTGCGGGGGCCAAGGGTTGTTCGGCCGCGGGCATGGGGGAGGGCTGAGCCTGCGGTGCCGAGGTAGAGGTCGTGGTGGTCTGGTTCGAAACCCCAGACGACGTTCCAGTGTTGATTTGGTCCTGAGCCCAAATAGGAAGTGCAATTGCAGATGCCAACGCAAGTACGGCCAGTCGACGGGGGAATAGTTTCACTTCACTCGCAGATGTTTTCATGGGTTGAACCCCTTTTTGGCTCGCGGCTTCAAATCACTCCGCGGCATTTGAGCGCTGCTGTCCGCTCGCCACGATAAAAGCAAGATCGCTGCCAAAGTTGGGGCCTGGCTTGGAAATCAGCTATCTATTTGAAAATAGGGATTTTAGGATTTTCGACGTCCGCCGGAAAATGGGCCGATTCGCGACCTGTAAACCCTTGTTTGCGGGTAATTTTTGCATCTTCGCGTAGTTTCTACTCTATTGCGAAGGGCGGGCCTACTTCAGATCGACATGGATGATTCGGATCTCAGGGAAAGCGCCGTCCCAATCCTGGGCGATCGTGTCGAAGATCAGCCTGAAGTCGGCGCTGTCGCCCGGTTTCAGCGGCGCAGCCGATACCGGCTCCACATCTACATACGGCTCACGCGTGCGAATCAGGTTCAGCGCCTGGGTTTCGTTCTGCGCCACCTCGTGCGCCGGATCGCGGAACAACACCTGCACCGTGATCCCGCTTATCGTCCGGCTGCCTGCGTTAGCGATCGACCCGTCGAGGTAGGTCACCTTGCCGCCCGCCAGGTTTGCTGACTCGCTCATGTGGAGATTGCTGATCGTTAAATTCCCTGCGTAGGGATCGAGCGCCGCCGAGATCGGTGTCACCGCCGGAGCGCTCTTTCCATGTTCGTAAAACAGCACCAGTCCAATGGCTACGGTCAGCACGATCAACGCGGCCACGACCATGGGCAGCCAGTTGCGCTCCTGTGCCTCTTGCGGACGAATCAACTGTGGTCCTGTGCTCACGAGCGCGATTGTACACCCGATTCGATTGGCCTCGTGGCTCTCGCAGCCTTCAGAGCGCTCACCGGCAGGCTTCCCCCATGTCACTTCTGCAGGAACCCGATCCGCTCATCTGGACCGCCATTCTTGTTTGCATCCGATGCACGTTTCGCGCGTCTAAGGAGCATCTGAGCAGAAGGGACTCGAAGGCAGGAGGATCGAAGCCGCCGAGTCTCAGGAAGCTTCGCAAATCGGGGACATCGAGATTGAAGAAAAAAGACCAAGCCCCCAAAAGAACGAGGAAGAAGGAAACCAGCAACGTGATCGGACCGTAATTCAATGTGAAAGGCATTTGAAAGGCAGGCCCCCCAATGCAGCCCTCCCCGAATCAGGCAATCAGTTCGCCGCTATCCTCTTCCGCCACTTTTCCTCAATCCAAGCCAGCCGCAGAGCGGGCCTACCAGGGCCTCACCATCGCAGCCATGCTCCTGATTCTCGCCAGCATTCTTTTGGTCTAGAACCCCGTCTCCGCGCGATGCGCCTGCGTCCGCCCGCGCTCGAGCACGTCGTGGCAATGCTTCCTGCCTGGCTAGCGCGAGGTGATAGCTAAGGGCTGAGAGCTGACGGTTGTCTTCTCACACGAACGTGGCTCGCTTGACTGTTTGGCGGAAATCGCCGCCACCCAACTCGATCTTGATGCACATCTCTGCCAGACGAGACAGCATGCTGTCACCTATTCGATCGCCGAGAGTCTGATGACGGGCCGCCCTTTGCGCATCCGTAAGCTCGCCGCTTGCCGCAGGCAGATCTGCGAAATTCGTCGTAATGATCGTCGACAGACTCTCGTTGTATCGCGAGTTTAGGATGTAGGCGACCGTATCGGAAGCCCAGTCGCTTGGCTTTTGAGCCCCAAGGTCGTCAATAACCAAAACTTCTGCGTTGACCATCGGCGCTAACACGTCAAGCTCGGTGGCTTGAACTTGGGAGTTGTAGCTGTTCTGGATACTCTTCAAAAGCCCGCGGTAATCACAAAAAAGCCCCATAACTCCGCGCTCTCTGATGAGCCTCTGCAAGACTCCGACGGCCAGATGGGTTTTTCCAACGCCGTTAGAGCCAACAATTAGAAGTCCCTTGCCGCCGGTATCGACAGGATACGCCTCAACAAACTTTCGAGCGTACTTAAGCGCCTTCCCGAGCAAGGGGCTCGCTCCGTTAAAGTCAATCGAAAACGTGTCTAGCGTGCAGTTCTGATAGTTCTTGGGAATCCGGGCGGTTTGGAGCCGCAGCAGCTCTCGTTGTGCTTCCTGGCACTCGCACCTGCGGCTTACCCAATTCCCGGCCCCATCCAACAACCGGATCAGCCCCGTTCCTCCGCAAATCTCGCAACCTGTCATCTCGATTTCCAGCCTAGCGCACCCAGCCCTTGCTGCGTCTCGGTGCACTTCACCGGCCCTTATGTGGAAATTCCGCGCGGGGCTGCTTACAAGGCTTAGAGCCGGCAGCTGGAGGCTAGAAGCTTGAAGCTGCGTTCTGCTACCTTGAATCCTGACGTTTCCTCCCCTCCAATTAACTCGTTCGCCAACCTCACCGCAATGGAGCTGCTTTGTGGACCTGATTGACCGCCTTGCTGAGCACAAGACGCTCGCTACAGCGCCGCGGGAGGAGCTTGCCTGGCTGGCTGCGCACGGCACGCTTCACACCCTCGTTCCCGGTAAGATCCTTTCCCACAAAGCCGTCGCGGTCGAAGGCCTCTACATCATCTTGTCGGGCCACGTGTCGCTCTCCGTCGACCGCGGCTCCGGCCCCCAGAAAGTCATTGACTGGCGTGCCGGAGATATCAGCGGCATTCTTCCTTTCTCGCGAATGGCCTCAGCCCCGGGCGACGCCGTCGCCGAGGAGCCCACTGAAATACTCGCCATTCACCGCGACGAACTCCGCGAACTCACGCGCGAGTGCTACGCGGTCACAGCCATCCTTGTCCACATCATGCTCGATCGCGCGCGCCTCTTCACTTCGAGCGATCTGCAAAACGAGAAAATGATCTCGCTTGGCAAACTCTCCGCCGGTCTTGCCCACGAGCTCAACAATCCCGCATCCGCGATCGAACGCAGCACTGCGTCGCTCAGTGACAAGCTGGAAGAAGCGGAATCGGCGACTCTGGCTCTCGGCACAGCGCGCCTTGGCGATGAGCAGCTCGCCGCCGTCGATCAAATTCGCAACGCCTGCCTGGCCCGCGCGCCGCAGGGCGTCCGCTCGCCGCTTCAGCAGGCTGAGCGCGAAGAGGCCATTGCCGACTGGCTGTCGGATCATGGGCTCGTCACAGCCAATTCCGACATTCTTGCCGACACTCCCGTCACATTCGATGCTCTCGATCAACTTGCAGCCACTGTAGAAGGCCCGGCTCTCGATGCCGTCATTCGCTGGGCCGCCGCGGGCTGTGCCGTGCGCGGCCTGGCCTCCGAAATTCAGGAAGCCGCCATGCGCATCTCCGGCCTCGTCATGGCCATCAAGGGATTCACGCACATGGATCAGGCCATGGTCGCCGAGCCAGTTGATCTTCGGCCAAATCTCAGCAACACCGTGGTCGTGATGCGAGCCAAGGCGCGTCAAAAATCGGCCGAAGTCGCCATCGAGCTCGAACCAGGCCTGCCTCTGGTGCGCGGTTTTGCCGGTGAGCTCAATCAGGTTTGGGGAAACCTCATCGATAATGCGCTGGATGCGATTCAGAACGGCGGGAGGTTAGAGGTCAACGCCCAGCGCGAAGGCCAGCGTGTCGTCGTGCGCATCGTCGACAACGGCCCCGGCATTCCATCGCAGATCCTTTCGCGCATCTTCGATCCCTTCTTCACCACCAAGCCCATGGGGCAGGGAACCGGTTTAGGCCTCGACATTGTCCGCCGCCTCGTTCAACACAACGACGGCAACATTGAAGTCGACTCCAGGCCCGGCTGCACGGAATTCCGCGTCGCCCTCCCCATCGCCGATCCTGAAAGCACGGCGCCTGCGAAATGAACAAGCCGGTCCTGTTCATCGTGGACGACGATCCACAGGTTCTCGCCGCCGTTCGCCGTGACCTCCGCTCGCGCTATCGCGAGACCTACGCCGTCATCAGCGCATCTTCGGGCGAGGAGGCGCTCACCGCAATCCGCGAGCTCAAAGCCCGCGGCGATTCCCTCGCCATGCTCATCTGCGATCAGCGTATGCCGGGCATGATGGGCAGCGAAGTGCTCGCCCAGTCTCGCTCCATTTATCCGCTGGCGCGCCGCGTTCTGCTCACGGCGTACTCCGATATTGATGCTGCCGTCAAAGCCATCAACGAGGCGCACCTCGATCACTATCTCTCCAAGCCCTGGCAGCCGCCCGAGGAACGCCTCTTTCCTGTCGTCGACGATCTCCTCGATGACTGGCAGGCCGAATATCTGCCTGAAGCCAAGGGCCTCAGGCTCGTCGGCTTCCAGTGGTCTCCCCAATCCCACGCCATCAAGGATTACCTCGCCAGCAATCTCATTCCCTATCGCTGGCTCGATGTCTCGCGCGACGCCGACGCTCGCGCGCTGCTCGACGCGGCCGGAGTCACCAACGAAGAGCTTCCCGCGCTGTTCTTTGACGACGGCTCGCCGGTCCTGCGCAACCCCGCTCCGCGCGATGTCGCCGAGCGTCTCGGTAAACCGCTCATCGCGGCCTTCGACGTCTACGATCTCGCGATCGTCGGCGCTGGCCCCGCCGGACTTGCCGCCGCTGTCTACGGCGCATCTGAAGGCCTGCGTACGCTTTTGCTCGACCGCCATGCTCCCGGCGGTCAGGCCGGCTCAAGTTCGCGCATCGAAAACTATCTTGGATTTCCTGCCGGCGTCAGCGGCAGCGAACTCACGCGCCGCGCTATCACTCAGGCGCAGCGCCTCGGTGCCGAGTTCCTCGCTCCGCTTGAAGTCACCGGCGTCTCAATCGACGGCGGCTACAAGTCCCTTTCACTCAGCGACGGCCGCAAGATTGTCACGCGCGCTTTGCTCGCTTGCACTGGCATGTCCTATCGCGAGCATCCCGCGCCCGGCATCAAAGAGCACACGGGCGGCGGCGTGTATTACGGCGCTGCCACCACTGAGGCCGCGGCTTTTCGCGATCGTCATGTGACTGTTGTTGGCGGCGGAAACTCGGCCGGCCAGGGTGCAATCTATCTCGCCCGCTACGCATCGGAAGTCGATATCGTCATTCGCCGCGACAGTCTGCGCGACACCATGTCGCAATATCTCATCGAGCAGATCGAGAAAACTCCCAACATCCACCTGCGCCCTCAAACCGAAATTGAAAAGGTTGAAGGCGAAGGCCACGTGGAGAGTGTTGTCTTCAAATCCCTCGTCGACGGATCGACCGCTTCGCATCCCGCTGACGCGCTCTTCATCTTCATCGGTACGCGTCCGCGCAACGACTGGCTTCCGCCTGAAATTCTCTGCGATGACAAGGGTTTTGTGCTCACGGGCCGCGACCTGATGGCTGCTGAAGGCTACGCGCGCATTTGGAAGGAACAGCGTGAACCGCTCATTCTCGAAACCAGCGTCCCCGGAGTCTTCGCCGCCGGGGACCTCCGCGCGAATGCGATGAACCGCGTTGCTTCAGCAGTCGGCGAGGGCTCCATGGTCGTGCGCCTTGTGCACGAGTATCTGGCCCTCACCTAGAAAAGTCTTTTCACTTACCCCACAATGTCATCCTGAGCGGAGCGAAGGATCTGCGGTTGCTTTTCTCTCTCTCAACATATCGCGAAAACGCGTGCCCGTCCTAGCTTCGCTACGGCGTTCTGACTCCGCTAGCGCCGCCAACTCCGCTAGCCCCGCTGATTTAGTCGCACACCAGTGCGCCATCCGGAAACATCTGAGCTTCAATCTCCTCCGGCTCGGCCGTATCGCCCGCCTCAATCATCGGCACAAAGAACCGTTCTACTTCGCCCAGCACACCGAGTCCCGTCCGTGCGTGATAAATCGCCGCGCGCAGCTTTGCCCCGCCCGGCACGCCATGCGTAAACCAGGTTGCAAACTGCTTCATCTTGCCCTCCGGGTCGCCCATCCTCGCATCGCGCGGAAGATCTTTCGTCGCCTCGGTCTCCGCCAGCAGCATTTCGAAATACGCTCGGATCATTCTGTAACGATCGACATTCGTTGCCCGCTCGTAGCTGCCCGTCGCCGCGTACTGCGCAATCTGCCGGAAGATCCACGGATTCGCCGGCGCCGCCCGCCCGATCATCACCGCGTCGCAGCCCGTCTCGGCCACCATCGCCGCAGCGTCCTCCGGCGTGCGCACGTCGCCGTTGCCTATCACCGGAATCTTTACCGCCTGCTTCACCGCGGCAATCCATTGCCACTGCGCCTGCCCGCTGTAGCCTTGCTCGCGCGTCCGCGCATGCAGCGCAAGTCCGTTCAGCCCCTCGGCCTCGGCCATCCGCGCCAGCTCCACACACACAATCTGCGAGTCGTTCCAGCCCATGCGGAACTTTACGGTGAAGGGAATCGTCACCGCTTTGCGAATCGCCTTGAAGATTTCGCCGATCTTCGGCAGATCGCGCAAGAGCCCCGACCCACCGTTGCAACCCACCACGCGCTTTGCCGGGCAGCCAAGATTCAAGTCGACCGTGTCGAAGCCCGTCTCCTCAACAATCCGCGCGGCCTCTGCCAGTGTCTCCGCGTTCGATCCGAACAGTTGCGCTCCGATCGGATGCTCATCGTCATAAAAAGTCAGATAGCGCCGCCGCTTCGTCTCCCGCATCCGCGCCAGCCCATCCGCCGACGTGAATTCGGTCATAATCAGCCCGCACCCCGACTCCACATTCGAGATCGCGGTCTCAACGCCCTCCTTCTCTGCTCTCCGTTCTCGGCTCTCTATTTCTTGTTCTCTGCTCTTTGCTCTCTGGTCTCTGGTAAACGCGGGTGCCCCAGGTCCCTCGCATTTGGGGACCTGGGAGGCCAGGTTGGCATTCGAATTGACATCCGCGGTACGAAACAAACTCGCATGCCTGATGAATCTCCGGAACACCGTGTCGGTCACGCCGGCCATCGGCGCCAGCACCGTCGCCGGTCGCACCACTACCGCGCCCAGCCGCACCTCCGCCGGTACCCTCGCCTCCGCGGGCATCGCGTGCTCCACTGGATTGTCCCAGTCCTTGTTTACCGTGAATCCGCGTCCTGCCATGGCAACCATCCGCCGGTGCTTTTGTTCGCTGTCTCTAATCTTCGCGTCAAAAATGCGTTGTCATCCTGAGCGAAGTCCCGGTCCGCCGGGACGAAGTCGAAGGACCTGCATTTGTTTTCGAGAGCCTCGGCTGAAAGCTGACATCTAAAAGCTTCTTCCAAGAAAAAGCCCCCGCCGTGGCGGAGGCTCGTCCCATCCTGTGGGTGCCCACGGTCTCGATTTTGAGACCGTGGATTCTCGGCTTACTTCGCCGCCGCAATCGCCTTGTCGCTCTTCGCGTACTTCCGCCGGAACCGCTCTACACGTCCCGCCGTATCCACCAGCCTCTGTTTGCCCGTAAAGAACGGGTGGCAAACCGAGCAGATTTCCACGTGAATGTCGCCCTTGTGGGTCGACCGCGTCTCAAAGTTGCTTCCGCAGGCGCACATCACTCGCACTGCGGCGTAATTGGGGTGAATCTTTTCCTTCGGCATCGCTAGAAATACTCGCCTTTCCTGCAATTCGTCTCTCTCCATATTGTAGGGCGATTCGCCCGCTTTCGCAATTCCGGGGCAGGGAACTTTGAAATGCGGTCATCAGCCTTTAGCTTCTAGCTTTTAGCTTTCCTGCAACGTCTTAATGCCCAAGCTCAACTGCCGGGTGCCCCAGGTGCCTCGCATTTGGGCACCTGGGATACCACGATCTTCGACTACTGCCAGTTCCCCCGCCCCTCGCATTTAGTGACCGGAGGAATGCAAACTCGTTCCAACTCCGCTAACCCCGCCAACTCCGCTAACCCCGCTGCCTTTTTCCCACCAGCTCCGCCCTCGCCGCCAGCCCCATGGCCATGGCCATCACCCGGTCGTCGTGTGTCCCCGCCAGCGCACCGCTGCTCCCATTCGCCTGCCGTACAAAGCTCCGGCACTCACCCAGCAGCCTTCGGCTCTGGAACCGATCCGGCTCCTCCACCAGCGCTGCATTCAGTTGTCCCAGCATCGCCGGCCGGCTCACGCTCGTCGTCAGCCAACCCGCCTGCCCGCTTTGCCGATAAATTCGCCCGTATTTGCACGCCGTCTCCGCCAGCGCCAGCACGCCCGACCCATGATTATTCCGCTCCACCACCAGCCACGCGCCGTTGTATTCGGTCGCCAACTCGGTCACAGACTGCGCCAGTTCCAGCCCACCCATGTGCCCCGCAAACTCCGCGCACTGCAAGCCGGTCTCCATCTCCAGCACTTGCGCGGCGGAGTAGTCGCCTTCGTTCCCGCCTCCCGCTGGATCCACCGCCACCAAATACTCTCTGCCTTTCACCGGCGGTAGCCAGATCTCCAGCTCTCCATTCTTTCGCCGCTCCACCGGCTCCGGAGCCGTCTTCATCCGCGCCTCCACCGCGGCCAGCTCAAACACGCTTTCGCCGCTCGTCAAAAAGCAGCTCTCTGCATCCTCCGCATACTCCTGCCGCGCCATCCCGCGAAAATCCGCGCGAATCTGTCTCCGGTACCCGATCTGTTTTAGATCGAGCTTGTGCTCCTGGATCAACCCGCGCTCTTCCTCCGTCAGGCTCGCCTCGGCCACGGCCCTCGCGCGGTACCGCTCCTCCATCCACCACGGAAAAAAGTGCCGCACCATCCCTGTCTCATCGGCCTTCAGCCACTCCTCGTGGAAGCACCCTCCCACTCCCAGTGGCGTTGACTCCAGCACCATCTCCGCATCCGGCGCCATCGCCGCGCGCAATCCCGCCAGAGTCTCCGCAGCATCGCCGGGCCATCGCGCCAGTTCGCTGCAATGCAGGTTCTGCACCGTCAATCCACGCCCCGCATTCCGGTCCGCAGCGCTCACCACGCGATACTCCGCATCCATCTTCGGAAACACAATCTGTCGCACATTCGACTGCCCCGTCCTCAGCGGCCCAGTGCGCATCGGCTCAGGCAGCCAATCCACAAACCTGTGCACAATCCGGAAAATCTCCTCCGCCGCCTCTTGCGTATGCGCCACTTCCAACGTCAGCGTTCCCGGCTGCGTAATCGTCTTCAGAAAAAATCGCGCCGCAACCCACGTCGTCATCCCCAGCTGCCGCGCCTTCAGCACGATATTCCGCTGGCCGCATCGCCGCTCAAACTCCTCTTGCACCGCGTTCACCTTCAGCTTGACCGGCCTTCCGCTGCGCGACCGCACGACCAGCAGCTCTTCCGCACTAGCCATCAACGCCGTTTGCCCATTCAGGAACCACGGCCGCGTGTCCAGAGTCTTCCCGAGATTCTCCAACTCTTGTCTGTCCTGTTTCGCCAATCGCGACTTAAAATATCCAGCCTCAGCCTCGCACGCCCTGTCCGCTGCTGCCCCCACTCATCCCTCCCGCTGCGCAAACCCGGCAATTTTGCGCACTCCATCGCAGGCTTGGCGCGCGACTGCCCAGGTCGCGCGCCAAGCGAAGGCGCAGCCCGCCCCAGGCCGCACCTCCTATCTCGATCTATTAATTTGTGTTCTTTTGTGGGCGCCCCAAGCACTCATGCAATCGAGAAGCGCATGTCATCCCGAGCAAAGTCCCGGCTTGCCGGGACGAAGTCGAGGGATCTGCGGTTGCCTTTCTTGACCCCGCTAACCCCGCTAACTCCGCTGCCTTTCTAGTACCCCCCGCACCAGTACTTGATCGTGTACGCCGTTGACGCCGTCAGCGCGGCATTCGCCGTGATCGTGATCGCCGTCGTGCTCTCCGTCCAGGTGTTGCTGGTGATCATCGCCGTCACGCTCAGCGTCGTCACCATGCAGTTGGCCTGGTTTGTGTGTGTGTTCGGGAAGCTCAACGTTGCCAGCGTTCCCGTCGTCGGGCTGGTTCCTGTCGTCAGCGTCACAGTTCCGCTCACGCCGTCGCAAGTGTGGCTCGTCGCGCATGCAATCGTCGGACTCGATCCCGCCGCCGCGCCTGCCGCCACGCCCATCGTCCCCGTCCCCATCATGAATTTGCCTTGCAGGTAGCCTGTCGCCGTCGTGTTCCCGCTGCCCGACACTTGCAGCGCCGCAGTCGAATAATTCGAGCCGCCTTCATACACAATCAACCCGCCCGTTCCCGATCCGCTCGTATTGTTGATCACCACCGCGTTCGCGCCGGCTCCGGCATTGATCGTCGTGTTCGCGTTCGCCGGCAGAATCACCCGGTCCAGGGAGTTCGCGGCATCGGTCACGCGCAAGTAGTTGTTTGCGTCCTTTTGTACCTGCCACTTTGCCGCGCCCGAATAGTTGTTGAACTGCACAATGCCGGCATAGTCCGCGCTCGATCCAGGCTGGATCGCCACCGTCTGGCTTGCATTCGCTCCGTTGACGTGCGTTACGTTGCCTTGCATGGTTGTCGCGCCGCCCAGCGTAGTTCCGCTCAGCGTCGGGCTCGTCGCCAGCACCACGCTGCCGCTACCCGATACCGAGCACGCCACAATCTGACTGCTCGAATTCGTGCAGTTTGCAGCCGCCGAAGCAGGTACTGTTCCGCCGTTGACCTTGGTAACCGCTGGGTTTGGATAGCTCCCCCCAAGATCGCCGCCGGCCGCGCCACTCGGTGCTATCCCCGAAGGTGCGCCCGAAATCTGCGTGTACGCCACCTGTGCGCACGCTGGACCGCCGGTCGTGTCCCCTGTCTCGTATTGCCCAGTCGGGCAGGGGCTTGTGCCGGCCTTTGCAGTCAGGCTTGAAAGCGCTACGCCGCTATCTTGTTCCTGGCCTGAAATTCCGATGTAAGTAACTAAGTCGCCGGAAGTGGAGGTAGCTGGCCCTGTCGGAACCGCGGTACCGCCGCCCGTAGTGCCGATCGGCGTTGAACTCAACACCGGCTGCTGGCCGTTGTAGTCGTGCTGAAAGGGCCTTATCGCTATCCACTGCACGTTGTAAGTGGCGCCGGAGGGGTTATTGAACACGAGCCATTTCGTCGTCGAGGTCGAAAGATCAGCCGTCAGTGAATAGTTCGCAAATGAAGTCGTACAGGACGCGCCGGAGAGTGAGCCGACAGTCGTGTTGCCGCTCCCGTTCTGAGCAATCAGATCGAAGTTGAATGTAGTCGAACTCGCGCACTTTGCCGTGAAGTATAGCGTGACCTGAGTCGCGGGAACGTTCGTGCCAATCACAGCGTAGCCGTACTCATCAGGAGTGGTTGGGTAGGTCTCAAATTGCGACCAGTTTTGAAACGCCTGCCCGGAAGAAAACACAAAGTCGTTCCCTGATAGAGAGGAGGCGTCTGGAACCACGTAACTGCTATATGGACTGGTCGCTCCTACAATCGCGTCTTGCGGCCAGAAAAACAGATCGCTGTTGTTCGTCCAAGGTGTCGCAGCATCGCCTACCGCGAGGAAATCCGCATTCTGCTGCCCCGAGATGCCTGTTCCTTTTTCTGGAACAAGCGCCCTGATTTGCGAGTCGGGAACTCCGTTGAAAGATGAAACCGCGCCTAGATGTATCTGATTATTGCGACCACCATCGATATAAGTCTGCCCAAACGCACCCGAAACTCCTATGTTGTACTTGTTACTGGCCCCGTTAATATAATTTGTTCCGAGACCCAAGCCACAGTTCGTACACTCAAAATTATTGGTATCAAGATACCCGATTTGACTTGCACCCTCTGTGATATTGGCAATTGTTCCTTTGTGGTCGTTGCCTGTGATGCGCGTCCAAACTCCGCCAGCGCCCCCCTCCATCTCGGGAACATTAAACGTCCAGGAAGTCGGTGCGCCCTCACTGACTGTTTGCAGAGTCAGAATTTGCAGCCCGTAGTTCGAGGTAATCTGCGTGGATTCCAAATCTGTGAAGCCCTCGTCGTAGGTAATCCACGGATACTCGACAGCGTTGATCGATAAATGGTTCCATTTCTCAAAGTCCCCAAAAGTGCCGTCGTGGGAATTCAACTCTGCCCCTGCCTGAACATTGCCAAAAGACAGTTGGCTAAAGACAACCCACGGAAAGTCCGCTCCATACAGTCCCCACTGTCCCTGAGCGAAGAGACCGCAAGAGTTGTTTTGTCCGTAATTGGTTCCAGACGACGCATTAAATTCCACGTCATCCAGTCGTGCGTATTCTCCGCTGATGGAGTAGGGATTCGTATTGACCCAATCGGCGGTATTGGCATCCTTGTCGTCGAGCGCGATGGCGCAGTTACCGATTGTCGCCGTCACGGGAAGATTATCCACGGAAATATAGCTGTGTGCATTCGTGATCGTTGTCGAAGCCGTTGCCGCGAGCGTAACGATCAGCCACGGGTTAGGTTGCCTATAGAGCGGTAGCGCCCACGCCGGAGTCACTGAAGCAATTGTGGTTACGAGATTGGACCCTCCCGGTCCCGCTCCGTTTACCTGAATTGCCTGCCCTACGTCGCCGGGAGTTATGGAGCCGTATGTTGTTTTGAAAATGGCGCTGCTCGCTGTCATCGCGCCATCGTCGAACCACCGGCCGGGCCAGCGATGCGCGAAAGATGGAGAGCCGGTGTCGTCCACAGTGACGGTAATGTGGGAAATATGGAAATTTCCGTAGAACTTGTAGTTGTTCGTGGTTGGATCGCCGGGAGCAAGAATGTCCTTTCCGGGCATCCCTTTGACGACCACACCACTCAATCCGGTATTAGCAGTCTGCATTCCCGAAGCTTCGCCTTCCAGCGGCTCTCCGTACCATGTCAGATTGCTCGTCAAGTAACAACCGCCTGGAGGCTTGGGGAAGTAGACGACAGCGGGAGTTGCCAAGCCAACGGCATAGGCATCTGCCGCCCTGAGTGCCGCGTTGATCGCTGTTTGGTCGTCTGTTACACAATCGCCCTTGGCGTTGTATGGAGGAGCCATCACGTTGATCTGCGAGTTAACGCTGGCACTTAACGAGAGCCCGGTCAGTGGGCTCGCAAAAGTCTGCGGAGTTGTGGCTGCAGCGGAAAGCCCCCCCAGATTTGCCAGCGCGCCGTTTGCGCTCGTCGCGCCCGTGCCTCCTGAAGTCAGTGGCACCGCGTTCATGCCCCCAATCGACGTGCCGTTGCCCATGTAGTACGCAATCTGCCCTGAGTTTGCTGAGTTAATGGTGCCGTTTGTACCTCCGGACCCCGATCCGGTTCCGCAAGGCGATCCCGTATTCGTGATGTATCCCGAGTTATCGATCTGAATGCAAGCGTCTCCTGACGAAGCTGCTAGGCCCGGAAATTTGATCGCATTCGGCGCCACAAATGCTGCATCCAGGTTCGTGCTCGCCCCGGAATAAATGTCCGTCTCAGCTCCGGAGCCGTTTTCAAAATTGAGTCGAATATGCCCGGTCGGATTGCTCGCATCAATATATGTATCTCCGCTATTGGTGTTTTGATAGGCTTTGAAGCTATCTAACCCGCCTGTCGCTGAGTTAAGTGCCCAGTTATTGCTCGCGTCCTTCACCAGGTACCATTGGCTGTTTCCGTTCCAGTCTTTGTAAGTGAACGATCCCTTCTGGCTCGTTGTAAGTCCGGGCCATAGGTAATAATCGATCTCCGCGTCGGCGCCGTTGCGCAGAGACATGGTTCCTGCAGACTGCGTCGTTCCGCCCACCAGCAGATTCCCCACAAACTGCGCATTGCCTGCCTTGTCCACCGTCCCCACGGCCGCCGGTGTCGTGCCGCCGCTGGCAAAGGTCACGCCGCCCGTGCCCGAATTCGTCGAGCAGTTGAAGCACACATTGCCCGTGCCCGCCGCGTTTAATGCAGTCTCATTGTTGGTGCTGCTCTGGCCTTGGTTCCATTGCTGGATCTGCAGCCGGTATACGTTGTTCAGCAAATCCTGCATCTGGTAAAGCTGCTGGCCGCCTGCGGCGTCGCTGAAGCCGTAGAGCCACCGGTACCCATAGTCGGTCTGGATCTCATTCAACAACCCGCGTTCGTTGCCCGCTCCAGTCCCCAGCCGGAAGTGATTGGTCAGAGTAGCGTCCTGCTGGCTCATATACCAGTCGCCGTTCAACGCGTTAAAGCTCCGGTGAAACGTATCCAGAAAGCTGTTGCGCGTTCCGTTGTCGGTCAGCTTTCCAGTGAACATCGTGCCGCCCGTCATCCAGTTGTTGTATGCGCTCCCGGTGTCCGCCACCACCTGGCTCGTCGAATTCTCGTTCCGCAGCCCCACAAGCGTGTTGTTCTGTGCATTCGGCCCTAAGTGCAGCGCCGTCGAGCATCCTTCCACATCTCCACCTGTGAATGTGTTTCCATCGCCTTGCAGTAAGTTGATTCCATAAGTTCCAGCAATCGGAGTTCCGCCGCTCGTCGGGCAATCAATATGCAGCCGCACAAATGTGCTCGCATTCATCCAATCCGTCGTCGCGGGATTTGTAACCTGGTGCCCGATAGCGTTCACCGCCGTTCCGAATCCGCTGAATTGGTTATCCAGGAACGTTCCTCCCGTGTAATTCCCGGTCCCGTCCAAAGTCATGCCCGTCTGGTTTGAGTTACCCAGGAAATACAAGCTTTCTAAGTCCATCTCCTGCGTCCGGAATGCCACTAACCCCTGCGCCGTCGCGCTCGCGGCTCCCGTCGTATTAATCACCACATTGTCCAGGTGGAATCCGGGAGTGTCCGTCGCATACACCGGATCGCCCACCTCCACCATCGCGCCCGATCCCGTGTACGCCAGCGCAGTTCCGCCCTTGCTCCCGCTCGCCGATGTTCCGCCGCGCAGCGCGCACCCGCGCAGCGCCACGTTCCGCGTTCCCGCCGTCACCACAATTTGGTTTGCCGTCGTAATCGTCGCGCAGGGCAGCAGGATCGCTGTATTACTCGTCGAAATCGTCAGGTTCGATCCCATCGTCTGACTGCCGGTAAAGTTCCGCGCATCGCACGTGCCGCCATAACTCGCGCTCACCGCATTCACGCACGCCTCGATCTTCGCGCCAATGTCCACGCCGGCAAACTGATCTACTTGGTACAAAGCGCCAAGCTGCTTGGCAGTCAATGGCCCGGTGACGCTCCCGCCCGTCAGCGGAAGCTCCGACGCCGCTTGCGTGTCCACATAATGTTTATCCGCGGCCTGCAGCGGCTGCGTCGGATCTCCATTCAAATAAAGCGGTCCCGTCAGGGTTCCGCCCGTCGCCGACAATCCACTGCCCCCGCTCAGGCCCGCAATCGCCTGGTCCACATATGCCTTGCTCACCGCCTGCACCGCCTGCGCCGCCGGCATCACCTGCGACTGCACCTGCGCCAGGCTCGCCTGCGCTGCCGCTGGAATCACCCAGTACTGGGTGCTCGTCGTCCCGTCGCTCATGTAATACACGGCTGTGTAGTACTCTCCTGCGGGCGTCGCGCCCACATTCGGCGCGAGGTTCACGCTCACAAATCCGTCTGGCCCTAGGTTCACCGTCGTCGAGTCCGCAGCCACGGCCTGTCCCGCTGCAGTCGTAAACGCCGGCCAGCTGATCACCAGCGTTCCCGCGCCCGGTTGTCCGTTCGCCAGGTACACCGTCCCCTGCACCGTCGTCGTGCTCACTGCCTGCGCGAGCGCGATCGCAGTCAGCGCCAGCGCCAGCAAACATGTTGCGACTCCGCGAATCATACCCATCTCCCGGCCGCGGGTGCCCCGCCCTCGCGACGTTTTTGTTTTTGCCGCTAGGGCGGGATCGCACGCCGCCGCCCGCCAAACTCGTAGCCATCCGTTTTCCATGAGCTTCATTCCCATCGCATCCTTCTTCTCACTGCTATTCGCAGATCTTTCTTTGCCGCGGCGGACCGCACGGATCGGTCCGCCTCAGCCTTTCAGCAGCCACACTCCCCAAGCTAGAAGCTAGTAGCTAGCGGCTAGAAGCTGCTTCTCCTGCCTCTTCCTCTTCCTTGGCCTTCCGCCGCGCTTCCAGCACATCTTCCCACGTCGGTCCTTCCATCAACTGTTCGGCCAGGCTTGGCCCGTCCTGACCATCATCTCCCTCGCCGCCCCTCTTCTCTTTCTTCTCCATCAGTTCCAGCAGTATCTCGGTGCTGTGTAGATCGCCTTCCTTCGCCTTATCCATCAGCGTGTCCGCAATTTCGCCGCCGCGCTCTCTCACAACCCTTTTCACCTCATGCCGCAGCGCTTTCTTCGCCGACGTCTTCTTTTCGCCCTTTTCCGTCTCCTCCGCGTCCTTCCCGCTGTCCGTTCGCGGCATCGTCACCACCTTATTCTTCTTTGCAGCCTCTTCCGTGTCCCGCTTGCTTCTTTTCATTGCTCCACCATTCCGGCCACCCATTCACGGTCCTTTCATTGCGCCCAGACCGCGCGATTCAGATCCAGCGCGAGAAGCAGGTTCTCGCTTCCAATTCCCGCTCCTCGCACCAACTCCATTCGATCCTTCGCGCGGTCTCGTTGCTTGCCGCGGAAAAGGAAAAGGGGCAACTCGCTCATCGAGTCGCCCCTCTGCTCATTTCCTCTTTCCTCGTGCCCGCGCCTGCCGCGGTTGTGGCCCGAAGAAAATCGGAAAAGCCTTTCCAGCTTCTCCGTTTAGTTAAATTTCATTTCGTGATGATTGCTTTCAGCTTACCGTATTCCCTAATAATTACCGGCAAACTTCGTCTGACAAATCTTCTTCGTCTTTTCAGCAACTTAGCCACTTTCCCCGCCTTTTCGCTGTTGACAAGATTCTCCCGTCCCGCCACACACCCTCGAAATCGCTCCCTTGCTCCCTGCCTTTCCTAACTCTGCCATCTCTGCTAACTCCGCTGGCTCCGCTGTCTTCCCCGCGTCACTCCAAAGGCATCCCCCAGCGGCCCTTTTCCGTTGATTTGCTCCTCCGCGCCGTGGTATACAACCCCCAAGTTATTCCGCATTTTAGCTTTTGTCTCAGTCGTGCGCCTTCGTCCTTTCCCATCCGAGAAAGCCCGTGAGCCTCACGGCGAGACCCCCACATAAGGAGTTCCCGCAATGCGCGCGCCCTCTGCCTTCTTGCTGTCCTCGGTTGCTCTTCTTCTCTCGGCTTGCGCGGGTATGCCGGTCCTCACCACGTCCAACACCGACTCGATTCCCGGCACAGCTCTCCACGGCTCGGTCCACGGCGGCCAAAACCCGATCACCGGTGCGCACGTTTATCTCTATGCCGTCAACAACACCGGCTATGGGGGCCCCGGCATCGCAGCCACCACCACCAACCAATCTGTCTCCTTGCTCCAGAACGCCGCCAACACCACTCAGGACAGCAACGGCAAGTACTACGTCACCACCGACCCGTACGGAAATTTCAACATCACCACTGACTACACATGCCCCAGCAACTATGCGCATACGTACTACTATGTGTCCGGCGGAGATCCCGGACTGGGCTCGGGCGTAAACTCGGCCATCACTCTCGTGGCCCCGGCGCCGGCCTGCGACACTTCCGCAGCCACTGACATCAACGAAGTCTCGACGATCGCAGCCATTTACGCCTTCGCCGGTTTCGCCAGCGATCCGACACACGTCTCGAGCTCCAACACCGCCCTCGCCGCCACCAACCTCGCCAACGCCGCAAGCACCCTCGCCAACCTTGAAGACATCAACCAAAGTGTCGCCCTCGCCACCACACCCGGCCTCAACGGCACGGTGCCGCAGCAGGAGATCAACACTCTCGCCAACATTCTCGCCGCCTGCGTCAACTCCACCGGCCCCGCCTCCACCCCCTGCTCCACGCTCTTTTCCAACGCCACCAACAACGGCGTCAACGCTCCAGATACAGCAACCGCCGCCCTCAACATCGCCCACAATCCGGGCGCCAACGTCGCCAATTTGTTTGGCCTGCAAGCTCCCAGCTCGCCTTTCCAGCCTTCGCTTCCCTCCACGCCCGTGCCCAATGACTTCACCATCGCCATCAGCTACACCGGTGGCGGGCTGAATTCTCCCGTTCCTCTTGCCATCGACAAGGTTGGCAACGTTTGGGTAGGCAATACGGCGACCGGTGCGAACACAGTCAGCGAGTTCAGTCCCCTCGGCGTGCCCAACGCCAGTTCGCCCTTCTCAGGCGGAGGAATCGTTGACCCCTACAGCATCGCCATCGACAAGTCCGGCAACGTTTGGACCGCTAACGTCACTCCCAACAGCCTCAGCGAGCTCAGCTCCGCCGGAACGCCCATCTCCACATCCGCCGGTTACACCGGCGGCGGTCTCAACGCTCCCTACGACATCGCATTCGACTTGCTTGGCCACGTCTGGGTCGTGAACAATGTTGGCTCCAGCCTCAGCGAGTTCAGCGCCGCTGGCTCGCCCATCACCACCGCGCCCGGCGACCAGGGCGGCGGCATCAACAATGATCCCGTTTCCCTTGCCATCGATGCCTCGGGCAATATCTGGGTCTCCGACAGCATTACCCTCGGCGCCCTCAGCGAGTTCTATTCATCCGGCGCGTCCGCCGGCATGCCTATTTCCAGTTCCACTGGCGATACCGGCGGTGGACTCAACGATCCCTGGGGTCTCGCCATCGATGGCAACGGCAATGTGTGGGCTGCGAACAGCGGAACGGGCGCAGACAGCATCAGCTTGTTTGGTGCGGGCGGCACGGCCATCTCCAGTTCCCTCGGCTACACCGGCGGAGGCCTCAATATTCCCGAGAGCATCGCCATCGACGGTGCGGGCAACGTCTGGGTGGCCAATCGCGCAACCAACGCGACGTCCCCGCCCTATCCCGACGGCTCCATCAGCGAGTTCAACTCCGTCGGCACCGCGATATCCCCATCCACCGGCTATCAGGCGGGGCTCAATCTCGCCCTCCGCATCGCAATTGATGGCTCCGGAAATGTCTGGGTCACGAATGCCTCGCTCAACACCATCACCGAGTTCGTTGGCGTCGGGTCGCCGGTGGTCACTCCCAAGGTCGCCAATCTCCTCACCCCGTACGGCGCCCGCGCCGTCAACAAACCCTGACTTCGCGCAGCCCAACAGCACGATTGTCATCAGCCCACGCATTGTCATCCTGAGGTCGCCCCGGCGACCGAAGGATCTGCGGTTGTTTTTCGTGACGTTGCCCCATCCTTCCGCTTCTTGTTGCGGAAGGGTGGGATCGCGTTGCGCCGAACTCATCTATATCGCACGGAACTTTCATGAGATTTACAAGCGCGCAGCCGTTTTCCTTTGCTTTGCACATAAGCGCCGTGGTATACAAGCGCCAGTTCTTCTTCTCCATCCCAGGCTTGATTTCCTTTTCAGGTTCTCGTTCCTGCGAAAGTCCGTTAGCTTCACACCACGGCTCCATGAAGGGAGTTCTCGTCATGCGCATCTTCACGGCGATCGCCATATCTGCCTGTGCTCTTCTCCTCTCCGGTTGTGTGGGAGCCCCGGTCATGACCTCGACCTCAACAGGCTCCGCTTCCGGCGCGTCTCTCCGTGGCATGGTGCATGGCGGCCAGAATCCCATCGTTGGCGCGCACGTGTACCTTCTCACCGTGAACATCGGCGCCACCAGCACCTACGGCGGTCCGGGTATCCCCGCATCCAGCACCAACCAGTCGCAATCGTTACTCACCAGCGGCGATGGCCTCGATAGCATCGGCTACTACGTCACCACTGGCGCGGGGGGCGTCTTTGACATTACCGGCGACTACACGTGCCCGTCCGCGAATACAAACGCCTATATCTACGCTGTGGGCGGTGACTCCGGATCAGGCAACAATTCGGCCATCACGTTGGTGGCCGGCGTAGACTCATGCGACACTTCCGACTTCGTCGTTGTGAACGAGGTATCGACCATCGCGGCAATCTATTCCTACGCGGCCTTCATCAGCGACGCTACGCATGTATCCATTCCCGAGACTTCGGCTGCGATAACCGGCCTGGAAAATGCCGGCCAGTCGTACAGCAACTTGTTGGGTGCCGGCGCCGTGGCCCTGGCCACCACCCCCGCCGGCAACGGCGCCGTGCCGCAAGCCAAAATCAATACCCTTGCCAACATCCTCGCCGCCTGCGTCAACTCCACCGGCCCCACGTCCACGCAGTGCTCCACGCTCTTCTCCAACGCCACCTACGACAGTGTCAATGCCACTGACACGGCAACCGCCGTCCTCAACATCGCGCACAACCCGGCGCTCACCGCCACGGCCATCGGCAACCTCTTCGGCTTACAAACGCCCACTTCGCCCTTCCAGCCCATGCGTTCCACAGCGCCCAACGACTTCACCATCGAAATCACCTTCGCCGGCGGGCTGTATAGCCCCGGTTTATTGGCCATCGACGGCTCTGGCAACGTATGGGTGGCGAATAATTCAGCGAATGGAAGCAGTGCCTACAACATCGCCGAGCTTAATCCCTCCGGCGTTGTAATCTCCGGCTCCTCGGGTTACACCGGCGGCGGCCTCGATAAGCCCTTTGGCATCGCCATCAGCAGCTCCGGCAGCGTTTGGGTCTCGAACAAGCTGGGCAATAGCATCAGCGAGTTCAACTCTTCCGGCACGCCCAACTCCAACGATCCCTTCACCGGCGGCGGATTGAGCGCCCCATTTGGCATTGCCATTGACCAATCCAGCCATCTTTGGATCGCGAACAATAACGTCAACAGTATTAGCGAATTCACTTCCGGCGGTTCGCCCATCGCTGCCTCCGGCATCACCACCGGCGGGCTGGCTGATCCGCTTCTCGCCGTCGTTGACGTCTCCGGCAACGTCTGGGTGTCGAACAGTAACGCCGACAGCATCAGCGAATTTAATTCGAGCGGCACCGCAAACCCCAGCTCCCCCTTCACCGGCGGCGGCGTGGACTTTCCCGGCGGCATCGCCGTCGACGGTTCCGGCAATATCTGGACCGCAAACTCCGACAACTCCATCAGCGAGTTCAACTCTTCCGGCACGGCCAACCCCAGCTCCCCCTTCACCGGCGGCGGTTTAAGCACCCCGCTCGGTCTCGCCATCGACGGCGCTGGGAATGTTTGGGTAGGAAACCAGGCCGGCAACAGCCTCAGCGAATTCAACTCCAGCGGCACGGCCATCACCGGCTCCGCCGGCTACGTCGCCGGACTGAATGCACCTAACCTGCCCGCCATCGACGAGTCCGGCAATCTCTGGATCACGAATGGTGCGGACGGCGCCAACAGCATCGGCGAGTTCATCGGCGTGGCCACACCGGTCGTGACGCCCATCGTCGCCAATCTTCTTGCGCCTTATGGCTCTCACGCCGTCAACAAGCCTTGATGTTGCCCCATCCTTCCGCTTCCTGTTGCGGAAGGGTGGAATCGCACGAACCAATGCCAGCCGCTTTTGTAGCACCGGTCTCTGGTCGGCTGTCGTGCGGGTCTCCAGACCCGCACACCGTCCTCCGTCCACGTTGTCAAGACCCGCCGCCCCAACAAATCCCCCAACCCCTTCACTCCATTCGCAAAATTCTCCGCTCAAGTTTGCCGGTTAATTCTTCGAAATTGCTATCCTTGTCTTAGTGATGCAACTTGACCATTTCGCTCGAATCCCGGAGTGCCATTCCTCATTCCACGCCACCGGAAAAATAAATAAGAAAAAAATTCGGGATGTTTCGCCTGATTTTCGCCATTTAACTCGTTTAGATTCAACAAATCGATTTCAGAGAAGTCGA
This sequence comes from uncultured Acidobacteriaceae bacterium, assembly GCA_963789425.1. Lineage (GTDB taxonomy): Bacteria > Acidobacteriota > Terriglobia > Terriglobales > Acidobacteriaceae > Telmatobacter. The sequence continues at coordinate 192,849 of CAWBKM010000005.1, read as the reverse complement.
TAAATTGCCACAGATTACGCCGAGTTTATGCCCCATAACCCGTTTAGAATCAGTAAAAACATTTCACAAAAACGACCGCCGCTTTATTGGCCGCAAACCGCTTTCTTTAAAGGAGTTACTAGCTAGCGTGTGCTATGTTGCCCGCTGTCTCCTGTTCGCAGTCTGTCCACCGCCCACCGTCCACCGTGCCTAACCGCGCTAGCTCCGCTAACTCCTCTGTTTCACTGCTACCATTCCGCTATGTCTCGCTTCATGCATTGTTCGCTGGGCGCCTTCATCCTTCTCGGCTTCCTCGCGTCACTCTACGCTCACGCTCAATCCGCACCTGCGCAGCCCACCTCCGCTCAACTCGATCAGATCCTTTCCAGCCACAGTCGCGCCCACACCATCGCTCAGGTTGCCGTCTCTCCTGACGGCAAGCGCGTCGCTTGGCTTGACGCCGGCGAGATTCGCCTCGCCCCGCTCGACAATCTGGCCCAGAGCCAATCAATCACCGCACCCGGCCAATCTTGCACCACCACCGATTTCGTCTGGTCTCCCAACTCCGACTCCATCGCCTTCCTCTCCGATTGCGCCGATCCATCCGATCAATCAAACCAGTCCAATCTCTTCCTCTCGCATCTCGACAGCAGTCCCGCCCTTCGACTCAGCGATCTCCACGGCTACGTTGACGCGCCCGCATTCTCGCCCGACGGAAAGACCATCGCGTTCCTCTATGTCGACGGCGCCACGCGTCCCCCTGGCGCGCTCTCTGCCGAAACTCCGCCCTCCGGCGTCATCGGTGAAGATCACATCGAGATTCAGCGCGTTGCTGCGGTCTCCGCAACAGTGTCCCAACCCGCCGCTCCCACCTTCATCACGCCGCCCAACCTGCACGTCTTCGAGTTCGACTGGTCGCCCGATTCCAAGTTCCTCGCCTACGTCGCCGCCGACCCTCCCGGTGAGAACAACTGGTGGGTCGCTAAACTTTACACACAAAGCGTGGTTGCTCCATCCAACTCCAATGCGGTTGTCCCATCCACCAAAAGTGACGTTGCCCCATCCTTGCCGGTCGCCGCGTCCAGCGGCGATCCGCAAGGGCGGGGAAGGGAACTCCGATCCGGGTGCCCCCGGTCTGGATTCTCAGACCGGGGATTCCACGAACCCCAATCCCACTCCCATCCTTTCCCCCGCCGACATTCCCGGCCCGCTCCACGGTCTCCAGATCGCCCAACCTGCCTGGTCGCCCGACGGCAAATCCATCGCCTTCATCGGCGGCCTCATGAGCGATCAGGGCGTCACCGGTGGCGACGTCTGGCTTGTCCCTTCCACCGGTGGTCAATCGGTCGATCTCACACCTGATCGCCCCGCATCCGTCGAATGGATTGCGTGGGACGGCTACGCTGCCATCTACATGAGCGAGATTGCCGGGAGCGACTCTCGGCTCGTGCGTCTTCGCCTTCCCAGCACCGCCGGCGCGCCGTCTACGTTCGATCCGCCTGTCTTCAGCATTCCCGGCTCAATCGGTATCAGCGGCTTCGATTCGACCGTCTCCGTATCCGCGGATCGCTCCCTCTTCGTCTTTCAGTCCAGTTCTTTCAACGCTCCACCCGAAATCTACGCAGTGCGCGCCAAAGACTCACCGTCGGCCCATTCCACCGGCGCCGCGCAACTCATCCAACTGTCCCACTTCAACGGCGGCCTCAAGCCTTCATGGGGTGATTCTGTTTCGCTCTCGTGGACCAACGACAACTTCAAGATTCAAGGCTGGCTTCTCTTGCCCAGGGATTACGATCCGTCGAAGAAGTACCCGCTCCTTGTTGAAGTGCACGGCGGTCCTGCCTCGTCGGTCGCTTCGCGCTGGGACGGCGGCGGGGGCGGCTTCAGCGCCGCTGCTTTCTCCGAGCTCGGCTACTTTGTCCTCATGCCCAACCCACGCGGCAGCTATGGTCAGGGCGAGGCCTTCACGCAGGCCAACCGCAAGGACTTCGGATACGGCGACCTGCGCGACATTCTCGCCGGCGTCGATACCGTCCTTGCAAAGTATCCCGTCGATCCCAACCGCGTCGGTATTGCCGGCTGGAGCTACGGCGGTTTCATGTCCATGTTCGCCGTCACTCAGACCCGTCGCTTCCGAGCCGCGGTCGATGGTGCGGGAATCTCCGATTGGCTTTCCTACTATGGCGAGAATTCCATTGATCAGTGGATGATTCCCTACTTCGGCGCTTCCGTGTATGACGATCCGCAGGTTTACGCGCGCAGCTCCGCCATCACGTTCGTCAAGCAGGCTCAAACTCCAACTCTCCTCGTCGTCGGCGATCGCGACGGCGAATGTCCCGCACCGCAGTCCTTCGAGTTCTGGCACGCGCTGCGCGATCTCCACATTCCCACGCAATTGGTTGTCTATTCCAACGAAGGCCACGGCTTCTCCAATCCCGCGGATCGCCGCGACACATTGCAGCGTGCCGTCGATTGGTTCGCCCGCTACATGCCCCCCAATCCGTAGGCTCTTGCGCCTCCTTCGCCTATTGGCTACTCCCTGATTTTCGCTTTCCATCTCGCTTCGCGCCAGTCTATCTGCCAGAGTCATATCGCTATCGCGCCCGATGCCAGAGGTGGCCTCATCCTGATACACTTTTCCCTTGGGACATTTACTGTGCGTTTCGTCCCTCCGGCCGCATGCGGCAGCCTGCCGGCGGGTTCCTGCGGCTGGGGTCCAACTCGCCCCGCGCTGGCCAGCCACGGGCTTGGCCGTGTGCATCGGCGAGGGCGGTTGGGTCTCATTCTTCTTAATGCGCTTTTCAAATCCGTTCCGCGGTTCTAAGGTGCGGAGCGGGGAGGATTCATGCGGCGGTTTCTGACGCTTGTTTGTTTGCTCGGCCTGGCCATTCCGGCCGGGATTTCCATCTCCGGTTGCGTCCGCAATCCGGCGGGAAAGTATTGCAACGGACTCGGCTATGGGTTAACTCTCACCGAAGTCGCCAATCTCACGCTTCAGCCGCAAGTCGCCGGAATTTCCTTGGCCTACGGGCAGACCAGCTCGATCTCGCAGCCCACTGCCACCACCTGCAAGGGCGAATCGGCTTCCATCCCTTCCGGGTCGCTCAGTTGGGGCACCACCAACAACCAGTTGGTTGACATCTCGCCCAGCGGCCAAATCTGCGCCGGCACATGGAACCGCAACAGCGGCGGCGGAGTCCCCGACTACTCCTACTGCAATTACCCCAATCCACTGCCGTCGACGGGTGGCTTGCCTTACGCCATTGCTTACATAACGGCCGCCGCCGAATCGGTAACCTCCAATCCCGTCGCCGTCTATATCCACGCCCCAATCTCCAGTATTAGTCTCGTCACGACTTCTGTATCCAGCTCCGGTCCTCAGCAGTGCTTTTCGCAGAACCAGCAAGCACAGCTTGATGCCCAGGAGTGCTACGTCAGCAACGGCACACAGTATGAGCTTTGCGCGCCGCCTTCCGTGTTACCGGCGGACTATGCTTGCCCGGGCGGCCTGGCTCCAGGCGTAACGTCCGTTCCAGAGTGCACTTCCTCCATCGGCACTCTCAACTTTCTAACGAGTAACTCCTCCGTGGCTAAGATCGATTCCACTACCAACGTCATCACTGCGGAGCAACCGGGCACTACCGTCATCACGGCGTCACTCTCGCAAACCGCCTCTTCGGCTGGATACTTCTCCACCTGCCCGCCCAAATCGATCAGTATTGCTCTGGCCAATGGAAGTACCAAAGGCGTCGTCACCCAGGGAGTTGTGCAGAACCTCACGACCAATGTGATCGATACTCAAAACAACTCGATCACTGGACTCACGCTTGACTACGAGTCCACCAATCCCATCGATGTCACCACCGGCGGTGCCGGTACCATTACCCCGGCGTACCCCGGTGTCGCCACGCTCACTGCGCTTTGCAAGCCCCCGTCATGCAATCCGGCCCCCATCAACGAACTTGGTTTGAACGGGACCGGGTTGTCTATCACGTCCAATCCCGTTGATGTGATTGTTCCCGGAAACACCAGCGACTTCGTCTGGGCCGGTGCGCCCGGCCAGTCGCAATATTTTTACTCCGTCGAGCTGCTCACTGGTACGCCCGGCAGCACTGTGCGCCTGCCCTTCGTGCCCAATTCCATGCTCATGGATCAGGTAGGGAACAACCTCTACTTTGGCTCGCCTCGAGAGCTCATGGTCTACTCCACCAACGGCAATGCCCTCACCAAACAGGACCCCAACGTTCCCGGTGTGGTGCTCGCCGTTTCTCCAAATGCCAGCTATCTGCTCATCAACGATCAAATACGTGGCCTGTTTTACCTCTACAACGTCTCCGGCAGCGTAAGCAGTACTTTTGGCGGCATTGGTGTGGCAGCCGCCTGGACACAGGATTCGAACACTCTTTACATCGTCGACAGCGCGGCGCTTGGCGGCAATCACACCAATACGCTGTATGTACACGACGCCAACTCCGGTTGGAGCACCTACGACCTGAGCGCCAGCGGCGGCGCACAGAGTCTCGCTCTCACGGTTCCCGGCCTCGGTGCTTGGCTCGCGGGCAATCCAACCGTCGCCCACACCTGGTGCCCCAACGGCACTGTCGGCAACAACGCGACCATTCAGTTTTATCCGCAGCCTTCCACCGATTCGCTCAATATCCCCACCAGCGTTTTAGGCGCCACATCCGACGGTCAGCATATTCTCGGCGCATTCCTCAGCGGCTCCAGCATTGCGCTCGATGACATCGGCCTCAATATTCCGCCATCGCTGGCATATCCCGCCGCTGAATGTCCAGAAACCGCATCCGGCACCACGCAGACTCTCTCGCCGATCTCAACGAACCCAGTGCTCAACGGTTCAGTCAATCTCGCCGGAGTCACGAATGCCACCGCCGTCAATCAGGTCGTCACTGGCACGGCGCCCACCACGGCCTCTGCCACCAATGCCGCGCCCATCGCTTTTCTCACCTACAGCACCCCTGGCACTTCCAGTACGGCCGCGCAGCTTCCTTACTATCTACCCCAAACGACCGGCGTCGGACCGTTCGGCTATGTCACCTTCGCTGACAGCACTTCCGCCACGCCTCCAACGGCTCCGCTCGCCGGCACATTCTCGCCCGACCATTCCATCTTTTTTGTATCCACGGCAGGTGACGACGAAATTCACTTCATTAACATTCCGGCCAGCCTCAGCACCGCTTCACCGCCCACCGATACGCAACAATTGACGCCTACGCTTCCCGCGTGTACGCCGGTCTCTGCGGGCGGCAACGACGCCGGCTGCCTCTATCCCACTGCGCCCGGCCCGTCGACCGTAGTTCCTGCAACCGTCATCGTGGTTAAGCCGCGCTCTGTTACGTAACCTCGCACCCTTGCGAGATAAAATCGATTCATGATCAAGGGCATCTCATTTCTGCGGCCTGCCCGCAGCACCGCGGCCTACGACCGGCTGGCGGGCTTCTTTGCCGCGTTGGGCTTCGCGCCCGGCAAGGGCTGGCAGCAGGAGGGATCCCGCGGTGCATCGTTTCTCGCGCCCCTGGGCAACCTTGAGTTTGTCGACGGGAAGTTTCCCTCTACAGCCGATGTCCTCGTTGAAGTCACCTCGCTCGATCCCGTTTATCAGGCGGCTGAAGCATGGCTCCGCAAGCAAGGCGGCGACGAGGCCGTCTCGCGGCTTTCGCCGATCGCGGAGACCGATTGGCGATCGCAATTGTTTACTGTCGAGCCTGAGCCCGACTTTCGCTTCAGCTTCTGGGCCTGGACCGATCCCTTGAAGGGCAAGCCCGTCGCACTGGAGGGCGATCTTTCCGCGAGCGGAATGAAATTTGCCGTCGTTGTTTCGCGCTGGAACGCCGTCATCACTGACCGCCTGCTTGAGGGCGCTCTCGACGGCCTGCTGCGCAGCGGCGCCAACCGCTCCGATATTCAGGTGATTCGTGTTCCCGGCGCATGGGAAATTGCCGCCGCTGCGCGCACCTGCGCTGCCGGCGGCCATGTAGACGCCGTCGTCACTCTGGGCTGCCTTTTGCGCGGAGAAACCGCCCACTACGAGGCCATCTACAACGAGGTCGCGCGCGGCATCGGCCAATCGCAGCAGGAAACAGGTGTTCCTCACAGCTTTGGCGTGCTCACTTGCGAAACTCTGGAGCAAGCGCTCGACCGCGCCGGAATCAAGGGCGGCAACAAGGGCTTTGAGGCCGCCGCTGCTGCCATTGAAATGGTGAACCTGCACCGGAAACTCCAGCAAGGTGGCCCCGCTTGACCTCGCGCCATCGCCGCAAGTCTCGCGAACTCGCCATGCAAATGCTGTATCAGGCCGACATCGGCCGCCAGGGTCCCGATGATGTCCAGGTCACGTTTTGGAAGGCCGCAGATCCAGTGGAGCCAGAGGTGCGCGGTTTTGCTGAAGACCTCTTTCGCGTGGCCGTTGCTCGACAGGAAGAAATCGATGCGCTCATCGCCAGCCATTCCGCTCACTGGCGCCTCGATCGCATGCCGGCCGTCGATCGCAATCTGCTACGCATGGCCGTTGCCGAGCTCGTCGGAGTCAAATCCACGCCCTTTCCCGTCGTGATTAATGAGGCGCTCGAGATCGGCCGCCGCTACTGCGCCACCGAGTCGATCAACTTCCTTAACGGCGTCCTCGACTCCATCGCTCGCAGTCTTATCGATGGCAAATAGCGGGTTGCCTGGCAGTATCCACAGAGCCTCTGGCGCGAGCCTCTTTGCCGTTCGTCTGAAACATCGCACAGTCGCCGTCCTGCTATCCTTGATCTCGTGATTCCGCATCGCACACGCAAAGGAATGCTTGCGCTGGTACTGCTCCCGGCTCTGGTGCTCGCCGCCTGCCATCGGGAAGAGGGTGCTGTCGTGCGGGTGGAAAAGGACGCTGTAGATGCAGAGCATCGGGCGCACGACGCCGCAGTCGAGCGCGATCAGGAGCGCGCCGAGCTCGACCAGATTCCGCTGCCTACCAAGAGCCTCTATATTGATATTCACGATCCCGCGCAGTGGGCAAATCCCTTCCTTGTCGTCAGTGCTGACACCATTACGCTGCGGATCATTCTGGCCGATGCCAACCCCAGCCCGGTGGGGCAGGGAACGCTGCTTCGTTCCGCGGCGGCACGGCGGCAGCAGCTGGAGTTGCGCCTCTCTGACCTCGACGCGGCCGTTGCTGCCATTCCAGAAAGTGCGTGGGCCTATGGCCGCGTGATCGCAGTCGCGGAATCCTCCTCCGCCGCGCCCAAAGACCGCCCCAAAGTTCGCCGCAATGTCGAAGCCGTCATCCGCCAACTCAATGACCTCGGCGTGGTCGTTGAAGAGTGGCCGTCGCGATAAAGGGGCACTTGTCCGATTCCGAAATTGTTTGATCGTGACGGGCGAACAACCAAGCCCGCCCGTTTGGACATCAACGCTTTTCTCTCACCTGACTTTCCATCTCCGCTTGCCATAAAGCTCCGACTAACAGCCCTGCAGCTCCGTAGAGCATGAAATTGACGCCAAGGGCGAGAATGGTTATGCCAATCGCGTGGGAAGGATCGGGATCGAACACCATCATCATAACTGGACATAGAACATAAAGAAGCGGCCCCGGTACAGGGACAAGAAAAACCACCAAGGCAGCGACAAGCCCCAGCACGCCGCCGAGAACGAACCACCCGAGAAGGAACCTTCCCCTTCGAGGGCCTTTTCCGCGTTCGTTCGCCGGCATCGTATCGGAAGTCATACGTGCACCTCCTCGGATGAAGTCGAAGCCAGTCTACTCCTTTCAATTCATGTCTTGGTTCGACCCCAAATTGAAACCGCGCCTCAAGACACTGTCTCCGCGCTCAACGCGCTACCATTGCAGCGTGAGCACTTCCACATTCGCCATTCTTTCCAATTCCGCTCCGCTTGGCCACGAGAGCTTTTCCGCTCACCGTGAACTTGAGGGCCTCCTCAAGAAGTCGCTTCGCGGCGAAGTTCATTTTGATCCAGGCTCGCGCGCTCTTTATGCCGCTGACGCCTCGAACTACCGCCAGCTCCCCATCGGCGTCATTTTTCCGCGCGACGCGTCCGACGTTGAGGCCGCATTGGCCGCTTGCCGCGCCACCGGCGCCGCCGTTCTTCCCCGTGGCGCGGGCACCAGTCTCGCCGGCCAGTGCGTCAACGTGGCCGTGGTTTTCGACTTTTCTCGTTTCATGAATTCGCTCCAGGAGCTGGACCCCGTGAACCGGCTCGCTCGCGTGGAGCCCGGGATCGTTCTTGACCGCCTGCGCGACGCCGCCGAGACGCATCAGCTTACCTATGCGCCCGATCCCGCAACGCACTCCCGCTGCACGCTCGGCGGCATGATCGGCAACAACAGCTGCGGCGTGCACGGCTTGCTTGCCGGCAAGGTCGTTGACAACGTGGAATCGCTCGACATTGTCCTCTATGATGGCACGCGCATGACCGTGGGAGCCACACCGCCCGAGCGCCTCGACGCGCTCATTCGCGCTGGCGGCCGCGTGGGTCAAATCTACGCGGGCCTCGCTCGCATACGCGACCGCTACGCCTCTCTCATCCGCGAAAAGTTTCCCCGCATCCCGCGCCGCGTCTCCGGTTACAACCTCGACGAGTTGCTTCCTGAAAGCAACTTCCATGTCGCGCGCGCATTGGTCGGCTCCGAGGGCACTTGCGCCAACGTCGTCTCAGCAACTCTGAACCTCACTGCCAGTCCGCCATTCCGCGTGCTCACCGTGCTCGGCTTCAAGGACGCATTCCTCGCTGCCGACACGGTTCCGCTCGCGCTCGAGCACAAGCCCATCGGCCTTGAAGGTTTCGATTCTCTTCTCGTCGACTTCATGCGCCGCAAGGGCCTTGCGCTGCGCGAACTTGACCAGCTTCCGCGCGGGGTTGGATTTCTGCTTGTCGAGATGGGTGCTTGGTCAGCCGAAGAAGCCCGCGCCAAAGCCGAGTCTCTGGCGCGTGCGTCGCAATCCTGGCCATCGCCGCCGGTGGCGCATATCTGCGCGCCCGATGAAGCCCGGGCGGTGTGGCATGTGCGCGAGTCAGCACTCGGCGCCATGGTCTTTGTGCCCGGCGAGCCTGACCGTTGGGAGGGTTGGGAGGATTCTGCCGTTCCTCCCGCGCAACTCGGGAAATATCTCCGCGCCATCACCCGCCTCATGGCTAAGTACGGCTTCAGCAGTCCGCTCTATGGCCACTACGGCCAGGGCTGCGTTCACATGCGTATCAATTTTGACTTCCGCAGCGCAGAAGGCATTCGCACTTACCGCGAGTTCATCGAGCGCGCCGCCGAGGTCGTGCTCTCCTTTGGCGGTTCGCTCTCCGGCGAACACGGCGACGGCCAGGCGCGCGCCGCGCTTCTTCCCAAAATGTTTGGCCCCGAGCTCATCGAAGCCTTCCGCGAATTCAAAGCGCTCTGGGATCCTGACAACCGCATGAATCCCGGCAAGCTCTCCGACGCCGTGCGCGTCTACGATCCCGTGGAAAACCTCCGCCATTCAACGGATGTGGGTGCCCCAGGTCTCGATTCTGAGACCTGGGAAACGGGTGCCCCGGGTCCCTCGCATTCGGGGACCCGGGAGATCCATTTTGCCTTCACCAAAGACGACGGCTCCCTTGAACGTGCAACCGAACGCTGCGTTGGCGTCGGTTCCTGTCGCAACACCCAGGGTGGCGTCATGTGTCCCAGCTATCGCGCCACTGGTGAGGAGCAACACTCCACTCGCGGTCGCGCCCACCTCCTGTGGGAGATGCTCGCCGGATCACTGCGTCACGAAGGATTCCAAAGTCGCGCCGTCCACGAGGCCCTCGACCTCTGCTTGAGTTGCAAGGCCTGCAAATCCGAGTGCCCGGTGCAGGTCGACATGGCGGCCTACAAATCGGAATTCCTTTGGCAGCACTACAAAGGCCGCCTGCGCCCGCTCCATCACTACATCTTTGGATTTGCCGATCGCCTTGCCCGCTACGGCTCGCTCGCCCCTTCGCTCACCAATGCCATCCTCACCAGCCCGCTCACCAGTCCGCTCGTCAAGCGCATCGCCGGCGTTGCCCGCGAACGCCAGTTGCCGCGCCTGACTCCGAAAAGCTATTCAAAAATGCGAAGAAATGGAGGTTTCGGCACGACTTCTGAGCGCGAAGCGCGGTTGCCTGGACGGCCAGTCCTGCTGTGGCCTGACACCTGGAACAACTACTACTATCCACAAGCCCTCTCCGCTGCTGAAGCCATCCTTACTGAAGCTGGATTTCAGGTGGAGGTTCCTCGCGGCCACATCTGCTGCGGCCGCCCACTCTACGATTTCGGTCTTCTCGGCGCGGCCCGCAATTATCTTGCTCGCGTGCTCAGCCGTATGGCGCCGCAAATTGAAGCCGGCCTGCCCTTCATTTTCCTCGAACCAAGTTGTGCCAGCGTCTTCAAAGACGAGATGCTGGAACTCTTCCCCAACGTTCCCCGCGCGAAACGCCTAAGCCAGAACGTCTGGTTGCTCGCCAACTGGCTTTCCGAGCGCGCACCGCAGTTTCCCTCGGGCCGCCTCGCGGGTGCAAACGTCCTGGTCCACGGTCACTGCCATCACAAGGCTGTCTTTGGCGGCCCATCGAGTGAAGTCGCGCTTCTCCGTGCGGCCGGAGCAGACGTCGAACTCATCCAGGCTGGCTGTTGCGGAATGGCGGGCCCGTTCGGCTTTGAAGCCGGCAAATTTGAAGTTTCTAAGACGATCGCCAACCAGGGCCTACTCCCTGCCGTTCAATCCGCCGGCCCGTCCACCATCCTCGTTGCCGACGGCTTCAGTTGCCGCGAGCAAATCGCACAGTTGTCCAACCGTCACGCCTTCCACTTCGCTGAAGTTCTTGCCCGCAGCTCGGTTGCAGACAGATGACACTGCACCGTCGCGGCGCATCCAATGTCGGGTGTGGGTTAAATTCAGCGTTCGCATCTCAAGCAATCGCTACAAGCTGTAAAGACATTCGGCGGAGGATTTTATCGTCTTTAGGATACGATTCCGCAAATTCAACAACTGTCCAATCTGCACAGGACCCGTTTGCGGTAGACTGGACTGGTTTGGTAGGCTCAATCATTCGTTGAGTGCTGTGAAAGAGGAGGTTTCATCATGGCAGAAGAGAGCAAATCCTATGGCTTGGCTTGGTTCTTGGCCGGATTAGGCGTCGGCGCTCTGGTCGGCATCCTTTATGCGCCAAAGAGCGGCAAAGAAACGCGTGAGGACATCGCCTCGGGAGCACGCGAGAGTGCGGAATATCTGCGTGCGCGTACGCGTGAAGCTGCGGAAAACGTAAGCGCCATTGTCGATCGAGGCAAGGAACAGGTGAACGCCTTTGTTGACCGCGGCAAGGAACAGGTTGGTGAGTACGTCGATCGCGGAAGGGCGCAGTGGGAAGAATTCGTGGAGCGCGGAAAGAATCTGGTCGCCGATCAATCCACTCGCGTTACCGCGGCAGTTGATGCGGGACGTCAGGCTTACAAGTCCGCAAACGGCGATCCCGAAACGCACGAGTTCTGAGAGTCGACAGTTCCACCGGGCATACGCTCGGCCTCAGTCTCTTCGTCCTTTCCGGTGACCAATGCGTGCCTGTAACAACGCGAGCATGATTGGTCCGGGTTCTTGCGCATGCTCCGCAGGTCATTCCGCTGCCTTCGTGGGTGCAGAGTGTTCAGGCAGCAATTTGTAGTTCCGCAGAGTTCTGCGCGAGATCGAATCTATGCCAAAGATCGACAATCAAACCGTTCAGCTCGTTTTAGTCGCGCTGGTTGCGTTGGCCATGCTGGTCCAGGCCTTCGTTCTGCTGGCCGCCTTTATCGCCATGCGCAAGGCTGCGCGTTCTATGGACGAGAAGGTTGAGGCCTTCCGCTCCTCAGTCACTCCGCTGATCGACAATACCCGCTCGCTGGTTACCCGTCTCACGCCAAAGATCGAAGAAACCGCCGACGATCTGGCCGCCCTCACACATTCCCTCCGCGTTCAGGCTGCCGATGTTCAATCTGCCGCAGACGAAATTATTACCCGCGCGCGCATTCAGAGCAAACGTCTTGACTCGATGTTTTCCCACGTCCTCGATACCTTGGATCGCACCGGCAATTTCATGTCCGACGCTGTCAACAAGCCCATGCGCCAGTTCTCGGCAATATTGTCTTCGGTGAAGGCGGTCATTGAATCTCTGCGCAGCGGAGTGCCCGAGGCTCGTTCGCAGGACACTCGGTCGTCCCGCGATCACGATATGTTCGTTTAGGGCCTGCGATTCAGGTTGGACAAATGCGCGCCCTAGACCCTTCTCAGATCGAATCGAATGATATCTACAAGCTCATGATCGGCATGATCGTGCCGCGGCCCATCGCTTTTGTCTCCACAGTGGATGCTGCCGGCGTCAGGAATCTTGCGCCCTTCAGCTACTTCACCGCTTGCGGTTCCAACCCGCCCATCGTCTGCTTCTCCACCGCCGTTCGTTCCGGTCCGCGTCCATATAACGACACGCTCGAAAACATCAAGGCCACGGGCGAATTCGTCGTCAACATCGTGTCAGAGGAGTTCGCCTCGCAGATGAACGCGACCTCGGCTACAGTTCCGCCCGAGGTCGACGAATTCGAGCTTTCTGGTCTGACGCCGCTGGCCAGCGATCTCGTGAAGCCGCCGCGGGTGGCCGAGAGCAAGGCCCAAATGGAGTGCCGGCTTCACCAGATTGTGCCCGTCAGCGACCGGCCCGGCGGCGGCATTCTCGTGCTCGGCGAGGTCCTGCGCTTCCATGTGCTCGAGTCGCTGCTCGACGGTTACAAGATCGATCCCGACAAGCTCAATGCCATCGGCCGCATGGGTGGGCCAAATTACGTCCGCACCCGCGACCGCTTTGAGATGCAGCGGCCAAAGTAATGTTGTCGCTCGTCCTTCTTCGGTTAGGCCCGGACCAACCTCAAACAATCCAGCCACCGCCAACCACTTCATCGCCTTCGTAGAAAACCGCGGCTTGGCCCGGCGTCACTGCGCGCTGCGGCTCATCGAAAGTGGCAATCGCCTCGTCCGCTCCGCCCGGCTTCAGGGTGGCCCACGCAGGCTCGTGCCGGTGCCGGATCTTCACTTTCACGCGCATCGGCTCCATCAACTCAGCAATGCTGATCCAGTTCAGTTGGCGCGCGTGCAACGTACGCGTTGCCAGTTCGGCGTCCGCGCCGACCGTCACGCGATGACTCGCCGGGTCGATGTTGATCACGTAAAGCGGAGACGCGCTCGCCACGCCCAATCCCTTCCGCTGCCCCACGGTAAAGTTGTGGATGCCCGCGTGCCGCCCGATGACTTCGCCACTCGCGGCCACCAGCTCACCCGCCATCTCCGGCGTTGCCTCGCCCTGCTCCTCGAGGTATGCCGTGATGAATTGCTTGTAATCTCCGCCCGGCACAAAGCAGATCTCCTGCGAATCCGGCTTCTCCGCCAGCATCAATCCGTGCTCTCTTGCCGCCTCGCGCACCTCCGGCTTGGTCATGTGCCCCAGTGGAAACAGCGTGCGCGCCAGTTGCTCCTGCGTCAGTCCGAAGAGAAAATACGTCTGGTCCTTGGCCAGGTCCGCGGGCCGCTTCAAGATCCATCGCTCGCGCTTTTCGTCGAACTCATTCACCGCGTAATGGCCGGTTGCAATTCGCTCAGCTCCAATGCTCCGTGCTGTCTTCAGTAGTTGGTCGAACTTGATATGGTTGTTGCAGAGCGAGCAGGGAATCGGCGTGCGCCCCGCAAGGTACTCATCCACAAAGGGCCGCACCACGTCGCGCTCGAACCGTTCCTCCTGGTTAATGACGTAATACGGAATCTCCAGGTGCTCGGCCACGCGTCGCGCATCGTACACGTCGTCGATGGAGCAGCATCGCCCGACCTTCGGCGCATCGGGAATTCCATGCTTGCCCGCCAGTCGCGTCTGATCCCAAAGCTGCAGAGTCAGCCCCACCACCGTGTTGCGCAGACCATTTGATCCGTCTCCCTCGCGCGCGAGGATCGCCGCCGCCGTCGAGGAGTCCACCCCTCCGGACATCGCCACCGCAATGGTTGTGTTCTGCTTCATCGAAGAAACTTCATCCTACCCGAGGGTTCCCGCCGCCTCAGGCGCAAGCGCCCGCAAATGTTCCACCGCTTCTGGAACCACGCGCAACACATGGTCCACATCTTCATCTGTCGCCGTCTTCAGCAGGCTGAAGCGCAAGCTGGCCAGTGCCGCGTTCTTGTCCATTCCCATCGCCATCAACACATGGCTCGGCTCGGTCGATCCCGAGTGACACGCCGACCCTCCGCTCACCGCAACGCCCTTCAGGTCCAGCGCGATCACCAGCGCTTCGCCCTCCAAATGCTCAAAATGAATGTTCGTTGTGTTTGCCGCGCGCGGCGCTCCCGCGCCATTCACTGCCGTGCCGGGAATTTCGAGAATTCCCGCCTCCAGCTTGTCGCGAAGCCGCGATACACGCTCCATCGTCCCATCTTCAAGGCTCTCCATCGCGAGTTCCACGGCCTTGCCCAGGCCCACGATGCCCGGCACGTTCTGCGTTCCCGCGCGCTGGCGCCGCTCGTGGCTTCCACCCACGATCAGCGGTTCAAGCGGTGTTCCGCGACGCACGTACATCGCGCCCACGCCCTTCGGGCCGTGCACCTTGTGTGCGCTGATCGAGCACAAATGGCATCCAAACCGCCTCACGTCGAACCCGACCTTACCCGCGCCCTGCACAGCATCGATATGGAAGAAGGCCCCGGCCTCCGTGGCAATCTTGCCGATCTCCTCCACGGGCTGCACCACGCCCGTCTCGTTGTTCGCCAGCATCACGCTAATCAGCCGCGTTCGTCGGCTTGAGCGCGCGACGAATCTCTTCCGGATCGATCAGTCCATTCTTCTTCGGCGCAATAAACGTCACCTCAACCCCGCGCTCCGCCACGCGATCGGCGGCCCGCAGTACAGCAGAATGCTCAATCGAAGTCGTAATAAAATGATCGCCTGCGCGCAGCATCCCGAAGATTGCTGTGTTGTCCCCCTCGGTGCCGCCGGAATTGAACACAACTTCCGCTTCGCGGCAGTTGAAAAACCGCGCCAGCGTTTCACGCGCATGGTCGACGGCAGTACGTGCCTTTTGGCCCGGCAAGTGAATCGAGGAAGCATTGCCGAACTCTTCCATCCAGTACGGGCGCATCGCCTCCATCACCTCCGGCAGCAGAGGCGTCGTGGCATTGGCATCGCAATAAACCTGTCTCATCGCGAAAGCTCTCCCTTCCTAAATTGTACGGGGAATCGCACTGCAGCGCGAATTCTCTGCTCGCCGCCGAACGAGCCGAAAAATCACGCGGCCCGCCACGCCAATTAGAATGCGAGAAGTGCACTCCCGCGCTTTCCGGAGCTCTCTAGCATGACGGATTCGCTCACCCCGCCTGCAAATCCCGATCCGTCGCGAATTCCCCGCATTCTTATCGTTGGCAACGCTGGCCAGCTTGGTCGCGAGCTTGAGAAGAGTTTTGCTGATGTCGGGTCCATCGTTGCTGTCGATCGTGAATCTGTCGATCTTGCCGATCCCAATCAGACGCGGGACCTCGTTCGCCGAGCCGCGCCTGATGTCATTCTTAACGCCGCCGCCTACACCGCCGTCGATCGCGCTGAGTCGGAAATGCCTCTGGCCCACGCCATTAACGCCCACGCTCCTCGCGTTCTCGCCGAAGAAGCCGCTGAGCGTGGCGCCCTCCTCGTCCATTACTCCACCGATTACGTCTTCGACGGCAGCAAGCAGGGGCCGTGGACGGAAGCCGATGCTCCTGCGCCGCTCAGCGTCTACGGCGCCAGCAAATTGGCCGGGGAGCAGGCCCTTCAAAACTCACGCGCCCGCCATCTCATCTTTCGCACCAGTTGGGTCTACGGACCGCATGGCAACAATTTCTTGCTCACCATGCTGCGCCTCGCCGCAGAGCGAGACCGCCTCTCAATCGTCGATGACCAAATCGGCGCGCCCACCACTTCCATCCAGCTGGCCTGCGCCACGCGCGATATCGTCTTGGGTGTTTTGGCTGGTCGCTTTGGTTCCGCTGAGAATTGGTCCGGCCTTTACCACATCACCTGCAGCGGCTCTGTCTCATGGTTCGGTTTTGCACAGGCCATCTTCGCCCGCGCATCTGACCAGCTCGGCGTCAAAGCTCCTGAGCTCATTCCGATCGGAACCAAAGACTACCCCACCCCCGCTGCGCGTCCGCGCAACTCCGTTTTATCGAACGCCAAACTGCACGCCCGCTTCGGCGTCCAACTCCCCTTGTGGCAATCCGCACTCGATGAAGTGATTACCTGTCTTCAAGCGCGCCGGGCATCGGAATAAGCCGCCAGCAGCGTCCGCGCCGCGCGAAACGGCGTCGTCTTTCCCGCCATTACATCGCGCTCCAGCATCTCAATGCGTCCGCGCACCGCAGCATGCCGGTCGAATCGCTGGCGCAGCGACTGATCGATCATCTCGTGCATCCATCGCCGCTGCTGATCACGCCTGCTCGCGGCGAACCATTCGTTGGCTCGCGTCAACGCTGCATACTCAAGGACGCACTCCCACAACTCGCGGATTCCAGTGCCACTGAGCGCAGAACACGTCGCCGCGCGAGGTGTCCATCCCGACTTCGCCGCCGGAAAATAGTGCAGCGCGTTTTGCGCCTCGACGCGTGCGCGCTCCGCCGCATCCACATTCGCACCGTCGGCCTTGTTCACCGCCACCAGGTCAGCCAGCTCCATCACTCCGCGCTTGATCCCCTGCAGCTCGTCGCCTGCGCCCGCCAGCGTGATCAGCAGAAAGAAATCCACCATCTCGTGCACTGCGGTCTCTGACTGTCCTACGCCGATTGTCTCCACCAGAATGTTCTGGTATCCCGCGGCCTCGCACAACAGCATCGCCTCGCGCGTTCGCTGCGCCACGCCGCCGGCCATGCCGCGCGAAGGCGACGGCCGAATGAACGCCATCTCGCTCGCGGCCAGCGTCGGCATCCGCGTTTTGTCGCCCAGAATGCTTCCGCCGGAAATCTGGCTGCTCGGATCGATCGCTAATACCGCTACTTTTTCCTTCTTCTCCGCGATCAGAAAACCGCCCAATGCTTCAATCAAGCTGCTTTTGCCTGCGCCTGGCACGCCTGTTATCCCCACGCGGATTGAATCGCAACAATGCGGCAGGCAGTCTTCCACGATCAGCTCGGCCAGGTCGCGATCCGCCTCGCGGGCGCTTTCCACGAGCGTCACGGCGCGTGCCAGCACTGCGCGGTCGCCACGCAGGATTCCGTCGCGATACTCTTCGCGCGACAGAGCCCTGGCTTTCTTTGCCGTGCTTGGAGCCTCCGGCGTTTCACACCCCGGCAGTTCACGCAGCGCGCTCTTCATTGCATGCCTCTAGCCGATCACAGCGGCGCACAGCATCTCCAGAATCTTTTGTGCCGCCATCGGAATCACCGTGCCCGGCCCGTAGATCCCCGCCACGCCCGCTTCATACAGGAACTTGTGGTCCTGCGGTGGAATCACGCCGCCCACTACTACAAGAACGTCGTCCCGTCCCAGTGCACGCAGCTCTTGAATAAGTTGCGGAACCAGCGTCTTGTGTCCCGCCGTCAGGCTTGAAACCCCTACGATATGCACGTCGCTATCCATGGCAAACCGCGCCACTTCTCGCGGTGTCTGAAAAAGCGGTCCCACATCCACGTCGAATCCAAAGTCCGCGAACGCCGTCGCAATCACCTTGGCTCCGCGATCGTGTCCGTCCTGGCCCATCTTCGCCACCAGAATGCGTGGCCGCCGTCCCTCTTCGCGCTCAAACTCCTCGACCATGCGCCGCGCTTTTTTGAATTCCTCGCTGCTTGCGCTCTCCACGGAGTAGACGCCGGCTATGGTGTGCGTCGCAGCTTCGTATCGTCCCCACACGTTTTCGAGAGCCGTCGAAATCTCGCCCAGCGTTGCTCGCTTGCGCGCCGCGTCAACCGCGCAATCCAGAAGATTTCCCTCGCCATTCGCAGCGCAGCGTTCCACCCGCTCCAACGCCTCGCGCACTTCGCTTGTGTTGCGCTCGCACCTTAGTTCCTCAAGCCGCTTGATCTGTCCATCGCGCACTGCGTCGTTGTCGATGTCGAGCACCGGAATCTCCGGCTCCTCCGTCGCCTTGTAGGCATTCACACCGACAATCACATCGCGTCCCGCATCGATTGCTGCTTGCCTGCGTGCAGCTGCTTCTTCGATGCGCATCTTCGGCACTCCCGTCTCGATTGCTTTTGTCATTCCGCCCAGCCGCTCAACCTCCCGGATCAAATCCCACGCGGAGTGGAAGAGATCATGCGTCAGCTGCTCCACGTAATACGATCCAGCCCACGGGTCCACCACGTGCGTAATGCCGGTCTCCAGTTGCAAATAGAGCTGCGTGTTGCGTGCAATGCGCGCGGAAAAGTCCGTCGGCAATGCCAGCGCCTCATCCAGTGCGTTGGTGTGCAGCGATTGAGTCCCTCCGAATGCCGCGGCCATCGCCTCCACGCATGTGCGCACCACGTTGTTATATGGATCCTGCGCCGTCAAACTCCATCCAGAAGTCTGCGAGTGCGCGCGCAGTGCCAGCGATTTGGGATTCTTCGCTCCAAAGCTCTTTACAATCTTTGCCCAAATCAGACGCGCCGCTCGCATCTTGGCTATCTCCATGAAGTGATCCATGCCCACGCCCCAGAAAAACGAGATCCGCGGCGCAAACTCATCCACGTCGAGGCCCGCTGCAACACCGGCGCGCAAATACTCCAGCCCGTCAGCCAGCGTGTACGCCAGTTCCAACTCCGCCGTAGCGCCCGCCTCCTGCATGTGGTATCCGCTCACGCTAATGCAGTTAAACTTCGGCATCTTCGCCGCACAATAGCGAAAAATGTCGCCAATGATGCGCATCGATCCTGCCGGCGGATAAATGTACGTGTTGCGGACCATGAATTCCTTCAGAATGTCGTTCTGGATAGTCCCGCTCAGCGCCTCCGGCTTAACGCCCTGTTCCTCGGCCGCAACAATGTAGAACGCCATGATCGGCAGCACCGCGCCGTTCATCGTCATCGATACCGACATTTGGTCGAGCGGGATCCGATGGAACAGGATCTTCATGTCCAGAATCGAGTCGATCGCCACTCCCGCCTTGCCCACATCGCCAGCCACGCGCTCATGATCGGAGTCATAACCGCGGTGCGTCGCCAGATCGAAGGCCACAGAAAGCCCGCGCTGCCCGCCCGCCAGGTTGCGTCGGTAAAACGCATTCGAATCTTCCGCCGTCGAAAATCCCGCGTATTGCCGGATCGTCCACGGCCGCATCGCATACATCGTCGTATAAGGCCCGCGCAGATAGGGCGGGATCCCGGCAGCGTAATTCAGGTGTTCCAGCTCCGCCAAATCCTCGCGCGTATAAAAGCTGTTCGACGCAGCGCTCTCTGCTGAAAGCTGCTCTTCAGCCGCACGCGGCGTGAACGCTTCCGTCGCCGTCTTCCAGTCGATTTTGGTAAAGTCAGGCCGCATCAATTCCTGATCCCCAATCGCCCCTGCCACTTCGTCAGCACGTCCACGGGATCGCTCCGCGCATGCACGAATTCCGCAACCCCGGCCGCCGCAAGCTTCGCCGCGTTTTCTGGATTCCCCGCCACGATCACTGGTGTGTTGCGGCCCGTCGCCGTCAGCCTTGGCAACAGCTCCGCCAGAATCGCCTCATGCTCCTGGTCGGCGCTGCACAGCACGATCAGGTCGCCTTCTGCCGCCGCAATTTCTGTCGCTTTTCTGAAGCGTCGTGTCACCGTCTCGAATCCCGCGCAGGCAAAAAAGTTCGCTGCGAAATTCGAGCGCGCCGCGCGCAGCTTCACGTCGCCGAACTCCGCCAGAAGCACGCGCGGTCTCAGGCCTCCTGCTGCAGCATGCCGCTCGGTACGCAGTCGAAGCTCCTCGTAAGCTTGCGTTCCGCGCTTGGCTTCGCAAACCTGGCCAGCCTCGCGGCGCCTCAGTGCTTGTTCGGCGGGATTCGCGAACTGATTTGTTCCCACGAACACGCGCTTCCGCGATGCAACTGCCTTTTCGCGTGCCGTCATCGATCGGTCGAGCGCCGTCCTGATTGCGCCGCCCTGCTGCGCCTTCCGGAAGCCGCCGCGGGCTTCGATTTCCTGCATGATCTTCCAGCCCTCGTGCGCCAAAAAGTCTGTAACAGTCTCTAGGTAGTACGATCCGCCCGCAGCATCGGCCGCGCGTCCCATCCACGCCTCGTGCTTCAGCACGAGCTGCGTGTTTCGAGCCAGCCTGCGGCTCGCGTCGTCCGGCCGACCGTAGCGACCGTCGAAGGTCGCCACCATTACCGAATCCGCGCCGCCAAGAACCGCCGCCATCGCTTCGGTCGTGGCGCGCATAATGTTTACGTGCGGGTCATAGAGAGTTTTATTCCATCGCGAAGTGCGGGCCGCAATGTGTGCCCCAGCATTCGAGCGAATGCCGCCAAAGCTTTCGACCGTGCGCGCCCACACCATGCGAAATGCGCGCAGCTTGGCGATTTGGAAGAAATAATTGGAGCCCATGGCAAAAGCGAATTCAATCGCCGATGCCGCTTGGCCTGGATTGACGCCTCGCTCCTGCATAGCGCCAAGAAAATCCACCCCGGCCGCTAATGTGAATCCAACCTCTTCCGCGGCCGTTGCTCCCGCCTCCTCGAAAACATCACCATGAATCGTGAATGGCACGAATCCATCCGGCGCGTTCCCAATTACCTCTGCCGCAAAGTCCACTCTGGCCAGCGCATCGCTTCCCGTTGAAATCCGCGCTGTGCATCGTCCTGCGCGGCGCCTTTCGGTCAACAACTGCGCCAACTTCTCGTCGCCGTGTTCGAAATGCACGGGAATCTCGTCGAGATTGGCGAGCAGCACTTCTAAATCAGCACCGCCTTCGACCAAAAGGCTGCTGAATGCAATTCCTTCGGCGCCGGCAGCAACCGCGGCGCATGCCTCGCAGTTCGCCGTCTCCGCATTCAACGCGTCAATTTCTTCGCGAATCAGCCAGTCGCCTGTCGCGCGCGCACCGCGCCGGTAGGGAAACGCTCCCGGCGTCGCATCCATGCACGCCAGATCCTTTAGATCCTCGGCGCGATAATACGGTTTGACCGCCAACCCCTCTTCGCTTCGCCAGATCAGCCGTTTCTCGTAGTCCGCGCCCTTCAGATCGCGCGCAATCGCCGTTTCCCACTCCGCCGTGCTGACCGGAGGAAACTCCTCAAGCAAATGTTCCATCGCCGCCTTCTCTCATTTGCTCTCTGGGTCCTCCACCATCTCCATGAGGAATCCGAATGCTCCATCGGCTCGCGACTTCGGATGCACGAAAAACACCGTCGTTCCTCGCGAGCCTTTGCGCGGAGCTTTGTCAATCATTTGAAATCCCTCGGCCTGCATCACTTCGAAGGCGTGCTTTGCGTTTTCGACGCGAAAAGCCACGTGCGCCAACCCACCGCGCCCGCCGTTCTTGTCGATGAGCTTCTGCACCGGCGAATCCAGAGAAAGCGGTTCCAGAAGTTGAATCAGGTTCGGTCCCTCGCCAATCTGCAAGAGCGCTTCCCGCACCTGATCTGTTCCGCGCACTTCTTCGCGATGAATCTCCCTGAATCCAAGCCGCTCGTAGGCTTTTATCTGATCCTCAAGCTCGCCGGGCCTCACTGCGATCGCCACATGATCCACGAACCTGATTCCGGGAACCTGCTTCAACGCCTTATCCACTTCGCTCATCTTGGCCCTTCGATCGATCTCTGCCCTGCCTGCCCCAGGTCCGTCGCACTTTAGGGCTCGGATTCAATCCCGTTCACTCCATCTCCAGCAGCAACTGGTTCACCTTCACCGGATCGCCCGGCTTTACGCGTACGCTCTCCACGGTGCCCGCGTGCGGCGCCGTCACGTTCGTCTCCATCTTCATTGCCTCCAGCACCAGCATCAGTTCGCCGGCTTCAACGGCTTGGCCTGGTTCCACGTTCACTTTGATCACCAAACCCATCACCGGGCTATGGCAAGTCTTCCCCTCGCTGTCCCACGTCTCCAAATGCCCTTGTGCATGGGGATCGGTTGCGTGCGCCGGTCGCAATCCGTAGCCCGACGCAACGTCTTCGTCATCCTCCAATACCTCAACGTCGACCTCGTAGGCCTTCCCGTCGATCGTGATCTGAAGCTTCAACGTGCCGCTCGCTTTCTCAAATCCTTTTGCCGCGCTTATCCTCTGGAGCGCGGATTGTGCGAGGTCTGCACAAATGCCCGTCCCTGCTGTGCCCATGTGCCCGCGCTGTTCGGCTCTGTCGGCGCGATTTGCTCCGAGCGGACGCGCGCCTTCTTGCCCAGGAATGTCGTCGCTGCCGCTATCAACACCGCGACGGTCTCGGCCTCTGGAGATTTCTGTTTCTGCGCCGCCAGAATTTTCGCCTTCGCAGTGGCCGCAGCGATCTCGCCTTGCTGCGCCTGCAACCCGCCAAGCTCCGCCACGCGGGCCTGCAATACACTCACAGTCGCGGCCATCGCACTTAGTTGGCGATCGGTCTCTCGTTGCTTCTCGGCCACGGCGCGCCGCATCGCGCGCGCCATTGCGGCATAAATGGCCACGGACGCCACGCTCGCCAGAGCCGTCAGTAGCGCCCAATCCGTCCAGTGCATTCTCACGCCTTCCCTCCGATTACAGAGGAATCAATCCATGTTTCTTCTGCGGCCGCAGCTCGCGCTTGCCGTGCAATGACTCCAACGCCCGCGCCACGTACCGCCGTGTCTCCGCGGGCTCGATTATGTCGTCCACCAGCCTTCGCCCCGCCGCCACATAGGGATTCGAAAATGTCTCGCGGTACTCGTCCACCAGTTCTTTCCGCCGCTCAGCCTTGTCCTCGGCCCCATCGATCTCCCGCCGGAACACAATCTCGGCCGCGCCCTCGGCTCCCATGACTGCGATCTCCGCCGTAGGCCACGCCACCACGCGATCTGCTCCCAGCCCCTTCGAGCACATGGCGATGTATGCGCCGCCATAAGCCTTGCGCAGAACTACGGTGATCTTCGGAACCGTCGCCGCCGAATACGCAAACAACAGCTTCGCTCCGTGCCGGATAATTCCCCCGCGCTCCTGTTCCACGCCCGGCAAAAACCCCGGCACATCCACAAACGTCAGCAGCGGAATGTTGAACGCGTTGCAGAACCGCACGAACCGCGCCGACTTATCCGATGCATCGATATCCAGCGCGCCGGCCTGCACGCACGGCTGGTTGGCCACTATCCCTACGGGCCGCCCTTGCAATCGTCCAAAACCAATGACAATGTTTGCGGCAAACTCCGGTTGAATCTCCAGAAAATCCTGGTTGTCCACCACGCGTACAATCACGTCGCGTACGTCGTAAGCCACCTTCGGATCCACGGGAACCGTCTCGCTCATCTCCGCGTCGGCTCGCAATTTCCCACTGAACGGCAGCCGCGGCGGATCTTCCATATTGTTTGCGGGTAAAAAGCTCAGCAGTCGCCGGCAAAGCTCGATCGCCTCGTTGTCGTCGCGTGCAATCAGGTGCACCACGCCCGAGTAGTGCATCTGCGATTGCGCCCCGCCCAGCTCCTCTGCGCTTACCTCTTCGCCCGTCACCTGCTTGATCACCTGCGGACCGGTGATGAACATCCGCGCCTGCTCTGTCTGGATCACGAAATCCGTCAGCGCCGGGCTATACGCCGCACCGCCAGCGCACGGCCCGCAGATCAGCGAGATCTGAGGCACCGTCCCTGAAAGCATTACGTTGTTGTAGAACACCCGCGCGTATCCGGCCAGGCTGTCGATCCCCTCCTGCACCCGTGCGCCACCCGAGTCGTTGATAAACACGAACGGACTGCCCGTCTTCAGGCTCATGGCCATCATCTCGGCCACTTTATTGCAATGGGTCTCGCCCGCGGCTCCGCCTGCCACCGTAAAATCTTGGCTCGCCAAATGCACCAGCCGACCATCGATGCTCGCGCATCCCGTCACCACGCCGTCGGCCGGCAGTTCCTTCTCAGCCATACCGAAGTATGTCGCGCGATGCCGGCAAAACAGACCGATCTCCTCGAAGCTGCCGCGATCGACCAACCGCTCCACGCGCTCCCGCGCCGTCAGCTTCCCCGACGCGTGCTGCCGCTCGATGCGTTCTTGGCCGCCGCCCAATTCGAGCTCCGCGCGCTTCGCTGCCAATTCCGCAATCTTGTCACCAATCGTTTTCTTTTTTTCAACTTCGATTTCAGTCGCCATGACCGCACCTGGGGATTCTGCCACGACCCTTCACCAAAGCTCGGGAGCGCGGAGCGCCTTGCACGCCGTCATTCTATGTCCCGACAGGTGCCACGAGATGTGACAAGGTTCACTCTTCTTAACCGTTCGAAGAGGCGCAAATTCCCCCGCTGTCAGTCGGCGAAAACTCGCGCTCTGCTTTCGGATCGGACTCAATTCGATCAACGTAACGATGGCAGGCGAGCGGGCTCTAGAATGGACATAAGATGCGCTTATTCAATTAGATACGCGGATTTTACTTGCGGCTTCGCCCCCTGCTGAGTTGGTTAACGTTCGCGCCAGCGCACGCCAACTCACCACGCTCAGTTTTATAAGAGGGTTGGTGTATTCAGGAACCGGCCAACCTGCCGACTCTGACGGTCTGTAGCGCCAGCCTCCCGGCCAGCTGTCGTGCGGGCGTCCTCGCCCGCACTCGTCGCCACAACTACGAGAATCTCGTCCTTCTCCACAACAGCGTTCCGCACAGTCCCAGCGGAATAATCGTCCCCACAATCAGCACAATCATCCACGGAACGTTCACGAAAATGTGCTGCGCGCGCGTGCCGACGGCGAGCCACACAAAAACTCCACTCGCAACCATGACGATCAGAATCTCCCACCACCGCCGTGGGTGCTTGTTGTCGGCAAGCGGATCGTTGCCGGCCACGACAGCGGCTACATTTTCCTTATCCAGCCCGTAGCGGTCGCACTCGCGATGCATCGCCGACTTCCAACTCTCCATCTCCGACGGCGGCGGTGCAGCCATGCTGATCGAAACAGCGCCCGCAATCATGATGATCGATCCAGTCATGATCAGAACCTTGCTGCCGGTCGACAGTCCGATAAACTCGCCAAACACCAGGGCGCCCCACGCCAGTCCCCAAAGTTGATTCGTGTTCGAGAGCGGAATGCCACGCCCGATGCCAATGTACTTCGCCGCGTACTGCTGGAACAGGTCGCCGATCACCCAGCAGAATCCTCCGACAAACGGCCAGAACAGCATCGGCCGCGCGCGATTCAGCTCAGCAAGCAGCGGCCCTGTGCCACCATAAAAAATCCATCCCAACAAGAACACTGTTCCCAGTTCGCCAAACGTGAAAATCGTTACGAACGACAGCGGATTCATTCCGCTGATGTACGCCTTGCGGTAGGGAATGTACATCGTGCCCAGCAGCACGCCCGCGCCCAACGCGGCGATGATTCCGATCGCCGCCTTGCCCGGCGTTCCTGCGTTTTGCTGCGCCGTTGCAATGGCCAGCACCGCCGCGCCAAACACAATCGCCGCCGCCCCGCCAATCACCTTCGCCCAATCCTTCGTGCGCGACCCGCGCAGCTCCTTGAACAGTAGGCAGCCCCAAAAAAGCCCCACCAGGCTGTTCGTGTTCCATAGCGGAAACGCAATCGCCAGGCCCACGTTACGCACCGCAAAAATCGTCAGCGTGTTGGCCACCGCCCACAGCATTCCGCCGACCAGCGCCCACACCATCAGGTGCGGCTTTTCGCGCAAATCGTCGAACACGAATCCCGTCCCTTTGAGCAGCGTGGGAATCGTCCAGCGCGCCACAAACGCGCCCATCACCATCCCCATCGAGATCAGGAACGGAGAGAATCCTTCGTTCACCAGCTTCGTCGGCGCTTCCGCGCTTCCCAGCCACACCGCCGCTGAAAGCCCGCAAAACACGCCCAGCTTGTGTAGTGAAATAGTGGACCGCGCCGCCGCGGTCGCCGTCGTCTTGCTCATCCGTTCACCTCAACATCATTAGCAGCGTGGTTCCCAGAATGAGCACAACAACAGGCACCCAGAGGTGCACGTCTGTCAGGATCGCGACCAATTTCGATCGCTTCACGCTGACACCTCGGCCAGCTTCACCGGCCGGTGTTCGTCAAACGATTTCTTCGCCGCAAGCGCCATCACCACAGGCACTCGCCCATCGGCCCCCGTCACCGGTGTTGGCTTGTCGTCGATCACCGCCTGCACAAATTCCGCAACTTCCTGCGCAAAGCTCTCCGGGTAACGGTCCATGAAAAACTTCAGCGGCAAGTCGGAGTAGACCGATTCGCCAGTGCTGACCACGACCTCGTTGGGGAAACGATTCTCCGTCGCGATCTTACCCTTGGTGCCCAGAATTTCCACGCGCTGGTCGTATCCGAACACTGCCTTGCGGCTGTTATCGATCGTGCCGATCGTTCCTTTTTTGAAGCGCAGCACTACCACTGCCATATCCAGGTCGCCCGCCTCGCCAATCTCGGGTTCAGCCAGCACACCTCCCGTGGTGTAGATCTCTTCCACCTCGTCGCCGATCAAGAACCGCGCCATGTCGAAATCGTGAATCATCATGTCCAGAAAAAGCCCGCCCGACGTGCGAATATACGCGATCGACGGCGGCGCCGGATCGCGGCTCACGATGTGCATCAGCGCCGGCTGGCCGATCTCTCCCCTTGCCACGGCGCCGCGCACGCGCCTGAAATTCGAATCGAATCGCCGATTAAATCCGATCTGCAGTTTCACGCCGGCCTTCTTTACCGCTTCGAGCGCCATATCGATCTTGTCCAGGCTGAACGCGATTGGCTTTTCGCAGAAAATCTGTTTGCCGGCCTTCGCCGCCTGCACAATCAGATCTGCGTGTGTCCCCGTTGGCGTGCAAATCAGCACCGCTTCCACCTTCGGGTCGACAATCACCTCTTCGGCCGTCGCGACCACCTTGGGAATGCCGCACCGCGCTGCCAGCGTCTCGGCCGCCACGCGATCCACGTCGGCGATGCACACAATCTCCGCCTCCGGCAACCGGAACGCCAGCGTCTCCGCGTGAACCTTCCCAATCCGTCCCGCACCAATGATTCCGAAATGCAGTTTTTTTCCGCTCATCTTGCCCCTCAAAAAAGCAGTCTTCAGCTTTCGTCCTAAGCTCGCAGCTCGTCCATCGGTTAACTCACAACCCGCGTTTTCATTCGAACAAGCTAAAAGCTAACGGCTAACAGCTAAAGGCTGATCTTTTGTGAAATTACTCTCAATCGACCGCAGATAATCCCGGCTCCGCGCCGCGCTCTCCTTCGGCGTTCCCATCCCCGGCAGAATATCCTGCTCCACAAGGGCATATCCTTTGTAGTCGCGCGCGGCCAGCCAGCGCAACAGGGCAGGGAAGTCGATGCATCCTTTGCCGAGCTCCGGATACAGCCCGTTCCGCATCGCCGTAAAGTAATCCCACTCCTCGCCGCGGCTGCGTCGTGCAACATGCGGCTCCAGGTCCTTCAGGTGGATGTACCAGATGCGCTCCTTGAAGCGCTCCAGCGCCGGTAGCAAATTGCCGTCCTCGGTGCCCGTTCCGTGCACATAGTGCCCTGCGTCGAACACGAGCCCCAGGCGATCCGGATGCGTCTTGTCAAGCAGTTGCTCAATCTCGTCCGGCGTCTCCACATACCCTGCGCAGTGGTGATGAAACACCGTCCGCAATCCCGTCTCGTCGAACACCGCATGCGCAATTTCGTCCGCGCCGCGAGCAAAGGTCTTCCACTCGTCCTTGCTCAAGCCATCCTCCGGCCGGATGCGCCCCGCGCGCTTGGTGCGCACGGGATCGGTGCCCGCATCGTCCGCCAGCACCAGGTAAGGCGCCTGCGTCGTCGCCACCGCAGCAATCAGCTTCGCCGTCTTTACCGCTCTCTGGCGTCCCTCTGCGTGTGTCGCTGGATTCTTCATCGCCACCGGCACATACGCGCCCAACATGACAACGCCGCGCTTCGCCAATTCCTCGCTCAGCCGCACCGCGTCGGTCGGCATATAGCCCCAGTCGCCCAGTTCCGTCCCCGTGTATCCCGTCTCCACCAACTCGTCCAGCATCTGGTTAAACGGAATCGATTGGCTCTGATCCTGATGTTCCAGCGTGCCCCACGAGCACGGCGCATTCCCCACCAACAGTTCTTTCATCGTCGTTCCTCAATTCCTTCTTAGTCCCTTAGTCCCTACGTCCCTGTTTCTAAAACTTCCGGCTCCACTCCTTCGGCCAACGCTCCACCACAACCTTGGTCTGCGTGAAAAACTCGACTGCGTGTTGCGCCTGTGCGTGCAGATCGCCGAAAAAGCTGTCGCCCCATCCGCTAAACGGAAAAGTGGACATCGGCGCCGCCACTCCCACGTTAATGCCCACGTTCCCAGCATTCACTTCATAGCGGAACCGCCTTGCGTTCGCGCCGTCGGTCGTGAAAATGCACGCCATGTTTCCGTAGCTGCGCCCATTCACCAGCGCGATCGCCTCTTCAATCGTCTGTGCATGAATCAGGCTCAGCACCGGCCCGAAAATCTCCGTCCGAGCCGCCTCGGAGTCCGGCGGAACGTCATCGAGCACCGTGGGCAGCACAAAATATCCATCCTCGTACTCGGGAACCTTCTTTCCGCGCCCATCCACGATCACGCGCGCTCCCGCCTGCTCGCCCCTCGCAATCAGCCCTTCGATCCGCGTCTTGCTTTCGGCTGAAATCACCGGCCCCATCTCCACGCCCGGTGCCGCGCCGTAGCCCGTCTTGCGGCTTTTCGCCGCTGCCGCAATCTGCTCGGTAAAATTCGGCCGCGCGCCGCCCACGGTAATCGCCACACTCGCCGCCAGGCACCGTTGTCCCGCGCAGCCAAACGCGGAATCGGCCAGAATCCGCGTGGTCATCTCCATATCCGCGTCCGGCATCACCACAACCGGATTCTTCGCGCCGCCCTGGCACTGCGCGCGCTTTCCGTTGGCTGCTGCCCGGCTATAGATGTACTTCGCCGTCGCCGTCGATCCAACGAAGCTCACCGCGCGAATCCCCGGGTGGTCGAGAATCGCGTTCACCGTCTCGCGCCCGCCGTTCACAAGTTGCATCACGCCCGGCGGAAATCCCGCCGCCTGAATCAGCGCAAACAGTTTCTGCGAAGTAATCGGTACGCGCTCCGACGGTTTCAGCAAAAAACAATTCCCCGCTGCCACCGCGTACGGGAAGAACCAAAACGCGATCATCCCCGGAAAATTGAACGGTACAATCGCCGCCACCACTCCCAGCGGCTGCCGGATCATGTGCTCGTCGATGCCCGCGGCGATGTCTTCGCAATTCGTACCCTGCATCATCATGGGCATCCCGCACGCCGTCTCCACGTTCTCCACCGCGCGCAGAATCTCCGCCTTGCTCTCTGTCAGCGTTTTGCCGCATTCATTCGTGATTGACAGCGCCAGCTCGTCGCGATGCTGCTCCAGCAGCGTCTTCAACCGGAACAGCGGCTGCACACGATCCACCACCGGCGTCCGCCGCCAGTCGATAAATGCGCGCTGCGCCACTTCTACCGCTGCGTTCACATCCGCCGCCGGCGAAAGCGGAACCTCCGCCAGCACTATGGCCGACGCCGGGTTGATCACATTCAGCGTTTCCCTCGCACTCGAAGTGCGCCAATCGCCTTCAATGAAATTCTGCAAACGCTCCATCCTGACCCCTCCTCATAGAAACCGAAATGTAGCGCCCGTCTCCCTTGTAGCGCCGGTCTCCAGACCGGCTGTCGTGCGGGCGTCCCCGCCCGCACTCCCTTGCTCACCCCTCACCCTCAATTGCGGGTGCCCCACTCTCGCCGCGTTCTTGCTTTTTGCGGCTAGGGTGGGAAACCACCTTCGCTATCCCGCCGGGTGCCCCAGGTCTCGATTTTGAGACCTGGGATAGCACGAACCTTGGCTTCTCGCTCCCCGTGTCACACAAACCGCCGCTCTCTCTTCCGCGCCTCTTCGTACTTCGCCCGCGCCTCGCGCACACTTTCCATTTCAGCAACTTCCGCTACCGCAACGTCCCACCACGAATCGTAGCCCGGCACGCTTGCCGACTCATCCGTCTCCACTACAATCACCGTCGTCCGATCCGTCGCTTTCGCTTCCTTCAGCGCCTGCTTCAGCTCGTTCAGCGTTCCAGCTTTGATTGCATGCGCACCCAGACTGCGCGCATTGGCCGCAAAATCCACTTTCAATTCGTCACCGTCCAACTGTCCGCTTTTCTTATCCCGCGCGCGATAACGCGTTCCAAACCCGCCTTGGCCCAGCGACCGGCTCAAGCTTCCAATGCTCGCGAATCCGCCATTGTCCACCAGCACGATCACGATCTTAATGTGTTCCTGCACCGCTGTCACAATCTCGCTTGGCGTCATCAAATATGTTCCATCGCCGAGAAAAACAAACACCTCGCGCGTGGGGTCGGCCATCTTTACGCCTATCGCTCCGGGAATCTCGTATCCCATGCACGAATAGCCATACTCCATGTGGTACCCATTCGGCGTGCGTGTGCGCCACAGCTTGTGCAAGTCCCCGGGATGGCTGCCCGCCGCCGACACCAGCACTCCGCGCTCTCCCGCCGCCTCAATCATCGCGCCAATCACTTCACTCTGCGCCGGCTTGCCCTCGCCGTCCGAACCTTGCCTGCTCAAATGGAGCAGCCGATCGACTTCCGCATCCCAAATCGCCTTTAGTTCTGCGATCTCCGCCGCATACGCTCGGCTCACCTTGTAGGCGCCCAGCGCCCCGCCAATTTGCTCCAGCGCCACACGCGCGTCGGCCACTACCGGAATTGCGCCCACTTTATACGCGTCAAATTCCGCCGTGTTGATGTTCACGAATTTTACGTTTGGATTTTGAAACGCCGTCATCGACGCCGTCGTGAAATCGGAATAGCGCGTCCCAATGCCGATGACGAGGTCGGCCGAGTTCGCCAGCCGGTTCGCCGCCAGCGACCCGGTAGCTCCGATCGCTCCCACAACCTGCGCATGGTTCCATGCGAGCGCGCCCTTGCCCGCCTGCGTTTCCGCCACTGGAATCCCGGTCCGTGCGGCGAACTCGCTCAGCGCCTGCGAGGTCTCGCTCATTAGCACGCCGCCCCCGCACACAATCAGCGGCCGCTCCGCGCGCTTGATCGCCTCCACCGCGCGCGCCAGCGATTCGCGATCGGGCTCGCCTCGCCGGATCAGCCACACTCTTTTGCCAAACAGTTCTTCGGGGTAATCGTAGGCTTCGGTCTGCACGTCTTGCGGCAGCGCCAGCGTCACCGCGCCGCAATCGGACGGCGAAGTCAGCACGCGCATCGCTTCGGGCAGGGAAGTGATCAGTTGTTCGGGCCGGTAGATGCGGTCCCAATAGCGCGACACCGGCTTGAAGCAATCGTTCACGCCCGTATCCTGCGTCCCCGGCGACTCCAGTTGCTGCAACACCGGCGCCACGTTACGCCGCGCGAAAATATCTCCTGGCAGCAACAGCACCGGCAGCCGGTTGATCGTCGCCAGCGCCGCGCCGGTAATCATGTTTGTCGCGCCTGGCCCAATCGACGACGTGCACGCAAACGTGCGCAAACGATTGCTCGCCTTCGCGAACCCCGCGGCCATGTGCACGCCCGCCTGCTCGTTGCGCACCAATATGTAGGGGAAATCAGGATTCTCTTGGAGCGCCTGGCCGATCCCGGCCACGTTTCCGTGGCCAAAGATCCCCACCATTCCGGCGAAGAACGCATGCTCGCGGCCGTCCCGTTCCACATGCTGCTGCTTCAGGAACTCGATAAGCGCCTGAGCCATCGTCATGCGCCGCGTCTTCATGCCCGCTCCCTGTTTGGGTGCTCCCGTTTGGGTGCCTCCATTCGGGTGCCTCCATTCGGGTGCCCCACCCTCGCCACGCTTTTGTTTTTGTGGCTAGGGTGGGTCGCCCCAACCCCGCTGCGATTCGTCCCGCCTTCTTGTTCCCTCGGTCCCTGCCGGGGTCCCCGGCGACAGGTCCTCGTCGCTGGGGTGGCTGCCGGGGTCCCCGGCGACAGGTCCTCGTCAATGGGGTGGCTGCCGGGGCCCCCGGCGACAGATCCGCGCCGCTGGGGTGGCTTGCTCCCTATCTTTTAACCATCGGCAGCCTCGGGTCCTTTTCCTTCCAACTGCTCTTGACCCACGCATAATCCGGATCGTCCGAGCAGGCCATTGACCGCGCCGAACCCGCCAGCGCGTTCAGATAATACACGTTGTATCCGTGCGCAGCCACCACCGGATGGTATCCCTCCGGAACCAGCACCAGCTCGCCGTCTCGCACCGTCATCGTCTCATCGATGCGCCGGTCCGCTGTGTACACCTTCTGGATCGCGTATCCCTCCGGCCGCTCCATCCGGTAGTAGTAAATCTCTTCCAGATCCACTTCGTCCGGCGGGTTATGCGCGTCGTGTTTATGCGGCGGATAGCTCGACCAGTTTCCAGCAGGCGTGAATACCTCCACCACCATCAGCCTCTGCGCCAAAAACGTAGGCGGCAGCATGGAATTGATCTGACGCGTGGCGTTTCCGCCGCCGCGAATCTCAATTCCCACGTGTGCCGGCGTTACCAGCCGCGCCGGGTACTCTTCTTCGGCCTTGCAGTAGCAAAACGCCAATTCGCATGCCGTATCGGCGCTGACCGTAAACGTTGTCCTGATTGGCAGGTAAAGCGCGTAGGGCAGTCCATCGAAAACTGTCTCGCGCTGACCAATTCCTTGCCAATCGCCTCGCGAGCTGGTTACCGAGCAAACGCCGCCCAATACCACGATGGCCAATTCTCTTCCGGCCGTCTCGCTCCAGAATTTCTGACCAACCTCCAACTTGCGCGTCGCAAAAGATAGAAATTCGTATCCAAAATCCTCAGTCCGATTCCGGAATTTCTCCGGCCGGATCAACAACTCACTCATCATCTCTCCAGGGGAAGGATTCACCAAGGCGGCAGCTAACTTCCGGCTCGTGCTTTCGCCGGTTGGAAATCGATTTACCAGCCAAAACCAGGGTGTGTTGTGCACACGTGTGCACCTTTATCAGTGTCTATAAGACAGCCCTCCCTGTCAATGATGAAAAAGTGTCCATTTCTGCCCTTCTTGACCGTAAACTTTCCCCGGTGTTACCGTTTCTCTGCACACGTTTGCATCTTACGGAGGATGCAGGACTTCCACCACCTTTATGGCCCACTTCAACAGCCCGCTCCACAAAATGACGCAGACCACCCCCACCTCTCTGTGGAACGACTCGGCTTCCGTCGACGATCTCACCTACTCCATCTCCCACGGCGCAGTCGGCGCCACCTGCAACCCCTCCATCGCCGTCGCCGTACTCAAGCAGGAGCTCGCCGCCTGGAAACCGCGCATCCTCGAGCTCGCCGCTGCCGAGCCAAACCTTACTGAAGACGATCTCTCCTGGCGCATCGTCGAAGAAATCTCATCGAATGCCGCGCGCCTGCTCCTGCCCATCTTCGAGCGCGAAAAAGGCCGCAACGGCCGCCTCTCCATCCAAACCGACCCGCGCAACTACCGCAAAACTGAAGCGATGCTCGCTCAGGCCGTCCGCTTCAGCCGGCTCGCGCCCAACATGATCGTCAAAATCGCCGCTACGCGCGCCGGCATTCCCGCCATCGAAGAAGCCACTTGGCGCGGCATCAGCATCAACGCCACTGTCAGCTTCACCCTCCCTCAGGCCATCGCCGTCGCCGAGGCCGTAGAGCGCGGCCTCAAGCGCCGTGAAGCTGAAGGCCTCGACATTTCATCTATGGGGCCCATTTGCACCATCATGGTTGGCCGCCTCGATGATTGGCTCAAGGTTCTCCACGACAAGCACAATCTCTCCGTCGATCCCGGTTATCTCGAGTGGGCCGGCGTCGCCGTTTTCAAAAAGGCCTACAAAATCTATCGCGAACGAGGCTATCGCCTGCGCCTGCTCTCTGCAGCCTTTCGCAATCACATGCATTGGAGCGAGTTCATCGGTGGCGACCTCGTGATCTCTCCGCCTTGCGCCTGGCAGCGCCGCTACAACCAAAGCGACATCGAAGTCATTCCGCGCATCGACAATCCAGTCGACCCTCGCATCGTCGACACGCTTCTCGCAAAATTTCCCGACTTCGAACGCGCTTACATGGAAAACGGCCTCACGCCCGCGCAGTTCGATACCTTCGGCTCTACGCACCGCACCCTGCGCCAGTTCATCTCCGCCGTCGTCGAGATGAATTCCATCGTCCGCGACATCGTCCTCCCCAACCCCGACACCGACTAACGCCGCTACTTGATCCACATCACCGGGTTGCTCGTCGACACCGCGCTCAATCCCTGCGCCAGCAGTTCTTCCACTTCCTTCATCGTCTCGATCAGCCCTCCACCCACCACCGGAAGATCCGGCGAGATCGCCCGCACTCGAGCCAGCATCTTCGGCGCCACCAGCGCCGGCAGAATCTCCAGTGCGTGCACTGGCGTGTTCTTCAATTGGTTGCTGATCGTATCCATCGCGCCTGAGTCCAGCAGGAAAGTCCGCTGAATCCCGTACATCCCAATCGCCAGCGCGTGCCGCAGCGGATCGAGATGCGTTGAAATAATGCCCTTCGCCCCCAACCGTTTCAGGTAGTTCACTGCGTATTTATCGCGCGAGAATCCGTTCAGCAGATCGAGATTCACCAGCGGAATCTTTCCCGCGTCCACAATCTTCCGGATCATCGATTCCACGTTGTCCGGATCGCCCGTCAGCAGGTACACCAGTTTGCCGCGCGATGCAATCGCCTGCTCCACAAACTCCGGCTTGCGAATCGCCGGAAGGATCGGCGTGTCCTTGCAGAAGACGCTTAGCGGCGTCAGTTGCGCTGGCCCTCCGTTTCTTGCTCCGCTTTCACCCATCTCGGTGCCCCGCGTGGGTGCGGGTGCCCCCGGTCTCTCCGCCGCGGCGGATGAGACCGGGGTTCGTTCCCGCTCTTCCCGTTGACTTCCTCACCACCAACTCACCCTCTGCTTTCACCTGCACCACCGAATCCTCTCCCGACATCAGCTTCAACAAATTCTCCATCGCCATCTCTCCCATGCGCCGCATGGGCTGCCGCACGGTGGTCAGCGGCGGTTCCAGATACTCCGCGAAAAACAAATCGTCGAATCCCGTCACCGATACATCTTCCGGCACGCGCAACCCGCGCGCTCGAATCGCCCGCATGGCTCCCAGGGCCGTCATGTCGTTGTAACAGCACACAGCCGTCGGCGGCTCCGCCAGCTTCAGCAGTGCCTTCATCGCTTCGGCAGCTCCCTCGGGCCGTCCGTCGCCGTGCACCGCCAGTGCCGCATCGAACTCGATTCGTGCCGACTTCAACGCCTGTCTGTACCCCTCCAGCCTCTCCGTTTCGGTCTGATAGCCGCTGCGGTCGCCCACGTATGCAATGCGTCGGTGGCCCAGTTCGATCAGATGCTCCGTCGCCGCCCGGCTTCCATCCTCGTTCGCGATCATCACCGAGTGCACAAACTCCCCGGGGTACTGGTCGTTCACCAGCACCATCGGCACATCCAGTTGCGCCAGCATCGGCAGATAGTCTGATCCCACGCGCGACGACGTTACGATGATTCCATCCACGCGCCGCTCCGCCAGCGCCTGCACGACTTTGCGTTCATGCTCGGCATCGGCATTCGAGTTGGCCAGAAACACCGCATAACCGTGATCGTTGGCCGCCTGCTCAATCCCGCACGCCACTTCGCTGGCAAATGGATCGGCCACTGTTGTTACCACCAGCCCCACTGTCCTCGTCCGCCGAGTCACCAATCCGCGTGCCACTGCGCTCGGCCTGTACCCTGCGGCTTCTGCAATCTTGCGGATCTTCGCCGCCGTCGCCGCATTTACCAGCGGGCTGTTCTGTAGCGCCCGCGAAACCGTCGGATGCGACACGCGTGCCATCCTTGCAATGTCCTTGATCGAGGGTTGGCGTGATGGTTGCCGCTGCGGCCGCTTGCCCGCGCCGGTCTGTGAAATTCGCCCCCCAGCGCCTCTGTCCTTCTCGATCATGCCCAAAACCCCTTATTGCACACGTTTGCTTGATCACCCAGTCTCCCCGAACTCCCTCTCGCTCGTCAATGCCCGCCGCGCTCCTTAGCCCAAACGCACAATAAAGAATCAAGGAAATTGTCATCCTGAGCGAAGGTCGCCCGCCGTTGCGGGCGACCGAAGTCGAAGGACCTGCGGTTGCTTTTTGGATCTAGTCCCAGTTCAAGAATGGGTGCCCCAGGTCCCTCGCATTTGGGGACCTGGGATACCGTGGAGCGGCACCACCTCATAAACTGATCAACAGTCCGCCAATGCCGCAACCCTCCTCAACCTCCGCACCTCTCGAGCGCCGCATCGGCCTTCGCTCCGCCGTCCTCTTCAACATGCTGGAGATGATAGGCGTCGGCCCCTTCATCACTCTGCCTCTCGTCATTGCCGCCGCGGGCTATCGTCTCTCGGTATGGGCGTGGGTGCTCGGCGCCGTCATCGCCATTGCCGACGGTCTCGTCTGGGCCGAGCTCGGCGCAGCTTTTCCACGCGCCGGCGGCAGCTACGCCTTCCTCGAAGAGATCTACGGCCCGAAAGGCCCTGGTCGCTGGCTCAGCTTTCTCTACGTCTGGCAGGTCGGATTCACCGCACCGCTCTCCATCGCCTCCGGCTGCATCGGCCTCTCCGGTTTTCTCGCCGTCTTCTGGCCGCAGCTTGGCGCTGCTCCCATAGCCGCGCTCCCCGCGCTCCATTACTCCAACTTCGCTGCCGCTGCCGCGTGTCTGCTCGTCACCGCGCTCCTCTATCGCAACCTCAATTCAATTACTCGCCTCGCCTGGGTGCTTTTTGCCGGAGTCATCGCCGCGCTCACCGGCGTCATCGTCTCCGGATTCGCGCACGCCGCGGCCACCGGTGGCTGGCACATGCCTCAGGCACCGGCACTCTCGGCGGCGCTTTCAATTGGAGGCCTCGCCCAGGCCACGCTTCTCGCCACCTACTGTTATTGGGGCTACTACAACATCTGTTTTCTCGGCGCAGAAGTCCGCCGTCCCGAGCGCACCATCCCTCGCGCCATTCTTCTCTCCATCCTCTTTGTCGCCGCGTTCTATGTCCTCATGAACCTCGCCGCTCTGCCCTCGCTCCACTCCGCCGCTACGCACGCAGCCGAATCCGCCGCTCTCCGCGTGCAACTCGTCGCCGACATCGCTTCCTCCGCCTTTGGCCAATGGGCCGGCTATTTGGTCGCCGCACTCATTGTATGGACCGCATTTGCAAGCGTCTTCTCTCTGCAGCTCGGATACTCGCGCGTTCCTTACGCCGCCGCCCGCGACGGCAACTACTTCCGCTTCCTTGCAGCCGTCCACCCACGCTATGGCATTCCCCATCGATCTCTGGTCGCCCTCGGCCTCGTCGGCGCTCTCTTCTGTTTCTTCTCGCTGGCGCAGGTCATCACCATGCTCGTCATCACGCGCATCCTGCTCCAGTTCTCACTGCAACAGATCGGTGTCATCCTCCTCCGCATCCGCCGCCCCGATCTCCCGCGACCATTCCGCATTCCCCTCTACCCACTCCCGCCGCTCGCCGCCATGGCCGGCTTCGCCTTCATGCTCTTCGACCCTCGCCGCGCCCAGGCCAAAGGCGGCAGCGGCCTCTTCGAACTCTACGGAGCCATCGCCATCGCCATCAGCGGAACAGCAATTTATCTCTTCCGCGCCCACCGCCTCCGCCAGTGGCCATTCGCGCCGCCACAACCCGACTAGCGAGTAACTGCGGGAATGAGAGAGCGCCGGACCAACGATGCGGGATAAACCGTCCGGCATGATAGAAAACACTTACTAAGCGATCAACAGATCGTGCGAGTGAAGACGTGGGAACCGTAATACCGCTGGGAGACGCATCGCGACGGACGCGCGGATTTGCGTGGATGACGGCGCTGATCATCGCCGCCAACGCATACGTGTTCCTGCTGGAGTTGGTGGGCGGCGAATCGTTTGTGAATCGGTGGGCGGTGATTCCCCTGCGGATTGAGCACGGCCATCACTGGATCACGATCGTGACCGCGATGTTTATGCACGCGGGCTGGCTGCACATTCTGGGCAACATGATTTTTCTTTGGGCGTTTGGGCCGGCGATCGAAGACGCGATGGGGAGATTTCGTTACCTTGTGTTCTATCTGTTTGGCGGCGTGGTGGCGATGCTGGCTCAGATTGCGGGCAGTCCCGGCTCGCGGATTCCGTGCCTAGGTGCGAGCGGAGCGATCGCGGCAGTGATGGGCGCGTTTATCGTGCTGTATCCGCGAGACCGGATTCGAACGCTGGTGTGGATTCTGATCTTCATCCGAGTCACCTATATTCCAGCTGTGCTCCTGATCGGCGTCTGGTTCTTGATTCAATTGTTCAGTGTGGTGGGGAGCGTGGCAAATGTGCAGACGGGCGGCGTGGCGTACCTGGCGCACGTCGGCGGATTTCTATTTGGGGTGGTGACGGCGCGGCTTTGGGTGCGGAAAGCAGCTTCAGGCTTCTAGCAACCAACTCCCGGCTTTTGGCTGCAAGCACGCAGCACCTGAGGCTTCTATCATCAGGAATATGCGGTTCGACATCGTCACCATCTTTCCCGGGTTCTTTGAGAGCGTGTTTGCGCATGGGATCGTAAGCAGGGCACTCAAGAATGGACTGGTGACAGTCGAGGCTCACGATCTGCGCGAATACGCGCACGACCGTCACCATACAGTGGATGATCGCCCGTTTGGCGGCGGCGAAGGGATGGTGCTGAAACCGGAGCCGCTGGCAGAGGCGCTCGAGGCGCTGAGCATCAAAAGCAGAGACCAGAGACCAGAGAGCAGAGATCAGGCGACGCGGGTGATTCTGCTCTCGGCACAGGGAAGACTATTTACGCAAGCCGTAGCGCGCGAGCTGGCCGGAGTGGAGCGCGTGGTGCTGGTCTGCGGACGGTACGAGGGCGTGGACGAACGGATCAACGAACTCTACTGCAACATGGAGCTTTCCATCGGCGACTACGTGCTGAGCGGAGGCGAGCTGGCGGCGGCGGTGGTGGTCGACACGACCATGCGTCTGATTCCCGGAGTGCTGGGTAACGAGGCTTCAGGCCAGTATGAGAGCTTTGGCGCGCCTGACCCGGAAATCGCGGCGCAGATCGACGTGGATGAACCGAGGGTTCCGCGATCGCAGCACGGAGCCGGAGGGCTGCTGGATTACCCGCAGTACACGCGGCCGGCGGAGTTTTCTGGATTGCGCGCGCCGGAAGTTTTGATGAACGGAGATCACGCACAGATCAGGCGCTGGCGGCGCGAGCAGCAACTGCGCAAGACCCTGAAGAATCGGCCCGATCTGCTGGAAGGCGCGGCGTTGAGCGCCGAAGACCTCCTGATTCTGGATGCGATTCGGGTCGACGGGAAATCGTGATGCCGAAGAGATGCTGGCCTGAAGGTGCAGCTTTCCTGTTGACGAGCTGGTTGGGCTCGACCCCCGGTGCTTTCGGGCGCAGCATCCCGACGGATTGTCAGCTTGCTTAGCGGGCGATATTAATGGTCAGGTTCATGTCGACGGGCGTGGGTTCGCCGTCAACGGTCGCGGGCGTGAAATGGAACTGGTGGACGGTTTCGATAACGCGTGCATCCCAGAACTTGCTGTAAGACTTTACGACCTGGATGTTCTCAGGCTCGCCCTTCTCGTTGATCGTGACGGCGAGGCCGACCTGGGCGCCGGCGGGGATGGAGTCAATTGAGTAACCTTGAGGAATTTCGAGGTAGGCGGAGTTGACGAGGACCGGCTCGGTAACACCGGAGCTGACACGGATGGGGGTTGGGGCAGTGGCGTCGTCCACGGGCGTGCTGGCAAATGCCGCTGCGGGGAGAATCAGCGAGGAGAGCAGTGTGCTGGTCGCGAGTATACGGCGCATAAAGTACCTCCATGGCGACGATAGTCACCGTCATCATTATCTAACTAGAACTATACGATTGTCAATCTAAATATCGACCAATTTACTTTTCAATGATTTAAGTCGATTAGAATGGCTCGATTGTTAAGAATAATTCCAAAAAATGCGTAGTTTTCCACAAGGGAAAAGCGCACACTCATCGCAACGCAACCGGTTGCATAAATGGCTTTGTATCAGGGCACGAGTTCACTCGTGCCACTAAAGTCCGCAGAATGATCGAGGGCTTTACAGGCTGCGGAAAAACACGTGTTTTGCCGGCGCTATTGTTTGCCGGCGGGGATTTCCGTGATCGGGCCTGTTTGGCCGGATGGTTTCTGTTATTGTTTCCGCCTCCGAAGGCCATTGCAACAGCCTGCGGAGACACTTTGGTCCTAAGCAGCCATGGCTTCAATCGGAATCAGTCTTCGCATGCGCACCAGGTTGTAGGCGGCGATGGTCAGCCGATAGAACCAGTCCACCCGCTTGAGCCCGCGCAGCTTCACTTGCCGCAGCGGGCGGTTCAACTTGCTCCAGCCGAATACCCGCTCGATCAGCTTACGCCGGCGCTGGCTCACCCGCCGCCAGGGATCGTCCCGCTCGGCGGCGGTAAGGTGATTCTTGCCCAGGTTGCCGTGCACATATTCCGAGATATGCGGCGCCACCGCGCGCTGGCGCAGAGCCTCAATGAACTCCGCGGCCTGATACTGCGTGTCGGCCCCCAGCGTGCGCCGCGTTCCGGCCCGCTCCGTCCCATCCAGCATGCGCAACGCCGAAGCTCGTTCCGCGTCCGTGCCGGCAAGGCTGGCTTGGGCTGCAATCACCAGCCCGTTGCGGTTCTCCATCAGCGCGTGTCCCAGATAGCTGGGAAGACTCCGGTCGGCCGCCGCCTTGCGGTACAGCCGCGCATCCGGGTCGGTGGTCGACTCCACCTTGTCGCGCAACAACACTCTGCCCCCGTCGCCCGTGCCCGAACCCGGCTGCGGAGGCTCCTTCTTCTCCTTGAAGCTGCGCGCCGAGGCCCAGGCCTGGATCAGCGTTCCGTCCACCGTGAAATGCTCCTCGCTCAGCAACTGCTGCTCGCCCGCCTGCTCCACTACCGCCAGCAACAACTGCTGGCTCACCGCCCCGGCGATCAGCCGCTCGCGGTTCTTGGTAAACACCGTCACGTCCCACACCGGGTCGTCCATCTCAAGGCCCACGAACCAACGAAACAGAAGGTTGTAGTTCAACTGCTCCATCAACTGGCGCTCCGAGCGAATCGAATACAACACCATCAGCAACTGCGCCCGCAGCAACCGCTCCGGCGCGATCGACGGACGCCCGGTGCTTGAGTACAGCTTCGACAAATCCCTGTCCATCCGCTCCAAGGCCCGATCCACCATCGCCCGTATGGCACGCACAGGATGATCCGCCGCGATCCGCTGTTCCATCGTTACGTAACTGTACATCCCCGACTGAAGCTCATCGTCTCCACGCATACCTACTTCTTAGAACAAACCACGGTGCAAAAAAAGTCACTAAAAGAGACTTTTTCCGCAGCCTGTTGAGCCCCTGAGGGATGTTTTAAAGCCGCCTGGAGAATTTATGCAACCAGCGCTAGAAGGGCTTTACCGGCTCGGGCTGGACCGAGTTGACCTGTCCAATGGCGATGGCGGCAACATAGAAGTTTTCGCCGCGCGTGGGCGAACCGGCCAGACGCCGCAGCATCGCAAGCTGGCCGGCGTGGGTCAGCGCGTCGGCGACCGGGCCCTGCATCAGGCGCTCAATCGGCGCGTGAACGGCACTGGAGGAAGCAAGGTAGGCGTCGAATGCGGACAGAGCGCCGAAGAAGCGCTGCTGTTCCTGTGCCCAGACCAGGGGTTGAGTGTTGTGCCATGTGGGGTTGCCCTGGGCCATCGAAAGCGCCCAGAGGAAGAGGTCACCCATGTGGGCCAGGATTTGCACCGGGCGGCGGCCGGCATTATCGAATTCGGCAAAGGAAGCGGGGGCGTTTTCCAGGGCGCGAGCGGTGCGATAAGCCAGTGTGGCAAGGGTGTGGCGAAGAAGATCCCGTTTTTCGTCCATTGCGGAACTATATCGCACTCCATAGTGGCCTCAACACCTGCAAAACACCTGCAAATTGAGGGACGTCGGTTGCGGCAGATCGCGGCGATCTTTGATAAACTAAACATTCTGACTTCAATCGCAGGAAACGACAATGTCCATTCATCCCGTAATGCAGCGCCTCGCCGACAAGCTGAAGCGCACCGATTTGCCGGCGTTTGTGCCCGGCGACCAGATTCGCGTTCAAGTGAAGATCAAGGAAGGCGATAAAGAGCGGCTTCAGGCCTTTGAGGGTCTGGTGATCGCCATCAACCAGGGCCCGCAAGGCACGTTTACCGTCCGCAAAATGAGCTTCGGCCAGGGCGTGGAGCGCATCTTCCCCTTCAACTCCAAAGTGGTGGATAAGGTAGAAGTGGTGCGCAGCTACAAGGTGCGGCGCGCGAAGCTGTTTTATCTGCGCGGACTGCGCGGCAAGGCGGCACGGCTCAAGGAAGTAGACCGCGTGACGGGCAAAGCAAGGGCCTAATCAAACGGATTCGAAGGCCTCGTTCCCTGGAACGTGTTTCAAGAATCAGCTTTGTAACAATGGCACGGCTTTAGCCGGGCCGATAAGACAAGACCCCAGCTCAGGCTGGGGTTTTTGCTGCGCGGAAATCCTAGTGAGCAGTGAGTAACGGAGAAGCAATCCGCAGCGCACTCCGGCATGATACGCTGGCATTCCCGTGATCGA
The DNA here is from genome assembly GCA_963789425.1 of uncultured Acidobacteriaceae bacterium. Lineage (GTDB taxonomy): Bacteria > Acidobacteriota > Terriglobia > Terriglobales > Acidobacteriaceae > Telmatobacter. Next base: position 150,167 of record CAWBKM010000005.1, on the reverse strand, counting down.
TTCGGCAAAGCGGGGAGGCGTCTATGGCAATCGCAACAACACCGGCGGCTCCGTATTATGCGGTGATCTTCACCTCCCTGCGTACCGAGGGAGAGTTGGGCTACGGCAAGATGGCCGACGCGATGGAAAAGCTGGCGGCAATGCAGCCGGGATTCCTCGGCATCGAATCCGCGCGAGACGGGCTGGGAATCACGGTCTCTTACTGGGAGAGTCTGGAATCGATTGCAGCGTGGAAACAGAACGCGCAGCACCTCGTAGCGCAGCAGCGGGGACGCGACACCTGGTACGAGAACTTCAAGGTGCGCATTTGCCGCGTGGAACGCGATTACAGCTTCGAGCGCGTTTGAACCATTCACGCCCTCCTTTTCCACCCAATGATTTCCCAATGATTCTTATACTGTGTGCATGACCAAAGCTCCGGTGTGCGGATGGGCGCTGGAGAACGCGGCGCGGCGGGCGGGGGCGCAGCGCGTTGCCGGCCTCGACGAAGTGGGGCGCGGGCCGATGTTCGGGCCGGTCGTCGCAGCCGCTGTGATTTTTCCTGAGCGGCGCCGCCTGCATGGCTTGACGGATTCAAAACAACTCACCGAAAAACAGAGAAACGAATTCGATGCGGCGATCCGCGACTGCGCCGTGGCCTGGGCCATTGCGGCGGTGGATGTGGAGACGATCGACCGCATCAATATTCGCCGGGCGTCGTTGCTGGCCATGCGGATGGCTGTAGAGCAGTTGGCGGCCACGCCGGATCTGCTGCCCGATTATCTGCTGATCGATGGCTGCGACACGATCGACTGGCCCTGCGCGCAACAGGCTGTGGTGGGTGGCGACGCGCGCAGCATTTCAATTGCGGCGGCGAGCGTGTTGGCCAAAGTGCATCGCGACCGGTTGCTTGTGGAGCTGGACGCCGTGTATCCGGGATATGGATTGGCGCGACACAAGGGCTACTGCGTCGCGGAACACTTGGAAGCGCTGCGGCGGCTGGGTCCGACGCCGCTGCACCGCAAGAGCTACGCGCCGGTCGCTCAGCGGATGCTCGATTTTCCTTCCGCAGATTTTCCTTCCACGATCGATCTTCGAGAAATACTGGATTGATAACCGCTCCCCTGAGACAGCCCGTAGCGGGCGAATGAATGAATGCGGCGCTTAGACCGCTGCGACCGCGCGCGCTTTCAGGCGCCGGCGCCACGCAAGGATCGGCCGAGCGAAAAGCAGCACCGCGATGACAACCGTCATGGCCAGCGGCGTGAGCACGCCGGGCTTCATCTGCCACCAGTAGTGAGCCACTCCACAAATTGCCGCGACATAGATGAGCGTGTGCAGGCGGTTCCAGTTCCTGCCGCCGAGCTTGCGGATGGACCATGCCGTGGAAGTAAGCGCCAAAGGCAGTAGCGACAGATATGCCGCCATGCCCGCGGTGATGTAGCGGCGGCGCGCAACGTCGACCAGCATGTTATGCAGGTCGAAATTGTTGTAGAGCGCAACCCACGTGAGCACATGCACCGTGGCGTAGAAAAAAGCGAAGAGCCCCAGCAGGCGCCTGAAATCGATGAGCCACGCGAGGCGTGGAATGAGGCGGCGGAGCGGCGAGATGGCCAGCGTGATGGCCAGTAGGCGCAATGTGGCGCGGCCCGTCGCGAAGGCGATTGCGCCGGTTTCGTCGGGGCCGAGATTGTTGGTGAACGCTCCCCAGACAAGCCAGCAGAACGGCGCGAGGCACGCGATCCAGCCGAGCGTCTTGAGGACGATGAGAGTCGAGCGAGTCATTGATTAGTCGTTAGCGATCAGTCCACCGTCCACCGTCCACGGCATCAGTAGTGTTTGCGCAGATCCATGCCGGCATACAGCGATCCCACCTGATCCGTGTATCCGTTGAACATGAGCGTCGTGCGGGCTTGCTCGTAGAAGGGCAGGCCGATGCGGCGCTCTGTTTTCTGGCTCCACGGCACTGTGTCCACGTTGGGATTCACGTTGGAGTAGAACCCGTATTCGTCCGGTGCCTGATCGCTCCAGGTCGTGGGCGGCTGCTTGTCAACGAAGCGGATGGTAACGATAGACTTTGCGGATTTGTACCCGTACTTCCACGGGAGCACGATGCGAACCGGCGCACCATCCTGGTTGGGCAGAGTTTCGCCGTAGAGGCCGAAAGTGAGAAGCGTCAGCGGGTGCATCGCCTCGTCCATACGCAGGCCTTCCGAATACGGCCAGTAAATCCCGGGATCCTGGCCGGCCCATTGCTCCACATGCCAGTTGTAGTACGAGAGGAACTGAACATATTTTGCGCTGGGCAGCGGATTGCATTGCTTGATGAATTCTGACAGCGAGTAGCCAACCCACGGAATCACCATGCTCCACGCCTCCACGCAGCGATGACGGTAGACGCGATCTTCCAGCGGGCGCAGCTTGAGCAGGTCATCGATGTCGAACGTAAGCGGCTTGGCGACTTTGCCTTCGACTTTCACCGTCCAGGGGCGCGTGGGAAGGCCCCCTGCGTTTTTCGCGGGAGCGCCTTTGTCCACTCCGAACTCGTAGAAATTGTTGTAATGTGTGATGTCTTCGTAAGGTGTGAGCTGTTCGCCGGTCGTGGTCAGCGGGCTGGGGACGGTCTGGAGCTTGGTGCCCGCTCGTGCAGTGATGCGCGGATTGATGAGCCGGCCCAGGCGATCTGCCCCCAGGGCAGCGACGCCCGCCGCGGCCGCTCGCTTTAGGAATCGGCGGCGGCTCAAAGAACGGAAGTAGTCGTCACGCGAAGTGATCTCGGACGACGGTATGTCGGGCGGTTTGCCAATCAGCATCTTGACCTCCGCAAGGGGAAGCTCGCGGCTGCATTCATTAGACACTCTGAGGGAGTTAGAGTTACAGGAAATAGGGGTGCCCCACCCTCGCCGCGCCTTTGTTTTTGCGGCTAGGGTGGGATCGCTCAAACTCAAACCCACCCGCTTTCAATCCACCTCGAAAATGGGTGCCCCACCCTCGCCGCGCCTTTGTTTTTGCGGCTAGGGTGGGATCGCACAAACTCAAACCCACCCGCTTTCAATCCACCTCGAAAATGGGTGCCCCACCCTCGCCGCGCCTTTGTTTTTGCGGCTAGGGTGGGATCGCACAAACTCAAACCCACCCGCTTTCAATCCACCACGAAAATGGGGTGCCCCACCCTCGCCGCGCCTTTGTTTTTGCGGCTAGGGTGGGATAGCACGAATCTCCATCCGCCCCTTTCAATCGAGCACATGAAAATGGGGTGCCCCACCCTCGCCGCGCCTTTGTTTTTGCGGCTAGGGTGGGATAGCACGAACCTTGACAGCCCTTCTCGGTCCAGCACAAAAATGGGTGCCCCAGGTCTGGATTTTCAGACCTGGGATAGCACGAATCTCCATCCGCCCCTTTCAATCGAGCACATGAAAATCGGGTGCCCCACCCTCGCCGCGCCTTTGTTTTTGCGGCTAGGGTGGGATAGCACGAACCTTGACAGCCCTTCTCGGTCCAGCACAAAAATGGGTGCCCCAGGTCTGGATTTTCAGACCTGGGATAGCACGAATCTCCATCCGCCCCTTTCAATCGAGCACATGAAAATGGGGTGCCCCACCCTCGCCGCGCCTTTGTTTTTGCGGCTAGGGTGGGGAAAGCATAACCCAGGATCCGTTAGCGAAAAACCGACCTCTGACCCCGATCCCTTCATTTATGTCAAGCCCCTCCCTCTCCGCCCAATCTCCGCAACTGATGAAAAGACTGGAGTTGTCAGTCAAGAATTCTTTTCCCAAGTTTGCCGATTATTTCCGCCAACTCTCTACACTTGTCTTAGCTGAGCAAACAGTCAAATATGCTGACTTGCCAACTCGCCAACTTGCCAACTCGCCAACCAGCAAGTTTGTTGTTCGCCACTGCGGATAGGAGAATCACGAATGCACCGTCCATCGTCTACCGACCACAGTTCACCAACCACCGTTCTGTCACCCTCGAAAGGAGGCAAAACAGCAAGGGAGTGATTTTCCTGCCTCATAATCGGTGCAAATGCCACTTAACTCTTTTATCATCAACAAATATTCTTCAAAATCGTCGTCAAATTTCGTCGATTTTATGCGCCACGCTGGCCTTTTTCCGTCCTCGAATGGCCCTTCACGACTATGATGTCAGCCAATCACCATGCCCGACATTGAATCGCTTCTAACGCGCTGGCAATCCGCCGGCGTCCTCGACGCGGCGACCGCCGCCCGCATCCGCGCACACGAATCGCAATCCGCCTCGAAAGATAGCCCCGGACTCAAATGGCAGGGCATCACAGCGCTCATCCTCGGCGCAATTCTCCTCGCCTGCGGAGTCGTCCTTTTCATCTCCGCCCACTGGGAACAGCTCGGCCCCGCCGCGCGCTTCACACTCGTCTGCGCCATGGTCGCCATCTTCCACATCGCGGGCGGCTTCGCGCGGCCCAGGTTCCTCGGCCTCTCCACAGCGCTCCACGCCGTCGGAACCGTCTCAACCGGCGCGGCCATCGCTCTCGTCGGCCAGATCTTCAACATTCAGGAGCATTGGCCGGCCGCCGTGCTTCTCTGGGCGCTCGCCGCCCTCGTCGGCTGGGCGCTGCTCCACGATCAGGCGCAGCAAACCCTCGCGCTTCTTCTCGTCCCCGCATGGATGATCTGCGAGCTCGACTTTCGCATGAGCGGCCACATCGGCGAAGGCATCTATATGGGGCGGATCTGTTTTCTGTGGGCCATTCTCTACATCACGTTCTTCATCGCATCAAAACGCAAGGCAGTCCAGGGAATCCTCTTCGCGGTAAGCATCATCGGCGCGGTCGTGGCCATCTACGGAATGTTGTCGGCCTGGGAGTCGTCGACCTCCGACCAGTCCTTCATCCCCTTCGGCACGCGCGTCTGGGCCTGGATCGCCATCGCCGCCATCCCGCTCATCATTGCCGCCTTCCATGGCCACAAGGGCCTCGTTCCAATCGTCGCGTCCATCGCCTTCGTGATCGCGCTGCCCTGGTGCTATCAATCCATTGCCGAGAGCTACACAGCGCCCAACGGCATCACAAGCACCTGGGTCCGAACCGATCCCAATCTTCTCGCCTACGCCCTCGTCGCCGCCTTCGCCGTCTTCCTCTGTTGGTGGGGCGTGCGCCTCGTCTCGCGTGCACTCGTCAACCTCGGCATCGTCGGCTTCGCCGCGACCGTCGCATGGTTCTACTTCAGTGACATTCTCAACAAGATGAACCGCTCGCTCGGCCTGATCGGGCTGGGTATTCTTTTTCTCGCTGGCGGCTGGGCGCTCGAGAAGATGCGTCGCCGCATTCTCGCCCGCATGGCCCCGCAGCAACCGCCTGCGCCAGCTGCCGCCGCGGCCGAAGCCAAAGGAGGTGCCCAATGAAGATCGGCCGCTTCACTCTCTCCGGTGTCTCTATCGCGTTGCTCATCATTCAGTTGCTCGTCGTCTCTTCCATCGCCGGCAAGTATCTGTGGCAACGCTGGCGCTGCCCGCGCGTCTGGACCCGCGCCGCCGCATTCGATCCTGTGCTTCCCATGCGCGGCCGGTACCTCTCGCTCCAGCTCACCGTCGACGGCTGCCAAAGCACATTGCCCTCGGCCAAATTCGCCAGGTTCCCGCGCGACGTCAACGGAGCGATCAAGCCCGGCTCATATGTCCTACGTCCGCGATCCGTTCTGTTTCGCGCCAACCTGAAAGTTGAAAACAACCAGCTCGTCGCCCTCCGAGTCGAGGGGCAGGAGGATACCACGACTGGTGAACAAGTCTCCGCCGCGCCCGGCGCGCCCTGCAGTCAGATGCAACTCTCCCATCCCGTCGACTTCTACATCGCCGACACCGCGAAGAGTCCGCTGCCGCTTCAACCAAATCAGGAATTGTGGATTGAGGTCACTGTCCCGCCGACGGGCCCGCCCCGCCCGATTCAACTTGCTCTCAAGCAGGATAGTTCTTGGAAACCATTGGCATTCTGACAGCCCGCTATAGGGAGGATGAAATGAGTGATGCGGAGAGAGTTGTGAAAGAGCGGGAACCAACTGCTCGTGAGCACTGGAAGCAAAGCGAGATGCCAATTTGCGAAATCGTTACTGCGAAGGGAAAACAACTCGGTTTTGCTCGCAACGTCAGTTGGCGGCCGCTGCAAGAAACGATCGATGCTGCCTGGCAGGATGCCGCGCATCGGATGGCCGGCAGATGAACCGGCTTGTGTGTACAGCGACATGGGATGCGCCGATACAAGCACAATCGGCATTGTCCTGACCGTCGCCAGGGGTCTCTACGCCTCGTCAGCCTGGCTCAGATCAACCAATCCCACCGGCAGCTCCATCTCCACGCGCCTCTCGTCGAGATCGATCTTGCGCAGGTAGCTCTTCGTAAACGGAACCAGCACTTCGCCCTTCGTGCCTCGCACCACCAGCAACGGCGCGGCTCCCCCGCTCCGGTCCACGTTCTCGATCTCACCTACGCGAACTGCCTCCACGCCCGCCACATCCACCAGCACGCATCCGATCAGATCGCCAACGTAAACCTCGTCCTCGCCGAGAGCCGCTCGCTCTTCACGCGGAATCGCAACAATCAATCCCTTCAGCGCATCGGCCGCCGTGATCGAATCCACTCCTGCGAAGTGCAGCACCACGCCGCCCTTGTGCAGCCAATGGTTCAGGAGCTCCACCTGCCGCGGGACCTGCGAAGTCGCCGCCACAGACACGTCCGCAGCCAACAGCCAAAGTTGCCGCCTCTCTTTAAACTTGTCAGGAAAATCAGTCAGAATCTCAGCGAAGACCTCGCCTTTGCGCCCCTGCGGCTTGCGAATCCGCGCCAGCCACACCCACCGCTCAGTCGGTTCCGGCACAGCTACCTCCGGCTCCCAAGTCGACCGGTGCGGGCAAAAGACACCCTAACCTTCGTCGTCCTCTTCCAGAATGTCGAGCGTGTAGCGGTGATGCAGCTTCATGCTCACCGCTCCCAGAATGGTGCGAACTGAGCGGGCTGTGCGCCCTTGCTTGCCGATCACCTTGCCCACGTCCTGCGCCGCAACGCGAAGTTTGAGAACCGTGTTCTCATCCCGGCTCACGGCTTCCACTTCCACGGCGGTCGGCTCATCCACCAGGGCCCGCGCAATCTCGCGGACCAATTCGTCTACCTGCACCATATCGACTTGGGTCATGATCGTGCCTCTGACCTTCTGCGTTTGAGTGAATTGATTAGTTCCGCGAATAGTATCACTTGAAACCAGCCGCGAGCAAAGATTGGGTCCAAATCCCCGCGCTCGTCTCGCGCCCGGCCCCGTTCAGCCGGCCAAATCAGGCGGCCGCCGGGTCTGTAACCTCGGCCGCGGCTTCTGCCGCGGGCACAGGGTGTTTCGCCACGATCTTTTCCATCGTCGGCGAAAGCTGCGCGCCCTTGCTGCGCCAGTACGCAATCCGCTCGTGCTTCAGGTTGACGCTGGCTGGGTTGGTGCGAGGATTGTATGTGCCGACAACCTCGATGGAGCGGCCATTGCGGGCACGGTCCTTCTCAATCACGACAATGCGGTAATAGGGCTGTTTGCGGGCGCCTACGCGCGCCAATCGAATCATAACCACGATGAATCAGTTCCTTTCGGCTTCCAGGTCTTGAATGAGGTATTCCCGGGATTTCTTCGGCTTGTTGATCTCCTGCGCTCGCCCGGCGATCGGGTGTCCTACAGGTGATCCGGCGCAATAACGGCCAAACAAACGCGCCCGGCCGCACACATCGCAACATCTAAGTATCGCCGAAACAGGGCGTTTGAAGCAAATCGCCGCCCGCACCCTCACCTCGCTCCGAAACCCCGCGAGATTCGCACCGATTCGGCCATCTGAAGGCGGCACTCGCTTATGATGGCAGAGCCGGCTCACGCTCTCGCCGGCCGCCGAATTCGAAATTCGTCTTCGGAAGCGGAAAGCATGAATCGCGAATATTACAAGTGCCGATCCACCCGCTTGGGACGCGAGATGGAGCTGCTCGTCTTCGGCCACGCGGGTCTGCCGGTGCTCGTCTTCCCTACCTCCGGCGGCCGTTTCTACGAGTTTGAAGATCGTGGCATGATCGCTGCCGTCGCCGGCAAAATCAATGCCGGCTTGTTGCAATTCTTCTGCGTAGATTCAGTGAATGAGGAGAGCTGGTACAACTGGCAGGCCCCGCCGCGTCAGCGCATCGCTCGCCACATGCAATATGAGGAGTACCTGCTCAACGAACTTGTACCCCTCATCCGGCAAAAGAATTGTGACCCGCGGCTTATGGCGCTTGGATTGAGCTTCGGCGGCTATCACGCGGTCAATATCGCTTTGCGCCACCCGGAGATCGTCACTGGATTCGTTTCGCTTTCGGGAACATTTGACCTCACCAGCTTTCTCGACGGCTATTATGACCAGAGTTGCTACTTCCATCTACCCACTCACTATCTGCCACGTCTCACCGATCCGCGCTTCCTCGATCGCTTCCGCCGCAACAGGTTCGTCCTGGCCACCGGACGGGACGACCAGTGCCTGGGCCGGAACCAGGATCTCGACCGCATCCTGAACGAAAAAGAAATCCCTCACGAGTTTCATATCTGGGATCTACCAGATTCTCACGACTGGCCCGCATGGCAGCGAATGGTCCAGCAATACTTGTAACGGCTGTCCGTTGGCCGCGATTAAAAGTTACGCCGAAACATCTTAGTGTCCCGTCTCTGAAGTGCGTACAACATAGAACTGTCATCCTGAGCGAAGTTTGTCGCGTTTTTTGTGGCAAACGGAGTCGAAGGATCTGCGGTTGTTATTCAACGAACTTCTGACTCACCACATTAGACTGTGTTTCAACAATCAGCTTTGTAACAAGGGCACGGCTTTAGCCGGGCCGAAACAGGCGACAAGGATATGGGGTTTTAACCCCTGAGGGACAGCAATCGAATCGTCACAAACACTTTTGAAAAGCACTTTAGGAGGAAGTTCAATGAGTCAGCTCAATCCTTATGACAGTTTCCTTGACGGCCGTTCTTTGGACGCGATTCTATCCTCGACCGCCGATGCCATCGCCGATTGTCTCTACGCGATCGGTCCAAACAGAACCGACACTCCGCCCGCCCCCGGCAAATGGAGCGCTGCCCAAATTGTCTGTCACCTCGCCGACTGCGAATTGGTCTTTGGCTTCCGCTTGCGCCAGACTCTTGCCGAAGATGGGCCGACCATTCAGCCTTTCGATCAGGACAAATGGGCCGCCAATTACTCTCGCATTCCGGCGGCCGATGCGCTCGCCACCTTCTCCGCACTCCGCAGTTGGAACCTGCGCATGGTCCGCGACGCACTGCCAGGCGCCGCTGCCCGCACCGTGACGCATCCCGAGCGCGGCACCATGACCTTTCAAACCATCGTCGAAACCATAGCTGGCCACGACCTCAATCACCTCGGCCAACTGCGCCGCATCGCAGGCGCGAGTTCCTGACCGGCGCATCGGCACCTTTGCCTGACGTAAACTGTCTCCGGCGCGTGAACCGGACAATCTGCGTTCGCCAACAGCGTGGAGGACGAGTATGAAAACGATCGGTGTCCTCTTCGGCATCGAGAATAGTTTCCCCAGCGCTCTCGTTGAGCGGATTAACAACCGAAGCCCGGCCGGCATTCAGGCGGAGTTTGTTCAAACGGGCGCGGTGCATCTCCATCAAGCGCCGCGCTACGCCGTCATTCTCGATCGTATCTCCCACGACATTCCGTTTTATCGCGCGTTTCTCAAGCACGCCGCGTTGAACGGAACTACGATCGTCAACAATCCCTTCTGGTGCTCGGCCGACGACAAGTTCCTCAACTATTCGCTTGCTGCGCGCCTCAGCGTCGCCGTCCCGCCCACCGTGTTGCTCCCTCACAAGGAGTATCCCAACGGGACCACGGAAAAGTCGCTGCGCAACCTCGAATTTCCGCTGGACTGGGACAGCGTGCTTGCCGCAATCGGTGAGCACGGCTTCCTGAAGCCGATCCATGGCGGTGGCTGGCGCGACGTGCATGAGTTCCACGGCCGCGACGAGTTCTTTCGCGCCTACGATCAATCGCGCGATCTCTCCATGGTCGTCCAGAAAGCCGTCGAGTATACGGAGTACTTCCGCTGCTTCGTTGTGGGCCCGAAGAGAGTTCGAATCATGCCTTACGATCCGCAAAGGCCCCACGTTGAGCGCTATCTGCAAGACGCTCCGCGTGCCAAAACTTTGCGCGCCAAATTGCTCCATCGGCGCATGGAGGAGGACGCTCTCAAGCTCTGTCGCGCCCTGGGCTACGACTTGAATTCGGTAGAATTCGCGGTTGAGAACGGAATCCCCTACGCCATCGATTTCATGAATCCCGTGCCCGACGCCGATGTGCATTCGGTCGGCGAGGCAAATTTTCAATGGATCGTCGAACGGGTGGCCGATTTCCTCATCGCCCGTGCCAACGCTTCATCTCGCTCCCAAGCCATCCACTGGCCTGCGCTTCTTGGCGCAACGGATAAAGTCAGATCACGCCTCGCGAGGATTCGGTCTAAGCCTCTGCCCGGACAAGAACGCAAGTGATGTTGTCGTGCCCGCCGGCTTCGTTGGCGGCTTCGACCAGGCGCGAGCACATTTCCTCAAGAGTCACGTCGAGGCGCAGCAGGGACTCGATGACGGAGTCAGAAAGTTCGCGAACCAGTCCGTCAGAGCAGAGAAGAAACAGGTCGCCGGGCTCAGTCTCGAATTCGAAGATGTCGGGCGTGACCACGGTCTGTGTGCCCAGCGCGCGCGTGATCACATTTTTGAGTGGCGAACGTAGAGCTTCCTGCTCGCTCATTTGGCCCAGGCGAATTTGCTCCTCTACCAGGGAGTGATCGAGCGTGATTTGTTCCAGGTGAGAATCGCGCAGGCGATAGCCGCGGCTGTCGCCCACATTCACCATCCATGCGCGGCGGTCTTCCACCACCAGGGCAACGAGAGTGGTGCCCATGCCATTGAGGCTTGGGTTGCGCTGGGCGCGCGAAAAAATGGCCTCATTGGCGGCGCTGACAGCCTCTGCGGCCTCGACCGGCGGGGGACTGGTCCGGGGGCGCTCGGTGAGCCACTGCATCATCTCCGCAACGGCCAAGCTGCTGGCGACCTCGCCTGCGGCGGCGCCGCCCATGCCATCGCAGACGATATACACCCCATGTTCGACGGAAAGTCCAAATGCATCTTCGTTGGAAGGGCGCTTGCGGCCGCGGTCGGTGAGCGCCGATGCAGTGTAATGGACGACAGCCGAAGCCAAGAAAGAAACCCCCGTCGCTCAGTGTACCTAAAAACAGCGGGTTGCGTGGGTAGCGATAAAGGAACTTGAGTATGGCGTTATGGGCCGCCAAGCGGGAGAGAAAAACCACGGCCTGACTCCGATTGGGCCATGGCGCGAGGCCTTCGGCGCTTCTTCACGATTTCTCTATGGAAGTCCATTGGCGATGTGCAACGGCACGGGCGCGGGCAGGTCGAAAACCTGGAGGGTGCCGGCATTGAGCAGCGCGACGCGCCGGCCGGAGGGAGAGACAGCCACGTTCCCGCCAGCGTCGAGAATGGGGCTGACTGGCGAAACCATGGCGATGTCGCCATTGGCTGCGTCGAAGATGGTCACAGACTGCTCCTTGACGTCGCCGGCATCCATGGGCGCGAAAGCGTAGATGGGGTGCGTCGTATCAAGCGTCTCCCACGCCAGACGGGAGCCGTTCGCCGCGACGACAAGTTGCGGCCACACCTCGGTTGGTGGCGCCTTCGTCTCCCAAAGTGTTTTGCCCGCGGAGGACACGGCCACTAGACTGCTCTCTCCGGATGGCCCGCATGTGGTGGCGATGATCTCCTGCTCCGAGAGGAATTCGTCGTCGGGCTCGCAGGTCGATTCGACCTGCCCGAGCATCTTGCTGCCGCCGGTGAAGTAGCGGAAGTTCAAGATCCATTCCATTCCGCGGCTCCGCAGATTCTCGAGATATCCCACGGAGTTGATGGGCAAATGAACGGCAGTCCGGACGCGGCTCACCAGCATCACCTCGCCCGAGTCGCGACGAAGAATGCGGATCACGAGATTGGGGGCGTCGCCGCCGGTCTCTGAGTCCTGGTCGGAGGTGACAGCAGCCGATGCGGTCGCGGGGCTCAGGGTATCTCCTGACTTTGAATCTTTGGCGGCCGGCTCGTCGGAGTTGGTAACGAGAAAATGTTGCTCCGGATCAAGTTCAATCCAAAGCAGCGGGCCCGGAAAGTCGAGAGTTGGTTTCAGCGTGAGCGTGCCGTCGCCTTCGAGAAGGTTGTTGCGGTCGCGGACCAGAAAGTGGCCGTTGTTGAGCGGCCATAAGTAGCGCACGCGGTCGTGGACAGTCCAGGTGGCTTCGGCTTCGACGGTTCCCTTGGGCAGCGAAACGACGACGGCGCGAATCTGGCGTTCGTCGTTATCGTCGATATTCGGTTGATCGCGATGCATCAGGCCGGGAATGCGAAAAGTGAAGAGCAGCCGGTTCTCGTCAAGAAAATCGAGTGAGACCATCGAATTTCGCGATCCCATATAGTTGGAACTGGGCGCGCTGAAGCCCAACGGTCCAATCGGAAGGGTGAACACGGGCGGCAGCGAGGGCTTGTCGGGGAATCGGTCTACGAGGAAACGCTCTTTGACCGGAGGGGAAGACTTGGGCTCGGGCTCAGTTGAGCTTGGCGTTGGTGCACTCGCGGCTGGCGCCGGCGCGGTCGGAATCTCCTCTTGCGCTCCCAGCGGGACCAGGGCGAACGCCGAGAAAAAAGTCAGTACTCCGCAGATTGAGATGGCGCTGCGCCGATGACCCGAACCCACGATTCCGAGCGCCCTCACCATCGATGACTATTCTCGCCGATGCGGGCATGGCGGTGGAAGTACGCGGAGTTGAAGCGTCGACCCGCTGGTTGAGAATGGAGCGGCTCCAGTCCCGCTTTGCACGAGAACGCAAATCCTGCCGATTGCGATCTGTGCGACAGTAAAGGGGACATGACAGACCTCACGACGGCCGATCGGAACCTGGCCCCGGAAACCGGCGACGGAAGACTCAGGTTCCTCGGTTACGGCGCATGCGCCCTCGCCGGTGTGCTGTGGGGTACCGGCTTCTACTGGGGCAGGCTCGCGCTCAACGAGATGAACGTGGAGCACATGGTGCTCTACCGTTTTCTGTTTGCCTGTCTGGGTATGGCGCCGGTGATCGCGTTTCAGCGCGTGCGCCTGACGGCGACCGAGATGCGGGCTATGCTTCTTGCTGCATTCCTTTTTGTTCCCCTTCAGTTCCTGCTGCAATTCCATGGTCTTGCGCTCACAACCGTAAGTCACGCGTCGTTGATGGTTGGCGCCATGCCGGTCCTGCTGGCAGCAACGGCGGTGATGTTTGCCGGCGAGCATCTGGATGGGCTGAGTTGGCTGGCGCTCTGCGCATCGACGGTGGGCGCCGCCATGGTCGTACTGGGCGGCAACCATGCGACTACAGGACACGAAACGCCGACCCTCGAGGGCGACCTGCTGGTGGTCGCGTCGCTGGTTTCGGCCCTCGGCTGGATTTTTCTCACCAAGAAGCTGATGGAGACGCACAGCCCGCCCGTGGTGACCGCATACACGATTTATTCGGGCACCGCAATGCTCGTAGCTTGGTCGGCTGGATCCTGGTTGTTGAGTCAATTGACGCACCAGACCGCTGAGCCGATGCCCTTCGCTCATGTGAGCGTGACTGCGTGGGCAGCACTGGCAATCAGCGGGCTCCTGTGCACGGCGACAACCACGCTCCTCTGGAATTGGGGCATTCATCACGTCCCTGCTTCGCGCGCCGGTGTGTTTCTGAACATCGAGCCGGCTTTGGGATCAATCCTCGGCGTCGAACTGCTCGGAGAAAAGCTCGGTCCATACGCGTGGCTGGGTGGCGCACTAATTCTGATCGGTGCGATTACGCTCACCATGCGCGGACACGAGCCGGGGCCGGCAGTAATTCTGGAATAGCCGTTTGACCCTGGCATATTGCGGTTCCACAGTTTCCGGCCCCGAGTCCGCGAGCGCGTGAAATTCGGAACCGCTTTATCATCGGGGTCATGGAGCATGCCGAACCTTTGCCGCCAGCGCTAGACCATCATTCAGCCATCCGAAGCAAACGGCGCGATTGGATAGAGATCGGTATCGCCTACGCGCTGATCGAGGTGGTGGAATGGACGCCGCGGCCGTGGCAGCGAGGTTTATGGCTCGTAGCCGCTCTCGGGATCGCCTTTATCTTTTGGAGATCGTTTGATGGCTGGGCCGCGATAGGTTTCCGTACAGCAAACCTCTGGAGCTCAGTCTGGATCGTCGCAGCGGCAGCTGGCCTGTCTGCTGCGGCGATGCTGATCTCCGCCCGCGCGCACGCGCTGCTCATGGTGGATGGCATCTGGGTCTTTCCAGAGACTTACGGCGCGTATGCCGTTTGGTCCTGCGTTCAGCAAGTCCTGCTGCAGGGCTTTTTTCTGTTGCGCTTACTACGTCTGATGCCCAAACCGTGGCAAGCAGCTCTCCTGGCAGCAGCTCTGTTTTCCGCGGCGCATATTCCCAATCCCATCCTTATGTCGCTCACGTTCGTCTGGGGATTTGTCGCCTGCCTGCTGTTTCTCCGCTACCGCAATCTCTATCCGCTGATGTTTGCGCACGCCTTCCTGGGAATTACGATCGCCATGACCATTCCAGGACCTGTCGTCCACAACATGCGCGTCGGGCGGGCCTACCTCAACTATCGGCCGCACATGCATGCCAGCCATACGTACTATCTATCGCAGCCATAGCGACCAGATCGCATCAATGGTTGCGTGTGTCACCGCCGATGCTCCCACGCGGCGCTCGGCGCGCCATGCGCGGCCGTAAGAGATTCCGGCCAGCGCAGCCAGCAGCACGTAGCGCCAGTTAAAGCTTGTCGTGCGCTTGTTGAAGTGCGCCAGACCAAACAGGCAGGCAGTCACGAACAGCGCGCCGTAGCGGCCCAATCGCTTCTCCAGCAGATTCTGCAGCCAGCCGCGGAAAAACAGCTCCTCGGGAATGGCAACAAAAAAGAAAGTGAAAAACCATGCGCCGGCGATTGCCCATATCCCCGGCGAAACTTTGTGCGCGTGCAGAAAGCCGAGAGCCAAGCCAAGGGTCAGCGCAATGGGAATGTAAAAAGCAGCCTCCCGCAGGCCAAACCCGAGGTCTTTCAGGCGCAGGCGAAGAGCAAAACCGGTTCCATCGAGCCGGCGGATAAGGACGAAACCATAGATGCCTGCATCCAGAAGAAGAATCTTGTTGAAGACGACCAGGTGCGCCGGCCACGCGCCCTCAAACCAGCGGAGATCGACCACCAAACCCAGCACCGCCAGAATCAAAAAGTCGCGCCAGTTGCCGCGCTGTTCCGGGTCGACCTTTCCAGCCTGCATCAGAAGCGCGGCGATCGCAACGGGGAGCAGCGCGTAGATGGCGAACCACTGAAAGCGGAAGACTCCCGCGCCGCATGCAACCAGAACATACGGAACACAAAATAGAACGGGAAGCGCGAGCTGTGCCCATGCAGGTAGCTTGCGCACCTGAGCCGAAACGGCCTGCGGGAAGAATCCCACGGCGAGGAAGGGAAGCAGGTTCAGAAGCGCAGCGATCAGATTGGCCGGTGTGAATAGAGGTATCCACGCCATTGTGAGCCTACGTCTCGAACGATAGCTGCGCCGCGGCCCACATCGGCGCCGAATGTTTTGGCTCAGAAGCAAGCTCGTAGACAAGACGCTCAAGCACCAGCCGTTTGTCGGGCGGAGAGGAGCGCAGTTCGAGGTCGGCGCGGGCCACGAGGCGGAGCGCGCGGGTCAACTCGCGGCGGCTTTTGTACCGGCGCGCCTGGCGGATCAGGTCGTCGGCAGCGAAGGGCGGCATGCGGAATCCCTGCCACAGCGCCTGCCAGATGGCGCGTGAATCGCGCACATTCTTCTCCAGAATCACCAGCATTTGACGGAAGGTGCGCGCCAGCATGTAGAGATGGCCGATGGCAGCGTCCTCGCCGGCATCGGAGCTGTTCAAAAGCCCTTGCAGCAGCCCAAGGGCGCGTACCCTGTCACGCGCGCTGATTGCATCGGTCAGCTCGTAGAGTGTGCGCTGCTTGGCGCTCAGCACCATGGTCTCCACATCGCCGAGAGTAATTCGTCCGCGCCCGGCCGTGTAGAGCAGCAGCTTTTCCAGCTCCGACGACACCAGCATCATGTCCGCGCCCAGTGCGTCCACAAGTTCGCGCGCGGCGTCGGTTTCCATTTGCAGGCCGGCCTCGTGCGCCTTGGCCACGGTCCAGCGCATGGCGTCTTCTTCGTTCACGCGGGCCAGTTCCACCATGCCGCAATGCGCGCCCAGCGTCTCGGTCAGCCGCTCGAAGCGGTTCTTGTCGTCCAGATCCATGCGGCGCGTGTCCGCAGGGATGCGCAGGAAGTCCGCAATGAACAAAAGTAGCGCTTGTGGATTCGGCGATTGAAAGTACCGGTCGAGCGCGGCGAACTCTTCCTTCTTGGCGCCGCGCGTGTAAAGCTGCCGCACATTGCGGATGAAGATCACCTGGAACGGCGCCATCAACGAAGGCGTTTGCGCGCGGTCCAGCACTTCGAAGATAGAAGTTTGGGTCAGATCGAGGTCGGAGAGGCAGAAGTCGCGGAGGTCGGGCGGAACGAAAGCCTTGAGCACAGCGGCTCGGCAGCGGTCGAGAAGGAAGATTTCGTCGCCGGCCAGAACGTAGCCCGGACGTAGCATCCCCGCACCTGCCGCGGCGGCTTCAATCTCCGCGGTAAAGCGGGCAACGGAGCTGAAACCTGCCCCCCACCGCAAGCCGGTCAACGCTTCCACCCCACTTCAGCGCGTTCCAACACCGCATCCTTCATGCGGCTCCAGAATACAGCCCTTCGGGCCACGTGACCAGCGCGGAAAAGCGGGCGGGAATCAAGAGATAAGCGGGTACCGGGCATGACCTCAAAAGCCTTCAAGGACGTCGGCCACCAGCTGCCGCGCAAATTCGCGCGAAAGGCGCTGAATGGCGGCCGGATCTTCCCGAATGAATGTGGGCAGGTTGGTTGTGGATTGGTACTGCTCGCGGAAAACGTAGTTCTTGTTCCGGTAAAGGACTCTGCCGTCGTGGGCGGTGAGCGTAACGCTGGCGACGATGGTGATGATGAAGCTCGACGACTGCTGTGTGGCGGAGTTGTAGGTGAGTGGGGCTGTGGTTTGCTTCAGGATCGTTCCGTGCAGAACGGCGTCAGCATCTTCTCCGGAATCTGGCGTGACGCGGAAGCGGGTGCGCGCAGCGAACTCGCGGATGACAGCGTCGGTCAAAGCCTGTTCGGTGCCGCTGGCATCGGTGCGCGTGGCGAAGACAGGAACGGCAAGCGTCTTGATCTCCGGAGGAAGATGCGTGGCCGCTCCCAGCGTGTGATAGCCGCATCCGCTCAGGCTGAGCAAAGCGAGCGCAGCCGAGGTGATGAACAAAAATGCGGACGATCGCATGAGGACATTCTATCGCCCGGAGAACGTCTGCCGCGCCGGCGTCCGGGGTCAAAGCGATTTGCGGAAGTGAACGCACCGGTCGACAACCTCAAAGCCCATCGCCTCATGCACCCGATGCGAGTCTTCCTGGGTGATCCACGCGTCGGACGCCATTTCGATTGCCCCTTGCTGGCGCGCCCAATCCTCGGCCGCGCTCATCAGCGCGCGCCCCACTCCCTGATTGCGGCTTGCCGCCAGAACAAACCAGCCTTCAACAAAGCCGACTGGCTGCGCCGGGTCACAGCCATCGGCATGCGAACGCAGGCCCACCTCGAGAAATCCGATGACCGCGCCCTCGTTGGCCTCGGCGACGAAAACGGCCGCGGGAAGCGTGCCGCTCATGCCGGTCGAAATCAGTTCGTCGATCACGGCCTTTTCCTCTTCGAGCGAACATTCCGGCCATAGTTGCAGGTGCAGCGCGGCAAGCTGGTCGCGGTCGCGGCCTTCAGCTGTTCGGATCGTATGCATCGGCGATTTCAATTCTCGCTCCAATCACACCCACGCAGTGGCCAGCCGTCCCAGGCCCGGAGTGGGCAGCTTCAGCCGGTCGTCGCGATGCGCGAAATACAGATCGTTGAGTTCTGCGCCGCCGAGTTGTTCTGAGCGGCTAAATCCGGCGCGGGCAAACTCCGCGTCGAGCTGCTCAGGCGTAAAGAGCAACTGGAATGGCTCTCCGGCTTTGGCGACGCGCCGCGCCAAGGCGCGGAAGGTCATGCGGTGTAGAACGCTGAGTGCGTGGGGTGACACGGCGTAATCGAAGCTGACGGCTGTTCCCGGCGAAAGCGCGGCGATAGTTTCAAGCGTGGCGCGGAAAGCTGCGAGCGTAAGGTACGGGACCACGCTGAGCCAGCCGAAGAATGCGGGCTTGCTCGAGTCAAAGCCCGCGCTGGTCAAACCCGTCGCGAGGGTCATGTGCTCAAAGTCGAGCGGCACGAAAGTGAGGTTGGCGGGCGCGGCAATCGCGGCCGCGGCAATCAGCCCGCGCTTCCATTCCTGCGTAGCGGGGAAGTCCACTTCGAACACACTCAGTTGCGGAAAGGGATTGCGATAGGCGAACGTATCGAGGCCGGCGCCGAGAATCACATACTGCGAAACGCCGAGCGCGACCGATGCGGACAAGTGATCTTCGGCATAGCGGCTGCGCGCGGCCATGAAGGCGCGAAAGGCGCGCGAGAATGGGTGCATCTCGCGCACCGCATCATAGCTGAACTCCGGCCCGAGGAGCGGAATAGCGATCGGATCGGTGAGCACGCAAGGCTGGTCCAGAACCTGGTGAACGGCGCGCCGCTGGGCCACGCGAAGGGCAGTTCTGCTGGCGCGGCCGGTTTCCATGATCTGCAGTGTATATGAGCCGCGATCTGCGCAACTCTGCCAGTTAGGGCACGCGCGTAAAAGTGATTGTCTCCTTCGCCTGCTCGTTGTTCAGTGTCATCGAATTGGGCCCGTTGAACACATACGCATACCTCGATCCAGGCGGCTGTGGCATATTCTCCACCCGCTGCACATTGCAAACGGGGTCGTTCGGGATTCCGCACGGGACTAGGATGATCCTGCTCTTCGGCGACCAGTTCGTGACCGTAAAGACAATGGTGTTGGGCGCGATGAGCTGGTAAGGGCCGCCCTGCATTGTTTGCGTGCCTCCATTTGGCGGCACTCCCAATTGCGAATATTGACCAGTCGCCAGAATCGTAAGGGTCAAAGTGCCGGTCGGAAGCGTCGTGCGCCATTGGCCGACCACGCTGGCTTGCTGCGCTTGTGCCGCTTGTGGCTCGGAACCGATCGCCAGGCTGCATACGAGAATCGCGGGAAGAACCAGGCGCAGAGCCGCGCAGCTGGTCCCCATGGGAAGAAGGGAACTTTTCAAGAGACACCTCCTGGATTTTGGTTGGAGGGGATGCACGCATCATAGCACCGGACATTTTGGACGGAAAGATGATTCTGCAGGTGACATGGAATTTGCGCCCGGCCCGAGGACGACGCATATCGAGAGCGGCGCGTATGCTGATTGCCATGAGCTGGACGAATAGTTGGACAACCAGCTGGATTGGTTGGGCGCTTCTTTCCGCCGTATTTGCCGCGGCCACCGCTCTGCTAGCCAAGGTAGGCGTGGCGCACGTTGACTCGAACCTGGCCACGGCGCTCCGCACCAGCGTGGTCGTCGTCTTTGCGTGGGGCATTGTGCTGGCGTTGGGCGGCCACGGCGAGATTCGCGCGCTCGATCGGCGAACGATTCTCTTTCTGACGCTGTCTGGATTGGCAACGGGATTGTCGTGGCTGTGCTACTTCCGCGCGCTGCAGCTCGGGCCGGCTTCGCGCGTGGCTCCGCTCGACAAGCTGAGCGTGCCGCTGGTGATGGTGTTCGCATGGCTATTGCTGGGCGAGAAGCTGAATGTGGCGGCCGTGATCGGCGGATTGATGATTACGGCCGGAGCCATGGTTATGGTCTTTGGGTGATAGCTGTTCACTGTCCTTATACTGAAACGAATGAAAGCGCAGGAAAAAGCTGAAGCCACGCGCCGCATCGTGCTCACCGGCTTCATGGGCTCGGGAAAGACGACCGTCGGGCCTCTTGTAGCGGAGCGGCTAGGCTGGACGTTCGTCGACGTGGATGACGTGATCGCGGCGGAAGCCGGCACGACGATTCCTGAGATTTTTCGCAGCGAAGGCGAGACGGCATTTCGGCAGCGGGAGCGCGGAGCAATATTGAAACTCTCGGGCGGCGACAGTTTGGTGATGGCGCTCGGCGGCGGCGCGATTGAAGACGCGGCGACACGCGAGCTCTTGCTCACATCGCCGGTGACGCTCGTCGTGCATCTCGAAGTGAAACTCGAGACCACGCTTGCGCGCTGCCAGGGAACCGAGCATCTGCGGCCGGTGCTGGCCGACGAAGCAAATCTCAAAGATCGCTATGAGCGGCGCCTGCCGCTCTACCGCATGGCACATGTCACGCTAGAGGTCGACGCGCTGACCCCGGACGAAGTCGCGGAAGCGATCGTGCGAGCCGTGCAAGCCTGAGCACCCTGCCCATCGGCGACCAGGCGCCGGGCTGTCTCTGGAATGCGGCTTCTTCTTGACCTCGCATTTGAGCGATGAGAGAATCGAGCAAAACTCGCGCCGTCGCACTTGCGTCAGATTAGAGGGGGAGGGAGAATCCATGCACCGTTTGCTCAGGTTTATTGCGCTGTTTGCTTCTCTGACGGTCGCCTTTGCTTGTGTGTCCCGTCTTCCGGCGCAGAGTTCGCCTGCCGCGCCACCGCAGAGTCCGGACCTGTTGGGAATTTATATCGGGATGCCCGCAGCGGCAGCGAAGGCGCAACTGCAAAAACACTCGAGTGCGCCGATCACGCCAAACGGGGATCCCGCCGATGGATTTGAAATGCAGATCACCGATCCCAAGAATGCGGACCAGATTCAGGTGTGGCTGACGCGGGCTCCCAACGATCCTGCGGTCTGGATGATGGTGCGAACCCAAATCTACTATCCAATGGCCGGCGGCCCTCCGCTTGGGTATCAGGCTGTGCTGGACGCACTGCACCAAAAATACGGGACGGAGACGATGTCCTCGGACCATCCCGTGAGCCTCGTGCTTTACTGGATCTACGACCAGAGCGGCAAGCAATTATCGACGGCACCGCCGGCGCTGCAGGCCTGCGATGGCGGAATGTATGAGAGTTACATTTTCTTAGGCCCGCCGCAGACCCTGAACGACCAGCAGAAGGCGTGCTATGCAGGGTTTTTCGCCGTGAAAGCGACACTGAACCGCGCCGCGAACAACCCGCAACTTCTGGGTTCGTATAACGTGCAGCTTGTGAACCTTCCTTACGCCTATACGGCGGCCATGAATACTGTTGCATCCAAAAACGCCGCCGCCGCAAAGGCACAGCAGGACCAGATCAACAAGGCCAATCAAAACAGGCCAACGTTCTGAGCCGATCACGCCGCGCCCGCGAGGCCCAGATCCTTCGGCAGCCAAGCGCGGGTGACGGCAGGTACCCAATCTTTTTGTGGATGATTGACACAAGAACCATCCGCAGTTCTAGCGCCACCCGAGGGCTGGAGCCACATGGGTCAGGATCGCCTCCATGACATGTACGTTGTAGGCGACGCCTAGTTGATTGGGGACGGTGAGCAACAGAGTATCCGCCTCCGCGATGGCCTCGTCCTTCCTGAGCTGTTCAATCAAAACATCCGGCTCGGCAGCGTAACTGCGGCCGAAGATCGCGCGCGTGGTTTCGTCGAGAAAGCCGATGGAGTCCTGTTCGTTGCGCTCGTGTCCGAAGTATGCGTGATCGCGGCCGTCGACCAATGCAAAGATGCTGCGGCTCACAGAGACACGCGGAGTGCGAGCGTGCCCAGCCTCTTTCCAGGCGGCGCGGAAGGCGCGAATCTGCGCTGCCTGCTGGATGTGGAGCGGCTCGCCGGTCTCATCGAATTTAAGCGTTGAGGTCTGCATATTCATTCCCAGCTTTGCGGCCCACTCGGCCGTGGCGTTTGAAGCAGAGCCCCACCAGATGCGATCGCGCAGTCCCTCGGAGAATGGCTCAAGGCGCAGAAGACCGGGCGGATTGGGAAACATGGGCCGCGGATTCGGCTTGGCGAAGCCCTTGCCGCCAAGCAGCTGGAGGAATTCTTCAGTGTTCCGCCGGGCCATGGCCGCGTCGTCCTCGCCTTCGTTGGGGCGGTGGCCAAAATAGCGCCAGCCATCGATGACCTGCTCAGGAGAACCGCGGCTGATTCCCAACTGGAGCCGGCCGGTAGCGATCCGGTCCGCAGCCCCTGCGTCCTCTGCCATGTAATAAGGATTCTCATAGCGCATATCGATGACGGCGGTGCCGATCTCAATCTTTCGCGTTCTGGCGCCGATGGCCGCAAGCAGCGGAAACGGCGATGCAAGTTGGCGCGCGAAATGATGAACGCGGAAATAGGCCCCGTCCATTCCGAGGCGCTCAGCCTCGACAGCGAGATCGATGGATTGCAGGAGCGCGTCAGCCGCGGAGCGCGCTTCCGACTGCGGCGAAGGCGTCCAGTGGCCAAATGAGAGGAAGCCAATTTTCTTCATACAATTCAGTTTCCCATTTTCGGGCGGCGACCTTTTGGTTTGCGTATTTCTCAACCGCTCTTTATCAGAGGAAAACGACTCTTAGATACAAAAGCGTGTTCCGGGGTTGAACGAAATAAGGCAGAAAAAATGCGGGATGTCCACCGAAAAACAGGCTTTGAAATTCTTGATTGTTTCCACCGTCATTCACACAACTTTCTCTTGACAACGGAAATCGAATCGTCATATTGTTTTTGACGCGAATTAAGTTCGCTTTTGAAATGCTTGGAACCCGAACGCCGTTCGCAGACCAACGGCTGGCGTAAACAATTCCGCCTCAAGCCCGCAATGACGGTGCTTAACCTCGCGTCGAGTTCGTTTACCTCCTAACCAGGGCTGGGAAAGAAACCCTCCTGCCCTCCTCAAAGTGAGGAAAACCTATGAGAAGTCTTCGCTTGAAATGGACTGGGCCGGCCTTACAGCGGCTCAAGGCTGTCGTTGGCAGTGCGCCGACGACTTCTGAATTCGCAACGGAAGAAGAAGAAATGAAAATGAAAGGAGGAAGGAAAGCTATGGCTACATCCTTCCATCGTTCTATTTGCGCCAAATCAGCTCTTTTGCTGACCCTGGCAGTGCTGGTCTGGGCCGCGACACCAAAGGCATCCGCCCAGGACCACGAGAACACGATTGGCGACGCGTTCACACCGTTGGTCTACAACGTTGAGAATACCGGTGCGAATTTCCAGGCGCCGCACTTCCCATCGTTCGCCCAGCTTCCGATCGTCCGGCCTTTGCCTGACCCGTTCCAGTTCGACGACGGATTCCAACGTCCCTGGTTCAATAGCTGGGAACGACGTCGTAGCGAGATCATGGCAGGCATGGAGAATTACGTGATCGGCCCCAAGCCTGATTGCCACGACTGCACCATAACAGCCAACTACGTGCCGCCGGTGGCAGGATCCACCAATGGCACGCTGACGGTGAATGTGACCAGAAATGGGAAGACGCTGACGATGACCTCGGGCGTTTACATACCGCAGGGGATGGGCAATGGGCCGTTTCCGGCATTGATCCCGATGGAGATCGCCTCTTTCAGCTTTCCTCCCTATTTTTACAATTACCCGATTGGGGCTCCCACACCTCCCGATTACGGCAGCCTTCCCGCCAGCATCTTCCAGGGCCTGCCGATTGCAACGGTTGGTTACGTGAGCACCGATGTAGCCGGATACTCGTTTACATCGCCGAGCGACCATACCATGGACCCCTTCTACCAGCTGTACCCTGAACTGTGCGAAGGCGTATGCACCGGCACAAGCAATCAGGGCGAATACGCCGCCTGGTCATGGGGTGTGAGCCGGCTGATCGATGGCATGGAGATCGCAACCCACCAGTCAGTGAATCCGCTGCCCATCGACATGAAACACCTGGCAGTGACCGGATGCTCGTTTGCCGGGAAGATGGCGCTCTACGCCGGGGCCTTAGACGAGCGCATTGCTCTGACCATTGCCCAGGAAAACGGTGGCGGCGGCGCGCCGTCGTGGCGCGTGTCGCATGAGATCGAGGCCCAGGGCACCGTGGAAGATGTCGACGACACCAACTATGACTGGTTTAGCCAGCAGATGCAGCAGTTCGCAGGCGACAACGTCTACAAGCTCCCGGTGGACCAGGATGAGTTGATGGCCATGGTGGCGCCCCGCGCTCTGCTGGAAACCGGAAACGCCTCGCAGTACTGGCTGTCGAACGGATCGAACTACGTCTCGGCGCGGGCGACACAGCGAATCTATGACACGCTCGGAATCGGAGACCGATTCGGTTTCTTCATCGACGGTAGCCATGCACACTGCGCCACCAATCCAATCGAGAACGCGCCGTTAACAGCGTTCATCGACAAATTCATGCTGGGACAGGCAAACGTCAATTCGGATGTTGAAGTCTATCCCACCCCCGCCAATGCGGGGACCCCAATCGAGGTCGCTGGCGGTGCCTATGCCTATGACTTCCCAACCATGAAGTACAAACGATGGACAGATTGGTGGGGAACGAACGATCCTCAATTTCCGGATAATTGGAACACGGGCGGAACGGTCATGGCATCGTTGAGCCGGCTGGGAATGGGTCCCTTCGGTTCGTGGCCTGTGGAAGTGAATGCCGGAGACACTGTTCAAGGCGGGTACGAATTGTCGCTGGGCAGCAAACACCCGGCAGCGACGGTTTCGCTGGTCGGCGGGGCGAACATAACGGCCGATATCGTTTGCCAGGGTGGAAATTCCTATACCCTCACCATTCCGCTCCCGACCCAGTCCTATTCGATTGCCGCGGGCGACAACTCATGGCAGCCGCCTCTCAAGTTTTTCACCCCGCCTGCCTTCCAGGGCTCGGTCACAGCCGCTCTTCCCACAGGAGTTCCGGCGTGCGTCAGGGGCCGCACGATCAATGCGTACTTCAGCACTATGGGATTATCCGAAGGTGGCGACGGCAACCCGGGAGGACCCGGTTTGCTAACCTCCGATGTCACCGATCCGCTCAGTTTGACGTTCAACATTCTCGACCAGAACACGAGGCAGGGCACTCTCAATGTATGGCCGTTAACCGTAAACTGGAATCCGCTAACCTCAGCGGACGCCACCGACCAGAACCCGATTGCTGCACCGTAGCATCCTGGGAAGTTGCGTGGGGCGGGCTGCGCATGCCCGCCCCGCGTTACCAGCCCATTTGCCGCATGCGCTCAAGGATCAGCGCGCTGTAATGAGTCATGCGCTCGGGGCGGCGTCGGAGCGGCGCGGGAAGAATCGCTGCGAGGTCCGCGGCCTGTTGGCGGTCGAGGCGGCGGGCCGCGGTTCCGTAATAGTGCTGCGACGCTGCCTCAGCTCCATAGATACCGGGACCCCATTCGACGACGTTCAAATAAAGCTCCAGAATGCGCTGCTTGCCGAGAACGACTTCGGCAACTGGGACGAGTGTGAACTCCGCGCCCTTGCGGAGGAAGGAACGTCCAGTTCCGAAGAAGAGATTCTTGACCAGTTGCTGGGTGATGGTCGATCCGCCGCGAATGCGCCGGCCGCCCTCCATATCGTCTTCAGCGGCGATTTCCATGGCCTGCCAATCGAAACCGTGATGTTGGTAGAAGCGCGCATCTTCAGCGGCGATGACGGCGTGCTGAAAGTCCGGCGAAATCTCGCGCAGAGGAACGAAATCGTAGTGTTCGTGGTAGGGCTTGCCGTGAATGAAGGATTGAAGATGGCGCTCCATGTGGACGGCGGTGGTGGGCGGATCAATCCATTTGGCGGCCACGAGGGTGAGCGCGGCAAGCGTCCACGCAGCGACGAGGCCGAGTCCGAGGCATAGAAGGAGCGTGCGGACGAGATGCTTTCGGCGCGGCGGCTTGGTGCTGGGATTGATTTGGGAGGGCACATTTCAGGATAACGGGCGAGGGAGTCGCAATCGATTTATGAAAAGTGCTGCCAGCCTTGGGGAGCGAGGGAGATTGTGCCTTTGGGTGTGATGAGCGCGATCGGTGAGCTGGTGCGTTTTGACGCGGTAATGCGGCCAATGCGCGTGACGGGTACACCTTCAATGCTCGAGGGCACGCGCGCGGCGGGCGGCGACGTGAAGAGAAGCTCGTAGTCTTCGCCACCGTGCAGGACCTGTGCGGGGTTAGCGCCGGGAGCGATGGGCAGGGCAGCCGCGTCGAGCTCGGCAGCAACGCCCGACTCCGCGCAAATGTGAGCGAGATCGGTGGAAAGGCCGTCGCTCAGGTCGATGGCCGCGGTGGCCATGGCGTTGCGCGCGAGCCAAAGGCCCTGCGCGACTCGCGGTTTCGGATAGAGGTGCGGGCTGAGCACCGCCATCGCCTGAGGAGGGATGCGGGGATGCGCCTTGAGCCGCGAGCGGGAGCGATCGCGTTTGAGCGCAGCGGCCAATTGAGCGAGGGTTGCGTAGCCGACGGCCGCGCCGCCAAGATTTCCAGTGACATAGATGAGGTCGCCGGGCCGCGCACCAGAGCGGAGCAGAGCCGCTCCCTGCGCGACGGCGCCGGTGAGTACAACGTCGGCAACCGCGAGAGTCGACTCGGCAAGGTCGCCGCCGGCAAGCGGCACACGATAGGCCTGGGCGAGGGAGAGAAAGCCGTCGAGGAACCTGTCGATCCAGATTGACCGCTCGGCCTGAGGGCCTCGCGGCGCGGTACTGCGCGGCTCGCGCGCGGTGCTGCGCGCTCTTGGCCTTTGGACTAGATCCCGAGGCAGCGCCAACGACAAGAACGCGGCGACGGGGCGAGCGCCCATGGCGGCCAGATCGCTGAGTCCGCGGGCGAGGGCGCGATGGCCGACCGATTCGGCTGGGTGCCAGTCGAGACGGAAGTGGCGGCCGGCGATGGAGAGATCGGTGGTAACGGCTATCTCTTCGTCAGGGGCAAGCCGAAGCAGGGCGCAATCGTCGCCGATGCCGAGACGCAGCTCGGGAGTGTGCGTTTTGGCGGCGCGAAGGCGAATCCTCTCAAGGAGGGCCAACTCGCCGAGCCGGGACGGTTTCGCTTGCTTTCTTGCGGGCGGCATGGTGTCAGGATAGGATACGGCGCGACGAGCCGGGAGTCTCAAATCGAGGCACATTGAACTGTATGAGCGGAAGGCCGATGTTTCAGTCAACGCATCAAAGAAGGAGTGCAGCATTGAAGGGTGGACTCGCAAGTTGCACACAAGAAAGGGCAACCGCCGGGGCCGAACCTGAGCGGGCCTTCAGGACCAACGGTGGTACCCTAGTAATGCCTGTGGAAGCTTTTCGTTGACCCAATTTTGGAGGGTCTGTTAGGCTTGATCATCGTTCTCGTATCTGCCCTATGGGGCACACAGGTTCATGTGCGGGTTTTCGAGGCCCGTAACCGATCGACTCTCCCCCGATCTGGAGACTTGTTGACTGGCTGGTCGCCGGGGATTGCAGGCAAAGATGTTACGTAGAAAATACTACATACTTTTTGTTGCAAGAGACGAGGACGGCCAACTGCGGAAGATTCCGCTTCCGCTCAAGTATGTGTATGGATTTGTTGCCGCAGCGATCGTCGGAGCTTTCACGATTGTGGGTCTCGCCGGATCGTACACGCGGATGGTCCTGAAAACAGAAAGCTTTAATCAGGTGCGCGCGGATCGCGAAACGCTGCGCCAGAACTATCAGCGCATGGCAGCGATTGCGCACAACCGCAGCGTGCAGGTGGCCAGCCTGGGCGCACTGGCCAATGAAGTTTCCGCGCTTTATGGGCTTAGGCAGAACAAGCTGCAGGCGGCGGCTGAGTCCAAGCCGGCTGCGCAGACCAAAGCGGCAGCGGCTTCGGCGCCCCCGGCCCCAGCGCAGAACGACGATGTGAACCCGCAGCAAGTAGCCAACTCCATTGACATGTTTTATGCGCTGCGCTCCGAGGCCATGTCGGGCGCAGTTTCGCGGGCGCTTGAGAGCGGGCTGACAGCGAACTTTGCCGGCGACTGGACGGAGCTTGCCGATGCGCCGTCGATGTGGCCGGTAGAAGGCCGCGTGGCGTCGAGCTTCGGCGAGCGCGAGGATCCGATCAACGGCGAAGGCGCGTTCCACACCGGGGTCGATATCGACGCGCCCTACGGAACCCCGGTGCGCGCGGCAGGAGACGGCGATGTGACCGGCGCGCAAATGGGCGCTGGATACGGGCGCGAAATCACGCTGGATCACGGTCATGACGTGATCACGCTCTATGGACATCTTTCGGCCGTCGCTGTGGTTCCCGGGCAGCACGTGACGCGCGGCCAGATCATCGGCTACGTCGGCGAGTCAGGACGCGCCACTGGCCCGCACCTGCACTACGAAGTGCGCCTGCATGACGTGCCCGTGAATCCGTACAAGTATTTGCGTGTGACCTACGAGCAGGCAACCAACCTGGTCGACGGATCCACTGCCGGCCAATAAGCGAATTTGTGAGGAAGGAACAAGCGGCTCCCGGAAACGGGGGCCGTTTTTGTTTTGGGGAGAAGGCTGCAATGATCCTTTGCCCCCTTGCGTGGTATCGTTAACGCGTTGCTTTTCAGGGAGGATTTCTGTGCGTATTCGTCTCAGCGTTCTTGCCTTTCTTCTTGCCTTCGTGATTCCCGCCGCAGCCCAAAACCCGCAAGACCGCGCTGCCGATGTGCAAACGGCGTTCGCCCGTGCCCAGCACCTTAAGCACGGAATCAACGCTTCGGGGTGGTTCGCACAGTCGCGCGATTATTCAGCCAAACAAATCGCGAGCTACACCGACGATGCGGACATCGCGCTGATCGCGAAAATGGGATTCGATCATGTGCGGCTCAGCATCGATCCGATGCCATTGGCGGCAGCCATGTACGGCTTCCCGGGGACGAACGCTGATTTTCTCAAGCAGCTGGATCATGCCGTGGACACCATGGTGGCCAATAAGCTGGCGGTAATCATCGATCTTCATCCCAGCGACGATTACAAACAGAAGATGCGCACCGACGATCAGGCCGTGGAGCGCTTCACGTCCATCTGGCGCAAGCTGGCGGCGCACTATTCCGATCGCGATCCAAACATGGTGTTCTTCGAGATCCTGAATGAGCCGGAGATCTACGATGCGTACCGGTGGGCAGGAATCCAGGCGCGTACCGCCGCGGCCATTCGCGAGGCGGCGCCGCACCACACGATTATCGCGGCAGGAGCGGTTTGGTCGGACATTTGGGATCTGCTGGCCATCGAGCCGCTGGCCGACGGCAACGTGATTTACAACTTCCATTTCTATGAGCCGCACGAGTTTACCCACCAGGGAGCGACGTGGAGCACGCCGTGGTACAGCTACGAACATGGGATTCCATATCCTGCGACGGAGAGCTCGATGCCGGAGCTGCTGAAGGAAGTTCTCAGTGCGGTGGATCGCTACAACATGCAAAAGTATTGGCTCGACGGTTGGAATGCCCATCGCATTCAAGTAATGATCGACGACGCGGCGGCGTGGGGGCATGAGCATCATGTGCCGCTCACCTGCAACGAATTCGGCGTCTTCCGCGATCACAGCGATCCCGTGTCGCGCGCGAACTGGATTCACGATGTGCGCACGGCGCTTGAGGCCGACGATATCGGCTGGGCGATGTGGGATTATCGCGGCAATTTTGGCGTGGTAACCAAGGAGAATGGGCAGCCGGCACAGGTGGACGATTCGATTGCGAAGGCGCTGGGGCTGCAGTGACACTGATTCTTCGCGGGTCAGCAGGTCGACGGGTCAGCAAGCCAGCAGACGCGCGAGAATTCGCGAAACTTCGGCTCACTTTTTTCGCGGCTTGCTCGGATTGTCGAGGAACATCTCAAGGCGATCGAGCTTGCGGTCCCACTCGGGACGGCGCGCGCGGAGCCATTCTTCGGCGGCCCGCAAGCCGGCAGCTTCAACGCGGCAACTGCGCACGCGGCCGACTTTTTCCGTCTTGACGAGGCTAGCTTTCTGCAAAATCTGCAGATGCTGCACGACGGCGGCAAGGGACATGTCAAAGGGCTCGGCGAGCAACGAGACCGACATGGGCCCGGAGCTGAGCCGCTCGAGCATGGCCCGGCGCGTGGAGTCGCCGAGCGCATGGAAGACGCGGGCGACGATGGAGTCACTCCGTTTCATCTGCCGCGTCTTCCTCCTTCCGATCCTGGATGGCCGGGCCTTTGATTATTCGCCAAGCTCCTTCTCCAGTTTGCCGAGCAGCTTCTCCCAGCCATCTTTGCGCATCGCGGGCCCATCGGCGTTTTCAAAGTACGCGCCCTGGTGCGTGAACAGCAGGTCGGTGCCTGAGCCGTTGGGGATCAGCTCGATCGTAGCAAGCGAAGCGGAGAATGGCGTTCCATCCATGCTCATTTTGTAAGCGGCAACGATGCGGCGCGAAGGAACGATGTCCTGATAGAGGGTCTCATTGACCAGCGTTTTACCGGCGACGGGAGTTCCCGGGCCCATTTTCATCTGGGCGCGCTCGCGGCCACCAACTTTGAAGTCCAGTTTGTGGTCCTCGAGCGCGTGCGTGCCTCCGCCAAAGAACCAGCGGCGCTTGGTGCCCTCATCGGCAAAAGCCGCGAAAACGCGCTCTGGGGAAGCCTTGAGCTTGCGTTCGAGTTGAAAGGTGCTGTGAATGACGGTTGGTTTGGCCGTCGATTGGTCGTGTACGGATTGGTTTGGCATGTTTCCCACCTCCAGAGGGGAAATAGTCAAGTTGTAACTTAAGTATTTCCCGGCCCGGGTTTATTGTCAAGTTAAAACTTAAGTGTCGTGCGAATGTGGCGTGGGAAGAGAAAAACTGCGGTGGGCTACGGCTCGTGAAGGGGATGGAACGGAGTGCGAGCAGCCCCTCGAACATGAAAATCGGGTCTGGGCCTGGCACGGAGAACGGCGTTTGAACTAAGCCTGCGGCGCGGCGGACGCTGCGGCGGTGGTGGTCGGCCAGCCTTTCAGGCCATTTAAGTTTTGGGTCACAAGGAGGTTTTTGTGACCCATCTTCGGCAGAAGATGCTGGACGAGCTCCAGCGTCGCAACTACTCACAGAACACGATCAGCACCTACCTACACGCGGTAGAAGACTTCTCCAGGTATTTTCACCGCTCGCCAGACAGATTGGGACCGGATCATATCCGGCAGTATCAGGCCTATCTGTTTCGAGAGCGCAAGCTCCAGGCAGGGACGATTGCATTGTGCACCGCAGCTTTGCGATTTCTCTACGTCAAGACGCTGCGACGCCCGTATCTCCCCGAGCACATTCCATTTCCCAAGCGTCCCAGGCAACTTCCCGTCATCCTCAGTCCAACAGAGGTTCAGCGGCTGATCGATTCAGCAGAGAACCTGATGCGCCGCACCATGGTGATGACACTGTACTCAACGGGCATCCGCTGCTCAGAGCTGTGCCATCTCAAGGTCTCAGATGTCGACAGCGAACGGATGATCATTCACATCCACAAGGGCAAGGGCGGCCGCGACCGCGATGTTCTATTGAGCCCCAAGCTGTTGGAGACTCTGCGTGAGTACTGGCGCTGGATGAAGCCCAGGACCTACCTATTTCCAGGGACGGTGAACAACTGGCGGGCAGATAAGCCCATTACTCCGAAGGTGGTGTGGAAGGCCGTCAACGATGCCGGTAAGCGCGCCGGCATCAACAAGCACGTTGCGCCTCATTTACTTCGACACAGCTTCGCGACGCACATGCTTGAAGCCGGTGCTGACCTGCGCACTATCCAGGTTCTGCTTGGCCATGCCAAGATCGGCGACACGGCACTCTACCTGCATCTGTCCCGCCGCCATCTGCAGGCTATCGCCAGTCCTCTCGAAGCCATCGAGGTGTCGAGCCTCGATGAAGTGAAGCGGTCCAGGAGGTTGATGAAGCGGTGAGCCGGCCCACCCTCGAGGCGGCTGACATCGTCCGCGCAGCGGGCAACAGATTCTGGGAAGGGCACAAGTCTCACCTTGCATGGGCGCATCGCAAGGTACTCGATGCCATCGTCCGGTGCCGCACCGCGGTACTGGGCGGTCATCGCGATAAGTGCATCCGCTGTGGCCATCTGACCGCCTCTTATAACTCATGCCGCAATCGGCACTGCCCGAAGTGCCAGGGCAACGTGCGCGCCAAGTGGCTGGCCGCGCGTTCGGCTGAACTGTTGCCTGTACCGTACTTCCACATCGTCTTCACTCTGCCCCACGAACTCTCCGCCTTAGTCCTCCAGAACAAGCGGCTGCTCTATGATTTGCTCTACCGCGCCAGCGCCGCGACCATGCTCGAACTGGCTCGCGATCCCAAGCACCTGGGAGCAGACATCGGATTCCTCGGCGTGCTCCATACCTGGGGACAGAACCTCCAGGTTCATCCCCACGTCCACTACATCGTTCCCGCAGGCGGCCTCGCCCTCGATGGTTCCAGATGGATAGACTCTTCGCGCCGATTCTTCCTGCCCGTCAAACGACTCAGCCGTGTATTCCGCGACGACTTCTGCGGCCAACTCGGTGAACTGTTCAACCAGGACAGACTGCAGTTCCACGGCTCACTGCGACAGCTTGCTTCACCTGATGCATTGAGTCGCTTCCTCTGGCAGCTCGGCCAAAAAGACTGGGTCGTTTACGCCAAGCCACCCTTCGGCGGCGCCGAACATGTCCTCAACTATCTGGCTCGCTACACGCATCGCGTTGCCATCTCCAACCATCGACTCGTGGCCTTTGAGAACCATCGCGTCTCCTTCCGCTGGCGAGACTATGCGCACGGCGGCAAGAACAAGATCATGACGGTTTCAGCAGATGAGTTCTTGCGCCGATTTCTTCTTCACGTCCTGCCCAAAGGGCTGGTCCGCATTCGCCACTTCGGACTGTTCGCCAACCGAAGAAGGGAGACCGCCCTCGCCTGCTGCCGCCAGCTGCTCGGCACAGCACCCGGCACTGATCGCCCTGAGACGGCCAACCTGATGCGCTGTCCGGTTTGCACCGGAACTATGTTGGTCATTGAACGGGTCACCGGCGCTCAACTTTACTTCCGCTCCGACCAGGGTCCCGCAACCCCGCAGAGGCGCAGCATTGACAGCTCATAAAACATCCATGGCCCACGATTCATCTACCCCCGTCGCCCCATGGCACGCTCGCGCATGCAACGCCGTCCTATGCCCGCAAGCTGCTCACACACCCCATATACGGCACTCGCGCCCTCCTCGCAGCACTCAACTCCACTCATTGAAGCGGTTGCCCCCGCTCGGCCGGCTCAGTTCCGTGCTCACAAAAGCTACGATCGGCGGGACCGCGCCATTGAAAGTACATAGGTAGATCACCGCATCCGCCGCAAACGCCTGCGGCTCAGTTCAAACGATCCTATCGAAACTGCCCCGGACGAATGCTCCGGCCACAACCTCGCCTCGTCTGCCGCGGCAGTCCCGATAGGGTTCTAACGTTTATAGGTACTCATTTGCTGACAATGCCTCTTTCGGCTGGCAAACTGAGCTGGGCATACGGGTTGGGCTGTCAACAATAATTGAGATCCCGTGCCTTGATTGCATTCCTCAACCTAGACCCTGGCCGAATAGTGATCTGTGTTTCGTCCACGCCCTATCGTCGAGATGCGTTTTTTCGAACCGCTCTCTATTCCGCCTCATTGTCATTTGTCGGTGTGCGCGGGCTGACCGGTGGGCGCGGAATGGGCAGCAACGAAGCCTTTCACAGGGATTTCCCCATCTCTCAAGATCATGTACTCATCGGAGGTCAAATCTGCCCTTTGCGTCTTAACGGTGCTCAGAGCATCATTGCCTGCTACCACGAGAACCATGCGAGTCGCGTCGAGCGGATTCTTTAGGGCGAGGATAAATGCCTCGCGTTCCGACGCGTGCACCTCGTTGTTTATCCTGAACGCGGCTCCCTTGTAGTCGAGGCCCAGTCTCGCCGACCAGGATGCTAGTGCGGAATTGGACTCAGGGCGGCCTACAAAGACCACGTCGTGATCGCGGAGCAGGTCTTCAGAGATCGCGAAATCTTTGTAAATCGGAACCTGGCTCTCGTAGTGATTGAGAAAGTTGCGCTGCCATTGTTCGGCGGCGTAGCGGTTAGCGCCCGCGTCGCGCAGCGTTCCGTAGACGATGATGGCAGAGGGCAAACGGCGCCAAATGTCATTCATGAGATACATCGGGCCGTCGGGAGGATCGATGTCGTTCAGGCGGTCGAGGGACTGGTTGAGGCCCGCTTTCTCCAGGAACGACTGTGCGGTCACGGTTTTGGTGGTGTTGGCAGCGAAATAGTCTCTCATCAGTGCCAGAAAAGCGTCGTCGCCCATCTTGACGCGCAGCGCGTCGAGAAACAAGACGCCCTTTGATCGCTCGCGCCGATATCGATCCAACGGAGAGTCCGCCCTTGCCTCCAGACTGCGCCAAGCAGCGCGCTGGGCATTCATCGCTTCGTCGACATCTTGCGATTGAAGCACGAGCTGATATTCGGCGGAGCCGGCCACGAACCATGTGTCGCTGTCGGAGGCTGGCAAAACCCAGCCCTTCCAAAGCCTGCCGTCGTAAAGCGCTGCATTCTTGGCCTGCGTAGTCGTCGTTTGCGGGGATCTTTCGTGTGAGGCCGCCAGCCGGGTCTTCTCGTTTTGCGCAATGGCGGCGAGCAAGGTTGCGGTGGGCTCAGCTTGGAACAAGTAATAGCCTGACGGGTAGAGGCCGTCATCCTCGGCGAAATCGAATTCCTTGTCCGGCAGCCACTCTCGCTGGTTAGGCCTGCCGAACTCGGCCCAGACCATCATATTCGAGGCCATGTCCGCGGTGACTACCTTTGCATCCATGGTGCTGGCTGCGACCAGAGGCGCAGTGCGAAAAGCCAGGAATCCGAACTGCTCATCGATTTGGCCATGATACTTCTGAAAAAGCCGCTGCCAGGCTGTATCGCGCGCCAGCGGGATATAAGGGATAAAGTCCGGATCGCTGCTGGGATCGGGATAATCCTCGAGCCGGACAGTCAGGTCCTTGACGTTGTTGTCCCCCCAATAAAAACCCGGAGTGTCACCGAACCATTCGTTCTTCGAGCTGCGCCATAGCCGGGTGTGGTTTGTGCCCAGATCCAACATGGCGATTTCGTTGGTCTTGGCGTCGCCCATGATCCATTCGTTGGTGTACAGGCCATTGTTTTGTGTGCTCAGAATGCGAACCACATCGTCGATATTGTCGCTGTATTGAATGGCCATGCGCGCGCGAAAGGCAACTGGAGTCCCACGCGAATTGAAGGGTGTCTGATTGATCGTAGTTTCGGTGAGCACCACACCGGCATCATTTTGATACCAGTCGGTGCCGCTTTCAATACCGCCAGGATAGCTCTGGATCAGCACGCGATGCCCCGAGGCAGGCTTGATGTCGAGCATGACGTTGGTCTGCTCGGCAAGCGTGAGCGGCCACCATGTGACATGACCGATTACCATCTTGCCGTCGCGCGTCGCCGGCCCTGTAGCAGCAAAGGCACTGCAATGATCAAGCACCGAATCGCGCCGGCGATCGGCGTAGGGCGGCGCGTCAAAGGTCAGGCCTTCCAGCCCGGTTGGGGTGGTAGAAACGGCAGAGGCAAGCTGGCCCATCTCGACAGTAGTATTGGCCACGACTATGTCCAGCAGATCGATGCGCCGGCCCTTCCACTGCGCGCCCGCGTCGGAGGCGCCGTCCGCGATACCTCGCATCTCCTCCAGGATTTCACGGTCAAAGCCGCGCAGAAAAGGGCATTCGCCGTGGTCCGGTAGTCGTCCCAGTGTTCTTTTGAACCCAGCAATGCAGCGCAACGCGCGAGATATTCAGGAATCTCGCGTGCCATCAGATGCCCATGCTGGTACCCCCGCTCGTAGGGCTGGCCTTCAATGTGCAGGTAAATCCAGCCGGCGGCGGGATACCGATAAGCCGGGCCGAACGTCTCGACAGCCTCGCGCGCTGGCCATTCATCCGCGAACGCGGAAATCTCTTCGAGATGCACGCCTTCGAACCACGCCCTCCCATGAAACGATCCGCCGTTGCCCACGCTGAGCACGATTTGATCCTCGGCGCGGCTCGCCACGAACCGTAAGGTGACGCGGGTCCAGGGCTGCGTGCCGCCGAGCGATTCCGAATGTACGTCGAAGGGCATCGACGCCATGGCCAGCGTCGCGCCAGCCGCAATGGGGCTTCGATCCGTGTCAAGCACTTCCAGGTTTTCCGTCCGAACCCATCCGCTCAGTTCGTAGCGCTTCCCTATTGTGAGCTTGACCGGCGCTAGCTGGACGCAGGCGTCCTGGGAAGCAGCGTCGCGCTCAAGGCGAAGCGACTTATGACCCTCGTATTGGACGGCCGAATCCAACACAGCGGAACCGCGAATCGCCGCCCAACTCCCCTCCGGGCTGTCAAAGGATCCGCTGAATTCCGGCGTAGCCGCCTGTGCCACCGTTACAATAAAAAACCAGAAAAGTATACGAAGCATAGTTTCCTCCGCTCCATCCTCCAATACCGCTCCATCGTTTCTACAGGAACATACTTTTCACAGGATCATACTATGACCCGGAGGAAGGTCGAGCCAATACCAAAGGGATCCGCTGGGCGGATTCTGTCAGCGGGCACAATATCCCCAACGCGCTCAGCGAAGAGCGGATTTGGAACGCGAAGTCTTAGTGCTGTATCTGGAGCGCCCGCCACGCAACAGTGTGCAACTGGATGGTCTTCGAGGGGCGCTTCTGATACAGCGACTTGAAGGAAGCCGCCCACATGGAAGGCTATGTACTTTGAATCGGTCTGAACCGGCGCGGAGAAGTCAGACGCCAGTTGAGTTGTGTAGGCAGAGCCGCATTGGCTGTGGGATGGTGCAGTGAAAAACCGCGATGAGGTGCCAGTCGAGGGCTGAAGGGATGGCCGGCCGAGCAATCCGAGCCAGTTGAGACAAGAAAT
This sequence comes from uncultured Acidobacteriaceae bacterium, assembly GCA_963789425.1. Lineage (GTDB taxonomy): Bacteria > Acidobacteriota > Terriglobia > Terriglobales > Acidobacteriaceae > Telmatobacter. The sequence goes on along the minus strand of CAWBKM010000005.1, from coordinate 113,252 downwards.
CCGCGAACGCGCCGAAGCACGGGCAGTGACCGGGGGTGTGGATAGATCTTCATGCTGCGTACCGTTCTGGTTGAGGCGGCGAGCGAGGCAGGAGTTGCGCGGCAGTGAACCGTTCGATGACGCGCATGGCTGCGCCGCAGACCGGGCAGTTCCAGAGTGAATGAGTCTGATCGGTGGACGGTGCTGCCAGCGAAGCAGTCATCTTCTCTGCGCCGCTGAGGAGTTGGAAGCATAGCGGCAGGAGCGAAGCGCGGTTGCGGTTGGCGAGGAATCCGAAGTTACGGATGCGCACGAAGCCGGGCGGCAGCAGATGGAGCAGGAAGCGGCGCAGGAACTCGTCTTGAGCCAGAGTCATGAGCCGTTTCTTGTTGCCGTGCGCGGAATCGCGCCAGCGAAAGGTGACGTTGCCATCGGAGAGGGCGACCAGCCTGGAGTTGGAGATGGCGACGCGATGGGTGTAGGCGCCGAGATAGCGCAGCACATGTTCCGGTCCGCCAAAGGGCGGCTTGGAGTAAACGACCCAGTCATGGCGGAATAGCACGCGCAGCCAGGCAGAGAATGCGCGGGGCTGGGCCAGAGGCAGCAGGCTTCCGTGGAACCGGAGCTCACCGCGATGGAATGCGTTGCGAAGTCCCGCGACGAACTTGCCGCGGAAGACGCGGCTAAGCACGCCGATGGGAAGGAAGAAGGAGCGCCGGGCGGAGATCCATCTTGCATGGTCCGGAGCGAGGCCGCCGGCGGCAATTACGCAGTGGATATGAGGATGAAACTGCAGGCGCTGATTCCAACTGTGGAGCACGCTAAAGAAACCAATCTCGGCTCCAAGGTGCCGCGGATCGCGAGCGACCTCAAGCAGTGTCTCGGCGCTCGAGTGAAAGAGCAGGTTATAAATCAGCCGCTTGTTCTGCAATGCGAGCGGGGCCAGTTCCCGCGGCAGCGTGAAGACAGCGTGTACATAGCGCGTGGGCAGCAGTTCCCGTTCGCGGGCCCGGAGCCAGCGCCGGCGCGCGTTGCCCTGGCATCTTGGGCAATGCCTGTTTCGGCATGAGTTGTAGGAGACCCTGGTCGTATGTCCGCAGCCGGTGCAGTGGTCGCGATGGCCGCCCAGTGCGGCAGTGCGGCAGTGCACGATGGCCAGCAGCACCTTCCGGTGTTGCCAGTTGATCCACTTGCAACTGTGTTCGATAAATGCGCGTCCAGCACAGCGAACAATGTCGGCCATCTCCAGGAGAGGCCGGTTCTTCAACTGTGCTTGTGTCCTCCCCGTGAAGAGAACGTGAGTGCATCAAGCGGGCTGGCGGTCGCGCTGAGATGCCGTTGGGACAGATGCAGGTAGACGGTAGTGACTTCGAGGTCTCGATGGCCGAGCAGTATCTGGATGGTGCGCAGATCGGCGCCGGCTTCAAGAAGATGCGTGGCGAAGCAATGTCTTAAAGTGTGCGGATGGATGTGCCTGTTCTCGAGGCCGGCCCGTTCAGCGGCGATCTGGCAGGCAGTCCAGAGGACCTTGGTGGTGACGGGGTAACTTGCCGTGTGCCAGCGGTTGCCGGGGAAGAGCCACTCCCTGGGCTTGCGCCGTAGTCCGCGCCAGTAAGTGCGCAGCTCTTCGAGCAGCGTCGGGCTGAGCATGACATCGCGGTCCTTGCCTCCCTTGCCCTCGCGGATGTGAACCACCATCCGCTGGCTGTCGATGTCGCTGACCTTCAAATGGGCCGCTTCTGCGCGGCGTGCACCGGTGGCATAGAGCGTCATCAGAAGGATGCGATGAAAGGGGGAATCCGCGGCTTCAATCAGTCGCGCGACTTCTTCCTGGCTGAGTACCCCGGGAAGGTGACGCACCTTCTTCGGATAGGGCGTCTCGGCGATGCTCCAGTCGCGCTTCAACACGTGAATATAGAAGAACCGCAGCGACGCCAGCCGCAAGATCACGGTGTTCGGGCTGAACTTCAACTTGGTGAAGAGCATCGCCTGGTACTTGCGAATGTCTTCAGGGCCAAGCTGATCGGGCGGGCGCCGGAAGTATCGGCTGAAGTGCGCCACGCCGTGAAGATATGTGCGGATGGTTGTAGCGGCGAAGTTGCGGCGGTGCAACTCCTCAAGCATGAGCTGACGTAGTTGGTTCACAGAGAATCCTCCTTCTCTGCGTCCCAAACTATCCCGGCAGCCACAGACGCTGGTTCAACCGCACGCGGATGCGTCCGCCGCCGCTGCGGCTTCGTTCAAGTCGGCTTACGAGAAACAATTCTCAAGCGCGCTGGTTGGGAAACCGGCGGTTTTGTGTGGAGGCTGAGGATGCGCCCGGGTCGCGGGGCTTTACTCCGGTTGCAGCCCGGCCTTGCCGAGCAATTCGAAAAACTGCTTCTGCGTGCTTTGGTCGATGGCGATTCCCGTCAGTTTGCCTTCGCGGTCGAAGACAAGAGTCTGCGGAATTCCGAAGATGTGAAACTGCTTGTGCACGGCGCCGCCTGCGTCGATGAGCACGGGCGGGTGATAGTTCTTGCCCTGTAGAAATGAATTCACCGTGAACGGGTTCTCGTCGGTGATAGAGAGAATGACCAGACCCTCTGACGCGTAGTGCGTGTAGATGACGTCCAGGTTCGGCATCTCCGCGCGGCAGGGCGGGCACCAGGTGGCCCAGAAGTTGACGAGAACGATCTTTCCGCGGAGCTGAGAGAGGGTCCACTTTTTGTTGTTGAGGTCCTTGAGCGTGAAGTCGGCTTTGGCAATGTCGGCTTCATTGGCGGCGAGAATTTCGTTGGCTTTCTCGTAAAGCGGATCGCTCAGCGAGACGGTGACTTCTTCGTAGCGCGCGAGCCGAGCCAGATCCATGTAGGGCTGGGGCGGCTGATCGCCTTTTGCGGGGATTGGTGTCTCGGCGAGCGCTTTGGAAAGCGTGTCGGCAACGGCCTGTAGCGCGTCATGACCCTGATCGCCTTCGGTCACCAGGTTGGCGGTCTCGTCGGCCAGCTTTATTTTTTCGATTCCGGGCGGGAGCGAGCTGATTTCGGTAGCGACTTTGACAGTGGCGATCGGGCGTTGCTGGTCCGAGAGCGAGCGTAGTTTGCTGAGCTCGCCGGAGATTTTGGACAAAGATGCCTGGCCGCTGAGATGTGGGACGGCGACGAAAAAAGTAGCAAGGAATAGAGCGGAAGAGACGCGTATCATGGAGCACCCTTCGGAACTGGCAATTAGAGAAAGTTCTGGTTGGCGGGAATTGTAAACCCAAACCAGGCGGCCTGCGGTAAATACTAGGGTTTCTGCGCGAGGCTCAGAATGCGCTCGGAAACGGATTCGACGATTTGCTCATGAACCTCGTCGACGCTGAGGTCGCCTTCAATCAGGACGACACGCTCTGGCTCGCGCGCGGCGATTTCGCGATATTTCTCCCAGACGCGGCGGTAGAAGCCGTCCTGCTCGGTTTCGAAGCGATTTTCGTCGCGGCCGGTTTCGGCTTCCATGCGGTCGTTGCGGCGGCGCGCGCGGGCGAGCGAGGACTCGAATCCGGGCAACAGCAGGAGCGTAAGGTCGGGCTGGAGTCCGCGGCAGATAAGGCGGTGCAGACTGAGCACGACCTCAGAGCCGAGCTTGCGGCCTCCACCCTGGTACGCTTCCGTCGAATCGGTGAAGCGGTCGCAGACGACAATCTTGCCCGCGTCAATTGCGGGCTGGATGACTTCGGCGATGGCTTGCGAGCGGTCGGCGAACATGAGGGCCATCTCTGTCATGGCATCGAGCGAGTGCGAACGGGAGTCAAGCAGCAGCTCGCGAATGCGATCGCCGATGGCGGTGCCGCCGGGCTGGCGAAGCAAAACAGGCTGATGGCCGCGGCGGGTGAGCCATGCCGCCAGACGCTTGATTTGCGTGGTTTTGCCCGAGCCGTCGAGGCCCTCGAGGGTGATGAAAACGCCGCGCGGCATGGGCTGAGTCTACCACTGCCCCAGCGGCTACTGACAAACCACTTCCGGTTGTGATAGAAGAGGTCAATTCCCTAAGACTTTGCCCGGGCTTGAGGCCGCGTGCGGTCCATGCACCCTTGGAGTGGACGATGAATGTTCGTGTCACGCTCAACATCTTTCTCTGTGCGGTAGTGATTGCCGCTGCGCCGGCGAGCCGGCTGTTTGCTCAACACCTGACGCTGGAGGGCCAGACGGGCGGGTTCCTGACGCCGACGGCCTACGTGGTTTATGCGGAGAAGGGTAGTACGTTCTCGCATCCCGCCGTGGGCTTTCATTTCATCGATGCTTCGGCGGTCATCGGCGATGTTGAAACCTTCAGCATCACCGAAGGTTTTGCGAACCGGGCAGAAGCTGGCTACACCCGCAGTGTTCATCAGTTCGGAGACCAGCCCACGACCACGGCGACGCCGCTCGGCCTGAGCAACCTGTGGAACTACTCCGGCATGAATGTCTTCCACGGCAAGGTGGTCGCAATCAAAGACGGCCAATTCAGTGCATGGGTACCGGGTGTTGCGATCGGCGGCGTGGTCCGCACCAACGATCATTTTGTTTCGGGCGCAGCCAACAAGACGCTGACGGGAACGGACAAGTCGTACACCAACGGCGACGCGTACATTGCCGTCACCAAGACCTGGGCAAAACCTCCGGTGCCGTTCCTGTTGAACATTGGCTGGAAGGCCACCAATGGCACCATCTTCGGCCTCGGCGGCCAGAGCACTCGCTTCGGCGGGCGGTTCTTCGGCGGGCTCGGCATTCCGTTGCCCCTCGGCCATGGCATCGTAGCAGTACCCTCGGCGGGATTCACGCAGGAGCCCAAGACGGCCGTGAATCTGAATACCCTGCTGAACGCGGCGCTCTATCAATGCGAGCAAGCACTCGCTTGCAATCCTGCGTCCTACCCGCTGATGAGCGCCCATATACCCACAACGCTGGATTATGCCGTGCGCGTCACGCAGAGAGACAAGCCGCACTTCGCATTTGACATCGGCGTGGGACAGGTGGCGGGAAACATTGGATCGATCTATGTTCCGAACCCCTACTTCAATCCATCCAACCCTGCGTTTGGGCCGCCTGTTGTCACCACGCCGGTGAATCTGCAGGCGCGGCACGTGGTCGGAATGGGCCTTAGCTACAGGTACTAAAGCAGTTACATGCAGCGGAAAACACCGGGCAGTCGGGCAACTTCTTGATGCTCGGAGGGTTCCTACGAGCATAGACTGGATTGGCTCCGGCTTCGTGGTCGCATTGCGCGAGGCGGGACGCACGATCCGTTCGACACTCAAGGAGGTTTCCCCCCATGCGAAGTTTCCGATGGATGCGGGTGATTTTGCTCGCTCTGATGGTTTGTCTGATCCCCTCAATTTCAAGTGCGGCGGTTTTTATCAGCGTAGGGTTTGCTCCGCCGGTGCTGCCTGTTTATGAGCAGCCGCCCTGCCCGGAAGATGGCTGGATGTGGACGCCGGGTTACTGGGCCTACGGCGATGACGGTTATTACTGGGTCCCAGGAACTTGGGTTCCGGCGCCTTTTGAGGGCGCGCTTTGGACGCCCGGATACTGGGGCTGGGGTAGCGGACTGTATGTCTGGCATCCTGGCTATTGGGGAATGCACGTGGGCTACTACGGCGGCGTGAATTACGGGTTCGGCTACATGGGCATAGGGTTTGTGGGTGGCATGTGGGCAGGCCGAGAATTCCGCTACAACACGGCCGTGATGCGCGTGAACACAACGGTCATTCACAACACGTACGTGGACCGGACTATCGTGCAACGCGACACCATTTCGAACGACAGACACGTGGCTTACAGCGGCGGACCGGGCGGAATCAATCATCAACCGACACCGGAGGAGAACCGGTACTCGCACGAGCAGCACACGGCTCCTACGTCGTACCAGACGCACCAGGAATCCGCTGCCAGGACCAATGTGAACAACTACGCCAACCACAACGGCGGACACCCGTCGAACGTGGCGACAGACAGGCCGATGACGGGCGGCCCCCACAACAATGGCGGCGGCGCACCGAATAGCGCTCATGGGCCTGCGGGTTCGCCATCGACCAATCACGGAGGCGGTCCGGGCTCAAACCCAGGGGCCTATCGTTCGAGCGGCGAGAACCACCCGGCTCCGGAGAGCCGCACCATGCCGGAAAATCGCCCGGTGCCTCACACGGTGCCAACCAATCATCCCGCACCGGAATATCGTCCGGCGCCTGAAAATCGCACAGCGCAGCCGAGTCATCCCGCACCGCAATCCCGGCCTGCACCACAGCCGCATGGTGGCCAGTCCCACGGTGGAGGCGGTGGAGGCGGAGGGGAACACGATCACGGCAAGGGGCACTAGAACTGGTTGCATAAATGGTTCGGCCTCAAGATAGGGACTTATGTCTGAGGCAGGTTGACTGTTGAGCTGCTTCTATGAAGAAGCAGCAGTTGTTGAGCGAAGAACAATGGAGAATTCTGGAGCCGCTGTTTCCCGAGTCGCGCCGCCGCAAAGACGGCCGCGGACGGCCTTGGGCAGCCAACCGCAGATGCTTAGAAGGCATTCTGTGGGTTCTGCGCACAGGAGCGCGATGGCGAGACATGCCAGATGGATTTCCGGACGGCTCGACCTGTTGGCGGCGTTTGCGCAGCTGGGAACAACAAGGCATATGGCTCAAGGCATGGCAAAAGCTATTGTCCATGTTGGACCAGCGCCGGCTGCTGGATTGGGAAGAAGCTTTTCTGGACGCCACCTTTATCACCGCCAAAAAGGGGGCTCCGCAGTCGGCAAAACACGTCGCGGGAAAGGTACGAAGTGCATGGTGGTGGTCGACGGCCACGGCATACCTGTCGGAGCGCAACTTGCGTCCGCGCAGCTGGCCGAGTGTCGGCTGGCCGAAAGCACGCTCGCCACGGTGAAGGTTCCACGCAAGGGACGTGGACGGCCGCGTTGCATCTGAAGCGAATCATCGCAGATCGGGGCTACGACTCCGATGCCCTGCGCAGGCGCTTCAAGGGGCGGGGAACCGAACTGATTGTTCCCTACCGAAAGTACATCCGTAACCGCCGTTTTGAGGACAAACGAAAGCTGCGGCGCTATCGCAAACGCTGGAAAATCGAACGCACTAACGCTTGGCTGCAGAATTTCCGCCGCATCCAAGTGCGTTATGACCGCTTCCTTACCGTGTTTCAGGGCTTTTTCATTGTGCTTGCCTGATCATCGCCTTGAGGCATTTATGCAACCAGTTCTAGGATCTTCCCTCAGAACGCACGAAGGCCCGCGGCTAAACTATGGGCCTTTTTGTGTGAGGGGGAAACGAACGCCCCGCTCGTATCGCTAATCGCCGGCGGCCTGATTGCCAGTGGTCGAGTAATAGCCTTCGCGGGTGATGATGGTCAGATCGGGCTTGTCGGTTTTGAGCGCGATCTTGTGAAAATCGCCGTCGGTATCGATTTTGTCGGGAGTGTAGGTAAGTAAATACTCCTGACGCAGCGCGCCGGCGATGAGCCCGTAAATGTCGTCGAGGCTGTCTTTCTTTTTGGCTTCGAAAAACATTCCGCCGGTGCGCGAGGCGATCTCCTGCATAATTTTTTTGCCGTCGAGCTGAGGCGCGTTGGTGCCTCCGGGGTGGTGGCCGCCGCCTCCTCCGCCGGGCCAGCCGCCTCCGCCACCGGGGTAGCCTCCGCCGCCGCCCATTCCGCCATGGTGGCCGCCGGGAAAGCCGTTTTCGCCTCGCTCTTCTTCGCCTTTGAAGTAAATGGTGAAGACCTGTAGGCCGGCGCGGTCGGCCGCATCGATGGCGTCGTTCATGGTCTCCTTGCTGCCGCGATCGACGCCGTCAGAAAAGATCACGAGGGCCTTCCGGCCGTCCTTGGGCTTCATCAACTCGTCTGACGAGAGATAGATCGCGTCATAGAGCTGAGTTCCATCGCCGTGGCTTGCGCCGCCGTGATCACCGTATCCGCGGTCGTCGCCGCTGGTCTCCGGGCCCTGAGAGTTTTGCTCCCGGGAGGTCGGAGTCATGGCGTCGATCTCGTGATCCAGCTTTTCTCGGGAATTGGTGAAGTCCTCGAGCAACTCCACTTCGCGGTCAAAGTGGATGAGAAAGGCTTCGTCGCCGCGCACTGCGGATTTCGGGTCGGCGGGGAGCATCAGCTCGACGAATTTTTCAGCGGCCTTGCGTTCCGCGTCGATCGCTGTATAGACGCTGCGGCTGGTGTCAACCAGCAGGCCAAGGCGAAATGGCAGGTTGCTCTGCGTGGTGAAGCTCTTGATGACCTGCGGACGCCCGTCCTCGGTGAGGGTGAAGTCTTTGGCGGTGAGGTCGGTGACGAGAGCGCCCTTTTTGTCGACGACTGTGACCGGGAGCAGAACTTCGCGGGCCTGTACCTTCAGGTTGGTCACGGGTTGGGTGCCCGACGGCTGCTGGGCGGCGTCGGAATCGCGGAGGCAAAGGAGTGCGCCCAGCGAGAGGGCGAGAATCAGGAGAGTGGGACGAAGGGAAGACCGAATCTTCATAGAATCTTTGGGCTGGACACTTTCCACGGGTTTAGACGCGACAGAGTGCGGTCCGTTGACGGAATGCGGCGCGGTTACAGCCGAACATCGGCGATGAAGGGTTCTTTCTACCGCAGAAGGTCCTCAAGCGCGGTGCTCAAGTCGGTTTTGTCGTCGCGATATTTGACGATGGCGGGGGCATAGAGGCTGAGGCCCCATTCCTGACCCTTGCCTTTGTTGACAGCTCGCGCCCCGGGCACGACGACGGCGTTTTCGGGAACGATCAGCGGCAGGTCGGCGGAGGCTCGAAGGATCGTACCGTTCACGAGATCGAAGAGCGGGGTGCCGCGCGTGAGGATGACGCCCGCGGCCAGCACCGCGCCTTTGCGCACGATCGTGCCTTCATAGACGCCGCAGTTGCCGCCGACGAGAACTTCATCTTCGATGACCACGGGGCTGGCGTTCACGGGCTCAAGCACGCCGCCGATCTGCGCCGCGGCGCTCAAGTGGGCGCGTTTGCCAATCTGGGCGCAGGAGCCAACCAGCGCGTGCGAGTCGACCAGCGTGCCTTCGTCGATATATGCGCCGACGTTGATGTACATGGGCGGCATGCAGACAACGCCGCGAGCAACGTAAGCTCCAGCGCGAACCGATGAGCCGCCGGGGACAACGCGCACGCCGTCGGCGGCCGAGAATCGGCGCGCCGGGTAGGTGTGCTTGTCGACGAATGTGAGCGCGGGCGCCGGGCCGGAAGAGCCGATTTCGGCGGCAGGCATTTCTTCGAGCGCGCCGAGGCGAAATCCGAGCAGGATGCCGCACTTGACCCAGGCATTCACATGCCAGCCGGTGGGCGACGCCGAGGCGGGCTCGGCCGCGCGCACCTCGCCGCGCTCAAGAGCGGAACGCAGGGCAAGAAAGGCGGTCATGGCCGCTGGATCGTTGGCGGCGGCCGGGCCGGCGGCAAAGTGCCGCTCGACTTCCTGCTCCAGTTGGTTGAGATTCATGGCAAGTCGAGTGTACCAATCGACAGGGGACAGTGGGCCGCGAATCGTGAATCGTGACTCGTGAACCGTAGGCTGCAGCCCGTCAGGCGGGGTTGATGGGATCGAGAGTTGGCTCGGTGCGCAGGCGGCGGTTGGCCGCGATGGGACGGAGGCGGAAGCAGTTCTTGCCAGAGGGGATCATGGCAAGAGGGATGGGCGCCTCGCCGGGGCGACCATTGAAGTTTTTCGATTCAAGCCAGGCACTGAGGCGAGGATCGGTAATCTCCGTCTGGCCCTGCCAGAAATCGGGACTCAGGCCGCATTGGATGAGCAGGTGGTCGAGGTGCAACTCGATAACATCGCTTTCCCTGGAGAAATAGCGGCGGACGTTTCCGGCTCCGACCTCGACACCCGTGTAGGCGTGTCCCTTGCAATGCGTTTTGACGACCATAATTTCCCACCGAGTGAATCTGGAAAATTGCGCCGGAACAAGTGCGTTAAGAAGGATGCATGCCCGCCGGATGAGGTAAGTCTAGAGAGCGGAATTGCATTCGCAGTGATGTACAGCCGGAAAAACCTCCTGGATTTCCTGATTTGAGACCGGTGCAATGGAAGAGCCGATCCGGGAAACTCGCGTTCGCACACGTTTGGCGGGCACAGACGCGACGGCGAAGCCCAAACGCCCATCCGTATGCGATACTCGAAACGACATGTTCAAGAGAATCGTGCTGAAATTATCGGGAGAAGCGCTCTCAGGAGAGCGCGGCTTTGGCCTGGATGCCGACAAAGTGGCGGAGATTACCGGAGAGATCGCCGAGGTCCACGCTCTGGGCGTGGAGGTCGCGGTCGTGGTCGGCGGAGGCAACTTTTTCCGAGGCGTGGAAGAACAAGCCAAGGAGATGGATCGCGTGAGCGCGGACAACATGGGCATGCTCTCGACGGTGATCAACGCCATCGCCCTCCAGGACGCCCTGGAACAACTCGGCGTGCAGTGCCGGGTAATGACAGCGGTTTTCATGAACCAGATTGCGGAGCCGTATATCAGGCGGCGCGCGGTGCGGCACCTTGAAAAAGGCCGCGTCGTTGTCTTCGCCGCGGGCACAGGGAATCCATTCTTTTCGACCGACACCGCGGCCAGCCTTCGCGCCATGGAGATCAAAGCCGATGTGCTGCTGAAAGGCACCAAGGTGGAGGGTATCTACAACGCCGACCCGGTGCTGGTGAAAGATGCAGTGAAGTACGACCAGATTACGTACATGCAGATCCTGCAGCAGGGCTTGAAGGTCATGGACCTGACCGCGGTGAGCATGTGCAAAGACAACAACCTGCCCATGATCGTCTTCAACATGAATCACCCGGGAAACATTCGGCGCGTGGTGCTGGGCGAGAAGGTGGGATCGCTGGTGACCGCGTAAGAATTAGCCCCTGGCTTCTTGCCCCAAGCTTTCTCCGCATCTAACCGTGTCACCCAACTCGAAGCGTTCCGCCGGCACCAATTCATTTCCAATGCCTCTCGAATTAAGCGTATCGGCAGTTTTGGCACACATGAGCTAGAGGCTGGAAGCTGGCCGCTAGCGGCTGTCTTTCAGTTCGGAGACGTCTAACAGCACGTGGAAACAAGCAAGCCAGCACAAACGATCAAGCCGGCGCCGCTGAAGGCACTGACGGGGTTGCGCTGCTTCGCGGCTGTCAACATCGTGCTTTTCCACTTCTCCAATCCCCAGTGGTTCGGCTTTCTGGCGCCGGTCATCAACGCCGGATTCATTTCTGTCAGCTACTTCATTCTGCTTTCGGGATTCGTGCTGGCCTACAACTACTCTGAACGCGCGCGGAACGGGGAACTGGACCGCAAACGCTTTTGGGAGGCGCGATTCACGCGCATCTATCCCATCTACTTTCTCAGCCTGCTGCTCAGCCTGGGGCAATTGGGCGGGGAATACCCGACGCATACCAAGGTCATGTTCTGGACGGGCGTCGTGCTGACGCCGCTGCTCTTGCAGGGCTTTGTTCCTGCGGTGTCGACGTTTATGAACACCCCCGCGTGGACCATGTCGGCCGAGGCCGCATACTACTTGCTTTTCCCCTTCGTGGCGAAATGGAAGCGTCCGGAGCGCATGGCGCCGCACATCATAAAGATGGCCGGTGTGTGGATGCTTGGACTCGTTCCGGGCGCACTCTACATTGCATTCAATCCGGACGGGATTGCGCACCCCGACCGATGGAGCTACGGACCGTGGCTGGAGGCGCTGAAATACACGCCGTACACCCATGTATTCAGTTTCGTTTTCGGCGTGATGCTGGCCGATCTGGACCGGATGATCGCGCGCACGGCGCGCTTGCGGCTTTGGCTGGGGATCATCGGGTTTGGCGGCATTTACGGGCTGCTGAGCCTGGGATCGCTGGTGCCGTACCCCATCATCCACGATGGCCTGCTGATGCCGCTGTTTGGCTGTATCGTGCTGGGACTGGCAGGCGAGAATCCTCTGGCTCATGCGCTGGGGATTCGCCCATTGGTCTTTGTGGGCGAGGCCAGTTACTGTCTTTACCTGCTTCATTTCAGTCTTTGGAACCTGATTCACCGCTCGCATGTGCTGGATGCAGTGGGGCTGGCCCGCTTCGATCCGTGGATCAGTTACGCTTTGCTGATTGGACTGGCCATCCTCGCGCTCTACTTCATTGAGAAGCCGGCGCAGCGAAAGCTGCGAGAGTGGATGCACGCAACGTCGGTCGTGAAAAATGCAGGGACCAGGGATTAGCGACCAGGGACTAGGGGCTAAGGGCTCGGGAACAGGGAGGAAACGATCGACGGGCTCTTTCGCCCGCCGGTGCGGGCTTATGATTCTGATCACATCGACTGACCCTCGCCGATCCAGGGCGGTGCCGGCCTTCAGGTTCCGATATTCTGCTCATGATGCGTAATGAGATGGCAAAAGAACACTCCCGCAGGGCATTCGATCGCCGTGCGATTGGCTACGAGAGCACGCTCGCGGGTTGGCACTCACAGAAGATGAAATCTGCTGCCTTTCGACATTTGGGAGAACCGCTCCGCGGTTCGCTTCTCGACGTGGGGTGCGGTCCCGGCATTCTTCTTGCGACCCTGCTCGAAGAGAAGCCCGATCTGAGTCTTGCGGGAATCGATCTTGCGCCGGAGATGATCCGCGTTGCCAAGGAACGGCTGGGAGCGCGAGCCGATTTGAGGGTTGGCGATTCCGAGAGACTGCCGTGGAACGATGGGTTCTTCGATGCCGTTACGTGCATCGATTCGTTTCATCATTACCCAGCGCCTGGGCGGGTGCTGGCGGAAATGCATCGGGTGCTGCGGCGCGGCGGCCAGCTCGTGATTGCGGACCCGAGCGCCCCGCCCGTCATTCGGCAAATTGCGAATTTGCTAAACCCGTTGCTGCGCCGCGGCGACGTGAAAATGTACGCGCAGCGAGAGATGACGCAGATGCTCGGCGCGGCAGGGTTTGAGCAATCGGGCTGGACGAAAGAGGGATCGTACGGCTTTGTCGTCACGGCCGTGGCGATCTAGTATTCTGCAGCCCAACTAGCAGGAAGCCCAACCTGCGAGGGCTGGGCTTCCTGTGATTCGGCTCAACGTTGCTGCGCGGTGCGGCTACTCAGGCGTTGATAGCGGGTGGTTCCCGTGGGGAACGGCGATCAGGGCCGTGGGATTCGTGCCGGTGGGATAAGGCGTGGCCTGAGTTTGCTCGAGAGTCCCGTTACTAGGATTGAGCCTGAAGCCGGATACAGAATTGCCCAGATAGTTGGCTGTGTAGACATATTGGCCGAGCGCCGGCTCGACGACGATCGATACAGGGTCCGTGTCGGTCGTAATCCCGGCTGTGCCTGATACGCCGACGTTCGAGCTAGGCGTGCCGGTGGGCAGGGAGATGGAGTAGGCGGAGACTGTCTCATCCAGCGAGTTTGTGAGGTAGATGAAGATTCCGCGTGGATCGATGGCAATCGAACTCGGCTCGTTGCCGGTTCTGAAGGGGCCGTCGACCATGAACTGCAGGGCATCGGTCGAGAGAACCGTGTATCCGATCAGCTGGTTGGAAGCGTAGTCGGTGACGAAGACAAAACGGCTCACCGGATCGCTGGTCAGAGCGGAGGGCTTGACGCCGGCCTGATAGGGGCTGCCGGTGACTGGCGTGAGTGCGCCGCCGGAGCCGGCAGCGAAGCCGAAAAGCCAGCCCGGATTGGCGTTGCTGGTGGTAGTGCCGCCGGGATTGTATGCCGACTTGTCGTATGCCGCTGCATACACGGCGTTGCCGTTGGCGAGCACGGTGACTCCTGTGGGAACGATGGTGTCGCCGGTAAACCCGGGAACGCTCAGTGAGATGGTGGCAGTGGCTGTGCCGATAGCGCCAGCGTTGAGGGCGTACTCAGTGAGCGTCGCGGAACTCGTGCCCGAGACCACGTACAAATAGGTGCCGGCCGGATTCACGGCGACTGAAACTGGCGCTGCAGGAAGGGTGATGTTCTCTTTCGGGATCAGGATGCCGTGGTCGCTGATGGCGAAGTGAACTACGGTGTTGTTGCCCTTGTTGGCGACATAAAGGTTGTAATAGTCGGAAGTCGTGGCCATGGCGACGGGGCCCGGGCCGCCCGAGGAAACAGGCGAAGCCGCGGTGCGCAGCGCGCCCGATTTCGCGTCAACGGCGTAGGTGTAAATTTGTCCGGCGCTGCCCGAAGAGCTGCCCGCGGCGGAAGCCACGAACACATAGTCAATCGTGACCAGATTGCAGGCAGTCAAAAAAGTGGCCAGGACCAGGCCAATTGCGGAGACCAGAACAAGCTGGCTCGATTTACTCAACGTCATGCGCTTCCTTCGTCATGGGCCCGCCTGGTGGAGCCCCCAAAAAATTCGTTAAAGTTGCCCCGTGTTCATTGTAAAAGCCGAATACGGAGAATTGCCACCGGCTCTCTTGCCGAAACCGAGCAAACGCATACGCTCAGGGCTGAATGCCGCCGCCCGTGCCGTTGTGCGGTATCGCCGCCACCGCGGTTGGTTGGTCGTTGCTCGGAAAAGGAGAATTCTGCGAATCGAGAAGTACTCCGCTTGTAGTGTTCAGGTCAAAACCGGAAACTGTGTTATCAAGAAAGTTGATGGTATAGAGGAAATGTTCGGTTGAAGGGTCGATCCCAACGGCCACGGGCTGCAGGCCTGTGGCGTAAGTTCCAATGGAACTGAGCGCGCCGCTGGACGCGATGGAATATGCGGTCACGTTGCTGTCCTGCGAGTTGGTCACATAGGCGTAAGGATAAGCCGTATCGACGACGATGGCGGAAGGCTGATTGCCGGCGTGGAACGGGCTGCCGGCGATCGGCGTCAAGTTGCCTGACGATGCGTTGAAGCCGAACACGCTGCCGCCTGCGAAATCGGTCACGTAGACCACGGGCACAGGAGCGGAGCTGCTGCCAACGACCCCGCTGGCAATGGCGGAAGGCTTGACGCCGGCCGCAAAGGGCGAGCCGCTCAGTGGCGTAAGAGCGCCGCCCGAGCCTACCGAGAATCCGAAGACATATCCGACGGTTGGGGTGACCGAAGAGTCGTAAGCCGTGACGTAGACATCGGCGCCCGACGCGAGAACGTTCACCGCGGTGGGCACGATAATGTGAGATGCGTTCGCGCCGGAGAGAGACAAAGGCCAGTACTGCCCGTTGACTGCGGGATTTGTAAGCGGCGGCGTTTGAATGCCGACGGGCGTGGCGCCGCTGGCGGGAGTGAGCGCATAGACGCCGATGGAGCCGGAGCACGGCTCGGCGTCGGAACAGATGGGCAGCGGCTGGTAAAGATCGACAATGAACAGATTCGATTTACTCGTTGCGACAGCCAGAGGGAAGATCCCCGGAGTATTGACGGTGTTATAGGGATAGAGCTTTCCGTCGGTGCCGATTCCGAATTGCTCGATGGCGTTGTCGTCCTGATTGACGACGAAGAGACTGCCGTAGTCGGCAGAGACAGCCTCAGCCACGGGATCGCGTCCCTGGGAAGGAAAGGGCGAGCTGGGAATCTGGCGCATGCGGCCCGATTCGGAGTTGATTTCGTAGACGTTGATCTCGCCATAGCTGTCGGCGCCTTCCGCTTTGGTGCAAGCCACGTACACGAAGTCGATGGTCAGCGTTTGCGTAAGCTGGGAGCAGGCAGTGACGAGCGAGGCTGCGAGCAAGCTGCCCGCGCCAACCAGCAAAAGAGCAAAGCGAGAGCGAAGAAAGCCAGTGTGCGCAGCCCTCAAGTTCGCCGCTCCCTGGGGGCCGCGGCGACTTGATTCTTGTGTCTCGGCGTTCTGCTCGCTCTGGTTTTGCGATCGCTGGCTCGATTTATTGAACTTCATGCGCATCTTTCTTGAAATGCGGCCTCGAAAGCAGGCCACCCAAAAAAACGGTCTAAGATTCGAATTCCGGTGCTGGCTGCAAGCAGCGGAACCGGCATTCAGCCAAGGCCTGCGGACAGACCTTCAATTCGCGCAGGCCGCGGAAAACTCCGGGCCTGACATGAGAACCGGTCCGCCAGGCCGTCATTTTTCGTAACTGGCGGGCGCGGTTCTGCACTAACTCGTGCGCCCATCGACCAGGCACCACGATGCCGGCCCCAGGAGCTTGTAGTCGCTGACCACGCGGAGACCGGTCAGGTCGCCTATCTCAGGATTTACTACCCGCCCCGTTACCGTGGAGTCGTATTCGTCCGCTTCGTAAATGAACTGGTCGGACGGATCCTCGACGATGCACTGGGGGCCTGATCCGGAGCCGAACGGCTCATCGGAGATGAAGCTTAACTGATAGGCGGGAGAGGTGGTGAGGGAATACCCGGCGATGCCGCTTTGCGGATTAAATCCGGTGATGTTGTCTCCCTGATTGGCTACATAAAGAAACTTGCCCTTGCTCTCCATCATGATGTAGATGGGATTGGAAAGCGCCGGGTCATCGGGAACTGCGCCGCCCGGCTCCGCCTGGAGCGCTCCGCCGGTGCCAACGCTAAAGGGAAGAATTTGACTGGACGAAGTGGTGGGCAAACCGTTGAACGAAACAGTGATGGGCTCGTTATCGAGCACATAGATCACGCTCGCGGCGCTGACCATCGCCGTGGCATTCATGCCCGAGTCGCCGATTCGCTGGGAGCTGTTCTGGCTCAAGGTCAACTGACCTGTAGAACTGGAATAGCTGTATGGAAAGACAAGCGTGCCTCCGGCGTAGGGGTAAGAAGTCGGGTCAGGAGCGCCCGCAAGAGTGAGGAGGCTGGAACCGGATAGCAGGAAATCGACCGGATTTGCCGGCACTGGGAAGTAGGTGATGGGCTGGCCGCTTGAAACCGCCGTCACCTGGGCATTCACAACCAGCGAGAGGCGACCGGTGTTCTGGTCGATCTTGAAGACTGTGACGTCGCCGCAAGTGGTCACCGAGCTTCCCAGTGCGAGCGCGCAGTTGTCGGTGCTCGATGGGGCGGCGTTGTCAGGCGCGTCGTGATCCAGAACAAACAGGTAATTCCCGGAAGCATCGGCAATCATCCGGAAGGGGTTGATGCCCGATGAGTTGAAGGTCTCCTGCGGCGTCAAGGCGCCGTTGCCGCCAACAATAAACTGGGTAATATTCGAGTTGATGCAGGCGCTGGCGCCTGTGCCATAGCAATCGGCGCTGCCCGAGGCGGTCACTCCGCGGTTCAGGACATAAAGGAACCGGCTGCCGAGGGTGAGGACGGCGCGGACCGGGTTGGCGCCTCCGGAGGCAACGGGCAGCGTGTTGATGGGCGTCAAACGGCCCGTGTTGTGATCGATCTTGAAACCGGAGATGATGCCGTTACTGCCACTGGAGACGGTGACGGTTCCCGTCACAAACAAATAGCCAACCGTATAACTCTCAACGCAAGACGTCACGCCAAAAACGACGGCCACCGAAAGTGCGCCCATCGCAAGCGCCTTGCCGAATTTCATGAACTTCATGCTATTCCTTCATCCTGGCCAGGGTTGCCCCGCCAAGTTTCATCGTTCCCGAGCAAAGCTGGGTTGGGATGGAGTCCCTGATGAATTGTAAAAGGCGAGGGCCAGTTGTGCCTAGTTTACCCATCGGACTGGTAAATACTTTGCCCATCGGAATGATAAATCCCCTCGATCTCAATTGCTGCGGCGAATCGCACGCGGCTCTGCTCCGGGTGTCAACTCGTGGATTTTGGGTTTTCAGGCAACGATCGGCATTTGGACGCTCGGAGGGGCGAAAAGTCAACAGCGAAGGCGGGGCTCACTCGCGCAGATCATGCGAAGGAATGACGCAGGAGTGCGAGAAAGGCCAGGAGCCTGCAAGTGCCAGGTTCCGCCCAGCCAGTTGCCGCCGCGAAGATGGAGGGCCGCCCACCGGCTTGCCGCAGCAGGCGGCTTGAACAGGCGAGGACGTCAACGCCGCTCGCGCTCACCAGACGCGGCAGGCATTCTCCGGATACATGGGCTGACCCTTCCTGCAACCAAAAGCCTTACCGAACCCGTTGAAGTTCTGCACGCTGCCGTTGACGCGCCAACGGCCCGGCGAATGCGGATCAACCAGCACCGACTGCCGAGCCGCCGCTTCGGTGTCGTTTTCGCACCATAACTGTCCGAAACCCAGGAAGTATCGTTGCGCCTCAGTGTAGCCGTCGATTTTCTGTTCCATAGATTTGCCTTCGGCAGCCAGTGTGTCTTCGAGAGCGATGTACGCGATGCGCAGGCCGCCGTTGTCGGCCGTGTTCTCGCCGAGGGTCAGACGCCCATTCAGATGGGCCGCTGGGGTATCGCCTTGCGCCGGCGCCGCCACAAATCCGCTGTATTCATCCGCGATGCAACTGGTCCGCGCGTCGAAGGCTTTATGGTCCGCGTCCGTCCACCAGTTGCGCAGGTTGCCGTTGCCGTCGTACTTCGAGCCCTGATCGTCGAAGCCATGCGTCATCTCGTGACCGATCACCACGCCGACGCCGCCGTAGTTCAGCCCCGGATCCGCCTTGAAATCGAAGAACGGAGGCTGCAGAATCCCTGCCGGAAAGTTGATGTCATTGAACGCCGACCGATAGTATGCGTTGACCGTCGGCGGAGTCATGCCCCACTCCTTCTCGTCGACCGGCTCGCCCAGCTTGTCGTAGTTGTAATTGCGTTCATAGACATCGCTCGAATGCAGATTGCCGATCAAATCAATGCGGCTCACCTGCACGCTGGAGTAGTCGCGCCACTTTTCGGGATAGCCGATGTTGCGGCGGATCATGGCCAGCTTGTCCTCTGCGGCTTTCCTGGTTTCATCGCTCATCCAGGGAAGTGTTTTGATGTCGTCGCCCAGCGCTTTCTCCAGCGCCGTTACCAGCTTCTCCGTGCTGCCCTTGGCCGCGGGCGGAAAGTTCTGCTTCACCCAGTCCTGGCCCACCGCCTCGCCCAACTCGCGATCGGTCATTTGGGTGCACATCTTCCACCGCGGCATAGGCTCCTTCTGCCCGGCCAGCGTGTGCCGGAAGAACGCAAAGTTCTCGTCGAAGAATGCCTTGGACAGATCCTCCGCCTGGCCGTGCAGAACGTGCCAGCGCAGATAGCTCTTCCACGAAGCCAGCGGCTCGCTCTCGATAAGAGAATTCAGCGCCTTGACGAAATCCGGCGTGCTCACATTCAAGGTGTCGAAGTGGCGGATTCCGGCGCTCCAGAAGTAGGCAGTCCAATCGAAATTCGGGCTCAGTTGGTCGAGCTCCGCCAATGTGTAAATGTGGTAGCGGTTCGCAGGATCGCGCAGGTCGGTGCGGCTCATCGAGGCTTTAGCCATGGCTGTCTCGATCTCCATCACCGCGGCGGCTTCCTTGGCTGCCTCTTCGGGCGTATCCCCGGCCAGAGTGAACATTTTGGTTACATGCGCGGCATATTCCATTCGGATGGTCGCGAAATGCTCCGCGGGATTCAGGTAGTACTCCCGGTCGGGCAGCGACAAACCGCCCTGACGGAGCTCGGCAATCTGCTTCGTCGCATCCTTCTCATCCACTCCCACGCCGAAATTGAAGAACCCGTCGGGCGTGCCGTGGTTCTCAAGATCGCTGAGTAGGCCGGCAAGCTGCTTCGGATCGCTAAGCTTCGCAATGGCCTCCCATGCCGGTTCGACGGGCGTCAGTCCTTTCTTTTCTGCCGTGGCCGTGTCCATGCACGCCGCGAAAAAGTCGCCATACTGCTTCTGCAACGGCGCCTTTGGATCGTTGGCTGCGGCGTTCAGATCCTTCCATAGCAGGTACTGATCACGCTCACGCAGCTGAGAAAACGAGCGCACCCAACGCGTCTGGTCGGTAGGGATGGGATTGTTCTTCATCCAATTGCCACAGGCGTACTGGTAGAAATCCACGCATGGGTCCGCGGTCGTGTCCATGGCCGCCGGATCGAAACTGCGAATGGCAGGAGGCTCGGAGGGACTGGCGTCGCCGGCCTGCGGGGCGCCGGGCGCTTGTGCCGGCAAAACTCCCGCTGATAACGTCAGCATCAAGATCGGATAAAGGTGCTTCATGAGAACTCCTTTCCCATATAGGGTGGAGCGCACCGAAGAAGCCCCGCACTGGGGGCGAGCCCAGCGGTTGGCTTTAGCACGCACATCGAGTATCGCACTGGCGGCGAATTGGGCGACAGGAGAGAATCGTGGAATGCGAAGCCTAAATGGAATTGCCGCATGCATCCTGGCCTGGTTGAGCCTTGCAGGGATTTGTCTGGCTCACGGGCAGGATATTCACGTTCGCGTTTCGCCCGACGTCAAGACAGGGATCGAGGGCACCACGGAGTTTCCGACGATCCAGATGGCCATGGACCACCATCCCTTCGCCGGTATTGGCCCCCATGGCAAGGCGGGCCGTGTGTTTATCGAAATTTCACCAGGCGTGTATCACGAGCGCGTCATCGTGACGCAGAACCATACGAACATCACGCTGGTGGGAATGGGAAAGACCCCCGCCGACGTTGTGATTACCAACAGTCTGAACGCGAAGCAAGCCGGCGGAACGTTTTTCACCGAGACCGTGGAGATCAACGGGGCAGGATTCGAAGCCGACAACATCACCTTTGAAAATACGGCTGGAAATACGGGGCAGGCAGTGGCTGCGGCAGTGCGCGCGGATAAGGCCATCTTCAAGCATTGCCGGTTTCTCGGCCACCAGGACACGCTGTTTGCCGATTACGGGCGCCAGTATTATGTGGACTCCTATATCGAGGGCGGAGTCGACTTCATCTTCGGCAACGCGACGGCGGTGTTCGATCGCTCCGAGATTCACGCCAATGGGTCAGGGTATCTGACCGCGCAGTCGCGCACATCTCCCGACCAGACAACGGGCTATGTGATCGTCGACAGCAAGGTGACGAGCGGAATCGTGGCCAATGAGGTGACGGAGCTGGGCGCTCCGGTGCGCGACACCATCAGCCTTGGGCGGCCGTGGCGTCCGTACTCTCGCGTGGTTTATATCGACACTGAATTGCCTGCTGACGTGATCCCGGAAGGTTGGAACGCGTGGGGCAAAACGTCCGCAGTTCCCCAGGCGTACTACGCTGAGTTTCATTCCACCGGCCCGGGAGCGAATGCAGCAGCTCGCATCTCGTGGTCGCACCAACTTACGGCGCGGCAGGCGGCACAGTACAGGCCGAAGGTATTTTTGGCGGGCGCGGACCACTGGGATCCGATCGCAGCGGCGGCGAAGTTGCCATAAAGGTGGTCGCTGGCCTTCTTGACGACACGTACAGGAATGTTGTACGTTTGAGTGGAGGGCGATTCCATGCCAACCGAGACCACTTATACCGCGCTGCGCGAAAATCTTGCGTCCTACCTCGATCGAGTTGTCGACGACCGCGAAGTAGTAGTGGTCAAGCGGCGCGGTGCGCGCGATGTAGCGATTATCGCCGCAGATGAGTTGGCGGGCCTGGAAGAGACAGCCTACCTTCTGCGCTCACCGGCTAATGCAAAAAGGCTGCGCGCGGCGCTCGCGGAATCTCGAAGGAACGACCAAAAAAAGGCTCCCGGAAAGCCAGCGGCGATAGCGCTAAAAGAGCTGCGCCGCTCATTGGGCCTCTGAACATTGTTGTGTCGCGACTCGAAGAAGGTGCCGCACATCGTTAATCCCCAACTCTGCCCTAACTTCCCCCTAACTCCTTGATTTTTCTGTCTTTCCCCTTGATCTTAGAGAAATCCGTTCCTAAACTAGTGAAGAAAGCTAAGGATTACGGCCACCTCCTTCGTGATGCGTCCAGCCGCTCCTCCGGCTAGTTCCAATCAAGGAGAAGCGACATGGCTATCGAGGAGCACAGAATTTCACGAGAGGTTGACTTCCTTCCTAAGTTCCGCGAAGACCTCGCCTGGTGGATCAGAAATGACCGAAAGGCAGCGCTGAAGACGCTGGAACTCGTGGAGGCAATCGTAGCCGATCCATTTGGCGGCATTGGCAAACCCGAGCCGCTCCGGCACGAGCTAGCCGGCTGCTGGAGCCGCAGAATCACGCAGGAGCACCGGCTGGTGTATCGCGTGACTGCGGAGCGAGTCGACTTTCTGCAGGCGCGGTATCACTACGAATAGCACCCGGAAGTAGCACCCGGAAGGCATTTACGCGACGGTTCTTTACATCCCGCACCGGCCCCTGCCACACTGGAGCGTGGACACCCAGACAATTGTCATCCTCGATTTCGGGTCGCAATACACGCAACTCATCGCGCGGCGCATTCGCGAGCAGAATGTGTATTCGGTGGTCCTGCCGTGCACGGCGCCGCTCGCCGAGATTCGGGCCCTCAAGCCGATTGGACTGATTCTTTCCGGCGGTCCATCGTCGGTCTACGACGACGATGCTCCAGCAGCCGACCCCGAGGTGCTTAAGCTCGGCGTGCCCGTGCTGGGCGTTTGCTACGGACTCCACTTCATCGTGCATCACCTGGGCGGCAAGGTGCTCTCCGCGCCCAAGCGCGAGTACGGCCATGCCGAGGTCAAGTTAGAAGATCTGTCGACGCCGCTGTTCGCGGGACTGCCCCCGTCAATTCATGTCTGGATGAGCCACGGCGACGAAGCTGCTGAGCTGCCCACGGGTTTTCGCCGCATCGCGGTCACGGAAAATGCGCTGGCCGGGATCGCCAACGAGGGCCGCGGCATTTGGGCCGTGCAGTTCCATCCCGAAGTGCACCACACGCCGCTCGGGCCGCAACTCATCCGCAACTTCCTCACTATCTGCGGAGCGCGCGGCGACTGGACGGCGGCGCACTTCATCGAGAGCACGGTGGCTTCGATCCGCGAAAAAGTAGGCAAGGGACACGTCATCTGCGGGCTCTCGGGCGGCGTCGATTCGTCGGTGGCCGCGGTGCTGGTGCACCAGGCAATTGGCGACCAGTTGACCTGCATCTTCGTAAACAATGGAGTCCTGCGCAAGAACGAGTTCACCAGCGTGCAGGCCAACCTCCGCGGCAAGCTGGGATTGAAAATCGTCGGAGTGAACGCGAGCGCGCGCTTCTTGGAGAAGCTGGCCGGCGTGACCGACCCCGAAGTGAAGCGCAAGCGCATCGGCGCGGAGTTTATCGCGGTCTTTGAGGACGAGGCCAATCGCATCGCGAAGGCAACGGGCGGCGTCGACTGGCTGGTCCAGGGGACCTTGTATCCCGACGTGATTGAATCGTCGAGCGTGAAGGGGCCGAGCCAGACCATCAAGAGCCACCACAACGTCGGCGGCCTGCCGGAGCGGATGAAGCTCAAATTGATCGAGCCACTGCGCGACCTGTTCAAGGATGAAGTGCGCCGCATCGGCCGCGACCTCGCCATGCCGGAAGAAATCCTGAGCCGGCAACCGTTCCCTGGGCCGGGACTCGCCGTGCGAATCCTGGGCGAGGTCACGCCGGAACGCGTCGCAATTTTGCAGGAGGCCGACGAAATTGTTGTCGCCGAGATCAAGACCGCAGGGCTTTACACAAAGATCTGGCAGAGCTTTGCCGTGCTGCTCCCGGTGATGAGCGTGGGCGTGATGGGCGATCAGCGCACCTACGCGTTCACATGCGCCATCCGCGCCGTGCATTCTGAAGATGGCATGACCGCCGACTGGACGCCGCTGCCCTACGAGCTGCTGAAACGCATGTCGAATCGGATCGTCAACGAGGTTCGTGGCATCAACCGCGTAGTCTACGACGTGACGTCGAAGCCGCCCGGCACGATCGAGTGGGAGTAGGGACTGGCCGTCCAGGCAGACGCGCTTCGCGCGCCATTCACCAGAAACAAAAAATGTAGCGCCCGTTGCAGCCGTGCGCCTGGGTTTACCCGCCAAAGTGGCATAATAAACAGAAATATGTCATGATGATCGGAAGGTGACAGATTATGACAGAAACGGTAATTCTCGGAGAAAGTGGTAGAATTGTTCTTCCAGCGGCAATCCGAAAGGAATTTGGCATGGAGCCGGGTGAACGGCTGACTGTTGTCAGCGAACCCGGCGGGATCAGGATTCTTACGCGAAGGATGGCGCTCGAAAGCATCCGCGGCGGAATCATCAAGAAGCGCGGCAGCTTGAAGGGAATACTTGACGAGTTTCTCGCCGATAGACGTGAGGAAGCAGCCCGTGAAACCAGGAAATAGCGTGATTCTCGATTCATCGGCAGTTTTGGCGCTGATTTTGAAGGAGCCAGGGGGAGGCAGAGTCGGCGATCTTCTTGCCCGGTCGGAATCGGACAGTGATCTCCGCATAGCGATCGGCGTAGTCAATTGGTGCGAGATCCTCACTCGGCTTTATAGGGATCATGCCTCAATGACAACGCAGCTACTGGACGGTCTTCTTGGCGGGGTTGAACTGGTTCCGTTTGCCAGGACGGAAGCCGATTTGGCTGCAGATTATTCACGCACTTACCCGGAGCTTTCACTCGGCGACCGCGCCTGTCTCGCGCTGGCAAAGGTTCGCAATGCCACGGCCTGGACCACGGACAAGGCCTGGAACCGAGTCAAAGCGGGCGTTCCCATTGAAGTTTTGCGCTGATCGCCCAAATAAGCAGGAGGCCTCTCTCGCTCTCTACCGGGCAAACCCAATTCACCTAAATCCTGGTCTGCCGCGTTGCCTACCGTCCGCCTTGCGCGGCCTTGGCGAAGTGGAAGACGACGTTGACTTGGTGCGCGTCCGGGTCGGGCTTCTCATTGAATGAGACGATAACGGTTTGCATCCACTTTGAAAGCGTGCGGTCCTGTTTTTCCGCGCGCGCCGCGAAGCCCGAGACGTAGCTTTCATCGAATGTGTCGCCGGGAGCCATCTTCCAGACGTGCGCGAGCCTGGTGGCCATGGCATCGGGCGCGCCATCGAATTGAACCGCGCCCATCTTATAAAGCGGTCCGGGATCGATTTCGATGCTGTAGTTCACGATGTGCGTAACCTCGTTGAACGCGGCGTGCGAGACAACAGAGCAATCGAGATAGCCCCGCGCGTGATAGGCATCGTTCACTGCCAATAGAAACTGATCGAGCGGCCTGCCCGAACCCGCCTGATACTTCGCCAGAAACTTCCCGACCTCCGCGCGCGAAGCCAAAGCGTTTG
This sequence comes from uncultured Acidobacteriaceae bacterium, assembly GCA_963789425.1. Lineage (GTDB taxonomy): Bacteria > Acidobacteriota > Terriglobia > Terriglobales > Acidobacteriaceae > Telmatobacter. The sequence goes on along the minus strand of CAWBKM010000005.1, from coordinate 88,334 downwards.
ACGGGTAATTGATGATGCCGAGCTTGTAGACTCCACCTTCCGTCAGCGCGACCGAAAAAGGTATTTCGATGGCCGCATCCGACACAACGGGAGGATCGACCTCGCTCACGTTGACTTCGACGGCCGCATAACCCTGGTCCTGGTAGAGATCCTCGAAGGCGTGCTGGAGCCCAATTGCTGTGTTGTCCGTGTCGAACTCGTTTCCGGTCTGGCCTTCGACGAGCGTTCTGACCTTGGCCTGCATAGCGGGCGAAACGCCTGCCAGCTGAATCGCGCCGATGCGCACCGGCGGCGAGGCGACTGTAAAGTTCATTGCCGTAATCTTTTTGGGGCCGAGCTCGCTGGTGAGGCTCGCTTTTACCGTCGCCTTCAGGCTTTCGCCCGCCAGTATTTCTTCAAGCATCTGGCATATTCCATCGTCGGTAGAGCCGCCGGCGGGCAAGAGCCCATGATAGAGCGGAAAACGCGCATGAATTTTGTCGTCGAGATCTTTGCCGGGCTTGAGTGGCAGATTGTCGAGATGCATGGGGAAAAGTTGGCTGGCGGGAGTCAACGTGAAAAGCAGCCCCTTGCTGTCGTTGCCGAACTTGACCACGGCAAAGAAGCCGGTATCGTTGAGCTGTTTGGCGTGCAATTTTACTTCTGCAACGGTGAGTCGCGCACCGGGCTTGATGCCGGCGGCCGCGAGCAACTCCTCCTGCGAATATTGTGTCGCGCCCTGAAAGCGGATCGTCCTTTGCGGAGTTTTCGCTTGGGCGTGCGGCGGAGCCTTCTTTTGTGCAAGCAACTGAAGCGAGCAGAGAAGAAGAATAGCGGCAATCGGTCGAGCCTGTCTGATCATGTTCCGCCAAGATTAGCAAATCCTGCACCGGCCGCAACAGTGCAACCTGATCAATCGCCGGCAGACTGCGGTCGAAGCGCGGCGACCTGGCTTTGCAGCGCTTCCAGCTTGGCCAGTAACTCGTCGTGCTGCTTGTCGGCCACGGAAGGCTCAAAGGCCTCCACGTAAAACGTTCCATTCGGCTCCAGCTCGCACTGCTGCACCTTGTGGATGCTTTCGAATCCCTGTCGGTGGATCACGTCGAGAAGCTCCTGGTCGGTGAGCTGCTCACGCTTCAATGCTTTGCGATCGACCTGGCCATTGCGGATGAGGATCGTGGAGCGACCCTCGAACGCGCGTGTGAGCTTCGGCGAGCTGAACAGCGCGCGGACCACCAGCCAGTTCACGGCCAGCAAAGCCACGGCCCCGATGATTCCCCCGGACAGGGAATTGTCATTGCCGATGATGGCGTTCTGCACGGTGTTCGAGAGCGAGAGCAGAACGACAAGGTCGAACGGGTTGAGCTGCGCCAGCTCGCGCTTGCCGAAGATGCGCAGCAGCACCACCAGCGCCAGGTAGACGATGGCGGGACGAAGCAGCTTCTCCATGAGAGGAAGCTGCATTTGGAACATGTCGTTGAAGATCACAGAGTGGAGCATGGATTGAGGATACCGGGCAAGCGCCTTTTCGCCGAGTGATTTTTCCGCACAAACCAGCTCGCCGGGCGATCGCCGGAAGGTGCCGATTCGTCTGCTAGAGTGGGGAGGTCAAGAGGGCAGGAGAGCCTGGATGAGCGCGGCAACGACAGAAATGGCGCCGTTTTGCATCGACCCCGTGTTTACGATGCGGGTGTGGGGATTCCGCGACTTGCGTCCCTGGTATGACCGCGTGGCCGAGGGCGATCCCATCGGCGAAGTCTGGCTGACCGGCGATGAGTGCAGCGTTGCAACCGGGCCGCACTCCGGCAAGCGGCTGGCCGCGCTCTTCAAAGAGGAACATGCGGCACTACTCGGTGCTGAAGCTCCAGTCGCAGATTCCCCTTTATTGATTAAGACAATTTTTGCGCGGGAAAAGCTGAGTGTCCAGGTGCATCCCGACGACGCGATGGCGCGGAAATACGGCGAGCCGCGCGGCAAGACGGAGTGCTGGTACGTGCTCGAGGCCCAGCCGGGCGCGGAGGTTGCGGTCGGGCTCAAGTCCGGCACAACACTTGTCCAAATCGAGGAAAAAATTCGCGCGGGAACTCTCGAACAGAGATTGAACATGCTTCCAGTTGCGGCGGGAGACACGATTTATGTCGATGCGGGCACAGTGCACGCGATCTGGCCGGGGTCAATACTGCTCGAAACGCAGCAGAATTCCGACGTGACCTACCGCATGTATGACTACGGACGTCCGCGCCAGCTGCACATTGAGAAGTCGCTTGAAGCAACGAAGTTCGTAACGCGTGCCGGAAAGGTGGCACCGATCGAGCTTGCGGATCGCACGGTTCTGATCGATGTTCCGTACTTTCGCATGGAACGAATTCCCGTGAACGGCAAGATAACCAGCGAAAGCTTGCGCGGCGCGGGCGGCGAGCGCGGCCTCGCATACCTGTTCGCGGCTGCCGGAGCAGGGCGGCTGTCGGCCGGGGGGCCCTCGGGAGCGAAATTTGACCCAATCGATTTGCCGCCGCGCGGGATTGTGGCTATCCCGGCGGCCTCGCCGGAATTCGACCTGGAATCGACAGCGGGCGAGTCACTCGAACTCATCCGCATCACGCCGAACTCGCCGGCAGCTGACTAAGATTTCGATCAGGCCGGCATGTAATTCTATGGGCGGCCCTGGACTCAGATCTCGGGAAGAGATTTACCCGTCCTGATGAGAGCGTTAATTTGGATTGGCTCGATCGAGCACCTCTCAGCCAAACACTCGAACGTTCCGTCGCGAAAGTAGAAGAGGAAATGAGTCCGCTCCGAGCCCGGGTGTCTTTCGATGAACACCCAGTCGTCGGGGCCGCGTACTGACTGCGCCTCGCCCAAAACTGCGTAGAACTCGCCCCATTTTGGCGCTTTTCCGCTGAACCGGCACTTGCCTAAATACCAGCCTTCATCATTCGTTGGGCCCATTCGAAACTGAGTGCAATTCGCGAATCGCAAGAATCCATGTTCCTCTTCATGAAACGCAGGGAATCGAAATGGGTCCACCACAAATCGGAGAATGACGTCCGTGCCTACCACTCGCGCCTCTGGGAATGGGGCATTTGGTTCGGCGTTCCATCCGATATTGAGCTTAACGAAGGTGAGATTCATAACCGGGTTTATGTTAAACCGTTGAAACGGCCGCCAGGCTTTCAGGTGAACTTTTGCACAATCTTAGCGTTGCAACTTCGCCGATGAGGCAGAATCTAAGGTGATATGAGCTTCCGACTCGCAGTACCCTCCGAACTTCGCGGCGCCGTGGACGCAGCAGCAGCCGACTGGCAAGCCAACAACAAAATTGACCGCTTCTGGCAAAAAGATCCGTCCCTGTGGACTCGCGACGGCGAAGAAAAATGGATGGGCTGGATCGACATTGTGGAGCGCCAACAGAAAGATCTCGCGACCTTCGCGGAGCTCGGCGGAGACGTGGAGAGCGCGGACTTCCGATCGGTTTTGCTGTTGGGCATGGGAGGCTCAAGCCTCTGCCCCGAGGTTCTGGCCAAGACGTTTGGTCCGCGGCCGGGATTTCCTGAGCTGCACATCGTTGATTCCACCGACCCGGCGCAAGTGAAGGCTGCTTGCGACTCTGTTGACCTGGCCGAGACTCTGGTCATCGTCGCCAGCAAGTCCGGATCGACGCTCGAGCCGAACATCCTGAAGCAGTATTTCTTTGACCAGATGCGGCGTGCGGTGGGCGCAGACCATGTGGGCAGTCACTTTATGGCCATCACCGATCCCGGTTCGAAGATGGAGCAGGTGGCGAAGGCGGATAGCTTCAGGGGCATCTTCTACGGCGATCCCGAGATCGGCGGGCGCTATTCGGCGCTCTCGAATTTTGGCGTTGTAGCGGCGACCGTGACCGGTCTGAACGTGGAGACGCTGCTGGCCGAGGCGGCCAAAGCGGCCGCCGTCGCCAAGCTGCCGGTTGCGGAGAATCCCGGCGTGCAGTTCGGCCTGCTGTTGGGAACTGCGGCCAACGCCGGGCGCGACAAGATCACCATCTTCACATCGCCTGAGATTGCCGACCTGGGTGCGTGGCTCGAGCAGCTGATTGCCGAGTCGACGGGCAAACAGGGGAAGGGAATTACGCCGGTTGATCTCGAAGCGATCGGGGCACCAAGCGTGTATGGCAACGATCGCGTGTTTGCATATGTTCGTTTGAAAGACACGGTCGACGCGGGTCAGGATGCGAAGGTTGCGGCGCTTGAAGGTGCCGGACATCCGGTGGTCTATTTCGAAATCGGCGATCGGTACGAAATCTTCAGTCAGTTTTTCACGTGGGAAATTGCAACCGCCGTGGCGGGTTCGGTGATCGGCATCAATCCCTTCAACCAGCCAGATGTGGAAGCAGCGAAGATCGAGACTCGTGCGCTGACTTCTGAGTACGAAAAAAGCGGCACGCTGCCCCAGCGCACGCCATTCCTCACGGGAAAGAGCGATTCGGGGGCTCCGTTCGCGCTCTACGCAACCGATGCTTATGCCGCGAAGCTCAAGGGCGCTGCGCCAAGCCAGACACTGGCTGGAATTCTGCGCGCACATCTCGACCAACTGGTTGCGGGCGACTACTTTGCGACCGTCGCGTTTCTGCCCATGTTTGAAGAGCACGTGGCGGCCATCCAGAGCTTCCGGCACAAAGTGCGTGATCAAAAGCGCGTGGCCACGTGCCTCGGCTTCGGTCCGCGCTTTCTCCACTCCACCGGGCAGGACTACAAGGGCGGCCCGAACACGGGAGTCTTTCTGCAGATTACTGCGGGCCACGCCGACGACATGGATATTCCCGGCCAGAAGTACAGCTTTGGCGTGGTCATCGATGCGCAAGCGGCGGGCGATCTGGCGGTACTGGAGTCGCGCGGCCGCAGGGCCCTGCGGGTGCACCTGGGGACCGACGTCGCTGCTGGGCTAAAGGCTTTGGGTGCAGCGATAAGCGCGGCATTAGTCTAGGAAACTTTTTCTCGGATGCAGGGTTTAACTCGTTAACAGGCTCAGGTGAGTCTCGTCTAACCGCTTGAGCTGTTGACGCAATTTGAAAAACCGCTCGCCCGGCGTGAATTGTTGCCGCCGGCCGTAACGGGAGAAGTTACAGGAGAAATCGATATGAATCGTACCCTGAGGAATCGTATTTCGATCAGGAAAGTGGGCACACAGGTCATGGTCTCGATGGGATTGGCCATGTTGTGCGCCGTGGTCGCGTTGGCGCAGGACCCCGGCGCGCCGCAGCCTCAAGGTCAGCCGTCGGCAGCACAACAGGGGCCGCGCACCGATGGGCAAATTGAGATGGACGTGGTGCATGCTCTGGACGCATCCGCGGCGCTGAAAAACGATTTGATCACCGCAGCCACGATTCAGGGCGAGGTGACGCTTTCAGGAACCGTTTCGACCGATGCGTCAAAGCAATTGGCCGAGTCGATCGCCGCGCATGTTGACGGCGTAACAAAGGTCCACAACAACTTGCAGATTGGCAACCCCGGCCCCGATGGACAAAGCCCTCAGCCGGCCCCAGGCGCAGACGAGATGCCTGATCCAGACCAGTCGCCAGCGCAACGGCAAATGGCGAACCTGCCGCCTCCGGGCCCCGCTCCTGACGCGAATCCGCAGAACCAGGACCCGGCTGCAGTCAACAATCCGTCAGCCTCCGGCTTATCCGCAGCAGCCGGCCTATCCGCAGCAAGGCGGTTATCCGCCGCCTCCGCCTGCGCGGCCGCAGTACCAGAATCCGCAGAACTCGCAATACCCGCCGTATCCGCAAGCGCCTCAGGGGCCCCAGTACCAGCCGGCGCGCGGCCCTGTGACCATACCGCCGGGAATGTTGCTTCAGGTGCGCACCAGCGAGCCGGTCGATAGCAAGCGAGCCAAGGATGGCCAGCCGGTGCAGTTTACGGTGATTCAGGACGTAGCCGTTGGCGGCGTTCTGGCGATTCCGCGCGGAGCCGTTGTGCATGGCGTGGTGACGGACGCGAAGAATGCAGGCTCAGGCAAGTTGGCCGGCAGCTCAATCCTGGCGCTGACGCTCACGTCGCTCGATCTGGGCGGACAAAGCTACCCGCTCACGACCAACGAGTTCAAAGTGAAGGGGCCGAATAAGGCTGGGCAGACGGTAAACAATGCGGTTGGCGGAGCAATTATTGGCGCCATCATTGGATGCGCGATCGGCCGCGGCCCCGGATGTGCCATCGGCGCGGGTGCAGGCGCGGCTGGAGGAACCGCCGCTTCGGCTGCTTCGGGCGGACCGCGAGTCTGGATTCCCGCGGAGGCTCTGGTCACATTCCATATCGCCGCGCCGCTTACTGTAAATCCGGTGAGCCCGCAGGAAGCCGCGCGGCTGGCTGAAGGACTGTATCCCGGCGGCCCAAGCCTCTACCGGCGCGGACCCTATGGCTACGGACCGCGCTACGGCTACTATTCCGGTTACGCCTACCCTTATCCGCCGGTTTACTACCGGCCGTACTACCTGGTCGGTGGAGTGTACTACTGGCGTTAAGAGAGCCAGGGAATAGGGATCGGGTTTCAGGATCACAAACGGGCATCCTGCTCAGACGGGATGCCCGTTGTGCGTTGAGTCGTTTTTGCGCCGCGATCCTGCAAACCATCGCGCGTCGGCCACATGAGGCCGTCGTCTATAATGGCAGAGTCGCATTCAGCGAGAATCGCGCATCCGCAGGCGCGCCGCGCATTGCAGCAGACCATGCTGCCGCCCGCAGGCCAGGCTTGCCGCGCTCAGAGGGTTGAAGTCCATCCATGATTCGTTTCCTGCAAACAGACAATCGCATGGTTAAGGCGCTGATCGTAGTCATCATCGGCGCGGCGTCCGTCACCATGGTGCTGTACCTTATTCCCGGCCTCGGCGGCATGGGCTCCTCATCGCCCGACACGTACGCGGTTGTTTATCCGCACTGGTATAGCCGTTTCCTTTCGTCCGGCGACAGCATCACCCAGGCGCGCGTGGAACAGATCACCGAGAACCAGCTGCAGCAGCGCGATCCGCAATACGCCAGCAATCCCATGATCGTGCAGCTTTTTGAGCAGCAGGTGGGCCAGCAGCTTGTGCAGCAGCAGGTGCTGCTTGAAGAAGCGCACAAGCTGGGCTTCTACGTCACCGACGATGACGTGCGCAAGTGGCTGCGGACGGGGCCGACAGCAGAAGTGCTTTACCCCGACGGCAAGTTTATTGGCGAAGACGCCTATAAGCAGCTAATCGACGAGCGCCTGCACGAGTCCGTAACGGATTTCGAGGACCAGATCAAGGACCAGATTACGATCCAGCGGTTGCAGGCGTTTATTACGGCCGGGGTCACAGTCGGCGATCAGGAAGTGCGTGACGCCTACCTGAAGCAGAACATCAAGATCAAGTTCGATTACGCGGTGATTGCGTCGGACGATCTGCGAAAGACAATCAATCCCTCTGACAGCGACCTGGAAGCATTCTTCAAGAGCAATGCGGCGCGGTACGCGCAAGCGGTGCCCGAAGAGCGCAAGATCACGTACTTCGCATTCACCGACAGCCAGATCCCCGGAGGCGTGCCACCGCCGAGCCAACAGGCCGTGCAGCAGTATTACAACGAGCATGCCGCCGAATACGCCGTGCCGGAACAGGCCAAGTCGCGCCACATCCTCATCAGCGTGCCGCCCAATGCCAATCGCCGCAACCGATGCCGCGGCCAAAGCCAAAGCGCAGATGGTTCTCAAGCTGCTCCAGGCGGGTGGAAGCTGGACCGATCTTGCCAAGAAGTACTCCGACGATCCGGGCAGCAAGGACACCGGCGGAGAGCTCGGATTTGCGCAGCGGGGCAAGATGGTGCCGGCGTTCGACAATGCGATCTTTACGCAAAAGATTGGCGAGATTGACATTGTGAAAACCAACTTCGGCTACCACATTGTGCAGGTTGAAGAGCGGCAGACCGCCCATACGCAGCCGCTGAGCGATGTACAGGCGAGCATTGTTGCAACGCTTACGCGCCAGGCCCAGGCGGGGGCCGAGGACAATTATGCTCAGCAGTTGACGAGCGAAGCAGGTAAGAACGGCCTGGAAAAGACGGCCGCAGCGCACCACCTCGATCTGGTGACTACGGACCCGGTGGCAAGCGACGGCGTGATTGCGGCGCTGCCCGACAGTGCGCAAATTCTGGCCAAAGCCTTCCACGCCAAACAGGGTGATCCGCCGCAGTCGGCGACTACCGGCGAGGGCTATGCGGTCTTCCAGGTGACGGGAATCGTTCCGGCGCACGCGCCGGCGTTTGCCGACTGGAAGAACCACGTGCTCGACGACTATCGCCAGGAGCAGCTCCCGGCGTTGCTGAGCCAGAAGACAAAGCAACTCGCCGATCAGGCGCAGTCAACCAAAGATTTGGCCAAGGCAGCCAAGGCCGTGGGCGCAACCGTGAAGACCAGCGACCTGGTAGGCGAAAGCGGACAGGTTCCCGACTTTGGCGAGGTAGGCCAGGTGGCGCCGCAGCTCTTTGACATGAGTGTCGGCGCAATCAGCGGCCCCATCAACGCCGGACGCACAGGCGTAGTGGTGAAGATCGAGGCCAAGCAGGCGCCGACCCCTGACGAGATCGCGAAGGGTCTCGACCAGATGCGCGATCAGATTCTAGACCAACGGCGCAATGAAGCTTTCAGCGTCTTCGTGAGCAACGTGTATAACGACTACAAGAAAAGGAAGCTCGTCGTCATCAACGCCAAGCCAAAGGGACCGCAAGTGCCGGGCATGTAAACTCGAATCAGTTTGAAAGCTACTGGCCCGCAGCCTCAATGGTTGCGGGCTTTTTGTTGGTGCCTGCTCCGGCGGCTGTTATCGCAAGCCGGTGGTTGCGAAGGGCAGCCCCGTCGCGGGCCAGCGATCCGGCTGGGCGTCGAGGTTGGGCTTGATCGATGCGACAGGGGATGAGGCCGACGCCACCGTCACATTCCATCCGTCGACCACGATCAAAGCGACCTCGCCATGGAATTCGCTTGCCGCGGCCTCCATCTCGATGGACTTGGTTTCGCCAGGCACAAGCGAGACATAGTTGTCGCTATAGAAAACCGGCAGCACGCGTTCGCCGGACTTTCTGCGCAGTTGCACATGCGCCATCAAGGCGATGCTCTTTGTCGGATTATGCAGAATGACGCGCAGCCTGCGTTGGCCGAGTGTGTTTTCTTTCGGCGTTTCCACGGTTGCGGTCAGCTTGACCATGAGCATTTGGTTGAGAACTGCGAGGTTGTCGGGATCGATGGGATCAGCGCGCCAGTAGAAATTGGTTGAGAGCAATTGGCCCGCGGCGTCGCGCAGATCGAGCTTGATGAAATGGATGGGCGAAACTGCCGCCGGAAAATCGATCGGGCCCAGATCCGTGGCGACATCGGGAGCCGCGGTGAGCGTGTTCTCGTGCTCATAAACCAAAGATCCGTCGAGATTGTAGACGGCAACGTGCGCGCGCAGATTCGCCACCGGCTCCGGCTTGTTGTTGATCACCTGAACGTCGCCCGTGACCTCGTTGTACTGGATGTGCTCGAGCTCGGACGCATGCATCACGGCGAAGTAGGAAGACATCGGCTCCAGGTCGTAGTGGTAGATCTGCCACACAAAGCTGGGCTGCGCGGGATTGCTCATCCAAGTGATGACGGCAGTGGTGGGATGGAAGAGCAGCGCGTTGCGGCCCTCGTACATCGCGCGGAAGGCTTCATAGTTGGCCATCTGCCCCTTGCGCGCAAAATCCGCGAGGTTCGCGAAATTGCCATAGCGGCCGGCGAGGATCAGCGGGTACAGATCGCCGTGCTGGTTCCCCTTCGCCAGATCGTGCGCGGCCCAGTCGTCGTTGATCGTCTCCCAATCTTTCTCGGGCATCATGCCGCGGATGGATTCAAGCGTTGGGATGGAAATGCTGCCCGTTTCAGTTTTGAAAAAGTCGTCGGTGACGGTGTAGAATTCGCGCGGCGCTCGCCAGTAGTAGGGCCCGTGAGAACGCACGCCTGGGCCATCGGTCGAATTCGGCCAATAGATTCGTGTGGGATCCGTTGCGGCGAGCAGCGTGCGCAGAGCGGCGTCGATCTCCGGCGGCGGATCGCCCTCGTTGCGTGCGCACCACAAAAGAATCGAAGGATGGTTGCGGTAGCGCAGAACTTTGTCGCGCACGTTGGCAACGTAAGTGGGAACATCGGTGGGGTTGGGACCGTCGAGCGGATTAGGCTGGAAGAATTCGTCCCACACCAGCAGGCCATACTTGTCGCATAGCTCGTAGAAGTCCTCGCCGGTGCTCTGCCCCACCCAATTGCGAATCAGATTGAGGTTGGCGAGTTTGTGCAAGCGAATCTCAGTATCGAGCCGCTCGCGCGGAATCCGTTTCAACGCCTCATCGAGTCCCCAGTCGCCGCCGCGGATGAAGATGAGCACGCCGTTGACGGAAATCGTCAGTGTGTCAGTGCCGGGAACGGAGTAGCTGATCTTCCGGATCCCGAACTCCACATCCTGCGCGTCGGAAATAGCGGCGCCGGTTCGGAATTCTAGATGCAGTTTGTACATCGGCTGTGCGCCGTAGCCGTTGGGCCACCACAGGCGCGGATGCTCCATGTGCAGCACCGGCGTATTCTTCGCGTCAAATGCGATTTGCTGCGAACTGTTCGGCGCTACTGTGACGCTCCGCTCGAAGACAATGTTCCCGATCGTGCCGCGAACTTCGCCCGTCACCGGCTGATCGCTTACGTTTTCAACCGTTGTCTCGACCGTTACGTCGGAGGAATCGGTCTTGGGCAGCGGCAGATCCGTCGTAACAAACGGATCTTTCAACCGCACAGGGCCGGTGGTGGAGAGAAAAACTTTCTGCCAGATCCCGGTGTCGCGGTCACGCACGGCATCGAGCCAGTCCCAGCCAAGGGTCGACAGAAAAGTGGGCCCGTCAAGCGCCGAGACGCCGCCGTTCTGACCGACACCGTTGCGGAGCGTGTGCTCATGCGCGACGCCGGGATTGGGCTCCGGCGTGATGAGCACAGCAACGACGGCAGATTCGCCCGGCGTTACCTGCGCGGTCACGTCGAAATCGCCGCGAATGAAGGCGCCGCGCATGGTGCCAACCTGCGTGCCGTTCACCCAGACTTCAGCGGAGTAGTTGATGCCGTCAAAGTTCAGCCACACATGGCGATCTCTGTATGCGCTGGGAATGTGAACGACCGCCCGGTACCAATAAGAAGTGTGGACAAGACTCTCGGGGATGATCTCGGGGCGCTCGTTTTCCCCGTAGAGCGGCTCGGGATAAACGTGATCGTTGACCAGGGTCGTCAAAATCGTGCCCGGAACAGTGGCCGCGTACCAACCGGCCGTATCGAAGCCCGCAGACGAGATCTGCGCGCCAAGTTGAGGCACTTTTGCCACGTCCTGCAACTGCCATCCTGAGCCGAGCGTTACGGGCTGCGGAAGCGGCACGGCCGCGACGGCACGAGTCGAGAGCGCGAATGAAAGCGAAATCAGGGCAGAGATACAAAAGCAAAAGCATTGCAAACGATTCTTCAACAAAGGAGGGCCACCTCGTTCGGTTGATCGCAACAAAAACCTGTGCGAGAACACGCCCAACATTGTCTCAAATGCGGCTGATTCTCGGCGGCTGGCGACCCACTTGCAATAATGGCTTCATGGAGTTCCAACGTTCATCGGGCGTTTTGTTGCATGTGAGCTCGCTGCCTTCCTATGGTGGCATCGGCGACCTGGGTCCCGCGGCGCATGAGTTTGTGAGCTTTCTGGCGCGCGCCAAGCAGCATGTTTGGCAGGTTTTGCCGCTCTGCCCCACAGGGTATGGCAATTCGCCCTACGCTGGGTCGTCCGCCTTTGCCGGAAATCCATCGCTCATCAGCCTTGAATTTCTCGCCGACTGGGGATGGATCGACGGTGCGCGCATTGCGGGGCTGGCCGGCCGATCTGGCGCCGTCGACTTCGATGAGGTAGAGGCGCGAAAACTGCCATTGCTTCATGAAGCCGCTGGAAATTTTCTCGATCGCGGGCTCGACTCGTCGGCACTCGCTGATCAGTGGGCCGATTTCGAGGCATTTTGCCGCGATGAGGCTGCCTGGCTCAACGACTATGCGCTTTACGCCGTGTTGCGCCGGGAGTTCAGGACGGGGGCGTGGACCGAATGGCCGGAACCGCTGAAGCGGCGCGATCCGCTGGCATTGGCGCAGGCCGAATCGGATCATGAGCGCGCAGTTGCCGTCGAGCGTGTGCTGCAATTCGCATTTGCTCTGCAATGGGAACAACTCCAGGATGCGGCGGATAAGAACGCAATTAGAATCCTTGGCGACGTAGCAATTTTCGTGAATATGGATTCGGCTGACGTTTGGGTTCATCCCGGAATCTTCGAGCTTGACGACGACCTGAAGCCCATTCGCATTGCAGGTGTTCCGCCCGACTACTTTTCGCCGACCGGCCAGCGCTGGGGCAACCCGCTTTATCGCTGGGACATTCTTGCAGCGCCCGATGCTAACGGAGTTCGATTTGCCTGGTGGGTCGACCGCATTCGTCGCGCCGTCGAGCTCTATGACATTGTGCGCCTCGACCACTTTCGCGGATTCGAGGCTTATTGGGCGATTCCCGCCGAGGAAGAGACCGCGGTCAACGGCGAGTGGATCAAGGCGCCGGGGCTTGAGCTGTTTCGCGCGCTTGAAGCGGCGCTCGGGCCGCTGCCGCTGCTGGCCGAAGACCTTGGCCTCATCACACCAGAAGTCGAAGCGCTGCGCCAAGAGCTGGGAATGCCGGGAATGAAGGTCTTGCAGTTCGGATTCAGCGACAAAGCGGCGCACACGCATCTGCCGCACAAGTTCGCGGCGGGCACTGTGGCCTACACCGGCACGCACGATAACGACACGACGCAGGGATGGTGGAACTCAGCGAGCAAAGCGGAGCGTGCGGCTGTCGAAGCGCTCGTGGGTGCGGTGAATGGCCGGCCGGCGTGGCCGCTGATTCGCGCTGCCGAGGCCAGCGTGGCTGAGATGGCGATCGTGCCCGCGCAGGATTTGCTGGAGCTGGGATCGGAGGCGCGCATGAATACGCCTGCGGTGCCGTCAGGGAACTGGAGCTGGCGTGCGCCCGAAAATTGCTGGACAGATGAGTTGGCCGCGCGCCTTGCCGCGATTGCCGAAGTCACGGACAGGGACAACGACCCGCTGGCCGAACCTCAAGAGGAATCGCCCGCGTAGGCGCTAGCGGTAGCTCGAATCGTCAAACCGGCTCATGTCGATTGAGTCGTCGAGCACGCCGAGAGTCACGACCGCAAATGTGAAGACCGTAGTGTCCGGCTCGAGATGTCCGCCAAAGGCCTTGTCGGCGTTAGCCAGCGTAATGTGCGGATGGATGCGGCCATTCATCACCATGCCGCTCATTCCAATAATGTCCGCCGGCGCGGTTGGGTTCTTGACGAAGAGATCCTTCGACGGCAGGTCTCGATTCGAAACCTGATGCACCTGGTAGCCGCGCACTGAACCAAAAGCGGAGAGAATCACGGCGTTCTTGATCTTCTCCTGCGCAACCATCTTCTGCAACCCGGCGAGCAAATCAGTCCCGAACTTGAAGCGCAGCACCACAATGCGTTCCAAATGGCCGCTGACGGCGAAGACTTCGGGCACATCGGGGCTGTTTGGCTTCGAGTCGACCGCCGGATTGCCGGTGGCGTGGCTGAATTCGCGGCGCGTCTCCTGCGCCGGCAGCGCCATGCACGCGGCCAGCAGTGCAACGACTAAAAATATCTTCATTCGGATTCTCTCTGGCAGCTCAGACCGAACCGCAAAAGGCAAAAGCCGCCCATCTCCGGCAGCGGCTTTTCCCGGTCCCTGATCTTCGACCCCTGATCTCTGTCTTTAAAACGGAATATCGTCGTCGGATATTTCGGCTGACTGTGCGAAGTCGTCCGCGGCGGCTGGCACGCGCTGGTCTTCATTCACCGCGGCATTTTGAGAGCTCGACGAACGGCTGTACCCGCCCCCACCCTGCGAATCGTCGCGGCCGGAGAGCAGTGAAAGATCGTTGACGAGGATCTCGGTCTTATAACGCTTGGCCTTGGTGTCCTTGTCTTCCCAGCTGCGCGTCTGGATTTTGCCTTCGATGTAGAGCTTCGATCCCTTCTTCACATAATCGCGGACAATCTCGGCTGTGCGCTTGAAAGCAACCAGGTTGTGCCACTCGGTGCGATCCTGCCAGTTGCCCTGCGCGTCCTGAAAGCGGTCGCTGGTGGCCAGCGAAAAGTTAGCCACCATGGTGCCGCCAGGTGTGGAGCGAATCTCGGGGTCCTTGCCTACGTTCCCCAGAAGTATGACTTTGTTTACGCTCTTTGCCATGTTCTTGCTCTCCTCGTCGTGTCCCATTGCCGGCGCGGCATGTCTGCCAAAACACCGGGTTATTCTTTGATCATTTGCTTTCAGCTTCGCAGCGAACCGCTCTGCCGCTGGCGCAATCAAGGCAAAATCCTAATATACCTCTCGCTTCCATCTTCCGCCCGCCTCCGTCCCAAGCCTGGTGCGAATCGATGAGCCCGTGTGCCCTCGGTCCCCCGCATTTGTGGACCAGGCAAAGCACTCTTCCCCCGATCGGTCATCCTGAGCGAGTCCCGCTCCAGCGGGACGAGTCGAAGGATCTGCATTCGGACTCCTCGACTCGTGCTACGAACTGTTGCGTCACCACCCTAGCTCATCCGCGCCTGCTCGCGGAACTGGTGAGCCACAGCCTCGAGAAAAGTTTCCACGCTTGTGTCAGGCGGAATCGCCAGGCCCGACTTGGCGCAGAGAGCCGTTGCGATGCGGCCCGCCAGCGCGGCGCGCGTGGTCAGATCCATATCCAGACGCCGCGAAAAGAATCCTTCCAGCACTTCGAGATCGGATGCAGAAAGCTTCGCCAGCGCCGGCGCAGGCAACACAACGCGCAGATGCGGCGGACCACCCCACGGGCCGGCATTCGTTGCTGCCGAACCTGGCGCAGCGATCGGTGACTCCGTCACCAGCGTGGGCGCAGTAATCGTTCGCCCACTGCTCTCGCCCCAGTTCGGTGAGTCAATTTCACGATCGCGAACCACGAGCGTCCCGGCAACCATGTCGCCGAGGCGCTGGCTGCGCCGGCTCAGAAAGATGGTCACAACGCCAATCGCATAAAAGCTCGGCGCGGCATCTACAAAACGCACCAGGTTGCGGGCTAGCGCCTCAACAAAATTGATGCCGCGCCCCGACTGGTGAATCACGCGAATGTGGGCCACGCGTTTGCCCGGCGTGCGCCCATTGCCGAAGGCCTCAAACAGCGCGAAGTAGCCCCACTGCAACAGAAAAACGATGAGAAGCGCGATGCCGATGGCCCAGTTGGCTGAAACGCCGCCGAAAAAATGCAGCGCGGGAATAATGATGGCGGCCAGAAGGCCAAGAATCAGAAAAACAAATCCCCAAATCAGATAGTCCACGAGAATCGCAATGAAGCGGCTTCCGATGCCCGCCAGTGGCAACTCGATCGCCACCAGCTCCGGGGTGTCGATGTTAAGCTGATCTCCAATCGGCTCCATGGTGACTATTCTCTCCAATCAGTGGCTCGCGAAGCGCCGCCCCTACTGGGACCGCCTTGCCGCGTTGCTGGGCGAGGCCACCACGGGCGGCGTGCGGCAACTTTCCCGCGAAGAGCTGCGTGAAACCGCTCTGCTCTATCGCCAGGCTGCAAGCGACTTGTCCACCTTGCGCCAGGACTCGACGGCGCGCGCTTATGCCGAGCACGTCAACCAGTTATTGGCTCGCGCCCACCATATCATCTATTCCAGCCGGCGCAAAGGCTTCCTTAAGATTTTCTATTTTCTGCGCGACGAGTATCCAGCCACTGTGCAGCGGCAGATTCGCTATGTGCTGCTGGCGTTGGTGCTCACGCTGGCCGGCGCATTGCTCGGGTCGGTGCTCACGCTCGCGCGTCCGCAGTTTATGCGCCACATGCTGGGACCGGCCATGGTCGAAACCATTGATCGCCACGAGATGTGGACGCACTCGATTGTGGGTATCGAGCCCATCGCATCGAGCGCCATCATGACCAACAATCTCACCGTCTGCTTTGTCGCCTTCGCCGGCGGCATCATCTTCGGTCTGGGGCCGGTGTGGTCCATGTTTTTCAACGGCCTCATGCTTGGTGTCGTCGGCGTGGCCTGCGCGCAACACGGAATGTCGGTCGATCTCTGGAGTTTCGTCGCGCCGCACGGCTCGCTTGAGTTGCCGTCGATCGTTCTTTCCGGCGGCGCCGGTTTGCGTCTCGCTCACGGAGTTTTGTTTCCCGGGCTCTATCGCCGCCGCGACTCCATCGCGCTGGCTGGCGTTGAGGCCACGCGCCTCATCTCCGGCGTCATTCCGCTGCTTGTCATCGCCGGATCGCTCGAAGGATTTTTCTCGCCCTCAAACGCGCCCATCCCGCTCAAATTCATGGTCGGCGGCCTTCTGTTCACGTTGCTGCTGGTGTGGCTGTTCCGGCCGTTAAGGCCAGCGATGCCTGATAACACTCGCTAGATCCCTGCCGCCCTGCCCCCTCCCACGCGCTGTCATCCAGAGCGGAGGTCGCCCGCCGAGGCGGACGACCGGAGTCGAAGGACCTGCTTTCGCTCTTCGCGCCTTCCACTCGCCACGAACAGGGGTGCCCCATCCTAAACGCGCACTTTGCGTTTAGGATGGGATCGCACGAACTCATCTTTTTCGGCCGGCATTCCGTCGGAGCAATAAGTTCCGGCGCGCTCCCAACGCCCCAATGCCATCGACCGCTCTATCGTTCGTCGGGAGCACCAGAAAAATCCCGGCTCGCCCCAAACTTCCTCGCAGCTTCATCTAGTTCGGCCTGTGTAAAGAAAAACCGTTGCTCCGCGTTGGAGTTTGGATAGAACCGGACCACGATCTCGCGCTTTTCGACCGACTCATTCTTGCCGTCGTGAAACGGATACCCCAGATCCTGCAATAAGTGCAGCGAGCCTTCGTCGCCTGTGGGATTGCCCGTATCTCCGACAATCGCGAACACGCTCTTGTGCGTGCGCTTCGAGTAGATAGCCACAAAGTCGCCCACCTTTACGCCGTGCCGCCGGGCCTTGTTGCCGCGAACCACGTAATTGATGTTGCGTGCGTCCACGTAACGCCGCGGGTCACGTTCATTCCGATTCTCAATATCGCTGAATGCGGTCTGAGAAATGTAATAGCCCGGGAAGGGATCGTTTGGCCCTTGCAGAATCGGCCGTCCGTGTTCGTCAGTCAAATAACCGACAATTTTCTTGTCAGCGCGATTCAAGTAATGCGCATCGAGCAGCGTATCGAGCGTCTGCCTGTCCGCCGGGCCGTAGGCGTTTGGCGCTCCATCCACGTCCACATCCATGCGATGTGTGAGGATTTCGAACGATGGGTGTTGCAACCCATCCTGCGCCGGCGCCTGCGCAGCGACCGCCACGCTTAAACCGAAAACCAAAGCGACGACCCCGAATAAATGCGCGCGCATTTCTAACAAGCCAGGCACAACTCGATTCTAGGACGCTTCGGCGTTCGCCAGGACCTGTCAAAGCAAGATCAATATCCCAGCAAATTTAAAGCGCCCACTGTATGTGGACCACGCACTGGCCCGAACCAGAAGGTCTGTTTACCAGTTAGGAGGATTATGCACTTGACCCATGCTTCGCCGGAATCCCATTTTTCGATCGATCATCGTGAGACGAACTCGAAAAGATACGGCTTCGTTTCCGGTGCACGACAACGAAAAGACCAAGGAACCAAGCTCTCATTCCTAATGAGGTCTGTAGCGCCCCTTTCCGATTAAGCCATCTTTGCCCGGCGTCCGCCTCCCCTTACGCGGCGTTTCGGGTTGACCCGCGGACTGAATCCACGGGTCCCTAAGCCGATTGCATCGGCCTACAAGCCCGGTTTATCCGGATAGGCGGGCAGATCCGGGGGCACCGGCGGCAGCGTCTTGGGATGGGCCTCAATCTGCTTCATCACTTCCTGAATGGCGCGATCGAGCTGCGCATCCTTGCCGCGGACCACGTCGTCGGGCCGGTCGTCGACCTCGATATCGGGCGCTACGCCGTGGTTTTCCACGATCCACTTGCTGTCGAGCGAGTAGAGCGAGAACTCGGGACGCGAGACGGATCCGCCATCGATCAACGGAATCATGCCGCGGATGCCGCGCACGCCGCCCCAGGTGCGCTCGCCGATGAGCGGGCCGAGCTTATAGACCTTGAAAAACTCGCTGAAGATGTCGCCGTCCGAAGCCGCGTATTGATTGGTGATTGCGGCCAGATAGCCGTGGAAGACCGCCGGAGGCTCGGTGCTGCCGCTGCTGGTTTCAAAGTTGCGGGCCGAGTCCATGCCAGAGAGCACGCGGCGCAGCCGCTCGAAGATGAGCTGATCGACGAAGCCGCCGCCGTTGTAGCGAACGTCGATGATCATGCCCTCTTTGCGTATCTGCGGATAGTACTGCTTGACGAAGGCATTGAGCCCGGCGTCCTCCATATCGGGAATGTAGACATATCCCACGCGGCCGTTGGTGGCCGCGTCAACCTTCTTGCGGTTGGTCTCGATCATGTCGTTCATGCGCAATTGGGATTCGTCGGCCAGCGGCCTCACGGCGATGGTGCGCGCCCCGTCGAGCGTGGGCTTGGAATTGACGGTGATCGCGGTGGTCTGGTTGGCGGTGTTGACCAGCAGCTCATCGGGAGATTGAGGCGCCTTCAACGGGTGGCCGTTGATCGCCAGCAGGTAGTCGCCTTCCTTCACGTTCAAACCCGGCTCGGTGAGAGGTGAGCGGGATTCGGCATCCCAGTTTTCCCCGGGATAAATCTTCTTGAAGCGGTAGTAACCCGTTGCCGCGTCGAGCTCATAGTCGGTGCCGAGCAGTCCCTCGGCCACGGGATGCAGGCCGGTCTCCTCTGGCCCATTGACATAGGTGTGGGAGTTAGATAGTTCGCCGACCATCTCGCCCAGGATGTAAGTGAGGTCGTAGCGGCTGGCGACATGGGGAAGGAGGGCCTCGTACTTTTTCCGAACAGCCTCCCAGTCCACGCCGTTCATGCTGGCCTCAAAGAAATAATCGCGCTCCTGCCGCCAGACCTCGTTAAAGATTTGGCGCCATTCGGCGGGCGGATCGACCTCAAGCCGCAGGCCGGAAAGGTTCAGCGCGCCGTCGCCGATTTTCTGGCCTGCGTCAGGTTTGGCGTCGATGATCCCGTAGGTACCCGGCCCGGGGCCGGTTCTGGCTTCGTAGAGAATCTTGGAGCCGTCGCGCGAGAGCCACCAGCGGCTAATGCCCGTGATGACCGACTTATCCTTGCGCTCGGTCAGGTCGAATGCGTGGAGCGCGGGTTCCTCACCAGGAAGTGGCCCGGAAAGCCCCTGTACGGGCTGGGTCGAGTAATAGACGAATCCCTTGGCGGCATCGAGCGCGGTGAGGCTGACTGGCGGGATGGGCAGCGCCACGATGCGGTTCTGGATGCCGTCGAGATCGACGCGGAAGTTCTTGAGGGCATCGTCCGCAGCGTTGGGGCTGGCTTCGTCTTTCTTCGCCGGCTCGGGATTGGCATTGCTGCCGGGGGCCGCAGGCTTCGACTGATCGGTGGCAGCCGGCACGGGCGCCGGTGGTTCGCGCTTGATTTCGGTTTCGTCGCTCAATGCTGGGAACGGCGAAGGAAGATCGGCGCGCAGCGTGAGTAAATAGACGCGGGTCGTCTTGGGGTTGGCGAATTCGAAGTCGAAGCCGCCGATGACTTCGTTGTAATCGCGGTCAGAAGCGAAGTAGAGATACTTTCCCTCGGGGTCCCAGATCGGCCCCTGACTGTTGACCAGGTCGTCGGTGACAGCGGTGGATTGCTTCTTCTCCAGCGAATAGAGATACACGGCGCTGAAGTTACTAATATTCTGCTTGTCGTAGGCGATCCACTTACTGTCGGGCGACCAGGAGTAGTTCGTGATCTCAAAAAAACGGCCGCGATCGACTTCGGCGGGCTTCTTGCCTGCGATATCGGTGTACCACAGGTGCAGGTCTTTGTCGGCCCAGGCCAGCTTCTTGCTGTCGGGCGACCAGATGGGCTGGAACATGAATCCTTTGGAGCCGCTGGTAATCTGCTGCGCCTGATCCTTGCCGCGCTCCTTTGCGGCGGCAGCTTCCTTTTCTTTGTCCTTGGGATCCGTGGAAGGCTCTCTGCCCAGATCGATATTGCCCATGCCGTCCTGAGGCGTGATGTAGATCTCGTCCTCGCCGGAGCGGTCGGAGACATAAGCGATCCAGCGGCCATCGGGCGACCATGCAACTTCTTTCTCGCGGCTGCCCTGCTCGCTGGTCAGATTGCGGGTTGCGCCTTCCTTGGCAGGCACCGTAAAGATCTTGCCGCGCGCCGTCATCACCGCGCGCTTGCCGTCCGGAGCGATATCGAGATCGGTGATCAAATTGGCCACGCTGGTCCAGTGCTTCATTGCCTGTTCGTGTTCGCCGGGAAGCGTGATCGCCAGCTTGGTCGTTTGGCGAGTCGCCAGATCCAAAACGTAGAGATACCCGCTTTGTTCAAAGACAATCGACTTGTCGCCCAGGCTGGGCCACATCACGTCGAAATCGGTGAAGTGAGTAATCTGCTCCACTTGCTTGGTAGCCAGATCGTAAGAGTAGATGTTCAGTCGGTGCTCGACGCCGCGGTCCGAGGTGAAGTAGACCGTATCGCCGCGCCACATGGGGAAAGTATCCGTATAGTCGGTGTGGGGAATCTGCTGCTCGAGGACGTTGTTCTTCAGGTCGTAGATGTAAATGTCCTGCGCCATGCCGCCGGTGTAGCGCTTCCATGTGCGGAAGTTCCGGAAGATACGGTTATAGGCAATCTTGGTGCCGTCGGCGTTGAACGAGGCCAGCCCACCCTGGTCGGGAGCGAGCGGTTCGGGTTGCCCGCCGTCGATCGAGACGGTGTAGAGGCGCTTGGTCCAGACGTTGGGAGAGTCGCGGCGCGACAGAAATAGAACGCGCTTGCTGTCGGGGGTCCACGCCACTACCTCGTTGAGAATGCCCATGCGGTCGTTGAGCGGCCTGGGGGCTCCTTGGTAAAAGGTCAGTTGGCGGGGTTGGCCGCCGCCGGCCGGCATCATGTACACGTTAAAGTTGCCGTCGTACTGGCCGGTGTAGGCGATCCACTTGCCGTCAGGCGAGAACTTGGGAAAGAGCTCGCGGCCGGGATCGGCGGTAATGCGTCGGGCGGCTCCGCCCGTGGACGAAACCAGCCAAAGGTCGCCCCCGTAAACGAAAGCGACGTTGTCGCCGTGAATGTCGGGGAAGCGAAGCAGACGCCCTTCTGGTGTCTCCTGGGCTACCGTGCAAACTGACGTTAGCAGCGCTACGCAGACAATGAATCCACTCAGTCGTGTCATCCCATATTCTCCTGGAATCCTGAGCCTCGGTGTCCATGAAGGCCTCCTGGCACTGCGGAGTTATACCCTCTGGAGCCGTGGCCGCTGGGGAGCTGAAATCTCCATTTTGTTTTCCGAACCGAGGACAATTTACACCTGGTTGCCCCCGGCTTGCGATCTTTCTTGCATTGGTTCCAAAGCCAAAGACCCATTCGTGCGCGACACGGTCTTTGCCGGGACCCAAAAGCCATGATTTGCCCAATGTTCGAAGCGATTTCTCGGATGTAGACGATAACGAGTTTATACTCTCGCCTCGCCCAGTCAACCGAATGGTTCTTACGGAGTGCAAACGGGATCAGGAAATCGCGCTCTCGTCAGTTCCGGTCGTGTCGCCGCCGAACCCGCAAATCACTACTTCTCCAACAACTCGGAACTAGCCCTTCGCCGGGTGCCCCAGGTCCCTCGTCCGCCGTGGCGGAGGGACCCGGGATAGCACTCCCCCCAATCAGTCATCTTCGGCGAAGCGAACGATCTGCCGTAGATTTTTCTAGCCTGGCTAACTCCGCCATCTGCGAATCTCGCCAACTCCGCCAACCCCCTCTCGCCTGCTTTGGCGGGCAAAAGAAGATAGCCCCAGGCGCGAGCCTGGGGACCTCGGCCCCTCTCTCGACCGCAGCCCCTGAAAGGGGCGAAAGAACCCGCGCTATTTCTCCCACTGCGCTGTCGAGACCGCCCGAAGGTGAATCGTTGCCGTCCTGCTGTCAAGCGCCGCGTCCTCCCCCGCGCACCCTAACCCGCTGCAACCATTCAGCAAATAAACTTCTCCAGGTTTGCCGATGATTACCCCCACTCGGCGCATCCTTAAACCATGAGCATCACCACAGCACTTACGGGAATCTTTCGCTTGCTGAAACTTGATTCAGGCTCCGCTTGCGCTTTAAACTTCCCCGGCGTCCCCCGGAACCGCGGTCCAGGGACAGGCCAAAAATAATGTAAGAAAAAAGTTAGCATGTTTCGCTTTCTTTTCGCCAAGTAACTCGTTTAGAATCAACAAATCGATGTGAGAAACATCGAAAAATGACCGCGAATTACGTCCGATTTATGACCAATAACCTCTTTAGAATGAGCGATTCCAATCGCAAATCTGCACCTGTGCGAAAAGGCTCGGATCTATCACATTTCAGACAGTTTGAATCGGGAAATGCGGCTTACACCATCGCCCGCTCTTTGACCTTCAAATATTGGTTCAGCACGGCGGAGGTGAGCAGCGCGGGATCGAGATCGAGAGTGAGCGCGCCCTGGTCGCGCAAGCGCGCGAGAAGCAATTCGCGCCGCGTGGTCAATTCTTGAGCTGCTGATGCACGGAACATTTCTTCAACATTCTTCGGTCGCGCGTTGGCGATGGCAACGACGTCCGGTTGGGCCATGGCGACGAAGAGCAGAACGTGGCGACGCAGCAACTGCATGGCGCCGTCGATCACCTCGGGGCGCATCGCAGTTTCCGCGAGATCGGTGATCCAGAGAATGAGCGCGCGGCGCGGCTGCCACCGATTCAGCGTGGCCGTCGCGCGTAGGTGATCGGCTTCGCTCAATTCGGCTCGCGCCTGCGCAAGCGCTTCGACGATTTGCCGCAGGTGCGCGTGGCCGCGCCCGGGAAGCACGCGCTGCTGCACATGCTGCCCGTAGACGAGGAGACCCACGCGATCGCCGGAGAACAGCGCGAGTTGAGCAAGAGCCACGGCGGTGGAACAGGCGTAGTCGAGTTTGGAGTGGCCGCGGCGATCCGTTTCGTTGTCGCTGAGAATTCTGCCGCGCAGCAGCCTTCCGGCGTCGAGCACGATCCAGACCGCCTGGCTGCGCTCAGTCTGATAGCGGCGCGTGATCAACTGGCCGCGCCGCGCAGTCGCCGTCCAGCAAACATCGCGCAGATCGTCGCCTTCGAGATATTCGCGGAGGCTCTCAAAGTCACGGCCCAGTCCGCGCTCGCGCGCGCGCCGGAGCTGGAGATCGATCTGGCGGCCGCGAGCGAGAAAGATCTCCTGGTCCTCGCCCTGGCGCAGTGCCGGATAAATGCGCACCGGCTGTTCGAGCGGGGCCATGGCCCAGCGCTCCACCAGGCCGAGCGGCGAAGCATAGCGAATGTAAACCGCACCGGCGCGCACATCGCCTCGCTCGCGCGGCTCGATCTTGTAGCGCAGCGTGGCGCGCACGCGCGGAAACGCGCGAACAAAGTGCGTGGCCGGCGCAGCCACCAGCGCATCGGGCAAGTCGTCGACCAGGTGGCACTCAAGAATCGTTTCTGCGTTGTGCTCAACGGCGAGTTGGATTTCGGTTTCACTGTCGAGCGAAGGCACGTTGCTCCACGAGCGCTCGATCGTGATCTGCTGCGCGGGCGGTAGGCGCAATCCGTCGAAGAAAACCGCGAGCAGCACCAACGCATCCCAGATGAGCATCCCGTATCCCCACGTCGCCCGGAAGAATCCCGGGAGCGCGAGCAGCAGCCCGGCGGCAAGCAGCCAGATGGTGCGCGGTGTAAGTCCAAACGCGAACCGGCCGCGCGGCTTGCAAGCAGCGCGAACCGGCTCGGGATGGAGGGACGACGAAATCATCCGCGCGGCACCGCGACTGCGGCCACTACGTCGTTCAGCACGCGATCCGCATCGAAGCCCTCGAGCTCGGCCTCGGGTTTGAGAAGAATGCGATGGCGCAGGACAGGCAGAACGGCTCGCTTCACGTCGTCGGGAATGATGTAATCGCGGTCTTCAAAGGCCGCGAAAGCTTGGGCAACGCGCAGCAGGCAAATGGCCGCGCGGGGGCTGGCGCCGAGTGCCAGCATGGGCCACTCGCGCGTGCGGCGAACGAGATCGAGAATGTAGCCGTAAAGATCGTTCTCAACGCGGATGGCACGAATCTCATCGCGCGCAGCACCAAGCATTTGAACAGACAACGGCTGGATCTTCGCATCTTCGAGCAGGTTTCCTTGGGCGGCGCCGTGATGGCGCTCGAGCATCAGCCGCTCATCGTCCGGGTCCGGATAGCCCACTTTGATTTTGAGCAGAAAGCGGTCGAGCTGCGCCTCAGGCAATGGATACGTGCCTTCAAAGTCGATGGGATTCTCAGTGGCAAAGACGGTGAACCACGGAGGAAGCGGACGCTGGACGCCGTCGCTCGTCACTTGGCGCTCTTCCATACATTCCAGCAGCGCAGCTTGCGTGCGCGGAGGCATGCGATTGATTTCGTCCACCAGCAGCAGGTCGGTAAAGACCGGGCCGGCGTGGAATGTGAAGGTGTCGGTGCCCGGCCGAAACATTGTGGTGCCCAGAATGTCGGCCGGCATCAAGTCCGGCGTGCCCTGCACGCGCTGGAAGCCGAGGCCAAGCAGGCGGCCGACCGATTTGACGATGAGCGTTTTCGCAATACCCGGCACCCCTTCAAGCACCGCGTGGCCCTGCGTCAACACAGCGACCAGAACCTCGCCGATCACTTCGCTTTGTCCCGCGATCACGCGTCCCAGCTCCGTGCGCGATGCGGCCAGAAGTTGCTGCGTCGCCGGCAATGTCGCACCCTGTGACTGTGAGCCCTGTCCCAGATTCGTTTCCTCGGTCATTCCGATCTCCTTGCTTTCTGCTTCGATGGTTCGATTTTTCGGGCACGTTCAATTTTCATCGATGCGCCGGGCCCGCACGCGCCGCGGCGCTCAGCAACTCGTTGTGCCGGTTCAGCGCCTGCACCAGCGCCAAAGCGCTTTTTGGCGGCAGCTTGTCATTTGTTGCGGCCACCTCGCAATCGGCCAGATCTTTCTCCAGCTCCGGTGAGGCCTGCGGGAAGCGCCGGCGCAACACCTTCGCCAACTCCTCCGCACTCATCTTTGCGCCCTTCAATCCGCATAGATCGCCCATGCGGCGGCGAAAGCGCTCAAAAGCGAGGTCAACAGCTGTCGCTGAGGCCCGCGCCTCCGCGTAGAGCGAGCCCAGCGCCTCAAGGAATTCGACGGGCGTAGCGCGCACCGGAGCCGGCAGGTCGCGCACCGGTCCGCGGCGCCGGCTAAAGCTGAAGAGAATCAGCAGTCCGATCCCAACAAGCGCGCCACGCAGAAGCCAGATCGCCGGACCGTTCGCGTAGAACCACTCCGTGCGAGTTTCGCCGTGCAGCGACTCATCCCAATAGATGTGGTGGTCTTCGCGGGAGCCAAGCACGTTCAGAAAGAGGTTCATATTGTCGGCGCGGCTGATGGTGCTGTTTTCAATGGGTGTGGAGCTCGCCCACCAAATCACTTCGCCTTTGCCTTCGGAGTATTCCACTACTGCGGGAGTACCTGCGCAGTTGTATTGCACGCGATCGAGCGGGTGGTCGAATCCCCAACTGGCTTCAGGAACCATCCACACTTCGCCGGCGCCCGCCAGCGGATCGAGTCCCTGCGGAGTGAGCTTGCACGCGACTTGAAACTGCGTCGGCGGCTGTGCGTTGCCGTCGGGCGCAATCATTCCGCCCGTCCATCCCGTCACCAGGATGCGGCCGCCCTTGGCGACGATGTCCCGCACCGCTTTCAGATCTTCCGCCGCAACGTCACCCTGATCGGGCTCGGCGAAGATGACGACCGTCTGGCGGTCGGCGCGTTCAGCCAGATCGCTCAACGGCTGCTCCCATCGCTGCACGTTGTATCCGCTCGCCTGCAGCAATTCGTAGGCTGCGCGCGCGCCGTGCTTGCCAGTCAGATACGAGCTTGGCACGGTATTGTTGTCGCCGTTTTCGTTGCGCGACAGGAATGCAGTTACAAATGCGAGAACGACAACCGCAATAAAGCAGCCCATGAGCAGCCTGCGGTCCTTCGCGTCGAGTGAGGGAAAGAGGTTCATTCCGCCGCCACACCCAACTCGCGAACCAGATCCAGAGCCGCATGGAAATCGGAGTCAGTAGCCGCGCGGCCGCCGTACCAGGTGCGCTCGAAACTCCGTGTGAGCGCAGTGAGGTTCATTTTGCGCGGGTCAGTGCCACTCACCAACGCAAGATATTCTCGGGGAGTGCGCGCGCGATCAGCCGGCCACAGACGCTTCGACTCCAAACGCGCGATTGCGGCCCAATAGAGGAAGTGAATAGCCTCGCGCCACTGGCCACGCGCAGCCATCTCCTGCGCATCGCGGAGCCACAGTTGCCATTCGCGCGTAGAAGGCACGCCAGGCGCAATCTCGACGTCCGGAACGAGCCGGAGACGCGAGCGCCGCTCGATGCGAAGGAGAAACCAGATCAGCGCGGTGCAAATAGCAACGAGCAGCAGGATGCGCAGCAGCCACACGATCCAAGGCGCGTGCGATCCAAAGCGCACCAGTCCGGAGAAGAATCTGTCGAGCAGGTTATCAAACCATTCGCGAAGGCGATCCATGGTCGACACCTGCGTTACTCCCTGATAGGCGCGTTCGGACAGGATGGAGTTAAGGGATTTTCGCTCGTCGCTGAAGCTGGGAGCGACCGCAGGCGGCGCTCCAGCTTGCGCTGCATCGTCCTGGAGGCGCTGGTGCAATGCAGCCAGCAGCGAATCAAGTGAGACCGGTTTGTTGTTAGGGTGAGGAATCGCGCCGAAAATCGTCTTCTGCGTCGCGCCGTCCTTTTTCGCGGCACGCGTTAGAACGGATCGCAGCCAGTCGTACCGCACCTCGCGCGCCTGCGAAAGCGCGGCGGCTAAACCTTGAACGCGATTGTCAGGGCCGATTTGTGCCGGATCGCATGCGGGAAACGTTGTTTGCCCCGCGCCCGCTGCGGACCGCTGATTCTGGCATGCGGCGACAATCGCGTCGAGATCTTTCAGGTGCTGCTGGTATTCGGCGACAGTCGCATCGCGCCATCCGGGATCCGCAGTAGGCTCCTGCGCGCGCGCAGAGATTGGGCCGGCAGCGAGTTGGACGAGCAGCGTGAGAACTGCCGCCGAACGTTCAGCTGCGTGGCGCCACCCTGATCTCGGGCACCCAAAATTCATGGTTCTTCCACGGTATCAGGGGGCGCAACCGGCCCGGAAATACCTAAACCTGACGCCGTCGGCGCATTGGATGCGGCCTGCGTAAGCCCGGCTTGCTGCATCATCCACTCAATATCGAAGCCTTCCTTGCGGATGCGCTGGTCGTAATAGAAAAGCACAAGGGCAATCGCGGAGATAGGCGCAAGCGCGACCTGCAAGATGAGATCGAGGATGGCTCTCGTGATTTCAGCCACGACAAATGCCACCGATCCAGTGGCGGGCTGGGACCCGCCGGCCGCGGAAGTGAAGATGATGATCATGGATGGAATTGCTGAGATCATCGATACGGCCATGGCCAGTGCCATGACCAGGAGAAACATGACAAAGATGCGTCCGCGCGTGCCCTTGCTTAGACTCCATCCGCGCTGGAGCGAATCCCACGCCGACTTTTTCTCCAGGACACACACCGGGAGGCTGATCGAATAGCCCAACACAAGCTCGATGATGACGACTACCGCTGCGACCACAACGATAAAGACAAGAAATCCCACGGCGACGGCGGTGGAAGTGCCTGCCCCGGCAAGCGTTCCAACAAATAGAAGAACTCCAATGATCGCGCCCGCAATCGCCGCCGGGATCAGACCCACCATAATCCCCTGCAGAATAATGAACCACAAGTAGCCCCAGAACCGCGGCGTCACCTTCTTGAACGCACCGCGGATGGTGATCTTTTCGCCACGATTCGTGCTCGCCGCTGCCTCTGTGAGCCCTGCTGTGGAGAAAACAGCCGCTGCAATGTAGATCGGCGCTGCGATCAAAACGATCAGAATGACGAGTGCAATGGCAGCGGGATTGGCCAGGTTGCTGGTCCTGAATGCCACTGCTGCGGCCCCGAACAAAGCTCCTCCAATCGCTGTGAAAGCGAAGATTGCGCCGATGGGCAAAGCCGCCACGCCGACAAAGAGCCAGAAATTGCGGCGATAAATCTGCGCCGTGCGATCAAGAATCTCCCCGAGAGTAGAAGGCCGAAATGTCTCGCTCATTGAAGCCTCGCTGGCTTATGAATTTTGCGGCGCCGGCAACTCGGTTTGTGGTGAGAGCCCCGCGGCCTGCATCATCCACTCGATGTCGAATCCTTCCTTGCGAATGCGCTGGTCGTAATAAAAGAGCGTGAGGCCGGTCGAGTAGATGGGGCCGATCAATGCGCTGGTCACGAAGCTGCCAATTTGAGCCACAACCATCCAGAGCAGAGGGAGCGGCTGGCCGGGATGTTTTAATGCGAGGGCGATCATGGGGAAACCGAACAGAATCCCCAGCACCGTACGCACCGCATACACCAGGAGGCCGAGGACGAAGATCCGTCCGCGCGAACCAAGGCTGAGCTCGATGCTGCGCTTGATCGCAGGGGTCGCCCGCAATTCTTCCACGACGCAGGCGGGCACGGCGAGCGAATAGCGCAGCGTCATCCACACACCATACGCGAAAGCTAATGCAAAAAACGGCATGAGAACGAGCATGCCGAGGCCCGCAGCCATGATGGTGCCCGGGTTGTGCTGAGCCGCGGCCTGCGTGGCCGCTGGATTCGTCATGAAGTCGTGAGGAAGGACTGCGAAGGCGATGCCAATGAAGACAACGTAAAGCGCGGCGAAGGGCGCCCATGCGCGGAATGCCGTGATCGCCATGAGCCACAAATAGGTTCGCAGGCGAGGCAGGACGCTTTTGGCGGCGGCACGAATCGTCGCGGGCTTATCCAGGTACACCCAGGCGACTGCCCGATTGTTGGCGGCGATCGACAGCCCGGCCAGCATCAGGACCACGAGCGCTTCAACCACGGCGACCGACGCCGTTCCCCATTGCCAGTGCGCCATCAAGTTGGGATATCCGAGCAGGACGAGCGAGCGCAGATACAAAAGCTGCACAGCGAGCATGAGGACGGCAAAGATGGAAGAAATCCCAGCAAAAAGCAGGAAATGAGTCCGATAAAGCTCGGCGGTCCGG
The DNA here is from genome assembly GCA_963789425.1 of uncultured Acidobacteriaceae bacterium. Lineage (GTDB taxonomy): Bacteria > Acidobacteriota > Terriglobia > Terriglobales > Acidobacteriaceae > Telmatobacter. The sequence continues at coordinate 59,068 of CAWBKM010000005.1, read as the reverse complement.
TCAAGAATCTCGCCAAGGGTCATCGGCCTGAGCTGGGTGTTCATATAAACCTCTGTGCCGCCGACGCCTCTTTGCTCCGGTGGCGCGACGTTCCAGCGAAGGCACTGGCGGGTCGTAGCGCCGGAAGAGGCCACCGGCTCAGTCCAGGATTATCGTGCAAAAAAGCAATTGAGTGAACGCTTGCACGGATCGTAGCACAGGGCAGAGATTACGGGAGGGCGGTTTTCGCGGAGAATGTATTGTCAGGCGCGGGCTCTTGAAAAATCCTTGGACTTCTGGTAACTAATCCTTTAGTTGTTCGTCTATAAAGTGTCAAGGCGCTGGGCTTTCGAAGTCTTACCCGCTGGGAGTCAATAGGTTAGCAATGCCGCCACGGAAATCCAATACGCTGACTGAAGCCGAGTTGAGGCTGATGAAGATCCTTTGGCGGCGCGGCGAGTCAGCCGTTACCGACCTGGTTGAAGCCCTGCCAGACGGCGAACAACTGGCCTACAATTCGGTGCTTACCACCATCCGAATCCTGGAGCAAAAGGGTTACGTCGAACATCGCCAGGAAGGGCGGGCCTTTGTTTACTGGCCATGCGTCAAAGAAAATGAGGCGAGCCGCTCAGAGGTGCGCAACGTGCTGAATCGCTTCTTTGGCAACTCGCGCGAGAAGCTGGTGTTAAGCATGTTGGGCGACGAGGAGATCTCCGCCGAGGAGTTGGCCCGGCTGCGCGATGCGATTCGCAGCACGTCGCCTGATAAAGAAGCGATCCGCAGCGCAGCGCCCGACAAGACGCGAGGCGGGAGATAAGGATGCCCTTGGTGCACATGGCGGATTCGGTTTTGGCGGGGCTCTCCGGCTGGGGCAGCGCGGCCTTCGCAGGTTTCGCGCACGCTGCAGCGCCGGCATTCGTGGCAGCGCTATGGCAGGACGCGCTGCTTGCGGTTGCGTTGGTCCTCTGCCTGCGATTCGTGCTTCGCGTCTCCGCAACTCACCGCTTTGCGGCTTGGGCGGCGGGATTTGCAGTTGCGGCACTGTTGCCGTTCTTGCCGTTTCTCGAACACTCCGGCGCTGTAATCGTTGCAACGTCGGTTGGTGGAGTTACAGCAGGACCATGGCTTGAGCTTGACAGCCAGTGGGGATTCGCGATCGCTGCTTTGTGGTTGGCTGCTTCAACATTTCGCGCCGCGGAGCTGGTTTTTCATACACTGCGGCTGCGCAAACTGTGGCGCGGCGCTGCTCCGGTTGAAGCGCCACCTCAGCTTCGTTCGCTGCTTGCGGAATTGCAGGCACGGCGCATCGAGATTTGCACCACTCCTGATCTCGACTGCCCGAGCGTTATCGGCTTTTTCGCGCCGCGGATTCTTATTCCAGAGTGGCTTTATTCGCGGCTAACACCTGGCGAGCTCGAGCAAGTGGTTTTGCATGAAGCCGAGCACCTGCGCCGGCGCGACGACTGGACGAATCTGTCGCAAAAGCTTTCTCTCGTTCTATTCCCTTTGAATCCGGCGCTGGCCTGGATGGAACGGCACCTTTGCCGCGAGCGCGAGATGGCGTGTGATGAAGGTGTTGTTCAGAGGACGCAGGCTCCACGCACCTATGCGGCTTGCCTTACCGCGCTTGCCGAACGCGGACTGCAACACCGGGAATTGCTGCGCCGCGCGCAGGCGCTTTCGCTGGGGGCATTCGAGCGCAGGCCGGAACTCGTTTCTCGCGTAGACAGCATTCTCCGGCGCAAAAAGGCCCTTCATCCGCTGGCGGCAGGCGCGCTGGTTGGTATCGTGGCATGCGGCTTGGTCGTTGGATCTGTTGAACTGGCGCGCAGCCCGCAGTTGGTCGCGTTCGTGGCCACGCCGAAGCCCGATACGCGGATCGCAGCTATCGCGCGGCAGGATGCTCCGCGCATTGCCAAGAATTCCGATCATCGAATGAATGAGCCGAGCCCGATGGCAGACGATACTGTGTTCCATCCGTCTGGGCGTTACCGCGCAATTGAGACGAAGTCGGTTGTTCCTGCAAGGCGCATCGCAGTCCCGACGAATAGCACTGATCGACTGCCCCTCGGTGGCAATTCGCCTGCCGGCGAATCTGAGACGGCTATGACGGACCGTGAGACTTCTCTACACCAGGTGTTAGTGAATGCAGCAGCATCTGCGCCGGCGTTGGCTTCCACGCAGGGTCAGGAATTCATTGTTCTCACAGCCTGGGAAGAAGTTCAGACTTCTGCGCCGCGCGCCAGAGAAGTCGCCGACTATGAAACCGACGCTGACACGCAAGCACAAAGTGACGACGCAACCAGAGAGCGCGGAACATCACCCGTCTCGCAGATTTCCGTAACGCGCCTGATTCTATTTGTCTACCCCGCAACCGCCGCGACGGGCACTCCGGCAGCCGCGGCCACAGACACCAAACCCGCGCGCACAACAAGTTCACGTTCCCATCGGCCAACCGCATCTGCATTCGATGGCGGCTGGCTGTTCTTCCAACTCTAAACACGCAATTCAACACCCATGGAGATGAAGCAATGTCGATGACAACTAATTCATTAGTAGCAATGGTAAAGAAGCTCGCAGTCCCAGCGGGCATTCTCGCCACGGTTCTGTTTTCCCTGGCGTTCTTTTTCGATCACAGCAGAGCGCACGCAGCTGCCGCCGGCCCGCTCGATGAGAGCAGCGTGTCGTCGCTGGTTGCGCTCGATAACGCGGTGGAAGCCGTTGCCGCGCGCGTAACACCCGCAGTCGTCAACGTCGCGGTTACGTCGCGCGTTTCGCAGGACGATCAAGACTCCGAGAATGGTGGCCCCGGACCGGGCGGAATCAATCCGCAGGATCTGCCGCCCGGTTTCCGTCAGTTCTTCTTCGGCCCCGGCGGCCAGCAGATGAAGCCGCAGCCCCAGTTTGAGCACGGCATCGGAAGTGGCGTGATTTTAACGTCAGATGGATACATCGTGACCAACGACCACGTGGTCGACGGCGCGACGCAAATACGCGTCACACTGAATGATCGACGCGTCTTCACCGCGAAGCTGATCGGCGTCGACAAGCTTAACGACTTGGCGGTGATCAAAATCGACGCGCACGATTTGACCAGCGTGCCTTGGGGCGACTCGACGAAGGTCAAGCCCGGTGAGACCGTGCTGGCCTTCGGCAATCCCTTCGGCAACTTCCCATTTACCGTGACGCGCGGCATCATCAGCGGTCTCGATCGCCCCAATCCTTACCGCGACGATCCCCGCAAGCCCGGCGCCTTCATCCAGACTGACGCGGCCATCAATCCCGGCAACTCCGGCGGGCCGCTCGTGAATGCTTATGGCGAAGTCATCGGCATCAACACCTTCATCATTTCGGGCAGCGGATCGTTTGCCGGCGCGGGATTCGCAATTCCCTCACAGATCGCACAGGCCACGGCGCAAGCCATCATCAAGAACGGCAGCGTGCACCACGGCTACCTGGGCATCAGCATGAACGATGTGACGCCCGACAACTCGAGCTTCTTCAATCTGCCTGACGCAACAGGCGCCATCGTCAGCCAGGTGACGCCGGACTCGCCGGCCAGCAAAGCTGGCTTAGAGAGCGGCGACGTGCTGCGCGAAGTCGACGGCAAGAAGATCCCGAATGGCAGCATGCTTCAAGTTACGGTGAGCGAGATGACACCCGGGACCGCAATCACGTTGGGAATCCTTCGCGACGGCAAGCCGCAAACGCTGCACGTGACGGTGGGCGAGTTCCGCAACACAAATCAAGAGGCGAGCAACGAGGAGCAGGGCAGCCAGCAGCGCGGCCGTCTTGGGCTCAGCGTCGCCAACCTCAGTCCCGATCTGCGTCAGCAATTCAACGTGCCCGATCAGGTGAAGGGCGCGGTGATCGAATCAGTGCGGCCGGGCAGCGCGGCTGAAGATGCAGGTCTCACACCCGGCGACGTGATTCTCGGAGTCGATCGCCATCCTGTGGAGGATGCGGACAGCTGCGTGAACCAGATTCACTCCGTGCCGGCGGGAAAAGACGTTCTGCTTCTGGTCTGGGCCAATAACGGTGAGAGCTTCCTCGTGGTGCATCCAAATCAGAACCCGCAAAACGGCGAGTGACGCTCGGCGAGTAACGATCGGCATTGGAGGAGCGATGGCCGCTGCGCGCGGCCGTCGTTCTCCAATGTTGCCGCACTTTGCGCCGCGATCCCCAACGGCAGAAGCAGCCGTTGGGGATCGCAGTCTTGTTTAACCCGAGCGGCAGATTTCGGCCGTTGCGTGAATTCAGTTTGCCGCGCGAATTCTGCAACAAAGCCGCGCAATTCTGCAACAAAGTTTCCACCTCCATCGTCTCCTACAATGCATTGCCTGCAGCAATTTTGAAGATCGGCGGGAGAATGCCGGGACCGTTGTCCCAACGCTTCACGGTCAGGTGGAACGAGGAGCCGAATTCGTGGGGCAGAGGTAAAAAGCCGTTGCTGCCAGACGGCTCGAAAAGTCGGGGCCTGCTTCGGGGGGAGGAGACTCCGATTTAGAGACCTGGGACAACAACGTGCCTCACTCGGGAGTCGGGGGACATAACGAGTGAGGCACAGTGTTTTTGAGAGAGGCAGCGGAGCTAGCGGAGTTAGCGGAGCTAACAGTGGACAATGGTCCGTGGTCAGCAAAGCCCTGTTGTCGCACGTAACTCCTTTCAAGAGAAGCGCTTGCGATGAGAAAAGTCATCAGCCATTTCCCCGGAATAATTTGCTGATTCCAAACGGGTTATGGACCATGAATTCGACATTATTGCACTCATTTCCGGCCCACTTTCGGAGTGCCTTCGCTGATTCTAAACGAGTTAAGTGGCGAAAATTAGGCGAAACATCCCAATTTTTTTCTTACATTATTTTCCCTCTCTGATCGCGTCTTTTCGCACACGTAGAAAAACAGCAGACCGTGAACCGTGAATCGTGAGTCGTGAAAAGCCGGCAGCGAAGCGCGATCGATCTGTGACTGGCGATCATGGGACTATTGTGCGCCGAATGGGCATAATGATCGGTAAACTTGGGGGGAAAATTGTGGAGCGCGGATCCGTTGCCGGATCAAGGGGATAGAGGGTTCTGCGGAGCCGCAGCGGGTGTCGTGGGGGTTGACAGCGGGCGGGCCTTGGTTAGTGTACTGCGTTGCCGTTTTTCCCTCAATTCAAAGAGCCAGTGCAGGGTGGCCAGCGCATTTACGAGCTTCAGGGCGTCGGTTGCGGTCCAGTCTGTAGCCGACCTTCCGTGCAGAATCCAGTGGCGATTTATGAACGTGGGACTATTACGCTCAAAGTCACTCGACGCAAAGAGGTGCTCGAGGAAGACAACGAGGGACATCCACATAAGGCTATTCATGTTGCCGCCCTCATGGCGCTTTGTTCTCTTCAGAGCGATCGGCACGTTTGTCTCACGTGGGGAGATTTTGAATTGCTCGCACAGACATTCCGCGGTGAAACCTTCAAGAATCGTAAGTAGCGAGGGTACGCAAACCCTGTACTGTCCATTCTCAATACATTCAAGCACTTCTTCGAGCAAACTCTTCCACTTCTCTATCTTTGTGCTCTTTAGAAGCTCAGCAAAGGTCGGTTTCAGTCGGCCTTCGTTGTTGTTTTCCCCGAGATAGACTGTGAGAAAGTAGTCGTCGATTTCATCGTCTGTTGACTCACCGAGTTCTCCTGCGTCCCTCGGTATCATCCAGCTCGGGGCCGTCCAGCCCCGATCTGCCAGACGAATTACTCCCCTAGTGAACAACCTCTGGGTTGCAGTCCAATCGATCTCGGACCACTGCGGAAAAGCGAGCGCCGGAAGTGCAGGAAAGTTAAACCGCGAGACGATGTCTGGCTCGATTGTCAATGATTCCGCAAGTATCGCGCGTGCGGATTCCGCTGTCTGTGAAAGCTGGAGCCGTGTTTGCTCGAAGACACTGGCCAGCTCATCAATTCGGGATCGAAGTTCGCAGGAGAAGGCAGGGGAGGCTTATAGTTGGGCTGAAATTCGTGCGGTCGCGACCTCTTGCTGTTTCGCCAGTTCCCCCGCGATGGCACGAGACCGAGATTGCGATTCCTCGATTATTGCCAAGGCCTCTGCAGCTCCGGGCGGCAGCTCTATAGGTGACTTTATCGCTTGCATTAGTTTGTCAATTTTTTCGGGGCGGAGTCCCTTCGTTGCGACCATGGTTCTTGATTGTCCTCTGCGCGGTTCCTTTTGGCAGAAAATACGCTTCGCTTAGACAAGCCTTTGAGCAATTGTCTCATCAAGGATTTCCCGAACTGTTAACGGAACCATTGCTATGTGTTCGCGGCGAAAGAATTGATCAATCTCGCGCAGGGCGTCGCTGCTGAAGTGGAATCCTACGAAAAAACCTTTCTTGCGCTTGGTGCGCATCATGGCCGCTTCAAACTTGTCGATGTCGGGACGGCCTACCTTGTCCATCTGTTTCACCTGGATCGGGTACCAGTCGTCCATGAAGTCGAGCTGCCCAGCTTCCTTTCCGGCGGCGGTCGGCTCGGAGCCGATGGGATAGATGCGCCCGTCGATTCCCATGTCGCCAACCTGCGTCTTGTTGGGAATGCCGCCGAGCGCAATGACTGCCCAATTTTCAAACTCAAACGGAGGAATGGTGCGAAGCTGCTTTTCGGTCCATGGCAGGTCGCGCACTACGAAGCCTTTGCCGTGAAGCCAATAGTTCTCATCCTCGCGCATTTTGCAGACGTCCCACAGCCGCTTTGCCATGACTCGGCAGGCGGTCGGAGAGATATCGATTCCAATCCATTGACGGTTGAGATTCTGTGCCGCGACTAGGGCGGTTCCGCAGCCGCAGAAAGCATCGAGCACAATGTCGTTCTCGTTGCTGCTGGCTTGAATGATCCTCTCTAGGAACTTGTTGAAATAGATACCCGTTTTTGCGTCGGAGGTTGGCTGCCATTCGTCTAACAGACATGCGTGGAGACGAGCGGGATCAGGACGGGATGTTCAGCTATATATCGTTGGAGCAGCGTGTGCCTCAGGATCATCCATTGCGGGCAGTTCGCAAGTTGACGGATGCTGTGTTGCGGACGTTGAGCCCGGAGTTCGATGCGTTGTATGCCGACTCCGGCCGTCCATCGATTGCACCGGAGTACATTCTTCGTGCGCTTTTGTTGCAGGTGTTCTACTCAGTGCGTTCTGAGCGGCTGCTGGTTGAGCAGATCGACTACAACCTGTTGTTCCGCTGGTTTGTGGGCCTTGGCATGGACGACGCGGTATGGAACCATGCGGTGTTTTCCAAGAACCGCGACCGGTTGCTGACTTCCGATGTGGCGCAGCAGTTCTTTGCCGAAGTGAACAAGCATGCCAGGCGCTTTATGAGCGACGAACACTTCACGGTAGATGGCACGCTGATTCAGGCGTGGGCCTCGCAGAAGAGCTTTCGCTCGAAGGACGGCTCTGATGACGGCGACGGAGCGAATTTTCATGGCCAGAAGCGATCGAACAAAACGCATGAATCGACCACCGATGCCGATGCGCGGCTGTACAAGAAGAGTTACGGCAAGGAATCGAAGTTGAGTTATCTGGGTCATGCGCTGGTGGAAAACCGCAACGGTCTGATCGCCGCGGCGATGGTGACGCACGCCGACGGTTATGCCGAGCGCGATGCAGCACTGTTGATGCTTGCCGAAAAGCAAGAGGGCCGCTCACGCCGCATCACAGTGGGCGCCGACAAGGCTTACGACACGAAGGATTTCGTTAGCACGGTGCGGGAGTTAAACGTGACGCCGCACGTTACCAGGAACGACAAAGGCCGTACCAGCAACCTGGACCGCAGAACCACGCGCCAGCCCGGCTATGTCATCAGCCTGAGTCGTCGATGGCTGATCGAAAAGGGATTCGGATGGCTGAAGCAAACCGGTCCGCTGCGCCAGGTCAAGTTGCGAGGCCTGGAGAAAGTGGACTGGCTGTTCGTCTTCAGTTGCGCGGCGCACAACCTAATCCGGCTGCCGCGACTGATGGCTCAGCCACCGGAAATGCTCCGGGAGAAATGTGCCTGAGCAACGGTTGCGAGCCTTGGGGATGATTCCCTGAGGCTCGCAAACCCCCTATAAACACCGGCCAGAACCGCACTTCAAACAGATTTCGAACGGAAAGAAACGAAAATGGCCAGGAAAGCCGCCGCAATCAGGCGAATTTCAACGAGTTCCTAGGAGTGCGAGCGGCTTCTGGGTGGGATAGCCAAGCCGCTCACCGCCTCGGTTAATTCCACGAAGCATCCCAATATCATCCCACCAGCTTTGCAGGGGAACCCCTTTGCTCTCGTCCAGGTATCGTTTCTGATAGACCATTCCGGTAGACGAGTAAACCAACCGTCCTTCCCGCTCAAGGCGTTCCATGTTCTCCTTGCTGTAACGCCAAGCACGAGTAATTCCCTTCCATTCGTAGACGGGACAGCCTTTGGCCTCGCCGCCCGGCCCGGTAACGTCGGCCTTGTTGAACCTTCGTCCGGTACCTTCTTCGACGTGCTTGTACCAGGAATCCACGGTCGATGTTGGCAGGGGCGTGTAGAGGGAATTAAACGAATATTCTCCGGACCCCGTATAAAAGAAAATGGAGTCGTGGATTCTGCCAAAGTGCTTTGCGCCCTGCTTTGCGTCGCTGTGGGCGTCTGATCGTTTCCATACGACCTCGTTCTGGAAATTGTTTTCTCCGAGAATCTGGTCAAGCATCACCTTGACGTAATGACTGGCGTGCCAGTCGCAGTGGTAGTAAAAGCTGCCCGTCTTCTTCAGTACGCGCGCCAGCTCCACGCATCGGGGCCGCATGAATTCGATGTAGGCTTGCGTGGACTCGTGGCGGTCCTCGAAGGAGCGTTTTTCCTTTGTTTCTCCCCAGAAAACTTCGTAGTTCCGATTCGAGTTGAACGGCGGATCGATGTAGATGAGGTCGATGCAGGCGTCGGGCAGCTTGCGCAACTGTTCCAGGTTGTCGCCGCAGTAGATTACCCGCGTATCGAGAAGGGATGAGGGCCTGGTCATTGTTAGGAACAGCTTACAACCTGTCGCTGCGCTTTGGGGCTGTCGTTCGCGATTCGACGCGGAGATTGTGCTTGGCTCTGCCGCGTACTTTATTTCAAATAAATGGGCTGACGGATGTGCGGGCTGAAGTCGATGCCCTTCAGGCTGAAGCCCGTGCCCTTCAAGGCTAAAACCCCACGCTGCCTCAGTCATTACCCCACCCTAGCGAAGCTAGGATGGGGCACCCAGGTCAAGGATCAGGGTTCGGAGGAGGGTGCCAGCCTTTAGCCGTCAGCTTTCAGCTCCGATATCAGCCCACGGAGCGAACGCGGGTGGCAGGGGCTCTTGCGTTAGCATCTCGGGAAGGAGGTGCTTCATTCTCATGAAAAAGAGTGGCGGGAAAAAAGTCGAAGCTGCAAGTGCGGGGTCAGCTTCGAAGATGATCGACCTGAGAATCGAGGAGCTGGGCGACTGGCGCGGAGAGATGCTGGCGAGGCTGCGCGCGTTGATCAAGCAAGCCGATCCTCAGGTCATCGAAGAATGGAAGTGGGGGAATCCCGTGTGGTCGCACGACGGGATCATCTGCACTGGCGAGACCTACAAGAAGGCGGTGAAGATGACCTTCGCCAAAGGCGCGTTCCTGGATGATCCTGACGGTCTGTTCAATTCAAGTCTCGAAGGAAGATTGCGGCGCGCCATCGACGTAAAAGAAGGCGAGAAGGTGAACGAGAAGGCGCTGAAGACTCTGATTCGCGCGGCTGCGGCGCTGAACAAGACGGGCGACTAGGCGGTTTAAACCCTTTGCATAAATGGTTTGGCCCCGTCGGGAAAACTTTCCTCAAGGGCTAGAGCCCTGGCTCATTCTGGTGAATTTACGGCACGCGACCCACCCACTGGGTGGGTACCCCGCTCGTGCCCTTTCAAAGCATCGTGATTTTGGGGGCCGTGACGATGGTTATGGGTTGTCAGGCGGGACGGAGCGGATTTTGAACTCGCGGTCTTTGGCGGAGGTCGCGGCCGGTTCAGGTGAGGCTGCACTCTGTTGAAATCCTATTGAAATTGTTGTGGTTTAATGAGTGACGTTCGATCCCCAACTTCGATTTCAACGGAGGTTATATGCCCACCATTACAACCAAGGACGGCTTGGAAATTTTCTACAAGGACTGGGGAAGTGGCCAGCCCATCGTGTTCAGCCATGGATGGCCGCTATCGGCCGATGACTGGGACGCGCAGATGTTGTTCTTCCTCGCTCACGGTTATCGCGTGATCGCGCACGACAGGCGCGGTCATGGACGCTCGACACAGACGGCCGATGGGCACGATCTGGATCATTATGCCGACGACCTGGCTGCTCTGACGGCGCATCTGGATCTGAAAAACGCGATTCACGTGGGACACTCGACGGGTGGAGGCGAAGTGACGCGCTATCTGGGGAGGCATGGCGAAAGCCGCGTAGCCAAGGCAGCGCTGATCAGCGCGGTGCCGCCGCTGATGTTGAAGACTGCGGCCAATCCGCTGGGACTTCCCAAAGCAGTGTTTGACGATCTGCAGGCGCAACTGGCGGCCAATCGCTCGCAGTTCTATCGCGATGTGCCGAGCGGACCTTTCTATGGCTTCAATCGGCCGGGCGTGAAATCCCTGGAGTCCGCGATCCAGAATTGGTGGCGCCAGGGGATGATGGGCGGCGCCAAGGCGCATTACGACGGCATTGTGGCCTTTTCGCAGACCGATTTCACAGAGGACTTGAAGAAGATTACTGTTCCGGTGCTGGTGATGCATAGCGAAGACGACCAGATCGTTCCGTATGTCGCGTCCGGCCCGCTGACGGCAAAGTTACTGAAGAATGGAACGCTGAAAACCTACAAAGACTTCCCGCACGGCATGATCACGACACAAGCGGAGACGGTTAACGCCGAACTGCTGGCGTTCTTCAAGCGCTAGGGCGTCTTCGTTTCAGGCGGCGGCTTGGGTGGGGTGGGGTGAGGCGCGATGCCGAGGGCTTTGCCGACGTGTTGCGCGGTAGCGCCGAGCGCGTGGCGCGTGTGGCGATAGCTCTTGTGGAGGGCGTTGCCGCTGGAGTCTTGAGCGATGGAGAGGGAGTTGTCCGCGGCGCTGGACGCGGTGGAGATTCCTGACAGCGCATCGCGGCCCGTCATGCCGCTGATCGCGATGATTCCTTGCTTGGGATGCTTGCCCTGATTGAACCATGCAATCTCGGAATCGGGAAGTTCGCCGAGCCGCGCAAGAGCCGGGGCCGGAAAGTTTGTTTCAGACATTTTGGCCAAGAGCGGCCATGCGGATGAGCCGATGAACACGGAGCCGTTCATCGGGTAGCCGGGCTCGCCGAGGTTGACGAGTTTGGCGGGAGCGAGGGGCGTCATGTTTTCGCAGCGATCGGCTCCGCAACCTTTTTCGCAGAGCGCTTGATTGAGATAGGAAGCATGCTTGCCGGGAGAGATCCAGATGCTGGGGCCGGTGTCTTCGGCGTGTAGAGTGGATGCGTGAGCGATCTGACTTACATCGCAGACGGTGTTCTCATGAGCGGCGGCGTACCAGTAAAGAGCCTTCCAGGTGGCGGAGGTGAGATTGGGTTTGGAGGCGCGGACGAGAACGGAGACGTGCTCGGTATCAAGTGGATGGCCGTGCGGTCCGCAGTCGATGCGCCAGAGATGGTAGTAGTGAATTTCCGCAGCGGGCGTGCCGTCGATGGGATCCTTTGCGGGAAACACCTGGCCATAGATGGTTCCATTTTCGGATTCCACCAGCGGAGTGGCATCGCCGGGCTGAAATTCGGCGGGAATGTTGGAGCAATCATGCGCGCCGACGAGAAACTTCGGAGCGAATTGCACTAATAGAGATTGCTCGAGGGCGTCGCTGATGCCGTCGTGATCCGAATCGATTGCGAGCGGTGCGGGTTGAGGCGATTGGGCTGCGGGAGATGATTCCGGAGCCGGAGGCGGCTGCCCGAATGAGTGGGGCGCGAAGGTGGCGAGTGAAAGTGCGAGGACCGCGGAGCCGGAGAGCAGCAGAGGGAGGTTGAGGGTTCGGGGAGGATCGAGTGACAGTGAGATTTTCAAGAAGCCTTTCCGGCAAAAGGGCAAGGTCTCAATCGTCCCGATTAACGAGCGACATGCTCGCGATCGTGATTGCTCTGCGTTGATTATCGCTCGCGGGGCCGGGCGAGGGCGGTGCTAGCGGGCGGCGCCGGATTCGCGACGGTTCTTGAACCACTTGGCGAGTCCGAGGGCGAGGAGCATGAGTCCGAAGGGAATGCACATGAGCGCGACGATGAGTGCGAACCATCCGGTATTGGTGCTGGCGCCGAGGCGCGAGTAGCCGCCGAGGACGGTGACCAGCAGGACGACGGCCAGCAAGCCTGTGCCGACCATTGAGCCACCCCATTGAAGAAGCTGCCGCGTGCCGTCGTCGGGTTGGGCGGGATGGTTAGTGTCGGGGATCGGCGGAATTGAGGGCATGGCTTTCGATTGCACGGATTTTAGCTTCCGAGTGCGAGGCGGAGCATGACGTAGGTGATGACGCCGGTGACAGAGACGTAGAGCCAGATGGGAAAGGTCCAGCGTGCGATGCGGCGGTGCTGCGGGATGCGGCCGGAGAGCGAGAAGAAAAATGTGACGAGGATGAGGGGCAGGGCGACGACGGCCAGGATGATGTGGCTGGCGAGGAGCGAGAGATAGAACGTGCGGTAGTCGGCGTGGAGCGGATAGCGGACGTCACCGTGGAGCGCGTGGTGGGCGATATAGCCGACGAGAAAAAGAGTGGAGAAGACAAATGCCGTGATCATCGAGGCGCGGTGTTGCTTGATCTTGTGTGCGCGGACGAAAGTGTAACCGATGAGGAGCGCGGTGGCGGCGAGGCCGTTGAAGACTGCGTTCATGGCGGGCAGGAAAGCGTATTGAGAACTGGTGGCCGCGGCTGGATGAATATAGATGAGCCAGAAAAGAAAGAGCGAGGCGGCAGCGCTGATTAAGAGGATGGCCGCGATGGCGGGGCCGGTGGAGGAACGGGGAGCGGAAGTGGATGCGGCGATGGTCATGCGCGCTAACCTCTTGCGCGGGCGCAGAGCATGAGCGTGGTGAAGAGCAGGGGCAGGTAGATAACGCTCACCTTGAGCAGATCTCGGGCCAGCTTGCGGCTTTCGTCTTCAGACTTGGCGCGAAGGATGCGGGCGAAGCGGATGGTGTAGGCGAGATAGACAAGCCCCAGCGGAACAGCGGCAAAAAAGTAGGCAGTGCTGGTGACGCCGAGCCACCAGGGCGCGAGCGAGACGGGAATCATGAGCACGGCGTAGAAGAGGGCTTCGACAACTGTGGACCATCCGTCAGGTTGGACGACGGGCAACATGCGAATGCCGGCGCGGCCGTAGTCGTCGCGGTAGAGCCAGGCAATGGACATGAAATGCGGGAACTGCCAGACGAAAAGGATGGCGAAGAGCGCGACGCCGGGCCACTCGATGCGGCCGCGGGCGGCGGTCCAGCCGAGCAGTGGACCCATGGCGCCGGGAAATGCGCCGACGAAAGTCGCCATGCTGGTAACGCGCTTGAGCGGCGTATAGATGGCGACGTAGGTGAAGGCGGTGAGAAGCGCGAGCGAGACGGTGAGCAGGTTGGTGCGCAGCGCGAGCCAGACCGCTCCGAGAGCCACGGTGGCAAGGCCGCCGAGAATTCCGATGGAGAGCGGCCAGCGGCCCGACGCGAGGGGGCGGTCGGCGGTGCGCTTCATGCGCGCGTCGGAAGAGCGCTCGAGTGCCTGGTTGAGGGCGCCTGCGCCGGCGGAGATGAGGCCGATGCCGAGGAGCGTATCAAGCAGGCCGCGCTGGAGAGTGGAGATGCCGGACTGCATCGATCCCAGATAGAAGCCGCCCCAACCGGTGACGAGGACGAGCCCAACGACTTTGACCTTGAAGAATTCGCGCAGGTCATGGATGAGCGTGGCCGTGACGCCTGGAGCGGGTGCATGAAGTGTGTGCGGTGCGGGATTGACGGCGAGGTCAGAAGGCGAGGCGGCTTGGGAAGCTGTGGTCATGAGGATGAGGAATGATGGCGGCGGTATCGAAGAATGAACCCGCCCAAGCGAAGCTTGAACGGGGCACCCGCCTTTGCTTCGATGATAGCAAGAGGAGGGCCAGTGGAGTTAGCGGGGTTGGCGGAGCTAGCGGAGTTAACTGGAGGCCGGCCACGAGCTGGCGGATCAAGCACGCCGGGCACTGTGGTAACTCTCCGACGTGGCATCGCTGGTACCCCGCCGATGCCCGGTTTGGGGGATGTGCCGCGGTCGGCCGGAGTCCTGTAAAATGAAGGTTAACCGGATGATTCAAACCCCTTCAACGGCTGCTCCCCAGGCATCCCGTGCAACGCGGGACCCGGAGTCGCGAGTGGGCGGATCGAACGCCGACAAATCTCCGGTGATTCAAGTGCAGGGCCTCAGCAAGACCTACCAGACTGCGCGTGGCGCGCTGCATTTGTTCCAGGATCTGAACCTCGAAGTGAAGGCCGGGGAAATCATTGCGATTGTCGGCCAATCGGGTGCAGGAAAGAGCACACTTTTACACATTCTGGGCGCGCTTGATGCGCCTTCCACGGGAACTGTATACTGCGCCTCAACCAACGTGGCGAAACTGAGCGCGAAAGAGGCGGCGGCGTTTCGAAATCGCGAGATTGGGTACGTCTGGCAGTTCCATTATTTGCTGCCGGAGTTTACGGCCCTGGAAAATGTGGCAATGCCGCTGCTGGCGCGAGGAGCGCGGAAAAACGAGGCTTTGCGGACGGCGGAGAAGTGGCTGAGCGAAGTGGGATTGGAAGATCGCGGCGACCATCGGCCAGGGGAGCTTTCTGGGGGCGAGCAGCAGCGCGTGGCACTGGCACGAGCGCTGGTTTGCGGGCCCAGGCTGTTGCTGGCCGATGAGCCGACCGGCGACCTGGACGGCGTGACGGCGGGAAGGGTGTTTGACCTGATTGAGCGCTTGCATGGGAGTCACGGACTGACATCGATTGTGGTTACGCACAACATGGATTTGGCAATGCGCTGCGGACGGACTCTGAAGCTCGAAAATGGAAGGCTGATCCCGGTCACAGACGCGGGGCAAAAGGCAACGCAAGCTGGACATATTCACTAGAAAAAGCAGCATTTTTGCATCGTTTTGAGTCTTACTAAGTACGGGCCTGGAAAGCACTTCTTCAGTTCAGGCTTTTGAGAGGTCGGGGTGGGAGTCGGCGGGCGGAACGAGAGCCGGTTGACGCAGGGTTCGATGGGAGCACGAGACCATCCAAAAGAGCTGTTCGGAGCACGGCGATATCTTTCAAGAGGCTCCGGCGGCGAAGCAACGGAAGGGTGAGCGCGGGTTGGGCCGAGGCGGGAAACAACCGAACGGCTATTGCAAGCGGGCATCCAGATCAGGGAGCACATCATGTTCGAGCGGTATACGGAGAAGGCGCGGCGCGTGATCTTCTTCGCGCGGTACGAGGCCAGCCAATTCGGCTCGCCTTATATCGAGACCGAGCATTTACTGCTGGGGCTGCTACGCGAAGACAAGGCGTTAACCAACCGTTTCCTGCGTTCGCACGCCTCAGTAGAGTCGATCCGGAAGCAAATTGAAGCGCACACCACCATCCGCGAGAAGGTGTCGACAAGCGTCGACCTGCCGCTCTCGAACGAGTGCAAGCGGGTGCTCGCATACGCCGCAGAGGAAGCGGAGCGGCTGGGGCACAAACATATTGGTACGGAACATCTGCTGCTGGGACTGCTGAGGGAAGAGAAGTGCTTTGCCTCAGAGATTTTGCAGGAGCGTGGGCTGAAGTTGACGCAGATTCGCGACGAGCTGGCGCGCGTGACGCAGGAGAAGGCTCCTCCGCAGCAGCGGCAACGTGAGTCAAGCCTGCTGGCGGAGTTCAGCCGCGACCTGACACAGGCGGCGATGGATGGACAGCTCGATCCGTTGGTAGGGCGCGAGGGCGAGCTGGAACGGTCGATACAGATTCTTTGCCGGCGCACCAAGAACAATCCGGTGCTGATTGGCGAGCCCGGCGTGGGCAAGACCGCGATCGTCGAGGGCCTTGCGCAGAAGATAGCCGACGGCGAAGTGCCGAGCTTTCTGGCGGACAAGCGCGTGCTGGCGCTGGATCTTTCGCTGATCGTGGCCGGAACGAAATATCGCGGCCAGTTCGAGGAGCGGCTGAAGACCATCATGAAGGAACTGATGGAGAGCCAGAACTCGATTGTGTTCATTGACGAGCTGCATACGCTGGTGGGCGCGGGATCGGCTGAAGGATCGCTGGATGCGGCAAACATCCTGAAGCCGGCGCTGTCGCGCGGCGAGATTCAATGCATCGGCGCGACGACTCCCGCGGAATACCGCAAGTCGATCGAGAAGGACCGCTCGCTGGAACGGCGCTTCCAGGCCGTGAAGGTGCCGCCGCCAAACGAGGCTGAGGCGATCAAGATCATCATGGGCATCAAGGACCGCTACGAGAAGTTTCACGCGGTCAGCTATACGGATGCCGCGGTGGAGTTCGCTGTCTCGCACTCGAGTCGCTACATTCCCGATCGCTTTTTGCCTGATAAGGCCATCGACTTGATCGATGAAGCGGGGGCGCGCGTGAAGCTGCGCCAAACCTCGCTGCCGGAAGAGATCACCGAGGTGCAGAAGCGCATCAAGTTCATCGTGCATCGCATGGATTCGGCGATTGCGAACCATGAATTTGAGAAGGCGCGTTTTTACTCAGACGAGGAACGCAAGGAACGCGAGAACCTCCGGGCGCTTCGCGACAAGTACCACCTCGACGATTCGGCGGCAGGGATTGTAGGCCGCGAGGACATCGAGGATGTCGTGAGCCGGTGGACGGGCGTGCCCGTGACCAGCATCAAGGAAGAAGAGACGCAGAAGCTGCTGCGTGTGGAAGAAGAGCTGCACAAGCGCGTGATCTCGCAGGAAAAGGCGATTTCGGCGCTGGCTCGCGCGATCCGGCGGTCGAGAGCGGGATTGAAATCTCCGCACAGGCCGATCGGAAGCTTCTTGTTCCTCGGACCAACCGGCGTGGGAAAGACGGAGATGGCGCGGACGCTGGCCAACTTCCTCTTCGGATCGGACAAGGCTTTGATCCGCTTCGATATGTCGGAGTTCATGGAAAAGCATTCGGTGTCGAAGTTGATTGGCTCGCCTCCGGGCTACGTGGGCTACGAGGAGGGCGGCCAGTTGACCGAGCGTGTGAAGCGCTCGCCATACTCGGTCGTGCTGCTGGACGAGATTGAGAAGGCGCACCCGGATGTGTTCAACATTCTGTTGCAGGTGTTCGAGGATGGCCAGTTGACCGACGGCCTGGGTAACACCGTCGACTTCAAGAACACCATTGTCATCATGACCTCGAACATCGGTGCGCGACACCTGATGAAGAAGCAGGGACTGGGCTTCCAGAGCGACCGCGAGGACATTGTGAGCGATAAGGTCGAGGAGCTGGTGAAGAACGAGGTGAAGAAAACCTTCAACCCCGAATTCCTGAATCGTCTCGACGAAGTGATTCTCTTCCAGTCGCTCAACGATGCCGACCTGATCCAGATTGTGGAACTGATGGTGCAGCAGTTGAACGCCAACCTGGCGCAGAAATCGATCACGATTTCAGTGAACGACGACGCGAAGAAGTGGATTCTCGACAAGACGCTGGTCGACCGCAGCTACGGCGCACGTCCGTTGCGGCGCGCGTTGCAGCGGTACATCGAAGATCCGCTGTCGGAGGCGTTGATCGCCGGGCAGATCCAAGAGCGGCCGGCGTTTCTCGAGGTCTATCTCGACCAAAACCAGTTGTTCTATCGGCCGGTAAGCGCGGACGAGAGCGCAACCGAGGAGAAGGCTGCGGGAGTTTTGTTGTTCAGTAACTAATCGCCTCCAAGACCAGAAGAAAAAGCCCTCGGCGAAACTGCCGGGGGCTTTTTGCTGGTCTGCAGGCGACTCGGAGCCAGGGCGGATGCTCATCGCGATTTAACCCCAGCCATTTACACTAAAGAGCGGAGAACACTGTGTTTTTAGATAAGTTTTTAGCCAAAATCTTCGGTACAGCGAACGAGCGTGCCATCAAGCGCCTGACGCCCATTGTGGGGCAGGTCAGCGTGCTGGAGCCGGAGACCAAGAAGCTCTCGGATGAAGAGCTAAGAGCGAAGACAGCCGAGTTCAAGGCGCGGATAGCGGCGCGGCTCGAAGGGATTACGGACGCAGACGAGAAAAAAGAAGCCGAGAAGGAGGCGCTCGACGAGATTCTTCCCGAGGCTTTCGCGGTGGTGCGCGAGGCGGGCTGGCGCGCAGTGCAGATGCGGCACTTCGACGTGCAATTGATCGGCGGTGCGGTGCTGCACCAGGGCAAGATTTCGGAGATGAAGACCGGCGAGGGCAAGACGCTTGTTGCAACGCTTGCCTGCTATTTGAATGCATTGGCCGGCCATGGTGTTCATGTGGTTACGGTGAACGACTACCTGGCCAAGCGCGACGCCGAGTGGATGGGCAAGATCTACGAGTTCCTCGGGCTCACCGTCGGCGTGATTGTTCACGACTTGAGCGACGACGAGCGCCGCGCCGCTTACGGCGCCGACATTACCTACGGCACGAACAACGAGTTCGGATTTGACTACCTGCGCGACAACATGAAGTTCGAGATCAAGGATTGCGTGCAGCGCGGGCATTACTACGCCATCGTGGACGAAGTGGACTCAATTCTGATCGACGAGGCGCGGACACCGCTCATCATTTCAGGGCCGACGGAGCAGACGACGGATAAATACGCGCGCGTGCGGCACATCATTCCGCAACTGGAGATGGGCGAGGAGGTGGAATGGAGCGACACGCAGCGCCAGCAGGAACTGGGGATCCGGCTCGCCGAGGGCGAGAAATACATGAGCGGCGATTATTTCGTCGATGAGAAGCAGCGGACCATCGGCGTGACGGACTCCGGGTGGGAGACGATCGAAAAGGCGCTGGGCATTGGCAATATCGCGGACGCGGAAAACTGGGACCTGAAGCACTACGTGGAGACGGCGATCAAGGCGCACGCGCTTTACAAGCGCGACGTGGACTACGTGGTGAAAGACGGCGAAGTCATTATCGTGGATACGTTCACGGGCCGGTTGATGCCGGGCCGGCGCTGGAGCGACGGACTGCATCAATCGATCGAGGCCAAGGAAGGCGTGAATATCCGCAAGGAAGACCAGACGCTGGCCACGATTACGTTTCAGAACTATTTTCGCCTTTATCAAAAACTGAGCGGCATGACGGGAACAGCGGAGACTGAAGCTGCCGAGTTCGAAAAGATCTACAAGCTGGAGATCGTGGTGATTCCGACAAACAAACCGCTACTGCGATTGGAAAATCCAGATGTGGTGTTCCGCACGGAAAAGGAAAAGTACAAAGCCGTAGCGGAAAACATCGCCGAGCTGCATGCAAAGGGGCAGCCGGCGCTGGTGGGAACGACTTCGATTGAAAAGTCGGAGCGGCTGTCGGCCATTTTGCAGAAAAAAGGCGTGCGCCATGTGGTGCTAAACGCGAAGTTCCACGAGCGCGAGGCGGAAATTGTGGCGCAGGCGGGGCGGTCAGGGATGGTGACGATCGCCACCAACATGGCCGGGCGCGGCACCGATATTCTGCTGGGCGGCAACGCGGAGTTCATGACCCGGCAGGAGCTGGTGAAGAAGAGCAAGGCGCGGGCAATCAGCGTGGCAGAGGGCGCGATCAATCCCATGGCGCCGGCGGGATTCCAGCGCTTTTACTACCAGGGACAGGAGTTCGAGGTCTCCGATGGAGATTGGGCGGAGGCGAACGCGTCGCACGCGGCCGCAGCGCAGACGGAGCATGAAGCAGTGATCGCGGCCGGAGGGTTATTCATCCTGGGCACCGAGCGTCACGAATCGCGGCGCATTGACAATCAGTTGCGCGGACGTGCCGGACGCCAGGGCGATCCCGGAGAGTCACGGTTTTATCTTTCGCTCGAGGATGACCTGATCCGCATCTTTGCACGCGGATTTGCAGGCTCCGTGATGCAGAAGGTAATGGTCGAGGACGAAGCGATCGAGTCGCGCATGATCACCAAGCGCATCGAAGGCGCGCAAAAGGCGGTGGAAGCGCAGAATTTCGAAGCGCGCAAGCATCTGCTGGAATACGACGACGTAATGAACAAGCAGCGCGAGGCGGTGTATGGCCTGCGGCGGCAATTGCTCGAAGGCGTCGAGCAGCGCGAGATGATTCTGGAGGATTATGTCGGCGGGATCCTGAGCAACCTTCTGGATGAATATGCCGGCGAGCGCATGCGGCAGGATCAGTGGGACCTGAAGGGCCTGGGCGAGAAACTCGTCGACCACTTCGGATTTAATCTTGCGGCATCCGGCATCAAGCCAGAGACGCTGAGCCGGCACGAGCTGGGTGAGGAGATCTTTGCCAAGCTGGCCGAAGGCTACGAGGCCAAGGAGAAGATTCTGGGAGTGGCCACGATGCGCCACCACGAGCGCATGGTGATGCTGAGTGTCATCGACGGGCTGTGGAAGGATCACCTGCTCTCGATGGATCACCTGAAAGAGGGAATTAATCTGCGCGGCTACGCGCAGCGCGATCCTTTGGTGGAATACAAGCGCGAGTCCTTCGACTTGTTTGAAGCCATGATGCTGAAGTTCCAGGAAGACACAGTACGGTTCCTTTTCCGGATGCAGATACTAGGGCCGGACGGTCAGCCGGTGGATGCGGCGCCGCGACCGCGCGGCACGGTGCCGAATGCGCCGCCGGTGGCCAGCGCCGCGCGCCCGATTGCTGGCGACGGCGCGCCGCGGGAGATCGAGATTCATACGCGCAAACCCTCGACGACCATCGACGAGCTGGAGAAGGAATTCCACCGGAAAAAAGAGCGGGAACTCGCGGTGGCCAGCAGGCAAGGCGGCGGGGATTCAAGCGAAACTGCGCAGCGGCGGACGGGCGACAAGGTGGGCCGCAACGATCCATGCCCGTGCGGCAGCGGCAAGAAATACAAGAAGTGCCACGGAGCGTAAGAGCAGAGAACAGAGGCGCCACCTTCTTGGTTTAGGTGGCGCTGCCTTTCTTAGCCGAGAAAACCTAGCGCAGGAAGCTGAAGAAGCCTCTTTTTTCGTTTCTCTCGGCGAGCAGGCCTGCGGCCGATTTGGCCATGGTTCGGATGGTTTGCGAGATGGTGGAGTCGACCATCACCATGGGAGTTGCTGTCTCGCGGGTTCTGCGCGCGGCTGCATAGTCGTCGGGAATTTTCCAATTCGCTTGCCGGGTCAGAGCCTTAACGACCTGGGCTTCATCAAAGAGCGCGTCGCTTGATTTGTAGCGATTGACGACAATTTGCAGGTTCTCGTCGCGCTTGGCAAAATACTTCAGGATCATGCGGTTGGCCGTGCGCATTTCAGAGATTCCCACCTGAGTAACGAGAAAGACGGTGGAGGAATCCTCAAACAACAGCGAGTCCATCAGATCGATCCTCGATCCGATATCGACAACGACATAATCGTAGATATCCCGCGTGACCGTTAGCAGCTTGTCAACGGCCTCCTTAGTGGCCCGCACGTCAGACAGATCCGTGGCCGCAGGAAGAACAGAGAGCCCCGAGCTATGCTTGGAGACCAGCGTGGAGAGCAGATTCGCATCCACTCGACTGGGATTCTCGAGAGCCGTGACAACGGAGTACTCGGTTTTGATGCCGAGGTTGATGGCCACGTCGCCGAGCGGCTGGCCGAGATCGATGAGGAGCGAGGTGTTTTCACTCTCAAGCGCCAACGCGAGGGCAAAATTCGACGCCAGAGTCGTCACGCCGCAGCCACCCTTGGAGCCGAGGAAGACAAATAATTTGCCGGTCTTCTTACCATCTTCGTGGGGCGGGGGCGCGACGCGGGGCACCGAAGCGCGAGTGAGAGCAGCTGAAACTTCATTGGCATCAATGGGCAGGGTGAAGAATTCGCGGACACCTGCGCGCATGAACTGGACGGCGCGCTTCATATCGGCGTTTGCCGAGTAGGCCATGACGTAGGCGCGTCCGCTGGCACAGAGGCTTTCGACGAGGGCGAAGGCGTAATCCGGCTCGCTGTCCACGTCGATGATGACAACTTCGTAGGCTTGAGCGAGCCGCTGAGGCAAATCGTCAAGCCTGGGTGGGAAAGACGAGAATTCGTGGAGCTTGAGTCCAGGATGCTTGGAGACAGCGCTGGCGACAACCTTGCGTCGTTGTTCGTCCGGTCCGAGGAGCGCAACGTTCAGATTGATTACATCCGGGATGGTAGTTTCCCTCGAGGCTTGCAGCATAGCAAACAATCGGCTCCCAAAGGTCTATTTTAAGCGATCTCGTTGCTGTTATGGGACTTGCTATGACGCTTTCGGGGGAGTGCGAAAGGATGGACACCGTAGGAAATGGCTAACCGATTGATGGCGATGGGGGTAATGGAGCGGCGCGACTGCAGGGACGCGGGGAGAGCCGTGCAAAGTGGCAGGGATTGAGCGGGTCGAACTGGGCAAGCGGCTCGGCGCGCTATCGCGCAGAGGCGGCGATGGCGGAAAAGGTGAGATCTTCAACCGTGCTGCGGTGCTCAATGCGCCACTGGTCAAAGAGACGACCGTAGCTGAGGGTGATGTAGCTGGAGGAATCGACGCCGAGACGGGTGGCCGCGCGGTCGATCCAATCGGAAGAGCCTTCGAGCTCGGCGTAGTTGCCGATGGGCGTTTCATCGATGACGCAGTGACCCTCGCCGTCGGTCCACTCGGTGCGCCATTTCTCATAACGAAACGCAGCGACAAGGCCAAGAGAGAGAAAGAGCTCGGCGAGCGCCTCGCCATGGGCGACCGAGGTCTCGGTTTCAACGCGATGCTTATGACGATCGCTATCGGGATGACCAGGGCCGGAGGCAGAGAGGCTGGGAATTCGCTTGTGAGTGAGCGTCCAATGGCCGGCGTAACTGCGGATGCGAAGGATTTCGGTGCGGGCGCGCATCTGGCGATCGGGCGTGTCGTAAAGAATGTTGGACTCGAAGCTGCGCGGAGTTTCGAGGTGAAAGCCGGCGGAATCAAGCCGTTCGGCGAGAGCGGAGAGATTAGGGACGCGGAATTTGATCTCGGTTTCGATGGGCATGTTCAAGGTGAGTATAGAAGAAGTGAAGGAGTGAAGAAGCGAAGGAATGAGTCGAGCGCAGTTGAGAGTGGCCAGAGTGGTTGGCAGAGGCGAGAATAGAAGAGTGAAGACGCTGCGGCTCAAGGTGGATGCGAACAATCTGGAAACCCAGGAAGCGCGGGAAGCTCTGGAGCGCGCGGCGGAGATTCTGCGCGGCGGCGGATTGGTGGCGCTGCCGACGGAGACTGTGTACGGGCTTGGGGCGAATGCGCTGGACCGGGCAGCGGTGGAGAGGATTTTTGAGGCGAAGTCCAGGCCCGCGTGGGATCCGGTGATTGTGCATGTGGCGCCCGGAAAGATGCTCGACGAACTAGTCGAAGAGATTCCGGAAGCGGCGCGGCGACTGATGGAAGCATTTTGGCCGGGGCCGCTGACGTTGCTGCTCAAGAGGACGCGTGCCGTGCCGGACGCGGTGACGGCGGGAAGGCCGCTGGTGGGCGTACGCATGCCGGCTCACCCGGTGGCGATGGAATTGATCCGGCGCGCGGGGGTTCCGGTTGCCGCGCCGAGCGCGAACCGCTTTGGGCACGTGAGCCCGACAACGCCCAAGCACGTTCTGGACGATCTGGATGGGCGCATTGACGCGGTGATCGATGCTGGACCGACGATGCGCGGCGTGGAATCGACGGTGCTTGATCCAACGACCACGCCGATGACGATCTATCGACCGGGCGCAGTGACGGTGGAGCAGATTGCGGAGATCGCCGGGCCGGTGGCGCCATTCAAGAGCCGCGAGCCGTTGCTGGAGACGCCGAGAGAGGCAATGCCTTCGCCGGGAGTAGGGCTGAAGCACTATGCGCCGCGTGCTCGGGTGGTGCTGGTGGAAGCGAAAGGCGAAGAGTTGGGTGCGCGGCTGGCTGCGGCAGCGAGCACAGAACACGGCGAGCGCGTGGGCGTGATGTTACCGGAGGGGATGATGACGCCGCAGGAAATTGAGCCGGCGCTTGTTTTTGAGTGGGGCAGGTGGCATGAGCCGGAAACGCTGGCGCATGGGCTTTATGCGGGATTGCGGGCACTCGATGCGGCGGGTTGCACGGTGATTCTGTGCCCACTGCCTGCGGCGGAAGGGATAGGAGTGGCGATTCGGGACCGGCTGGAAAAGGCAGCAACCAGCTCTTAGCTTCTAGTGCGGTGTCCCCGAAGTGCGCTCCATAAGTGGAAGCCCGAAATGCAGGTCCCCATTCGACTCCGATCGCTTCGCGATCTCCGCTCAGGGCAGGCTTTCGACTGCGTTTGGCTCAAAAAACGAGCCAAACTCCGCTCAGGATGACAGTGCCGGGATTTGGGTTTGTGCTATCCCACCCAAGCGGAGCTTGGATGGGGCACCCCTTTTTCGTGCGGAGGGAAGATTGCGAAAAGCAACCGCAGATCCTTTGCCGGGCTCAGGATGACAGCTAATTGAGGTTGTCACTAGCCGTTGTCGCCGAGCTTGTACATGTACTTGATGGCGGACTTGAAGACGAGAGTCTTGGTCTTGCCGCGGATTTTGAGCGAGTTGCGGTCGTACCATTCGATGCAACCATCCACGCGCTCGCCGTCTTCAAGCACAATCACCATTGGTGTCTGCGACTGAATCTGCTTTTGCAGATAGAAAAGCTCCGCGTGGCGATTGGGCGCGCTGCTTTCGACCGTCTGCGCGGGAAAACGGAAGGGTAGCGGAGCGGGGAGATTTTTCCTTTTTCGCGCTGGAAACTGGCCGGGCTCGAAGACGCGCGATTCAGGCAAAACCGATGGCGAACTCATGGGGAAGAATCCTCCGCGAAGAACACAAACTGAAAACTCAAACAACCGCAGGGACAAATCGCCCTGGAAAACTGCGTCAACCAGCCGGCACAAACGGCCCGGCTGAAAATCAAGAGCCAAGGACCGGGCTCCGACGCCCAAACAGAAGGCAACCCTGCAACGTCGGGATGTGCGATTCCCGCTGTCCCTGGACTCAATGGGAGAACTCGTTACTCAAAAAGATGCGAAGTGCCGATTGGGGGTTGCTCTTTCATTCTGCGGCCATTCCGACGGAGCGTCAAGCGGAGAGATGGTGGACGGCGGGCGGTGAACGGTGAACCGAGCAAAAGGAACCGTGGATCGTGAATCGTGGGCGGCGGCTAGAGGGCGATGTCAGCGGCGAGGCTGACGGCCATGGCATCAATCGAGAGCGAACGCAAAAGGTTGCGGCGCATACCTTGCTCCACCTGGACGAGGGCGCGAGCGGCGG
The DNA here is from genome assembly GCA_963789425.1 of uncultured Acidobacteriaceae bacterium. Lineage (GTDB taxonomy): Bacteria > Acidobacteriota > Terriglobia > Terriglobales > Acidobacteriaceae > Telmatobacter. The sequence continues at coordinate 33,739 of CAWBKM010000005.1, read as the reverse complement.
AGTCGATCCAGTCGATGGAGAGGCCTTCAGACAGGCGGGTTAACTCAGCGGCAATGTCGATGTTGCGGATGAGCGAGGGTGTACCGGCCACGATGAGGAGAAGGTCTTCAACGAGGCTGGAGAGAGCGCGGAGGAGATTGACGGTCTTCTCCTGGCCGTCGGCGCCGGCGCGATAGCTTTCAGTGGCGTGGAAGAGGGAGGAATAGTCAGGTTCTCGAATCGCGGTACGGAGAATGATCAGCGCGTCTTCGCGGCTGATGAGGTAGGCGGCGAGATCGAGCGCGAGGGCGCGGCCGACGGCGCCCATGGCGAGGCGCGCGACGAGGGCGCGTTCCTGCGATTTGAGTTCGGGGCGGCGGTGTGCGAGAAGAGATTCCAGGTCGGCGGCGGGAATCGCGCCGAGACGATGAATGAGCGCGCGAGAACGAATCGTGGGCAGGAGTTCTTGCGGATTCTCAGTGAGCAAGATCAGCGAAGTGTGATCCGGCGGTTCCTCAAGCAGCTTGAGCAGGCTGTTGGCAGCCTCCTTCATGAATGCGGACGACGTGAAGATGGTGAAAGCGCGGTGGGCCTCGACGGGCGGGCGGTAGAAGGCGACGTGAATGGCTTGTCGGACCTGGCCGAGCTTGATCATCAGCTGCGGCGGGTCGGGTGGAATCACCAGCACGTCAGGGTGCGTCTGGATGAGGATGCGCGTCTCGCGTTTGTCGGTTTCACGCAGATCGTCGCGGGCGTCGACGGCTTCATCGACCAGCGTTTCGAGATTGGCGGAGGCGGCGATGCGGAGGCAGTTGGAGCAGACGCCGCAGAAGTCGGGCAGGCCGTCTGATTCAGTGGGGTTGAGGCAATTGACGGCCTGGGCGAGCATGAGGGCGAGCGTGTACTTGCCCGCGCCGCGAGGGCCGGCCAGGATCATGGAGTGCGGGAAGCGGCCGGAGCGAATGCTTTCGCGCAGGTGCGTGACGGTGGCCGCGTTGCCGAGGAAGTCCTGGAAGCTCACGGATTGAGAGTAACAGCGGACAGTGGGCGGTGGACGGTGGACGGTGGCTCGTGGATGAGTGAGAAAGCGAACAAAGTGAATCGAGTGAATCAGTTATGGATATTGCAGCGCAAGGCGCATTCTGGTTGAATGTGTATTGATTCTAAAAGAGTTGTTTGTCTAAGACGCGACGTAATCCGGTGCATTTTTCCGACTTCTCAGAGCGCGTTTTACTGATTCTAAACCAGTTAGTTGGCGAAACTTTGGCGAAAAGTGCCAATTTTTTTGTTTAATTATTTTTCGCATTTTCCCGTGCGCGCTTTTTCCACGTTTCGGTGCAAATGACGGACGGTGTCGGCGAGCCGAATTTCATGCTGTCGGGCGGTCCCAGGGTTTTGGAGCGCGATGGCGGGTCGGCCACGCCGAAGCGTGTTGGCGAGTTGGCAGATTGGCAGCATATGAGACCAGTGTAACCAAGGCGAAGAATTAATCGGCAAACTTGGGAAAAAAGAGACCCGAGGGCAGAGATCAGAGAATGAAGGAGTTACGGGCGGCGGACGGATTTATCTTGAGCGAGGGGTCTTGACATGTTCCGAGCCCGGCGGGAATTCCTCCGAAAATTGTCAATGACACTTGACAGCTTTTGCGATTTGATGTAATGTTTCCTTGTCAGTTTGTAAAGGAGACTTACAATGTTCTGCACGATCGATAGTCCCGAGCAACGCCGGTGGGTGCGCTCCTGCGTGATAAGCGCCTTGTTGGTTGTGGTGCTTGCAATTGGCGCCACCGCCGCGTTTCGCCTTTGGCATTTGAAGGGCCTACCGGCTTATGCCGTAGCCGTGCTGCCTGCGCTTCCGATTCTGTGGCTGCTCGTGGAGATGGGCAGATTCCTGGCCGCAGAGAAAGACGAGTTCCAGCGCAATCTGCTGGTGCAATCTCTCCTGGGCGGCATTGGCGGAACTCTGGCCACTACGACGATCTGGGGGTATCTCGAAGACTTTGCCCGAGCGCCGCACCTCGATCTGGTTTATGTCTATCCGATTTTCTGGCTGTTCGTTGTGGTCTCGTATCCGGTGGTCAGGTTGAGGTACCGATGAAAAACCGGCTGAAGGTGTTGCGCGCGGAGAGGGACTGGTCGCAGGGAGATTTGGCCCAGCGGCTGGAGGTGTCGCGGCAGTCGGTCAATGCGATCGAGACGGGGAAGTTCGATCCCAGTTTGCCGCTGGCGTTCAAACTGGCGCGATTGTTTGAGAGGCCGATTGAGGAGATTTTTGAAGACAGCGAGTCGACGAGTTAGGGAAATGGCGTCCGTGGTATCCCCGGTCTCAAAATCGAGACCGGGGGCACCCGCGAGTTAGCGGGTCGGCGGAATCGTGCGAACCCCGGTCCCCAAGTGCAAGGGACCGGGGGCACCCGGTACCCGGCACCCGGTACCCGGCACCCGGTACCCGGCACCCGGCGTTCAAGCTGGCGCGATTGTTCGAGAGGCCGATTGAGGAGATTTTTGAAGACGGTGAGTCGACGAGTTAGGGAAATGGCGTCCGTGGTATCCCCGGTCTCAAAATCGAGACCGGGGGCACCCGCGAGTTAGCGGGTCGGCGGAATCGTGCGAACCCCGGTCCCCAAGTGCAAGGGACCGGGGGCACCCGGCTTCGGATGGTATGTCAGCGGCGGAAACTCAGGGGCGGGTAACCGTCAGTCTCGCCGATTTACCCGCGAGAGTAGGACCGGCAGCCAATTCCGAGCGACGAGCGGCGCGACTTGCGCACCAGCCGGCCCGATGAAGGCCCTCCTGTAATCTCTTGAATCTACACGAGTAATTTCACAACATATGTATTGAGGCAAGAGTAACCAACGGGGCAGGGTACCGACAGGCTCCGGTCTCACCTGAAACCGCCATTGTTGCGCTTAGTAAAGCGAAGTACCTCTATAACGTGGCGTCCTCACACTCCATCGCAGGCCGCGACACAGGCTAGACCGGGTCAGGGAATCGCGTAAGGGGTAGGGCAGCGTGCACGGCGATGCTTTCCTGAGGAAGACGGCACGGGAGGCCATCGATTCTCCTTACGACAATTCCTGAACCTGCGCAGCCAGGTGCTTATGCAGGAACCGCAACAAAACATCCTCGCCGCTCGAGCCACTGTGACGACGACGGCAGCACTCGGAGCCATAACCGGCCTCCTGCTGGGATGTGTGCTGGCGATTCCGCTGGCCGAGAATCATCTGAAAACCTACATGGAACGAGTGGCGGCTCAAGATGATGCCTCGCTGAAGGAGGCGCGCTCTGTTCTGGATACGATGCAGCATTCCGCCGGTGCGGCTTGTTCCGAGGCGGAGTTGAGCAATCTGAGGGAATTGGTTTTTCGCTCGAACTATTTGAAAGCTGCCGGACGAATTCAACGGGGAAGGATTGAGTGCTCCACAACCGCAGGCCGGCCTGCACGGCCGTTCGGTAGTTTCAAAGCGGGGCAAGCTCAGGCCGATGGGACCGTAATCTATAGCAATCTCGTTCCCGTACAAGATCAAAACCTGAAGCGGACAGGGATTCAACTGGGCAATGCTTTCGTCGTCTTTGGTTCGCATTTGCCAGAACCCGACGACCAGATGCCGATTCAATTGGCAATCGATCCTTACCAGGCAGAAACCCAGACAACATCAAGGAAAGTTTCGCCCGAACCGTCTTCTGACCAAGCCATCAGCGATGTGGCGCTAAGGGGAGGCGCGATCGTGGCCAGCCAATGTTCGCCGCTTATGTCGCGCTGCGTCGTGGCGTCGGTGGGGGTTGACGATGCAAGGCGCGGGGAATTCGCTGCGATTGGCGGCATCACCATCGCCTGCGGGATCGGCGGCATTTTCATTGGGATTATGCTATGCGGCCGTCACCGCCGCAGCATTTCATTCGACCAGCAGTTTAAGCGTGCAGTCGCGCACGAGCAACTTCACCTTGCTTATCAACCGATAGTCAACCTGTCGAGTGGAAAAATTGTTGGCGCCGAGGCGTTGGCGCGCTGGACCATGCCGGATGGTGTTTCGGTCAGCCCGAGCGAATTCATCAAGACAGCGGAGAAGCATGGTTTCATCGGTTCGGTTACGAATCTAGTTTTGCGGCGAGCGCTGAAGGAGTTCCGCGAAGTGCTCAACAGGCTGCCCGACTTCCGGCTGAACATCAACGTCGCAGCGGCGGACCTGATCGATCCCCGGTTTCTGCCCATGATTGAAGCGGCCGTCCAAGAGGCCCATGTGCGGCCAAGCAGCCTGACCTTAGAGGTGACAGAAACATCCGCCGCCGATCAGGAAGACGCGCTGGAGTCGATCCGTTTGCTCCGTCGTATGGGATTTGGCATTTCCATTGACGATTTCGGAACCGGTTATTCGAACCTTTCCTATCTGTTGTACCTCTCCGTCGATTCCATCAAGATCGACAAGGCCTTCACGCGGGCCATTGGAACGGACGCAGTGACGGTCGCAATCCTTCCGCAGATCATCGCCATGGCGCGAAACCTGAATCTTGCGGTAGTGGTCGAAGGCATCGAATCGCCTAGCCAGGCCGACTATTTCTCCACCGACAACCTGAAGATTTTCGGCCAGGGCTGGCTCTATGGGCGCCCCGTACCCGCCGGCGAATTCTTCGGCTTGCTGGGTGTTCTGGTTGATCAGCCAAGTGTCGCCGTCGCCGCCATCCCCGAAGCCGCAGGAATCCCCAGCCTGGCGTGAGGCAAAGCACGGAGTCGAAACCGAGATCGTGCAATCCGCGCAAAGAATTTACAGTTGCGATCCGTTGTGGCTGCTGTAGACTTGGCGGGTCAGGCATTCCCCAGAACATCGCTGACTAAATCAAAACAGGAGAAAGCAGATGAACACAAGAGGTTGGAGTGTCTTCGCAGGTCTGTGCGGGGTCGCAGTGTTCGCGTTGAGCGCCATTCCATCGTGCGCGCAGGCGACGGAGGTCAAAGAGAAACCAGCTATGTTCTCGTATGTGGCGAACTGGACGATTCCGGCCGAGCATTGGGGAGACGTAGCAAAGATTAACGCCACCGACAACACGATTTTTCAAGCCGCACTGGGCGACGGTACGATTGTGGGTTACGGCAGCGATGTGAACATGGTGCACACGCTGGACGGCGAATCGAACGACACATGGTGGTCGTCGATGTCGATGGCGGGACTGTTAAAGGTGCTGGACAAGTTGAGAGGGTTGGACTTTACGAGTTCGCCGCACTCTTTGAACCCGACGAAGCATTGGGACCTGGTTCTGGTGAGCCACTATTACAACTGGAAGCCGGGCGCCTATACGGGAGCGTATGTGAACGTGGCGATGTACCAACTGAAGCCGAACGCGGACGACGATGCGGTGGAAACACTGAGCAAGAGCGTGGTTGCGCCGATGCTGGAAAAGATGCTGGCTGACGGGACGATTTTGGAATACGAGGTCGATACAGAGGCCATCCACACTGACGCGCCTGGGTTGTTTGCGATTGTCTACGTGACACCGCAGGCGGAAGGCATCGATACGGTTCGTGCTGCGATCAGGGCTTCCGGGCACGACAATCCGCTGATCGGCGCGGCATTCGACTCCTACGTCGATTACAGCCAACACCGTGACCAGCTGTCGAAGGGAAACGGGGAGTATAAGTAGAAGCAGCGGAGGTGGCGGAGTCAACGAAAAGGCCCCGGAGCGGGGCCTTTTCTGTTGGCGGGTTGGTGAGTCGTTGGGACAGCGGGGTCGGCCGGCCCTACGGGGCGGCCTCGTGTCATCCGCGTTGTCCCAGGGTTTCACCCCGGTCTATTCTCGATCCTCCCTCCGGGAGGGTAGAGCGCGGAGATATGGATTTGTGATATCCCACCCAAGCGGAGCTTGGATGGGGCACGCGAATGTTGCGATGGGTAAACATCGCCAAGAAGAAAGCAACCGCGGATCTCTCGGTCGCTGCGGCGACCTCGAGATGACAGTGGTTGGATTCGGGTTCTTGCTGTCCCACCCTTCCGCAGAAAAAAGCGGAAGGATGGGGCACCCGGATTTTTCTCGATTCATACCCCACCCTAGCGACAAAAACAAAAGCGTCGCGAGGATGGGGCACCCAATCTTTAAGAGGTGGAAAGCGCCTACTTGCCGGTGTAGATGACGTGCCAGATGGAGCGTGAGCCGTCATCGGAGACGAAGAGCGAGCCATCGGGAGCGACTGCGACGCCGACGGGGCGGCCCCAGACATCACCGTCGGCGCCGCCGACGGTGAAGCCGGTGAGGAAGTCCTCGTACTCGCCGGTGGCGTGGCCGTCGTGCAGGGGAACTCGAATGACTTCGTAGCCTGCGCGCTGATTGCGGTTCCAGGAACCGTGTTCGCAGGCGAAGCCGTCACCTTTGAACTCGGCGGGGAATTGCGAGCCCTCGTAGAAAGTCATCTCCAGGGAAGCGAAGTGCGGCTGGAGGAGAATGTCGGGCGTGATGACCTTCGACTTGAGCTCGGGGTGCTTGCCCACGAGTCGTGGATCCCAGTGGCCGCCGTTCGGACCGCCCATATAGAACCAGGGCCAGCCATAGAAGCCGTGCTCCTCGACGTGGGTGATGTAGTCGGGGACGAGGTTGTTGCCGATGGCGTCGCGTTCGTTGGTGGAGCACCAGAGCTCGCCGGTGGTGGGATTGATGGCCTCACCGACGCAGTTGCGAATGCCCCAGGCGTAGACTTCGACGAATTTGCCTTCGGGTGTGAACTCGAGCACATTGGCGCGATGGAATTCCTCTGGGTGGGTGTCGGGATCGTCGACGTTGGAGTGCGAGCCGACCGACGCATAGAGCTTTGTGCCGTCAAGCGAAAAGCGAAGGTCGCGGGTCCAGTGGCCTCCGCCGCGCAAACGGCCGCCGCCGGGTAGATCCGTGAGGTTTTCCTTGGGGCCCGTGGCTTTGAGATCACCGTCGTGGTACGGGAAGCGCACGATTTCATCGGTGTCGCCGATGTAGATGTATTTGGGGTTGGGGCCGAGGGGATAGAAGGCGATGCCAAACGGCTGGTGGAGATCGGTGGCGAAGACGGAGACTTGTTTTGGTTTGCCGTCGGCATCCACGCCGCGGAAGATGGCGATTTTTCCGGCTGCGCTTTCGGCCACGAAGAGGTCGCCGTTGGGAGCGAAGCGGATGAGACGCGGGTTGTCGAGATCGGTGGCGTAGAGCTCGACCTTGAAACCTTTGGGCGCAATGGGCCACGCATTGACGGGGCGGGGAACGACGTTGGCGCCGTTGTCGACGGATTGATCGGGCATGGGCTCGGGCAGGTCGGCGACAGTGAGATGGCGGCGCGTGCCGGGAGATTCATGAGCTGCATCAGTGAAGGCGGCCTGGCCGGTGAGGACGGTCGGTTTGGCGGCGGAGTCGGCAGCTGTGGACGAAGAGGCCGCGGCGGTGGCGGGTTCGGCAACGTCATCCCACCCTGGCGGCAAGGGCGCCGCCAGGATGGGGCAACCGACGATGAGAGTGGAAGCGAGGACGGCAAGGCCGAAGACGGCCGAAGCGGTGAGGAAACGGCGCAGATGATTCATGAAACCTCTCAGAGGAATGAGATGCGGGAAGCGCAAATCGACCCAAAAAACCTAACGATCATTCTTTCAGATGCGGCGGAAGGGGCGGGGGGTTCGAGATGCAGGGACGAGGGACCAGGGATTACGGACTAAGGGACCAGGGACAAGGGACCGGGGACTAAGGGACTAAGGGACTAAGGGACTAAGGGACTGAGGGATTGAGAGAGCGGGGGAGCGGGCACCTCGGCATCATTGCTTGTCGCGAGGAGGGCGCCGGGGGACGGAAGGCCAATGTGATTCGGGAGTCCAGCGGCCTTTCTCGAGGCGCGCGCCAACCTGTTGCCCGCACCGCTGGCACGGATGGAGAAGCCATTGTGCTCGATCTACGTTGGCGAGAAGCAATTTGTTGGTCTCCTCGCTGAAGGAGCCGTCACACGGTTTAACCGGAACGGGCATGAGAGGTTTTTCCTCGCCTTTCGCTTCAACCAGTCTATGCGCCGGGGGCAATTGAATTCTGTTCGATGGCGAACGGGAGGGATCGAGTCAGCCAGTAGCTCTAGCAGGTAGCCGGCAACGAGCAGGCGCTAGCGAAAAGCAACCGCAGATCCTTCGGCTCCGCTTGCCCCCTGATCGTGCTGCGATCCCGGGGCCCCAAATGCTGCGCTCCGCTCAGGATGACAATTCAGTGGGCAGTGGGCAGCGCGTTGCACGGTGGGCTCAGTGGATCATGAGGCTGCCGGTAAGGGGCGTGTTGCTGGACGAGGGACCGACGAGAATTTTGTAGGCTCCCGACGCGAGGTTCCAGCTTTCGTTCGCTTCGCGGAAGGTTTGCAACACGCGCGGATCGATGGAGACAGTGACGGTTTGCGACTTGCCGGGAGCGAGCGTGATGCGCGCAAAGCCGGCGAGGCGTTCCCAGGATTCGTCGGAGCCCTGAGGGAGGGTTGCGTAGACCTCCGCGACTTCAGTGCCTGCGCGCGTGCCGGTATTGCGGACGGTGAAGCGGGCGGTTTTGGCTGCTGAGTCCACGCTCAGGCCGGAGTAGGCGAACGTGGTGTAGGACAAGCCGAAGCCGAATGGGAACAGCGGCGCCTTGTGCTCGGACTGGTACCACTTGTAGCCGACTTCAGCGCCTTCAGTGTAGGTGACGGAGTAGTTTGCGACCGGCGAATCGGGATTGACTGGGTCAGCTCCGTGCGCTCGAACATGGGGCGGCAAGGTCGGAATGACGGGATGAGGAAGGTCGAGGTCGCTTTTTGGGAAGGTGATGGCCAGTTTGCCGGATGGATTGACCTCGCCGACGAGGACATTGACGAGAGCTTTATGTCCCGAACTGCCGGCATACCAGGCTTCGACGACCGCGGAGACCTTGTCGAGCCAGGGCATGGTGACGGCCGATCCGGTTTCGAGGACGACGACGGTGTGAGGATTTGCCGTTGCGACTTGTTCGATTAAGGCGTCCTGATTGTCAGGGAGCGAGAGATTGGGTAGGTCCATGCCTTCCGATTCCCACTGATAGGCGAAGACGATGGCGAGATCGGAGTTGCGGGCGAGCTTCGCGGCTGCGTCCAGATCGGTTCCGGGATCGAAAACGATTTTGGTGTGCGGCAGTTTGTCGCGCAGGGCCTGGAGCGGAGAGGTGGGGAACCAGATGTGGTCTTGCCATTTAGTGGCGCCTTTGCCGGGGGGCATGATGGCGTTGCCGCCGGGCGGGTCAACCTGCGCCGAACCTCCGCCGGAGATCATACCGACGTCAGCGTGGCCGCCGATGATGGCGATGGAGCGGACGCGCGAGGGGACGATGGGAAGCACAGCGCCGCGGTTCTTCAAGAGCACGATGCTGTTTTCCTCGATGTGCTGGGCAACGTCCAATCCCTTCTGCACGTCGACCACGCTCTTTTGCTGCGGATCGTCGACGATGCCGGAGAGAAACTCGGCATAGAGAACGCGGCGCGCATGGTCGTCAATTTCAGAGAGCGGCACGCGGCCGGCCTCGACTGCATCCTTGAGCTTGGGGCCGAAGTAATTGCCCATCGGCTGCTCCTGGTCAAGACCGGCGGCGGATGCTTTTTCGGTGGAGTGCGTTCCACCCCAGTCAGAGTCAACGAAACCCTTGAAGCCCCACTGAGTCTTGAGCACGTCGTTAAGCAGATAGGAGTTCTCGCAGGCGTGATCGCCGTTGACCCGGTTATACGAGCACATAACCGCGCCGGGATTGGCGATGGAGATGCCGATGTGGAAGGCGAGCAGATCGGACTCCTGCATGCCGCGTTTGGAGATGATGGCATTGACGAAGTTGCGGCCGGTTTCCTGGTCGTTCATGGCGTAGTGCTTGATGTCGCCGACGACGTGCTGGGCCTGCTCGCACTTCATCAGATTGCCGACGATGGTTCCGGCGAGGAGCGAGTCTTCGCCGGCATATTCAAAGGTGCGGCCGTCGCGAGGCTCACGGGCGAGGTCGACTCCGCCGCCGAGGGTCATGTTGAATCCCTGCGCGCGCAACTCGCTGCCGATCACGGCGCCGTACGCGCAAGCGGATGCGGGATCCCAGCTTGACGCGGCTCCCAGGCTCGAGGGCAACGCGGTCGAGTACCTTCCGTTGGCGCCCGAGTCGCGGATGCCATAGGCGGCGTCGGAGATGACGAGCCCGGGAATTCCGAGGCGCTCGATGCCCTCGACGTAACCAGCGCCGCCGTTGGCGAGATCGGTGAGCGGCATTTGCCAATTGGGAGTGTGGGCCATTCCATTGCCATGCAGGAGGGCGATCTTCTCGTCCAACGTGAGCTGCTTGAGAACGAGATCGGCGCGATCTTCGGGGGAGAGCGAGGGATTCATCCAGAGACGGTCGGCTGTTTGGGTTGTGGCGCCATTCTGGGTGGCGGGATTTTGGGCGAGGGCAACGCCTGGTCCAAGAGTGGTTGAGAGGGCGGTGACGAAAAGAAGAAAGGAGCAGGGATTTAAAACTCGATTTTGCATGGGTCTCCGGGCACGCTCCATGCTACAACGGCGAGCTGGGTGGAGTCAGCGAAGGCGGCGGAGGCACCGGAGATTCCGGGGATGCCGGGGAATGCGAACTCCATTCCGTGAGCCGCAGGCGGCGGGAGCCGTTTTGGTTCCAGGCGTAATCGTTTGTGGAGCTTAAGTTTCCCGGCTGGCAACTGTGGTTCGTTCACCCGGATGGGCAATGGCTTTGCTTGCCCGGTGGTGCTAATGTGCTGTCTAGTATTCATCCATTATGGGGTGCTCCATTCGCCATCGCGCGGGATCGGCGCCGGTTCTGGGTCCTGACCCCATCAAGCGATTGCGCGGTGGGCACTGAGGCGAGAGGCTCTTAGCGATGTCTCGGCTGAGCAATTTGAGACGCGCGCTGCAGAGGTTGGGCGAACCGGAGCAGCCACGGGCCGAACGATGGCCAGCAACGGGCCTCGCGGCTCTTTATGGCGTCGAGTCTGCCTCAAGACCTGCCGGCATTAAAGACGTCAGTGCCTCGGGTGTCTACCTGTTGACTGACGAGCGTTTCCCTACCGGTCAGGCCGTCAATCTTATACTCCGTTTGAATAGCGAGCCGGAGGGCAACTCAGAGCTGCAAATATCCGTTCAAACTCGGGCCGCGTGGCAGGGAGAGGACGGCGTCGCGCTGGAGTTTGTTCTGCCTCCAGGCATGAATCCCGATCTGTGCGCAGCGCTGTTGCACGACATCGTCAGTCTCACGGATCGAGGTCAAGTGGCGGATGTGTTTCGCCACCTGCGGACGGTTCTTTTTCTGTACCGCCTCTGCGAGTCCCAGGCCGACGAAGCGATTCTGCTGCTGGATGGGCGACTCGACACGGATCGCACTGCAACGCTGTTCAAAATCGCATTCGCCGCGGAGAACCTGCTTGCCGCGAAACCCGATGCCATCCGAATGCGCGCCCATCCAAAGCTGCTGGCAAACATTCTGCGTGAAGGCTCCTGGGCTCCGGATGAAGTGACCCTGAAGCTATGGGTGGGCCTTCTCGCGTCTTCCTGCTCGGTTGATGCACCGGACGACCGCAATCAAATCTTTGTCGACCTTCTTGTTCACATTACACCCACCGAGGCCAAGATCTTGCTCCCCGCGTGTGAGCGGGCCATTAGCGCGATGCCGGGACCGGAGAATGCCGCTTCCGCGCCCATCGTTGTAAGCCCGCATGAGATGGTTCAATTAACCGGCGTGCACGACCATAGCAGGAATTCTACCGATCTTGCGTATTTGTTCAATCTGGGGTTGGTTGAGCACCTTTTCGACTTTACCTCTTATCGTGACATCGAAAGCTTCGACATTACGCCCAGTAGCCTGGGCCTGGAACTCTACAAGCATTGCCACGACCACTCGGAAAAAATAGATCCGCAACTGATTGCAGGGGCCAGAGAGCACCTGGCGGTCTTTTTCCCGCCGCCCATACCCAGCGCCTTCGAAAACTTCATGCCTACGGCGCCGGATATGCCTCCCAAAAAGTAGGGCTCAGGGGACTGAGAGTCGTGGAGTTGGTTGCATAAATCCCCTAAGCCGGCTTTAAAACTTCCGTCAGGGGCTAAAGCCCCGGTGTTTATGCCACTCGTGCGGCACGACTGAAGTCGTGCCCTGATACAAAACCATTTATGCAACCGGTTCCAGGGAGCAGGGAGCAGGGAGCAGGGACCAGAGAGCAGGGACTAGGGATTAAGGGACCAGGGAATAAGGGACCAGGGGCTGGCCGAGGGCGAGGCCGTCCTCTATAGGTGTGCGAGGGTGCTGGCCGCGATGGTGGCGGTGATGACGACGCGCTCGCCATGCTGCTCGACCTGGGCTGTCTTCAGAAGCTCTTTGAAGGCGGCGTTGGTGTTGGTGTCAGCGAGGGGCTGAGCGAGAGAGCGGGCGAGAGTCACGAGCGTGGACAGGTCGGCAGCCTGGCTGGCGGCTTTGTCCTGTGTGGGGGCGATCTCCTCGACTTTGATGCGCAGAGCGGCGAGCGAGCCGGGAACGGGGAGCGCGGGAGCGACGCTGGCGATGATGGTGGAGTCGGGTTCGAGGGGCAGAGCGAATCCGAAGACGTGAATGGTTCCGCTCTCAGAGAAGGGAAGTCCGATTTGGCCGACACCCCAGGCGAGAGAGAGCAAAGGCACATCGTGGTAATGGCGCTCGAGGAGCGAGGAGCCGGAAAAGGGAAGCGCGGCAGCACGATGGCGGTCAAGGATGGAATGGATCTGCTCGGGGGTGGGGGTGTTGGAGATGGCGATAACGTCATAGCCGATTTGCGCGACGCGAACGGTGCGGTCCTGGGAAGTGAGGTTGTAGATGGTGTGTCCGACGTAAGTCTCGCGCGAGGTGGCATGGGCGTCGAGCCATGCGTTGAGGCGCGGCCCGGTGATTCTGCCGACAAGGACCATGGAGTACGCGACGGGACCGTTGGGGCCGTTGGGATCGGGCATGCGATGGAGAGCGATGGCCACTTGATCGAGGTCTCGCTCGGGGTCGATGCCGATGGCGTCAATGAATTGCTGGTACTCAGGGACGCGGTTGGGCGGCTTGAAGTTATTGTGAGCGAGGGTGCGTATGGCCTTCAGGTTGAAGTAGATGATGCCATCGGACTCGGGGAGCAGGCGCGCGGCTTCGGGCGGGGCCTTGGAGCGCAGGAAAACGGCGAGAGCCAGCACAAGCAGGACTGCGACGACGATGAGGAGCGTTTTGCGGGTGCGTCGGCTCATTCTGGCGAGCGGCAAGGAACCGTCAGGAATGAGCGTAACAGAGCGGGGCTAAGGGCGTTAGCGGAGATGGCGAGTTAGGGGACAACGTGGTCTCGCGACCTGAGGGATGAGGGCGCGGACGCCCACACGCAAGCCGGCCGGGAGGGCGGCGCTACGAGGGCCTAGCGAGAAACAGGTACGCGACGATTACTCGGGGATGCTGATGGAATAAATTTTGCCGCCACTGGCCATGTTGGAGCTGGTGTAGGAGCCGGGAGGCAGCAGACCGTACTCGCCTTTGCCGAGCGACTGGTCAAGCGTGACCTGGTAGACACGGGGCGCGATTTTCTGTGATGTGAACTCCACATTGTCGCGGGTTGCGCCGCCGGAGGAGTGGACGACGCCTCCAGTGACGGAGCGGAATTCGCGATTGTTGCTGTTCTGCCGGAGACGCAGCAACTGATACTCGGCGATGTCAACACCCTCGGGAACGTAGACCGCGAGAATGACAGGGAAAGTAAGGACGTTTTTGGAGGTCTTGCCTTGAATGTGGCCGTTGATGTCGGGCTTGACGATGCCGTCAGAGAACATGCTTTTCATCACGCCGCCGGTCTTGAAGTTGACGATCTCAGGCTCGAGGTTGGTCCATACGCCCTTGCGGTCGCGGAAGTAAACGCCGACGTCGTCGATGCCCGCCGGCCTGACAGGGCCAGCGGCAGCGGCGGGTGCGGGAGCGGGAGCGGCTGGAGCGGCGGCCCTGGCGATGATCGCGGCGATGACCTTGTCGCTGGCGCCCGCGGTCTTGAGCGCGATGATGGCGTCAGCGGAAGTGTCGTAGGCGCCCGGAGATGAGTTGATGGTGGTGACGATGAGATCGTCGGAAAGGCCGGCCTTGACCAGCTTGATAACGGAATCGTTGTTCATGACCTGCTGGGCGGCGAGCAACGAGCAGGATGCCAGGAGCAGGACTGCAAGAAAGCTTTTGCGCATGAAGCTTCTCCTTAGATTTCCGAACGAGAAAAACTGTTGAGGGATTGCAACAGAATCATCTACCGAAAGGCTGGTTTGCGCAAGAAGTTTTGATTGCGAGGAAAAGAACGGACGATAACGGCGTGGCGAGAACTGTGGGGTCGTACACCCGCCCAGGCAGGGCATGAACGGGCCGATTGGCTTGCCTAGTCGACGATGGCGAAGGTGAAGATTTTGCCGGAGCTGGCGGGAGTTTTGGGCGAGGACGTGTCCTGCGGCTCGAGGAAACCGAACTCGCCGTCGCCTAATCCGTTATTGAGCACGATCTGGTAGGCGGAGGGGCCCATTTGCGTGCTCGAGAAATCGATCTCGTCGCGGAGCGAGCTGGAGGACTCGTGGATGAGGCCGCCGGAGACGGATTGAAATTGCCGGTTGTTGCCGACAACATGGAGGCGAACGAGCTCGTAGTCGTTGGCGGTGTGTCCCTGGGGCACGTGGAGGATGAACGTAATGGGCGTGCTGACGACGAGGCGGCTGCGCATGCCGCCGACCAGGCCGTTCAGGTCCTGCTTCATGAGGCCGGCGGAGGCAAGATGCTTGATCACCCCGCCGGACTGAAAGATGACGACTTCAGAAGGGAGCGGTTGCCAGTTGCCGCCGCTGTCTTTGTAGTATGCGCCGATCGTGTCGACGCCCAAAGGAAGAGGCGCAGAGGGCGCGGAGGCATCGGAAGTGGAAGGTGCGGCGGGGTCCGGCGCAGCGCCTGTGCCTTTGGCCGCGATGGCGGCGATGACTTTGTCGCTGACGCCGGCCTGCTTGAGCGCGATGAGGCCCTCCGGCGAAGTGTCATAGGCGCCCGGCGAGGCGTTGATGGTGGTGACGATGACGTCGTCGGAGAGCTCAGCGCTGACCATCCTCATGATGGAGTCGTTGTTGAGCCCCTGCTGGGCGCTGAGATACGACGTCTGCTGGGCGATAAAGAACGGCGCTTGCTGTGCGATAAGGAACGGGCAAAACGCCACAAATAGAATCGCGCAAATTGCCTTGCCCATGGAAGCCTCTCCTTAGAGAATCGGGATCGGGAAAAGTGCTGCAGGATACCTGCTTAATCCTCCGCCGGGGCGTGGTGGTTCGGCAATACAACTCTGGTGGGTTTGGTACTTTGGCACCCTGATCTGCGCTGGCTGAGGGCGACGGGAAGGGTGAGCGGCAACGCGTTGTTTTTTGGGTTCGCCGGCGCGCTTTTTCAGGGCGCTCGCACGTTTGCTCGCGGTGCTGCGGTGTGCTAACCTTGTGTTCTGTGCCGTGTACGCGGAAAGCTGGAGTGTGTCCGCGAACGAATCGGCCTCCGGACGGGTTTCCGGTGGGTAAAGAGCTGGCGTAGCTCAGCTGGTAGAGCATCTGATTTGTAATCAGAGGGTCGGGGGTTCAAATCCCTTCGCCAGCTCCACAAGAAGCCGGAACGGGAGACGAAAGCGGCAAGAGTTGACCGGCGGGCGCAGGTTTATTTGAACGCCGGAACTCAACTCCTCGGAGAATCCACTTCAGGCGAAAAGTCGTGAGGTTCCGGAAGGCATCCGGGAGGTTGCGGCGTGCGCGGAAGATGGAGTGAGCGGGGAGTTTGGTTGGACTTAGGTTTGGAGTTTCCCACCCTAGCCGCAAGAACAAAGACGCGGCGAGGGTGGGGCACCCAAGGTTGTATTAAGGGCACAGGTGGCCGAGCGGTTAATGGCAGCAGACTGTAAATCTGCCGCTCCTTGCGAGCTACGGAGGTTCGAATCCTCCCCTGTGCACCAGAAAAGCAGGGACCGAAAAGACAGGGACTAAGGGACCAGGGACTAAGGGTCCAAGATACAAAGATCAGTGGGTAGTGGGCAGTGAAGAGCGCCGAAACGGATTTAGATCGGAAGTATTGGTTGGCGCTGGGAATGTTTGCGGTTTTGGCAGTGCTGGTTTGGCTGACGATGGGCGATGGTTCGGTGGTCGTGTTCGGCAAGCCGGTGGAGTTGAAGCTGATTCCGCTGATTGTGATTGGCGGGATGGCTTTGAGAACGGTTTTAGCTCGTCATGCGGAGAAGATTCGCAGGGCGGGGGAGAAAAACTAGCTACTAGCCTCTAGCTACTAGCTTCCAGCTTGAAGTTGCGGGTCCGAGCCGCCGTGGCTCACACCGGCAAGATGAGGCTAGAAGCTAGAGGCTAGAAGCTAGCAGCTTGGGTTCAGAGGGCTGATGTAGCTCAGTTGGTAGAGCACTCCCTTGGTAAGGGAGAGGTCACCGGTTCAAACCCGGTCATCAGCTCCAGAAATGCAGAGATTCAGAGAGTAGGGGTCAGAGATCTGAAGGGGCTGCACGCGGGAAATCGAATCGGCTCCATGCGGCAAAGACGAATTGATCTCTGAGCTCTGATCTCTGACAACTGTGGTTGGGCGGGAGTAACTCAGTGGTAGAGTCACAGCCTTCCAAGCTGTTGGTCGCGGGTTCGAACCCCGTCTCCCGCTCCAAAGTTGTGGCTGGGTTGAAAAGCTAGTCCAAAGGCAGAAGAAAAAATGTTTGAGCAGGCAGCGATTGCGGTCACGGATGAGCAGGGATATGCGAAGCTGCACGAGTTGATCGATGCGGCATTTGACGCGCGCGACGTGGAAGTTTTTCTGAACCGCGTGAAAAAGTCGAAGTTGCGGGTCAGGGATTATGAAGGGATTCTGGAGCGCGGGCTGCTGGGCAAGGAAGCGATCGGGCTTTACAAGGGATTGCCGGTTTCAGATCAGGCGTTGACGCGCGAACGGTATTTGCGGCTGGTAGAGAAAGTGCCGCTGGAGTTGAGGCAGAGGTATTTGAAGGTGTACGCGTACTACTGAGGAAGGCAGCTACTAGCTTCTAGCCACTAGCTTCTAGCCATTGCGATGGAAGAACGAACCGTTGAGGCTGGAGCGGGCAAGTCGAAGCTAGAGGCTAGCAGCTAGTGGCTGGAAGCTGTTTTCAAGGTTTTGGGGCTGGAGCCGGACCGCCGGCGCCCCGAGTGGCAACGAGCAGTAAGAGCGATGAAAGGGATTTGGGATTTTTATGGCGAAGGAAAAGTTTGATCGTTCAAAGCCGCACGTGAACGTGGGGACGATCGGGCACATCGATCACGGCAAGACGACGTTGACGGCGGCCATCACCAAGGTATTGCAGAAGCACAACCCGAAGAACGTGTATCGCTCGTTCGACTCGATTGATAACGCGCCGGAAGAGCGGGAACGCGGCATCACGATCGCGACGGCGCACGTGGAGTACGAAACAGCCAACCGTCACTACGCGCACGTGGATTGCCCGGGCCACGCCGACTACATCAAGAACATGATCACCGGCGCAGCGCAGATGGACGGCGCGATTCTGGTGGTTGCGGCGACCGATGGGCCGATGCCGCAGACCAAGGAGCACGTGTTGCTGGCGCGGCAAGTAGGCGTGCCCTGCATCGTGGTGTTCCTGAACAAGTGCGACGCGGTCGAGGACGAAGAGCTGACCGACCTAGTGGAGATGGAAGTGCGCGAGCTGTTGTCGAAGTACCAGTTCCCGGGCGACGACGTGCCGGTGGTACGCGGGTCGGCGCTGGGCGCGTTGAACGGCGAAGCGAAGTGGGAGGCGAAGATCGACGAGCTGATGGAGGCGGTGGACAAGTACGTACCGCGGCCTGACCGCGCGGTTGACCTGCCTTTCCTGATGCCGATCGAAGATATCTTCTCGATCTCCGGACGCGGGACTGTGGTTACGGGCAGGATTGAGCGCGGCAAGGTGAAGGTGGGCGAGGACGTGGAGATCGTGGGCTTCCGCGAGACGCGCAAAACGGTTTGCACGGGCGTGGAGATGTTCAAGAAGCAGCTGGACGAAGGTCTGGCTGGCGACAACGCGGGAATCCTGCTGCGCGGCACGCCGAAGGAAGACGTGGAGCGTGGGATGGTGCTGGCCAAGCCGGCGTCGATTACGCCGCACACGCACTTCAAGAGCACGGTGTACGTGCTGTCGAAGGAAGAGGGCGGGCGTCATACGCCGTTCTTCAAGGGCTACCGGCCGCAGTTCTACTTCCGCACGACGGACGTGACGGGAGTGGCGGAGTTGCCGGCGGGCGTGGAGATGGTGATGCCGGGCGACAACGTGGAATTGACCATCGATCTGATTACTCCGGTGGCCATGGAGAAGGGCCTGCGCTTCGCGATCCGCGAGGGCGGCAGGACCGTGGGCGCGGGAACGATCAGCGAAATCATTAAGTAGGCGCTGGCCGCGCCGGGCGGACCGCCCTTCGGGCGAAAAGCAACGGCGCGACAAGCGAAACTCGGATCAATGGGAGTGATTCATTGGTTCGTGGAAGGATTGGGATATGCGGGAAATCATTACGATGGAATGCACCGAGTGCAAGGAGCGGAACTACTCGACGACGAAGAACAAGAAGACCGTAACGGGCCGTCTTGAGTTGAAGAAGTTCTGCAAGCGCTGCCGCAAGCACCAGGTGCACAAAGAGTCGAAGTAAAGCAGCTTCTAGCTGCTAGCTTCCAGCTCCTAGCTCCGGTATCGGGAGGTTGAGACTTCGGTTCTCCCCGAGCCAGGCTAGAAGCGAGAGGCTAGAAGCTGAGAGCTGCATTCAGGGGCGTAAGCTCAACGGCTAAACTGCCGGTCTCCAAAACCGGACTTGGGGGTTCGAATCCCTCCGCCCCTGCCAGAGATACAGGGAACAGGGAATAGGGAACAGGGGCAAGAAAAACCTGAACCCTGGAACAGGAAGCACAGCATGGCGACGAAGACGGCAATGGAAAAGGGCTCGGAGCGGTCGGCGAAACGGCAGCAGCCAGGAGCATTGGCGGAGTTTGGCGGAGGCGCATTGGGCAAGTGGACCGAATTTACGACCTTTCTGCGCGATGTGCGCGCGGAGATGCGCAAGGTAGTTTGGCCCCAGTGGAAGGAAGTGAGAGTGACGACGGGAGTGGTGATCGTGACGACGTTCCTGTTTGCGCTGTACTTCTTTGTCGTGGACGGCATTTTTAAAGTTGCGGTGTATGGGCTGCTGGGTCGGCTTGGTGGTGGATTGCAATAGCCGGGCGGCACAGAATCGAGAGTGGAATGAAGGAAGACTTAGAGCAATCCGCAGAGATAGAGCCCACAGAGGCGGGGTCTACAGAGGCGCGGGCGGAAACCGCGGCGGCTGAGGCGGCGGAAGCGGCAGAACCGCAGGCGCCGAAAACAGAAGCCAGCGCGGCGGAGCCGGGGACACCTGCAGGGGCAGGAGCGGAGCCAGAAGCTGCGGCAGAGCCTGCGGCTGCTGCGGCAGCAGCAGAGCCGCAGCCGGTGAAGAACGAGAATTTCCGGTGGTACATTCTGCACGCTTACTCGGGGTTTGAGCGCAAGGTGCGCGAATCGATCGAGAGCCGCGTGCAGGCGTTTGGATTGAGGGAGCGGGTGGGGCGCGTGATGATTCCCACCGAGCCGGTGACGGAGATCGTCAACGGCAAGAAGCGCACGGTGGAGCGGGTGTTTTTGCCGGGCTACGTGCTGGTTGAGATGGAATTGGACAATGAGTTGTGGCACGTGCTGAAGGACACGCCGAAAGTGACGGGGTTCCTGGGCACAGGCGACAAGCCCGTGGCGCTAAGCGAGGAAGAAGTGAGCTCGATTCTCTTCCGCTCGGAGACGACCAAAGACAAGCCGCGGATGAAGATCAAGTTTGAGAAGAGCGAACAGGTGCGCATCACGGATGGGCCGTTCGCGAACTTCAACGGCGTGGTGGACGAAGTGAACGAGGATCGCGAGACACTGAAGGTGATGGTGACGATCTTCGGGCGTTCAACGCCGGTCGAACTGGAGTTCGGCAAAGTGGAAAAGATTGAGTAACTGCAGCTTCCAGCCACTAGCTTCAAGCTTCTAGCCAGTGCGTCGACCTAGCAGACACTGGTTTGAAGCGAACGCTGGATTTGCAGTACCAAAATTTTGAAAAAGATGAACCAGCTAGTAGCTAATAGCTAGGAGCTAGAAGCTGGTTCCAAAGGAACAGAAAATGGCACCTCCGAAGAAGATTAACGGGTATGTGAAGTTGCAGATCGAAGCCGGCAAAGCAACGCCCGCGCCGCCGGTCGGCCCCGCGCTGGGCCAGGCTCAGGTCAACATTATGGAGTTCTGCAAGCAGTTCAACGCCAAGACGCAGAACAAGGAGATGGCCGGGCTGATTATTCCGGTTGTCATCACGGTTTACGGCGACCGCACCTTCAGCTTTATCACCAAGACTCCGCCGGCGGCGGTGCTGCTGAAGAAGGCAGCGGGAATTGAGAAGGGATCGGGCACGCCCAACAAAGAAAAGAAGGGCAAGGTGACCGAGAAGCAGGTGCGCGAGATCGCCACGCAGAAGATGCCGGACTTGAATGCGGCGAGTGTCGATGCGGCGGTGAAGAGCATCAAGGGAACGGCGCGATCGATGGGGATTGAAGTGGTGGGGTAGAAGCAGCGAGTCAGCGAGTTAGCAAGTTAGCGAAAAGGCCCCGGACCGGGGCCTTTTCTATTGCCGAGTTCGCAAGTTGGCGGATACAAGTTGGGATTTGAGAGCGAAGCGGATTCGAAGTGAATGCAAATGCCTTTCGCGATGCGGAGGGCCTTTTTATTGGCGCCGAGATCGATCCAGATTATCGAGGCTTTTCGGCTGCCTGACGAAGAACCGCGAGTGCGGGCGAGGACGCCCCCACGACAGCCGGTCAGCCACCCCACGAACGAGGATCCGTCCGTGGGGGCCCCGGCCAGGAGACCAGCGCTACACAAAGCAGGACACCGGCGGTACAAAAGTCCAAGAGACCGGCGCTACACAATGCACGTCACAAGTGGGGACGGGGCTATGCGAGCGTAGGCTCTGGCGCTTTCAGCCCGACGATTTCAATTTCGAGGCCGCCGAAGTCGGGGTGGTCGTTTTCGCGGATGCGATAGGCGATGTCAATGAGTGAGCCTTGCGCGAGGCGGAGCTCCATGGCGCGCTGGGCGAGGTTCCAGCCGACGGCGCGGATGGATGCGACGGGCGCGGCGGAGGCGGGCAGGCGGGTGAATGCGTTTGGCGGCTCGGCGATGGGCGCCACGGACGAAGCAGTGGTCGAAGATGCGGTCGAAGTTGAAGCTGAAGTTGCAGTCGGCGCAGAGTCCTGCGCGAGCTCGAGGCGGAGGTGCTGAGCCTTCATGATGCGCGGCGGGGCGAGCAAGCGGGCGGAGCGAGCGATAAAGATGGGCTCTGGGTTGCCGTGGCCGAGCGGCTCGAGCTTGCGCAGCCACCCGGCGAGAACGGGCGTGATGCGGTCGAGCGGAAGTTCGGCATGAATGCGGAGAAGACGCTCGGCCTTGCGGGCGGCGAGATGGATGTTGGCGTAGTCGCGCAGGCGGAGCTTGAGGTCGGGGAGCTTTTCAGCGGGTAGTGCGAAGCCGACTGCGAAGGCGTGGCCACCGAAGCGGGTGAAGAGGTCGGCGCAGGATTCGATCGCAGCGAGGAGCGGGAAGCCATCGACCGAGCGGCCGGAGCCATGGGCGATACCGCCTTCGACGCTGATGACGAGGGCAGGCTTCGCGGTCCGCTCGACGACGCGCGAGGCGAGAATGCCGATGACGCCACGATGCCACCCGTCGCCGTCGATGACGAGAAGGCGGTCGGCTGCAATTTCGGAGTCGGAGCAGAGGCGGGCTTCAATGATGGTAAGCGCGGCGGCTTCGACGTCGCGACGCTCGCGATTGAGGCGCTCGAGTTTCGTGGCGAGCTCGACGGCGCGGTGAGAATCGCGCGTGGAAAAGAGCTCGATAACGTCGGAGGCAACGTCCATGCGGCCGGCGGCGTTGATACGCGGGGCGAGGCGAAATGCAACGTCGAAGCCGGTGATCTGCTTCGAGGCGGGGTCAAGCGCGGCGGCAGCGAAAAGTGCGCGGAGACCGGCGCCGACGGGTCGGCGAAGCTCGCGCAGGCCGAGCGCGGCTATGGTGCGATTTTCACCTTGAAGCGGAACGGCGTCAGCAATGGTGGCGATGGCCGCCATTTTGAGAAAGCTGGGCAGAGTTTTTTCGCGCAGGCGAGCGGGATCGCGGCGAACTGGTTCCGACTTCTCGAGCAGCGCCTGGGCGAGCTTGAGCGCGATGGCAGCGCCGCAGAGGCTTTTTTCTGGATAGGGGCAGCCGGGTTGATTCGGATTGAGGATGGCGAGGGCAGCAGGGAGCGCGTCGTTTGCGGCAGTTAAGTGATGATCGGTGATGATGAGGTCGAGGCCGAGGCGTCGCGCGGTTTCAGCTTCGGCGAAGGAGCGCATGCCGGTGTCGACGGTGACGACGACGCGGATGCCGTCGGCGTGGGCGGCTTCGAGCACGCTCGATTGCATGCCATAGCCGTCGCGCAGGCGATGCGGAACGTGAAAGCGGACGTCACCGCCCAGCATCTCGATGGCAGTCTTGAGAAGGACTACAGCGACAGTGCCGTCGACGTCGTAGTCGCCATAGAGGAGGATTGGCTCCCGCGCGGCGATGGTGCGTTCGAGACGATCGACGGCAGCGGACATGCCGAGCATCAGGAAGGGATCGTGGAGGTGCGCGGGCTCGGGATTGAGGAACGCGAAGGCTTCGGCGGCGGTGTTGATGCCGCGCGCGACGAGCAACTCGGCGAGGACGAGGGGCAGGCGCGCTTCGCGGGCGAGAGACGCAGACTCTTCGGGGTGCGGCGTGGCGATGAGCCAGCGCTGCGGCGGCAAAGTGCGAGTTGAAGCGGGGCGGATCGGGGTTCCGGTAGCGCTGGCTAATTCGGCCACGAAGACTTACTCGTCCTCGTCGTCGCGGGAGTGAGCGTCGTCGATGACGATGTCATGGAAGCTTTCGATGTTCTCAAGCAGCGACTGGTAGCGTTCGTACCACTCGGTCGTGGTTTCGTGGAGGAAGACGATGCCCTGGTAGATGAAGCCGAGTTGAACGTAGCCGAGCATGCCGGAGTATTTGCGGAGCCACTTGGCTTCGACCAGCTCCGCGGCCTCCTCGTCGGGGAAGTTCATCTCGCCGGCTTCCTCGATGAGGGCGTCAAGCTCTTCGCGGTCGAGCGTCATCTCGCTGAAGGTGACGAAGGGAGCGCCCACGTGCTTAGCCATCTCGACAAAATCTTTCCACGCGTCGGGATTGCCGCGGCCTTCCCAGAGGACGGAGGGAATGTCGTCGGTGACGTAACCGGGGAGGCGATGGAGGCCATGGCCCTCAATAAAGGCCACCATATCGTCCTTAAGCGAGAGGAGGTTGTCGGTGCTCATCGTCAGACACCTATTCTCGCAGATGGGGGTGGGTCGAGCATCAGGAAAACTTTTGACTGAGACGAAGAGCGGTTGGCCAGGCAGGACCGGCAGAGGGAGTTGTTAATCTGGAATGAATTGAGGAGGATTTCCGCTTGCCCTTATTTGAACGCCACGTCTTTGTCTGCCACAACGTACGGCCTGCCGATGCGCCGCGACCCTCGTGCACCGCGGATGGAAAGAGCGAACTGCACGCGCGGCTGAGCCAATTGACCAAAGACGCCGGGTTGGCAGGGCGAGTGAGGATCAACAAATCCTTGTGCCTGGATCAGTGCGAACACGGGCCGACGGTCGTGGTGTATCCGGAAGCGGTTTGGTACGGGAACGTGCAGCCGGGAGACGCGGAGGAGATTGTGACGGAACACCTGGTGGGCGGGCGGCCAGTGGAGCGGCTGAGGATTGCCGATGAGTGCATCAACTCAAAGACATGCCCGCACAGGAGCTAAGGGCAGAGAGCAGAGAACAGGGAACAGGGAACAGGGAGCAGGAAGGCAGGGATTAGAAAAGCAGACAGCAAACAGAAGGCAGGAGACAGTAAAAAGCAAACAGCGCGCAGCAGAAAGGGAAAGACCCGGGTGCGGGCCGAGATGAAAATTCCAAGATGAAGCGCAGAGAATTCATCAAACTGGCGGGAGCGGCTTCGGCGGCGAGCGTAGCGCAGGGCGCGCTGGCACAGGCGGGCCGCGGCTGCTCGATCATTATTGATGGAAACGATCCCGTTGCCGGAGCGCCGCCGGTGCTGTGGGCGGCGGAACAACTGCGCGCGGCGCTGGCAGCGAAGGGCGCGTTGTGCTGGATCGTCAGGGCCGGTGAGCACGTGCGCGCTTCGGCTTTCTACGTGGTGGTCAACTCTGCGGGTCTGGCGTCGGCAGGAGTGACGCCGACCGCCGACACGCCGCGATTGCCGGTGTGGCATGGCGAGCGGGAAAGTTTTGCGTTGACGCCGGGGCGGCATACCGGAGCGCCAGCCACGATTGTTTCCGGCAGCGATGTTCGCGGGTATGTGTACGGGCTGCTGGAATTGGCGGAGCGTGTGCGGTTTGGCGTGGACGCGAGAACCGCGCTGCGCGTGGCAGAGCAAATTCTGGAGAAGCCGGCCAACGAAGTGCGCAGTGTTGGCCGGTATTTTTGCAGCGAGGTTGAGGACAAGCCGTGGCTTTACGACCGGGACTTCTGGCTGGGGTATCTGGATTTGCTGGTTGCGTGCCGTTTCAACCGGTTCTGCCTCGCGTTTGGGCTGGAGTATGACTTTCCCAAGGGCGTAACCAGCGATTACCTGCATTTTCCGTATCCATATATGGTGAACGTTCCTGGATACAACGTGCGCGTGATGCAGCTGGCCGCAGCCGATGGAACGGCGCTGCCGGCGCCGGTTGAGCTGAGCGATCACGAGCGGCAGATGAATCTGGACGCACTCAAGTTCATTGCGGGACAAGCCGCCGCGCGGGGACTGCACTTCCAATTGGGGATATGGACGCACGCGTACCAGTGGACCGACAGCCCGCACGCGTATCACAGGATTGAAGGGCTGACGAAGGAGACACACGCGCCGTATTGCCGCGACGCACTGGCGATGCTGCTTAAGCAATGCCCTGAAATTGAAGGGCTGACGCTGCGCGTGCACGGCGAGAGCGGGATTCCGGAGGGGAGCTACGACTTCTGGAAAACTTTATTTGAGGCGATCAAGGGATGCGGGCGAACGGTCGAGATCGATATGCACGCCAAGGGCGTGGACGAGAAGATGATCGACATTGCCAACGCGACGGGAATGCCGGTGAAGCTGGGAGCGAAATATTCGGCCGAGCACCAGAGCCTTGGGTACCAGCAGGCGGACATTCGCGCCCTGGAGATTCCGAAGGGGAATGTCGAGGCCGAAGCGGGGCCGTTCAGCCTGAGTTCGGGGTCGCGCTCGTTCACTCGGTATGGGTATGCGGATTTTCTGAAAGCCGGGAGCAAATACAAGTTGCTGTTCCGATTGTGGCCGGGCACCCAACGGCATTTGCTGAGCGCCGATCCGGAGATGGCGGCGGCATTTGGAAGGACTGCGCACTTCTGCGGAGCGGTTGGACTGGATTTGATGGAGCCGCTGACTTTCAAGGGAAGGGAAGGGTCGGGGCACGCGGGCGGGCGATGCGCGTATGCGGACGCGAGTCTGAATCCGAAGGCCGATTGGGAGAAATTCGAACTCTACTACCGGGTATGGGGCCGACGGCTTTACGATCCGGATGCAAATCCGGAAGCCTGGCGCAGATGGCTGCGCAAAGGACTCGGGGCAGGGGCAATCGCATTGGAGACGGCTGTGGCCAATGCGAGCCGGATTTTGCCGCTGCTGACCTCGGCGCATCTGCCTTCGGCGTCGAATCACTCGTTTTGGCCGGAGATGTATACGAACATGCCGGTGGTGCGCGGCAGCGAGTTCGAGCCGTACAGCGATACGCCGGAGCCGAAATGCTTTGGGACGGTCATGCCGCTCGATCCGGTTTTGTTCGCGACGATCGACGGGCACGCCGCAGACGAGATGGGTGGCACTGCGAATCCAAAATATTCGCCGATTGAGGTGGCGCAATGGATGGAGGATTGCGCGACGGCGGCGACGACGGCAATGGACCAGGCGCGGCGCGTGGCCCTCTCGCGGCGGTCCCCGACGTTTCGGCGAATCGAGGCAGACGTGGAGATCCAGATCGGGCTAGGATGGTTCTTCGCGTCGAAGATGCGGAGCGGTGTGCTGTATGCGGTCTTTGAGCAATCGGAGGAAACGGAAGTGGGCCGGAAGGCTATTGATCTGTATGGGATGGCGCGCGAGGCATGGGCCGACATGACAACGCATGCCGCGGCCGTCTACCAGGGGGACATTTCATACGGAAGCATACCGATGCGACGCGGACACTGGAGCGATCGGCTGAACGCGATCGACACGGACCTTGCAGCTCTGACAGAACGCGTAAAGACCGCGGGGCAACCAGACGTATCGAGCGAGAATACGCGGCGTGCGACTGTGGAGGCGACGGGCAGGCCGGGGCGGCCGGTTTTGGAATGCTCCCACAAACCTGCGTTGAGCTTTGAGGCTGGCACACCCTTGGCGCTTTCGGTAACGGCTCTGGTGCCCGATGAGGTGGTCTCGATTCATATCCACTACCGGCACGTGGACCAGGCGGAACGGTGGAAGCGGGTGGAGATGCAGGGTGACGGCGGGAGTTTTACGGCTGCGATTCCGGCCGACTACACGAATTCCGAGTTTTCGCTCGAATACTATTTCGACCTCGCAGGGAAAAGCGGGGCGACGCGGCTGGAGCCGGCATTCAACGAGACGCTCTCGAATCAGCCGTACTACACGGTAATGCGGAGGGGCGCGTAAACAATGCCGATTATGCCAGTTAGCGGGTGTACAGGCATGGGTGGGGTGCGGTATCCTAACGTTTAACCCATGATTTTTTCTCGCGACTACATTGGGTACCTCACCCGCCGCACGGTCAAGCATCTGATCGACGCCAAGATGATCACCACCAGTGACCTGAAGGTCACGGAGGAGCGCGTGAACGCGGCTCTGCTGGAGGAGCTTGCGCTCGAGGACCGCATCAATGAAGAGGTGCGCGTGATTCTGGACGCCTACTCCGAAGAGATGCGCAAGAGCGGCGCGCAATATGCCGAGATGTTCAAGAAGGTGAAGGGCGAGCTGACCAAGAAATACAAGGCGGTGTTATGAGGGTCAACCGCGACAAGCTGAACAAGCTGGCCCACACCGTGGCGGACACGCTGGCCGAGATCGATCAAGTTGGATTTCTGGAGGATCGCAACACGATCCGTCAGGAGGCGCGGAAGGAACTGGAGCTGCTGTTGACCGAGGAAGCAAAGATCGACATGATGGCGCGTCAGAAGATCGCCAACCAGCGGAAGATTATCCTCGAAGGTTCGCAGGAGTGGGACATTCTGTACCGCAAATACTACAACGACGAAGTGCGGAAGCTGGGTATTTGAGGGGGCGCTCCTGGGCTCGCCGCGCCAGTGGATTGAGGTTAGATTTTTGTTAAAGTAAAGGAGTGGCCTGCGTCCGCGGGCTGACTCCGCACAATGCGTGGCGCTATCGTCTAGGGGTTAGGACGTGAGATTCTCAATCTTAAAACCCGGGTTCGATTCCCGGTAGCGCTACCAGAGATTTGACGCTAAAGCCCGCTATTTGAGCGGGCTTTGCATTTGCACGGAAATCGTGTTTGCGCTCGCTTGCGGCAAACGGCGGTTACAGTGGTACACAAAATGGTACACAGGGCATCTGAACCAGTTGGCAAAACATCGCTTGAAAAGGAGCCCGATGAAAGAAGAAGAAGTGGACTGGGATAGTCCAGAGTTTTTCGATGTGCGTAAGGTCCTGGAGAGGTTTGAGACCGGAATCTGCAAAACCCCAGGAGCCAAGAATGTTCTGGAGAAGCTAATCAAAGCTGGCGCGAACCGAATGGCTCTTCTTCTTTACCTGGCACTCGCAACTGGGGATGAGAGGGCGTTTTTTCAGAAGACGATTCAGGAAATCAAGGAAAAGCAAGATAGATTACGTCGATTTGTCGCTCAACTGGACAAAGTGGCAAGACTCGCGGAGAAGTTGAGCGATGATCTGATTCACAGCGATTCGCGTTGGGTGCAGATGCTGGAGTTGGAGTCCGAGGCTCGGGAGCCAGGACCGCTTGTTTTACCGACAGAGCTTAAATCAATGCGCGATCTTGGCGAGTACACGAGGCGCAGAGAGTCGGAATTGGGGGCAATCCTCCGGAGGAAGATTAATCCTTCAGGGCAGGGGCGGATCGCCGTCTTGTCGAAGTTCGTTCAAGAGACTACGGGAGAGTACTTCGACAATGACGTGGCCGATCTTTTGTCGGCAGCGCACTCTGCCCAAGGTCGTGAGAAGTACCCAACCGCCGAGCAGATCAAGAAGATACGACAGCGGTACCGCCACAACCTGCTGAAATCCCAAAGCGGGGACAAATCGACTCCCAAAAAATAGACTCGGGTTGTCCCCGACAAAGAATGCTCACTTGCGTACTCTGAAACCATTCAGGACAAGGCTGCGAGTGGAACAGCCAGAGGGGAGCATTCGTGGTGAGTGAACAGCAATGCGCAATGACGCCGAAACTGGCGGCAAAGTACCTGGGACTTTCTCAAGGTGTACTTCGGCTATGGCGCTCTCAAGGGATTGGACCGATTTATTTCAAGGCCGGACCTAAGCTGATTCGGTATCGGAATTGCGACCTCAATGCGTGGGTTGAGGCGCGTCTGAGCACTCCGGCCAAAGACATAGAGCGCCGCCAATGACCGCCTTCAGTCCAACGTTCGACGAGTCCCGTAAATATTTTGAATCGCGGTTGGGGATGTCACTGCCGCCGCACAGTCAAGTGTCCGCCAAGTGTAAGATCCACGATGATCGAACGGCCAGCATGAGCATCAATCTGGAGCGAGGCACATGGTTCTGTCATGCGTGCGATATCGGCGGGGGCATTCTCGATTTCGAGCGTTCGCTGACGGGCAAAACTGATGCAGAATGCTGGGCAGAAATCAATGCGACCATCGGGCGCGATGCGCCGATGACAGGTAAGTCAAAGCACCGGCTAATTGTTGCAACCTACGATTACCACGATCCCGCTGGGAAGTTAGCATTCCAAACCGTTCGATACGCAGAGCCGAAGAAGCATTTCAATCAACGGCGTCCTGATGGTAAAGGAGGTTGGATCTGGAACATGAACGGGGTTACGCGCTACCCGTTCAACCTCCCGGCGGTTGTGCGGGCGAATGTGGCCCTGATCGCCGAAGGCGAGAAAGACGCCTTCAACCTTCAAAAGGTCGCCGCTCAGTTTTCCACTGAGAATGACACGTTGACTTATGCCGCGACTACAAATATCGGCGGCGCCGGCAAATGGCTGGACTCCTACTCCCCGTATTTGACCGGGAAGAGAGTTTTCGTCTTCCTAGACAATGACGATGCGGGCCGGAAACACGCGCAGCAAGTTTGTGCCAGCGTGTCGAAGTACGCTCAAGCCGTTCATTTGGTGGAACTGCCTGGACTTGCGGAGCATGGCGACGTTTCCGACTATCTGGAAAAGCACAATCCAGGCGAGTTATTCAAGCTGATAAGGGTTGCCCAGGTGTGGACCACTCCGGCTATTACTGTCGAGCCAACTATGATGCGGGAAGATGCGGCGAGAATCACTGAGCAGTTACTCAATCTTTGCCAATCATGGATTCATCGCTACATCATCGTTTCGGAAGACCAAGCCGTAATTATGGCCACATGGATACTGCATACATACGCCTTAGACGCGGCTGAGACCACGCCTTACATTCACATCACGGCGCCAGAGAAGGAGTGTGGGAAATCATATCTCATGGAGGTGCTTGAGGCGCTTGCCGCCGCGCCCGTCCGCAGCGGCGGGATGACAGCCGCCGCGCTGGTGCGCACAATCGAAGCCAAAAAGCCAACGATATTTCTCGATGAGATGGATGCGCAACTCGGCGCGAACAAAGAATATGTTGAGACGGTCCGTGGAATCCTGAATGAGGGATTTCGCCGAGGCGGCAAGTTTTACAAGTGCAATGCAACAACCCATGAAGTTGAAGAGATCAACGCCTATTGTCCAAAGTGCTTCGCGGGAATCGGGCAGTTGCCCGACACCGTTGCCAGCCGATCCATCAGGATTGAAATGCGACGGAAGCTACCGGGCGAATCCGTTGAACCACTCCGCCAGAAAGCTGTTAGAAAGGCCGCGTTGCCGATTAAGACGGATTTGGAGGCATGGAAGGAGCGGGGAGCGGCTGACTTGCTTAGCCTAATCGAACCCGCGCCGATTGCCGGTCTCGGTGACCGTCAGAACGACATTGCCGAGCCGCTGCTGGCGATAGCGCAGCTTGCCGGAGAGAGATGGCTTCAGAGGCTTACCGTAGCCCTGCAGTCGGTATTCAATGCCGCCAAAGTCGAAGATGGTTCTATCGGCGTAACCCTGCTGTCCGACATTCGCACCGTCTTCGATGAGCGAGGAACAGGCCCTATTCCATCAAAGGAGCTGGCTGCGTTGCTTTGCCAGATCGAAGGCCGCCCCTGGGCTGAGTGGTCCCACGGAAAGGGATTGACGGCCAACACCTTGGCAGGGCAACTCAAGAAATACGGCATTCATCCACATTCCGTCCGGGTCGAGGACAAAACTCCGAAGGGATATCAGCGTTGCGATTTCGAGGACTCTTGGGGACGCTATTGCGTGAATACCCCCCTTCAAAACGCAACAACGCCACAACCCGCGTCTCTATTGGCTGAAACAGCATTTTCAGACCGCAACACGCTCCCTTCTGTTGCGGTTGCCAAGAATACCTCAAACCCGCATGAACAAAAGAATGTGGCGGCTGTTGCGGTTGAAAACCAGAAAAGCCCTGATTCGGAGTTGAGAATATGAACGCCGCTCGGGAACTGATCCGGACAGTTGAAGCGAATGGTGGCCAATTGCGGGTCGACGGGGAATTCTTGGTAATCGCGCCGAAGGATGCTGCCGCGCCAGTGCTGGAGGAGCTGAAGAGACATAAGCCGGAATTGATGGCTGAACTTGCACGGCGTCCGGCCATGCCTGCCGGTGTCCGCCTCATTCACTGGGAACCAAAGGAAGCGCCAATCCAATTGTCGCAGTGCTCGACAGTCACGGACACCGATAAATTCATCCTCTCGACCTTGCGGCAGGTTGAAGCCCGATTGTATTGCAAAGGCTCACTGGCCGGTGGCTGGACGCTATCGACCCTGATTGACCGTCTGGCAGCTGTCGGCTGCTTTGTGGAGTTAGACAACCCGAGACAATCCTTGCAATGATCGTCGAGCGAAGTCCGCAATTTTCGATTCGGCACAAAAGCAATTCTGGCTGGCATGTCGCTACAGCGAGACTGAAAACGTCCTCATCTCCGATGATGTCTTGGTCCCTGTCTCCGCATTATCCGGGTCAACAGGGCCATGGTTTGAGAATCTCATCCCGCACTCTAGTCGCATTCGAAGATCGGCGCTACACTGAGCGCATGAATGACCTTTTGACACCTGAATGGATATTGAAGGAACGGCGGGCGCTGGACTTACAATCATCCCAAGAGGAGGCGCGGCGACAAAGAGCGCGTGCAGATCGTCTCATGGTTGAATTGGATGGACCAAAGTTTACTTCCAACTTTCTGGATGCTCTCCGACTCTGCGCAATTGATGTTGCCGCAATCGGTCACGGGTTGTCTGGTTCCTTTGATAAGACCCACGACAACCTGTATCGCGCTCAGGTTGTCAGGCAAGGCGCGGCGATCAGCTACATAGACATCCATCTTGAACTCCCAACCCAGATCAAGTGCTTGTCGAATAAGCAGGAGTCAATGGTTTACTTGCTAAAGCCAAATCGCGAAGGCGTCGGCGCTGTTCCACCCGATGAAGTCAACCCAATATCAGCGAAGCAACTCGCGCAAATGCTGTTTCAAACAATGGTGCGCGAGGTCAATCGGACGATACCCTCCTCTGACGAGTGGTAGAGGTTGGAGAAAGGCCAGCGGGGCGCGGTGGGAGGAATGGAAATGCCCTAAATGTCCTTTAGCAATTGATCGATTGCCAGGTCGAGCGCCTTTGCGATGGCGAAAAGAGTATCGATCCGTGCCGCCACCGCTCCATTCTCAATCTGAGACAAATGCGCCCGTCCTACGCCCGCCATGTCCGCGAGTTGGATTTGCGACAGACCACGCTTCTCCCGCAACTGACTGAGCCGCCTTCCGAGTCGAACAGTTAGCGAGATTGCCACGCACCATGGTTTCTGGTATCGTCGCCAGTATTGTTCGATTTACCGAACATCATAGAGGCGAAATGCGAGTGGCGATTGGAGCTATCCTACTGATCCCGTCGTGCTTGATACCCGTGTCATCCCAAGAGGAGCCGAAAACGGTAGCCGATCTTGATCGGATATTCCCGATTACGCTCCAAGTTGAGAAATCGGGCACTATTAACCCGGCCCAAAACGATCCCATGGCGCTACTTCAGGCAAGCCAAATGGGAATGGCTCCGCCGACATTTGGCATCTTCACTGGCACACTGAACGGCGAGCGTCACTGGCATCTGGGGTGCATGGCTGAAAATGAGAAACGCGAGCGCAATCCGTGCACCGATCTGCCTATCGGGATTCATAGGGGTCGATGGGTCCATAATCGGGAACTGCTCGAACTCGTCGCCTATTACAGCGTTGAGAAGAGTGCATGGCAGATGGAGCTACGTTACATCGACGTGACGCCAGATCAGAAAGACCCACCCCCGCCTGACGACCCTGTGCAGTCACTTCCGACAGCTGAGGGCTATTATCACATCGATCAAGCCAAGCAACCTTACCCATTACTTGTCCACGTGTACGGAGCTGAAGCCCTGAGTTTCCGGGTCGGAGAACTACCAGCGAGAACCAACTGCGAAATTTCCAGCTCCGTCCTGAACCGCACTAACGTCAATTGCACGCAGTATCCGCCGATACCCATCAACCGGGGAACTGTGCAAGTTCAAGCCTCCATTGACGGGAAATTGCGGGGATTCTCATGCGATGCGAAGTGGAGATGGACCCAATGTTCTTTCTTGCAGCCCGGCTTCTATGAGGCGCGATGGAAGGACGACAGACACTCGCAACTTGTCATCTTGGGGTTAAAAGACGGGAAGCCAAAAGAAATCGGATACGAGTTGACCGGTGAGTAGAAACTGTATGCTTGGCAGCCCCGGTCATGCATTGTTCCCTTCCTGAGAGGAGTCCGGCACAATGAAGTCAATCACGCTTGCCGTTTTGCTGGCCGTCACATCCACAGCTTCTGCCCAGACTCAAGCCGATCAGCCAGCGACTAAAGTTCTCTTATGCGATGAGAACGCCGGGTGCACCCACCAGTACATCGAAGGCCAGAAGTTCAAGATACTGACCAGCGACGGACTGACGGTCATAGTTTCAATGGCTATGACAGAAAAATACACACGCGCAGATGTCTCTGTGTTTAACGGAGGAACTACTAACGTCGATGTCCTGCCCAAAGAGTTTCATCTTGAGGAAGTAACCCCAAAGCCAAGGCCGCTTGCATACGTCGATGTAGCGAAAATCATCAAGTCCGCTCAAAACCGTGTGGCCTGGGGGAATGCGCTGGCCGCGATGGGTGGCAGTATGGCGCGGCAACAGAGCACCACCACGACGAACAGCACTGGAACAGTGAACGCGAGCGCCTCGGATGGATCGACTGCAACTGCCGCCTATCATGGCACAACCACGTCAAACACCTCATCACCCGACTACGCC
>CAWBKM010000004.1:467500-471926 GCA_963789425.1 uncultured Acidobacteriaceae bacterium | reverse complement strand
ATCCGCCGAAGCGGATGGCTTTTTGCGTTTGAAATAATTGCCGGCGATCACCTAATCTCCCACACGGTCGCCCGTGCAGTACCATCGGCCCAGCGAGGCTTAACTTCCGTGTTCGGGATGGGAACGGGTGATCCCTCGCAGTATGGTCACCGGCAAATCGAGGCGTTTTCAGGGCGTGAGGAGCATTGCTCCGAGAGCCCTGAGCCGAGATCCTGAGCGCTTTTTGCGAAGGATCCCTGTGCTCGCCTTTGATGCTGGATGGCGCTTGGCGGGTGGTTACCCGCAGTAGGCCGCGACATCTGACGCGCGGTCTGGCAATCTTGATGCACTCTGCGAAGTCCTGCAGGGCGGCTCTTTCTTGAGGAAAGATCCGCATCGCCTGACCAACTCCGGCAAAGGGCGATTGCTCGACCGCTCGATCGTCCCGGATGGTTTCTCCCCGGACGGTCAGGAACACGGACTGCAATCTGGCGCCAACAAAATCAAAACGAAATAGATTGGGTGACAAGGCTTTGATAGAAGAGCATCCCGCGTTTACTACTGCGCGGAGTTAATTCTATGGTAAAGCCAAACGGGCGATTAGTACTGGTAAGCTTCACGCATCACTGCGCTTTCACACCCAGCCTATCAACCAGGTCGTCTTCCTGGGCCCTTCAGGGAGATCTCATCTTGGGGCGTGCTTCCCGCTTATATGCATTCAGCGGTTATCACAACCGAACTTCGCTACCCAGCCGTGCCCTTGGCAGGACAACTGGAACACAAGAGGTTCGTCCATCCCGGTCCTCTCGTACTAAGGACAGCCCCCCGCAAATCTCCTACGCCCACAGCAGATAGGGACCGAACTGTCTCGCGACGTTCTGAACCCAGCTCACGTACCGCTTTAATAGGCGAACAGCCTAACCCTTGGAACCTTCTACAGCTCCAGGATGCGATGAGCCGACATCGAGGTGCCAAACCAATGCGTCGATATGAACTCTTGGCATTGATCAGCCTGTTATCCCCGGCGTACCTTTTATCCGTTGAGCGATGGCCCTTCCATACAGAACCACCGGATCACTAAAGCCTACTTTCGTACCTGCTCGACTTGTAGGTCTCACAGTCAACCACTCTTATGCTTTTACACTCGACGGCTGATTTCCAAACAGCCTGAGAGTAGCTTCGCGCGCCTCCGTTACAATTTAGGAGGCGACCGCCCCAGTCAAACTACCCGCCTAACTATGTCCCTCTCCCGGATCACGGGAGGAGGTTAGAGTCACAGCACTCGCAGGGTGGTATCTCACCGGTGGCTCCGCCAAATCCGAGAATCTGGCCTCAAAGCCTCCCACCTATCCTGCGCAGCGAGAGCCATAACCCATAGTTAAGGTGTAGTAAAGGTGCACGGGGTCTTTCCGTCTAGCTGCGGGTAACCGGCATCTTCACCGGTACTACAAGTTCGCCGAGCAACTCGTTAAGACAGTCGTACGATCGTTACGCCATTCGTGCAGGTCGGAACTTACCCGACAAGGAATTTCGCTACCTTAGGACCGTTATAGTTACGGCCGCCGTTCACCGGGGCTTCAATTCAAAGCTTCGCTTGCGCTAACCTCTCCTTTTAACCTTCCGGCACCGGGCAGGCGTCAGCCCCTATACGTCGTTTTCGACTTAGCAGAGACCTGTGTTTTTGTTAAACAGTCGCCGTACGCGCTTCACTGCGGCCCGCTTACGCGGGCGCTCCTTCTCCCGAAGTTACGGAGCCAATTTGCCGAGTTCCTTAACGAGCTTTCACTCGAGCGCCTTTGGATATTCTCCTCGTCTACCTGTGTCGGTTTGGGGTACGGTTCCCTTTGTTCTCCTTAGAGGTTTTTCCCGGCAGCGTGAAATCAGCAGCTGAATCCCATACGGGCCTGCTTTGCGCCTCACTGTTGCTCTGGTGGATTTGCCTGCCAGCGCCAGCTTACGCGCATCGACCGTCATAGCCATAGGACGGCCTGCTTATCCTTCTGCGTTACCCCATCGTGATATCGAACATTGGGAGGTCCGGAATATTAACCGGATGTCCATCATCTACGCCTTTCGGCCTCGACTTAGGGACCGCCTAACCCTGAGCGGATTAACCTTCCTCAGGAAACCTTAGACTTTCGGCGCGGAGGGTTCTCACCTCCGTTATCGCTACTTATGCCGGCAGGGTCTCTTCTCTACGCTCCACCAGTCTTCTCAGTCTGGCTTCACTGCTGTTGAGAATGCTCTCCTACCACGCACACCCTAAAGTGTGCATCCGCTGCTTCGGTGTACGGTTTTAGCCCCGTTGTATTGTCGGCACCGGACCGCTTGACCAGTGAGCTATTACGCTTTCTTTAAAGGATGGCTGCTTCTAAGCCAACCTCCTGGCTGTCTGAGCGTTCCGACTTCCTTTCCCACTTAACCGTAACTTGGGGACCTTAGCAGGCGGTCTGGACTGTTTTCCTCTCGACGATGACGCTTAGCCGCCACCGTCTGACTCCCGGATATGTTGTCGCTGGCATTCGTAGTTTGGTTGGATTCAGTAAGCCGGAAAGCCCCCTAGTCCATCCATCTCTCTACCACCAACGCAATTCATCCGAGGCTAGCCCTAAAGCTATTTCGGAGAGAACGAGCTATCACGGAATTTGATTAGCCTTTCACCCCTACCCACAGCTCATCCGAGCTTTTTTCAACAAACACCGGTTCGGTCCTCCAGTGGGTGTTACCCCACCTTCAACCTGGCCATGGGTAGATCATCCCGCTTCGCGTCTATTCCTGCCAACTGAACGCCCTGTTCAGACTCGCTTTCGCTGCGGCTCGCTTACGCTTAACCTTGCTGACAAGAATAACTAGCCGGCTCATTATGCAATAGGCACGCGGTCAGGCATTCCCTTGCGGGCATAGCCCTCCCACTGCTTGTAGGCACACGGTTTCAGGTACTTTGCACTCCCCTCGACGGGGTTCTTTTCGCCTTTCCCTCACGGTACTGGTTCACTATCGGTCAGAGACTAGTATTTAGCCTTACGGGATGGTCCCCGTAGATTCAAGCAGGGTTTCACGTGCCCCGCCTTACTCAGGTATCCGCTTCGAGTCTGGACTGCTTTCGCCTACGCGCCTGTCACGCTCTTTGGCTCCCCTTTCCAGAGGATTCGGCTAGCAACCAGATTGGTAACTCTACTGTTGCGGACCCTACAACCCCCGAAACACCGAAATGTTACGGGTTTGGGCTGTTCCGAGTTCGCTCGCCACTACTATCGGAATCGAGGTTTCTTTATTTTCCTTCAGGTACTGAGATGGTTCACTTCCCTGAGTTCGCTCACTCCTGCCTATGTATTCAGCAGGGTGTTCCTAGGGTTTGCCTAGGAGGGTTTCCCCATTCGGAAATCTCCGGTTATAACGCCTGTGTGCGGCTCACCGAAGCTTATCGCAGCTTGCCACGTCCTTCATCGCCTGTCTCTGCCAAGGCATCCACCGTGCGCCCTTAGTAGCTTGACCATAGAATTAACTCCAGCGCAGGGAGCCGCGTCACCGCGGTCCTGATCAAAGTCAACCTGTGTATAAATCCGCCTGAGAACAACTCGGCTCGCGCTCACGCGCTCCCGAGTCGCACTCCTAAAGACACTCTTCTTACTTGAACACTTGCCTGAGTTAGTCATTTGCCCTAACTCATTTGCATGTGCTCGGCCTTGTATTAAACACGTCCGGAGTCTAAATACGGCTCGCACGCCTCACGGCGGACACGCCATTACTCCAAACGCGTTACCCAATCTATTTCGTTGTCAAACATCGTCGCTCCCTCTTTTTTGCTGAGAAAGCCGAGCCCTGAGGCTCTTGAAACCTGCCAAAACCAACCCCGAAAGGCTGGTCGGCCTGTCTCTGGGTCGGCGCCATCGATTCCAACAACAAAGAATCATGTTGTGTTCTTATGGCGGCGAGCCAGATACAGCGAATGAGAATGTTGGTGGAGCTGACCGGAAGGTCTCCCTTTCCAGCAACACCCCTTGAAATTTTGGTGGAGCTGACCGGGATCGAACCGGTGACCTCATGCTTGCAAAGCACGCGCTCTCCCAGCTGAGCTACAGCCCCACTTCAAAGGATGGTGGGCCTGGGTAGAGTCGAACTACCGACCTCACCCTTATCAGGGGTGCGCTCTAACCAACTGAGCTACAGGCCCGTGTCAGAGCTTGCCACGACTGGGAGCCCGGCGGCTCTCGCGCATTTCCTCGTTCATTCTCAAAATAGTTTCGAGGACAAGGTTGAACATGCTGAGCGGCTACGCCGCTCGTGACCATCGCAGGATGGTGATCAAGCAAAGAAGGCCCGATCAGGGCTCCCGTACCAACCGTCAGGGACGGCAGTTACAGGGTTGATAGCTATGGCATCCGCCGCATCCGATTCGCATCGGGAGCGGTCCGCTATCGCGGAAAGATGCTCACGCCATCTTTTC
>CAWBKM010000004.1:0-465000 GCA_963789425.1 uncultured Acidobacteriaceae bacterium | reverse complement strand
CCCCAAAGTGTCGGCACCTGGCCCACCAGCACCATGACGGAAGAAATAGCTCCTGGCCCAGCCAGCATGGGAATGCCCAGCGGCACAATGCCCGCATCTTCTTTCGCCGCGCCCTCCACCGTGTCACCGTGCGTCTCCTGCGTCGGCGACCGCCGCGCTTCCAACATGTCAAGGCCAATCAACAACAGAATCAGCCCGCCAGCAATTTCAAACGCCGGCAGCGTAATTCCAAACATCCTGAAGATGAGTTGTCCGGCAACCGCAAAACTCGTCAGCACGATAAAGCAGGTGATTGCGCCCTTGCGAGCCATGCGCTTACGCCGTTCCGGATCGGCTCGGCCCGTGATCGCCAGAAACGATGGAATCGCCGCGAACGGATCGACCAGAAAGAAGATGGAGCTGAGCGCTAGCAACGAAAAGCGCACAATCGGCGACTGGCTCAGGTCGTTCAAAGCTTGCGTAGCTGGGTTGGCGAAGAGCACGCTTCAGCCTAGAACATTTTGTTGGGAGCCGCCAGCGGCGGAAGTGAATCAATTAGCCAGCCCATGATCAAGAAGCAGTTTTTCAAGCAGCCCCATATCAATCAACTCCACTCCAACCCTTTGCGCGAACTCCCGAGCCTGCACCGTAAAATTGGAAGTCGTGATAAATACTCCCTTTACCGCGCGGTCCGCTGTGACGGCTCCATAGAAATCCCTCACCGTCGGCGCGCCGACTGGATTATCAGCAGCAAACCGCTTGCACTGGAACAAGTAGCGGCCTCCCAAGATCGGCTTATCAAGCATGGCAACGATGTCGATTCCACCGTCCCCGGACGCCTTCGTCATTTCTGCCTGAAACCCCATCCGGGCGAGTAAGGCTGAAATCAGCCTCTCAAAATCGACGCCCGATAGGTCCTGTAAGTTGCCAGTCACATTCGGTGACGTGTCGAGACGCGCATTGATTCCGAATGCCGTGAACGCTTGCAGGACGTCTTCCTCCGAAACGACGCTCTTGTTAAGGGGTCGAATGAGCCGTTGGATCATCGAATCAAGGTGCCCGGGACGCCCATCGCAGCCCTTGGCGATTAGCTCTGCCGCGCCGGAATCAAGTATGACCCCGTCCCTTTGGGCGATCCTCTCCGCAATCAATTGCAACTCCGCCTT
This sequence comes from uncultured Acidobacteriaceae bacterium, assembly GCA_963789425.1. GTDB lineage: Bacteria > Acidobacteriota > Terriglobia > Terriglobales > Acidobacteriaceae > Telmatobacter. The sequence continues at coordinate 463,855 of CAWBKM010000004.1, read as the reverse complement.
AGAATAGGGCCTTAGTTCCAAGGCCAAGGAGAATTGAGTCAGCAACTCTGCCGGACAATCGGACTTCTTCGGGCATGTGGCAATGAACGTGAATGGCCGGATTTCCAGGACATGCCTTCGGGCAGCCTGTCCCTGGCCGATGGTGATTGTCAGCCTGTAATCGCGCAGCGCCGTCCGCAGCGGCTCTACGAATGGCTTGCGAAGTCGCTGGATATTCGCAAGCATCAGAACCTCTCTCTCGCGCAGGTTCCCGAGAATCGCGGTCCAATTGGGCTGGTTTTCAATTCCTGATGCATTTACCTCCTGGTAGCCAACGCCCAGTTCATTTGCAATCGTCGCTGCGATGGTGGTCTTACCCATTCCCTCTTCCCCGACGAGCAGGATGTGCCCGAGCGCGCTGCCTTTTGTTGCGAAGAATTCCCCGAGCACTCTCAGGCGGGCGATAATTTCCGCTTGCCCAACAAGGTCCTCATAGTGAGCCCTAGCGTTTGTCACCTCATCCCCTTCCAGGCTGTGCCGTCCCCACCCGCCGCCCAGATCGAAATCGGGGTCTGGCATCGGCATGCGGGAGGCTTGCCATCACAGAGAGAAACGGATAACGGCACTTGGATTGCCAACGTAGAATGGGTTTTCCCAACGCGACCGGCCGCCCCTCATAAGCCCTCCGTCCGTTGCCACCACGTATGGACCGGCAGCAAAAATTGCCACCACAACCGCAGAGTCATGGAGCTTAATGGTGTGCTCCTTCTTGGTGCCGCGAGAACGCACAGTCTTGTATCCGATTCCCTTCAAGGACTCGCCGACTGTGGCCGTCCACTGCTCGCCATCATTCATGTAGGTAATCGAGTAGATGCGTTCGCCAACGGGCGGGACGGGACGGTTACATTGCCTCGCGAAATCTGCATAGGCAGCCTCTTGTTCATTCGCTCCCTCTAGGAACTCGTTGAAATTCGCCTGATTGCGGCGGCTTTCCTGGCCATTTTCGTTTCTTTCCGTTCGAAATCTGTTTGAAGTGCGGTTCTGGCCGGTGTTTATAGGGGGTTTGCGAGCCTCAGGGAATCATCCCCAAGGCTCGCAACCGTTGCTCAGGCACATTTCTCCCGGAGCATTTCCGGTGGCTGAGCCATCAGTCGCGGCAGCCGGATTAGGTTGTGCGCCGCGCAACTGAAGACGAACAGCCAGTCCACTTTCTCCAGGCCTCGCAACTTGACCTGGCGCAGCGGACCGGTTTGCTTCAGCCATCCGAATCCCTTTTCGATCAGCCATCGACGACTCAGGCTGATGACATAGCCGGGCTGGCGCGTGGTTCTGCGGTCCAGGTTGCTGGTACGGCCTTTGTCGTTCCTGGTAACGTGCGGCGTCACGTTTAACTCCCGCACCGTGCTAACGAAATCCTTCGTGTCGTAAGCCTTGTCGGCGCCCACTGTGATGCGGCGTGAGCGGCCCTCTTGCTTTTCGGCAAGCATCAACAGTGCTGCATCGCGCTCGGCATAACCGTCGGCGTGCGTCACCATCGCCGCGGCGATCAGACCGTTGCGGTTTTCCACCAGCGCATGACCCAGATAACTCAACTTCGATTCCTTGCCGTAACTCTTCTTGTACAGCCGCGCATCGGCATCGGTGGTCGATTCATGCGTTTTGTTCGATCGCTTCTGGCCATGAAAATTCGCTCCGTCGCCGTCATCAGAGCCGTCCTTCGAGCGAAAGCTCTTCTGCGAGGCCCACGCCTGAATCAGCGTGCCATCTACCGTGAAGTGTTCGTCGCTCATAAAGCGCCTGGCATGCTTGTTCACTTCGGCAAAGAACTGCTGCGCCACATCGGAAGTCAGCAACCGGTCGCGGTTCTTGGAAAACACCGCATGGTTCCATACCGCGTCGTCCATGCCAAGGCCCACAAACCAGCGGAACAACAGGTTGTAGTCGATCTGCTCAACCAGCAGCCGCTCAGAACGCACTGAGTAGAACACCTGCAACAAAAGCGCACGAAGAATGTACTCCGGTGCAATCGATGGACGGCCGGAGTCGGCATACAACGCATCGAACTCCGGGCTCAACGTCCGCAACACAGCATCCGTCAACTTGCGAACTGCCCGCAATGGATGATCCTGAGGCACACGCTGCTCCAACGATATATAGCTGAACATCCCGTCCTGATCCCGCTCGTCTCCACGCATGTCTGTTAGACGAATGGCAGCCAACCTCCGACGCAAAAACGGGTATCTATTTCAACAAGTTCCTAGACCTGGCAAGAAGAAAACGGGTGCCTCGCTCATTTCGCGCAACCTTTATGGCGGGTGATTCGCCTAACTTAGAAATTTTAACCGAACCGACGATCTGATCGTCGTCCCCGATGACCCGACCCTCGCGCCTAATAAAAACCGTTGGAAGTGGCATCTAGGTTCGCGCTCTACAATCGACTCTTGCCGACTGCTACCCATCGCGACCGCTTCTCCATCGTCCTCGTCTCCCCGCGCAATCCCCTCAATATAGGAGCAGCCGCGCGGGCCATGGCCAACTTCGGCTTTCCGGCGATCACGAAACGTCGCCTTCGCTGCGACCGCCGCTCGGCCCGACCGGAAATATGGTACACTTGTGTACGCAACGGTACACAATACAGGAGACGCTCATGAGCACACAATCGGTCGGCATCCGCGAGTTTCGCGACAAGCTCGCCACCTATCTGCTCGAATCCGACAAGCCGCTGGCCATCACCCGCCACGGTGACACCATTGGCTACTATCTGCCCAGAAAACGCAAAGCCACCGAAGCGGAGTGGAGAGCGTTGGACGAGGCCCATGCGCGGCTGCAGGCCGAGATGGACGCAGCTGGAGTTACCGGGGGCGACATCGTCAAGGAGTTTGAGCGCTTGCACAGACGAGAACGCCGCAAGAAAGCATCGCAGAGATGAATTCGACCAGAAAGTTAGCGCTCGACGCGAACATCCTTATCCGCGCGATCTTCGGCAAGAAAGTTCTCAGTCTTTTGCGGAGATACGAAGAGAACGTGGAGCTTTACGCGCCGGATTATTGTATTCAGGAGGCACTGGCGAAGATTCCTGAAATAGCGGCAAAACGAAAAGAAATTCCTGAATTTGCCGAATTAAACTTGCTTCTTTTTGTCAAAACCGTCGTTCTTGTCGTCGACCGAAGTTTCTATAGTGAGTTCGAAGAACAGGCCCGCTCACGCATTTCGCGCCGCGATCCCAACGACTGGCCGGTCGTCGCCACAGCCCTCATGCTCAACGCCCCAATCTGGACCGAGGACCGCGATTTCTTCGGCTGTGGCATCGCTACCTGGACTAGCGACCGGATCGAAATCTATCTCCGCAATGCCTGATTCGGAATCCCATCGCGACTGCTTCTCCATCGTCCTCGTCTCCCCGCGCAATCCCCTCAATATAGGAGCAGCCGCGCGGGCCATGGCCAACTTCGGCTTCAGGCGCCTCGCAGTCGTTGCTCCCTACGAGGCTCATTGGCGCGAGGCGAAGTCCGCTGTCGGCGCCTCAGACCTCCTCCTAAACGCCAAAAAGGAGGAGTCCCTCGCCGATGCGGTAGCCGATTGCACGCTGGTCGTTGGCACCGGCTCGCTCGACCACCGCAAGCCCGAGCAGCCAGTCATTCCGCTACCTGAGCTGGCGCCTCTCATCCAGAAAGAGCTCGCCCGCGGCGGCCATATCGCCCTCGTGTTCGGCTCAGAGAAGCGCGGCCTCACGCGCGACGACCTCGCGCATTGCCAGGTCCTCGCAGTGATTCCAACTGATCTACAACAGCCCTCGATGAACCTCGGTCAGGCCGTCGCTGTCTGTCTTTACGAGATCGCCTTGCGCATTGCCCCCCTCGCCGGAGATCTGGGTGCCCCCGAGCCTGCCCTGAGCCTGTCGAAGGGTCCCTTGCTTCTGGAGACCGGGGAGAGAGTCGCAAACGCCTCGGAATCCCCTGAACCCGCCTCCACCCGCGATCTCGATCTCCTCGCCGGCGTCATCGAACAAACCATGCTCGCGGCCAAATACTCGCCCGCCGCAATGCGCAAGGCCAACCGGCACGATCTCGATCTCCTGCTCCGCAGGCTGGCTCTCACTCGCCGCGACGCGGGCCGCATCCTCGGATTCTTCCGCCGCATCCTCTGGCGTCTGAATCGATAGACTCGCCTCTCCACACCTCGACAGCCATCAGTGCAAGCTGGTTACCACTGGCGAAATTTCACGCCGGGCCTTCAAATATTCCTGCTAAAGTTGCGTTCAAAGGCTCCAATGGCGCACATGTTTTCTCCTCCCCGCTTCTTGACCTTCGCAAAGCCTCCAGCGCGCCTCAGCCTTCTGGTCTTGGCTGCCGCCATGGCCGCTGTCATCGTTTCATCTGCTTCCACCGCGGTGATCGCGCAACAGACCTCTTCTTCTCCTGCGCCAGACCAGCAGCCCTCCGCGCAACCTCCTGCTCCCGCCGAGCCTTCCCAGCCACCCCCCGCGTCCCCGCCGGAATCTCAGCCCGTCACGCAATCCCCATCGACGCAACCACCATCTGCGGACCAGCCCCCGCAAACGCCACCCGCGCCTGCGTCTGCTCCTGCGGAGAGCCAACCCGCACCCGCAGCCACTCCCGCCGAAAACCCGCCCGCACCGGCACCCGCACCCGCAGCCTCGCAGAATGCTCCGTCTCCATCTTCCGAGCCAAATGAAATTACCGAGGACGAGATCAAGGCCCTGCTCGTCGGCAAAGAGCTTTTTCTTCGGGGCGGCTATCTCGACAACGACCTTAGCTATAACGAGAACGGCGTCCTGGTCGGCCACTCGCCCCAGGGCTCCTACACGCTCAGCGCCATCCAGATCGACAAAATCCACCTGACCAAGCACAAGCTCGAGCTCGAAGGCCAACGCTTCGGCCTGCACTTTCTCGGCGCGCTGCCTTATGAAGATCCCACCAAAGCCGTCGACCGCGTGAACATCACGCCCAAAAAGAAAGTCGTCAAAATCACCATTGACCGTGAGCTCGTCGTCAAGCCGAAAGAGAAAAAGGAAAAAGAAAAAGGCAAGACGTCGAAGCCGGCCCCAAACGTTGCCGCAGCTCCAACTCCGCCAGCGTCCCCTGCACCATCGGCCGCCGCGCCTGCAGCCACAGCTCAAGCGCCGGCATCGTCCACCGCGCCGCCGTCGGCCGCACCTGCCCCTCCAGACGAATCAAACGCAGACACCAACGCCCAAGCCGAGATTGCCGCCGCTCCGCCGGCCGAGCGTCCTGCCGACGCCAAAAGCGTGACCACCACAACATCGCAGGCCCACTCCAACAAGCTGCTGCGTGACGCTCTCAGCAACGTCTTCGCTCAGGGCTTCGACACTCGCATGATGGATGCGATGCCCGAATTCTGGAAACTCTACTATGCGGCGGCCGCAGCCAAAACCGATTACCAGCCCGCCGACCCCAATGTGCTGCGCCAGAGCATGGTCGATAAAAAAGCTCGCCTGGTCTCGACATTTGAGCCGGCGTCGAACCAGTACGCGCAGGACCATGGCGTCGCCGGCCTTTGCCTCTATCACGTCGTAATCGGCGCTGATGGCAAGCCGGGTGAAATTGCCGTGGGCCGCCCCATCGGCTTCGGTCTCGATGAGAATGCCGTCGACGCGATTCGCAAGGCTACATTCGAACCGGCGATCAAAGACGGCAAGCCGGTTCCGGTATTGCTCAACCTTGTGGTGGAGTTCCGCATCTACTCCAATCGGACTGGGGTTACGGCAAACCCAACCCAGCAGCCGCCTGAGTCCTCGCTCCCCGGCCCCTACAGCGTCCAGCGGCCTCAGTAGCGCGCGCTTCCACTTCTGTCTCGTCCCGGCTCGTTACTCCGCCGCCGGCGGCTGCCACAACTCAATGCGATTGCCTTCCGGATCCCAGATCCACGCGAATTTCCCATAGGGAGCATCGTCGCGCTTCGGATCGATTCGGACACCTGCTTCGGCAAGCTTCTTGAGCAACTCGTCCATATCGTCAACTCTGAAGTTGACCATGGCCTGCTGAGCGCCCTCGCCAAAATACTTCGTGTCCACCGGAAAATGCGCAAACACCGTCATCCCCATCGATTCCGGTCCATCGAAGGCCAGCGAGCCGCCGTCCTGAGCGGGAATGCCGAGATGCTCCGCGTACCAGCTGCCAAGCGCTTTCGGGTCGCGCGCCTTTAGAAAAACACCGCCAAATCCCACCGCTTTCGCCATACCCGTTCCTCCTGCCACCTATTCTTCTTGGCCAATGATCTCGTCGAGCCGGGGTTTATGTTTTGCCTTCCGGCCGGTGCGTGGCTTATCCGGTAGGATACGCGAAGGTTTCGGCTGGCCCACGCGCTCGCGTGCGTTAGCCTTCACGGCCTTCGTGGCGGAGAAAACTGCTGGCTTGCGTTTCGCCATGGCAAAGTTGAGTATGGAATAGAATCGAGCGGCGCAAAAGTGCCGCCTTGGATTCACCCGGCGACGCGGGCTCTGTCGAACAGCAGTCCGGCGATCCCCGTGGCAAAGGAACAGCAGTCAAAGGAAATGCAGAATGGATGAGCGGGAATTCTTCAACGAAACGACGGAACAACGCACGCACAATCTTGTTTGCCCCAAGTGCGGCCAGGCGGCGGAGTACAAAGTCACCTGGGTCGTGCGGCGCAAACGCGCGCAACTGCCGCGAGGCGGCGATGAGCGCGACCGTGCGCGTTTCGCCAAGGCTCAGTCCTATATGGTCCGCCGCGACGACAAGCTGCAATGCACGAATGTCCGTTGCCGCAAGCCGTTTGAGATTACCTCGCTGCAGTCGCTGGCTTTCCTCACAGACTAGGCCCGGTTATTCGCTTTCGCGCGGCTGGCGCGCCCCCGCCAGCCTGTGATTGAATCGTAATCAGGAGCGCCGGTCGCGGAGGTTTCCGAGCGAGACCGGCGAAAGAACGCGATGGCAAATTCCCTGCTTTCCCCCGAAGAACGCAATCTGACCCCGGACCAGGTTGAGGCGCTCGACAAGCGCCGCGACCTCGGACACACATTTCTCGTGATCGCCGGCCAGTTTGCGGTGATCGCAACTGTCCTTTTGCTTTGGGTAGCCCAGGATTTGAAGTATTCCCCGGGCTGGGCGCATCCCATGGCCTATTACTTCTTCCTTGCTCTCATCCTGATCGTGGCGTTCGGCCTCACCGGTCTGGTGCTCCGCCGCGGAACCCCGCGCATCGATTGAGACAACTTACAGAAAGATGTGAGGATGCCGTGCGCCGATTCGCAGCGATTCTCGCCGCTTTGTGCACCGCCGTCTGCTTCGGCCCTTTTGTAAAAGCACAAGACCACTTGCCGCAAGCTTCTGCGCCCCAGGTATCCGCAGCCGATCGCGCGCAGGCGCTGGCCATATTCAAGCAACTCGTCGAAATCAACACCACCGACACGCCGCAAGGCAACGTCACCACCGCGACCACCGCGATGCAGCGCCTCTTCCTCGACGCGGGATTCTCTCCCCAGGACATTCATCTGCTCGGGCCCAATGATCGCAAACAGAATCTCGTGGTCCGTTTCCGCGCTGCCGGAACGCCGGCCGAGAAGCCTGTTCTTTTCCTCTGCCACATGGACGTGGTGCAGGCCTTGCGCGCTGATTGGTCCACCGATCCGTTTCAGTTCATCGAGAAAGACGGCTATGTCTACGGGCGTGGCACACAGGACATGAAGGACTCCGACGCCGCGCTGGTCGAGACCTTCCTGCGTCTGCATCGCGAAGGATATAAGCCCCAACGCGACCTGATCCTGGCGCTCACGGCCGACGAAGAGGGCGGCAAGTTCGACGGCGCAGACTGGCTTGTTCGCGAGCATCGCGACCTGGTGGACGCAGCCTACGTGATCAATCCCGACGCCGGCGGCATAGAACTGGAGCACGGACGGCCGGTAGTGGCAGAAGTCGAGGCCACCGAAAAGGTGTACGCCGATTACCAAATCACAATTACCAATCGCGGAGGCCACAGCTCACTTCCCCGGCCCGACAATGCAATTTACGAGCTCGCGGCGGGGCTCGGCCGCCTGGCCGCCTTCACGTTCCCCTTCGAGCTGAATGAGGTTACGCGAACCTACTTCACGAACCTCGCCCAGAACGAGACCGGAGAGACGGCCACCGATATGCGCGCGATTCTTGCCGCTCCACCGGATACGTCCGCGGCCGCGCGCCTCAGTGCGGAGCCGGCCTTCAACGCCAGGTTCAGAACAACGTGCGTGGCCACGCGACTGGATGCTGGCGACGCCAACAACGCCCTGCCTCAGATGGCGCGGGCAATCGTGAATTGCCGGATCCTCCCCGGCCACTCGCCGGAGGAAATCAGGAAACAACTCACCTCCATCTTTGCCGATTCGCAACTGAAGGTGGAGTACGTCTCGGAGTCAGGCGACGTCAGCGCCACTGCTCCCGAGCGCTCGGCCATCGTTCCTCCTCCGCCAATCCCGGGAGTCTGGTCGCCGCTTACGAGCTTTACGCAAGCCATCTGGCCGGGAATCACGGTAACTCCGGTAATGGAGACCGGCGCCAGCGACTCCATCTACTTCGCGCAAGCCGGCATCCCGAGCTACGGCTACTCCGCGATCGCCCTCGAACGAGACGATGTGCGCGCCCATGGACGCGATGAGCGCCTGCCTCTCGATTCGTATTGGAAGTCGCTGGACTTCTGGTATGCATTCGCGAAGAAACTCGGAGACGACTGAAAACCCTGGAATCTGTGCTCCTAACGGCACCGGAATTTGGTTTCAATCCGGCAGGTATGGTAAAGTATAAATAGGTAACACCTTGGAGCACCGTATGCCCGCATCCATTACGACCAGCCTTAAGCTCGACGTCAAACTGAAGAAGCGGGTGCAGCATCTTGCAGCGGCACGACGAAGGTCGCCGCATTGGCTCATGCGCGAAGCGGTCGAGCAATACGTGAGCCGGGAGGAGAAGCGCGAGCAACTGCGCCGCGACGCGCTTGCGGCCTGGAACCACTACCAGGCGACAGGTCTCCACGTTTCTGCGGGGGAAGCCGATGCTTGGCTGGCAAAACTCGAAGCGGGCAAGCACGCCGAGGCCCCTGAATGCCACGATTGAGGTGGTCGCAAGCTGCGCTGCTTGACGTGGTCCGCCTACACGATTTTCTCGCTCCCAAGAGCCGTGAAGCAGCGCAACGAGCCGTATCGGCAATCCGCCAGGGCGTGAAGGCTCTGGGAAAACATCCGACAATTGGACGTCCCCTTGATGAAATGCCTCCGGAGTTCCGTGAGTGGCTCATCGAATTCGGCCACGGAGCCTACGTCGTTCTCTACCATTTCGATGGTAAAGAGGCAGTCGTTTTGGCAGTTCGGCATGGGAGGGAAGCTGGATACTGACGATTGCCCAAAGCTCAGCCACCCAATTGAACTTTCGAATCAATGCGACCGCACATCTCGTTCACATCCCCGCTGCTAAACTAGAGGCAGATGATCCTCCCGTTTGTCCGCGAAATCTTTGCGGAGCTGGAGCACTCCCCGGGATTTGAGCGCGTTCGCAGGCACCTTAGCCTCGCTGCGGGACGGCGGCGTGTGTCCGGATTGACCGCAACGGCGCGTGCTCTTTATCTTCCCTTGATGGCGCAAGCCGCCAGGCAGCCGGTCATCGTCATCGTCGCCGACAACAAAGCTGCCGAGGCCCTTGAGCCCCTCCTCAAGGCCGGATGCGAGCTCACGGGCGCCATCGATCCCACCCGCGTCGTCCGCTTTCCCGCCCACGACGTGCTTCCCTTTGAAAATCTCTCGCCGCACCCCGACGTGCAGGAGCAGCGCGCAGCGGCTTTGTGGAAGCTTTCTACCGGCGCCGTCGACATTCTCATCGCACCCGTCGAATCCGCGGCGATGAAGCTCTTCGATCTCAACTACTATGCCGGCCTCGCTGTCACGCTCAGGCGCAGCGAGGAAATCGACATTGAGGTTCTAACTGCGCACCTCGCCAGCGTCGGCTACTCGCAGACCGATCTCGTCGAGATGCCGGGGCAGTTCACGCGGCGCGGCGGAATTCTCGACGTCTATTCTCCCGATGCCGACCGGCCCGTGCGCATCGAGCTCTTCGGCGACGAAATTGAAACCATCCGCAAATTTGATCCGGAAACGCAGCGCTCACAGGCTGGCCTCGACGAAACACAATTGTTGCCGCTCACTGAAGCGCCGCTGACAGAGAACCTGCTCGCCGCGGTCAATGGGCGTCTAAGCCGGCAGCGCATCGAAATCGAGAATGAGGAAATGGCCGCCGAGGCGGCAGCAGCCGATGGCGTCAGCGTCTTTCCCGGCTGGGAGTTTTTTACGCCTGTCGCCGGTGCCGAGCGCTCGCTGCTCACCCTCCTGCCTCGCTGCGCGCTCTTTGTCGATGAGCCGGCGATGGTCCGCAACCAGATTGACCGATGGTGGAACAAAGTCGAGTTGCGTCACGAGCGTTCCGGAATTGGCTCGCTCGTCCGTCCGGAAGACATCTATCTGCGCCCCGAAGTCTTGCAAGCGTCGCTCGGCGCGCACATGGGTCTCGATCTCGATCAACTCGGCGCGATTGATGTGCTCGAAGACGACGCCACATTGGGCGAGATCGAGCTGCCCACGCGGCCCACTCTGCGCTTCCACGGCTCTATTCCAGCGCTCACCGAGCAATTGAAGCGTCTTATGGAAACAGAAACGCGGATCGTGCTTGCTGCCGTGCATCAGGGCGACGTCGAGCGCCTCGCAACCGTCCTGCGCGATTATCAGGTCCCTTACCGTCTCGGCAGCCGCGTTCCAAAGACCGGCAGCGACATGATGCTTGAAGAAGCCAGCTACATGGCCGGCGATCTCCGCGTGCCCGTCATCGTGCGCTCGCCGATCGCTTCGGGCGTGATGTTTGCTGAAGCCAACCTGATCGTCTTCGGCGCCAACGATCTTTCCGATGAGGCCGATGTTGCGGCGCGCCCGCTACCGAAAAAATCGAAAACCGCTGCCTTTGTTTCCGACTTCCGCGATCTCGGTGTCGGCGACTACGTAGTCCACGTCGAGCACGGCATCGCTCAGTATCAGGGCCTGAAGGAAATCGAGCAGGACGGACTTTCCATCGAGTTCATGATCCTCGAATTCGCCGAGGGCGCCAAGCTCTACGTCCCGCTCACTCGCCTCGACCTGATCCAGAAATATCGCTCCACTGACACCGGGCCCGCACCGGTGCTGAGCAGGCTTGGCTCGCAGCAATGGACCAGGACCAAGGCCCGCGTGCGCAAGGCCATGCAGGACATGGCCGCCGAGTTGCTCAAGCTCTACGCCGAGCGCCGCACCGTCGCGGGCAATGCCTTCTCGCTCGACAACGAGTTCCAGCGTGAGTTTGAAGACTCATTCGACTACACCGAGACCGACGATCAGATTACAGCCATTCGCGCCGTGAAGGAAGACATGGAATCGCCCACGCCGATGGACCGCCTCTTGTGCGGCGACGTCGGCTACGGCAAAACCGAAGTGGCCATGCGCGCTGCCTTCAAGGCCGTTCAGGACGGCAAGCAGGTCGCCGTGCTCACTCCCACAACGGTGCTCAGCTTTCAGCACTTCGAGACCTTCAAGCAGCGCTTCGCCCAGTTCCCCATTCACATCGAAATGATCTCCCGCTTCCGAACCGCGAAGGAGCAGAAGGACATCATCGAGCGCGTCTCCACTGGCCGCGTCGACATTCTCATCGGCACGCACCGCCTGCTTTCAAAGGACATCAAATTTCAGGATCTCGGCCTGCTCATCGTCGACGAGGAACAGCGTTTCGGTGTGCGCCACAAGGAGCGACTCAAGCAGTTGCGCAAGCAAATCGACGTGCTTGCCATGAGTGCGACGCCTATTCCTCGCACGCTGCATATGTCGCTCGTTGGCCTGCGCGACATGAGCATCATTGAAACGCCGCCCAAAGATCGCATGGCCATTCAGACCGTCGTCGCCCGCTTCGACGAAAAAATCATCCGTTCCGCAATCGAGGTGGAACTCGAGCGTGGCGGCCAGGTGTTCTTCGTCCACAACCGCGTCGAATCTATCTACGAAATCGCTGCACGCATTCAGGAACTGGTGCCTTCTGCGCGCGTGGCCGTTGCGCATGGCCAGATGGGCGAGAATGACCTGGAGAAAGTCATGCTCGCTTTCATGCGTCACGAATTCGACGTACTCGTCGCCACCACGATCATCGAAAACGGACTCGACATTCCGCTCGCGAATACCATCCTCATCAACCGCGCCGAGCGCCATGGCCTCAGCGAGCTTTATCAGTTGCGTGGCCGCGTGGGCCGCTCCAACCGCCGCGCCTATGCGTACCTGCTCATTCCGCCCGAGAACGAGCTCACTGAAATCGCTCGCCGCCGTCTCGCCGCGCTTAAGGAGTTCAGCGATCTGGGCGCAGGTTTCAAAATCGCTGCGCTCGACCTTGAGTTGCGCGGCGCAGGCAACATGCTCGGCGGCGAGCAGAGCGGCCACATTGAAGCCGTCGGATTCGAACTTTACACGTCAATGCTCGAGGCCGCTGTGAAGGAGATGAAGGGCGAAGCCGGCGAAGAGCGGCCGGCAACGCAGCTCAACCTTGGCATCGCGCTGCGCATCGACGAGAGCTACGTGCCGGAAGAGAATCAGCGCCTGCGCCTCTACAAGAAGATCGCAGGCACCAGCACCGAGGCCGCGGTCAACGAGGTTCGCGCAGAGATGGAAGACCGTTATGGCGCGCCACCCGACGCCACTGTCTATCTGCTCGAGGCGGCCATGTTGCGACTCGAGTGCGAGCGCATCGGAATTGCACAGGTCGATCGCAAGCGAGGCGAGCTTCAGATCCGATTCATGGAAAATGCGGCCGTCGATCCCGCCCATCTCATGCAGTTGGTGTCGCGCAATGCAAAGCGCGGCGCGCAATTTACGCCGCAGGGCCTGCTCAAATTCCCGCTGCGGGCTTCGCGGCCCGATGATGTTCTGCTTGAGATTCGAGAATTGCTCGCTAACCTCGCTCCCGCGCCCGTCAATGCATGATCGGACGCATATGATCGTATCGGCAATTCACCAAGCTCCCGGAGGGAGCGCAAGAAGATAGCCCAGGGCAAGTCCGCTGCAGCGGACGCAGCCCTGGGAAAACGCAACAAAGTTCGTCAAGCCCCGTAGGGGCGAAAGATTCTGAGATGTTTCGAGGCGGCAACGATGAAAAGGTTCACTCCGTTTGTTATCGTTCTGATTTGCATGTCGACAATAGCTAAAAGCCGCGCCACAACCCCCGACTGGAAACAGCAGTTCGCGAAAGTCAGCGATGACTACTTCGATCAGGTGTATTTTCACTACGCTCCATCAACGGGGACATTGGTGGGCCTCCACCAGTACGATGCCCAGCTCGAAGACTTTTCGCGCCCCAGCATTGACGCTGAAATCGCTGCACTGAAGAACTTCGAACAGCAGATCGAAGCCATTGTTCCGGATAATTCAACGGCCAGCTTTGTTCCTCGTTCCGACCGCGAGATTGTCCTCGGCAACATTCGCTCGCAACTGCTCACGCTTCAAACCATCCGGCCCTGGCAGAAGAACGCGGATAACTATTCGAGTGCCTGCGCCAATGCGGCCTTCGTCCTGATGGAGCGCAAATTTGCGCCGCCCAACGATCGCCTTCGCTCGCTCGTTGCCCGCGAAAAACAAATGCCCGCCCTGCTCGCCGCCGCGCACGCCAATCTGCAGAATCCTCCGCGCGTCTTCACCGAGATCGCCATCGAACAACTTCCCGACACGATCGGTTTCTTCCAGCACGACGTCCCGCAAGCCTTCGCCGACGCGGACGACCCGGCGCTCAAAGCCGAATTTGCCACAACCAACGCGGCCGTGGTTTCCGCTCTGAACGATTACCTGCACTGGCTCCAGACCGATGTGCTCGCGCGCTCCAACGGCGACTTCCGCATCGGCGCCGATACGTTCCAGAAGAAACTCGAGTACGACGAGATGGTCGATCTCCCTCTCGGCAAGCTGCTCCAAATCGGCTGGGCCGATCTGCGCAAAAATCAGGACCACTTCAAACAAGTCGCTGCCGAGCTCGATCCCGAAAAAGACTCTCGTGAAGTGCTTGAAGAGCTAGGCGAAGATCACCCCGCGCCCGATCAGCTTCTCGACGCCTTCCGGGCGACGTTCACCAATCTCGTCGGCTTCATCCGCGAGCATCACATCGTCACCATTCCATCCGATGTCCGGCCCATCGTCGAAGAAACGCCGCCATTCATGCGCGCCACCACGTTTGCCAGCATGGATACAGCCGGCCCCTTCGAGACCCTCGCCACCGAATCCTACTTCAATGTCACGCTGCCCGACCCAAAGATGACACCGGCAGAAGTCGAGGGCTATATGCATTCCTTCAACATCGGTACGGTCATCTCGACCGCCGTGCACGAGGCCTATCCGGGCCACTACGTGCAGTTTCTTTGGCTGCCGCAAGCCCCCAGCAAAGTGCGCAAAATTCTTGGCGCCAACACCGATATCGAGGGCTGGGCCCACTACTGCGAGCAGATGATGCTCGACGAGGGCTACGGCCAACCTGGTTCAGGTGCCAAAGACGCTCGCGAATCAAAACTATTGCGACTCGGCCAGTTGCAGGATGCGCTCTTGCGCAATGCGCGCTTCATCGTGGGCATTGAGATGCACACCGGTAACATGACCATGGAGCAGGCCGAAGACTTCTTTCAGAAGGAGGGCTATCAATCCAAAGAGACGGCAGTGGTCGAAACCAAGCGCGGCGCCGGCGACCCCACCTATCTCTATTACACGCTCGGCAAGCTTGAAATCATGAAGCTGCGCGACGACGTCAAGAAAAAACAGGGCGCGGCGTTCAGCCTCGATAAATTCCACGACAATTTCCTGCGCCAGGGTTTCCCGCCCATCAAGATCGTTCGCGAAGCCATGCTCGGCGACAACTCGCCCACGCTGTAGGCAGGGCCTGGAGATCCTTAACTGCTCCCGCAAGCAGCACTGCTGAGAAGTCCGTGTCCGGAGGCCAAGGTAAGATCCGTAGATGATGGCAGCCAGTCCTGGAACTTGGAGCGCCCAGAGGCGACGCTATAAGTTCACGAGCTTCGCCAGAGCCTCCTCTTTTTCTTCCAGAGTAGGCACGTCGGGATAGCCGCGCACTGTGATTGTGTACGCGATACCACCTCTGTGCACGCTGAGCGTAGCGCCGTAGCTCAAGTTTCCGCTGGTCATATAAGCCTCGTCGTTAATACCGCTGACCGGTGTCGTCTTCAAATTGGGGATCGCGACAGATTTGCCCACTTCATAAGCCTGCACGGACTTAACTGAGACGAT
The DNA here is from genome assembly GCA_963789425.1 of uncultured Acidobacteriaceae bacterium. GTDB lineage: Bacteria > Acidobacteriota > Terriglobia > Terriglobales > Acidobacteriaceae > Telmatobacter. Next base: position 448,572 of record CAWBKM010000004.1, on the reverse strand, counting down.
CACCGTTAAAGCCTTGAATGGTTCGACGCCGGACTGAAGCCACTTGCAGGAAGAATGGATGGTTGGAGTTAACGGCTCGCCAGCCGTTATCGAGACTCCGAGAACTGTCTGGATTTGTGCTGGTGTGAGCAGCGCGCACGCGTCCGTCGACGGTGTCTGAGCCGCATTCTGGTTTGTACCGCCGACGAAAAGCAGTACGGCGAGAGGGACAATGGCATGAAGCGCTGGACGCACGGAGAACCTCCTATTGGTGGGAAGTCTGATTCCCGGAAGAGAAGATCAAAATGCCAAAAACCGTGCGAGATGGGAAAGCGGCCCAATTGCCGACAAGAATCCAGCGACAAGCTAAGGTGCTGCCGATATTTCTAACAAGGAAACCGTCGATTACACAAGCTCGACCCTAAAAGCCCGCACGTTCCTAACCCAGAGATCCGGTCGAACTCGCAGGACCCACTGCACTCCCCTCGGCCTGTCATTCTGAGCGCAGCGAAGAATCTGCGGTTACTTTTCCATCGCCCTATCCACCACAGAATTGGGTGCCCCATTCTAAAACTCCCAGCGCAGCATGGAGTTTTAGGGTGGGATCGCACTCCCCGCATCCCGTCATTCTGAACGCAGCGAAGAATCTGCGGTTGCTCTTCTCTCTCGCGATTCACCACGGAATGGGGCGCCCCAGGTCCCGCTTCTGGGACCTGGGATCGCACAAGTCTAGGGTTCGCTCGCTCCGCTAGCTCCGCCAGCCCCGCTGACTCCGCTGCTTCAAGCCTTCCACTTGATGTTGCAGCCGATCGACGGCTTCTGCTCCTTTGCGACCGGCTTGCCTGCAAGCACCGCATCGATCGCCGCCCGCAAATCCTTCCCGGTCACCGGAATTCCGTTTCCCGGGCGGCTGTCATCGTACTGTCCGCGATAGACGAGCTTCAAATCGGCGTCGAAGAGATAAGGATCTGGCGTGCATGCGGCGTTGTATGCGTGGGCCACGTACTGCGTCTCGTCATATAAATAGGGAAAGTCAAAATCGTTATCGTGCGCCTGCTGCCTCATGCCGTCAGGGCTGTCCGCAGGATGTGTCTTCACATCGTTGGAGCTGATCGCGACCATCCCCAGCGGCTTGTCTTCGTAGCCGGCGGCGAGATCGCCGAGCGACTTTTCAATGTGCTTCACATAAGGGCAGTGCGGGCAAATAAAGATCACCAGCAACGCGTTCATGCCGCGAAAATCGTCGCGGTGGATCGTCGTGCCGCTTATCACATCGGTTAGCGCAAAATCCGGCGCAGGTGTTCCGAGCGCGAGCATGGTCGATTCTGTTTTTGCCATTCCATTTCTCCTTAATAAAGGGATGCTGTTCAGCTCCGGAGGTTGCGTCAGTCTACGGCGGCGCTCCAAACTCCGCTAACTCCGCTAGCTCCGCTGCTTTTAAAACAGCCCCGTCTGTCGCCCCGGCACCGCAATGCCGAAATGCTCGTAAGCCAGGCGTGTAGCCACACGGCCGCGGGGCGTCCGGTCCAGAAATCCAATTTGAATCAGAAACGGCTCGTACACTTCCTCCAGCGCGTCTTCCTCTTCGGCGAGTGTCGCGGCGAGCGTGCCCAGGCCCACCGGCCCTCCATCGTATTTCTGCATGATCGTCAACAGCAGCCGCCGGTCGATTTCGTCGAAGCCGTGCGCATCCACTTCCAGCATGGTCAGCGCGGCATTGGCCGTTGGCAAGTCAATCGATCCCGTGCCGCGAACCTGGGCATAGTCGCGAACGCGGCGTAGTAACCGATTCGCGATGCGCGGCGTCCCGCGCGAGCGCAGCGCGATCTCCGCGGCTCCATCGGCATCGATCGGAATCTGCAGCACCTCGGCGGAACGCTCCACAATGACGCGCAATTCTTCCTCGTTGTAGAACTCCAGTCGCAGCAAAATCCCGAAACGCGAGCGCAGCGGCGAACTCAGCAGCCCCGGCCGCGTCGTGGCGCCGATGAACGTGAACGGGCGAATCTCCATCACATGCGTTCGCGCCGCTGGACCCTGCCCGATGATGATGTCCAGCTTGTAATCCTCGAGCGCCGTGTAGAGCTTCTCTTCAAGCACCGGCTGCAGGCGGTGAATTTCATCAAGAAACAGCACCTGCCGCTCGCGCAGGTTGGTCAGCACGGCGGTCAAATCGCCCTGGATGACAAGCGCAGGCCCCGAAGTCTGCTGAAAACCCACGTCGAGTTCATTGGCGATGATCGTCGCCAGCGTGGTTTTCCCCAGCCCCGGGGGACCGAAGAGCAGCACGTGATCCAGAGCCTCGCCGCGCGATTTTGCCGCCTCAAGCGCAATCGCGAGCTGTTCCTTTGCCTTCGACTGGCCGATAAACTCCCGTAACCAGCGAGGACGCAATTTGAGCTCAAAACTCTGCTCTTCGTCTGCGCGCGCCGCGCTCACAAGACGTTCCGGAGTGTTGTCGCGCGCAAGACTCATGTCGAAGGAAAGTGTAGCCGTTCCCGCTGGGCTGCGGCAAAACCGGCACTTGACCGATCTGCGAAATCGACGCGCGCCCGTCCGCCGCGCCGAAGGATCTTCGCACTGCTCGCAGGCGCCACTTTTCACTGCCGAATACGTGACCAAAGTGCTGCGGCAACCTGCGATCAAAGTCAATGCCCAAGAACTTATTGACTGTCTTGATGCCAAGCCCAAAGTAACACCTTCGTGTGACTGCGGTGCACTGTTTACATGCCCTATAGTCGAAGGCATACAGGCCAGCGAGAGTCTGCCATGACGATTTCAGATCAACGTCAAAAGCGTCTGCAGGCTCCGGAGGTCAGCCATGAATGATCGAGTTCTTTCGCCGCGGGTGCTTCTCTTCATCGCTATGGCTTTGCCCATAGCGGGCTGCACCAATCCATTGGCCGTCTCAGTTTCGATATCGCCCATAACGCAATCCATCTCCGCCGGCCAAACTGCTCAATTCACCGCCACGGGCGTCTTCGGCCACGGAAGCAATCACCCCTCCAGCTCAGAGGACCTCACCGACTCAGTGACTTGGACTTCGAGCGCGCCGGGCGTGGCAACAATCAGCACCACGGGCATGGCAACCGGCGTTTCAGCGGGTTCAACGACGATTACCGCCAGCATTAACGGATTCACGGGGGTTGTTTCGGCGTCGGCCACGCTCAGTGTATCGGGCAATTCGGGAGGAGGAGGAGGGACTCCGTCATCGATCACAATTATCCCGAACACTCAATTGGTCACGACGGTGGGTGACACGGCCCAATTCGAGGCCATTGAAACCACGGCCACTGGGGCCACGGTCGACGTCACCAACTTGGCCACCTGGGGTTCAAGCAGCCCATCGATTGCCACCATCGGCGCCAACACCGGGCTTGCCACCGCAGTGAGCCTGGGGTCAGTCACCATCACCGCGAATTATTCCAGCGGCGGCAGCGCGCTCACGGGCACTGCGACCTTTACTGTGGGAAGCGGGTCCCCGGGAACCGGCGGATCGACCGAAGAATTTACCGCTGTAACCATCGTTCCCGGCTCCCAGTCCGTCTCCGCCTCAGGCCAGACGGGACAATTCATTGCGCTTGCCACATTAGGAGCCAACGGCCTTGAGGAAGATGTAACCAACTCCCCGCAGTTGACGTGGCTTTCAAGCATTCCGTCGGTCTCTACGGTCACTACAGGTCTTGCTTCAGGCAATGGCGTTGCCACCGGAGTCAGCCTGGGCACAAGCACCATCACTGCGGAGTTGAAAAACCCCGACGGTTCTTTGGTCACCAACTTCTCAACGGTCGCCGTGACAAACGCTCCCGCGCCGGAACCCCTTCTGAGCCTCTCCATCATTCCTAGCTCGATCACCGTAGGGAATCTCCTCGATGCGGGTCAATTCCTGGCCATCGGCACCTATTCGACTTCGCCAACAGTCCGCGACCTCACCAATTCTGTGCAGTGGCTCACCTCAGCGCCCAGCATCTTCCCGGTCAACACCAATGGAACAGGTGTTCCGAGCGGCGGCGCGAATGCCGGTGTAGTCACTGCCTACGGAAACGGCAGCGCCACGATTATTGCCGAAGCTACGGATCCACAGACGGGATCGATCCAGACGTCTACGGCCACATTCAGTTGCCCATTGATCCTGCCTACTCCCACGACCGCCGGCTCGTGCTTCCCGGGCTCCGAGGCTTCCTCGCTCCTGTCCACACTGACGATCTACAACGAGGGCCTGAACACCACGAACTGGCTGGTTCTGGCTCCCTCCGCCACCGGAACGCCCAACGTGATCCATTGTGGCCCCGGCTCCACTGGCGATGGACTGGGCGGATCGGTCTGCGTCGCAACTTACCCCGTGGGCAGCACCGTTACACTCACGGTACCCGCCGGACAAGGTGCATTCGGCGGATGGTCTTACAACTGCGTGCCCCTTGGAGCCGTCACCGCGGCAGGACCCAACCAATGCCAGGTCACGCTCACCTTCGACGACACCGTCGGCGCGGTCTTCAACTAACCGATTCATATCCTCATGAGAGCCGCCCTTCGGGGCGGCTTTCTTCTTTCTGTGCAACGCGCGTCGATGGCGCTGCCGCTGCACTTCGCCTGCGCTGCGCAATCCGGTCCCTCCAGTCGCACCGTTTAGACTGGTAAGGTTCCTTTGAACGTGATGGCCCATCGCTTCGGCATGCTTCGCCGCTTTCGCTTCAATCTCCCGCAACGCATCGCGGCGGCACTGTTGGCAGCTTTTCTCCTCCAGGGATTCTGGATCGTAAGCCGGCAGACACTCACCGACAGCGACTATCAATATGCGCGCTGCGGCCGCGAAACCTGGGAAAAGCCTTCTCCCCTGGCTGGCTATTACACCTCCTGCGGCAATATTCACGACGGCATCCTCGCCTACCGCCTCGCCGGCCTTCCCCTCACCCTCAACCTCCTCCTCGAGCGCGGCTTCGATCTCTTCCGCAATCCCGAGAATCGCGTGGTGCAGAATTCCGGCAGTGAATTCAGCACCTGGGAGCTCCGCCATCAGATGACCCACATCCTGCTCCTCCTGCGCCTGCCATTCCTCTTTGCCGGCTGCGCCCTCGGCGGATGCATTTGGTGGGTCACCCGGCGTCTCTATGGCAACCTGGGTGGCTACACGGCTCTCGCTCTCTACTGCTTCTCTCCGGCCGTCCTCAAGGCCTGCGTGGCGCCCAATCCTGACGTGCTCGCCGCCCTCGGCGTCTTTGGCGGAGTCTACACCTGCATTGGTGTGGCCCACTCCATGCAGGGACCCCGTCGGAAATGGCGTCCCCGCATGATCCTCCTCACCATCATCTTTGGCATTGCCGCAGCCGCGCACATTGCAGCCCTCCCCGTTGCCGCACTGCTGGGCCTCGCGGCCATGACCTGGATCGCCGAAGGCCACAGGAGCCAGGCGCTGCCCGTCGTGCTCGTGGCCTCAGTCTGCGGCCTCGTCCTCGTCTTTGCCTGCTACGGCTTCTCGCCCGACGCCTTCAGCTACGTCTTCCGTTCATCCGCGGGATTCCTGAGTTTCTCAGCCAATCCCGCCCGCCGCTTCTTCTCGACGGGTTCGAACGGCGGCGTAACCCTGGCCGCCTGCGCCTCGGTAGTCCTCTATCTCGCCGCTCGTAAGTCCCGCTACTTCGGCAACACCGTCCCACTGCTCTGCGCGGCTCTCCTCATGCTCCTCGTGATGACCGGTGCTCCCGGAACTCCGTGGCTCTGGTCGCTGCCGTTTCTGCTCACCTTCATCGGCGGCGTCTTTGCCGACAGCTACGAAGGCCCGCGCGGAAAGCTGGCGCTTAGCGCGGGCGGCGCAATCGTTCTCGCGCAGGCAATCCTTTGCCTCCTCAGCCTCCCAGCCTTGTCAAGCTGAGCGCAGCGATGGATCTGCGGTTGCTTTTCCCGTGCTTCATCCACCACAAACATGGGTGCCCCAGGTCTGGATTTTCAGACCTGGGATAGCACGAACCTCCTTCCGCCCCTCTCAATCCAGCACACGAACATGGGTACCCCAGGTCTGGATTTTCAGACCTGGGATAGCACGAACCTCCTTCCGCCCCTCTCAATCCAGCACACGAACATGGGTACCCCAGGTCTGGATTTTCAGACCTGGGATAGCACGAACCTCCTTCCGCCCCTCTCAACCCAGCACACGAACATGGGTACCCCACCCTCACCGCAAAACGCCGCGAAGGGCGCAAAATCCGTCCCCGCCTTGCGCCTCTCCGCCAGCCCTTCGCCCGCTGTTGAAATCACCCCATATATTCAAGCAAAATAAGGATTTATTTCGGGCCGTCGTCCTTGCTAAAACCCGCGTCAAACCACTAAAATAAGCAGAGAGACCTGCGGATCCGGCCCTGCTTTTTTCTCACCCTCCCGCCGCCTCCCCGCGGACCTCAGAAAACTCTATGGCAGACGACCAGAACCCACAGCTCCCCCTCGATCCACCGACCCCTCCCGGCGGCACCAATCTCGTCCCCATCAACATTGAAGAGGAGATGCGCCGCTCCTATCTCGACTACTCCATGTCGGTGATCATCGGGCGCGCGCTGCCCGACGCTCGCGACGGTCTCAAGCCCGTGCATCGCCGTGTGCTCTACACCATGAGCGAGATGGGCCTGGAGCACAACAAGAAGTACACCAAGTGCGCCAAAGTCGTCGGCCAGGCCATGGGTGTCTACCATCCCCACGGCGACTCGGCCATCTACGACACGCTGGTCCGCATGGCGCAGCCCTTTTCTATGCGCTATCCACTCGTAGACGGCCAGGGCAACTTCGGCTCCGTCGATGGCGATCCGCCCGCCGCCATGCGCTACACCGAATGCCGCATGGAGCGCATCACCGGCGAGCTCATGGCCGACATCGACATGGAAACCGTCGACTTCGTGCCCAACTACGACGAGTCCACCGTCGAACCTTCCGTCCTGCCCACGCGCATTCCCAACCTCATCGTCAACGGATCGAGCGGCATCGCGGTCGGCATGGCCACCAACATTCCTCCGCACAATCTCACTGAAGTCGTCAACGCCGCCATCGATCTGGTCAAGAATCCCAAAGCCGGCCTTGCTGAAGTCTTCAAGCACGTCAAGGGTCCCGACTTCCCCACCGGCGCCATCCTCTATGGCCGCACCGGCATCGTTGACGCCTATCGCACCGGCCGCGGCCGCTTCCTCATGCGCGCCCGCGTGGCCATTGAAAACGTCACCAAGGATCTCAAGGCGCTCGTCGTCACCGAGCTTCCCTACCAGGTCAACAAGTCCACGCTCTTCAAGCGCATCGCCGAACTGGTCGAAAACAAGGTCATCTCCGATATCGACATCGGCGCCGATCGCACCCGCGACGAGAGCGATCGCGACGGCATGCGGTTCGTCATCGGCCTCAAGCGCGGCGCGCAGCCTGAGATCGTCCTGAACCAGCTCTACAAGCACACGCAACTCCAGGAAAGCTTCTCCATGATCTTCCTGGCCGTGGTCAACAACCAGCCGCGCGAGCTGGGCCTGGCAGAAGCCATCCGTGTCTTCATCGACCACCGCATCGACGTCGTGCAGCGCCGCACTGTTTATCTGCTGCGCAAGGCGCGCGAGCGCGAGCACATCTTGGAAGGTCTCAAGATCGCGCTCGATAACCTAGACACGGTCATCAGGATCATTCGCGCGTCGGCCTCCCGCGCTGAGGCACGCGAGAACCTGTTCGCATGGGGCAAGGGCACCGAAATCATCATTCAGCTCGACCGCGAGCTCGCGCGCCACGAAGAGCGCGGCCTCACCCTGCGCCAGGTTGATGCCATTCTCGAACTCCAGCTCTATCGCCTCACGCAACTTTCCGTCGACGAACTCCTCAAGGAACTCAAGGAAATCCGCGAAAAGATTGCCGAGTACGAAGAAATCCTCGGCAGCGAGAAAAAGCTGCGCGCGGTCATCGTCAAGGAGCTTGAAGACGTCCGCGACAAGTACGGCGACGAGCGCCGCACCGAGATCGTGGACGAGAGCGCCGAGATTCAGCTTGAAGACCTCATTGCCGACGAGCAGGTCGCCGTCACCGTCTCGCACCAGGGCTACCTCAAGCGCACGCCCATCTCCATCTATCGCCAGCAGCGCCGCGGCGGCACCGGCCGCATGGGAATGAAGACCCGCGAAGAAGACTTCGTCTCGCAGCTCATCGTCAACTCCACACACGCCTTCCTGCTCTGCTTCACCAATACCGGCCGCGTCTACTGGCTCAAGGTCTATGAAATTCCCGACGTCGGCGCCGCCGGCAAGGGCAAGTCGATGCAGAGCCTTCTCGATCTCCAGACGGGCGAAAAAGTCTGCGCCATCCTGCCCGTCCGCGACCTCGAAGAGGAAGGCAAGTTCATCTTCTTCTCCACACAAAAGGGCACTGTCAAGAAGACCCCGCTCAAGGACTTCTCCAACGTCATGGCTCGCGGCATCATCGCCATTGGCATCGATTCTGACGACGAACTGGTCGCCGCGCGCATCACCGATGGCTCACAGGTCATCTTCATCGCTACGCATCTCGGCATGGGCATCCGCTTTGAAGAAAGTGACGTCCGCTCCATGGGCCGCCCCGCTTACGGCGTCCGCGGCATCTCGCTCATCAAGAATGACTATGTCGTTGGCACAGTGGTCACGCCCAAGGAGCATGCGCCGGGCGCGTATCGCATCCTCTCCGTCACTGAAAACGGCTTCGGCAAGCGCACCGATGTCGAGGAGTATCGCCTGCAAACGCGCGGCGGCAAGGGCGTCAAAAACCTTTCCGTCACCGATCGCGTCGGCCGCGTCAACTCCATCCAGCTCGTCGACGAGACCTCTGAGCTCATGGTCATCAGCCAGTTCGGCAAAATCATCCGCTGCGATACCAAGACCATCCGCTCCGCCGGCCGCGCCACGCAAGGCGTCCGCATCCTCAACCTCGAGCCCGACGACAAGGTCGCCGCAACCGTCATCATCCCGCCCGAAGAATTGAACGGCAACGGCCACGAAGAGCAGCCAACACTATTGCAGTAACATGAAATCGCAGGAGCAATCCGAATGGACAAAATCATCCGTCGCGTGACTGACTTGGAGGAACAACAGGCCGAGACCTACCGTTACTGGCAAAGTCTGCCGATCGGTGAGCGTCTCGTCGCCATCTCAGAGCTTAGTCAGGAAGCCTATGCCTTTGCGGCAGCCTTCAAAGGAGCGCCAACTCATGATGAGCAAAGACCATCGGGAGATCCTGCAAGCGTTCAACGCGCACGGCGTTAAATATCTCGTCGTTGGCGGCTTTGCATTCGGTGCCCATTCGGAGCCGCGCACAACGAAAGACATCGATCTCTGGATTCGCACCGATGCCGAAAATGCCAGGGCGGTCTTCAAAGCTCTGGCCGAGTTCGGTGCGCCGATTGCCGGGATGAGCCCAGCGGACTTCATGGACGGTACCGTATTCCAATTTGGCCAGGCGCCCAACCGCGTCGACATCCTTCAGAAAATTGACGGTATCAGCTTTGATGACGCGTGGCCAAATCGGGTCGAAGGCAATATCGAATCCGAGATCCCGTCTCAAGTTATTTCGCGGGAAGATCTTATCCGCAACAAACTCGCCAGCGGTCGGGAACAGGACCTTCTCGACGTGAAAGTTCTTCGTGCGGCTGAAAAAGCTGTGCAGAGTGGCGCACAGAAAAACAAAGCCCGAAAAACATAATGACCGCGGTGATCATCCCGCCCGAAGAGCTCAATGGCAACGGCCACGACGACCAGCCGACGCTGCTCCAGTAAACTGTCTGAGCGCTCCAGGTCTCCAAATCGAGACTTAGGACAACCGCGCTCACTCCCAGGGATCAACCACCGGCACTTGCACCCGGTCGTACTCGCTGCGGCCGCGCGTAACAACAGTGAGGCCATGATGAAGAGCCGTAGCCGCAATCATCACGTCCGGCTGCGAAAACGTATGACCCGACTTGCGGCCTTCCTCAATCAACAGCCGCCACTTCAGCATGACTTCTTCGCTCAACGGAAGGACGCGGCCCTCGAACATCGGTCGCACTCGATGCGTCAGCCAGTCATTCAGCGCAGCTCGCCTGCCCGGCTCGCCAATCAGCTCTATCCCAAAACGAATCTCGGCAACCGTCACCACGCTGACATACATCTCATCGAGCGGGCATCCTGTCACGAAGTCGACCACCTTCGGTTCAGGACGTGGGCGTCGCAGTTCCGAAAGTATATTGGTGTCGAGCAACCAGGGCATCAGAATCCGACTTCGCGCACAGGCATGTGCACGCGATCCGGCTCAAGGCTCGTCTCTTTGTAGGGCGAAGCCTGCATGGCCGCAACAAGATCGCTGCCCTTGCGCCCATCGCGCAAGATCGGGTCGCCTCCCATGGCATCCATCCGTTCAAACAACTCTTCGATCGACTCCTTCTTCGCGCCCGGAATCGGCTCCAGAAGCACTCCGGCGCCCACCCGCCTCACGCGCACGCGATCACCCTCAAACCTGAACTCCTTGGGCAGCCGCACAGCCTGGCTGCGGCCGTTCCAGAACAGCTTGGCATCGGCGGATTTCCTGCTATCTTCTGTTTTCGTCGGCATAGGTGCCTCCATATGGTCTATACCATAAGTATATACCAATTCGACTTGGGCCCAGCACGCTTCGGCGGGCAACAGATCCCGCCGCTCCGCGCTTCAACGTCTGGAAGGAGAATTCAGGTGAACCAGCAGCCCCATAAAGACAGCTCCCTCCAAATTTGTATGTCAAGCCGCAGCAGCACGGCCACCGCCCGCTCATTCGCCACCAACTTCTCTGGAATCAAACGAATGCAGCCGAAAAATATCTCGCGCCAAGTTTGCCGATCATTTCCCCAAAATCGCTACACTTGTTCCAGGTGAAAAGAATCTGCCTCGGCCTGAGAGCACCGAACGCGGATCGAGAGTTTACGGCTCTTCATCTCTGAGAAATTTTTTTGCGAAATTGCCCTATTTTTGGTGCAATTTCGGGTCCTTTGCGGACATGACCCAACAGAATCAATTACTTAGCTGTTAACTCATCGGTAAAACTCGCTGTTTACTTTTCGGTTAATAGTCCAGCCTTCGCACTCCGCGACCAAATCATATAAACCGGAACTCCCAGCAGCACCAGGATCATTCCCGGCCAAGTGTACTGCGGCTTGTAGCGCAAGAGCGCCAAGCAGATGCCTGAAGCCATCAAGATGTAGATCACTGGCAAGACCGGATAACCGATCGCCTTGTAAGGCCGCGGCGCGTCGGGCTGCTTGAATCGCAACACGAAGAGCCCAACGATGGTCAGAATGTAAAACACCAACGCCGCGAAAATGATGTAGTCGAGCAACTGGCCATAAGATCCCGACACGCAAAGGACCACAGTCCAGATTGCCTGCACAATCAGTCCCGCCGCCGGCGTGCGGAAGCGCGGATGCAGCTTGCCCACGGATTTGAAGAACAGACCATCCTGCGCCATCGCGTAGTAGACGCGCGCGCCTGCAAGAGTCATTCCATTGGCGCAGCCGAAGGTCGACACCATGATCGCTGCGGCCATCAGGTAGCCGCCAAAGTGCGGAAAGATCTGTTGCAGAACCGCCGCGCCGATTCGGTCCTCCGCCGCGTATTGAATGCCTCGCGCAAGAACCGTCGCGCCGTGCGGATCGCCGTGCAGCGGCAGCACCATCATGTATGCCGTGCTCGCTAGGAAATACGTGATCACAACGAAGCCTACGCCGAGCCCCAGCGACAGCGGAACATTGCGTCTCGGGTGCTTGATCTCGCCCGCTGTGAAGGTCACGTTGTTCCACGCATCGCAGGAAAATAGCGATCCCACTTGCACCACAGCCAGCACGACGATTGATCCAACCAATGCAATGGGCCCTTGCACGCCGACCTGCACTGGATGCAACGAGTGCCAGCTTGCATTGCGCCAGAACTCGCTCCACTGAGCGCCAAAGTTCGCAGCGAGCGCCGCGCCGTTGCGGCCGATGGTGAATCCCAGCAGAATCAACCCCGCCAGCGCCAGCGCCTTGGCCACTGTAAACACATTCTGCAAGCCCGCCCCAAATCGCACGCCGTGAATATTGACGAACGCCACAAACGCAACCACGCAAATCCCGGCCAGGTTCGCGGTGCTCACGCCGATATCCATATTGCCCAGTACCATCGGTCCCACCGGAATCGCAGGCACATGCGCGATGTGCCACAGCCAGTGTGTGCTTGAGACCGCAGGGAAAAAGACGCCGAGGAACTTACCGAATGCTACGCAGACCGCGGCAATCGTTCCCGTCTGGATCACGAGAAAGAGCGTCCAGCCGTAGAGAAATCCCCACAGCGGCCCCAGCGATTCGCGCAGGTATACGTACTGACCGCCCGCTTTCGGCATCATCGCGGCGAGCTCCCCGTAGCTAAGCGCGCAAATCAACGTCATGGTTCCAGTTACGACCCATGCAGCCAGAAACAGCGCCGGAGAATCCGTGAGCCGCGCAATATCGCAGTCGACGATAAAGATGCCGCTGCCGATCATCGAGCCGACAACCAGCGTCGTCGCGCTGAACAGCCCGAGGCTTTGCACCATCTGCGTGCATGCGTCGGGATTCGGCGGACTTGCGTCGAGTTGGGGCGTAGAAGTCGTCATCCGAGTATATTCGTCGATCCCTGGCAGCATGTCAGGTCCGGAAGCGTGCCGGTCAAGGTGTTCAAAGGTTGGATTTATGGTGCCCGGAAGGGGACTTGAACTCCCACGGCCTATAAAGGCCTGCGGACTTTAAGTCCCATTTTCCAAGTTTCGCAGGATCTCGCACCGCGATGAATGCTAGTACGTAACTCATTTATTATGAAGTTGATGATAGCATTGCCGATCTTGCATGATGTTGCATGGGATTGCAGGAAAGTCCGGTACAAAGTGTCAGCATACGCATCACCAGTGCTGCCCCGAAAATAGTTCGACTCAACACGCGCAGCACGGTTGGAGATCCGTGGCCGAGAGGGATCGAACCGGAAACAAGCTCCAATTGAAGTCTTCGTAGGCATTTCAGCATCAGTTTGACACATTTTGCCGAAGTGCGACGTCCATCTCGGCGATAGGCCTTTTGGGCGGCACGTCGGAGCTGGCGGCAGTGACCGAAGTCAAGTCTTCGAATGCGCCTGACATTGAAGGCTCAGCAGCTCTCGCCCTGAGCCGCTGACCTTGACCGTCATCGCGAAGGGCAAATAGGCCTTTTTGAACACCGTATTGGTACCCTCCAGTTCGTGTGAATCGCGGTCACGGCTCATTTCGGCTGATTGAGGAAGAGTACCTTCGAGGTGTCTGTAAGAAGTGGAAGCCATAGAAAGTTTCGCTCAGCCGTACAAAGACAAGTTCAAATCGCAGGCTGTTCGAATTCGACTGGCACCAGCTCTGGCGCGCCATCCACCGTCGGCTCCCCTGTACCCGGCGATCGGAGGCAGGTCTGCTCGTTTGCTCAAGTTGTTAAGCCGGCCGTAGTTTCGACCGTATTACCGCATAACCGTCAGTTCCCTTTCCATCAACGAAAGGTCACTAGGGTGGTGTAATCTTTCTTAAATCCGACATCAAATTTCAGAGAACGCCTGACGAGCGGCCCGAACTTCTGCCGCGAGTACCCGGAGCAGCATGGGATATAACGACGGGTTCGCTTGCATCACATCTTCAAAGTCGGCGCGAGTCGCGAACCTAACCACGGCGCTTTTGCGAACCATCGCGGTCATGGAGTAGGGTTCGTTCCCAATGATTGCAGGAAGGCCGAGCAAGCAACCAGCGCCAGCACGAACGCACATGACGGCCTTGCCCGTAGTCGATTCCAAGATGAGGTTAGCTTCTCCACTCTGGAGAATGTACAGGCCGGTCGGTGCGGTTCCTCGTTTAAAGAGGACGGGGCTTTCGCGAAAAGAGATGGGCTGGGATCGCTTCTCCAATTCCTTAATTAGCTCGGCGTCAGCCTCGAAAGAGTTTTGTTCCAATGATGGCTCCCTTTGGCCGCTGCAAGAACGTGCAACTCGATGGGCTTTCATGACAGTTATCGATGACGAATAGTCGCACCCGTTGAATCTCAAGATATGTGATGCGCGACACATTAAGACTCAAGCCTATAATCTGACCACCGATGCCGGTTCCGTTCCATCCCGCCGTACCGATTGCCTTCCATCCTAATTACTTCTTCATTTGCCCCAACTGCGGAAAGCGGATAGAGGTAATTATTGATTTTGAGAAGGTGGGGCAGAAACCTGAGGCACCGATATTTCTCAAATGTTTGCCGCGAGGCGGTTGCAGATGGTCCGGCGAACTTCCCATGTCAAAGGGTTCGCAAATGCCGGGGGTTCAGAGGACATCTTCGCGATGAGAGATTCTGCTCACTCGTGGTTCCTCAGCATCGATGTTGTCGTGTTGTTGCTCCGTTAGTTCGCCGATGAAGGTGCCTCGATATTCGAGCATCGCGCGTCTGCCGACCATCGCGCCCGATGGTCGGCTATGAGACGCTATCACAATGAATTCATTTGCGTCCCTCACACTAGTACCACACCTCATCAAATCACACAGCATCGCCAGTGGATGGCCCGCTCTTACGCCGTCACATTCACCTTTGTGTCGAGCCGCGTGCTCAACTTATGGCCCCGTTACTGGAGCCATCTTGGCGGCGCCTTCTCCGCTGTGGGCGTCATCGCATTCACACTCTTTTCGCTTCTTGTTGTCGACATTGGACTGAACTGGCGCGAACTTACTACGCGTCGTGCGTGATTGTCGGACAGGAGGCCATGAGATTTTCAGGGCATCGTCATCAACGCTAGCGATACATCACTCGCCCTTGAGATGTGGGTTTCAAAAAGTTCTATTTCCCGAAACTTGTCCCCTGCAGCTCCGAGCTGACCACAGGGCCGAAACCACTCATCTGTCCAACTACCCTGATCACTGCAGGCTTCTCACCCTCCAGGACCCACACCATCACATCTTTCGGCTGAAGGCCGACCAGCGCCGCAATCATGCCCAGGAAGCCACCCAACTCCGGGTGGATGCGAAACACCGTCGCCTCAAGGGTCTGTCCTGTTTTCTGAAACGGTTGCTCGCCCTCCGGCGAGATGAGGATCCGAATCAATCGCCCTCCGAAGACTGGCGTGAGTATCCCCACCCGGAACGGCGCCGTATTAGGTGGCACATTCACCAGCAACGTTCCGACGAACCCATTCGCCAGGTCATCCGGCAGGTCGATGTGCGCGCTCGCGACGTGTGTCTTGCCATTTTTGTCCGCCGTGCGGGTGGTCGCCACGCCGGTAGCAGCTTCCACCGTGAGGTCGACGGGCGTAGCAAAGAATGGCCCGGTCTGTATGTGATGGTTGCGCACGAGCTGAAACGTGCCCCGCTGCCTGTACGTCGTGGTCTCATCATCAATCGACCCGTCCACAAAGTGATAGGTCAGGCGCATCGTCACTTCATCGCCTTGCACAGTCTCTGTAAACTCAACCCGAGCGATGATCTTTCCGTTCTCGGAGCGCGCCACCATAGATGCGTGCCGAGGGAGTTGGAGATGTGTGACTGAAATTGGTTCTGCCGGCGCTGTGGTGGCCAACGTGATCGTGAAAAAAGCGACTACAAGGAATCTCCTTCGCTCCATCCAGTACCTCGTCCAAACGAACAGCCTTACGAATTGCCAATTGTGCGACAAATAACCCACAACAAGAATGGGCGTCTCAAATCCACCGCCCCAAACACAAACGTCCCGGCCGCGACTGCTGCCGCGGGTCTGCGAGCATCTGCTTGGCGAAGACGATGGAAGCGTTATGCACATCGCACTCGGGTACGGCAGTGGCGATGCGGTTCAGGTAAGCCGTAGTCATGCGCAATAAGTCTCCAGCCCGGATCACAGGGTTAGACGTCGCGCGTGTGCCCTGGGGAAGCTGGACCACGAAGAGACGACAATCAAGCGACAGTCGACTTTCTCACTGCAGCGATGTTACAGGCCAATCAATGATCTTATTGGCCAATTTGGCAAGATGACAAACCGTTCATAGATCGGGGCAATGGCTCACCACTCTCGCTTGCATCCCGTCAAACTTCAGCGTGCATTTCGGATTTCTAATTGCACCGCTATCTAAATAAAGCATTCTGTGGGGGCGGCATGTATAACGTCACGCTGAAGCTGCAAAGATCAGCCCTTAAAGCGATAGTGGCGCTGTGCCACATGACCGGCGAGTCGCTGCGGCAGACTTTTGAGCACGGGCACCTCGAACCAAACGAGAGGCGCGCCGTCTTTGTCCAGTGGTGTCAGGTCAGGCAGAACAGCGACATGGCTATGGCAGCTCTCGAACCGCTCACTCGACTTGAAAACGGACCAGGCCACACCCCGAGCCGCTGGGGCTCGAGATTCCAGCCACTTCCCACACGGACAACCCACGCTCGTAACGCGCTGAACTCCCGGAGACGCGACGACCGGCACAGCGGCGGTCGATAAACTCTGGGTGTTCATGCGGACACCGAACCCCGCGTCCCGAGCGGCGTCTAAATAGACGCTGGTGTCCACAAATCTCTTGGACACCGCCCAACTCCAACAACGACGCACCCCTCGCAAATTCCCGTGACTTTAATTCCATCCAAACTACTCCTTCGTTTGCCCCGACTGTGGCAAACGTATAGAAGTGATCATTGATCTGGAGAAGGTAAGCCAGAAATCGGAGGCACCGATATTTCTCAAGTGTTTGCCGAAGGGCGGTTGTGGATGGTCCGGCGAACTCCCCATGTCAATGGGGGTCGCAATCCCGGGGGCTCCGAAGGCGACTTCGTGATGAGAAGGTGCTCGCTCAATGACCGGGATTCCTCGCGGCGCATTGCCAGGCCATCGTGACCTTTATCGGTGTGTTTATACGACGGGCAATCGACTGATGTGTCGGCTCACCGTTCGCACTAGGAAATGAGCTTGTGTTTTTGTCTTCTCTCTGATCAGCCTGCCTGCGTTGCTCCGGCCAGTTGGCGATGCATTTCCGTCGTGGCCAAAGGCAGGCTTACAACAATCAGCGCGCCGCCACCTTCCCAATTCATGGCTTCAGCGGTCCCGCCGTGGGCCCGAGCCACCGCATCGACAAAGGCCAGGCCGAGCCCGTGGCCCGCTGAAGCTTTGCCTTTTACACGGCGAGCGAAAAGATCCTTCAGCACCTCCGGTTCGAATCCGCTGCCATCATCCTCGAACGACAGGAGCGCCATCTTGTCCTCGACATGCAAGGAAACAATAACACTGGATGAAGGAGCTAGGTGTTTCAGCACGTTGTCAAGCAAGTTCGCGATCATGCGGTGAATCAACCCCTCGTCGCCGAATACGGTCACTCCGTTTTCGCTGCGCAGCCTGATCTGCACTCCCTTCTCCGTCATTGAGGGTTCGTAAAGATCCATCATCGTCTCGAGCAACTTACTCAGATCGATCTGAGTCCGTGTAAGCCGAAGTGCGTCGGCGCGGGCCTCGGCAACGTCCAGCGACTTGTTGAGGAAGTCTGTGAGTTGGTCGAGTTCCTCAATGGCAGAGACGATCAGTTCCGCACTCTCTTCGTCGCTCATCGCCGCCAACGACATCTCTAGTTTCCCACGTATTGCGGTTAGTGGACTCCGCAGGTCATGTGCCAACGCATCGGTAATGGTGTGCAGCTGATGCATCGAGCTTTCAATGCGATCGAGCATGCGATTAAGCGTGTAGGCCAGTTGGCTGACCTCGTCGTTGCGGCGTGTTGCCGGCACCCGCTCACTCAGATCGGAGTGACCTATCTTCGAAGCTGCCTCCGTGATCTTGCGGACATGGCTGAGCATACGCCGTGTGGTCAGGAACACGATGCCGAAGCCCAACAGTACGACAAGCAGCCACAACAGAAAGAACCGGAGGCGCATTTTCCCCAGAACCCGCAGCTCATCACGCTCAGAAAGCCCAAGATAGATATGGCTGCCATCAGGCATCTGAATGCAAGCTACTCGAAACGGGACCGCAAACCCAGATACGCGCACATCCGTTGGGCGGTCCCGCAGGAATTTAGTCGTTTTGATCGCCTCAAGGTTAGCCTGTCCGTCGCCGGCTCCCACCCAGAGCTGAGGGAGTCCTTCGGCGTTCGTTTGCAGAAAGAATACGGAATTATTGGCGTTGTCCTCGGACGGCGATTTGTTTGGCACTTCGCGCGCTGCGAGTTCTGCGATCTCACCAACGACCCGGCCATAGAGTGCATTACGCGGAGTCCTTCCCGCCACATCTCCGAGTACTCCAACTTCTCCGGAGAGCCATGCATCACTCCGACGCTGTATATCGTTGGACACAAACTGGTGGATAAACACGAAGATGACGAGGGTGCCGCAGGCGAATGCAATCGTAGCCAGGAAGGAGATGCGCCACGCTGCACTACGCAATGGCGGCTTATCGGTCTTTAAGGACATATCCCACTCCTCGCATCGTCCTGATGAGCGGCTGTTGACCGGCACCATCCACCTTGCCGCGCAGCCTATAGATATGAACATCCACTACGTTCGTGTCCGGCTGGATGCGCATTCCCCAGACCTGGTCCAGGATCATCGAACGCGTCACAACGCGCCCCGCATTTCTACACAGATACTCCAAGAGCGCAAACTCCTGTTGCGTCAATTGCAGAGCCTGTCCGCCGCGCGTGGCCTCTCGCCGCAGCAGGTCCAGTTCAAGATCGACAACATGCAGGCGTGTTGATTCGCTCGCCTGAGGGTTATTGCGCTTCAGCAGGTTGCGCAACCGCGCCAGCAGTTCTGCCATTGCGAAGGGCTTGGTCAGGTAGTCATCACCGCCTTGTTCCAGCCCGAGCACGCGATCGTCGACTGACCGCCGAGCTGAGAGAATTAGTACCGGAGCCGTCAGGCCCCGTTCCCGCAGACGTAAAATCAGGCTAATTCCGTCCCGGTCCGGTAATCCAAGATCGACAACAAGGATGTCAAATTGGCCCTCGACGGCAAGCTGTTCAGCAGTTTTTGCGTCTGGCGCAACTTCCACTTCGTATCCCGCTTCCTGAAGCGAGCGCCGCAGGAAACCTTGTATATCGGTTTCATCTTCCACAAGCAGTAGGCGCATGACTGAATGTTAGTGCATCGATGTCGCATCTTTACAGACACTTGTGATTCGGTTCCGTAACTGTACCCCGTGCCATCCAGCCGAATATGACGATTTTGTCACGCGAGCGTTTTGAGCGCGTCATTTGGCTTGTCCATTGATTCACGGGAACAAGATGAAATTGAAGAAGGCCATCGGTCAGCTATGGCTGACTGGCCGCTACTTTGGGAGTGTGCGAGGTAAACCGCTTCAGGATAAACTCGCGGACCAGATTCGCCGCAGCATCTCCTCCCGTGTCCGCAAGGCCATTCAAAAAAACAAGCGATGCGCCGCGATCAGAGGCCGGGTAGTAGAGATTCGAAAGAGCTCCTGCGGAGAGGTTGCCAAGCACGTTCGAATAGTTTGGCCTCCACCGCCCATCGTCGTCTCTCGCCATCACTGCCGCAGATATCGCATACAACGCACGCGACCCGACGTTTCCTTTGCCCTTGTAGAAATAGCGCGGGTCCTGGTGAAAGATCGCTGGGTAAACAGCTCTGCTCAGCAGGTCGGCCGAAACATGCGTTGCCAGGGCGGCGCCGTATCGCTTTCCATATCCTTGAATTCCACCCCCATACGCGGGGAAAACATTCTCGTATTGCTCCGCACCCGCGATTGCCGCCACTCCCAGAAACGATACGGGATCGAAGACCGACCGGATGCCCAATTGAATTTTCTGTCTGGCCTCCATCGGTGGTGCGTTCCAATTGTAAGAACTGTAGAAATTGGGAAAAATCCCCACGACGCGCTGCTGGACCGCGATTCTCACCTGCTCCTCAGCCAATTCCTGCCTGTTTCCGCTCACGGTCACGCTGGTGGATCCGCCCGAAACAGTCAAAGCTATTTGAGGAACAATGAAAGCCTGACCCGCTCGCAAAGAAATTGGGGATGATGTGAAGCCGCTCATACCCTGGCCGGACACCGTAATCGTGTAAACCGCAGGCAGCAGACCTGCGAAGGCAAATTGACCATCGCCGCCGGACACCACGGCCCGTTTATTGAAACCGGCCGAGCCGGACAGGGTCACGTGCGCGCCTTCAACGACGTCTCCGTTTGTGTCGAGCACCGTCCCCGAAATCTCGCCGGTCGCGGCCCGCTGCGGGTCGTTTGATCCCAATTGGCCGCTAGCTTGTATCGGTAGGGGCGCATCTGGGAGAGGGCTACGATTGACTGAAGAGCTGAGGGGCCCTTGCGCACGGGCGGATGGATGGGCCAGGATGCAGACAACGGAGAGCGCGTAAAGGACAAGCCGACAAAATGTTGAGGCGATGGTTTGCCGAGGGTCGAGGGGATGTCGCCTGATTAAGCAGCCACTCGCGGAACAGCACCGTAACCTCATGCATCATCTGACCTGCAAAGAGATCAAAATGGCAGCCCAACCCAGCCGAGAATGAAGAAATCGTCATTCTCGATCAGGCTGACCGGTTGAGACGTTGCACGTCGACTGTATGCGTTTAGACTGAAGACGAGCGCACGACAGCCTTTCTGTAACCAGCTCGCAGATCGCGTCCGGAACGTCGATCGGGCTCATCGATCCGTATGGTCAATCGCAGAGATTTCCTAATCGATTCAGCGCGTGCCGTGGCCGGCGCTTCCCTGCTGAAGTGCTCTTTGGCATTCACGGCAAGCAATCCAGGCAAAACGCTCTTTCGTTGCCATTAGCAGGACCACATGGACTCCGGGTTCATGATGCTCTTTGATTACGTCTGATCCAGAGGTCGAATGCAGTCATCATTCACTCCCCGCTGCATTATCCCTGTCCTCGCCACTCTGGCGTTGGGTGTCTTCGCCTGTTCTCCCTTGCTCTCCCAGGAGAACTATGAAATCCAGGCCTATCCTTCCGAAACGCAAGCGTCCGGCACCCTTCTCATCGAACTGCACAGCAACTATACCGTCGAAGGCAGCACTATATCGCAATTCGGAATGCTGCCGACGCAAGGGCAGGAGCATGAAACGGTCGAGTTCACGCAAGGTATCAACAACTGGGCGGAGGTGGGTTTCTACGTCTTCACGGAGGAACATAATGGCACCGGCGTGCAGTGGGTTGGCGACCATATTCGCCCTCGTGTGCGCGTCCCGCCGAGTTGGCACTGGCCGGTTGGCGTCAGCGTGTCCAACGAGATCGGCTACGCGCGCGCTGCCTATGCTAATCCCACCTGGGCCTGGCAGATCATGCCCATCGCCGACAAGACCATTGGCAAGTGGTACGCGTCAGTCAACACGACCATGAACTGGGGTATACACCCCACTTCATTGCCGCCGGGAACGCCGCAGTCGGTGGTGAGCTACTATTACCGCGATGTCTCGCCGCATGGTGTGACCTTTGGCCCCGCGGCGACGATCACTTATCAGCCAAAACCCAAATTCAACTTCGGCATTGAATACTACGGCTATTGGGGTGAGTTTGGGCACTTCGTCAATTTGCACAATCAGCAGCAGCAGTTTTTCCCTGTCGTCAATCTCTTCGTCTCACCGAAGTGGGAAATCAACTTCGGCGCTGGATGGGGAGCGACCGCTTCAACCGACCATCTCATCGTCAAAGTCGTGCTCGGCCGATACTTCAATTGAGGTAAGCAGAAGAACGCGATCGGTCCCGCCGTGCAGTGAGCGAGCCGATACGACTATGTTTGTGGGCGACGTAGCGCCCGCTCTGCGCTGGCGTGGAAACGGGGTGCTGGGGGCTACGACTCCAGAATCCTCCTTACAAACTGAAGTTTTGTGGAACCAGTATTTCAATCTAGTCAACTTCGGCTCTGGTTTGGCATACTTCCAAGAACTGGATCCTCCTTTTCACGGGTCTGGCGCTCGACGTTCCCGGCATTTCCTCTGGTACTCGGCGTAGACCGATTGCGGCTTCGTTCCTTGTCGCCTGCATGGGCCCTCAAAAGAGGAGAGATGTCAATGCACGCGATTCTGAGATCTGCGCCATGTCCTTCTCTCTTGGAACCTGTCGTGGGCCCTCAAAATCGGTGCCAAAGAATCGCCCAGAGGGACGGAGCACGATGGGACAGAAGCAAAGCGTCAGCGGCAAATGCCAGCGTTGCTTGAGATCGAGTCGTTGCGATTGGTACCTTCGCACGCTCCTACTAATCGGTCTTACAATTTGTTTTAGCTTTCCAGGGACGGCCCAAATCTCGCCGGGTCCGCTGGCGAAGGCGCATCAAGGCCTGGGCGGTGCCGCAAACTGCATCCAATGTCACCAGGTCGCGGTGCAGACGCCCTCTTTCAAATGCCTGGATTGCCATCGAGAGATTGAGAGTGAGATCCAACAGAACAAGGGTCTTCATGCAACATTTCCGCGATCGGGCGCACCCGGCGCAGCTTGCGTAAAGTGCCACTCCGATCACAACGGAGTCGATTTCCAGATGGTGCACTGGAATCCGACTCCACAGGGATTCAATCATTCTGCGACCGGTTATGTGCTCGATGGCAAACATGCGGGCGTGAGCTGTCGTGCCTGCCACAATCTGCAACACATCGCGGCGCCGCAACCAGCCCAGCTTGCGAGTAAGGACCTGAATCGCACATGGATGGGGCTGACGCCAAGTTGCGCAACATGCCATGAGGATGCCCACCATGGCCGATTAGGAAGCAATTGCGCACAATGCCATTCGACCGCGGATTGGAAGGCCGCAAGCGTCGACCAGAAAGCATTTGACCATTCGAAGACGCAGTATCCGTTGACCGGAGCGCACCAGCAAGTGAAGTGCGAAAGCTGCCATTCCCCTGGACCAAACGGCCAGGCTCGATACTCAGGGCTGCCATTCGCCAGCTGCTCCGATTGTCATCGCGACCCCCACAACGGATCGTTTAAGCAGAGTTGCGAGTCCTGCCATGCGACGCTCTCATGGAAGAAGACGCGCTTTGCCGAATCGTTCGATCACGCGAAGACGAGTTTCCCGCTGCTTGGCAAACATCTCGATGTTCAATGTTTGAACTGTCATGCGGGAGGAGATTTCAAGACACCGATTCCGCACGAGCAATGCGCCGACTGCCATAAGCCCGATCCGCACGGTGGCCAATTTGCGAAACGTCCAGATGGCGGTCGTTGCGAAAGCTGCCACACTGTGCAGGGCTGGAGCCCATCGACGTTTTCGATCGCGGACCATGCCAAGACTGGATTCCCGCTCAACTTTCCGCATACAAATGTTAGCTGCGCTGCTTGCCACACACCGGCGGGCGACGCAACGAAATTCAAAATCAAGTTCACTGCCTGCGTCGACTGCCACCGCGACGAACATGAAGGCCAGTTCGCGGGTGAGCCGTGGCGCAATCGCTGCGAGCAGTGTCACAACGGCGCATCATTCAAGACGACTAGCTACACGATCGAGAAGCACCGGGATTCAAGATTTCCGCTCACTGGGGGCCATCTAGCGGTGCCCTGTATCGAATGCCACAAGCCAATGCTCGGTACGAAGGTAATACCGTACCATTTTGATCAACTTAGTTGCACAACCTGTCACGAGGATGTGCACAAAAACCAATTTGCCGATCGAATGGCGGCGCTCGGCGCCACAGGCAAACCGCTGGGATGCGAGGCTTGCCATTCGCCGCACGATTGGAAAGACCTATCGAAGTTCGATCATGAAAAGACGCGGTTTCCGTTGGTCGGAGCACACCGCGCGGTTGCATGTGCGGATTGCCATAAACCGCCGAATCTGGAGTTGAATTTGCAGCACGTAGACTTCGCGAGAACCCCCGTCAATTGCGGCGATTGCCACCAAAACCCCCATGCTGATCAGTTCGGTACACGGGGAGCCGACTGCGCAAATTGCCACAATACGATCCAGTGGCGACCTTCCCTTTTCGACCATGACAAAACAGCTTTTCCGCTCAAGGGAGGGCATGAAAATGTCGCATGTTCCGTGTGCCATACGCTCAAGAAGGTTGTTGGCGGAAACCCAGTGCTTTTCTATAAACCGACCCCCACTGCGTGCGAAGCATGTCACGCAGCTGGGGCTCCAAAATGACGAAAAAGTCATTTCAGTGAGCCGAAGAATGCCTTGCGTAACGTCTCACGTGATTGATTCCTAATGCGCCCATCGCCGCATCTGTTGTAAGCTAAACGCGAATCAACCACTTGATTCTGGGCTCCCGTTCTTCCCCAAGCTTCATGGCTTGTGAAGCTGCACCATTGGTAATGAGTTGCCCTAACTGCACAATCTCCGGACTCTTCGCCCGTTTGAGGAAGCCCGCGCAAGGCTGCCGACACAAGGACCATGCCCGTCAGCCAGCGCCTAGATGATTCCGGTAAGAAACTATACCTGCGCAAGGGATTTGCGCCACCGGGAAATCTGTGGGGCATGCTCCGAACGAGCAAGCAGATTTCGCTTAACGCTTGAGAGCGGGGCGTTGTTTCCGGCCCCTAACACTGAGGGCTAGGTCACCGGTGGATTCAGCTTGCGCGCAGGAGTAGACCAAGAGATCGATGATGCGTGGACGCTGGCTCATTGTGATTGCAGCAGGATTGTTCCCTTTGCTTGCGGGCGCGGCGCCGCAACAAACGGTCGACAATTCGCGGCCCAGCGTTGGCGGTCCGCAGGCCAAGGTTACCAGCCCGCACGGACCCATCTCGATTCCCTGCATGAATTGCCACAGCTACACGAGCTGGAAACCGATTCGCTCGAATCCGGAATTCAATCATGATCAAACGGGGTATCCGCTGCGCGGCATGCATGCAAAGGTGCCGTGCACGAAGTGCCACCTGAGTCTGACATTCAAGAATGTAAGCACGCGTTGCGCCGATTGCCACGCCGACATTCATCGCCGTCAATTCGGAACTAACTGCGAGAGCTGCCACTCGGTTAAGGGTTGGCAGGCGTCGCTCGAGCAGATTCGCGATCATCAGAATCGATTCCCGCTGGTGGGCGCACATGCCTTGTTGCAATGCGACGACTGCCATAAGAACGCCGCGGCCGGGCAATTCACGGGCCTATCAACGGCATGTTATTCGTGCCACCAGACTGATTTTAAGACTCCCGTGGTGAACCACGTCGCAGCAGGTTTCCCAACAACCTGTGAATCGTGCCACACCATGGACACATGGTTCAATGCGAAGTTCGACCACCTGAAATATACGGGCTATGCGCTCACGGGCGCGCACGCTACGTTGCCTTGTACAGCCTGCCACGCGAACAATGTTTTTGCCAATACGCCAGCAACCTGCTATGGGTGCCATCAGCCGGATTTTGCGGGAACAACGAATCCGAATCACGCTGCGGCTGGGTTCCCCACGGACTGCTCACTTTGCCACACAACCAGCGCCTGGTCGCCCTCGACTTTCAATCACGCGACTGTGTTTCCGCTGACGGGAGCCCATGCGACTTTGGCCTGTGCGCAATGCCATACAAATAACAACTACAGCACGTTGCCCACAACCTGCTACGGCTGCCACCAGACAGATTGGAATGGAACCACGAACCCAAGCCACTCCGCCGCCGGGTTCCCTACAACTTGCGACACGTGTCACACGACAACGGACTGGCTCAATGTCAATTTCAATCACGCGTTGTATGCCAACTATCCACTTACAGGAGCTCACGCCACGCTGTCCTGTACCCAGTGCCACACCAATAACAATTACTCAAACACACCAACTGCCTGCTATTCATGCCACCAAGCGGATTTCAACGGCACAACAAATCCCAATCACGTGGCTTCTGGATTCCCGACAGATTGTTCGATCTGTCATTCGACGAGTGCGTGGAGCCCTTCGTCGTTTAATCACAACAACACTGCGTTCCCCCTGACCGGTGCGCACACCACGGTTGCTTGCACGCAGTGCCATACAAACAACAATTACACGACGTTGCCTACGACGTGTTACGGGTGCCACCAGTCAGATTGGAATGGTACAACCGACCCGAATCATGCTGCTGCTGGGTTTCCGACCACCTGCGACACTTGCCACACAACGACAGCGTGGACCGGAGCGACATTCGATCACAACAATACGCCGTTCCCGCTCACTGGCGCACACATGACCGTGGATTGCGTCAAATGCCACATCAACAATGTCTTCGCGGGAACCCCGACAACGTGCTATTCCTGCCACGCTGCCGACTTTACAGGAACAACGAATCCCAATCACGTATCGGCTGGTTGGCCCACTACATGTACCACGTGTCATACGACGACAGCGTGGATTCCCGCAACGTTGCCTACGAGTTATCACACCTTCTTCCCGCTGGATCACGGCGGTGCCAATGGCGTGTGCTACATGCCACACAAACTCATCTGACTATTCAGTCTTCCAATGCACTGGGTGCCACAGTCAATCGGCGACCGATGGGGATCATCGCGGCATCACCGGGTACGTGTACAACAGCGTGAACTGTTATGCGTGCCATAAGAATGGAGGCGGTTAAGGCGTATGCGGCCCCTCCCCCTATCGTGGATCCTCCTTATCGTTCCGATGAGTGTCGCGCAAGGCGTAGGCCAGGTTTCGACGGAGCCTGCTCCGTCCGCAGCCGTGCCAGTGCGCACAAGTTTTCAGGTGCGTTACATCAACGGACCCAACGTGTACATCGACGGCGGACGCGACGCAGGACTAACCGAAGGAATGGCGTTGCTCCTCAAGCAAGATCCAACAAAACCCGCTACTGACACTTCAAACGTCGCGATTGAGCTTGGAATTGTTGCCAAGCTCACCGTTGTTGCGGTTGCCTCCACCTCGGCAGTGTTGGAGGTGGCTAGATCGGGGCGCGACATTGTTCCGGGCGACGTTGTGTCGCTGGCGGATGTTGAGGTGGAGCACCTCGTGGAGAGAGACGCGGTGGGAAGCACGCGTCAATATCCGATTGTGATCAGTTTCAGCGAGGGCGACCCGCTGGACGAGGAAGTGAGAGACACCATTCCGCGCCCGCCGCTACCCGAGGTCAATCAAATCCGTGGCCGGATCGGATTCGACATGAGCACGATCAAACAGTCCGGGCAGGGCGGCATCACGACCACAGAATACGGGATGGTGTTCCGAGCGGACTTCACGCGAATCCATGGCACCCATTGGAACCTGAATGGCTACTGGCGCGGCGAACTACAGACTGGTTCCACTCCGTCGCAGGCAACCATTCAGGATGTTTTGAACCGCACCTATCTGATGAGCTTGAGCTACATCAATCCTGACTCGCACTGGAGCGCGGGGATAGGGAGACTATATCTGCCGTGGGCAAGCAGCCTTGAAGCCATCGATGGAGGCTATGTCGGTAGGAACGCGGGGTCACGAGCAGTGATAAGTGTATTTGGCGGCTCGACACCCGATCCAGCCGCATGGGACTACGACCCGCAGCGAAAGATCGGCGGCGCTTACTTCAACATTCATGGCGGAAGTTATGAGGATCTTCGTTACGCCATAACGGCGGGCGCTGGAGTGGAAATGATGAACTGGACGATCACCCGGCCCTTCGCCTTCACAGAAAACCAATTCTCATTCAAGCGCTACTTTTCGATCTATCATTCGATGCAGATCGATCGGCCCACAGCCAACCCTTCAACGCCTGCCGTGAGCATCGGCCTTGGCCAGAGTCTTCTGTCGCTACAAGTGCAGGTTCATCCCCGTATCACAGTCGACCTGACAGACACTTACTTCCGTGACGTGCCAACTTACGACCCGACACTGGTGGGCACGGGGCTCCTGGATGCGTATCTGTATCAGGGCATCAACGGCGGCGCGCGGGTCGAGTTTCCGTTCCACACCGCCGGCTATTTCAGCTTGGGGCGAAGCAAAGACTCGACGGACCCGAAGAATTCTTTGAACAAAATGTTCGGCGCCAGTGTCTCGAACATCTGGAGGACCGGCCTAGGAACTCGTTGAAATTCGCCTGATTGCGGCGGCTTTCCTGGCCATTTTCGTTTCTTTCCGTTCGAAATCTGTTTGAAGTGCGGTTCTGGCCGGTGTTTATAGGGGGTTTGCGAGCCTCAGGGAATCATCCCCAAGGCTCGCAACCGTTGCTCAGGCACATTTCTCCCGGAGCATTTCCGGTGGCTGAGCCATCAGTCGCGGCAGCCGGATTAGGTTGTGCGCCGCGCAACTGAAGACGAACAGCCAGTCCACTTTCTCCAGGCCTCGCAACTTGACCTGGCGCAGCGGACCGGTTTGCTTCAGCCATCCGAATCCCTTTTCGATCAGCCATCGACGACTCAGGCTGATGACATAGCCGGGCTGGCGCGTGGTTCTGCGGTCCAGGTTGCTGGTACGGCCTTTGTCGTTCCTGGTAACGTGCGGCGTCACGTTTAACTCCCGCACCGTGCTAACGAAATCCTTCGTGTCGTAAGCCTTGTCGGCGCCCACTGTGATGCGGCGTGAGCGGCCCTCTTGCTTTTCGGCAAGCATCAACAGTGCTGCATCGCGCTCGGCATAACCGTCGGCGTGCGTCACCATCGCCGCGGCGATCAGACCGTTGCGGTTTTCCACCAGCGCATGACCCAGATAACTCAACTTCGATTCCTTGCCGTAACTCTTCTTGTACAGCCGCGCATCGGCATCGGTGGTCGATTCATGCGTTTTGTTCGATCGCTTCTGGCCATGAAAATTCGCTCCGTCGCCGTCATCAGAGCCGTCCTTCGAGCGAAAGCTCTTCTGCGAGGCCCACGCCTGAATCAGCGTGCCATCTACCGTGAAGTGTTCGTCGCTCATAAAGCGCCTGGCATGCTTGTTCACTTCGGCAAAGAACTGCTGCGCCACATCGGAAGTCAGCAACCGGTCGCGGTTCTTGGAAAACACCGCATGGTTCCATACCGCGTCGTCCATGCCAAGGCCCACAAACCAGCGGAACAACAGGTTGTAGTCGATCTGCTCAACCAGCAGCCGCTCAGAACGCACTGAGTAGAACACCTGCAACAAAAGCGCACGAAGAATGTACTCCGGTGCAATCGATGGACGGCCGGAGTCGGCATACAACGCATCGAACTCCGGGCTCAACGTCCGCAACACAGCATCCGTCAACTTGCGAACTGCCCGCAATGGATGATCCTGAGGCACACGCTGCTCCAACGATATATAGCTGAACATCCCGTCCTGATCCCGCTCGTCTCCACGCATGTCTGTTAGACGAATGGCAGCCAACCTCCGACGCAAAAACGGGTATCTATTTCAACAAGTTCCTAGAAGTAGACGCGCGGTATTCCAGGTTCGATAGCGTGTTTGCCTCCGGTACCTATACGACGTTGACGGTCTCCAGAGATGTTCTTGAGCGATTTCGGCTTAACCTGCAGGCCGGCCGATACGCTTACTCCTCATCCGCCGCCACGAACAGCGGTTCGGATTTCGGAAATCTGGTGCTGGACACAAATCTTGGCTCGTGCCTTTTCATCGAAAGCATGTTTACGGCACAGCGCGGCGGCTCACTTAACTACAACCAATGGACCAACACGGTCGGGCTCAGATTCAACAACCGAGCGGCAACCAGGAGGATAGTAGATGCGAGTCATCCATAGATCGCGGGCCGTTTCGGCGGCACTCCTCCTGGCGGCGCTTTGCAATGCACAGGCGGCACCGGCTCAAAATCAAGCTGGCCCATTGGCACTTGCTGAAAAACAGATTTCCGCGTATCTGGAGCAACTGGCTGACGTTCACTGCACGGAGACAGTGGTACAGGAGAAGCTTGCTGAAGACGGGCAGGTCGAAGCATCGGCGAGAGAGCAGTTCGACTACCTGATCATGATGAGCGGCAACGAGGACGATTTCCAATTGACTGAATCGCGCATCGAATCGGCGGGATTCCGGCACAAGCTGCTGTCATTTCCAATGCTGATTTCGAACGGGATGTCGACAATGCTGGTGGTTTTCCATCCTTATTACCGCGACAGTTTTGAGTTCGAGACTCGCCCCGAGGAGTTGATTGCTGGAAGAGCGACGGTTCCTATCGCATTCACTGAAATCCCCGGAAGGCGTTCACCCGCAGCGTTGGCGCTCCGCGGCCGTGAGTACCCTCTCTACCTGCAGGGAACCGCTTGGCTCGACAAGGATTCTGGCGCCGTGGTGAAGATGGACGCATCCCTGCTTCACGAAATGAGCGACGTGGGGTTATGCTCGCTCAGCATCCATGTGGAATACAGGGCTACCAAGCTCGGAACAGGTGCCCAGCATGTGATGATGCCCGCGCTGGCAGTCGTGGACGTTACGACTCCGCGGCAGCATTGGCGCAACACGCATTTCTTTGGGAATTATCAAAGCTTCTCGACAAGCGTTGAGCAGAAGCCAGAGGTGAAAGTTCTCAATAGCGGGACGAATTCCGATCAGCAGCCCGTCGTGCGCCCGGCCCTGACCGGCGACATGGGGAGGGAGTAAATATGTCGCTTCTGCAAAGCAATATTCCAGGCGTAGCCGCATCGCGCGACCGCGAAAGAAAGAAGGAACGCGGTCATCACATTCGTGTATTCATTGCGGCAGCAGTGTCTTTCGTTTTTCTGGCGGCAATCGGCATCTACGGTGCGAGCTACTACATGCTGCCCCTCAATCAGCGCCCTTATTCGGACAAGCACGAACTCCTCAAGCCTAGTGGCAGCATTGGGCTCAAGCTGGGCGTGCTCGGCACCGTGCTCTTCTTCATTATCTTTCTTTACGCGCTTCGCAAAGTCATTCCGTGGCTGGGTCGCTGGGGAACCGCGCGGCACTGGATGGATTTTCACGTGATTGCGGGCGTCTCAGCGCCGATTGTGATCGCCTTTCACGCCTCATTCAAGTTTCAGGGAATCGCTGGATTCGCTTTTTGGATCATGCTGGCCGTCGCTTTAAGCGGAATCGTTGGACGATATCTCTACTCGCAGATTCCGCGATCGTTGACGGCCGCGGAGCTTTCACTGACTGAGTGGCGAAACAGCGAACTGGAGCCCGACGGGATTTTGCTTGCACAATCGACCTTCTCCCGGGAGCAGTTGCAAAGGGCTCTCCGGGTTCCCGCAAAAGAACATATCCGGCGCCTCGGCCCGCTGCGTGCAGTTGGAGAGATGATCACTCTGGACCTGGGGCTTCCCTTTCGCGCGGCGCGCCTGCGTCGCGCGTCCTGTGGCTTTGGCGGCAGGCTTATCTCAATCGGAGGCCTGTTTTCGACTGGGAACCACGAGGTTGAGCAAATCGTCCGTGTTGTGCGAAAGAACATCCAGCTCTCCAAGCGCGTTTTGTTCCTCGATCAAACGCAGCGGGTCTTCCACCTCTGGCATGTGATCCACCGGCCATTCAGTTACGCGTTTGCGATACTTGCCATCATTCATATCGTTGTTGTTTCTGGACTCGGCTTCATTTCCTTCGGATTGCGCTGATATATGGAGATACTTCTTACCTGGTTGATTGCCGGCAGCGTGCTCGGGTTCTTCATGGCCCGTTACTGGCGTGCGGAAAAGCGCAGGGAGCAGCTGGCCCGCGCAGCAGCGGATCGCGGCCCGATGTTCTCCGATGGGCCGAGGGCGCAGCATCCAAAGATCGATTTGGATTCGTGCATTGGCTGCGGAGCCTGTGTTTCTGTGTGCCCTGAGGGAGACGTGCTCGCGCTGATCGGCGGCAAAGCAACCATCATCAATGGACATAAGTGCGTCGGCCACGGTCTCTGCGCGGAAGAGTGTCCAGTTGGCGCAATTACCATGGCGATGGCCAAGCCCAGCTCGGGAGCGGACCTTCCCTTGATCCGAGAGAATTATGAGACGAGCATCGACAATCTTTTCATCGCCGGCGAGCTGGGCGGGCTTGCCTTGATCAAGAACGCCGTCAACCAAGGCCGCGATTGCATCGATGCGATCGCGGAGCGTATCGGCGAACTTCGCACCCGGATCCCCGGCTCGGATGTATTCGATGTGATTATTATCGGGGCTGGGCCCGCCGGGATCAGCGCATCGCTGCGCGCGTCGGAACGCGGTCTGAAAGCCCTGACTCTGGAGCGCGAGCAAGTCGGGGGGACCGTTTCAAAATATCCTCGCCAGAAACTTGTAATGACCAGTCCGGTCGAGTTCCCGCTGCATGGCAAATTCAGCAAAATGGCGCTTTCCAAAGAGGACTTGCTGAAGTTCTGGGAGAAGATCATGGCCAGGACAGATTTGAACATTCGCGAGGGAGAGGGTGTGGACTCTGTATATGGGGACTCCAATGGAGTATTCAGCGTGCGCACGCGGTGCGGGGAGTACCGTTCGCGAGCGTCGGTGCTGGCGCTGGGCCGAGCGGGAACTCCGCGCAAGCTCGGCGTAAAAGGAGAAGAGCTTCCTCATGTGCTTTACCGTTTAATTGAAGCGGATCACTATACAGACAAGAACATTCTGGTGGTCGGCGGCGGCGACAGCGCAGTGGAGGCGGCAATGGGTCTGGCGCATCAGCCCGGCAACAAGGTCACAATGTCGTACCGGCGTGGTGAATTCAGCCGGCTCAAGGATCGCAATGCAAAACGTATCGCCGAGTATATAAGCTCACACAAAGTTGAAGTGTTTTTCAATTCAAACCCCACGGAGTTTCGAGTTGGAAGCGTTTTGATTGAGCAGGACGGAGCGGTTCACGAGTTGTCGAATGACTTTGTCTGGATCTTTGCGGGCGGGACACCGCCTTCCGACTTTCTCAAGGCCGCGGGCGTGGCATTCGGATCGAACGAATCAACCAACCTGAGCATGGCAAATGGATAGGACGTCGATGAAACAAATGAAGATCTTCCCCCACGTTGTTGCGCTAATGTTGCTTGCCTGTGGAGTGACAGCTCACGCCGTCTCAATCACCGGAACCGTAACGAACAAGACGACGAACCGGCCGTCTGCAGGCGATACGGTGGTCCTTGTCGATGTGCAGGGGGGAATGACTGAGGCCGCAAGCACAACCACGAACGGTGCTGGCCAATATAACTTGGACGCACCTGGAATGGGGCCGTACCTGATCCGCGTGACACACCAGGGCGCATCTTTTTTCATCGCGGCTCCGCAAGGCGGCGCGCCGGGAAATGTGACAGTCTACGATGTTGCGGCAAAGGTCGACGGCGTATCCATTGACGCGGATATGTATCTTGTAGAGGCTGCCGGCGGCATGATGCGCGTTCATGAGAGATTTCTTGTTCGCAACACCAGCTTGCCGCCCAAAACGCAGTTCAGTGACAACACATTTGAAGTCGTGCTTCCAGACGATGCAGAAATCGATAGCGCCTCCGCCACGCGCCCTGGAGGCTTGGGCACGAATACGCACCTGACCCCATTGGGCGCAAAGGGACATTACACCTTCAACATTCCGATTCAACCAGACCAGAACGAAAAGGAGACTCTGTTTGAGGTTCAGTATCACTTTGCGTACGACGGTAAGTACACGTTTCACCCCCGACTGCAGATGCCAGCGGACAATCTCGTGGTCTATGCAGCACAGGGGATTGAGTTCAAACCCGCCGAGGGATCGATCTTTCAATCAGCACAGGAGGATCCGAGGGTCCAGACGTTTCGCGCAAAGAACGTACGACCGGGGCAGCCAATTGGCTTTTCCATCTCCGGCGAAGGCCAGATGCCGGCCGATGCGCAAAGCGCTGGAATGTCCACGCAAGGCGGCATGGGCGGCTCAGGAGGAGGGGGTGAGAATGCTGCCGACAACAGCCCCGGTGGCGGGCTCGGCCCCCCAATCGGGTCGCCTGATCCACTGTCAAAATACAAGTGGTGGATTCTCATCACACTCGCCCTGCTCCTGGTTGTTGCGGCTGGTTTTCTTTTGCGAAGAAGAGCCGAAGCAATCGAAACCGGAGTTGGAACTGGAGACCGATTGGACTCCGGGGCGCCTCTTTCGACGGCTTTGCCACAGACCAAACCGCGGTCAGTCATTCAGGTGACCGGTCATACAGTTCCTTCGGCAATCACAAATGATGCATTGCTGAACCTGATCAAAGAAGAGATGTTTGCGATTGAGCGCGAGAAGCTCTCAGGCAGCTTGCCGCTCGATGAGTACACCCCAATTAAGGCAGGCCTTGATGCACTTCTGCGAAGGACGCTCCGCGCGCAGAAACATGTCGAGCGCGAGTAAATCGAAGTCTCATTGACCGACATTTCACTTGCTAAACACGGCGGACATATTATGTGCTAACGACAACCGGCTATTCGCCAGTTTCTACTCGCTACCTGGCGCGGCTCCCTGGCGTTGTTTACCCCGATCGGGACCATTGCGCAGCAAAATGCGATATCCCTGGGTGTTGCGCATGTTCTTTCCGGGTCGATGCGCAATGATAGGGGAGTCGAGGAACCGTTGCGCGGGGTAAGAGGGCGGGACTGAGCAACGATCTAGGTGGTAAGTCGCCGTTGCGCACTGTCTTTCGTGCCGTTGCGCACCTTGTTTGTTGCCGTTGCGCAGTGGAATTGGTGGGTTTTTGGTGTTGCGCGGGGAGTTTTTCGTTGAGAAGAGGGATATTGGGCCGCGCTTAGGGGCGCGGCGGGCGAAGAAGGGAGGGTGGAATAGCCATTTTCATTCTTCATAAGGCCAAATACGCGATTAGTTCATGTTGACCTATACTATGGGCCAAGCCCAAAGGCCAAAACACCTGATAAGTATCAAGAAAACATAGGGGAAATGTAATCCCCTACCTATTTGATACAGAAATCCCAACACCACCTTTGAGCCTAAAAAGAGGCTCGACAAGAGAATTTACCGATATATGAAATGCCTTCCTCTTTTGGCACTGGAGGGAGGTGTGCGCGATGTTTATCCGACACTCATCCGCATCGGGCGCGGCGTTCTCGAGAAGCGATCATGAGCTTGAGCTGAGAGCCGCGCCCGGCAGCTTCTTCCCGTGGAGCGCGATCGCTTCTTCGCCTGCGCGTGCGCGAGAGTTTTTGTGTCAGGCAGGACGGCGACACCTGGTTGTACTCCCGTGAATAGGGAGCGACGTCGCCCAGGATGCGCAGCTTGTGGATGTCGGGATAGTCCTCCGGGCTGAGCCCCTTCAGTTCCGGATGCAGCGCTTCGTAGCCGGCGCCAGGCAGGCGGGCATAGCCGTCGTCGATCTGGACGTAGGGATCACCGACCTTGAAGTTGGTCATGTAATCGTCGCCGGGCAGCCACGATGGCATGGTGTTGGGGATCTCGTTGGCCTGGGGCTCGAAGCTTGCGCGCTGGATGAAACGGCGCAGAGGTTCTGAATAGCCGAAGTGTTCCTTGAGAGATGGAGAAGGACCTAGACCTGCACCTAGTTCCCGTTCGTAATAACGATGGAAACTTGAATCGTCGAGCTGGGCCTTTGGACATGAGCCTTACTAAGTGCATGCTGATCGTGTAGTTCAATCCAGGCGACTATGTTCTTGACTTAGTCGCAAATCGAAGTTATGAATAAATGCACACTAAGCCCCTTTTCACTGAAGAAATCGCCCCGATCATCCATCAGGCATGGAACCTGCCTGACCAGTTAGCCCTCTACACATATATATGTCAGAAGGCCTGGCAACACCGAGCCGCGCGGCAAATGCGGCCCATCACGATCACAATGCTCACCTCCGAGGAGGGGGTGAGTGCAATCCAGAAGGTGAAGCATGAAACGCGTTGCCCTTTATTTACGCGCTTCGACTCTCGATCAGCACCCGGAGACGCAGCTTTGCGATCTCCGGCAGATGGCCGCACAGCGCGGCTACGAGATCGTTCGCGAGTTCACGGATCAGATCAGCGGCACGAAGGCGCGCCGCCCTGGCCTCGATCAGTTGATGGCCGATGCCCGCCGCGGCCAGTTCGATCTCGTCCTTGTCTGGGCCTTCGACCGAATTGCGAGGTCGGTGGTCCACTTTCCTTCAGGTGCTCGACGAGCTCAATTGCCTGGGCGTCGAATTCGCCAGCTTCAGGGAGAACGTCGACACCGGTGGCCCGTTGGGCCGGGCCATCGTCGTGATCGTTGCAGCGATCGCGGAACTCGAACGATCCTTGATCGTCGAAAGAGTGCGCGCTGGAATGCGGCGTGCCAAACTCGAGGGCCGCCACATCGGCCGCCGGCCGCTCGATCTAAACCGCGAGGCGATCCTTCGGGATCGCCACAGCGGACAAAGCCTCGGCCAGATCGCAAAGGCACACCGCATCAGCCGCGCCACCGTTCACAAAATCGTCCACTCAGAAATGGCCACTGAACAGGACGTTCAAAAAGGTGCCGAAAACCTGCGGCATAAACCCAACAAAATGAATGGCCGGATCTTACCGATCCGGCCGTTCACAAACCTATACTTTCGGAAACAGAGCAATTCGGAGAAATTGACGGCCGAATATCATTCGACAGATTTTTCAACCGCAGGGCGCTTGCCTGGACTTACATCCGGAGGTACCACTTTACCGGACGCACCAACATTGACTATCTACGATGTGTAGCCAACATCATCAAGATAAACAGAACGACGGGGATCGCTGCCAGCACAACATAAAAGAGAAGATTCTTGTTCCAGGCGGCGGTGGTTCTATAAGTTGGGTGCGTCGCGCCACTTTCATCGACGACGACATCTTGCATGTGTATAAGATCCTGCGCCATGTCATGAGCGCTCGAATAGCGGTACTTAGGCGTCTGGTCCATCGCTCGAAGGACTATTTGCTGCATTTGCGGGGTGATCGAGGGCTCAAGCTTGCGAGGCGGCGTGGGATCCTTAAGCAGACGGTCGTTCATGTGAGTGAGTAAGTAGTTATTCTCGAAAGGCAATGTGCCGGTAAGCATTTCATAAAGCATCACGCCGATGGAATAGACGTCGCTTCGGGCGTCGCAATTCTGGCCCCTGATCTCCTCGATCGAAGCGTAGCTGACCGTCCTCAGCTCGCGTGCCAGGCTGACGAACGTAATGCGCTTTGCCGCGACCTGCGATGCAAGTCCGAAATTGATGAGCTTGATGTGGTCGTTGGCATCCACGAAGATATGCTCAGGCCGAAGGTCACGATGGATGACGCCGTGCGAGTTGATATAAGCCACAGCATCGCAGATGCCAATGGCAATATGGGTCGCGCGGTCCTGGGAAAGCCTGCCTTTGGTGAGGATGTCGCGGAGCGATCTTCCCTCAATCCACTCCATGACGATGTAGTCGCGGCTATGGTGTTCACTGGGAAGGACCTTCATCACTCTCGGGTGATTTAATTTCTGACCGATTTCCTGTTCGCGGCGGAATCGTTCGTAAAACACCGGGTCCAATTCCAGCTCAATATGCGGCACCTTGATGGCCACAACTGTGCCATTCTTCAAATCGGTCCCCTTAAAGATCGATGCATGATGTCCCGTAGCAACAAGTGCATCGACTCGGTAGTGATCGAGTTGGTCGCCGACCGATATCTCTTTCATGCGAAGAGCCACCCTAGGGAAGTTCCGCGATCGCTAGCCTTCATGTCCATACTCCCGGGAGACACCAGGTATTTTGCGCCTCTCATCCGTTTACGCTCCTTGGCCGAATCTTCAAAATAAGCGGATCACAGTAACCCCTCACCGTTACGGACCCGTTCCAGAGGAGATTGAACCGTTGGCGGGCGACTGGATCATCGCTTCATACACAGCAAGCTCCTCATCCTCGACGTCTTCTGCGCACTTGATGTTAAACGCTCCACGCAACGCGAGCGGCGTGAGCAGCGTGGTAAAAAGTACGACGGAAACCATGACTGCTACCTCTGGCTCGCGAAAGACGCCGGAAGCAGCCCCCATAGCAGTCACGATTAATCCGACCTCGCCACGAGAGACCATGCCGCAGCCGATGCGGAAGCTTCGTACCCAGCCCATGCCGCGCGCCAGGGCAGCCACGCCACAACCCAGCAACTTACTGACGACGGCAATCAGGAAAATAGCTCCAAGCAGAAGCCAATGTCCGCCAAGAGAACGGAAGTTACTCGAAAGTCCGATCGAAACAAAAAACATCGGAATCAAGAGGCCGTGTCCGATTGCATAAAACGTCCGCTCGATGTCAGCCTTATACTCTGACCCCGCGAAGACATAGCCGAGCAGGTAGGCTCCGGTAATTCCTGCAACACTCCCGAGCCATTCCGCTGCGATGGCATAAATCAGAACGAGTGCCAGTACGCAGCTCGAAACGGATTCGCTGGCGGTAAGCCGTCGCAATTGCAGAATCAGGGGATCAAGCCATCGTTTTGCTGCGCCATAGGAGACCGTAAAAAAGATGGCCACGCAAATTGCGATGAGCGACATTTGAACCGTAAGTGGATGGTGCGCCGCAGAGTCTGAATGCAGCCTCAACCAATCGGATGCCATCGCGGCTAAACCAAAGGAACCTGTCGTGCCGGTTGTCAACGACGCAGCGAGGAAGGCAAGGACAAACAGGCCCATCACGTCGTCGATAACCGCAGCGCCGAGAATGACTGTGGCTTCAGGCGACGACATCTTCCCGGCGTCCATCAGCGTTCTGGCAGAAATGGAAACGCTGGTAGCCGTCAATGCGCCTCCCAGGAAGAGAGCGCTGTTCCAGGGCAGGCCGAGAGCGTGTGCTGCGCCGGCTCCGAGGAAGAATGGCCAGATGACACCGGACAAAGCCACCAGGAACGCAGTGATGCTTGCCTCGCGCATGCGTTCAATATCGGTTTCCAGGCCGGCGATGAACATCAGAACCAGGCCGCCGACCTGCGCCAGCATCAGGAACGCCTTGGTGGCCTGGCCTCCCTGGAAGAGGCTGAAATGCATCAGATCGATTGCGCCTGGTCCGGCGGCGACTCCCACCAGAAGTTCCCCTAGAATTGCGGGAATACCAAAGCGCGTGCAGAGCGAAGCTGCAAGCTTGCTTGCGGGAAGAAGAATGGCAATCAGCAGCGCCAGTTGCAGAGTCGCAGACATCCGCTCCTACTTGGAACCGGCCAGAACCGGCGCGGTCTGGCGCTGTCTGAATTTGCGGCCCCGGGGAACCCATCGGGGCAGAATGGCGCCCAGTCCTCCGCGTTCAATGCCTTCGCGGCGCATGGTCCGAATGGTGGTGGCCTGGCGGCGCGCAAGATCGGATTGGATGTCGTTGCCGGCAAGCTCTGCCGCTTTCTGCGTCTGTTCAGCGGCCTGATCGCAGATGCGCAGGCGCATCAGCAATTCGCCGAACTTGAGCCGAGCGATGAAACAATCCGGCGCCTGGCGAGTAGACTCGCGCAATTGCTCCAGCGCCTCATTAACCTGCAGGTCAACGCAGAGAGCCATGCCATACAGCACGCGAACCTCGGGAACGTGCGGTTCCAGTTCGACTGCACTGCGAAGCTGTGCAACGATGCTGGCGCGCTCTTCAGGCTCGAGCACGCGGGGATCTCTGAACATGCGCTGCAACAAACGACCAGCTTCTGGGCCGATGGCAACGGGCAGCGATAGTGGAGCAGACGATGCCGGAGCCAGGAACATCGTCCCGGTTGGCTCCATGTCGAGTTGAGTCGTTTTCTTCATGCGAGAACTCCGAAGGCTTTAGAAAAAGTGGCAGCAAGGCTTGGCAGTTATCCTTGCTGCTTCAGGAGAATGCTGCAGGTAAAAGGAAACTTGAACACCGAACCAATCTGTCCCCGGCCGCTGGTGCATCCGATCGGCCAGGGACAAGTTGCGATGGAAACCTATGCCACCGCCATCTTTTCGGCAGCCTGCATGAAGTCCGGCTCTGGACGGAACATGAATTCCGGATATCCGAGTTGGCCCATCTCAGGCAGGTCGAGACCGGCAACTTCGGTTGCGATGGAAACGCGCTGTCCCAGGATGATATCGAGGATCCAGTTGAGGACGAAGCTGAAGCTGAACACGAAGCCCACCAACGTCGCACAACCAACGATCTGCGCCACCAACTGGCTGGAATCTCCGTAGAACAGGCCTGTCACAGAACCGGTAACCCCATTCCAGGAGCCGCCGTAGTTACTCGTGCCGTCAGCAAAGAACCCAATGGACAGCACGCCCCATAATCCGCAGGTTCCGTGGACGGAGACTGCGCCGACTGGATCGTCGACCTTGAGATAGTTCTCGACGAACGCGCAACTAATGCAGACCAGCACGCCAGCGACGAATCCGATGATGGCTGCTCCCATTGTGCTCACAAATCCGCTGGGAGCGGTGATAGCCACCAAGCCAGCCAAAATGCCGTTGCCGCTCATTGAGGCGTCCGGCTTCCCCTTGAATACCCACATATAGAGCAGCGCGCCAAAAGTTGCGGTACATCCGGCAAGCATGGTGTTGACGGCGATCGAGCCGATGCGCAGGTTGCCCGCCGCCGAAGCGCCGAGGGTGCTGCCAGGATTGAACCCGAACCACCCGAAGGCCAGAATAAAGCAGCCAATGAGCACCGCCGAAATGTCGTGACCGATGATGGTGTTTGCCGATCCGTCTCGGTTGAACTTGCCGATGCGAGGGCCGATGATCATCGCCACCGCCAGCGCCGTAATTCCACCGACCGCGTGAACCACCCCGGATCCGGCAAAGTCACAATAGCCCTTTCCGAGTCCGAGGTTGGCGCCCAACTGAGAGAGCCAGCCGCCACCCCATGCCCAGTTGCCATAGAGCGGATAGGTAAATGCGCCCATCAACACCGAGGAGATCGCGAAGGCCATGAACTTCCAGCGCTCTGCGCATGCGCCGGTGACGATGGTCAGCGCCGTGTCCATAAACACCATTTCGAAGAGGAAGATGACCATGACGCCTACGTCGTAGGTACTTCCCGCAAGGAACATGCCGCACTCGCCAAAGATGCCCCAGTGCGTGCCGAATAAGCTGATTACATGCTCCGTGTTCAGCGATTGCAATCCGCCAAGATTTCCGTTTCCGGCCGAACCACCCATCTGGATGGCGAAGCCGATGATCCAGTAGGCGAATAGCCCACAGGTGTACACGAAGAAATTCATCATGTACGTATGATTGGCGTTTTTGACGCGGCAAAGACCAGCCTCGACCATCGCGAATCCAGCCTGCATGAACATGACCAGAAAGCCGGTGACCAGCGTCCATACAAAGTTGATCGCGATCTTGTTCTGGCCAACCTGATTGGCCACATCGCCGAGGCCGAGGCCCGCCTTGGGATCGGCTACGGGCACATCGTTGACAGTGCCGGTGAGAACACCGCCGGGATCGCCGTTGGCAAGTGCACCGGTGCTGGGCGCCCCTGCAAGCGCGCTCTTCAGCTCGGCAGCCGACGCGGAAGGTGCAGCGTCAGCCCGAGCCACAATCGCTGCGCCTGTCATCAGTAAGATCGCCAGGGCGCAAGTCCGGGTTACAAGGTGGGCAATTCTCATCGATTAAGCTCCATAATTGAGTTGGTCATCGATTGCGTTAATCCTGTCCAAAGAAAGCGGGCGAAGAGCGATCAAGCTTTCCAGATGGCGTTCTTATTCACCGCTGGCACAAGCACGAAGAAAATTCCGGCAAGCGAAACGGCAAACCCCACAATCGAGGTCACCATCCGCGCGCCGACACTGGCAGTAAGGTGCAATCCAAAAAGCACAAACAGCCAGCCTCCCAACACCACTGCTATGCCGATCAGCTTTGTGACTGCGGGCTGTGCGCCGCCTCCGGTCTTGCCTTCGAGTGGTTTAATCTTGAAGAGCCCGAAAAGCGATATCGCCAAGACAATGACGCCGGCTATGAGCGCCACCTTGCCCGCGCCCGATGCGAAGAATGCGATTCCGGCGCAGGCTGCTGTCAGCCCTACCATGAATAGCGTGAATTGTTTGCCTTGAGATGTTGTCGCCGCCATGAACGTCCTCCTTTGAAGCCGTTTGAGTATTGAGTACCATTCGGTTGCCAGGCAAAAGTTAAGAATTCGAACCTTTGGGGGAAATTCCCGGCTGCCTGCTGGCTACTAAAATTGCATTGGTGTGTTGGAAAAGGTCGAAAATCAGCTCAACGAAATTGGAACCAGCCATTTGTGACCGCCCTCGCCCAAAGTGAAATGAAAGCCACACAACTTTGCCCGCATTGCCACCGAGTCAACACGATAGAGGATCTCGTTCGATCGGCTCATGCATCCCTTCATCACCAGCTCCAGCCGATGATCCTCGTTGGCGCGAAACATGCGCAGGTCGGCATTCATAACAGCAGGGAACGATCGAAAAACAATCTCACGGAGATTCAACGCATCCTGAAGTGCCTGCAGCGTCTGATTCTCCTTGGCCAAATGTTCAGGGAGATCCCGGTCCCACGGATCTATCGGGCGCATGAGCCACTCGCACTCTACTGAATCTCCTTTCCATCCCACCCGTAGCAACATCAATGGTTCTCGTGAGTAAGCGCCCGAGCGCATCTTGCGGCGCGCCCTGCCCAGAAAGCCCGCAGTATCGAGAAGTTCTCTCATCGACGTAGCATTGCCCCGGATGCCTG
Source organism: uncultured Acidobacteriaceae bacterium (assembly GCA_963789425.1). Lineage (GTDB taxonomy): Bacteria > Acidobacteriota > Terriglobia > Terriglobales > Acidobacteriaceae > Telmatobacter. The sequence continues at coordinate 406,326 of CAWBKM010000004.1, read as the reverse complement.
CTTGGCCGTTGGCAGAGCGAGAAAAACGAGAAACTGTGCCAACGCCGTGAACTCTGCCACAACCGGCGTGCCGATCTGTTTGCGCATCACGAACAGCAAGAGAACCATAGCAAACCACTGCCAGCGCGAGAGCTTCAGACGCTCGAGGCGGTCAGTCAGCGTAAAGAGCCTCTGTGGCGCAAGACCGTTCACGCTGGGCTCCGCTGCGCGTGCGCGAAAACACGCGATGGCGAAAAATCCGGAGATCAATATCTCTACGAGCAATGCCTGAGTGTTCAAGTTTCCTCCCCCGGATAGTCTTCTCCGGCTCTGCTTAGAGTACGAAAAGCGAGTACACAAATCCCGTGAGAGTGCTGCGGCCAGCGCAACAATCCCTGGCGAGCCCGACGCAGACAAGTAAAGAAGTTCGAAGATAGAGCACTACGCTGAGCGCGAAGAGCACTCCGGCAGGCTTGCGCGGCCCAATCTACGGGTACTTACGCGCTGTATGCAGTGAGAGTAGTCGAGGGAGATTTCGATGACAACCTATACCTTCGTATATCGCGTGAGGATGAAATAAAGATTTTGACGCGGAGGAGAAATCGAACCCGGTATTCGCGCGACTATCTAGCTTCGCCGCTGCGCGGCCATTTTCGCTCGCTCGCATAACTTAACGAGCTCAGCAAGCGAACCGGCTTGCATCTTGTCCATCACCTGGCGCCGGTAGAGCTTCACAGTAATCTCGCTGAGGTTGAGCTCGGAAGCGATTTGCTTGTTCAGCAATCCTGCCGTCACTCTCTCCATAACCTGCCGCTCCCGCTCTGTCAACGTATCTACTCGCGCCTTGATCGAGTTGAGAATCTCTTCGTTCCGCCGCCGCGCTTGGTCAAATACGAAGGCAAGTTCGATGGCGCTCAGCAACTCCTCTTTTTGAAACGGCTTGGTCAGAAATTCCACAGCGCCGGCCTTCATCACCTTACGCACCATCGGTACATCGCCGTGCGCAGTCATAAAGATCACCGGCATACCGATTCCGAGCTTCTGCATCTGTTCCTGGAACTCAACGCCGCTCATGCCGGGGAGTCGCGCATCCAGTAACATGCACCCTGAATTAGAGTCGTTCCAACTTTCCAGGATTGCCTCTGCGGACGCGTAGGTTTCTGCACGGATTCCGACCGACTCAAGCAGGTTGCAGAGGCCTTCACAAATAGAAAAGTCGTCATCGACGATGTAGACGGCTTGGGTGCTTCGAATTGCGGCGTCCTTCTGTATCGTCACGGCTGTGCTCGCACAGTGAACTGAAATACGGCGCCGCCTTGCGAGGAGGTTTCCACCCACAAACGGCCATCGTGTGCTTCGACAATGCTACGGCAAATCGCCAATCCCATTCCCGTTCCCTCGGGCTTGGTGCTGAAGAACGGCTCAAAGATGCGCGGCGCAATATCGGCAGCAACGCCAGGCCCGCGATCTTCAACGGTTATTTGAATTCCGCCAGCGCCATGATTCGCTGAGCGGATATTGATCTCACGTGGCAGGGCCGTCTGATCCATGGCCTCCATTGCATTCATCACCAGGTTCCGCAGCACCTGCTGAATCTGGATCTGGTCCATATTCAGCCGGGGAAGATCCCTCGCCAAGTCTAATCGGATGGTAATCTCTCTGCGTATCGCCTCGTCGCGTAGCAAGCGCACCAGATCCTGAATGAGCCGGTTCACGTCCGCCGGCTCTCGTACCTGTGTGTCTTTGCGGAACAGAGCGCGCACGCGGCTCACAACGGAGCTGGCGCGCGTGCTCTCCTGCACAATCTTCTCCGCAGTCGTCGCCGCCTTTTCCAGATTGACCGGCTCGCCGCGGAGCCACTCACGGCAGGCGTAGGCGTGCGTCACAACGGCCGTGAGCGGCTGGTTTAGTTCGTGCGCTATCGATGCCGCCATCTCCGCCATGCTCATAGTACGCGAAAGACGCGAAAGATCCTCCTGCACCGATTTGAGATTTTGCTGGGCACGGTACTGCTCTTCGATGTCGATGTGAATTCCGTACCAACGCGCGATCTTGCCGTCTTCCGAACGCTGCGGAATGCTGCGCGCAAGGAACCATCGATAAGTGCCATCGGCGCCCCGTATGCGAGCCTCCTCTTCAAATCGGCTTCCCATCGCAAGCGCAGCTTGCCATCCCTGCAAATACAGCGGCGCATCTTCAGGATGGAGGATCCGGAAGAACGACTCGCCTGCCAGGTCACTCATCTTCATGCCCAGATAGTCTCGCAGATGCTGATTGCAGTGTTCGATGCGCCCCGCGGCGTCTGCGCGCCAGATCTGCTGCGGAATTGCCTCAGTCAGCAGACGCAGTTGCCGCTCGCTCTCCTGGATCTCGCGATTCGAGCGCATAAGCTCCACGGTTCGCTCCTGCACCTTCGTATCCAACTCATCTCGAGCACGGCGAATCGCATTCTCGGCCCGCTTGCGGGCGGAACTCACCACAGTGATTGCGATTGCGCACAGAATGAAGGCGCCGTAGAAGCTCTGCGACTCTTTTGCAATGTCGATGGAAAAGAAGGGAGGAATGAAGAAATAGTCAATGGCTAACGAAGAGAGGATCACCGCGATGAATCCGGCGGCCATGCCGCCGAACCATGCACTTCCCATCACAGCGCCAAAGAAAAGGAAGACAAAAGGGTAAGCAATAGCATGCTGAAGGGGGAAGGTCCAAAGAAGTGCCACTAGGACAAAGCAAACCGCGATGGCCAGAGGCTTGAGGCCATGTTCCATCGTCAACCGTGAGAGCCGTTCGGATGCGCCGTCTGACATGTTGGCATGATAACGCGCGACAATCGGCGCCCGAACCCATCGTCGGGCCATCGGGATTCAGTCCGGACAAGTCGGCCAGAGTTTGCCGATCACGTCAATACCATCCGTTGATTTCTCTGCCTGGTCCTGTCTTCGACAGGGATACCTTCTCAAACAAGACAATCTGGAGAAACCGTCAGCCGCTGTTGATTGCACGCACTCCTCAATCCTCGGGCCCTTGCCGGGGCTAATCTAGATTGCCAGCAGCCAGGTCTTCCTGCGGAAAAGTAGGACGCTTCCGCTCTCGCTCGTGGAAGGCTTCTCCATCCGCTTCGCAGGCTAGGGGTGAGCCGATCGATAGCGAGTGTCAAGCAGATCCAACTCCTGTTCGAGCGTGCGAAGAACTTCGTCATTGATCTTCTCTTCCTTTCGCAAACGGTATAGGGCCGAACGTTCCAGTCCACGCAACTGGGCAGCCAGATCGCGATACCGGCCGTATTCAGCAGTAACCGGAGCACCTGCTTCAGGGGCTTCATTGGTTTCGTCGAGCCGCTGCTGATAGTGACTTAGCAGATCGTCGAGAATCGAATCGCTTCCGGGATCCATTTTCTCGCGCAGATTGTGAATTTGGTTCATGGCGGCCGAAAGAATCTGAACACGTGCCTCGCGTTCCTCGCTGTTTGCGGCAACGCCGACCGTCAAACCAAGTTTGCGGATCAGGAATGACAGGCTCAGCCCCTGCGCAACCAAGGTGATAAGGATGACGAAGAAGGTAAGAAAGATGAGGAGATCACGTTGGGGGAAGGCCGCGCCATTGTCGAGCACATACGGCAGCGAAATGGCTGCCGCTAGGGCGATTACGCCGCGCATGCCCGTCCAGCCAACGATGAATAGTTCCTGCGAGGGCACATGAGGTTGAGGCCGTTTGATCAGATGCCGCACAGCGCTCGAAATCCACGATTCTGCGAAGACCCATGTCACGCGCAGAGCGATTAACGCTACAGTGAGCAAGGCTCCATCAAGAATGAGCGACGAAAATGGAAGGTTCCGAATTCCAGCAAGAATCTGCGGCAACTGAAATCCGATCAAGATGAAGACGAGTCCGTTCAGAGCAAAATCGAGAGTGTTCAACACGGCGGCCGATTCCAGGCGCGCCTTCATTGAAAGCGACCGCGATCGGTTGTGGCCCAGATAGAGGCCGCAGGTTACGGTTGCGAGCACGCCCGATGCGTGCAGGGACTCCGCGGCAATATACGAGAGATAGGGAGCCATCAGCGCGAGCGTGATCTCGATCGGAGCATCGTTCAGTCTCGACTGGCACCAACGGATCAGCCGGCCTGCAAGCAATCCAACAAGAACGCCGACGCTGGCGAGGTAGACCAGACGAAGCACTCCTGCGCTGATTGTCGGAACCTGGTTACTCACGAGCATTGCGACGGAGAATTCAAGGGCCACCAGGGACGTAGCGTCATTGACGAGGCTTTCTCCTTCGAGCAAATCGATGATGCGCTTTGGCAAGCCCATTCGTTTTGCAATGGCTGAAGCTGCGATGGCGTCAGTGCTTGCAACCAATGCGCCGAGGACAAAGCCTAACCGGTGGTCGAATCCCGGCAACAGCCAGCTGCTCAGGTATGCCAGAGCCACGGCGGTAAATCCGACGAGCCCAAACGCCAACAATGAAATTCCAACCAGGTTCGATCGGAAGTCGCGCCACGATGCATGAAACGCGGCAGTAAAAAGCAGCGGCGGCAGAAAAACCAGAAAGATCACATCGGGGTTCAGCGAAATCCGCGGCAGGTTGGGCAGCAATGAAATTGCGAGACCGCCCATGACCAGGATGATTGGATATGGCGTGCGAAACCGACGAGCCAGCACGGCCAGAATGATAACCAATGCCATGAGAAAGAGCACGACCAGTTCGAAATGATGAAGATCCGGGGTTTGCATATCGAATTCTCCGCTGTTCCCTAAGCATCGAAAGGGGAGGCTTGGGGCTGCGCATCCGAATTGCGAGCAGCCAGCTCCCGGCGAATCTGCTCGTTTTTCTCGAGCAGAAAAGCAACCATGTATTGAAGACAGCAGATGGTTTCTTGGGGCTCCGCGTCGGATTCGGCGCTTGAGGTATTGCGGGCCGGTAGATCAAACTGGGTTCTATGGTTCAACATGGTGGACTCCTCAAGATGAATTCGTGGTTCCGTTGACGCATGCGGGACGTCTGCCCGCCAGACTGTTGATCGACTCGATAGCTTGCTCGCCGATTGGGAGACGCATCAAATGGACTGTGACCGAAAGAACCCGATGGGCAATCGCAGAACCTGGATGGCGGCTGTTCGCCGCCGAACCACGATTGCCCCACTTATGATTGGATCGAGTTGGGTGTCCGCTCTGTGATTCACTTTGCGGCGGGTACCCACACAGCATCGTGAGTCGAGAGGTCGACCCCTGCAACAACGGTGCTGAGTTTTACGTTTTGCAACACAGCCTTCTTCCCAGGAGCGACAGAAAAACTCAACAGGTATTGATTGTCGAGGGTTTTCTGAAGCGTGCCGAGATATGGCGCGATGGTGACGGGACCATGCAGACCCAGGAAGAATGACTGGCCGCCCGTGCGATCCGACAGCACCGCGCTGTTCATCTGTCCATTCATCGCATCCCAATAGTTGCGCCGCATGTGGCTCGCGCCGCGAGCGTAAATGGTGTGGATGATAACGCCCTTCTTCTGGGCTACGATGCTCGCGGTCTCGGCGTCGGAATACGGCTGATATCCCCGATGCCAGGCGAAGTGACGCCGCGCGCGATCGATTCCATCGGTCACCATCACGACCTCATGACGATTGCCGTTATCCGGCCAGCGCTGCATCAGGTCGACGACCGAAAGGTACGGACTTCCGAATGCGCCTGGATAGCCGAAAGGCAGACGAAGCGCATTCGCGGCCCGAACGTGGTCAGTCGTTAGGTCCTGAACGATCTCGACCGTTGCATTCCTCATGTACCCGATTCCGACCGCGGTTGAAGCCGGCTGGGATTGAATGAATGCGCGAAGGTCGTCATACTGCAAAGCGAACCTCGCATCGGTTGAGTCGTCAATCAGGATAAAGAGGTCAAGGCCGGCATAGTTGCCGCGGGCCGGAACCAGGCTGGTGGCCGCCAACTGCTGCTTGCCGAGCTTGACCGCGATGTCGCGGCGGTCGAGGCTGGGCATGCGCTTGCTGTTGGCGACGGTTGCTGTAACGGTCATATTCACCTCAACGGGCGCCGATGTCTTGATGTCGGCCGCATGAGTTGGAGCGATGCCTGCGAGCATCCCTGCCATGATCAGTAGCGAAGAGAGAACTTTCACTTTCAGTTTCATTGCAATCTCCTTTTCTGGGGTTGCCGAGTGACATTGTCTGCTCGATGGTTATTTGTCGATCTCTCTTCTCGAGCAAAGTGTGCAGGTGAGGCGAATGTGACTGCGCCGATGGGTCAGGCCCAATCCTCACCTGGCTCGAGAGCGAGTGCAGGTTCCGGATATAAATCCGGAGAAGCATCCGATGAGAGTTCAGTTGGTCGCCTTTCTACGGGCCAGTTTCAATCCGAGCGATCCGCCGAGAGACAACAAGCCCATGAGTCCGAGCAGCGGAAGTTCGGTGCCTGTCTTCGGCAACCTAGCCGCAAGCGGCTCCGCGCTAGCCACGTCTACCGACTGAGCAGCGGCCACAGCGGGAGTTGTTGCCGGAAACTGAATCAGCAGCACGCCAAGCTCGGGAAGGACGGCAGGAGGCGGTGCAATCCCGACAACTCTCTTTTCCTGAGACATGACTGTCTCGGAGCTATCCGTCACGATCGTTGCCTCGATCTTCATTCCTTTCCTCAGCTCGAATGCAGTCATCTCCTTGCCGTTGACGGTGAACTTGGTGTCACTCGGAACCTTTAGGACCTGGTTGGAGTTGTCGGGCAGTGAAACGATGATCGTGGAAGGCCGGTTAACGTGCCACACCTTTCCCTTCACGGTTCTGATCGTCGTGACATAGCGAGGTGCCGTCGTCGTTGTGATCGTCTGGGTCAATGTCATCCCCTTTGTGAGTCCGTGAACCGACACATTCCTACCGGCGATCTTGAACCTGTCCGAATCAGGAACGACGAGATGCTCAATCTTTCCGTCTTCCTGCTTCAGGACAAGATCGTGGCCGGCGACGTATACGACCTCGGCATTGCGTACCTCAGTGGCGTACGACTTCTCGCCATGCCGGTAGGTGGCTGTGGTGGTGTCTTGCGCCCAGGCGCCCATCGTCACCATTGCGAAAATGGCAGCGGTGGCCGCGCGGTAGATAAAGGAACGCGATGTTACAGTCAGGTTTTTCATTTCTCCTCCTTGGAGTTGTTGGTTAGGCTTTCCGAATCCGGAATTGAACTTCCGGATCCACTGCCGCTCTCATGCGTGAGAGAAGCCCTCACGATATAGCGCTGCGGCGCGCTACCGATAAAATGAAACGGGTAACAGGTAACAAGAGTTAGCGAGGGAACTGCCCGCGGCCGTAACACCTCAATGTTCTCCGGCTTCACGATGCGTATCTGGTCGACAACGTAGGTTGCTGTCCCCTTCCTGGTTTTCAACTCGACTGCATCCCCGACCTTTACCTTCTGGAGGTCGCGGAAAAAGCCGTCGCGGTGACCGGCGATACCGATGTTCCCTTGCTCCCCAGGCCGGGCTGTGCCGGCGATCCGGCCCACGGCGTGGTTGAGCGTCAGGTAATCGGTCCCGTCGAGCAGCGGAACTGCAAGATGGATCTTTGGAATCTCGATCACGCCAATCGGTGGCGCAAATTCGTAAGAGAGGCTTTCGGTATAGGCGCGAACCCGGTTTTGAGCCCAGCCCGCAAAGCTCACCCCGGACGAACTGCCAGGGATCTCGTCCTGAGGCCCGAATTCATCTTCCGGAACCGCGGTGGAAACGGGTACATCCACTTGCGAAATGCTTTTGAGCACAGCCTGCGAACCCAGCCAGCTCTCCAGCCGAGCCGCTCCATAAACCGCGGCGAGCGACAAGCCCGTCAAAAGCAGAGCCCACTCAATCCACTTCCACGCGGTCCAGAGGCGGCTACTGTCCCGAGCCTCGCCTCCCGGCACCCTGGAGTGGTTGTCCGCTGCTTTTGAAAACATTCCCATGGCTTGTCGCTCACGCCCTCCTGCCCGGATAAGTGCAATCGGGATGCCAAATGCGAATGTTGTATTTGCTTGGACTTACGGCACGCGCGGATGCCGACGTCTCAGAAATGCCGACCTATCAGAAAAGCAGGAATGTTGCGGCGATGTTACAGTGTATGGAAATACGCACTCGCGCTTCAATCCACGCCGCGAAACCAAGCTAAGTAGAGGGAAGTATTTGGCGGAAGTTAGTGGAGATAAGTTTCCACGCGGTGTTATAGGAGCAAGGCGGATAAGAAGTAAGTGTCGATAACTAAGAAACTATCTCGCGTGACTGGATGATGAACATCGACGGCGACATCAGGGACAGGTCCGAACCTACAGCGACGCGCAGGCATGCAATCCTGAGTCGTGACCCTTGAAATATGCGAAACCGGGAATCGCCTATGAATAAACCGGTTCGGCGACAGGCGCTTGATCTTTAAAGCGCACCTTACTGATTTGAAGATTGGCGATTTTCGAGTCCAGAGTTTGTCTTGGAATTCCAAGCCTAGCTGCGGCCCCGGATGGCCCGGAGATTCGGCCCCTGGACTCGGCCAGCGCGGCTTCGATCATTTCTCTCTCGCGATCAGCCACTCCGACCGCAAGATTCGATGCAGACCCCGACGACCGCGAAGTCTCGAGTTTGAGAAAGGCCCGCTCGATCCGGAATGTGTCTCCTTCGGAAAGAATCACGGCTCGTTCGATCACATTTTGCAGTTCGCGAATATTACCGGGCCAAGAATAGCCCTGAAGAAGTTCGAGGCTGTTTGTCTCGATTCGGTCGAAGCGGCGCCCCGCTCTTTCCGCATACGTCTCGACGAAATGCTCGACTAAGGGGGCAATGTCTTCGGGACGTTCACGGAGGGCAGGCATATGAATGGGAAAAACATTGAGCCGGTAAAACATATCGCGCCGGAAGGTGCCCGCGGCCACTGCCGCGGCAAGATCGCGATTCGTTGCAGCGATGATACGAACATCCACTGGAATCGACTGACTGCTCCCAACGCGCTCAATCTCACGTTCCTGTAGCACGCGCAGCAAGGTGATCTGAGTTTCCATCGGAAGCTCGCCGATTTCGTCGAGGAAGATGGTTCCCCCGTTAGCCGCTTCAAAGCGGCCAAGGCGCCGCTGCAATGCACCGGTGAATGCGCCTTTTTCGTGACCGAATAGCTCCGAGGCGATGAGGGATGACGGGATGGCGGCGCAATTCACGCGCACGAATGGACGAGATGAGCGATTGGACCGCTCATAGATGGCGCGGGCGATCAGCTCTTTCCCTGTTCCGGTCTCGCCCAGGATGAGAACGGTGGAATCGGTGGGCGCGACGCGGTCGACCTGTTGAAGGATTCCCTTCAATGCGGGGCTCGCCCCAACGATTGCGCCGGGTACGGCGAAAGTGGACAGTCCGGCTTTTCCCCCACGGAACATTACACCGGTGTCGTTCAATGCGGCTGGCATCTGTGTAGTGATCACGTCTGGCCTCCTGGTTGCTCTTTGTTCCCGATAGCTTTGTGCTCCGTCACCGATAGCCTTTCGCTTCAGCCCTTCCGAACGCCGAGCGGATTTCTTTCAGCAACGCATCGCTTCGCACGGGTTTATTCAAAAAGCCGGCTGCTCCGGCCTTCATCACGACTTCGCGAAGGGGCGCATCGCCGTGAGCGGTAATAAAAATGACTGGAATGGTGCTGCCCGATTCAACGAGTCGCCTTTGCAATTCGATCCCGCTCATTCCGGGCAATCTCACATCGAGGATCAAGCAAGCGATCTCGTCGCGGCTGGGGAAATTGAGGAATTCCTCCGCTGAGGCAAAGGTGTCGATCGAATAACCGGCGGCCTTCAGCACGCTCCCCAGCGCCTCGCGAAGAGGCTCATCGTCATCGACGATGGCAACGATTCCGATCCTGTTACGGGACTCATCCAATTGCTTCCTTCCCATCTGGCGGTTCAAACTTCCTCCGCCAAAGTCAAGGTAGCAATTTGGGGAATCGAAATCTATCCTGCTTTAGGAGGAGACGGGTAGTTATCGGCGAGCGGAGCTCTTAAGCCATTCAGCCATTCGGACAAGATGAGCCAGTGAATCGGCCTGAGTTTTTTCCATCACGTGGGCGCGATGTGTCTTGATCGTGAGCTCGCTCGTTCCCAGTTGATCGGCGATTTGCTTGTTGAGCAGGCCAGCGACCACCAGATTGAACACTTCGGTTTCCCGGGGCGTGAGGGAGTCGAAGCGTTTGCGGATTCCCTCGAGATCCGCGCTCTGCTTTCGAAATTCGCGATCCCGGTCGATCGCCTTTTGAACGGCATCGAGCAGATCCTGGCCACGCACCGGCTTGGTGAGAAACTCCATGGCCCCATCCTTCATGGCGCGGACGGACATGGGAATGTCGCCGTGACCGGTAATAAAGATGATGGGAATGTGAATCTGTGCCTCGCTAAGCTCGCGCTGCAAATCGAGGCCGCTCAGGCCGGGCATCCGCACATCGAGCACCAGGCATGCCGGCGCATCGGGGCGCTTGGCCTGCATGAATTCGCGCGCCGAAGCGAATGTCTCAGCGCGAAGACCAATCGACCGGATGAGACTCTTGAACCCATCTCGGATCTGGGCCTCGTCGTCGATGACGAAGACAATTGGCTCCGGCTCCTTCATGTGGCGGATCCCTCCGCGGCGGGCAAGGTGAATTGAAAGACAGAGCCTTGATTCAAAATCGATTCGGCCCAGAGCCTCCCGCCATGCGCTTCAATGATTGAGCGGCTAATCGCCAGGCCCATGCCGATGCCTTGCGATCGCGTAGTAAAGAACGGCTCAAATAATCGGGACATGTTCTCTTCGCTGACACCAACACCGCTATCCTCGACGGAGAGAATGACCTGGCTGGCTAGCTGACTCTTTGTTCGAACGACCAGCCGCCTCGGCCTGCCGGCAACGCTCGTCATGGATTCGATTCCGTTCAAGAGCAGGTTCAGGATCACCTGCTGCAACTGAATGCGGTCGCCAAGTACAGCCGGGAGGCCGGGGACGAGTTCAAGCACTACAGAGACTTGATTTCGCGACGCCTGGCGGTTGACCAGTGCGACGGTTTCCTCGACGATTCCATTCAATTGAACCTGTGCTCGCTCCGGCACCGCTTTGTTAATCAGCGAGCGGATTCGCGTAATGACCTCAGAAGCTCGCGTCGCGCCCTGAATCGTACGCTCCGCGGCCGCTCTTGCTTCGACAAGATTCGGGTTTTGATGGCCGAGCCAGGCCACACAGGCATCGGCATTGGCCACGACCGCAGCGAGGGGCTGATTGACCTCGTGGGCGATGGAAGCTGTTAGCTCGCCGATGGTCGTAATTCGAACCACACGCGCGAGTTCCGTCCGCGCCCTTTGCAAGGCCTCCTCGGTGCGCCTTTGCTCGTCCATCTGGCTGAGTAGTGCTTCATTCGCATTCTTGAGCTCGGCAGTCCGCTCGCTCACTCTTATTTCCAGCTCGTCACGGGCCTGCCTAAGGGCATCTTGCGATTCTCTTTGCCACGAGATGACCCAGTTTGCAATGACCTGACATGCGACAAACGTCAGAAGAAAAGGCACGTCCTCAGGTTTCAACGCAAAGGAGCGGAGAGGTGGGATGAAGTAATACAAAACCACCAGTGTGCTGAGACCCGCTGCGACCCATCCAGCGCCTCGGCCACCAAACCATGTCCCGGCAATGACCGCGACGGGAAAGAAGAACCAGAAGGGATTCCCAAACGGCACTTCAAGTGCGAGTGACAGCCCCAACGCCATGCACACGAAGGCAATTGCGAGTCCGTAGCGCAAGATCGCGGGTACCTTGGAATGAAGTTTGTAAGCAGTTTGCATTTCGGGGACGAGCACCGGTGCGGTGGCCTGTTCCTATATTATGAGCCGGAGTCGCGTTCCTTCTGTGAAAGACATATTTGTCTCTGTTTTAGGCTGACGGTTTCTCCGGATTGTCATGTTTGAGAAGGTATACCTTCGAAGACAGGTGAATGCAGAGAAACCGACCGCGAATATCAGCGTGATCGGCAAACACTTGCCGACTTGAACGAAGCCGCTGCGGCGGCGGACGCTTGCGCGTGTACCCGAGCTGACATGGGTGGCTAACGACATAGTTTTGGTCACAGAGAAGGAGGATCTCTGTGAACCAACTACGTCAGCTCATGCTTGAGGAGTTGCATCGCCGCAACTTCGCCGATACAACGATCCGCACCTACCTGCACGGCGTGACGCACTTCAGCCGGTACTTCCGGCGCTCGCCCGATCAGCTCGGTCCTGAGGACATTCGCAAGTATCAGGCGATGCTGTTCACCAGGTTGAAGTACAGCCCGAACACCGTTATCCTGCGGCTGGCGTCGCTGCGTTTCTTCTATATTCATGTTTTGAAGCGCAACTGGAGCATCGCCGAGACGCCCTATCCGAAGAAGCTGCGTCACCTGCCAGGGGTGCTCAGTCAGGAAGAAGTTGCGCGACTGATCGACGCGGCCGATACTCCTTTTCATCGCATCCTGCTGATGACGATGTATGCCACCGGAGCACGCCGTGCAGAAGCGGCCCACCTGAAGGTCAGCGATATCGACAGCCGGCGGATGGTGGTTCATATCCGCGAGGGCAAGGGCGGCAAGGACCGCGATGTCATGCTGAGCCCGAGGCTGCTCGAAGAACTGCGCGCCTACTGGCGCGGACTCCGGCGCAAGCCGAAGGAGTGGTTGTTTCCCGGCAACCGCTGGCACACATCCAGCCAGCCTGTGACCACCAAGGTCCTATGGTCTGCCTGCCAGATCGCCGCCGAACGCGCTGGTCTCGACAACAGGCGCATTCATCCCCACACTTTGCGCCACTGTTTCGCGACCCACCTTCTTGAAGCCGGCGCCGATCTGCGCACCATCCAGATCCTGCTCGGCCACCGCGACCTCGAAGTCACTACCGTCTACCTGCATCTGTCCCAACGGCATCTCAGCGCGACCGCCAGCCCGCTCGATGCGCTCACGCTCTCTTCTCAAGGAGAACACAAGCACAGTTGAACAACCGGCCTCTCGTGGAGATGGCCGACATTGTTCGCTGTGCTGGACAAGCCTTCGTGGAACACAGCCGCAGGTGGATCACCTGGCAACACCGGAAGGTGCTGCTGGCCATCGTGCGCTGCCGCACCGCCGCACTGGGCGGCCATCGCGACCACTGCACCGGCTGCGGACATACGACCAGGGTCTCCTACAACTCATGCCGAAACAGGCATTGCCCAAGATGCCAGGGCAACGCGCGCCGGCGCTGGCTCCGGGCCCGCGAACGGGAACTGCTGCCCACGCGCTATGTACACGCTGTCTTCACGCTGCCGCGGGAACTGGCCCCGCTCGCATTGCAGAACAAGCGGCTGATTTATAACCTGCTCTTTCACTCGAGCGCCGAGACACTGCTTGAGGTCGCTCGCGATCCGCGGCACCTTGGAGCCGAGATTGGTTTCTTTAGCGTGCTCCACAGTTGGAATCAGCGCCTTCAGTTTCATCCTCATATCCACTGCGTCATTGCGGCCGGCGGTCTCGCTCCGGATCGCGCAAGATGGATCCCCGCCCGGCGTTCCTTCTTCCTGCCCATCGGCGTGCTCAGCCGCGTCTTCCGCGGCAAGTTCGTCGCCGGACTGCGCAACGCCTTCCATCGCGGTGAGCTCCAGTTCCACGGCAGCCTGCTGCATCTTGCCCAGCCACGCGCTTTCGCCGCATGGCTGCGCCTGCTGTTCCGTCATGACTGGGTCGTCTACTCCAAGCCGCCCTTCGGCGGCCCGGATCATGTGCTGCGCTATCTCGGCGCCTACACCCATCGCGTCGCCATCTCCAACTCCAGGCTGGTCGCCCTCTCCGATGGCAACGTCACCTTTCGCTGGCGCGATTCCGCGCACGGCAACAAGAAACGGCTCATGACTCTGGCTCAAGACGAGTTCCTGCGCCGCTTCCTGCTCCATCTGCTGCCGCCCGGCTTCGTGCGCATCCGTAACTTCGGATTCCTCGCCAACCGCAACCGCGCTTCGCTCCTGCCGCTATGCTTCCAACTCCTCAGCGGCGCAGAGAAGATGACTGCTTCGCTGACAGCACCGTCCACCGATCAGACTCACTCTCTCTGGAACTGCCCAGTCTGCGGCGCAGCCATGCGCGTCGTCGAACGGCTCTCCCCTGCGCAACTCCTGCCTCGCTCGCCGCCTCAACCAGAACGGTACGCAGCATGAAGATCTACCCGCATTCTCGGCCTTTGCTCGTGCTTCGGCGCCTACGCGGATTCCTTGCCTCATCTGGCCCGGATTGCCCCGCCGGCTATCTCTTCAGCCCTCGACTGGCAGCTCATCGCGGTTTTTCACTGCACCATCCCACAGCCAATGCGGCTCTGCCTACACAACTCAACTGGCGTCTGACTTCTCCGCGCCGGTTCAGACCGATTCAAAGTACATAGCCTTCCATGTGGGCGGCTTCCTTCAAGTCGCTGTATCAGAAGCGCCCCTCGAAGACCATCCAGTTGCACACTGTTGCGTGGCGGGCGCTCCAGATACAGCACTAAGACTTTTCGGTACTGAACTTTCCAGACGGGACTGGCCTGTCCCGGGTTGTTATCCAAGTGGTAAATGATGAATGACTGGCCATACAGCCGGAACCAGAAAGCGTGCTCACAAACACCTCATACAGAACTGCTGTAACGCCCATCTATCCGCAGTGGAACTGTGGGAAAACTCTCACAGTGATGATGCTTGATTTCGACTAGGAATTGTTTTCGCGCGGAAGGCCGCTGGCTCGCCGCCGCTCGAGTGAAATCTCAATTGCAAGCGGGATCAGAGGAGCGTAGAATCGCTAACTAAATACAGTATTCGTCATAATTTGCATCACGGGCCCCTAGCCCGGGCGCGCGGATTGAGCCTGCATGGAACGTCTAAGGCAATCCGACCTGCAATCTCTTCTCGCCTTTGCGCGCGAATGCTATACCATCCGCAATCCCGAGTCGTTTGAGAGTTTTATTTCGCGCCTCTTGACCGCTCTTCCCCAGCTGATCCCTGCCGCGCATGTTACCTACAACGAAATGTGACTTGAGAAATTGGAATCACGCAACAGTTCCAATACCGCGGACCTTGCCAGCCCTAAAGCGTGCCACCTCTGGGAACTGCACATGGACGAACATCCGGTTCTCGAGTATGCCATGCATACGAATCACCCTTCAGCAATGCGCATCTCGGATTTCTGGAGCCAGCGGCATCTTCATGACAGCGGGTTGCACAATGACTTCTATAAGCACTATGAAATCGAAGACGCCCTCTGCGTCAGCATTGCCATCCCGTTACCTCGAATCATCGGGATCGGATGGCATGATGCACGGCGCTTTACCGATCGCGAACGGCTCATCGCAGATCTAGCCGGTCCCCACATCAGTCAAGCCTGGCAAAACGCAAGAATCGTCAACCGCCTGAAGAGTCAGTTGCTGATGCTTGAGCGGGGCATCGAGAATCCAGGTGCGGGAGTGATTTTGTGCAGCCCAGAGGGCAAGGTGCAATTTATCAACGTTCAGGCAAGAAAACATTTGCACGAGTATCTTGGAGCGGAGCAAGGACCACAGCAATGCCTCCCGGGGGATCTTCTGCTCTGGATGCGCCATCAGGATTCGCAATTGTACAAGAATGACGATGTGCCGTCGCCTCGATCTCCGTTGATCTATGAAAGAGAATTGAGACGCCTGGTCATACGCCTGGTTTCCCAGCCCGAGGCAAATCTGATTCTGATGGAAGAGGAGCGGACGCTGCCAGATTCGAGCACAATTGAGACATTGGGGTTAACCTCGCGAGAAACCCAAGTCTTGAATTGGATTGCATGCGGCAAGACCAACCATGAGATCGGTATTATTTTAGAAATGCACACAGCGACCGTAAAGAAACACGTCGAACATATCTTCACAAAGCTCGGTGTCGAGAACCGCACCGCCGCGGCCACGCTCGCCTTGGCGGCCAATCCGCCTGAAGCGGCCCAATAGCACTCCATTCGAGCGATCGCAGCGCCAGTCAGGAGTAATACGCCGAAAAGCGTATTGCAAGCATGACCGCTTGCGCCCAAAATCGATTCCGCCAAACCGAGAGAGCCCGGCCGAGATCGGGCCGCGGTGAAGGGTGAGTTGTCCGTCCATTTGTCCGAGTTCGGTTGCCATGCAAGTGGCGGCGACTGTTGGCAGAGGGGACCTGCACATGAAAAAGGCCACCGCTGTTTCTACTTTCAAGAAACTCGGCCTGACGCGCCGCGAAGCTGAAGTTCTCCTCTGGATCGTTCGTGGCCAATCCAATGCTGAGATTGCTGCATTCCTGCGCATCAGTCCCTTGACAGTAAAGAAACATTTAGAGCATGTCTACACCAAGCTCGGCGTGAAAACCCGGCTTGCGGCGGCGGTTCGCGCCGGTAAAGCGTGTTCCGCAAGATCGGCACTCCGTGTCAGGCCGTCGACGAGCGGACTCGAGCAGGATCACATTACCATTCCGGCGATGCTCAGTTCGCGAATCAAGATGAGCACTGGTTAACTACCGAAGTAATACGCCGGAAGGCGTATTGCACATCTCTTCTCGTGCGCCAAGAATCATGACGTCAATCGAAATATGCCGAATTGAGGCAGCGCCGTGCGATAGGTGCTCCCTTGTTGTGTGACCGGTTTCACCCGTGCTCGCACATTCGCGCGATTGGCATGGGAAATCTCCGATGGAGAACGGGACCGCAAGCCGAGGGTTCAAAACATCTCGCCTAGTTTCCGGTGGAACCAACCCGCCGGGGCGAACTTTGCGCATTAAGTCGATCGCAGAGATCTATTTCAACCAGCAAAACACTCACAGTGGCCGCATCGGCAAGATGCACGAGGGAGGCACCATGTTTCAGCGCAAGGTTTTCGGTTGGTTTGTCATTTTTGGCATGTTTTCTTTAGTCCTGACGGCCAGCTTGACCGGCTGCGGCGGCAAGGCGCCCGCAGCCAGCGTTGCGGTTACTGCTTCCGCAAGCACGGTGGATGGTAACGACACAACCACGCTAACCGCGACAGTGACCAACGATAAGAACTCGGCTGGCGTTACCTGGACCGTGAGCGGCGGAGGGGCGCTGTCGAGTCAGACGACTACCTCGGCGATCTTCACGGCCTCTGCGCCCACCAGCAGTTCTCAGACTGCGACGATCACGGCAACCTCGATTGCCGACACGACCAAGAGCGGGACTGCGGCGATTACAGTTCCTGCGATGCCGGCGCTTATGTCGACCAATGCAAGCCTGGCGGGCTCGGTAGGAAACATGTATTCAGTCACCCTGCAGGCAAGCGGCGGTATCCCTCCCTACACGTGGTCGCTGGGCAGTGGCACAACGCTGCCGACGTGCCTCACCCTCAAATCGACGGGTGTCCTGACCACGACCTCGGGTACCGCGCCCACGGCGTCGTGCGCTGGAACGTACAGCAACATCACTTTCAAAATTACCGACTCCGGGACATCAACTGCTCTCACGACGACTTCATCAGCGATGACCATCGCCATCGCCGCGCCATCGATTACGTTTTCTCCCACACTGCCGGCCGGGACTGTCGGCACAGCTTACGCGGGCGGCGTGGCCGCCGCTGGCGCTATGGGCGCAACTACCTTTAGTCTCGCGAGCGGCGCGCTCCCTCCAGACCTGACCCTGAACACAAGCACTGGCGCCATCACGGGAACACCCAAAGCGGCAGACGCGGGCACGGCCAGTTTCACGATCTCCGTCCTGGACGCTTATGGTGACACCGCGACTTCCGGAACAATGAGCATCACCATTGCAGCGGCACCCGCGATTACATTTGGCAGCGCACCCACTGCAACGGCGAAATTCGGCGTGGCTTATGCTAGCGGCGTGACTGCCAGCGGTGGCGCCGGCGCACTCACTTACAGTCTCGCCAGCGGGGCATTGCCTCCCGATCTGACTCTCAGCGCCGGCGGCGCAATCGCAGGAACGCCCAAGGCCGCCGACATCGGCACATTCACTTTTGCCATCAAGGCCTCTGACGCATTCGGCGATTCGGCAACGTCGGGAGATTACAGCATCGTTGTCAGCTATCCGGCGGTGACCATCACGCCCGGCGCGGGCAGCCTTCCTCTGGCCGTCGTGGGACAGTCGTATTCGCAATCGCTGACTGCGGCGGGCGGCAGCGGCACTGGCTTCACCTGGACGGTTACTGGCCTGCCCGCAAATGGAATCAGTTACACAGCCAGTGGCGCAACTCTCAGCATCAGCGGGCCGGCCACGTCGGCAGGAACCGTCAATTTCACAGCCTCGGCGACCGACGGCGCAAACAACACCAACACCGGCGGCGCGCTTGCTTACAGCATGCAGGTCTATAGCCCAGTCACCATCCCAGCCACCATCCCGGCTTCGCTTCCGGGCGTAGGGACGGTGAACCTCGCCTACTCCGGAACCGTTGTAGCCACCGGCGGCAGCGGCAACTATACCTGGACTGTAACCGGATTATCAGACGGCCTGACGTCGTCAACGAGCGGCGGAACCTTGACCATCAGCGGCACGCCCACAGCGGCGGCGACGGTCACAGCCAACGTTTCGGTGAAAGACACGACAACCAACGTAACCGCAGGACCGTATGCCTATGCCATCACGATATTCGCCACGGTCACGCTGCCCACAAGCAATCCTTCCACTCTGGGTCCGGCGCTCGTGAGTACGCCGTACACCGGGACGATCGTCGCGGCCGGAGGCAGCGGGAATTACTCCTGGACGGTGACCGGCTTGCCGGCTGACAACCTGAACTACTCAGCCAGCGGCGGTACGCTCACCATTAGCGGAACACCGGGCAGCACGCCCACAACCGTCTCGTTTACCGCCAAGGTCACGGACACCACCACCAGTACCAACTCCGGGCCGTACAACTACTCGGTCACGGTATACAACGCGGTTACCCTCGACGCTTCAGCGCTGCCCACCATTGCGACGGTGAATACGGCTTACACAGGGAGTATTTCGGCTTCAGGCGGCAGCGGTACCGGCTACACATGGACGGTGACCGGACTTCCGGCCGATGGCTTGAGCTATTCCGCAACCGGCGGAACGCTCAACATTGCCGGCACGCCAACGTCGGCACAGGCCGTTCAGCTCACAGCAAAGGCAACAGACAGCGCAGGCAACTCGGCTGGTCCAGCCAGTTATACGGTAAACGCGTACGGTGCGCTCTCACTGCCAGCGACAAATCCCTCCACGCTGGGACCGGCGACAATCAATCTCTCCTACACGGGAACCGTTGTGGCCTCTGGAGGCAGCGGCAATTATTCGTGGACGGTGACGGGATTGCCATCCGACAGTTTGAGTTTCTCCGCGAGCGGCGGCACGCTCACCATCAGCGGCACACCGGGAACGGCGACCACCGTGTCGTTCACCGCCAAGGTGACTGACACGGCAACGAACGTCAGCGTGGGGCCAAACAACTACAGCGTCACGGTCTACAACGGAGTGACGCTGCCAACTCCCAACCCGGCCTCGCTCGGCCCGGCCGACGCAACTTCCGCCTATAGCGGAACGATCGTTACGGCCGGTGGCAGCGGAAACTATTCCTGGACTGTGACCGGTTTGCCCGCCGATGGCTTGAATTACGCTACCAGCGGCGCAACCATGACCATCAGCGGCACGCCCACGTCAGCACAGACGGTGCAATTCACTGCCAAGGTGACCGATACGTCGAGCAATCAGACAGCAGGGCCGCTCACCTATTCGATCGTGGTCAATGGCCCGCTGTCGCTGCCCACACCCGATCCCAGCTCGTTGCCGTCGAATGCCTACACCAACGTCAATTACGGCGGATCGATCAGCGCTTCGGGCGGCAGCGGCCAGTATTCCTGGACCGTTTCCGGCTTGCCCGCTGACGGCCTCAGTGTCATCGGTGGATTGACCGGCAGCACGTTGACCATCGGCGGAACTCCAACGTCGGCTACAACGGTGACCTTCAACTCCACCGTGACTGACACCGCAACGAACGCCAGCGTCACGAAGAATGGCTACAACATTACGATCAGCAATCCGACGCCGGTTTCGCTGCCCGCTTCCAACCCCAATCCGCTCGCGGCGGCCACCATCAACCAGAACTACAACGGGGCGATCAATGCCTCTGGCGGCGTGGGGCCCTACACCTGGTCCATCAATGGAAATTCGATTGGCTCGGCCAGTTATTCCCTGGGGAATGGCACCCTCGTTGCCAGCAGCAACGGCGGAACTTTCCTCTCGATTTACGGAACACCCACCTCAACAGGCACAGTAACACTTACCAACGTCAAGGTGACCGACAGCCTGAACTCGAGCGCTACCCAAAGCTACTCGCTCACCGTCAGCGCGCAATCCACTTTGACAGTCACTGTGGACGCCACTCAATTGCTGCAGGGCATGGTGAACATGCCGTTTACCTTCGACGGAGGATTGAGCATCGAAGGAGGAAATGGACCCTACACGGTTACCGAACAGAATGTGCCGCCAGGACTCTCGTTTGTGAGCTCCCACAACAACGACGTGGAGGGCACGCCCACGACGGCTGGCACCACCACGGTCACGGTCAACGTGAGCGACAGCAGTTCGCCGGTGCAACATGCCAGCACAACCTACAACTTGACGTTCGTGCCCGAAACAACCGGGACCAATAACAGCAGGCTTAGCGGTCAATACGCATGCTCCGTGATGGAGTATTGGCAGGGCGGCGCAACGGGCGGCAACGGCCAGCTCCTCCTTCGCGGAGGATTGGTCTTTGCATTCAGCGTGGATGGCAGTGGCCATATCACTGGCGGTGAAATGGATCTGAACTCCCCTGTCAGCGGCTACCACAGCGCCGGCAGTATCGGCGCGCTCAGCGGAACGTACGCGGTGGGCGCTGACGATCGCGGCTACATCAACATAGGTGGCGGCTCCATGATTTTGGCGCTTGCCGGCGGCAACCTCGACAGCAATAGCCGCTTCTCCGAATTCGCCATCATCAAGATGGACGACGCGGGAAGCTCGCCCAGCGGCCAATACGGCGGCGGGCACTGCTACAAGCAGAACACCACTGGCCTGTCCGGCATCCAACTCAGCGGCGGCTACGTCTGGGGCATGAAAGGAGAGGACGACGAGGGCAACCTTGAAACTCAGGCAGGGAGCGGTCAGTGGAGCGGCGGTTCTATGACTGGAGTCGCGGATATGGTCAGCCGCGGAACCTATCAGGGGTCGATCAGCCTCTCCGGCAGCACCACCTCGGCCACCGACTCTTACGGCCGTCTGACGCAGACCGTCGGCCCCGCCGGCCAGCCTTCAGAGGCCAACCCCTCGGTAATGTATATGACCGGCAACGCAGTGGGCGAATCCCTGTTGATGACTGCGAACCCGCATAATGCAGCCAACAACTCCGATTTCATGATCGGCGAAGCGCGGGCGCAGAATGCGGCGCACATCGGCGTCGCGCATCCCTATAACGGGCCACTCGTGCTCTATATGTCGGGCGCGGATAGCGACCAGTCGGACTACGATGCCGAAGTGTTGCAAGGGACGGCCAGCTCCACGGCCACATCCTTCACCCTCAATGCCGACATTTCCGACAACGGCGGCACGATCAAGACGACGTGCCCCAGCGAATCGGCTTGTCCTATGGTGCTCACCTATACCACCGATCCCGGCACCGGCCGCACCACCCTCGCCGGCGCTACCGGAATCGTTTTCTACGCCTACGACACCAACTCCGCGGTTTTGCTGTTCGGCGATACCGGTGGCGGCAATAGCAACGCCGAAAACCGCCTGGGTTGGATGGAGCCGCAGATTGCGCCGAGTTCGGGCTCCTGGGCGGTCAGCAACCTCGCCGCTAGTTTCTTCATGAACAAATTCATCGACGGAAACCCAAGCGACGATCTAACCAACAGCACCTTCACGCTCGCCGGCAACGGTTCCATCCTTAACTACGCTGAGGACGATAACGGCGACGGCTGGGCCGAGTGGGACGAAGATCTTTGCGCCATGAGCGGCGGCTGCGGCGGGACCGTTACGGCCACGCTCGTTCCCGACAGCGCAGCGAACTCTACCACCGGCACGCTGGGCCTTGACCCAACCGGGACGCTGGGCGTCTTTGATGTCGAGCGGATGCTGAACAGCACGACACAAGTGATGACCTACTGCGTTGCAATCAGCGTGGACAAGGCCACCAACTCCAGCACCAGGGCCAGGATGGTGTGCCTTGACAACTCGAGCGACCACGGCTCACTCAACATCGGACAGGAATAGAGCATCCTTCCGCAAAAAGCCAAGCCCCGTCCTCGGACGGGGCTTGCTTTTGCAGCAGCCTGTGTCGAAGGCGTGGGCAGGAAATCTCATCAACGCACTTGAATGAGAGCTTGGACGCGACAGGATTCATGTCGATTAAAAGGGCCACAATCGATCTGCTTGTCTGACGGTGGGTGAACGCTATGCGGGGAGCGTCTTCGCTGCCCTAGGCGCGAAGTCGGGCATCCGGAGATTACTATATCCCCAATAGTCTTTCTGGTTGAAGTTGGTGTTTGAATCACGCACAGTACACGGGCCAATCTAGTGAGATGCAGATTTTTGTATTGATAGGTACTGATAAAACGCCGCTGGATTGAGTTATGTCCTCAAAAGCTGCGGGCGTCGGCCTTTCTAGGCAGTCCTGTCTTCGAAGGTATAGGTTTGCGAACGGCCGGATCGGTAAGATCCGGCCATTCATTTTGTTGGGTTTATGCCGCAGGTTTTCGAAATCTTTTTTGAACGTCTTGCTTAGGCGCGATTTTTGAGTGGACGATCTTGTGAACGGAGGCGCGGCTGACGGCGGTCATGCCAACGAAATCTCTTGATCTTCGCGAGCCGCAAAGCTTCCTCAAACCATGCTCGCGGATTGATGATCGAGAATACTTGCATACTATCCCTAGCGGCTGTCTCGCGAAGCTTCTTGAATACGCCCAAAACTTCTGTATTCATAGGAATCGAACGGCCTGTGTAGTTCTTGGCTGTCCCCAAACGAACTTCTCTTCGCTTGAAGTTCACCGCGTCCCACGTCAAGCCAAACTGCTCCGACAACCGCATGCCTGTACCCAAGGCGATCTCCAACTCGGGCAGATGCTCGAGAAACCGCTCCGCAATTACGACACGCAACTGCTTTTCCTCTTCCTTATCAAGCCAGTGAATTCTTGCATGTCTTCGTGCAATGCCGGACAAGCCTGGCCGGGTTGCCGGTGACCTTCCCGTTGCGAAGCGCCTCGCGGTATACGAAACTAAAAAGTGCACGGTAACGATTCGCGGTCGCCGCGGTCGCAGTATGCCCAGAAAGCCACGCGTCAATTTCCTCCGGCTTAATGCCTTCAGCGACGCGGTCACCGAAGTCCGGCAAGACTTTCTTAATTCTGCTCTTGATGTTTCTCGTGTCACGATAATGCGAAGCGCTGTAGGCGAGAATCGCGTCAGTAAGCTCTCTGAACCTGATTCCCGCACTTCGCAAATTTGCCGGCAGCTTTTTGCCAGCTCGAGTCTGCGATTTGCGCTGCTGATAAAGAGCAATGGCGTCGCTCTTGCGGCCAACCTTCTCCCGCTTGAGTTTTCCGTCGACGCGATACCGAATCCACCAGACACCGCTGTCGCAGACCTTTTCCCAAACTCCCGTGACCCTTGGCTGCTCTTCTAAGCATCTTTCGTTACGCTGAAAAAGTTAGGTGCAAAGTATCACCAAAAGTATCACCAGCGCCAAATTCGAGGACTCTTAATTTTCGCAGATCAACTGTAAACTATTGGTTCTATGGTGCCCAGAGGGGGACTTGAACCCCCACGGCCGGTAAAGGCCTGCGGATTTTAAGTCCGCTGCGTCTGCCAATTTCGCCATCCGGGCATGCCTCTATATTATGGGCTGGTTTGGCATTGCCGGCACACCACTTCGCTCTCCGCTGCTCTTTTGGCAACCCCCGTCGAGGCCCGGCTGCGGGCGATCTTTCCACAACTTGCTCTCGACCGCCGAGCCCTCGTATCATCCGTCAGAAGCACTTCCAAGTTCGACGATCCGGTCCGACGACCTCGGCAGCCGATCTTCCTGAGCCGATGCACCATTGTGGAGCAGCGGCCTTGGGCGAACCGGATCGGAACCGGACAGGCGCAGCTATCCTGAAAGTGCTCGAGAGCAAACCCAATGAGCGACTTGGAAACGAAGACCGGATTGCGAGTGAAGGGGCGGCTCATGTCCGCTTCGGAGATCGAGCGCACCCTGGTGCGGCTGGCTCACGAAATTGTCGAGAAGAGCAACGGCAGCGAAGATCTGGCCCTCGTTGGCATCAAGCGCCGTGGCGTTCCGCTGGCGGAGCGGCTGGGCAAGCTCATCTCCACCATCGAGAAACGACCCGTCGATACAGGAGTGCTCGACATTCAGTTTTATCGCGACGATCTTTCCACCGCGGACATTCGACCGGTCGTCACTCCGGGAGCTGTCGGCTTTGATGTGGAGGGCCGCGACATTGTCATCTGCGACGACGTGCTCTACACCGGCCGCACCATCCGTGCCGCGCTCGACGCACTCTTCGACCATGGCCGGCCCCGGCGCGTGCAACTGGCTGTGCTCATCGACCGTGGGCATCGCGAGCTGCCCATTGAAGCCACTTACGTGGGGAAGCATGTGCCCACCAGCAGCCGCGAGATTATCGAAGTCAAATTCCAGGAAGTCGACTCCACTGAGCAAGTGCTGCTCGTCGAGAAGACCAATTAAAGTACGTTCTTCCAGTAGCCACTCTTTGACCTTAGAAGAACGATGAAAAAGAGCAGCAGTCAGCCAGAGGCCCGCAACAGGAATGCGCCTCACCAGAGTGATCGGGCCGAGAGCTTCGAGATAGGTCAACGATGAATCCAGCCGCACCCGCGATTCGCCGCGCGCTCACAACTCCGCCCGCGCCCGCATCCTCGTTTCCATACAATCCGGGGTCGCTGCTGTCGGTACTCGATCTAACCGTGGAGGGCGTGAGCCGCCTGCTCATCCGCGCCACCGAGCTTGAGCACGAGGACCCGATCGTGCGCGATCGCATCCTCGCCAAACGGAGAATCGCGCTCCTGTTCTACGAGTCGTCGACGCGCACCCGCACAAGCTTCGAGCTCGCATCAAAAGCCCTAGGCGCAGATACTACGCTCGTCTCGAATCTCAGCTCGAGCATCGAGAAGGGCGAGTCTCTTAAGGATACGGGCCTCACGCTGCGCGCACTCGGCGCGGAGGCGATTATTCTCCGCCACAACTCGTCCGGCGCAGCGTGGCTGCTGGAAGAGTCGACGCGTCTGCCCGTGGTCAACGCGGGCGACGGCATGCACGAACATCCCACGCAGGCGCTGCTCGATCTAAGGACCATCATGACCCATCTGCGCCCCAGTGTGGCTGGCGTCGGTCCGGAAACGCTGGCCGGGGTTACGGTGATGATTGTCGGCGATATTCTCCATAGTCGCGTGGCGCGGTCGAACATGCTGCTCCTGCCGCGCGTCGGCGCGCGAGTGTTGCTGTGCGGTCCGAAGGAGCTGCTGCCGGAGCAAGCAGCACGATCGAGCCCCGGCATCGAGATCGAGCGTGATTTTGAAGCAGCGCTCAAGCAGTCGCAGGCGGTGATGATGCTGCGCATCCAGGCGGAGCGGCTGGCCGGGCTGCAACTGGACCTCGAGGACTACAAAGCCAGCTACCAACTCACCGGGCAGCGGCTGGCGGCGCTTGCGCCGGAAGCGGTGGTGCTGCATCCGGGGCCCATCATTCGCGGCATGGAGATCACGGCCGGCGTAGCCGACGGCGTGCAGTCGGCGATCCTTGAGCAGGTAACGAACGGACTTGCGATTCGTATGGCGGTGATGGAGCGCGCGCTCACTGCAGAGAACGGCGCGCCCGCGGACAAATCCTCGCCCGCGAGGCGAGCCAAGGGAGGCCGCGCATGACGGCTTTAGCGATATGCGGCGGCCGGCTCATCGATCCCGCGGCGGGAGTGGACGCACAGAAAGACGTGCTGCTGGTCGATGGGCGCGTGGCCGAGATCGCAGGCGCCGGAAAGCTGAAGCCAACCAACGGCACCGAAGTGCTTGACGCGACTGGAATGGTCGTCGCGCCGGGACTGATCGACATCCATGTGCACCTTCGCGAGCCGGGACAAGCCTACAAGGAGACCATCGCAACAGGAACCGCCGCGGCCGCGGCAGGTGGATTCACCAGCGTGGCGGCGATGCCGAATACGATCCCGGTCAACGATTCACCGGAGGTTACACGGTGGATGCAGGCGCCGGAGCGCAGCGCACAGGTGAGAGTCTTTCCGATCGCGGCTGCAACGCGCGGGTCGAAAGGTGAAACGCTCAACGATTTCGCTGCCCTCAGGTCAGCAGGCGCCGTGGCCGTCACCGACGATGGCCGCCCGATCCTGAAAGACGGCATGATGCGCGAGACGCTCGCAGCAGCGGCGCGCGTGGGGCTCACCGTAATCCAGCATGCCGAAGACACGCGCATGACGCAAGGCGCGAGCATGAACCTTGGTCCTGTGTCATTCAAGCTTGGTCTCCGCGGAATGCCGACAGAAGCCGAAACGAGCATCGTGGAGCGCGACATTCGCCTGGTTGCGGAGTTGAAGGATGCGCGTCCGCACCTGCACGTTGCGCACTTATCGACAGCCGCCGCGCTGGCCGCTGTCAAGCAAGCGCGCCGCAACGGGCTCCGCGTGACCTGCGAGGTTACGCCGCACCATTTCCTGCTGACCGATGAACACGTCGGACTCTACAACACGCATGCCAAAATGAATCCGCCCCTTCGTTCGGCAGCCGACCGCGAAGCGATGATCGAAGGCATTCTCGACGGCGTTGTAGACGCAATCGCTACCGATCACGCGCCCCACGCTATGCACGAAAAGGAAGTTGAGTTCGAGCTGGCGCCGAACGGCATCATTGGCCTGGAAACTGCGCTGGGCCTGAGCGTGCGCTGGCTCCATCGCGAGTGGCGCATGCCGCTGGGTCGAGTGCTGAGCCTGCTCAGCGCGCAGCCTGCCGCGCTGCTCGGATTGAAAGGCCGCGGAACCCTGACCGTCGGCAGTTATGCCGACGTTGTTGTCTTCGACCCCAAAGTCGAGTGGACGTACCGCGCGACTGAATCGCAATCGAAGGCTAAGAACACCCCCTTCGATAGCTGGCAGATGCAGGGTAAGGTGCGCTGGACGGTGAGCGAGGGCAAGATCGCCTACGCGTGCCTCGCGTAAACAAGGCTACGCTTGTTTGGCATGCCGCGCCTTCGTTGCTGCCACGGCCTCTTCGACGAGGGTCTCAAGCGCCTTCATATCCACATCCGCGAGCTTCTTGATGTACAGGCATCCCTTGCCGGTAGTATGTTTGCCGAGTTTGGCCAGCAACGCCTCAGCGCCCGCAAAACCTATTGTTCCGTACAAGACGTTTGCAGCCTTGCGCGGCGAAAAGCCGACGATGGGCATATCTCCTTCGCGCCCGCTCTCGTAGGTATAGTGGTAGCTGTCGAAGCCGATGATCGACGGCCCCCACATCGTTGGTTTTTTGCCCGTGATTTTCTGCATCAACTTGGTCAGGGCTTTGGCGTCCGCGCGTCGGGCCTCGTCAGTGCACGCATCCAGAAACGCCTGCACGCTGATGGTTGTTGGCTGGGTCTTATTCTTAGCCATGCATTCATCCTTTTGTTCTTCGTCGGGGGCTTACCGGAAGAAGTTTATCTCTGTGCAACTCCAATTTCAAACGATTGGCCGCCGTTCAAATCAACTGTCCCCGAGCGCGGCCGAGAGTTAACTTGTAACGGCGGTGAACGATGGTGAACCTGGTGGCCGCATTGCCGCACGTGCCGGACTCAGCATCCAACAAATGAACCAAATTGGCTGCGGCTGATGCATAAAGGTAAAGGAGGGCGGCTATGTTTCATATTTCGTGGGCGGCGGCGTTTGCGGACCTGAGCCTGCTTTTTCTGAGAGTGATGTTGGCGCTGGTGTTCGGGACCAGCGGCTACAGCCACCTGACCAAGCCGAAAGAACGCGCGGCAAGCATCGGGATGAGCGTGCCCTTCACAGTCTTCCTTGGCGCGGCGGAGACGGCCGGCTCGATTGCGCTTGTGACCGGATTTCTGGCGCAGTGGGCGGCGCCGGGGCTGATCCTCATCATGCTGGGCGCGATTTCGATGAAGGTCTTCAAGTGGCACACAGGTTTTTGGGGCGAGAAGTCAATGGGCTGGCACTACGAACTGCTGATGATCGCAATGAACCTGACGATTATGACGATTGGGCCGGGGCGATACAGCTTGTGAAGAACTGAGGCTAGTGGCCGGAAGAACGGCTCTCAGCGAGCGTCGACCTTCCGGATCTGCGCGCCAGCGAGTAGAGCATCAACCCGAGCAGAAGGCTGGCAACGATACCGGTGATCGCATCAATGGCCAGTGCACCGGAGATTCCTTTGCGGGCATAGCCGAAGACATCCACATAGAGCATGTAGGAAATGGGCACCCCATACGCCGAGCCGAGGAAGCAGAAGGTGGTGGAGGCAAGCGGATTGTTCTGGCCGATGGTTTCAAAGGTGATGGCGGTGCAGGCTGTGATGGCCAGACATTGAAAGAGATTCTCGGCGATTAAGACGATAGCGAAAGAAGCCGGAGCGCGCGGCAGAGGAATGAGCGAGAGCGTGCAGACGGCGCCGGCCACTCCCACGGCAAGATAAAACGGGCGAAGCGGCAAGAGGCGGCTGAGGGCGGGAAATATCAGGCATCCGGCGATGCCGCCGAACGCTGCTCCTGCGCCACCAATGATGCCGATGAAGCCGGGCGAAGCGTGGAAGTCTGTGCCGCGGCTGCCGAGGAAGTTGGTGAGCGAGAAGGTGGCGGCAGGCGAGATGAAAAGAACAAGCGCGACCAGCACTTCGCGGCGCTTTACCAGCGACACAAGGTCGCCAAAGAACTGCGGAAAGGATTCACTTGCCAGGCGGCGATCAGGGCCGGGCGCCTGCATAAAGGGAAAAGGAATGATCGGCACAAGGACAGATGCGGCGAGAACCAGTGCCGCCGCAAGCGGCGAAAGGTGGCGCACGATCTGATTGCATCCAATCGCCATCAACCCAAAGCCGCCGGTATTGCCGATGGTGATCCAGACGCTGACCAGATTTTCCTCCTGAGCCGAGGTGATGGAGGAAAGCCAACCGCCGAGGGCGCTTTGATAGAGATAGGCGGCGAAAAAGCCGACGGTGAGCACCACCTGAAGCAGCGCGAGATGACCGAGCGAGAGAAAAGCGACAACCAGGGTGAGAGAAGCGAAGACCGCGAGCCCCGCAGCGTAAAAGCGGCGGCTAAATCGGACATCGAGGACGGGGCTGAAAAGGAACGCCCAGAAGCCTGGCGAAATGGCGACGGCGGTGAGCCCTGCAATGGTCGCCTCGGGAACCTGGCGGTTGCCTAAGAGTTGCGGGATGGCGAAGGCAATCGCGCCGCCGTAGAGCCCGTAGGACAGGTTGGTGAGTCCCATGAGCCAGACAGGAACCCGATGGCGGTTTGGCATCCTGCGGAGCTCCCCAAGAGGCGACAAGTTGAATCAGGTTAACACGGCTGTCGGACGCGGGGGCGCGGGACGCGGGAGCCGCCTGCTAAGCGCGTTAGCGACGCACAATCTGGCTAAAGGCTCGACGCATGGGTTCTGCAAGCAGCAGAGGCGAGAGCGCCATAGCTGTCGCAGGGCTTACTTTCCGCGAACCTCATACAAGGTGATCGACATCGCCGGAAACAACTGGTCTTTCACGACGCTTGCTCTGTCTTCCTTTCCGGATTTTGAAGCTTTGACGTCGGGAAGCGAATCAATCGCGGCGAGGTCCGCGCCGCTGTATCGATAGACCCTGGCCTTTCCTTTCGCTTTAAAGTGCTCAATGTGCATATCGGTGCGCAGGTCGCCGAAAGTTTTGTTGATGACCACCACAGTGACGGTCCGATCGGTCGCTCGCCGCGCCGCATAAATGGCAAGCTTCCCCTGGTCCGCGCTCATGGCCTGAAGGCTCGTGTCGCCAAATCCCGCGCCCTTGTCGTCATAGTTGCGAAAGATTTTGAACGCGAACATCAACGGCTGATTCAGATCGGGCGGTCCCCACAGCGCGCCCAGGTCGAGGCCCTCGCGCCCGAAGATGCCCAGAATGTCGGCCTGCGCCACCGCTCCGCTGATATGCTCCGGCGCGCCCCAGTTATACTCCGTGATCGCAGTTTTGGTTCCGGGATAGTTGTCCGTAACCCAGCGTTTCATTCGTGGAATCATCTGCGGCGCAAGCGGCTCAGCGTAGTTTTCGGGATTCCGGAAGCGCGGATCGATGTAAGTTGGATCCCAGAGCACGCGCGTTGAATCGATCACCGCCCGCTGCTGAACGCTCGTCCCGGCGGGTTTGAGCATCGCGCCTCGTGTGGCGAAGTAAGTGTGTAAATCCAAATAGTCGAGGAATCGCGTGTGCTGCGGATCAGCATCCTGCGCCGCCTTGAAAGCGCGCAGATAGTAATCGATCAGCGGAACGTTGCCATGAGCCGCGTGGTCGGGAGGAGGGCCAGTAATATTCGGCCACTGCGTCTGGAACCATTCAATGTCTTTCTGGGAATAAAAGTACGTGATCCAGAAGTCGATCACCGGTCCGCTCACTTCAGCCGTGGGATCGGCAGCCTTGATTGCCTTGGCCACCTTCAGCCCCTTCTCCGTGATTTCGTCATACGAGAATGGCAACGGGTGTACATCGCGGTGCATCTTGTCCCACCATGTCGGTTCGTTGTCGAGCGCGTAGATCGCAACGCCGCCATTGGCAGCGTTGCCGAACCTGCCGACAAGATACTTCACCCAATCCGACGTCCAGCTTTCATCAATGGGCATACAGATATCGTTGGGGTCGTTCGCAATCTTTGTTCCGTCGGGCTTGATGCCGTTTCCGAAGTCAGGCCAATTGGGGTCCGCTTTTTGTTGCGGACCGTACTTTGCCACCGAGTAGCTGGAGCCCCGTGTGCGAGTCTTTGCCACCCAGCCAATGACCGGAACGGAAAGCAAGGTTTTGGCGCCGGCGGCCCGATCGCCGATCACCTGTGAGTTGAATTCAGATTCGTCGGGGTATTTCGTATTGGAATTGGGAGCGATCTCGAAGAACCAGTCGTCACCGAGGTCAGAGACATCGAGCTTGTAGTTATAGAGCGTGTATCCATCGCCGCCCCAGCGGTCGAGCGGCAAGCGCACGGCCTCAGCCACTTTGGGCGCCTCATGCTTTGGGTCCGAGAGACGCCAGGAGTTCATCCCGTAGATGAGGGTACTGATGGGGTGCGTGGGACCTGCTGCATTCACCGACAGTTCCGGCCCTGCCGCAACTGGCGGCGCAGCAAAAGTGATCGATGCGCTGGCTGATTGGCTTGGATCTGCGGTGCTCGTGGCCTTCAGAATGACTTGAGCCGGTGTCGGGTAGGGCGTTACATACAATCCGCTGCCGCTGATGGTCCCCAGCGCTGCATTGCCTCCGCGCACATCGTTAACTGACCATTTCACAACCGAGCTGAAGGCTCCGGTTCCCAAAACTGTCGCGGTGAACTGCCTGCTCTCACCGGGAGCGAGAGTCACCTGGCTGGGCTCAATCTTCACCGCGGTGATCACGCCCGCAACCTGGGCAGGCGGCTGACTCACGGCTGCGTTTTCCTGCGCGCTCGCTTCAAGTGCAGCAGCACAAAGCAGGATCGCTGTCACGAACATGAATAGGCGCCAAACCGGGAAAAGTTGCCTGTGTCCGCGCCGCCCCACCAAACGCTCAGAACACCATGCCGTCGAAAGCTCGCCGCTCCAGCGCATATCTCCCCCAAAAATAAAAAATTGATTCGCCCATAATCTAACAGCGTTGATGAGCCTTTTCTGCAGAATCGGAAGGATGTCACGCTCATGTGTGAGGTTCGACACCAGGCTTCTCGAAAATCCTGGCTCTTTTGGCTTTATCGGCGCCTGTTGAGCAGAGATCGAATGTCGCGGGTTTCCAGAACCGGCTTCGGCGCGCCGTTGCGAACCACGAGGAGCATCGCGCGGCCGATCTCATCCGTGGTAAGCACCTGATTGGGAAAGGCGCGGAGCAGGAGCGGAAGCAGCGGGCGGGTGAGCATGTAGGGGATGCGATAGAGCGCCGTGCGTGAGCGGGCTCCGAAGCGAGGTACGATGATTCCGGGGCGAAATAAAAAAGCAGCTTTGAACGGCAGGCGCAGAAGAGCGTCTCCGTGCGCCCTTTGACGCGCGCCCACATGATGCGACCGTGCTCGGAGCTGTCGGTTCCCTGCCCTGAAACGTAGACGAAGGTCATTCCGGGATTGAGCCTGGCAAGCGTCTCCGCAGCGCGCACCGTGATGTCGAAGGTGACGCGCGAATACTGTTCTTCTGTCATGCCGGCCGAGGAGATGCCGAGACAGAAAAAGCAGGCACCGAAGCCGGAGAGCTGGGATTCGATCGTCGCGTAACTGGTGAGGTCGGCGTGAACGATTTCGCGCAGCTTGAGATCAGACACTCCCGTCGCCGAACGGCCAATTGAGACGACCGACGCCACGCCGGAATCGAGCAGGCATTCGCGCAGAACCCCCTGGCCGACCATGCCGGTGGCGCCAAAGAGAAGGACGTTCATGCGAGTCTGCTCCCCTTGATGAGCTCTTGAGGATTCATCGAACGCACCTGCCGATATCGCGCCTCACGATTTTGATGGGCGCCACGCATCGCCCTACCCTTTGCGACGGTAGTGCACTTGGAACTCGTAGCCGGAGTTCGCCGGGAAGAGGCCGGCAATGTGGCGAAGGCGCTCGGCGAGGGCGGGCGCGGCGAGCAGCGGATAATCGCGCTCGCGAAGGTCGTGGTAGTCGAAGTCGACGGCGAGAGAGAGCATGTAGATCGCCAGCGCGTCGGAAAACGACGCCTCAAAGAAGGCGTTGCGGGCTCGCTCGTCGATCACTTTAGCGCCGGCGTGGGGCTCGAGAGCGCGGCGGCGCGCTTCCCAGGCGTCCTGGCTGGTCTCGCCGCGAACCTGAGCCTCAGCCTGCGACCAGACAAGTGTGGCGAAGCTTTCAGGAACGCTGGCCACCTCGACAAAGTTGTGGGCAACGTTGATAAAAAACTCGAACGCCAGGCCGAAACGGTCTTCGACGAGGCGCGTGGAAAGGAAAACAGCCTCCGTGGAGCCGAAGCTGGCGTTGCGATGGCAGACGGCGCGGTCGCCAAGCTCGACGGTGTAGGAGGGAGCGACCAGGTTCTCGCCCGTGTCGGCGATGGCGAGAGGAACGAAGTAGTAGGCACGCTGGCGAAGCGCGGGAGCGAGCGGGGCGGGGACAGCTTCCACCAACCGCTCAAGATCGCTCTCGGGAACGCGGGTTTCGCCCCACACGGCGTAGTGAATCCCGTTGTTTGCGGCGAGCATAGCCACTTGGGTGGCAACTTTGTCAGCAGGCCACAGCTCGATTTGCGCAGTACCGGCCATGAGTTTGTATTCTAGACGAGAGAGGTCCCCCGATGATGGAGCAAATCGCGCAGGGTCGACGTGGAAGAACGGTTCTCGGGTTTCCGCTGGAGGGTTTCAGCTTGTTCCAGAGCCTTCTGCTGGCCGTGGCGTCGGCGTTTCTAACTTTTTTCGCAACAACGTGCGTGGCGATCTTCGCGCTTCTGGGATGGAACGTCCTGGGCGGCCACTCCGTGAGCTACGTGGACACGTACCGCTATGTCGGGCTTCCCGCCGGCGTGCTGGTGCTGGTTGTGGCGCTGCCGTTCTTCTTAGTATTGTGGGTGCGTGCCAAGACACGGAACTGAGTGCCCGGCCATTCGAAGCCGGCTGTCAAAAGTAAAAGCAAAGTCGATCGGCTTATCTTGTCTTCCCAACCCGTTCAGAACGCGTCTATCCTTTTAGAACTTCCCCGGTTGAACAACCCTGAAGCATTAAAGCTGGATTCCCCTGGGTTTCCCACCCCACGAAAAGGCGGAGGCCGATTGACGATTGCAAAGCAACGCGCGTGTTTGCTGGCCGGGGCGGGATTCCTGCTCGTTGCTGGGGCAGCGCTCCTGTTGCAGGGATGCAGCGAGGGCGCGGCTCCAACCACGACGACGAGCAATTTGATTCCAAGCCTCCAGCCGTATGCCTCGCCCAGCGGAACGGAGTCGACGTACAACGCGACGGGGAGCATTGATCCCAACGGAATTTTCTTTAAGGCGCTGGGGACGAATGCTCGGAGCTGTGGCAGTTGCCACCAGTTGAGCCAGGGAATGGGATTGAGCGCCGCAAGTGCTCAGGCACTGTTTACGACGAGCAACGGAAGCGATCCTTTATTCCTTGCCGTCGATGGAGCGAATTGCCCGACAGCGGCCACGGGCGACAGCGCTGGCCACAGTTTGATGTTGAACAACGGATTGATCCGCATTGCAGAAGCACTGCCTGCGGGAACGCAGTTCACAGTGGCCGTGGCGCAGGATCCCTACGGATGCGCAACGACGTTAAACGCGTCGACTGGGCAGACGACGTATTTGGTGTACCGCCGCCCTTTGCCCGCCACGAGCCTGACCGTCCTGAGCCAGGTGATGTGGGATGCGCGTTTCACGGCTGAGCCGCTAAACGTAGCCGCAACGTTGAGCGCGAATCTGGAATCGGACTTGAGCACGCAGGCAGCGAACGCGATTGCGACGCACGAGCAGGGCAGCGCGGCTCCCACGCCGGCGCAGTTGAGCGAATTGGTGGCGTTTGAAGAAGGGCTTTTTACAGCAGAGGCCACAGACACGCAAGCAGGATCGTTGACTGGCAGCGGGGCCGCGGGCGGAGCGGGGGCGCTGGCAGCGCAGAATTACTATCCAGGGATCAACGACGCGTTCGGGCAGGATCCGAAAGGCGCAAAATTCAATCCGGTGGTGTTTACGCTGTTCCAGGCATGGGAGGGAAGCGCGAGTCCAGCGCAAGCGAGCATTGCGCGGGGCGAAGACATCTTCAACACCGCGCCGATGCAGATCACGGATGTGCATGGGCTGAGTGACAATCCCGCGTTGGGCAGTCCGGCGGTGATTGTCGGGACCTGCGGAACCTGCCACGATGCGCCAAATGTCGGGACGCATTCGCTGCCGCTAACGATGGATATCGGCACAAGCCACGTCATTGCAAGCGAAACGGACGCCAACATCATTGGCGGTCTGCAATCGCTCGCGATGCCAGGTTTGCCCGTGTACCAGATCAGCGGATGCACGGATGCCGGTGGGAATGCAGTGGTGTACGTGACGACCGATCCCGGCGCGGCGCTCACCACTGGACAATGCGCGGATGTGAATCGCCTGAAGGTGCCGGCCCTGCGTGGGCTGGCGGCGCGGGGCCCTTACTTTCACAACGGCTCGGCGGCGAACCTTGGGCAGGTCGCTCAGTTCTATAGCACGCGCTTTCAGATGAACCTTAATCCGCAGCAACTGGCTGACTTGCAGAACTTTCTGGCGGCGCTTTGAGTCATTGCGGAGAATCATCTCGCATGCCCGGCAGTGCCGCTTGCGCGTTGAATCAAGCCACAAGCATAATGAGCGATACGCCTTCTTCCCTTCATTCCGGCGTGATTGGCTCACAATGACTCAAGTAATTTTCTGCGCGCGCAGGTTCTTGCGGCCGATCGCGGCTGGCGCGGCGTGGCTCGCGATTGGCGTGGCGCAGGTCGTTGCGCAGACAAACTTCGGCGCCGTAAATGCTGGCTCCAGCGCGGCCTCGACGGTGACAGTGACCATTCCGGCAGCGGCCACGCTCGGCAGCATTGCGGTGTTAACGCAGGGCGCGGCTGGATTGGACTTCACAAATGCCGGAGGAGGAAACTGCGCGGCGGGAACCAACTACGCGGCTCAACAGACCTGCACGGTTCAGGTTGAGTTCAAACCAGTGTATGCGGGAGAGCGATACGGGGCTGCGCTGCTGCTGGATGGATCGGGAAATGTAATCGCGAGCACGCTCCTCGAAGGCAACGGCGTAGGGCCGCAGGTTGCGTTCGGCCCGGGGACAGCGATCGCGTTCGCGCCGATGGTCAATGGCTCTACGTTCAAGGATCCCTTCGACGCCGTGGTAGACGGCAAGGGAAATCTGTACATCACTGACCAGGACAACTCCCGCGTGGTCGAGCTGCCGACGGGCAACGCCGCTCCGATTGCGATTGATCCGATCGTAGGCGGAGAGGGACTCGTGCATCCCGGCGGCGTGGCCGTGGATGGCGCGGGGAACTTGTACATCTCTGACCTCGACCGCAACATTGTTGTGGAAGTGCCTGTAACTGGGGGCGCGGTATCAGTGATCAATCCGATAGTGAACGGCATCGGACTGCACTACCCGTGCGGAATGGTGATCGATGGGGCGGGCGACCTCTACATCGCCGACGTGGACAATGGCCGCGTGGTGGAGGTACCCGCGGGTGGCGGGGCGGCCGTGGCCATCGATCCGCTTGTCGACGGCGAGAAGCTGTCGTACCCGGTGACGCTGGCGTTGGACACCGCCGGCGACTTGTTCATCGCGGATCTGTTTGCCAATCGCGTGGTGGAGATTGCAGCGAATGGCGGTGCAACGACAGCGATTGATTCAAGCGTAAACGGCCAGAGCCTGCATTTTCCTTACGGAGTAGCCGTTGATGCGGCAGGAGACTTGTTCATCGCCGACGCCAACAACCGCGTTGTAGAGGTGCCCTCAGGCGGAGGTGCGGCAACCGCGATCGTGCCCACAGTGAATGGCGTGGCCATCGACGATCCAATTGGCATCGGCCTGGATGCTGCGGGTGATCTCTTCATTGCAGACTCGCTGAATAATCGCGTGGTTGAGGTCGAGCGAGGACAGCCGCCGGGCACCAACTTTGCCGCAACGGCGGCGGGCGCCGTAAGCAGCGACAGCCCACAGACCATCACAATCCAGAATGTGGGCAACGCGGCCCTGACGATTCCTGTCCCCGCCGCGGGCGCAAATCCCGCAATCTCCGCGAACTTCACGCTCAACGGCAGCGCAGCCGCGGCATGCGCGGTGGTGATGGCCGGCGCAGCCCAGCCGGGGATGCTGGCCGCCGGAGCATCGTGTGTCTTGCCCGTCAGCTTTGAGCCCGCGGCAACAGGGACGGTCTACGGCACGCTGACATTGACAGACAACAATCTGAATGCGGCGGGGCCAACCTACTCGACACAAACGATCGCGCTCAGCGGAGCCGCTCCGGTGGCGACAGTTTCGGCATCCATGCTCGCGTTCGGGCCGCAGCAAGTGCTGACGGCGAGCGCGCAGCAGCAGGTGACGCTCACCAACACCGGAAGCGCGGCGTTGACGATCACCAATATCGCTGTGTCGGGAACGAATTCCTCCGCGTTCGTTTTTCCGAATCCGTGCGGATCAAGCCTGGCATCAGGAGCAAGTTGCACGATTACCGGGAACTTCATGCCCACGACCGCAGGCCCGATGGCCGCCGCGCTCACGATCACGGACAACGCGAGCGGCTCGCCGCAAATCGTCTTCCTCAACGGCGCGGGCGTTTATCCCGTCACGGTTGCAGTCACGCCCTCGGCAACGAATGTAACCACGGCGCAAACCTTCACCGTGACCGTAGCGGTGGGCGGCGCGAACGGCGACCCAACCCCGACTGGCTCGATCACCTTGACCAGTGGCACCTACAACCTGGGCACGGCAGTGCTGGCGAGCGGTAGCGCGACGATAAACATTCCGCCGGGCGCGCTGGCCGCAGGAACAGACAGCATTCAAGCCGTATACACGCCCGACAATGCGAGCGCGCTTCTCTATGCGAGCGGCACGGGACAGAATTCAGTGACGGTGACCACGTCGTCGACGTCTACTGCGCCGGCCACGGCGACAGCAGTAGCGACGGCGGTCACGGCCACTACGGCTACGCTCGAAGGAACAGTGAATCCGAACGGAGCGGATACTCACGCGTGGTTCCTTTGGGGCACAAGTGAATCGCTCAGTGGGTCAACGCAGACTGCCATGCAGGACCTGGGGACGACCTCAGGCAATGATGCCGTCAGCGCGCCGATCCAGGGACTGGCCGCCAGCACCACGTACTACTACCAGGCGGTAGCGCAAAACAGCCTGGGCACGACCAGCGGCGCAATTTTTTCGTTCACGACCGAGCCTTCCCCGTATTTTCAGATGGTGACGGGAGCGCCGATGAACTTGGCGCCGGGAGCGACGACAGGAAACACGTCAACGATCTCCGTGACACCGTGGTACGGATTCACTGGCGCAGTGACCTTGAGTTGCGCCATCACTCCAACGGCAGCGAGCGATCCGCCAACGTGCAGCGTTCCAACGACCGTCACCATCAGCGGCACAACCGCGCAATCGGCAACGTTAACGGTGAACACGACAGCCGCGACTGCAATGAATCAACCGGCGAGACTGCCATCGCGCGGCGCAGCCGGAGCGGTGCTGGCTTGTATTGTCCTGCTGTTTGTGCCGCTGCGCCTGCGGAGCTGGCTCGCTTTGTTCGCATGGGTGGCACTGTTCGCCGCGGCAGCAGGAATGGGCTGCGGTGGAGGAGCCGGCACAGGTGGTGGCGGCGGAGGTGGTGGAACGAACTCCGGAACAACCGCTGGAACCTACACCGTGACGATCACCGGCGTGTCGGGCGGGATGACGGAGACGGGAACGGTGGCGCTGACAGTGCAGTGACACCAGGTTCCAGGTGTCTGGTTTCAGGTTTCGGCACTTAGCAGTGATTCAATCGCAGGACGAAAACGCAACCTTCAAGCGCTGCCGTTACATCCCGGCTGGTTTCGGGTTGTTGCGGTCGAATTTGGCAACCTGAACCTTTTTAGCCAAGCCAAGCTTCGACAAAATCCAGATGCCCCAGAAGTTGGGATCGATCTCGTACCATGTGAGGCCGTGGCGCGCGGAAACCGGATGCGCGTGGTGGTTGTTGTGCCAGCCTTCGCCGCCGGTGAGCAGTGCGACCCACCAGCTATTGCGGGAGTCGTCATGCGTTTCAAAGCGGCGCTTGCCCCACATGTGGGTTGCGGAGTTCACCAGCCAGGTGGCGTGAAGGCCCAGCGTGACGCGAAGCAATGCGCCCCAGAGGACCATGGCAATGCCATTGACGAAGCCGCCCCAAATCCATCCGAGGGTAAGCAGCAGCACAGCGCTCAGGGTGATGGGAATCCAGTGGTACTTGCTGAGCCAGACGTGGAAACGATCGCGGCTCAGGTCGGGCGAGTAGCGTGAGAGCGCCTCAATCTGCAGGTGCAACGACTGGCCGAAGAGGATCCATCCTGCGTGTGCCCACCAGCCGCCTTCGCGCGGGGTGTGCGGGTCGCCTTCTTTGTCGCTCAGCTGGTGATGGACGCGATGCGTCGAGACCCAGAAGATCGGCCCGCCCTCAAGCGAGAGCGTAGCGAAAACGGTCATCGTGTATTCAAGCCACTTGGGCACCTTGTAGCCGCGATGCGTAAGCAGGCGGTGATAGCACATACCGATGCCCACATTGATGGCCAGAACATACAGGATGGCCATGACCAGCAGGCGCTGCCAACTGAAGAGAAACAGCGCGGCCACCGCACCCAGGTGGAAAATGGCGATCACAAGGACCATCGGCCAGCTCAAGCCATCGCTCACAGCCATGGCTCGGCCCATGCGAATCTGGCGCCACTTGGCAACGGCTTTGGCGGCAACGGAGGCGGCAGCGCTCGGCTCGGGAACTGGAGAAGTGGGCTGGGTAGACTCAGTGACAACGGGCTCGGTTGAAGAAACGGTGGTTACAGATGCCATGCGAAGGGGAATCCTTGAGAAGTGTCGATGTGCCCACTTGGTTCTTCTTATTGTATAGGACACCTGGTGAAAATGCTCGGAGGCCGCGGGAAAGAGCAAGCGAAAGTACTGCGGGGGAGTGCATAAAGAACAAACACCCGCATGTGAATTCGGCTGATTCTAAAGGGGCGCCAGCCCGGAGGATCCGCAGACATCAGTTGGTGGCAGGAACAACACTGATCGATTCGGGGGCGCTGAGGAAGATGCGCGTGGAGTCGCCGCGCAGCACGCGATAGAGAGCGAATTGGCGCTGCGTAGCTCCGCGAAGCTCGAAGAGAAGCTCGCCGCGGTTGTCGGCTTCGGCGTCGACCGCATCAACGAGGTGCATGCGCGGCGTCACGTCCAGGCTCGCGGCGTCGGTAACGTTCTTGAACAGGACCGCGACGCCTCCATAAAGATCGGGCTGCGCAATCAGGGTGACAAATTTCTCGTTGGCTCCTGCGCCATTCGTGTGCGCGGAAAGCACCAGGGTGGCCCCGGCATCGTAGGCCAATTGGAAGACGCGGAACTGCTCCACGAGGAGTGGGGCGGGCGGCGGAACAGGTTTGGCGCTCCTGTGCGCTGCGCCTGTTCTGCTCGTGGACCTGGCCGAGGCCGCAGGCGCCGCGTCGAGCCCCAGTGCGCTCCGCGCAAGATCCTCCATCGCGTCCTTCATTTTGTCTTCGTCATCCGGGTTGGCCCATGTGTAGTTCCACAAGTGCTCGGGACGATCGACCCCATCGGAAACGGCGACGGTTTGCTTCATATCGATCGGCAGGCCAAAGAGGGTGGGAACCACGGGCGCGCCGTATCCCGCAAATTTTCCCGGAATAAGGTGCGGACGATCCGGATCGCCGGCACTGGCAATGTCTGCAACATACGCCTCGTCATCGTCCTGTTTTTTCTTTTTGAGCTTCGGACGACTGGAGTCATCGGAAGATGGGCTGCCTCCAGACGTGTTTGTGGACGATGAGCTGTCACCGCCGGAATGAAGTACGGGACGGTCGGAATCAGGAGCGGGCGCGCTGGAATCGCCACTCCCGTTCGCGCCGGAGCTGTTCCCGCTGGTGCCCGCGCCAGTGCCCGTGCCAGAGCCAGAACTCGATGCATCGCCGCCCTTGTGCAGCGTCGGTCGATCGGGATCGGGGGCCGGCGCACTCGACCCGGAGCCGGAACCCGAACCCGAGCCCGACCCACCGGTCGAATCGTCAGCATGATGCTTGCGGTGCAGAATCGGCACGTCGTTCTGCGCATCGTCGTCTTCGTCCACTTTCGCCACTTGCACTGCAGCGGGATTGGCCTTCGACAGCGGTCTCCACTTCCCGTAGCCAACCCATGCGCCCTGCTCCCGCGCCGAGGTGTCAATGTCGAACAGGCCCACAGGCTTGCCATCTCGCTGGAGCTGATACTCCACGTCGCCTTGCAACGCGAGCGGCTCCGGCTGGGCCAGATAGACGCCGGCGTCATTCAGGTCCTGGCCGTCATAAATGCAGATGGGAACAAGGCGCGCGGTTTTGGGATGGGCTTCATCGCCGGTCCACTCGTACACCCCGACAGCGCGCAGGTCAGGCGCGTTCGCGTCCGGCTTCGCGACCTGCCCGGGATATTGTGCGTGTGCAGCCGGCGAGAAAACTAACGCGGCGGCGAGCAGCGCGGCTGCCTTTATCCACAAGCGGTTTAAACGGTGCAATGACACTTTCGACTTCCCTCGACAATAATCGAATCTGGTGGCCGCAGCGCGGCCCGATCCATCTGCCGCATGACCAGCCCATCCATCTATTGAAAGGATATGCCCCATGAAGCTCCATGAGAAACTTGCCGACTTTACCCTGCAGACAGATGAAGACAAAACCGTGAGTCTTTCAGACTTTGCCGGCAAGCCGGTGATCCTCTTCTTCTACCCGAAAGCCGATACCCCCGGCTGCACCATTGAGGCCTGCGGCTTCCGCGATACGTTCAAAAAGCTCCAGGCGGCAGGCGCCGTGGTTCTGGGCATCAGCCGCGACACGCCCCGCGAGCAGGCCAAGTTCCGGGCCAAATACGACCTCCCGTACACGCTCCTTGCTGATGTAGACGAGAAAGTGTGCAAACAGTTTGATGTGTTGAAAGAAAAGAACATGTACGGGAAGAAAGTGTTTGGCATCGAGCGGACAACGTTCGTGATCGGGCCGGACCGGACGCTCTTGCACATCTACCCCAAAGTTGTGCCGCAGGGCCACGCCGAGGAGGTTCTGGAACTGATCAAGGAATGGAACAAAGCGCACAAGAAGCAAGACAGCAGGTCAACAAGCTAGCCGAGCTAGCGGCGCTAGGAACGGGTCGCATGACGATGCTCCGCCGTCAGCGTGGTTTTCCTGGCCCCGAAGGCCGAACCCGATCGAAGCCGAAACTGCCATCGGAGGCGATTGAGGTTCAACCTGCAAGTCTAAGTCGTTTGCGTCAAACCGGTGCATTGTCCCCGGAAACAAGAGAGGAAGCTGAGAGCATGAAGAGTCTGATCTGGGCAGTTATTTTGATCGCGCCAGCAATGTTGGCAGCGCAGGGAAACGAGAAAGATGTTCTGACAGTCGATCATTGTAGATCGGCCGAGAGGGTGTACAAGGACGAGGTCGATAAGCCTAACGGGCTCAGATCAATCCCGTTCACAATTCTTGATTACAAGGAGAAGGAGACAGCTAATTGTCTGGTCCTTGACCACTCCGACCCCGATTACGTTCAGGGGTACATTCTCGTGATGGGTAAATATGTGACAGAAATGAATTCTCGAGCGTTTCACTATGTCGAGCGGCACAATCTCATGAAGGACATGATCGACGAAGATGCTAAGGGAATTCGGTAGCAGCAGAGGACGATCGTCTTAATCTCCTCAAGGGGATTTGCGAATCCTGCCGGCATGCACTCTCGGAGATCCTGATTCACCCCAAGGAGCGCCAGGGTCTCAGACCTAGGTCAGGCGCAGAAACAAAGACGCGCCGAGCGTGGGTGCTCGCAGGCCAGCGGCTGCCTAGCGCGGTTACTTGCTGCGTTCAAAAATGGAGAGCGCGAGGGCAATGATGGCGGGCAACGTGCAACAGGGCGACTGGAAACGACTGCCGGGCAAGCTCCTCAAGCGCACCTTCTTTGAGGACTCGCCGGAGCACGTCGCGCCGCGTCTGTTGGGCAAGCTGCTGGTTCACAAAACCGCCGCGGGCATCGTGGCTGGCCGCATCGTTGAGGTTGAGGCATACCTCGGCCCCCACCACAAGACACCCGACCCAGCGGCGCACTCGCATCGCGGCCCGACTCCTCGAAACCAGGTACTTTTCGGCCCGCCGGGCTATGCGTATGTGTACTCGATCTATGGCCTCTACTACTGCATGAACTTTTCCTGCGAGACTAAGGGCCTGGGCGGCGGCGTGCTGCTGCGTGCGCTCGAGCCGGTCGCCGGGATCGAACAAATGGCCCGGCGTCGCGGCCTCCCGCCAGACGCTGCCGTATGCAATCTCACAGGCGGCCCCGGCCGCTTGTGCCAGGCTCTCGGCCTCACGCGCCCGGCGCACAATGGCCTCGATTTGCTTGATCCCAAATCTCCCCTGCAGGTGCGGGACGA
Organism: uncultured Acidobacteriaceae bacterium; assembly: GCA_963789425.1. GTDB lineage: Bacteria > Acidobacteriota > Terriglobia > Terriglobales > Acidobacteriaceae > Telmatobacter. The sequence continues at coordinate 363,055 of CAWBKM010000004.1, read as the reverse complement.
CAGATTCCGCGTGTCGCGCGTGCTGGTGACGCGGCGCATCGGCATCCGGCACGCCGTTGAGTTGCCATTGCGCTTTTCGCTGCCCGGCAACGAATGTGTTTCCGGCCCCAAAAAGATTGAGGGAAAATCGGTCTTCCTTCGGGAGGGGTCAATCCGTAAACTGATCCGTAGCTAACCCGAGGTCCGCGACCAGGACCTGAGAGGAACCCTGCCAGTGAAACTCACTTCCCTGCTCCCACCCGCCGCCGCCGTTGCCCTGATGGCCGGCGCCGTGCTTGCCACATCTACCGGAGTGCAAGCGACGCAAGATCAGCCGCAAGCGAGCGCGCCCGCCGCTCAGACAGCGCCCGCTCCACCCGCCGGCCGGCCGATGCGCAACCTGCCGGCGCCGACGAACCTCCAGGTGCTGCCGAAGACCCTGACCGGCGACCAGGTGCACGAAATCATGGAGGGGTTTGCCGGGTCGCTCGGCGTGCATTGCGACTTTTGCCACGCGGCCGACCCCAAGAACTTAATGCCCAACGGACACCCGCGCCTGAATTTTGCCGACGACTCCAAAGACGACAAGAAAATTGCGCGCGTCATGATCGCAATGACACAGCAGATCAACGGCGACTATATCAGTAAGGCGTCCGCGCTCGATCCGGACGCGATGGGCATGAAGGTCACGTGCGGAACATGCCATCGCGGCCACGAGATGCCCGAGAACTTCGTGCCTCCGCAGGAACACGGGCCGGGCGAACCACCTCCTGGGAGCGCACCCCCGGGTCACGATGTGCCGGCACCCGGCACGCCGCCGGCGTCGAAATAGAATTCTCCCCGCAGCAGCGCGCGGCGTGCACCGCGAGATAAGGTTGCATGCCAGCGCTGCGGGCGTGTCCGTCGCCCGGAATTAGACTGGCTCCGTATGCGGCTGTTTGTGGCAATCCCGTTGGCGGATGCCGTGGTGCGCGAGCTCGGCGACGTGATAGCGCGGCTGCGCGAAGGCGAGAGCGCCGGGCCTGGCAGCCGCTTGCGTTGGACCGCGCCCGAGTCCTGGCACATCACACTCCAGTTCCTGGGCAATGCCACACCGGAGCAATTGGAGTGCCTGAAGGCGCGGCTGGTCGAAGTGCAGGCTGCGCCGTTTCCCGTTAAATTGGGCGAGCTCGGCTGCTTCGATCGCGCAGGCGTGTTCTTCGCTGATGTCACCGTAACGCCGGAACTCGCCGCTCTCGAACGGGCCGTTGTAGCGGCGACAGGCCCGTGCGGGTTCGCGCCGGAGACCCGCCCCTTTCATCCGCACATTACGCTGGCGCGGGCGAAAGGACACGTACCTAAAGGTCAGGGAAGTCGACCGGAGCTGCGCGCGCTGAGGAGCAAGATTCGCAGCCAGCCCGCATTCACGCGCTTCACGGCAACGGAGTTTGTGCTGTATGAGAGCCATCTTGCCGCTGGCGGGGCGCATTACGAGGCCAAAATGCGCGTGTCGCTCGCCGGCGGGCCAGACCGGATGCCAGCCGCCAATCACTGATATACTGAAGATTCGGCAGGGCGATGGCGCGGGCCGCTGTGCGCGCCCTGGCCGCGTACCGAGCGCCCGAAAACACTTGAGAGATTTGGAGTTGGACGATGGCACAAACTTGCGATATCTGCGGCAAAGGGCCGCGTTTTGGCAATAACATCTCGCACGCCCACAACATCACCCGGCGGCGCTGGAATGTGAACCTGCAGGCAGTCAAGGCCATGGTGAACGGGGCGCCCAAAAAGCTCCGCGTTTGCGCGAGCTGTATCAAGAGCGGAAAAGTCGCCAAGGCCTAAGCGCTCAGCGCTCTTACCTATTTCGCGCTTCGTTGCGCTTTCACCCTTTTATCGATTGTTCCAACAACCCTGCCGGCAAGGCGGGGTTTTGTTGTGCGCAGAAGTCGCGCCTCGGGACCGGAACAAATACGCTGAGCGGCGTGCCTTACTCGCCCTCGCGCGTGAATGTCAGCGAAGCAGAGTTGATGCAGTAGCGCAGGCCCGTGGGCCGCGGGCCGTCGGGGAAGACGTGGCCCAGATGGCCGCCGCAGCGAGCGCAGGTCACCTCCACGCGCCGCATTCCGTGGCTCGAGTCCTCATGCTCTTCGACCGATTTGGAGCCGGCGGGGATCATGAAGCTGGGCCATCCGCAGCCGGAGTCGAACTTCGCGCCACTCAGGAAAAGCAGCGCGCCGCAGGCTGCGCAGTGGTAGTTGCCCGTTTCGTGATTCTCCGTGAGCACGCCGGTGAAAGGGCGCTCGGTGCCTTTCTCGCGCAGCACGTGATACTGCTGCGGCGTCAGCAGGGTCCGCCACTCGGCATCGCTGCGAACAACCTTGTCTTCGGAATCGCTCAAGATGACCTCCTGCGGGACGGTGATCCCCGGACCGGCCGCGCGTGAACCGCGCGGCACAGCCAAACAATCGCGGCACAATTCAATGATATCGGTGAGCGGCGGCGACCGGTCACACTTCGGCGACGACTTCGATTTCGACAAGCAGATTGCGCGGTAAGCGAGCGACTTCAACCGTGGTGCGCGCGGGGAGCGTTTCGCTGTCGTCTCCGAAGTACGATGCGTAGACCCCATTCATGGCCGCGAAATCGTTCATGTCCTTCAGGAAAACGGTCGCCTTGACCACCTGGCCCAGGCTGCTCCCGCCGGCCTCAAGTACGGCTTTGAGATTCTCGAGGGTTCGCGCCGTCTGTTCTTTGATTCCCCCGGAAACAACCTGGCCGGTAACTGGATCCAAGCCGCCCTGACCGGCAGTGAAGATGAGGTTTCCTGCACGCACGCCTTGCGCGTAAGGGCCGATCGCGGCGGGCGCGCCGTCTGTGGTGACATTCGAGCGAGTCATGGGTCGATTTTATGACGATGGGCGCAGGTCGGCTTGAGAAAATCTTTCGAAGCTGTGAGCGCAGTCGCGGGGTTCAGACTGCGGCAGCGATGAAATGCAAAAGGGGCAATTCCGCGAGGGAATTGCCCCTGTAGTCAATGGGTTTGCCTGGCCCCCGGTGAAACCTTCGTTAGCCGTGGAAGGCTGCCGTCATGCCGCCGCCGATCGCCATAACCAATAGCCAATAGGCTGCGTTGATGGCAAACAGATTGGCGCGGCGGTTCTCGGCAATGTGCTGTGTAAAGAGGGGCGGCGCCATAAATCCAAGCCAGCAGATGACCCCAAGCTTGACACCGCCGGTAACTGTCATGGCTCCCGCCCACGTCACAACGTGCGCAATTACATACGTGAGGAGCAGGCAGGCGATAAACGAGCAGACCATTGTCATGGCGCCGTTTTTGGGCTTGTTGGTCTCGGAAAAGCCGGCCATCGCCATCCAGGACTTGCGGAAAACGAGCCCATACCAAAGAGCTCCCAGGAGCCATTCGATCACGGCTGCAATCACGATAACCGTCATCATGTGCCCGGAAGGCATCGCTGAAAAGAAAACCGCGCTGTAGGTGGCAACGTGCATTCTTGAATCCTCCACAACGGATTTAAGCTCCGGCTCCCACGCCCGGAAGCCCCTCGAAGCAGGGTTCCCGCGCGCTCCGTTTGACAGGAGTCGCCGCAAACACGATGCGGCACCGGCAGAAGCCATGTCAAGGTAAATCAAGGGTGAGTCGCAGAAGTGGTAACTAACACCAATGAGCCATCGAGAGCGGTAAGTGGGCTTGCCTATTGGCTGCGGCGTGCCTCGGGCGGAGCGACGCTCTAGCGGCGCTTGAGCGAAGCTCTACCGTTTTTTGAGCGCTTCAAGCTCGTCGAGAGTGCGGGGCCAGTCGGAGCCCAGCAGGCGCGAGAGGCTGCGGTCCGCAAGGACCTTGCCTGCTGTCTGGCAGGTTGCGCAGTAATTGGTTTCGTTGTCCGCGTACCTGATTCTCTGGACAGGGCTGCCGCATCGCAGGCACGCCTTTCCAAAGCGGCCGTGAACAGCCATCTCAGGTCGGAATGCCGTCACGCCCTCAGGAAACTTTTTCCTGGCTTCGGACGAGAGCCGTTCCATCCACAGCTCCAGCGTGGATCGCGTGGCGTCGAACAAGCGCTGCCACTCTTCAGATGTCAGCTTGTGCGTGAGCGTGATCGGCGAGAGCCGCGCTGCGTGGAGAATCTCGTCGGAGTAGGCGTTGCCTACGCCGCTGATGAGGCGCGGGTCGGTGAGGGCGCGCTTGAGCGTGCGGTTCTCGAACGTGAGTGCGGCGCGAAATTCGTCCAGATTCGAGGAAAAAATTTCGATGCCGCCGGGATCGATGTCGCGCAGAGCCTCCTCGCCGCGCAGGAGATGAAGCGACGCGCGTCGCTTGGACCCGGCTTCCGTCAGGACAAGACTCCCCTCCGAAAAATCAAGCGCCAGAAGCGCCTGGCGGCTGGCGAGTTTGGCGTGCGGAGGACGCCAATGCAGACGCCCAGCAATCATGAGGTGGATGACCAGCCAGATCAATCCCGGGTCCCCGCGGACAGGTCCTGGTCCGTGGGGTGCTAGATCGCCTTCAACCCCGATGGCAATGCGCTTGCCCACGCGGCGAATTTCGCGGACCGTCCGCCCTTCGACGGATGTGATCGGCGGGTCGACGGTGCGAAGAACAAAGATGCTTTGCAGGCGAACGTGATCGAGCCTCTTGCCAACAATCCGCGGCTCAAGCGCCGTAATGTAAGCCGTGATGTCGGGAAGTTCCGGCATTGCTACCAGATTGCGGCGAATGTGTCGGCCAGCGCAACGATTTTCTTTTGTTGGCTTATTTGAGGATTGTGTTGTCGATCAGCCGCGTCTTGCCAACGAAGGCCGCGACGGCAAACAGCGTACCTTGAATAGCAATTTCAACGGGCAGCAGAGTGAACCAATCGACCACTTCGACGTAATCGATGCGGACCTGGCGCTCGGATGCGAAGACTTCGCGCGCGCCGGCGATCAGAACGGCGGCCCGGCGCTCGCCTTGCGCAACCAGCATCTCAACATGGCGAATGGCGCGGCTGAGCGTGAGAGCCTGCGCTCGCTCAGACGGACTGAGGTAAACGTTGCGGGAGCTAATGGCAAGACCGTCGGGATCGCGGACAATGGGGCACACCACAACCTCGACTGCAAGCCGCAGATCGGCGACCATGCGTCGCAACACGGCGACCTGTGCCGCGTCCTTCTGGCCAAAAAATGCCCGATCGGGTTCGGTCGCAATCAACAACTTGGCAACAACCGTAGCGACTCCGCGAAAATGCCCCGGACGCGATTCTCCGTCGAGGCGATCGCCGAGATCCGAAACCTCAATGAATGTCGACGTGGCTCCGTTGGGGTAAAGCTCTTTGACAGTCGGCGCGAAAAGCACATCAGCGCCTTCCCGCTCGGCCAGAGCGCAGTCGGCCTCAAACGAGCGAGGATAACGCGCATAGTCTTCGTTGGGACCGAATTGCGTGGGGTTCACAAACAGGCTGACCACCACGTGAGAACACGTCGCTCGCGCCGCGCGGATGAGCGAGGCATGACCCGCGTGAAGAGCGCCCATCGTTGGCACCAGGCCAACGGTGTTGCCGGTAGTTGAGCGTGATGCGCGCGACCAGCGTCGGAGTTCGTCAACCGTTCGTACGATCTCGATCACGCTCAGCTCGTCCAATCCTCGAACGCATCCCGATTCACAACTGCATCTTCAGAATCAGGATCCGTCTCGGGAACTGCCACGCCCTTCGCCTGCCGCGCCGGCAGATGATAGCTCTCCGCGTCCGATGGAAATGCGCGATGCTCCACGTCTTCGCGGTAGCGCTCGATGGCGGAGCGGAAGAAGCTCGAAGCGTCCGCATAGCGGCGGACGAACTTAGCCGGCGGCGCAAACGTGAGATTGACGAGATCGTGAAAGACAAGAATCTGGCCGTCGCAGTCGGGACCCGCGCCAATTCCAATCGTCGGGATAGGTAGCGCCGCTGTGATGGCCGCAGCAGCCTCGCGGGGAACGCCTTCGAGCACGATGGCGCCCGCGCCGGCGCGGGCCAGCGCATGTGCGTCGGCCTCAAGCTGTCGCGCGGCCTCGGCCGTGCGGGCCTGCACGCGATATCCGCCCATGCGATGCACGCTCTGCGGCGTAAGGCCGAGATGGCCGACGACGGGAATCTCCGCTTCGACGAGAGCGTGGACAAGTTCAATCCGCGGGCCTTCGATCTTGACCGCTTCGGCGCCGGCTTCTTTCACGAAGCGAACGGCGTTCGCCAGCGATTCGGAGACTGCTCCGTGATAGCTGCCGAAAGGCATGTCGGCGACGACAAGAGCGCGACGTACGGCTCGGCGCACCGCGCGCGTATGGTGCAGCATTTCGTCGACGGTGACGGCAAGCGTATTTTCCTGGCCCAGCACGACCATGGCCAGCGAGTCACCGACGAGAATCAGGTCCACGCCGGCCTCGTCGACCAGGCGCGCAGTGGAGTAGTCGTACGCAGTAAGCGCGGAAATGGGCTTGCCCTGGCGCTTCATCTCGGTGAGCGCTGGCATGGTGACTTTGGGGACAGGAACTCCGGGCGGCGTGCCCGCGGAAGGTTGGGTGAGGCTCATGGTTGGCTCCAGTGCCGCTCCGCAAACTCAGGATGCGACCCGAACAATGCCAGTATACGCCGCTGAGTCCTCTCGGAGACAGTGCTATCGAACGGCTTCTTCCAAGTTGTATAAGGATGAGAGCGGGGCTTCGACTTTCAAACCGAGCCGCCTGAGATTTGCCCGCTCCCGCGGAGGAAACAATGGCCTACGATCTGGCGATCGTGCTGCCCACGTTCAATGAGAGAGGGAACGTGGGTCCGATTCTGGATCGGCTTGAAAAGGCGCTCAAAGGCATCCGCTACGAAGTGATTTTTGTGGACGACGACTCGCCCGACGGCACCGCCGACGTGGTGCGCCGGATGGCCGAACAGCACGACAATCTGCGCGTCCTGCAGCGGATAGGCAGGCGGGGACTCGCGTCAGCGTGCATCGAGGGAATTCTGGGCGCAGCGGCGCCTATTGTCGCCGTGATGGATGCGGATATGCAGCACGACGAAACCATTCTGCCCGAAATGCTGCGCCGCATGCATGAAGAGAACCTCGACTTGGTGGTGGGGTCGCGAAACATCGCCGGCGGCAGTATGGGCGAGTTTACTAAGTCGCGCGTCAAGCTTAGCCAGTTGGGCCGCCGGTTGAGCCTGATGGGCGCCGAGCATGAGCTGAGCGATCCCATGAGCGGCTTCTTCATGGTGCGCGTGGCGACGTTCGAGCAATTCGCGCACAGGCTCTCGGGCATCGGCTTCAAAATCCTGCTTGACATCGTGCTTTCGGCCGGGCACGGGCTCCGTATCGGCGAGGTGCCTTATCGCTTCAGGCTGCGCGAGCATGGCGAAAGCAAGCTTGATCTGCTTGTCGGCCTGGAGTATTTCGAGTTGCTCGTGGATAAGCATCTCGGCGGCGTGGTCAATGTGCGCTTCGTGCTCTTCGGCATGGTGGGCGCGCTGGGCGTCGGAGTGCACCTGCTGATCTTGAGCGCGCTGCGCAACTTTACCGGGTTGAGTTTCGCCGCGGGCCAGGCCATAACAACATTCATTGTAATGATTCTGAACTTTGTCTTGAACAACTCCGTCACCTACCGCGACCGTCGGCTCAAGGGATGGAGATTCTGGGGCGGCCTCATCACGTTCTGCCTGGCCTGTGGATTGGGCGTGGCAGCTAACGTCGCCATTGCCAATGAGGCGTTCCGCCGCGGAGTTCCATGGGTGCTCGCAGCGGTAACGGGCTTGATGTTCACCGCGGTTTGGAACTTTGGTGTCACGTCGATGACAACGTGGCGGCAGGAGCGGCGCTCGAGCGAAAAGCGCGCCAGGCAGCGGATGGAAGCGGGCGCGGCGCAAACTGGACAGCAGGAAAGCAAGGAAATTCCCGCAAGAATGCTGTGAACTGGTAATGCTCGACAGTTACTTTGGCGAGTTGCCTGCCTTGGCTCCGCGCGCCCATACTTGCAGGCAGAATGATCACCCCCATTGCAACAGGGATTTATACGGCATGTGGCGCAGCCGCGTGCGCGGGCGTTGCTGCAGGCGTGTATGCCTACGCTTCCATGTGGCCGGATTCGCGCCTTTTCGGTACAGCGCTTACTGCTCCTGCGCGGCCCGGCGAACTGGCATTCACCTTCGACGACGGGCCCAATGCGACGTGGACGCCAAAGCTGCTCGACGTTCTGGCCAGCCACAACGTCCGTGCAACGTTCTTCGTGCTCGGCGGGCGCGCCAAAGTGCAGCCGGAACTGGTGCAGCGGACGGCAATGGCCGGTCACCTCATTGGAAATCACTCCTGGGACCATCCCAATATGGCGCGCAGCTCTCCTGAAGTCATTCGAGAACAAATGACGCGCACGAGAGACATGCTCGAGCAGATCACCGGCGCCGCAGTAAAGTTCTTCCGGCCGCCTTACGGTGCGCGCCGGCCGGTGCTATTTCAAATTGCGCGCGAAATGGGCCTGAATGTCGTGCTATGGAACGCCATGACCTCAGACTGGAGCGACCCCTCGCCGCAGCGGATCGCACGGCGGTTGAACCACAAGATCGAGCGGCTCTGGCAGATGGGCCGCGCAGCAAACATCGTGCTGCACGATGGTGGTCACCGCGATCCGGGGGCAAACCGTGTTGCGTCCGTAACCGCAGCGGAGCAGATGCTCGAGCTGTACAAAGGCAAAGTTCGGTTTGTAACGCTGGATGCGTGGGCTTGAGTGCGTGCTTCAGCTCGCGCCGAACAACGCAAAGGCCTCGCGCGCAGCGGCGATAGTAGCTTTCACTTCGCCTTCGCCATGCGCCGTTGACACAAATGCCGCTTCAAACTGCGATGGTGGAAGCCAGATACCGCGTTCGAGCATCGCCCGGTGGAAGCGCCCGAAAGCGGCCGTATCCGATTTTGCTGCCTGCTCGTAGTCGTTGATTGGACCTGAGTTGAAGAACCAAGTCCACATCGAGCCAACGCGATTCGTTGTGAGCGGAATTCGGGCGCGCGCAGCTTCCTGCGCAACGCCGTCGGCAACGGCTTTGGTCGTGGCTTCAAGACGTGGGTAAACCTCAGCCGCGTGCTCCTGCAAATAACCAACGGTGGCAATTCCCGCAGCCATGGCAAGTGGATTGCCGCTGAGCGTTCCTGCCTGATAAACCGGCCCAAGAGGCGCGAGCAAATCCATGAATCGCCGTTTTCCCCCGAACAGTCCAACCGGTAGCCCTCCGCCAACAATTTTTCCCAGAGTCACGAGATCGGGATCGAGCGAGTAAAGCTCGCATGCGCCGCCCAGTGCCACGCGAAAGCCGGTCATGACCTCGTCCACAATCAGCAGCGCGCCATGGCTCGCGGTCAGTTCGCGCAGTCCGGCAAGATAGCCCGGCTCAGGCACAATGCAACCTGCGTTGCCCACGATTGGCTCGACGATCACGGCTGCGATCGAGTCAGTGTGCGCGGCAAACGCCGCTTCAACGGCATCGAGATTGTTGTACGGCAGAGCCAAGGTCAGGCGCGCAACTGCCTCGGGAACACCCGCCGACCCTGGAATGCCGAAAGTCGCAACGCCTGAGCCCGCTTTCACCAGGAGCCCGTCGGCGTGGCCGTGATAGCAACCTTCGAATTTGACGATCACATCGCGCCCGGTCGCAGCGCGGGCCACGCGAATGGCCGACATCGTCGCCTCGGTGCCGGAGCTAACAAAGCGCATCTCTTCGATCGCTGGATAGCAAGCCGCGATGCGCTCCGCGAGATCGGCCTCGGCGGCGGTGGATGCGCCGAAGCTGGCGGAGCCGCGCGCCGCGCGCTCAATTGCCTCGACGACCGGTGGAAACGCGTGGCCCAGGATCATCGGTCCCCATGAACCGAAGTAGTCGACATATCGGTTGCCGTCGACGTCGATAAGGGTTGCGCCCTCGGCGCGCGAAAGGAAGGGCGGCGAGCCGCCAACCGCGCGAAATGCCCGCACCGGCGAGTTCACGCCGCCCGGAAAGAACCTCCCGGCGCGCTCTTGTAGTTCCTTCGAACGGGCGTGTTGCGTAGCGCCAATCTCGGCGCTCCGAATCTCTGCGCACATCGTGGCTTCAGTATAGAGGGCCGCAGGCCGCAAAGCTTTCGCGGGAAACGTGCGGCTTCCGCGCGGCCGCGAGATGCAAAAACCAACATGAATTCGCCAGCCGGCCTTTAGCGCGAGTTGCGTTTCTCTCGCGTGGCTGCCACTGCAGCAAGGACGGCGCCGCAAGTCTCGAGAGCATTGCCGATCCTGAAAACCGTTCCGCGGAAGAAGTCATTTCATTCAGTTCCCGGGTGCAGTTGTGCGGCCGGCTCGGACGGCAGGACTGAAGTGGTAACCGACTCGACGATTTGTGGGAAATGGCCTCGATAATTGCTGCTAGAATTCCTCTTTCCGGCTCATCTTGGCCGAAGCAACCCATTCATGAGAAAGCCAGGCCCGTGGCACAAGAGACCGCACCGAAGACCGTGACTTACGCCGATGCCGGGGTCGACCTGCGCAGCGGCGACCACGCCAAGGAGCGCATCAAGTACCTGGCGCAAAAGACCTTTAATCGCAACGTGTTAGGCGGCATCGGCAGCTTCGGCGCTCTCTACCGGCTCGACATGCAGCGCTGGAAGAATCCCATCCTGGTCAGCTCGGCCGATGGTGTCGGAACCAAGCTCAAGGTGGCCTTCCAGCTGGGCCTCCACCAGACCGTCGGCGTCGACCTGGTAAACCACTGCGTCAACGACATTGCGGTGCAGGGCGCCACGCCACTCTTCTTTCTGGACTACCTCGCCACCGGCAAGCTCGATGAGGATGTGGTCGAGAGCGTTGTCAGCGGCCTCGCCGACGCTTGCAAGGCGAACGGCTGCGTGCTCATCGGCGGCGAGACGGCGCAGATGCCCGGCTTTTACGCTGATGGCGAGTACGATCTTGCCGGTTTCATCGTCGGCGCCGTCGACCGCGACAAAATGATTACCGGCGCGGGCATCAAAGCCGGCGACGTGCTGATCGGCCTTCCGTCGACTGGCCTGCACACCAACGGCTACTCGCTCGCGCGCAAGCTCCTCTTCGAAGTGGCCGGCTACAAGGCCACCCAATACGTAACGGCTATCAAGGAGAAAGCGGGCGCATCGCTCTTGCGCACGCATCGCAGCTATCTGCACGTCATCCAGAAGCTGGTCACCGGAGGGATGACCACCGGCATGGCGCACATCACCGGCGGCGGCATCACAGAGAATCTTCCGCGCATCCTGCCCAAGGGCGTCACGGCGCAAGTTGAAATCGGATCGTGGCCGGTGCTGCCCATCTTCGAGCACTTGCGCGAGCTGGGCAACATTCCGCAGGAAGAGATGATGCGCACATTCAACATGGGCATCGGGCTCATTGCGGCCATCCCGGCGGCAAAGTTCACGCGCGCCAAGAACCTCCTCGACCGGTCCGAAGAAAAGTTCTACGTGATCGGCCGCGTCGTAAAGGGCGAGCGCCGGGTACAGTACACGTGAGCGAGCCCTCGGCGGCCGTACGGAAGGTCATGCGCCTCGGCATTCTCCTCTCCGGTCGCGGCTCCAACTTCCTCGCCATCGCCGAATCCATTCGCGCGGGACGCCTGAAGGGCGCCGAGATCGCGGTGGTCATCTCGAATGTGGCTGGCGCACCTGGACTGGCTAAAGCACGCGAGCTTGGCCTGCCCACTGCCGTTTTTGAATCCAGGGGCCGCAAGCGCGAAGAGCACGACGCCGATGTGATCGCGTGTCTGCGCGCCCATGGCGTCGATCTGGTTTGCCTGGCCGGCTACATGCGCCTCCTCTCCAAGCAGTTTGTCGCTGCCTTTCCCCGTCGCATTCTCAATATTCATCCCTCCTTGCTGCCCGCTTTTCCAGGGCTCGAAGCGCAGCAGCAGGCCTTCGCCTATGGCGTCAAGGTGTCTGGCTGCACAGTCCACTTTGTGGACGAAGAGCTCGATCACGGCGCGATCGTCGTCCAGCGCGCGATTCCGGTGCTCGAGACCGACGATGAACACTCGCTCGCAGATCGCATCCTGAAGGAAGAACACCTGGCCTACACTGAGGCCATCGCCCGCGTCGTCAGTGGCGACTACGAACTCCGCGGCCGCACGTACGTCAAAAAGCAAGCGCCGTCGGAATAAGTCACACGGGGTGCACCTCATTTCATTGTCAAGCCACCGCACCCAAAATAATTCCGCCATGTCCCCGTAACTCCCTTTTTCCTTAGTCCCTTGGTCCCTCGGTCCCTGTCTCTTCAAGTTTGCCGATTATTTCCCCGAAATCTCTACACTTGTCTTAAGTGTGCGAGATGTTGGATCTGAGATTTGCTGCCTTGGGAAGGGCAGAATGAATGAAGGAGTGATTTTCCTGCCTCAGAACTGGTGCAAATGCATGTTAACTCCTTCTAAATCAGCAGAAGTTCTTCAAAATCATCGACAAATTTCGCCGATTTTATGTATCAGAACGGCCTTTTTTGATCCCCGAACCGCCTCAAGCAGGCCGGGGCAATAGGTCGCGCTCCAGTGTCGGGAACGGGACGAAACCCATGCGCCGTAGGCGCAAGGAATGTTAGCCCCGCGCTTCACCGGGGTCCCCAACGACAGGTCCTCGTCGTTGGGGTGGAAGCGTGGGGGAACGTAGAAGTCGCTTCTCGGAGTCCCGTAGGGACGGCGGTCCAACGGTTCAGAGTCTCTAAAACCGCTTGCCGGCGCACAAAGTCTGACCGCCAAACACCGCTGGATTCCGCCCCACTCGGAACCTTGTCAAGAGGGCAAACTCGAAGATTTGTTGTAACTACTCTATTTTTCAGTCACTCGCAGCTTCGTCAAGTTTGCCGGTAATTTGCCTCTAATTTCGTATCCTTAATTCATAACCAGACAAAGTACGGAAATACCGAGCCGGGCGAAGGTGTTCGCCCTCCCTGGCGCGGTTCTCCGGGCATGAGTGCCCTTGAAATTTGATCGGGGCGCTGCCGGAGAACCGTGCCTGCGGATGGGCGCCGGGGCGCGGGACCGTCTTCGTCTGCGCGGAGCAGCTCTCCGCTCGATGCCGAACCGGAACCACGGCAGCATCGGGAACCTGAGAGCGCTTCGAGGAGATGCGCAGGTCCGGTGGGGGATCGCAAGCAGTGGATCACGCCGGCCCTGCGCAGCGGAAACAGAAACGCAAGAATGCCGTTCAATCGAAATCCCGCACGCCGCGTTCAAGACCGCGGCACGGAGGAGTGTGAACCATGAACTTTAAGAACATCTGGAATCATCCGAAAACGTCGGCGGCGGGGCTGCTCATTGCGGTCGCGAGTGTTGCCGGTGTGTTGTCGCAGCAGGGGGTTTCGCTGGGCAAAGTGGGAACCGGCACCGTCGTGTCGCTGGCAAGCGCATTGGCCACGGCGCTCCTGGGACTGCTGGCCAAGGATCCCGGGGCAGCAACAAGCCAGTCCGCCGCGACGAACGGGTCAGCCAGCCCGCAGGCAAAGCTCGGCGCGTGGATGTTTATTGCACTTCTCATCCCGCTGCCATGGATGCAGGGCTGCACGGCTGCCGGCGTGGCCCAGAATATTGTCAACTGGACACCGGCTTTGCAAAGCGCTGTCGCCACGGTCGATTCAACCGCGGCGCTCTTAGCGCCGGCCGACGCGCCCATCTTCGCTGCGGCAACCATCGGCTTTGACGTCGCGAGCAATTTGCTGGTTGCGCAGGCCAAGGCTTACCTAGCGAATCCTTCGGGTAGTACCCTGGCCAAGTTGCAAAACCAGATCGTGACCTTCCAGCAGCAAGTGAATACAGCTCTGCTGCAAGCAGCGAAGATCGTCGATCAAAAAAGCCAGCAGCATGCGCTCGCCGCCATTCAGGAAGTCGGCACGATCGTGGTCGCCATTCTGTCGCTCGTGCAATCTATCTCAACCAAGGCGCAGTTAGCGCAGATGGCCGCCGGCTCCAGCGTGAAGCTTGCGGCAGTCGCGCCGTACCTAAACGAGTCGCAATCGGCCGAGATTGTGGCTGCGCACTACGGCGAGCCGATTCAACTGGCGCGCGCCCAGGTCGCGCAAGTCACGCAGGAGGCGATGACCGCCGGCTTCTAGTGTCATGAGTCTGACGTCCGCTAAACAAATGCGCGGTCATCCTGAGCGAAGTTTGGCGCGTTCTTTTGGACAAACGCAGTCGAAGGACCTGCATTTCGGTCAGGCTGCGCCCTGGATCAAATTGACCTGCTGCCAAATCGGGCCGCTTCATGACTGAAGCGGCCCGCGAAACCATTAGAGTGCGTTTCAAAAAAAGCTTTGGAACAATGGCGCGACATTACACCTTACGAAAAAACTCCTGCGGAGGGGCTTTGTATCAGGGCACGAGTTTACTCAAGATTATTCACTTGACAAAGGGTAACGATTTCGATAAGATGTTCTCATGTTGATCGTTACTCCTTTCCTTTCTGAGATTTCTGCTCATCCTTCGGGAGAGGAATTCGACGCAACTCTTGCTTTATTGCGGCAACCAGCTTTCGGGTGGGTACGCGCTGCAAAGGCGATTTCGGTTTACGAGGTGTAGGCATGACACTCCCTGAAGTGAATTCGATGTTTTCGACCGCCGATAAGTGCCGCGAATTGCTTGAGCGATTGCGCTGGCCGGAAGGCGTGACCTGCCCGCGTTGCAAGGATCGCCGCGTGTCCAGAATGAAGGATTACGCCCGCTTTGAGTGTGTGGGCTGCGAGTACCAGTTTACGGTGATGAGCGGAACGATTTTCCATGACTCTCACCTGCCGTTGCCGATGTGGTTTCTGGCGGTCCTGTTGATCTGCGAGGCCAAGAAGGGCATGAGCGCTATGCAACTCAAGCGGACGCTCTGGGGACAGCATAATGGCTCGTACAAGACGGCATGGTATCTGTGCCATCGCATCCGGGCGGCAATGGCGACGGCGGAAAAGACGATGCTGCATGGAACGGTCGAAATGGACGAAACCTATGTTGGCGGTCATCAAAGAGGCAATCAGAAACCGGGCAATCCGCTTTGCAAGAAAGAGATTGTTATCGGCCTTCGGCAACGTGGCGGCGAGACTCGATTCTTCCATGCAGAGGACGCCAAGAGTGGCACTCTGGCGCAGTACATCAAAGAGAACGTGAGTGAAGATGTGGACGTGATCGTGACCGATGAGTTCAACGCTTATCCTGGCGCAATGAAGGCGGTTGGACTCACGGAGCGTCACAAGACCATCAAGCATAAGGCCAAGGTCTACGTTGACGGAGAAATTCATACCAACACAGTCGAGTCTGCATTCTCGCTGCTCAAGCGCGGCATCATCGGAACGTGGCATCGGATTTCTGCAAAGCATCTTGAGTCCTACCTTGAGGAAATGCAGTTTAGATTCAATCGCCGTGGCCGTTCTGATCTCTTCGTTGACACGTTGCGCCACATGGTCACCGCTGATCCCCTGACGTTTGAGAATCTGACCGCCTAAAGAAATGTTCCATCCCACACGGGGAAGCTCACTCCGCGATTAATTCGAGATGCCGCATCGTACAGCTCTATAAGTTTGGTCTGGTAGTCGGGTTCACTCTCTGCCGGGAAATTACCAATTATTCCCCATGCCGCTTGCCTCAATGTCGCATCGAATAGTTGCCCTTGATGCTCAGCCATCGCCATGTTGACAGGAGGGACCCACACGGGAATTTCATGTTTACTGCGCAGGACAACTGCATTCGTCTGGCCGCCGCAAGCCGATGCCATATCTTTCTTTGCCCTATACATCAGGTAGGAAATTTCGAGTAACCTCGCTCGTGTCGAGGCTGAGCCTGCGAACAATGAACGATAGAGCGGATCAGTGACAACTGATCCTGCTCCGATAGCAATGTATCCTCGACAGTCATCCAATGCCGTCTTACGCACCATCGTATTCGGAGGTTCGCAGAAATAAAGCTCAATTCCTCCTCCGTTCCTACCTATGGGATATTGCGGCCTATCTACGTATATCCCCATAATCAATTGAACCGGGGGCGCTCCGTGAGGATGCTGGCTTACCCAGCGTGCCATACTGGCTCTCACATTTGTTTCCGCGTCGGGCAGACTTTGCGGATCACCTTGCTCAAGCTCACTGATGATGTCCGGTATCAGTGTATTTGCAGCGTTCCCATCGTCTGTTGCGTTAGCAATAACAAATGAGCAGGTATCAGACATCCCCGTGTGGACTTTTACTCCGGTAGATGTCGCACCATCAGACATTACGACACGCGTGTCTGCGGCGACTATTAATCCATCGGCGCATAGGACGCCTATTGCAATCGTCATTCGCATCGGCCCTTTCCGTTTGGCCGCATTCTTCTTGCTTTCTTCCCAAGACGAAAGGTACGGCTTAGGCATCATTGGACGCCTCCGCCGTACCCTTCGTCAAGTAGATAATCTTGAGTTTACTCGTGCCGCAAACTGCGCAAAATGGATGAGGGCTTTAGCCTCTGAAGACTCTCAACCGGCCTCCAACCATCCTTAAAACAAGCTCTATGATTCGCTCTCCGGCCTAGATATTCGCGTCCCGCGCCTCTCCCAGAATCAGCTTCAGCGTCATCTGCTTTTTGCCGCGCACAATGGTCACGCTGATTGTGTCGCCGGCCTGGTGCTTGTCCATCAGCGCGCTGATGTCCTCAGGATCTGTCACCTGCTGGCCGTCGATCGCGACGATGAGATCGCCGCCGAGCATGATGGGCGTGTTGCCAACGTAGGCTTGCTCATTGCCGCCATGCAGCCCTGCGCGCTCGGCCGCTCCGCCCGGAATCACGCGCTGGATCAACACGCCGGAATCCGCGGAAAGACCCATCTGCGACGCGAGGTCGGGACCGATCGCATACGACACGATGCCCAGCGAAGGCCGCTTGACGCGCCCGTAGCGGATGAGGTCGGCGAGCACCGCCTTGGCAGTATTGATGGGGATGGCGAAGCCGATGCCGGAGCTTTGATCCGCTCCATTGGACGCGATCATCGTGTTGATGCCAATCACCTCGCCCGAAGAGTTGAGCAGCGGCCCGCCGGAGTTGCCAGGATTGATCGCCGCATCGGTCTGGATGGCGTCTTCAATCGGCGCTCCGTCGGCATTTCGGATCGACCGGATGGAGCTGATGATGCCCCTCGTCATCGTGCCGCTCAGGCCGAACGGATTGCCGATGGCATAGACCTTCTGACCCACGTTGAGCTGCGAGGAGTCAGCCAACGTTACGGGCTGCAGGTCGGGCGCGTCAATCTGCAGCAGCGCCAGGTCGTGCACCTTGTCCACGCCGACAACCCGCGCCGGGTAGCGGCGCTTGTTGTAGAGCATTACCTCGATGCCGCGATTCGCGCCATCGACAACGTGAAAGTTGGTGAGAATGTGGCCGGACTTATCGAGAATGAATCCCGAACCCTGGCCCTGCTGCGGAACGTTCCCATAAAAGAAGTCGAAGACCAGCGCAGTGGAAGTGATGTTGACCACCGAGGGCAGAACCCTTTTATAAATGGCGATATTGTTCTGCTCTTCGGCATCGTACGCAGGCGCAGCGTGAGCCTCAGTCAAGTCCAGCGGAGAGTCCGACCCGCCGGATCCGATCAGCCCGGAGCGGGATCCGAAGAAGCCATGTTCAATGCGGGTGGTGATAAGCCAGAACCCGCACAAGAAAATCAAAACGATAATGAGAATCCGGGTCAGTTTCATAATGGATCGATCCGAAAGACCCCCTCAAGTTGTTACGGATGCGACGCGGCAGAGTTCCCACTGCAAGCCGCAATCGCCTCTCTTATTGTCCACTTTTATTGTATTGGCAGGTTCTGCTGGAATTTGTGGCTCTCATCCAGCAGGCGCGGCCAGAGAACTTCAACCTGGGTGCGGAGTGCAGCGATATCGCCCGAATTATCAAGAACATAATCGGCCTGTGCGGCCTTTTCTGCATCGGGGACTTGGTGCGAGAGTCGATTGCGCGCGTCGGCTTCGATCGAGCTCCGATCCGCAGCATTCGGTGCAACCCGTGCGGCGTAGCGCGTGACCTTGAGATCGTCCGGCGCTGTCACCACAATGATGCGATCAATGCGGCGTCGCAAGTCGGCAAGGATTCCGTCCGTCTCGCCGCGCGCGCGGGCGTCGCGGACAACTTCAAAGATCAACGCCGATTCGAGAACGGCGACGGCAGCGGCGTCGCGGGCAAAGACTTCGTCCATCCAGCGCCGCTGCGCTTCAATCACTGGCGGATGCACGATGGCATTCAGTTCCTGGAGGCGGCCATGGCGGAAAGCGAGATCGGCAAGGCGTGCGCGGTTGAGATGGCCATCAGGATTCACGACTTCGCTTCCGAAGCGCGCAACGATCTGTTCGTAAACGTTGTGGCCCGGCTCCATCATTTCGCGGCCCAGCGCGTCGGCTTCAATAACCTGAGCGCCGAGTTCTCGCAGCATCGCGGCGACGGTGCTCTTGCCGCTGCCCAGTCCGCCGGTGAGTCCGACGCGCAGCATGGTCTACAGCCCCCGTCTCATGCGGGCCGCGCGCACAGTGTTCGACATCAACATGGCAATCGTCAGCAGGCCCACGCCGCCGGGCACGGGTGTGTATGCGCCGGAGATCTCAAAGGCCTTTGGATCAATGTCGCCAACGACAACCGATCCGCGTTTGGCAAATGCCGCTTCGCGCTTTTCATTGCCCTTGAAGAAGCGATCGAATTCTTCCCGCGTGGTCACGCGGTTGATCCCGACGTCGACAAGCGTGGCGCCCGGCGTGACCATCTCACGCGTGATAAATCCCGGTCGGCCGATGGCAGCAACAAGAATGTCCGCCTGCCGCGTGACCTCTCCGAGGTTTCGCGTTTTGGAGTGACATATAGTCACAGTAGCGTTCTGGTGCAGCAGAAGCATCGCGACGGGCTTGCCGACAATGTCGCTGCGGCCCACGACGACGGCATGCTGGCCTGCGATCGGAATGTCGCTGCGCTTGAGAATCTCAATCACGCCCGCAGGCGTGCAGGGCGCGAGCGCCGGACGGCCTGCGAGCAATCGCCCTGCATTCACCGGATGAAAGCCGTCCACGTCTTTGGCCGGGTCAACCGCGTCGAGCAGAGCCTTCGCATCGACCTGCGCCGGCAGCGGCAACTGGATCAGAATGCCGTCCACGTCGTCGCGGGCGTTGAGCTGGGCGACCAGCGAAAGCATCTCCTCGGTCGTGACGGTGTCGGGCGGAGTGATCAAGTCGCTGCCAAGGCCAAGCTCGGCGCAGGCCTGCACCTTGCTTCGGACGTAAATCTCCGATGCGGGCACATGGCCCACCAGCACAGCCGCAAGCCCCGGCTTGATGCCGCGGGCGGCGAGCTTTTGGACCTCCTCGGCCACTTCCTGCTTGATGGCCGCCGCAATGGCTGCGCCGTCGAGAACCTTTGGCATTCTTCGCTCCAAAGATTCATGGTATCGCCTGGGGCACCGCCGCCTGAAGGCGTCCATTGCGTCACATGGGTTTGTGAGCAGGCTCACATACACCCTTGCTTCGGAAGCCTAGTTTGATCGTTGTCGGGAGTGTCCTGGATCACACGAAGGATCAAACTCCGCTTCCGGCGGTTGCCACACAAAGAGGGCGCCTGATGAGCAGTTTGAAGGACGCGGGACATCTTTTCCGGTTTGCGGGGCTTTTCGTTCTCGCATTTCTGGTGTTTCTGGTGGTGCGCTCCTACGTCGTGCCCAAGAGCTTCGGCGAGTATGGGCACTATCGCGGAGCAGCGATTGGCGAGATTGCTGCGCATCCGGTCAAGTTTGCAGGCCACCAGACTTGCGAGACTTGCCACACGGATATCGCCGACACCAAGACAAAAGGCGCGCATGCCCACGTGAACTGCGAGGCTTGTCACGGAGCGCTGGCGGCGCATGCCGACGATCCCACGACAGTGACGCCGGTAAAGCCCGACACGGCGGTCCTGTGCGCGCGGTGCCACACAGCAAGCGCGGCCAAGCCGGCGAACTTTCCTCAAGTAGATCCGGCAGACCACTCGGGCGGCGTTCCCTGCCAGACCTGTCACAACCCGCACAGCCCGGTTGTTGGATCCGATTCCGCCCCGAGCACGGCGAAGGGAGGTTCGAAATGAACATCAGCCGGCGTCATTTGCTCGTCCTTTTGCCTGCGGCAGCCGTGGCGTGGAAGCACGTCCTGGCCGGTTCGCCTCAGGATTCCCCGAACTACCAGATGAGCGAGCACTGGTGGGGCATGCTGATCGATATTCCCAAGTGCATCGGCTGCGGCAACTGCGTGCGCGCCTGCCAGGCAGAGAACGATGTGCCCGATGGATTCTTCCGCACATGGGTGGAGCGATACCACAGGTCAGATATTCATTTGGAGAACCCCGAGGTGATTTCGCCTGACGGTGGAAAAGAGGGATTCCCGGCTGTGGCCGCGGGCGAAGAGGGAAAGTATTTCTTCGTTCCAAAAATGTGCAATCACTGTTCGGACTCGCCCTGCACACAAGTTTGTCCAGTCGGCGCAACGTTTGTCACCCCTGACGGAGTCGTGCTGATCGACCAGAAGTATTGCCTCGGATGTGCCTATTGCGTGCAGGCCTGTCCCTACGGATGCCGCTACATTCATCCCGCCAAGAAGGTTGCGGACAAGTGCACGCTGTGCTACCACCGGATTACCAAGGGGCTCACAACGGCTTGCTGTGAGGCCTGCCCAACGGGAGCTCGGCAGTTGGCCGACCTGAAGAATCCCAATGACCCGATTCACGAGTTTTTGAAGACTCACGACGTGCAGGTGTTGAAGCCGCAGATGGCCACCGGGGCGAAGGCCTTCTATAACGGCCTCGATGGGTCGGTGCGGTGAGGGACAGCTTCTAGCCTCCAGCTACTGGCTTCTAGTCGCAAGTTTCCGCGAGAAGCAAAGCGGCTGGAGCCAGCACGATGAGCTAGAAGCTAGGAACTAGAAGCGAGGAGCTGATTAATGAGCGGCGTTGAAGGCTATATGTATCCGAACGAGGTGACACTGTACTGGAGCGTCCTCATCGTTCTTTACCCCTATATCACGGGGCTTGTGGCGGGCGCGTTCATTCTGGCGTCATTAGAGCGCGTGTTTCGCGTCGAAGCAGTGAAGCCAACGTACAGGTTGGCGCTGCTGACGGCGTTGGCATTTCTGCTGGACGCGCCGCTGCCGCTTCAACTCCATCTCGGCCACCCTGAGCGCTCGCCGGAAATGTACTTTACGCCGCACAGCACCTCGGCCATGGCGATGTTCGGATATGTCTACCTTTGGTATTTGATGGCGGTGCTGGTTTTCGAAATCTGGCTCGACTACCGGCGCGACATCGTGCTAATGTCTCAGCGTTCGAAAGGCCTGATGCGCTTGATCTACAAGATCATGACGCTGGGCTCGAGCAACATCAGCGAGCGGGCGCTCCACATCGACGATAAAGTCGGCTGGATTGTCACGCTGGTCGGCATTCCCTCAGCCTTTCTGCTGCACGGCTACGTAGGATTCATCTTCGGTTCCATCAAGGCCAACCCCTGGTGGTCGTCGCCGTTGATGCCGGTGGTGTTCATCTTTTCCGCCATGGTGTCGGGGATCGCCGCGGTCATGCTGCTCTATATGGCGACGACCAAGCTACGCGGGCAGAAGATCGACATGCGCTGCGTGGACGCAATCGCGATGTACATGTTCTATATCTTCATCATCGACTTCAGCCTGGAGATGCTGGACCTGGTGCACCGTGTTTACGAGGCCGACGAATCGTTCCGCAGCCTGAATTTCATGGTGCACACGCGGCTCTTTTTCTCGCAGATCGTGCTGCAGATTTTTGTGGGCACGCTCGTTCCGCTCACCCTGCTCTTCATTACTCAGGTAGTGAAGCTATCCGAGATTGCGCGCAAGCGACTCTTCGTGTTTTCCGGCTGCCTGATTTTGATCAGCGTGTTCGCAATGCGCTGGAACGTGGTGATCGGCGGCCAGCTCTTTTCAAAGAGTTTTCTTGGCTTCACGACCTACAAGATGGAACTGGTAACACGCGAGGGCCTGCTGGCGGCCATCGGATTGACCATCCTGCCGCTGCTCTTTCTTTGGGCGCTGGTCAAGCTGCTGCCTCCCTGGCCCGACAAGAGCTTGCATGAAGCCGCGACGGGCGACTGAGTTCAACATCGTCTGAGAAGGATCGGGGGAGCCATGCACGATCTTCCCGACGAAATCGAACGGTTCGAGAAGCGCATAGAAGGCTTGGAGCGGCGCGTGTACGTTCTGGAACACCCGCTCGAAACGCGTTGGCCGGTCCCCTCGCCAGAACCAGAAGCTGTGTCCGCCGAGTCGATTGCGGCCGTTAAACCGGCAGCGCCGGCGAGCAGCATATTCCCAGTGCTGGGCAAGGCCATGCTCGGCGTTGCGGGCGCGTATTTGCTGCGCGCAGTTGAGGAGTCCAGTTCTCGTCCCCGCCTGGTCGTTGCAGTAGCCGGCATCGCTTATGCATTCGCGTGGCTGGTGTGGGCGACGCGGGTGCGCGGCGGGCCACGCTTCACAAGCACGATCCATGCGGGAACCTCGGCGTTGATCCTCGCCCCCATGGTCTGGGAGCTTACGCTACGCTTCAAGATACTTTCACCATCGATGGCTGCAGCAGTGGTCTGTTCCTTCGCGCTTGCGGCAATCGCCTTGGGACGCGATCGATTGCCTGTGCTGCGTACCGCCTGCATCGCCGCGGCTGGGCTCGCGCTGGCAATGGCCATCGCCTCGCACGTATTGTTGCCGTTTGTGGTCGCGCTTCTATTGCTCGTGGCAGCCTGCGAGCTTACTCCGTGGATGGAAAGCTTGCCGGAAGTGCGCGCGCTGGTTGCGTTGGCTGCCGATGCGGCGATTTGGATCTTGATCTATGTCTACTTTGCTCCGCAGTCCGCTGGCGAAGAGTATCCACCGCTGGCGAGAACTGTCTTGCTTGCGCCCGGCATTGCAATCTTCCTGCTGTTCGCCGCAAGCGTTAGTTGGCACACGTTGGCAAAAGGTCGCAAGATTTCTGCCTTCGCGACAGTCCAGACGACGATTGCGTTTCTGCTGGCTGCCGTAAGCGTGGCAGACTTTGGGCCGCAAGGAAGCATCTTGATTCTTGGCGCGCTTTGTCTGACGCTGTCGGTAGCGGTCTATGCGGCCGTCTTTACGGTCTTTGAGCGTGCCAAAGAGCCGCGCAACTCCGCGGTCTTTTCCGCGTGGGGCGCAATGCTGCTCCTGGCCGGAAGCTTTTTGAGTTTGCCATCGCTTGTCATCACCGCGCTGCTCGGCACGGTGGCTATCGCAGCTACACTCGCCGGAAACCGAACGAACCGAATCGCCTTTCAGTTTTATGGTGTGGTGTTCCTGCTGGCTGGAGCCGCAGAATCGGGATTGCCGAGTTTTCTCATCAACTCATGGGCCGGAACGCCGCAAGGCGCTCCGGCGGCAGGCATTTGGCTCATCGCGTGCTCGGCGATTCTCTGCTATGGGTCCGCGCTCCCGCGAACGAGCCAATCCCGGCTGCAGCAAACACTTCATCTTGGCTTTGCCGCATTGGCGGCCGGTGCCGTAGCGGCTCTGCTGGTCGAGGGACTAACTGGACTGACCGCCCTCCGATTCCAGCCCGGCGCGCATCACCTGGCATTCATTCGCACGCTGACGCTATGCGCGATGGCGCTCGGCATGGTGTTCGCCGGGGCGCACTGGCGCCGGATTGAGTTGACGCGTCTTGGGTACGCGGCGATAGCCCTGGTCTCAGTCAAGCTTGTCGCCGAAGATCTGCGCCACGGCCACTTGGCCTACATTGCTGCGTCTATCTTTCTGGTGGCTCTTACCCTGATCGCGGCGCCGCGCCTGGCTCGAGCCACGCAGACCGTGCTCGGCAAATAGCAATCTCAAATTGAGTTTTCCTCTGCGCCCACCGAGCTTAACTGAGGCGGGCGCAGAACCAGCACACGGAATGCAGACTATTCAATGACCCCGGGACGAAAGTCGGGACGAACCGTCGGATGGCTCGATGGTCGCGGCTTGACGACCTGGCTCTCATCGCCGCGCAGCCTCATTTTGCTCAGGTGCACGTCGTAGCCTGTGCCGGGGAGAAGCGATTCAAGCACAAATGTTTCCGCTCCGCTACTCTTGAGTTCGCGATAGCGGTAGATGCCGACTTCGCCTTCGCTGTTCTCCGTGCCGTCCGAAGGCGCATCAAGAAAACGCTGGGCGTCGGCCACGGTGGACATGGGATGGTCTTCGCCTTCCGTCAAGCTCTCGGCCGCGTAGGAGCGGACCAGCTTGGTCCAGTAACGGGAGAGCAGATCGGTATTGGCGAAGAGGTCGGCCCAGATGATCTCTCCGCGAACGGCCACGACCACCCCGACGGCATGTTCGTCGCGCAACCGTGCAAGCACCTGCTCGCGGGCATTCATCACCGGGGCGGCAGCCTCGTCAACTTTCTCGCTGACGGTGCTGTCCTGCATCGCCTTGGCGTAGCTGCTGGTACCGAGGGTGCGGTGATAGCTGCCTTCACCTTGCGGAGCACCAGCGCTGGCCGGCGGCGACGCTGCGGCTTCCATGTGCGATATTGCGCCACCCACCGAGTTCCACACCTGCTGCTGGTCCTGGTCGACCATCGCTCTCTCACGCACTGCTGGCTGAACCATAAAGCTCTTCTGAGCGGACTTGCCCGCGGCGCCAAACGTGGCCGAGCTTTCGGTCCAGCGGCCCGGCTCGATGCAGAAAACTCCAAGATCAATGGGATCGGCGTCAGCAGGAACGATGCGGTCCTTGGCGACGATGCGGTCCTGCTTGCCGCCAGTAACAATTTCCCCCGCGAGTAGCAACAGCGGCCGCTTGGAGTGGTTGACGAGCACGAGCGTGTTCACTTCATCGCCGCGATCGTAGTTGTCTTGGGCCGGTTGGGGCCCTCTGGGCCGAACCAGTCCACGCGCGCGGCCGGCTTCGGTCACTTCCACTTCGCCGCCCTTCAGGCCTTCATCGAGCGTGATAAATGGGGCATCTCCCGTGGATTTCCCATCGGAGCGCACAACGGGAAACAAGAGAAGATTGCCGCTCTTGATGGGTGCGAGCACGCGGTAGGGACCGCCTTGGCCCTCAACTGGGCCGCCCGCCGCATTCACGCCGCTTCCCAGGAACCATGTGGCCGCTGCGACGAACAGCGCCGCTACCCCAAATCTGCCCCAATTCTTCATGAGTCTCCTCCGCCGATTCGTGGTTTACCGAGCCGGCCTTCGAACTTAGAACGGAGATCACACGGGAACTTGCGGGACTTTTTTGAGCGCACGCCGGCCGGCGCACCGGATTCGGCGGCCAAAGGTTCCGGAGGCTAAAGAGTTGCTCAATACGTCCAAGTCACTAGGCGAATCGAGAGGCAGTGGAAATGGCGTCAGCGGAGTCTGCGGCCGGCGTGCCCAAGACGGTCATCGCGTTCGAGACGGCGCTCCCCGATCCTCGGGGAACGATGGACCGTCGTCTGCTCGATAAGTTGTGGAGTAGGAGCGATGGACCGGACTGGGGGCTGGAGCGAGACGAGTTCGACCGAATCGTGGCTGCTGCGGGATCGGCGCAGAACTTCGGATTGGCAGCGGAAGTGGCTGCGACCAGCCAGCAGCAAGCGTCGTTCTTTCGCGGGCTGAGACTCGACGACTTGGTGCTCGCGCGCGCCTGCGCGGCCGGAAACGAATGCGCGTGGAACCACTTCATCGCACTGCATAGGCAGCCGCTGATTCGCGCGGCCATTGCCATTACCGGGAGCGAATCGCTGGGGCGCGATCTCGCCGATCAGCTCTACGCGGAGCTGTATGGGTTGAACATGCGCGATGGCGAACGGCGCTGCCCCCTGCTTTCGTATCGCGGACGAGGCTCGCTGATGGGTTGGCTGCGGACAACCCTTGCCCAGCGGCATGTGGATCATCATCGCCGCAACCGGCGCGAGCAGCCGCTCGACGAAATTGATGTGCCGGCAGCAGATGCGTTGCCAGAGACGCCCCGCGCCGAGCTTTCGCAGTTGGAGTGCGCCATCGAACAGTCCCTCAAGGAGCGGGATGCCGAAGAACGGTTCCTGCTGGCGGCATATTATCTTGACGCGCAAACCTTGTTGCAGATTGCGCGCGTCTTGGGTGTGCACGAGGCCACGGTGAGCCGCAAGCTGCGGCGTGCGACTGATGAGACCCGGAAACAAGTGCTCAGGAATCTGGAGCGCGGCGGGCTGAGCAGGCGCGCGGCAGAAGAGGCGCTGATCACCGATCCGCGCGATTTGGATGTGAAGCTGAAAAAACTTCTGCAAAAATCGCAAATGGAAGCGTTCAAAGAACAGGCAGCGCCATGAGTGCACCGGCACATCACGAGAATCACCCCAACGCGGAGATCCTCAGCGCGTTTGCGGAGCAGGCCCTCAGTGCCAAGGAACGGGTCGATGTGCTCAAGCATTTGGCAATTTGCGGCCGGTGCCGGGAGGTCGTTGCGCTGGCCCGCGAGGCTGCGACTGCGGAAGTCGCGGCACAGCGGCATGAGATTGTGCGGCCGAGGGCATGGTGGAGGAGGTGGGGACTCGCTCTCGCTCCTGCAGCGGCTGTGGCGGCAACCGCAGTGATTGCGGTCTACGTGCACGAGCGCAGTTTGGAGATGAGCGCGGAAGTAGCAAGGCTCGAGCGGCAGCAAGCGGTCGAGAAAGCACTGGCGCTCCCACAGGTCCCGCCGCAACCGCCCGCTCAGGTTATGCCTCCGGAGGCCCCGCATAGTGCTCCCGAGAAAGCGAAGAAGGCGGAACGGACCGAAAGGGCAGGTCGGCCCGAAATAGCGGAGCCACCCGCGCCCGTTGCCGAGCCGAGAGAAACGGCCACCGCGCCTCCCCCTGAAATCATGGCTGGCATGCTCCCCACTCGCCCGAGGCCGGTAGAGAATCCTGAATTTGAACGTCGCAGAAGAACCAATGAAGCGTTGGCTCCAACGGGGGCGGCGCCAGAAGACAGGATGCCCGCTGAGGCTGCTCTGCATGACGTGGAGCGAAAGAAACAAGCCGACGAGGAGTCGGAAGACAGGCGCCAATTCACTGCCATGGCGCCGATGCCGAGCAGCGAACCCGGCTCAGGAAATGGCACGGCAGGAAGCAGCGCTGCGAGTAGCACCGAACCTGCCGATGTTTCTGCGCAGCAATCTGAGATGCAACCGGCCCCTGCTGCGGGCCATCTCCAGCTGCATGGACTACGCTCCATGGTGGATCGAACGACCGGCCCATACGCGTTTCACCTTCCCGACGGGCAGCCCGCGGTTTCGAGTGCTTCGGCGGATCATCGCACGCTTGCCATCGACGAAAAGGGCACGCTGTTTTTTCGCGAGGACTCCGGAGGGACTTGGCAAAAAGTCAAACGCCAATGGACCGGGCACGCCATTCTGGTGCGCAGACACGCGAGCGTGGTCAACACAACGGACGCGACGCCGACGCCCGAGACTGGGGAAAACCCAGCCACCCTGGGCAGTCTGATTCAGCCCGAGACAGTGTTTGAACTCGTTAATGACCAAAATCAGGTGTGGATCAGCCGAGACGGAAGAATCTGGACTGCGCAATAGATTCTGGCACAGCGCTTCGACCCATCCTCTGCAATTTCCCCTCTTGAAAAAACGCCTAGCTGCCGAAAAAACAATTACGGGAACGCGCTTGGCCGCAGTCGCGCGCCGGGCACACCCTCGCTTCGGCGAAGATCACAATCTCCGAGCCGCGCGTCAAGATTGCTGAGTTGGAGGACACTGCGAGTGAGAGCGACGGGGGTGGATCAGCGAAACGCAGGCTCGGTCGCAGTACCCTGGGCGTATCTTCGTCTCCCGCCGTTTCCTCAGGTCGCCGTCAGAGTGCTGCAACTGGCCAGCAATGAGAATGTGCAGTTGCACCAGCTTTGCGATCTGATCTCCTCTGATCCAGCGTTCGCGAGCGAGGTTCTGACGGTCTCCAATTCCCTGCTCTACGCGCCGCGCTATCCTTCAACGACGATTCTGCAGGCTGTGGCCGTGCTCGGCGCCAACACCCTCCAGGGAATGTGCGTGACGGTAGGTGTCAGGGCCTATCTGGGCAAGACGATGAGTTACCCTGCCATGCGCAACTTGTGGCGGCACAACCTGGCATGCGCGATCATCGCCAGTCGCATTGCGAATGTGGGACCAGTCGATAAAGACACCGCATACACGGCAGGCATCCTGCACGACGTCGGGCGCATGGCGCTGGCGGTGATTCAACCCAAGGGATACGCAGCGCTGCTCGAGAGGCATCACGGTGCAGCGGCCTCAATGCTGGAGGCCGAGCGCGAGCTGTTCGGCTGGGATCATTGCGAGGTCGGGCGGCAACTTATCGGAGACTGGAAGCTGCCACAGAGCTTTGAGGCCGTAGTTGCCGATCATCATTCGGAGCGGCGCTTAAACGGCGAATGGGATGTGGCCGAACTCGTTAAAGTGAGCTGCGCGATGGCCTCGGCGGTCGGATTCGCTGCATTTTCCGGATGCGAAACCGCGAAGTACCAGGAACTACTCGAAGGGCTTCCGGCAGCGCAACAAAATTCCTTTCATCCCGATGCGGGGACGCTTATAAGCGAAATTGCCGACAGCATTCACGCCATCGAGTCGGTTTGAGATTGATGTTTCACCTTGCAATGATTGCGCCGGGTTGCATTAGGCCCGTGACCCGGCGCGCTTTTTCATCCACCTTGCTCACTCTTTATGGCCGCATCAGCTTGCGTTGCAGTTCTTCAAGGGTTTGGCCCTTGGTTTCGGGATAGAAAAGTGCGACCACAATAAACTGAACCACCGTAGCCCCTGCAAAAAAGATGAACGGCGTAGCAGTGCTCATCATCGTCACCACAACGGGAAACACGAGCGCAATCAGCGTGTCACTGAACCAATGGCTCGCGCTGCCCACACCCTGCCCCTTGGAACGAACCGCGGTCGGAAACACTTCGCCGATATAAACCCAGATCACTGCGCCTTGCGAAACGCTGAAGAACGCAATAAAGGCGACCAGCAGCCAAAGCAAATCTCCTCGATGGGACTCGGTTGCGAACACCCAGGCCACGCCGGCAAGGCAGCTGGCGCACCCCGCCGCGCCGATCAGCAGCAGCGTCTTGCGGCCTAATTTGTCGATCAGCGACATGCCTACAATCGTGAACAGAAAGTTGGTTGTGCCGATGGCGATTGCCTGCTGATCGCTCGAGATCTGGCTGAATCCGGCGGCGGCGAAGATATTGTTCAGGTAGTACAGAATGGCGTTAATGCCGGCAAGCTGGTTGAAAGCGCCAATGCTGATGGCGAGGAACAAAGGATAACGATACTTCCTTTGGAATACGCGCTCATGAGCCGTCACCCGTTCTTGCACCAGGGCCGCCTGAATATCGGCCAGTTCCGCCTCTGGATCCGGATCTCCCATCAATTTCAGCACCGACAGCGCTTCGTCCATTCGATTCTTCGAGACTGACCAGCGCGGGCTGCGCGGAATTCCGAAGAGCAGCGCAAGGAAGACTACTGCCGGAACCACTGCAATGCCCACCTGGAATCGCCATTCCGCGGCGCCCAGGTGCATGGTGCGAATCACGTAATTCGAAATATAGGCCACCATGACGCCGAACACGACATTCAGTTGAAAGGTCGCCACGAGGCGGCCGCGCATTTTTGCCGGGGCAAGCTCCGCAATATATACCGGGCCGAGTACCGATGATGCGCCAATTCCGAGCCCCCCGATGAAGCGAAACGTCATGAACGACAACCAGCTCCATGACAGCCCGCCTCCAAGCGCCGAGGCAATGTAGAGCAACGCCGTGATGCGCAGCGTCTCGCGGCTGCCGAGCCTTTGTCCAACGTGGCCGGCGCCGAGTGCGCCAATCACCGTACCGACCAATCCAATGGCTACGGTGAATCCTTTTTCCTGAGGGTTCAGGCCATAGAGATGAACTAGCGCATCAATTGCGCCAGAGATCACGACCGTATCAAAGCCAAAGAGCAGGCCCGCCAAAGCCCCCGAGAGCGTGGCCCGAAACAGGCTTGAGTTAAGTCGCATTGTCCTTGCACCCTCGAGTTCCAAACTATGCTACAGACGGATTGCGAAGACAGCAAACGGGTACAACCGACTCACGCCGCAAGCACCTCCTCGCCTGGGCATCGGAGAAAACGAATCAAGGAGAGTGTTAAGCAGATGGCTTTGCTGGAGCGTCGCCATGAGGCATGACGGCCAGTACGCGACAGCGATGCTTGTCAGCCGCGCTCCAGGCCATGGGCATCTCGCTCTCCATACAGGCGCAGTCACCGGTCTCCAAAGTGTCGCGCATGCCGCCCGCATCCAGGCGAAGGCGCCCTTCAAGCACATAGACGACCGCCCCAGTTTCCTGAAAGGCATTGACGGCGATGTTGGCGCCTACTCCCGGAAACTCGACGAGCTGCGCCATAAGACGGAATCCCTTGCCCTCAGCGTTCAGCGGCGTCACTTTGACCGAGTCCGCAACACGCCCATCGCCTTCGAGGTGCGCCTTGCGCGTGATGGAGAGCGCGTGATGCGCGGGCTCGGAGAAGAAGTAGCTCATGCTGACCCCATAGACCCGCGCGATAGTGGCAAGCGTGGGCAGAGTCGGAATCATGCGGTCGGTTTCAAGCTTCGATAGCAGCGCAGTGGAGAGTCCCGTTTCGGCAGCCAAACGGGAGAGTGTGAGCCGCTTGCCGGTCCGCAGCGAGCGGAGCTTGAGGCCAATGCAATACGGCTCCAAAGACCATTGGGCGTAGGAAATAGTCTTGGACATAAAAGACTCCGGAATGATGGTGTGAAAACTGACAACCAGTCTACGTCAAGCGGAGTAGGAGCGCGTCGCGTGAAGCGCGCGTTGGCTATTATTTTGGCATGAGCGGCTGCAGCCAGGCGCCGTTCCCAGCCGAGTCCCACACATCAAAGCGCACCCACTTCTTGCCGCGCGCGTCGAAGGGAATGCGGAAGACCTTGGTGCCGAAGGCCTCGGTATCGGTGAGCCGAATGATTTGGCGATCAATTTTAGTTCCATCGCTCCAGACCAGTTCGGCAAAGTCCAGCGGAAAAGTGTATTCGATGCTGGCAGTGTAAACACTCTTCGCGCCTGAGCCTTCGATGCCCCAATCGTGAAAGAGAATCTCGCCTGTCGTGCCAAAGAAATTGCCGTTGCGAATGCCTTCAACCACCGGCGCCCAGCTCTCGTTGTAGGCGGGCACCTTGTCGAGCTTGAGATAGTTGATGGCCAGCAGCGGATAAGTTTCATCGCTCGGAACCTTCATGTAGGTGTCACCTTCGGCGAGCATGAACTTGGGCTTGGGAGCCCAGTTGCTCATATCGTCATTGACGCCGAAACAACGCTCCTCGCACAGGCGCGCCTGCGAAAGGTCGACGGGCAACGACTCCCATGATGCGCCGATGAACCGGTCGCTCAGGAAGAAGTCCTTGTCCCTGTATTCGTCGGGATACATGGCGGAGCTTTTCGTGCGCGGATGCGCCGTCCAGAGAATTCCCTCCTCGCGATTTACGAAATTCTCAATGTCAGCGACCGAGCCGAGATGGTAGACGTGCCCGTAAGTTGGGTCGTTTTCTTCGAAGGTCTGGGTGGCAGGTCGAGGCACAGCGTGAGAAAAGTAAACCGGCTTGGGCAGCATCAGATACCAATGGCCGCCTAGATAGCTATTCACCTCTTCGGCGGGAATGACGAGGAAGTTCTTGTCGCTCATCTTCCGCGCGCCTTCAAAATAAAGCTTCTGCTCATAAAAGCGCTTCGGACCGGGATCGGTGAAGTCGGAGTCGTCGTGGAAGTCAGCAAGGTAGACGATGTTGATGCCGAGGCTGCGAAAGACAGGAACCCACGTCGGCATGAAGTCAGAAGTGCCGCGATCGCGGATCATCTCGTTGAAGTCGAGATGGAAGTGTCCGGTGACCGTTTTGAAGCCGGGGACCGGCTTGTAGCTGTCGTTGTGCGTGTAGGCCATTACCTGCTGTTGTGTTTGGCGGGAGCCCACTGCACTCAAGTAGTAATAGACAGCCATGCGCTGCGTTGTGCCGGCAGGCGCGTTGTAAAGGGCGTAGTTGTAGATTTGCGAGCGCGCGACCCGCACCCGATGGTCCCACACTTCGTCAGAGATGCCCCATGGCGCATAACCTTCGCCATGTTCGGGCTGCATCACGCCTAGCGAAAACTCACGATCACTGTCCTTGCGGTAGTAGACGTAGCCGAGGTTGACCTCGTTCTCGCGCGCAAAGAAGAATTTATGCGGCGGCGGAAAGATCGCCAGCGAGCCTGGACCGGCGTCGAGAATCTCAAGGCGGTTGCGTGCCTGAAGATCGACGGGATGCTGGTTGATATCGCCGCCAAATTCGTACTCCTGCCACTCCTCGGCATCATCGCGCCATTCGAGCTTCGTGTCCGGGTGAATGGAAAACCCCTTCAGGCCGGCCTTGTAGATGTAGGCCACGTCGGGCGCATCGGTTTTTGCCAGCGCCTCCTGGCGCAGCAGGTTCGAGCCTTTGTACGCAGTGAATTGCAAGTCTCCGGAAAAAAGGCCCAGCGTGAGGCCATTGAAGACAACACTGACACGGTCGCCGTCGCTCGTCACTCTGCACGAGCTCGAGTTGTAGTTCGCCGTTGCGCGCTTCACCTCATCGGGCGTGCGACCGGGGCCGACGAGATGCGAGTCAAGCCCTGGAATCTCCAGCGGCGCATCCCAGAAGACATTCCACTTGTACTCGTTCTCGGCCTCAGGAGTGTCCTTGTGCAGCTTCTTCAGGATGTCGAGTTCGGTGGTGGAGATCCGCCGGCGGCCCGTGGTGACCTCAAAGTCAGGCGCCAGGTCCTTGCCGAGAACCATCCAGGTACCGCCGGGTTTGCGCGCGGCGAGCTCGGCGACGACAGGCTGGCCGTCTCGCAGCGCAAAGCGCGCTCGGTTCTGTTGGCCTTGCTCGCCCGGCCACGACACCTCGACGGAGTCGCGGCTCGCCATCACCGTCACGCCTGCAATTCCCTTCCAATCCTGCAGACTGCAGCTCGTAGTCTGCGCAGCGGCTGCACTGCCGCACAGAACCAATGCCCATGCCACGTGAACCAATCTCATAGGTATCCCGTTTCCCTTGCGGTTGATTTTTCGCCTCAGGTCGGTCGCCCGCACGGCGCGCATGCGCGGACGAACTCACGCGCGGCCAAATTATACCTTTACGAAGATCTTCCCGCGGTAAAGCACCCACACCGGTAGGAAACAGATCATCGTGTAGAAAACAGAGTAGGCCAATGCTCTCCACCCGGGATCGCCGATGGGCGCAAAGACACGGTCGTATAAATAACTGAGCGCGTCGTACCGGTGCCCTCCTGCGTTGAATCGAAAGAGGCCGATGGCGCCCTCCAGCAGCTCACTGATCACGTAGGCAACGATGGCATTCGAGCCGAAGACCAACCACGGCCAGAACACCCGCTTGCCCCAGCCAGACTTACCCCATCCGCGCTGTTCGACCGCCCAATAAGCGAGCGCAAACAAAAGCAGCGACCATCCGGCAGCAACAAGAACATAGGAGCTTGTCCACATTTTCTTATTCAGCGGAAACCAGATCGACCAGAAATAGCCTGTTCCGAGGCAGACGGCCGCGCCAATCACAAGTCCCAGCGCATTCGTCCTTACCGCGCGCTTGCCGCTGAGCCACAGTCCGGCAAGCAGACCAAGGAGCGTGGTTCCGACGGCGGGAATATCGCTGAGCAGGCCTTCAGGGTCGCGCAGATTGTGAGCTGGCGGGTCTTCGTAAAGGTGTCCCGGCAGCAGTTGCCTGTCGAGCCAAGCCACGATGTTCTGATCTTTGTCGAGGAAAGGAATGTCGCGTCCCGGCACGCCTGCTCCCGGCACCGGAACCCATCGCACCAGAATCCAGTAGCCGATGAGCACGCAAAGAAGCAGCGCCACCTTGGTCCACACGTGGCGATCCCAAATGTAGAGCAGACTAACGATCAGGTAGCAGACGGCGATGCGCTGCAACACACCGTAATAGCGCAGGTGGTCGAGATGATAATGCGGGAAGCCGTTGACGAAAATGCCCAGCATGTACAGGATGGCCGCGCGGCGCAGCGAGTGCCACGCCAGCTTCGCGCGCGAATCGCCGCGCCTGAGTCGCGCGTCGATGGAAAAAACAATCGACATGCCCACCACGAAGAGGAACGTGGGAAACACGAGATCGGTGGCCGTGAATCCATTCCAGTCGGCATGGCGCATCTCGCTCCAGGCGCCCTCGCCGCCGGGGTTGTTCACCATGATCATGAACGCGATGGTGAGGCCGCGGAGCACGTCGAGCGACAGCAGCCTATTAGGCGTCGAAACTGGCGCAGGAGCGGACATGGCGCGAAGGCTCTCCTTGAATCTTGAATGCACCAACGCTACGCGACCGGTGCTCATTTCGCAAAACCGGCGCCGAGGCATTGCCGCACCCACCCCTCGCGCTGCTAAACTCGCCCTTCAGGGGTTTCACAGCAACTTCGCTGTCCACCAGCCGGAGGCTCGCCTTGGCCGAATTTCAGCCTTTTGTTCCCGCCGATCAGCACCCGCCCGAGTTCACTTTCCGTGCTCTGCTGCTGGGCTCCGTCTTCGGGCTCATCTTTGGCGCCGTCACCGTGTATGTAGGCTTGCGCGCGGGCCTCACTGTGGCCGCATCGATTCCCATCGCGGTGCTTTCCATCAGTATTCTTCGAGCCTTTGGCCGTGCCTCAATTCTTGAGAACAATATCGTCCAGACCACTGGTAACGCCGGGCAGTCGATCGCCTCGGGCGTCATCTTCACGTTGCCCGCGCTCGTTTTTCTCGGCTTCGATCTTGAGTACTCCCGCATCTTCATGCTCGCCCTGATCGGCGGATGGCTCGGCGTTCTGTTCATGATTCCGCTGCGGCGTCAGCTCATTGTGCAGGAGCACGATGCGCTGCCATATCCCGAGGGTACTGCGTGCGCGGATGTCCTGATCGCAGGCGAAAAAGGCGGCTCACTGGCCAGCCGCGTCTTTCTCGGGCTCGGACTTGGCGGCGTCTACACGCTTTTTCAGAACAAGAACCTCTTCGGAGCCTGGCCAGACGCGCCTGAATATCAACCGGACTTTGGCCCGCAGCATGTGCTTAAGGGAGCATCGATCAACGCCAACGCCACATCGGAGTATCTCGGCGTGGGCTACATCATCGGACCTCGTGTCGCGGGCATCATCTTCGCCGGCGGCGTCTTGTCCTGGCTCGTCATCATGCCCCTCATGTACTTTTTCGGCAAAGACCTTAGCCATCCCATCTACCCCGGCCTCGTTCCCATTGGCCAGATGGGCCCTTGGGATCTTTGGGCCACGTACATCAAGCCCATGGGCGCCGGAGCCGTGGCCGCGGCCGGCGTCGTTACGCTCATCAAAACAATCCCCACCATCGTTAGCGCTCTCGCAGCAGGACTGAAGACCATGCGTCCCGGAGCCGCGGGACACGCCAAGCCAATCCGCACTGAAAACGACCTCTCCATGAGCGTCGTGATCATTGGCTCGCTGCTCATTATGGTCTGCATGTTCCTCTTCCTGGAATTCAAGCCTGTCCCCGGCGCCTTTGTAGGCTGGGCGGCAAATCTCGCTGCTTCGCTGTTGGTGGTCGTCTTCGGATTCCTCTTTGTCACGGTCAGCTCGCGCATTGTGGGCCTCGTGGGCAGTTCAGCCAGCCCCGTCTCCGGAATGACCATCGCCACCCTGATGGCAACTGCGGCGGTGTTTCTCATGCAGGGCTGGACCGCGCCCGCGTTTGGCGCTCTGGCCATCATGATTGGAGGCGTAGTCTGCATCGCCGCTTCCAACTCGGGAGATACTTCACAGGACCTAAAGACCGGCTACATCGTCGGATCCACTCCGCGCCTGCAGCAGATTGCGCTCATGATCGGCGTGGTCGTGTCCACGGTCGTGATTGGATTCACGCTCAACCTGATGAACACGGGCCTGCAGGAGTTCCATGCCGCATCGCAGCCATGGATTCTGAACGCGTCCCATCCCGGCGTCAGTATTCAAACGGACGCGCAGCACTTGCCAAACCAGATTCGGGTGATCGCTCCCGACGGTAAAACCACGACGACACATCAGAAATCCGAATACATCCTGCTCAATGCGATCGGTTCGACCGAGTTGCAGGACGGCAAGTATCTCTACTCGCCAGCCTCGGGACAAATTGAAGTGCACTGGATTCAGGGAATTGGCAGCGCAGCCGCTCCAGCCCCGCAAGCACGCCTCATGGCGACCGTCATCAACGGAATCCTGAGCCGCAAGCTTCCCTGGGGACTCGTACTGATCGGCGTTTCGCTGGTGATCGCCGTTGAACTCCTTGGCATTCGCTCACTGCCATTCGCCGTGGGCGCGTATCTGCCCATCGGCACCACTTTGCCGATTTTTGTCGGCGGCGTCGTGCGTTGGCTGGTGGATCAAGCCGCCAAGCGGCACGGCGAGGGATCAGACGCTGAAAGCGAAATTTCGCCCGGCTCGCTCTTTGCCTCCGGACTGATCGCCGCCGGCGGCATCGTCGGCCTCATCGGCGTTGCGCTCAAAGCCTACGAAGCTACGGTCGGCAAAGGCGACATTCTCAACTTCCCGCACACGTTCCTGGATAACAACTATGTCAGCGTCGTAGCGTTTGCCGCGCTGGCCTACTCGCTCTACTACTTTGCGAGGAAGCCGCTGAAGAAGTAAGCATGCATCCGGCCGGCCTCGCCTGCTCCGCTACAATAGTCTGAAGCTCCTGCCAGCCGGGAACCCGAGTCCCTGGTCCGCCAGGAGCATTGACATATGATGCTGGCAGAAAATCTTCCTGAAGCCCTCACTTTCGACGATGTCCTGCTGGTGCCCGCCTTCAGCGAGGTTGTACCCGTGCAGGTGAGCACGCAGACGCAACTGACGCGCGCGATCACGCTGAATACGCCGCTGCTCTCTTCTGCGATGGATACGGTGACGGAGTCGCGCATGGCCATCGCCATGGCGCAGCAGGGCGGCATCGGCATTGTGCACCGCAATCTCTCCATCGCCGACCAGGCAGGCGAAATCGACAAGGTAAAGCGCTCAGAAAGCGGCATGATCGTCGATCCGGTAACCATTGGCCCCGACAAATTGATTGCCGATGCGCTGGAGGTGATGCGCCGCTACCGCATCAGCGGCGTGCCGGTCACGCAGGGCAAGCGGCTAGTAGGCATCCTGACCAATCGCGACCTGCGCTTTGAGACGCGCACCGACATTCCCGTGGGCGACGTGATGACCAAGGAGAACCTGATCACCGTTCCCGTGGGCACCACGCTTGAAGAGGCGGAGCTGATCCTGCACAAGCACCGCGTGGAAAAACTGCTGGTCGTTAACGACAAGTACGAATTGATGGGCCTGATCACGGTCAAAGACATCCAGAAAAAGTTGAAATACCCCAACGCCAGCAAAGACGATCAGGGCCGCCTGCGCGTGGGCGGAGCGATCGGGGCTACAGGCGATTTTCTGGAGCGCGCGGCAGAGCTGGTGCGGAATCGCGCCGACGCACTGGCCATTGACTCGGCGCACGGCCACTCGTCGCGCGTGCTTGAGGCGGTCCGAGATGTGAAGAAGCGTTTCCCCGATGTTGCGGTGCTGGCCGGGAATGTGGCCACATATGACGGCACAATGGCGCTGATCGACGCAGGCGCTGACGCCATCAAAGTGGGCATCGGCCCCGGCTCCATCTGCACCACGCGCATGGTCACCGGCGCGGGCATGCCGCAAATTACGGCCATTGCGGAAGCCTACCGTGCCGCACGGAAGCATGGCATTCCGGTGATTGCCGATGGAGGCATCAAATACTCCGGTGAGATCACCAAGGCGATTGCCGCGGGTGCCAGCTCGGTCATGATCGGCTCGCTCTTTGCCGGCGTGGACGAGAGCCCCGGCGAAACAATTCTTTATCAGGGGCGCAGCTTCAAAAGCTATCGCGGCATGGGCTCGCTTACAGCCATGAGTCAGGGCTCCGGCGAGCGCTATTTCCAGGGTTCGGCTGATTTCGGCGTTGCGGAAAGCGGGCCAGCGGACGTGGTCCAGCGTGAGCGCGCCAATGAAAATCGCCTGGCCAAATATGTTCCTGAGGGCATCGAGGGTCGCGTGCCCTACCGCGGACCGCTCGAGGCAATGGTTTTCCAACTCGTGGGCGGTTTGCGTTCCGGGATGGGCTATCTGGGATGCGGCACCATCGCTGAATTGCAGGAGAAGGCCAAGTTCGTGCGCATCTCCGGCGCCGGCCTGCGCGAGAGTCACGTGCACGACGTGATCATCACGCGCGAAGCGCCAAATTACCATGTCGAGTAGCCGCCGCGGCCTTCGGTTCTGGTTGAGTGCATGGTGGCCGGTCGCCGTGGGAATCGCCGTGATCGCTGTCGAGTCAACAACGTATTTTGGCGCCGATCGAACATCGCATCCGCTGCGCGTTCTGTTTGAGGCGCTCTTCGGACCGGTCGGCGACACCCGCTGGGAGAACATCCACCACTACATTCGCAAGTCGGGCCACTTTCTCGGGTATGGCGCACTGGGCCTGGCTTGTCTGCGCGCGTGGTGGATGACTTTTCCGCGCATTCGGTTTTTCCTCATTGCCGGATTGGCGCTTGCCGGCACCGCTCTGGTAGCGAGCTGGGATGAGTGGCACCAGACTTTCCTGCCCAATCGGACCGGAACACCATGGGATGTCGCGTTGGATTGCTGCGGCGCCTTGTTCATGCAAGCGGTCGTCTTTATGGTTCTGAGGCACCGCTGGCCTGACCTGCTGAATCATCGGAAATGATCGGCCGTGCCGGCTCGCGATGGGGTGCCTTTAGTCACCTACACAGCGGCGAAAATCGGTCATACTTTACCATGAAGTCAATCACTTAGATATGTATTGCATTTGTCATACGTTTCCCTTGCTTCCCCCAGATGCGCATGTTAAGGTAGTCTCGCTCACGAAACTAAGCTTGGTGAAGTCGGGTCCCATCGCGCTGCGAGGCGCTTAACCTTTAGGGCAATCGCCTCGACCGCCCGCGTGTTTTTTCTGGCAAAGATGAGCGGCCCAACCTGAGGCGTGGGACCGAGAGGAGCGAAGCTTGTCCAGGGCCGCTCCCGGCTCGAGTGGAACCCGAGCCTCTTGTCTCCGGCCGTTGATTCGAACCCTAGGAAAGATTCGATCGCATTCCGCCCCCCAAGCGGCGCCGGCGCGCCAGATTCAGAGTTCCCTGCAGAAACCCACTATGAGAGTCCTTAGACCAAGGTCACGGATCGTTAGCATAAGAATGTCAGAGGAGGAGTTTTCCACTCTGCGGCGGATTTCGCTCGCCACCGGCGCGCGCAGTGTTTCGGACCTCGCGCGCGAAGCCATGCGCGGTTTATTGAACGGTACTGGCCAGGGAAATGGCGGCGATGCGACCAGGAACGAATACTCCGAACAAATGCGTGAACTGGAACAAAGAGTCGACAAGCTCAGCGCCGAAATTGAGATGTTCAAGGCGGCCCGCAACCTCTAAACAGGCCTTTGCTGGGGCACGAACAGAAAAACGAACGCTGATTTGAATTGAGAACACTTGATCGTGATGAAACATAGATTTCTTCTTCTTTTTCTCGTTTCCGGCGCGCTGTGTGCAGGGCAGACGACGCCCACCGCTCCCGGAGCGCAATCAATTGAATGTCAAACCGGGCCAGGCCCCGTCCCCGAGGGCCTTGAAGCTGTCTGCCCTCCCGCAACGAACACGGTTCCAACACCCGGGACGAGCACCTATCCGCAGACGGCTACGCCCGGCGTGAATACACTTCCACCCGCATTTCCTCCGAGTCCGGTAACAAGCGCCCCGCCCCCTTACAAAGTGGTTGGCCCGATTACCACGCGAACAGAGTTCCAGATCTTCGCCGAGGACGAGGCCGGCCATCCACTTCAGGTATTTGGCAGAAAGCTCTTTGATGAAGTTCCCACCACTTTTGCCCCGCTTGACCGAATTCCGGTGCCGGCAAATTATGTGCTGGGCCCGGGCGATGAATTGCTCATTCACGTCTGGGGAAAGATCGACCTGGATACGCGCGTCACGGTCGATCGCAATGGGCAGATCTTTGTTCCCACCATGGGGACATTGACCGTTGCCGGCCTGCGTTACGAACAGCTGCAGAGCTCTCTGCATTCGGCCATCGCCGCTCTCTACAAGGATTTTGACCTTAACGTAACTCTGGGCCAGCTTCGCTCTATCCAGGTCTTTGTGCTGGGCAGCGCGCGCCAGCCTGGAGTTTATACCATCAGCTCGCTCAGTACCCTGGTGAATGCGCTCTTTACTTCCGGAGGGCCTTCGGCGACCGGCTCCATGCGCCACATACAGTTACGGCGCAACGATCAGGTGATCACAGAGTTCGACCTGTACGATTTATTGCGCAGAGGCGACAAATCGCACGACGTTCAACTTCTGCCCGGTGACGTGATTTATATTCCGCCCGCAGGGCAGCAAGTGGCCATCATCGGCAGCGTCAACGAGCCTGGGATCTACGAGATCAAGGGAGACGAGACGGTCGCTTCGGCTCTGAGCGATGCGGGCGGCGTGACAAACCTCGCCGATGAGGATCGCGTTCTGCTGGAGAGGATTGAGAATCATGAGGGCCGGCAGGTGGAGTCGTTCGCGATGGATGACGCCGGGCTGAAGCGCACGCTCCGTGACGGAGACTTGCTTCGCGTTTATCCACTCTCTCCGCGCTTCGACAATGCAGTAACTCTTCGCGGCAACGTGGGACAGCCGGGACGCTACGCATGGCACGACGGAATGCGCGTCTCAGACCTCATTCCCAACCGTCAGTTCCTGCTCAGCCGCGACTACTGGAACCAGCAGAACTTTCTTGTCCCGGAGAGAATCGCTCATCCATTCGGCCTTGCGCCGGACCAGTTCAATCCCCAGACGGGGACGAACGTGCAAACCCCAACCGAGGCGCCGAACAGCGGGAACCCGCGAAACGGATTCAATCAACAGCCAGGCACGAATCAGCAGAGCACAACGAACGTCCAGACTTCCCCCACGAATCAGGCTGGAACCAACATTCAATCCGGGACCAATACGCAGAACGGGGTTAGTCCACAGTCAGGGATGAATCCGCAAACCGGAGCCAATCAACAAACCGGGACAAGTCAGCAGGCGGAGATCAACGCGCAAAATGAGGCCATCCAGCGCAGCGAAGCCAGTTTCGCTGCAGCCAGGAACGGCGAAGAAATCAACTGGGACTACGCGGCCATTGAGAGGCTCGACCAGCATGATTTGAGCACCCGCCTGATCGCATTCAACCTGGCCAACGCCATCGATGACCATGCGTCGACTGATAA
Organism: uncultured Acidobacteriaceae bacterium; assembly: GCA_963789425.1. Taxonomy (GTDB): domain Bacteria; phylum Acidobacteriota; class Terriglobia; order Terriglobales; family Acidobacteriaceae; genus Telmatobacter. Next base: position 321,801 of record CAWBKM010000004.1, on the reverse strand, counting down.
TGTTGTGCTGCAGCCGGGGGACGTTGTCACCATCTTTTCCGAAAAGGACATTCCCCTTCCCGTTGATAAGCACGCAGCTTTCGTCCGCGTGGACGGCGAGGTGAATGCGCCGGGCATTTACCGCATTGGACCTGGCGAAACACTGCGCGACATAGTGAAGCGCGCCGGCGGGCTCACGCCGCATTCCTATCTCTATGCCTCGCAGCTCGACCGTATTTCCACACGCCGCGCCGAAGAGCTCGAAATCCGGCAATCGACTTCGCAGATGCAGAGAGACCTCCTGGCGCGCAACGCCGCCGCTTCCACCGTAGGCGCGCCCAGCAATTCAGAGCAGCAAGCGCAGTTGAGCGCCCAACAGGCATTGATCGCGCAGCTTGCCGCCGTGCAACCAACTGGGCGCGTGGTTCTGGCCATGAAGCCCGATGCGAGCAGCGTCGACGATATTCCGGCGTTTCCATTGGAGGACGGCGATACGTTTTACATTCCGCCGGAGTTGAACACAGTGCAGGTTTCAGGCGCAGTCTACAACGAAAATGCCTTTCGCTATGAGCGCCGGAAGAGACTCCTCGCGTACTTGAACGACGCCGGAGGACCCACAAGGCAGGCGGACACCAAGCGTGTCTTCCTGATTCGGGCTGATGGCACCGTGATCAGCCGGCAAACTCGCGGCGACTTCTGGCATTCGGATTTCGACAAAACAACTTTGCTGCCAGGAGACGCGATCATCGTTCCACCGAAATTGAAGGGGCCGAGCACCTTCATCCAACAGCTACCATACTTCACGCAGATCCTGTCGCAAACCGCCCTTACTGGCGCTGTTCTCGGTACGGCTTACTAGCGAATCGGCGAACCATGATGAAACAGAATTCAACGATAGTCGAGGAAGAAGTGCCCTCCCGCGGAGAAGCTTTCTCCGAAGAGCGGAGGTCCGTGCCCGCATGGACCCTCTTTGACGCTCTCACCCATTTGGCCCGCGGCAAGCGGCTGGTGTTGCTGGCAACGGGAATTGCGTTTCTCATTGGAATCGTCGTGAGTCTGTTGCTGCCGGTGAGTTACACGGCGACAACCAAGATCATGACGCCGCAGCAAACGCAACCGTCAGCGGCGTTGCTCATGAGCCAGTTGGCCGTGAACTCCGCGGTCACCAACCCGCTGGCGACCGCGACTGGTGGGCTCAACCTGAGAAATCCTAACGAACTTTACCTGGGCCTTTTGGCTTCGCGGCCCGTTGCGGATGGGATCATCGCGGAATTCGGTCTCTCTGGCATTTATCACGCCAGGGACATGACGGCCGCTCGAAAGGCGCTTGCTGACCGCACCATCGTCACGTCGGAAAAGAGCACGCTGATCTCAATCTCCGTCACAGATACGGACAAAAAGCGCGCTGCCGCCATTGCCAACGCCTACCCCGAGCAACTTCGCGATTTGACAAAAAATCTGGCTGTGACCGAAGCATCGCAAAGGCGCCTCTTCTACGAAGAGCGATTGAAGGATGCTAAAACGGACCTCGTGAATGCTGAGCTTGCGTTCCAGCAGATCCAGAAGCAAAAGGGACTGATTCAACTGGACGCGCAGACCAAAGCCCTGATTACGTCGTTGGCTGATCTGCATGCCGAGGTTGCGGACAAAGAGGTGCAGCTTCAAGCGTTGCGATCCTACTCGACCGAGCAGAATCCGGAAGTGCAGTTGCTTGAGAGCCAGCTCACATCGCTTCAGGACCAAACGGCCAAGCTTGAAGAGCGCAGCGGCGCGCCGGAATCCGGTGGCCTGGATCTGGCGGATGTCGCCGGCGCGGGTGCCGACTATCTGCGCGCGGAGCATGAGCTCGAGTACCGCCAGGCTCTCTTCGATCTGCTGCTCAAGCAATATGACGCCGCCAGATGGGATGAGTCGCGCAACGCTGCGGTGATTCAGGTAGTCGAGCCAGCCATTCCGCCGGATGTGAAATCCGCACCGAGAAGGACTCTCATCGTGCTGTTCATTACAGCTTTCGGGTTGTTTGGCGCGTGGTTCTACATTTTGGGGCGTAACATCCTAGCCGGCAATCCTCACCTTTTGCAGCTGCTGGCGGAATTCAAGTCGGTTTCCGTCGACGAGTAGAACGCCGCATTTGATCTTGGAGCCGGGAAAACGTCCCAACATCGCAAACATCTGATCTGGTCGTACGTCTCGACTTCGGGAGCCAACGCGCTTCGCGTGGGACTCGGCGCCGTTTCAGGCCTGATGGTCTCGCGGTTATTGATGCCGCGCGGACGCGGCGAACTGGCGATTCTTCTTTACTTTCCTACTTTGATGGCTGCGTTCTTCAGCCTGGGAACGCCACAGGCAATCACTGCACTGATCTCCAAAAATCCGCAGCACCCGGAAGAGGTCTTGACGACCGGCTTCCGGCTCGCGGTCGCCCAGGTTCTGCTGGCAGTTCCGCTCTTCATACTTTGCGCGCCGCTCACGCTGACAGGTGACAATCGTCCGTTAGCGATCCCAGTGCAAATCTCTTGCGCGTGCGGCGCATTTATGATTCTTGTGCCGCACTTCAACGCCATGGCCTATGGCTTGAGGCGTTTCACATGGGTCAACACGGTAACGCTTGCGGGTCAGGCGAGCTACGTGGTCGCACTTCTCGTATTGTGGCTTACGGGGACTCTTACGCCCCTCAGTGCCGTGCTTTCGGCGCTCGGCAGCCAATTGTTCCAGTGCCTCCTGCATCTCATTCACATCAGGCCAGCGCGGCTGAATCAGCGGCTTCCCCGCGGCGGCGCCTACCGTCAATGTTTGTCGCTGGGAATCCGCTTCGCGGCGCCCAGTCTCGCCGCCGTGGTCCTGCTCAATGCCGATCGGGCCATCCTGATTCGCACTACGACCCTGGAGCAGATCGGCTATTTTGCCATCGCGTTCGCGGTCACCATGCCAATCACGATCACCACTGAGGCGTTCACGCAGATTGGGTTCGTCGAAGTTTCAAGTGCGGAAAATGCTTGCGCGTCACTGGCCCTTATGTTGCGCCGATTCCAGATGGCGCAGGTGGTTGCCGGAGCGAGTTTTCTCTTCGCCTGCGCTCTTGTCAGCCCAGTGATCCGATTCGGCTTTGGGAAGGCATATCTCAGCGCGATCCCGGCCGCATATCCTCTGGCGCTTGCCATGTCCCTCAGAGCCATGACGAGGACCTTGGAAAACAATCTGCGCGGCCTTCGCTTCATTGTTCCCGGCACGGTCGGAGCAGCGATCAACCTCGCGGCACTTGTTCTTCTCAGCATCGCCCTCGTGCCGCGTTGGGGAGCGTTTGGCTTTTGTTGCGCCGTCCTGGTTGCAGAGGCGATTTACCTGATCTGTTTGGTGCTCTATCTCACAACGCAGCAAGGTGTCCACCTTCCATCGCTGTGGGGATTTCGGCCAGGCATTGTTCGCGCCATGACGCTCGCGGTGGTTGAACTCTTCAGAGAAAAAGTGTTGGGCGAAAACAGTAACGAAGAGGTAGCGGAGCGCGCGTGCTGAAGACTGATCATGTGACGCGGGCGATTCAGTGGCGCTGGCCTCTTCTTTCGGTCGCCGCCCTCGTCACCGTGACCCTGCTGGTGCGGGGCGAGCGAGTTGACGCACCGGGCGCCGGGATAATCGCCGCGGCTCTTCTTGTCACTTCCGCCGCTTTCTTGCTTCGCGCCGCGGTGAAGACCGGCAGCTTCATCAACGGATATACATTGGTGCTCGGAACATTCCTGCTGACCTATCCGCTCTCGGCATTTGTTCATCTCACCGGAACCGACTATATCTCCCTCGGCTTCTATGAAATCGCCGCGCTTGATCCCCATACGCAAATCCATCACGTCTATCTTTCGCTCGCGCTCGTCCTCCTTGCGCAATTTGCGCTTTGGTGGGGACTTGCGCCGGCGCGCCCGCCTGTTTTACTGAACGGTCCGCACATGGTCCGCATCCGTTCTGCGTTGCTCGTCCTCGCCGGAGCGGTCTTTACGCTTGTCGGCGTTGCGGGCTCATACATGCTCTTTTCCAACTCTGGCGAACTAGTTGAAGACGTAGCGACCATTGACCGGGCGAGGCAGCTCTCCGAAGGAACCGCTCGCTACGTGTTCATGTCCACCTGGCTTTCCTGGGGCATCATCTTCCTATTGACCGCGTTCATGGTTTCGCGTTTCAGCAAGAATCACCCAAGAATCTCGCTCGCCGCGCTTGTTGGCGGATCCGCTTGCATGTTTCTCAATCTATTCTGGACCGGCAGCCGGGCAGAGAACCTGCTGGCAGTGTTGCCGCTATTTTTTGTCGTGAACAAGATTGCTCCGCGCCATTTCCGACCCTACGCTTTGGTCATCACTGTCGGAATTGTGGGAATCGTTGTTTTCGAAACCATCACGCGAACGGCCACGATGCTAAACGGCGGCCTCGACCTTCTTATGCAGGGCGGAACCACACCGAGCCAATTCGTGGCCAATCAATTGGCCGCAGTTTTCGATTGGCAGATGGGAAGATATCCGACGATCAGTCTTGCCTTCGACATGGTGAAGTGGTATGGCCATGCACTCGGCTCAACACTGCTTCAAGGCGTTGCCATGACGGTCAATGCTCCAGCGACTTTGTTGCATATTCCCCTTAAGGTACCGGAACCGGAAGCGATGACGGCGCTTGTCGGGCAGTATATCTATCAGGATCCTTCCATCAATGGCGTCGTGCCTGGAACTCTCGCGGAGTTTTACTTCAACTTCGGCACGCTTGGAGTATTTTGCGGTTTCTTCGTCATCGGAAAAATTGCGAAGGTTTGCATTTCGATGGCGCATTCCGCGGTTGACATGGGAACCTTGCTGCTCAGCTTCTATGTCATCACCTTGTTGTGCCTGTGGGCGATACCCATGACCGCAACCATTGGCGTGTATCTTTTGGCTACTCGAGGCTTCCCTATTCTTGTCTTCGTCGCCATCGAGCAGACTCTGAGCAGGTCTGCGAATCTGACGCCGCAAGCCGCTGCGCAAGCCCTGCACGCCTAGCAAATGCGGGATCTAAGAGTTCGCCAGGCCGGCTCCGCCCAATCCATCCGTAATCTGCACCACGATGAGAAAATGACGAAGCGCTTTTCCATCTGCATCCCTGCGTTCAATCGGCCTGAAGAGCTTTCCGATCTGCTCAAGAGCATTGCTTCTGAGCCGCCCGGTGATTGGGAAATTGTGGTCAGCGAAGATTCTTCGCCTAAAGGACAAGAGATTGCGGAAGTGGTTCACTGGTTCGCGCAGGCTCATGAACTGCTCGATGTCCGTTTCCTCACAACCCCTGCGAATCTCGGCTACGACGGCAATCTGCGCTTTCTTATCGATCACGCGGAAGGGCAATACTGTGTATTTATGGGCGACGACGATCTGTGGTGCGCCGGCGCGTTGCAACAACTTACAAAAGTGACAGACGCGAACCCTGGGTTGGGCGTAATTCTCCGCGCGTGGCAAACCATTTCAAAAAACACCGGACAAGTGCTGGATGTGCATCGCTATTTTCCAAGTGACCGCATATTCAATCCGGGGCCGGAAACGGTGGCGGCGTTTTTCCGAAGGTCGGTCTTTATTTCAGGCCTTGTAATCCGCACAGATGCGGCACGCGCAATAAGCACCGGCGACTTCGATGGAACCTTGCTTTATCAACTACATTTGGCTGGCAACATCCTCATGACGATGCCGGGCTACTATGTATCGCAGATGATCGCGATCCGCCGGGCCGGCGGTGATCACTACTTCGGGTCAAGCGTGAACGAGCGCGAACGGTTCGTTCCGCGGCAACTAACCCCAGAGCATTCGCTGAATTTTGTTCGTGGCCTTTTCGCAATTGTCCAGAGCATTGAGTCTGCGAACGGCTCATTAGTGGGCCGGTTGATTCGCTCCGATATTGCGCATTACTCTTACCCGCTCCTCGCCATCCAGGCGCGAATGAGCACCCGATCTTCTTTTCAGCGTTACGCGGCGGCCTTGTCCGAACTCGGCTTGAGCAAATATTTATCTTTCCGCATATATCGCGCCGCTCTTTCGGTGGCCGGGTTTCGCATCTGCGACCGTACGATCAATGTGCTGAAGCGCTTGTTCGGTTCCACGCCCGTGATAAGTGGGGCGCGTGGTATTCGTACATCATGAACCGAGTCTCTCATCGGAAAATCAATGGCTGCGTCTGGCGGAAATAAAGTTGAGTCCGTCCTGCTCGTCCGCTCGGCCTTTGGAGAGATTCACGAACTAGCCTGGCTTCAGGCGCTCCGTGATCTTGGAATCCGCGTCGAGCTCTTCGACACCCACGCCCACATTCCATCCAACTTGGGCGGCCGGATGGAGCAGCGCTATCTATTCGGCCCACACATCGGCAACGTGAACCGGATGGTGCTTGAGCGGGCGAGAAGGATGGAACCCGACGTCGTGCACTTCTACCAGGGGCATCACTACACCGCCCAAACCGTGGCCGAGGTCGCCAGCATTACCTTTGCTTCGGGACTGCACAACGATGATCCGTTTGGACGGCCAGACCTGAGAGAATACCGGCTGCTTTTGAAAGCTTTGCCAAAGTACGACGGATACCACGTAAACAGGGAATGCAATGTTAACGAGGCCGCCACGTTCGGCACTAAACGCGTGCGCGTCCTCATGATGTACTACATCCCTTGGCTTCATTACCCATGCTCGCTGACCGCACAAGAGCAGAACGATTTTGGATCCGATGTGGTTTTCGCGGGACACATGGAACCCGATCTTCGGGTCGAGTGCCTTTCGGGAGTGATTCGGGCTGGGCTGAAATGCAGAATCTTCGGCGGAGCGGAAGAATGGAAATCTGTTCTCGACCACGAGGCATACGAGTCGGTGCGGCCCATCTATCACGCCCGAGGCGCAGACTACCGGCGCGCGCTGTGTGCGAGCAAGATTGCCGCTTGTTTTTTCAGCAAATGGAATCGCGATCAATACACCACGCGATCGTGGGAGATCCCGGCCTGCGGAGTTTTTCTTCTTTCTGAGCGAACCTCCGCCATGCAGGAATTTTACCGCGAAGGAAAAGAGGCTGAATTCTTCGATAGTCCGGCTGAGTTTATTGATAAAGCACGCTTCTATGTAAACAACGAAGCCGCCCGGAAAAAGATCGCCGCGGCTGGATATGCACGCGTAATCTCCTCCGGAAACGACATTTACAGCAGAATGCGCCAGTGGCTTTCGGATGTCACTCAATGGCGCAATGAGAAGCAGCTTCAAAGTTGACTCTGGTTTGGTGCCTTAGTTAAGTGTCTAAAACGCCCATCTGTAGACTCTGCGGCTCGTCACAGGTCGCGGAAGTAATCGCAGAAGAACATGACTCTCTGATCTATCACGTCGTCCATTGTTCTAGCTGCGACCTTATTCAAACAGTCGAGCACTACACAGAGTTATCTCCAGATTACGTTGACTTAGAGACATCCGCACTCGACGAAGCCCGGTTGTGGTGCCAGGGCGCTCACAAATTCCCGGCATTCAAGCAATGGCTAGCCTATGCGTCGTGTTCGGCAACATCAAAACACTCAACCCTGCTGGACGTTGGGTGCGGTACAGGAGGGTTTCTCTCGTTCGCTTCTGCAAGTGGCTTTCGGGTCTATGGCTTTGACGCTTCGAAAGCGCAAGCGGAGCATGCAAGGTCACTTTTCCCAGACGTGCGGCATGCGAGTTCCCTTCCCGACTACCTCGAAACTCTGGACCAGCCCCGATTGAAATTCGACTTCATTACGCTGTGGGACGTCTTTGAGCACATTCGGAACCCTGTTCCTTTTTTGCAGCAACTTGCAGACGCGCTACGGCCAGGGGGACACTTATTCATCTCGGCTCCCAACGGCCGGGCAATTCCCTGGAAGATCCGAGTCCATCGCGCGCTGAACAAGCCTTTGGATCTCGCTCCTTGGGAACATGTTTTCTACCACTCAATCCAATCGCTGGAAAAATGCATTCGAGCTTCCTCGCTCGATCCCGCCCTTTTCGGAGCAGTGGCTTGCTATCCGCGGCCACTCTCATTCTTTGAGCTTTGCAGGCGTAGCGGTTTCTTCATGCTCAGAGCGGTTCCCCATCTGTCGCCGCAAATTTTTGCATGGGCGCGGAAGCCATCCGCATGACTGCATTAGCAGCGAGGGTGGGTCGCGGCGTCTTCGCCATTCTGAAGAATCGCACTCGTGGGCGATTGAATGATTGAATCCGGCGCTGAGCGAAATTCGGAGAGTCGTTCGAAACGCGTGGAGCCCACATCCCGCCTCAAGGTCGGATTTCTGACGTATGATCTGCAGCGCAACACAGAGGATGCGCTCTTTGAAGTCGCGCAAGCTGCACCATTTTCTGTTAAGGCTTTCCCGCTCTACACGCATGGAGATCAGGAGCATTCAAGAGTTGCCTATCGTCCAGCCACTGCGCGCGGAAAGCACCTCGGAGTCAACATCCAAGGCAGCACGCCGGAGGGGTTTATCTCCAATCCTGAATGGCGAGTTGGCCTCGCCTGCGCGCGCGAATCCGATGTCGTGATCTTGAAGGGCCTGCTGGGTCTGGGAGCAATCTGGTGCGCGCTCTGCGCACGCCTTCTTGGCCGGGTTGTGATCTCTACCAATCAAACCCTGCCGGTGAAGTGGGAGAGGAAGCGGCGCTGGTGGGTCCGATTGTTAAAGCGATTCTTGCTTCGCATGTGCCGCTACCACATCTATCAAAGCCCGGCTTCATTTGAAGTCCTCACTGAGGTTTACGGCTGCGCACCCGAACGGATGTTCTCCGCCCCGTACGAAGCTGGTGCCTCGCTCTTCAGCAGAATACTTCGCGATGTCGGAGCGTGCCCAGACGCCCGGCGCGATCTCGGCTTCGACGCTGATGTGGTCTTTCTATACGCTGGGAATCTGCACTCCTTCAAAGGAGTGGCCGACATCGTCAAGGCTGCGGCACTGCTGCCCGCCGACGAATCTTTCCTCTGTGTATTCGTTGGACCGGAAGAGCCGGCAAGCAAGGACGGCGCGACGATCGAGTATTTCACGCAGCTTGCAAAGTCGACCGGAGTCGAGAATCGCATGCGCTTTCTTGGACCGGTTCCCGCTCGGAAGCTCGCCGAGATCTACCGCGCGGTCGATGCCTTGCTGCTGCCCACCCACAAGGATTGCTTTCCGAAGGTTCTGGTTGAGGCCGGTCTCGCCGCCAAGCCGCTGGTGACAACCAGCGCTTGCGGATCTGCGGGACTGATTGTCCAGAACGGGGTGAATGGTTTTGTCATCGAACCCGGCGACGTTTCTCAGCTGGCAACGGCCATGACGAAGCTCTTCGACCCAGCGCTCAGAGCGGAGATGGGCGCGCGCTCGAAGGAGATCGTCGAACAGCACTGCAGAATGGATCTGGAAGTCCAAGGCTATCTCCAAGCCGTCGCGCGCGGCGCGGAGTACCTGGGTTTGCGGGAGAGCGCCTGAGTTTGCGAGTGTTCCGCCTTGATTGGGCAGCCAACCCTTTTCTCTATTCGCTGAGCGACATGTCCAATTCACAAATTCGACTAGCCGTCCTGACCAATTCAATCTCGAGGATGAATGGCGGTATCTTCGATGCAATGCGTAATCTTACCGTCGCCATTACCGCGGAGAAGCGATATTTCCCCGTGGCCTTCAGCGCTCGCGATTCCTATACAAGAATTGATAAGCCGCTTTGGGGCGACGTGTCCATCAGGACATTTCCCACCCACGGACCGCGACTCTTCGGCTATGCACCGGGGCTGGCGGCTGCATTAGAAACATGGAATGCGGACGTTCTTCACGTCCATGGCATCTGGACGTATCCGTCGGTCGTTGCCCCACGCTGGTCGCGGGGGACGAGACCCTATCGTAGTCAGCCCGCATGGCCTGCTTAAGCCGTGGGCGCTGCAAAATTCGCGATGGAAAAAACGGGTCGCCGCTCTGCTCTATGAAAATGAGCATCTGCGCCATGCGGCGTGCCTCCACGCCTTGAATGCTGCCGAAGCGGAGTCATTCCGCGACTACGGATTGAAGAATCCAATCTGCGTAATTCCGAATGGCGCAACATTGCGGAATGATGTGGTTCGCAAGCAGTCGGCGCAGGGCCTATCACTTCTTTATCTGGGAAGAATTCATCCTTCTAAAGGACTGCGCAGCTTGATCGAGGCCTGGAGAGCGGTTCGCAACGAAGCGGCGGCGGCCGGCTGGCGTCTGACGATTGCCGGATGGGACCAGAATAACCATCGCACTGAATTGGAACGGCTCGCGGACCAGCTTCAGGTTCGTTCCAGCGTCGATTTCCTCGGACCGCAGTTCGGCGCCGACAAGGAACGCTGCCTTGGCACGGCATCCGCATTCATTCTGCCCAGCGAAAGTGAAGGCCAGCCCGTAAGCATTCTCGAAGCTTGGTCGTGGGGACTGCCGGTCCTTATGACCCGCGAATGCAATCTTCCCGAGGGGGCCAAAGTGGGGGCGGCTATCTTCATGGATCCAGACGCGAGAAGCATCGCGACGGCAATGCGCCAATTGTTTTCCGTGACGGAGCGAGCGCGCGAAGCAATGGGCCGCAACGGGCGATGTCTTGTTGAAGAACGCTACCAATGGCAGCGCATCGGAAGGGCAATGACCGAGGTGTACGACTGGATTCTCGGGTACGGGCCGAAACCGGACTGTGTTCTTGCCTGACAACAGTGCCGTGAAAGTTGACCTTTCGTGCGAGAGACTCAAAGCGGATCCCAGACCGTACAACCTCCAATTGGATTGGCTTCTCGCGCAAGAATCATCGTTATCAGTCAGTTCTTTGGCCAGGATCAGTCGGCGGTTGGGCAGTTCTTATCTGATTTCGCCGATGGAGCCGCGGCGGCAGGCAACGATGTCCGTGTAATCTGCGGCACTACTGGTTACGCTGCGGCAGAAGATGCAGCGCCCGCCGCCGATCAGCCCGACATTCCCGACGCAATCAGAGAGCATTCCACCGGCAGCGGGACGATACGCGTGGTCAGGGTTAGGACCGCGATCTTTTCGCAAAGCAAAGCGAAGAAGCTTCTCTCCTATGCAACGTTCTATGCGGGGGCACTATGGAGAGCGCTCTGGATTTCAAAACCGGATGTTGTCTTAACGCTCACAGCTCCGCCAGGGCTGGCGTGGATCGGCTGGTTGGTACAACGGATACGCGGGTGCCGTCACGTGGCGTGGGAGATGGATGTGTATCCGGACGTCGCCATCGCCCTGGACATTCCCGTTGCGGCGTGGACATCTCCGATGTTGAATTTTCCTCGGCGCCGGGCGAACACGGTCATCGCTCTCGGACCTTGCATGAAAACGCGCCTGCTGCAACATCGGATTGCCGAAGATCGAATCGTGGTTGCTGAAAATTGGGCCGATGGACAAGCGATTAAGCCTTTGCCGTTTCCCGAGCAACGGCCACTGCGCATTCTCTATTCCGGAAATCTTGGGCTGGTGCACGAGGTGGCGACCATCCGCGCCGTGATGGAACGCTTGGCAAATTCTCCCGATTTTCTGTTTGTTTTCGCGGGCGGCGGCATGGCTCGCAGAGAGCTAACCGATTTCTGCCGGAAGCGCGGCATTAAGAATGTTTCATTTCTGGGTTACGCTCCTTTGCAGGATTTGGGTGCGAGCCTCGCCGGGGGCCACGTGGGCCTTGTTACACAGCAGCCAGCGACCGTCGGCGCTGTTGTCCCAAGCAAGATCTATGGCCTGATGGCGGCGGGGAGGCCAGTCCTCTTCATCGGTCCAGCGGCGGCCACGCCCACCCTTCTCATCCGACGATTCGATTGTGGCTGGCACTTTGATTGCGGCGATGAAGACGGCGTGAGGTCGTTGCTCGTGCATCTCCTTGATCATCCTGAAGAGATCACGGAAAAGGGGCGGAACGGCCGCGAGGCCTTCATCCAAAGCTACGACAAGCCCGCTGGAGTGACGCGAGTCATGCAAGCCCTTGGTTTGGAATCGAAGAGCGCTTGCTGAGATGAATGCCCGATTGACTCCGATTGAACGGCGGCAATGAACGATGCATTTCCAGATGAGCCGGCATGAATGAACGAGTATTGGTGACGGGCGCGAACGGATTCGTGGGAAGATATGTTTGCCGCACGCTCATCGCATCAGGATTCAGTCCCATTGCCGGGGTCCGGGATCTCAGAATTTGGCCAGAGCTGCAGCAGGCGATTCCGGGATTGAACGAGGTTTCCCTTCTTGGTGACCTGGGCACGAATCCGAAACTGCTAGATTCGCTCTCTGGCGCATCTGTTGTTGTGCACCTTGCGGCTCGCGTTCACATGATGAGAGAGTCGGCCCGCGATCCGTTGGAGGAATTCAGAAAAGTAAATGTGAATGGGACCAAATCTATTGCCCTCGCTGCGGCTGCCGCTGGCGTTCGGCGGCTCATCTTTGTAAGCACGGTAAAGGTCCACGGCGAGTCGACCTCCGACAAACCATTGTCCGAGGACACACCTTCCAATCCTGAGGATCCATATTCGATTTCGAAATGGGAGGGAGAGGAGGCGCTTCGCGCAGTTGCGGCGGGAACCGGCCTCGAAGTGGTCATTGTCCGCCCGCCGCTTGTCTATGGCCCCGGAGTGGGTGGAAATTTTTTGCGGCTCATCAAGCTTGTCGATCGGGCCCTATTGCTCCCCTGGCCTAAGACAACGAACTGCCGCAGCATAGTCGGCGTCGAAAATCTTGCCGATTTTCTGGCGCGATGCGTCGACCATCCTGAAACTGCTGGACGAACTTTCCTGGTGAAAGATTCTGAGGATGTATCGACACGCGAGTTGATCACTCGATTGGCGCGATTTCTGGATCGGCCCTTGAGGCTTTTCCCCATTCCAGAGGGTTTATTTCGTTTCGCAGCAAGGCTCGCTTCGAAGCAAGACGCGGCAAGCAGGGTTTTGGATTCGCTTGTAATCGACTCCGGCCGCGCGCAACGGTTACTGGAATGGAATCCACCCATGACCCTTGACGAAGGATTGGCCGAAACTGCTCGATGGTATCGGCAACCCCTCCAGTCAGCTCGAACGAAGGCAGTTTGATGAGAATCTTCGTTCTGGTCTTCCTCGCTTCGGCTCTTATCACTGCCGGCCTTCGCAGGCTGTTCGTCCAGCACGGATTGATCGATCTCCCGAACGCTCGCGGCTCGCACAAAGTTCCCGTTCCGCGCGGCGGCGGAGTGGGAATCGTCGTAGCTTTTTTGTCGGCAGTTTGTTGGTTTCTTGAGAAACGCCTTATTCCTGATCGGCTAGCATGGGCTCTGATCGGAGGTGGTCTCGCCATCGCAATCGTCGGTTTTCTTGATGACCGCTTCAAATTGGCTCGATGGCCTCGCCTCGTGGTTCACTCACTCGCTGCCGCATGGGCTATTTGGTGTCTCGATGCAATGCGGAACGCGCAGTCCGGTGGCGGCAGCGATCTTTCGGCCTGGGTTCGCAGGTTCGCCGCATTCGTTGCGTTGGTCTGGCTTACAAACCTTTTCAACTTCATGGACGGTATTGACGGATTGGCCGGCATGGAAGCCGCTTGTGTGAGCGGGCTTGGCGCATCCCTTTTGCTCCGCAATGGATTGCTCAGCGGTGCGCAGCTTACGTTACTGCTCTGTGCCGCGAGTCTAGGCTTTCTGGTTTGGAACTGGCCACCCGCCAAAATCTTCATGGGTGACGTGGGAAGTGGATTCCTCGGCTTCACGCTGGGCACGCTCGCGATCTTTTTCTCGAAAACAAATTCCACACTCGTTTGGCCCTGGCTGATTCTGCTGGCCGCATTTGTTGTGGACGCCACCGTAACTCTGTTCCACCGCATGTTCATGCGCGCGCGCTGGTACGAGGCTCATCGCAGTCATGCGTATCAGCATGCTGCCGAGGCTTTTGGCAGTCATGCAAAAGTTACCTTGGCTGTCGCTGCAATCAACATCGGATGGTTGTTTCCGCTAGCTTGGGCTGCTTCGCATGATTCCCAAGCTGCACCCATATTCGCCGTGGTCGCCGTCATCCCGCTCGTTTATCTGGCACTTCGATTTGAAGCAGGCCGGGATTGGACTACTTCGAGACTGGCTTCCCAGGATTAACGCGATTGGCAAGTCAACCGGGCTTTCTCGTGAATTGTTCCTCTGAATTCTCTTTCCGAGTTGCGTGTTTCCGAAAGTGAGTAATTGAACATGAAAAAGGAAACCGGATTTCTTATTCGGAACATCGCTGTTCGCCGCATTCTCATCTGGGCGACGCAGGCCGGGATCTTTGCGGCCTCGGCCGCAGCAGCGTTTTTGCTGCGATTCGATTTCAGCGTGCCGGCATTCTATCTCCGCTATCTTCCATATGCACTTGCGATATGGCTGCCTACTAAGTTCTTCGTATTCTATGCGGCAAAGCTCGATCGAGGCTTTTGGCGTTATGTGTCCGCAATCGATCTGATTAGGATTTCAGTTGCAAACATCATCGCCTCAATCATTGGCTTCTTCTTCATTCGCTGGCTGGCGCCTCCGGGCTTTCCGCGATCCATCTACGTTCTCGATTTGATGGTCTGTTTCTTCGGGACGTGCGGTCTCCGGCTTTTAGCTCGTGCAACGTCGAGGTTTAGCTCGCAATATGGGAGTAGTAAGGCCTCGCTGAAAAGAACTCTGATCTACGGCGCGGGCGACGCGGGCAATACGCTTCTAAGGGAAATTCGCAACAACTCGAGACTGGCTTATCGAGTGTGCGGCTTCATTGACGATGATTCCAACAAGGTTGGCCTGCGCATCGCCGGCGTGCCGGTGCTCGGAACCGGCGACACGATCGGCGCGGTTGTTGCGCGGCAAAAAATAGCTGCTGTGCTCATCGCCATTCCGTCTGCGACTGGCCTTGAGATGACGAGGATTTTGGAGTTATGTCAAACCACCGGCGCTGAGTTCAAAACCGTGCCGGGATTGGAAGAGGTAATTGAAGGGCGCGGCCTGGCCGGCCAGATCCGTGAAGTTGCAGTTGAAGATTTGTTGGGGCGCACCCCTGTGCACCTGGAAGAGGGCTCGATCAGGAGCACATTGGAAGGCAAGGTTGTCCTTGTTACGGGCGCAGCGGGATCGATCGGATTCGAACTGTGCCGCCAAATTGCGCGCTTCCATCCTGCAGGCATCGTCGGATTCGAGATTGCGGAATCTGCTCTATTTGAAATCGACCGCGAAATGCTTCAGTCTTTTCCTCGCGTTCCCTTTTACCCCGAGATTGGAAGTATTCAGAATCGCGAACGCTTGAACGAAATCTTTCAGCTCTACAAACCGGAGGTGGTTTACCACGCCGCAGCCTACAAGCACGTTCCGCTCATGGAAACTCATGTGTTTGAGGCTATCGAGAACAACATTTTCGGCACCCACAACGTGGCCGTCGCGGCTGCTGAGCATGGCGTCGAAGACTTTCTGCTGATTTCTTCGGACAAGGCAGTTCGGCCGACAAATGTAATGGGCGCGACAAAGCGCATCGCCGAACTGATCCTGTTGGCGCTGCAGAATGGCCGTACAAGATTCGTGGCCGTCCGTTTCGGTAACGTGCTGGGTTCGAACGGCAGCGTGATTCCGATCTTCAAAAAGCAGATTGCAGCCGGGGGTCCCGTTACGGTTACGCATTCTGAAATGCGCCGCTTCTTTATGACCATTCCCGAGGCTTGCCAGCTTGTGCTCCAATCCCTGGCGATCGCCAGAGGCGGCCAGATCTGTGTTCTCGACATGGGGCAACCGGTGAAGATTGTTGATCTTGCCAGGCAACTGATTCTCCTGTCGGGCCTCCGTCCTGACGAAGATATCAAGATCGAATTCACCGGCACGCGCCCAGGTGAAAAAATCTCAGAAGAACTCACCACAATGCTCGAAGATACTGTGCCGTCGAAGCATGACAAGATTCGGATGTTTGTCGGCAATGGCGTTCCCGAGCAGGACATGCGGACTTGGCTCGAAGGGCTACATGAAATCTGCGAGACGCGGGATACGGGCCGTTTGGTGATCGCGCTTAAGGAGCTTGTTCCGGATTACAGTCCAAGCATCCACTTGCTCAAGCGTATTACGGCACATGACGAGCGTCGGCACGCCACGATTGAGACAAATTGATTTTTCGTGTTATCGAACGAGCGTTCAATCGCAGTGAGTCGTCCAATCGGTTAACAGAATTGTCAAATAGATTAAACACTCCTTAAACTATCTCCTGCGCGCCTTTCGTCCCCTGCGTCCTGCAGTGTGCGGCGAACAATCTTTTTCAACTAATGAAGTACTGGCTGGCCATGCCTCTCCTGGCCGGAGTGTGTTTTGACGCCGGCTCTTATCGTCCAGAATGTGCCAGAATTCACGTGACCGCCAGTTTCCCGATCTTAGCCAAGAGCCTTGTTGGCCGGAGACAATTTACCCAGGATTCTGAGCTATACTTGCACTGTCGCCCAGGCAATATCGTTTCCGATGCTGCTGAATACATTTGCACGAACGCCAATCTTTGCGGTTGACAGCTCATCGAAAGACCGACGAGCACTGCGCAGCCGGCATAGCGAGTGGAACCTTTGAAGCTTTTCCTGACCTGCGAAGTATTCATCGGAGCGTGCGATGTTCGATAGCCCCTGGCGTGTTCTCCATGTCGTCGCGAACCACGAAAAACGCGTCGCGCAACACCTGATGGCCCGCTCCCTGGAACACTATCTCCCGCTTTACTCCGTGCGTTCCAAATGGACCGATCGGGTAGTCGATCTCGAGCGCCCTCTCTTTACCGGGTATATTTTTGTCCGCTTCGAGCGCGAGGCACGAATTTCGGTCGTGAGCGCGCCAGGCGTTCTGCGACTGCTTGGAAGCGGTGTAGGCGAGACAGTAAGCGCCCTAGAAATCGAGAGAATCCGCGCTGGCTTGGCCAGTGGATGCATCTTGCGTCCCCATCCCACAGTTTCCATCGGAGAAATGGTGCGCGTAAAGCGTGGCGTATTCGAGGGGGTGGAGGGAATCGTGACCGAGCTGCGTCATCAATGCAAAGTCGTCATCACCCTCGCTGCAACCAAGCAAAGCTTCTCCTTGGAAGTAGATCTCGATGACATTGAGGTTGTGCGCAAGACGGTCGCAAGGGAAGCGATTGAAGAGAGAAGCAAATCAGCAGTGCTCCGTTCGTAGTCGCTAAAGTGAGAAGCTCAAAAAGAAGCGGGCATACCTCAATTGAGATATGCCCGCTTGTTTTTTTCACGAAACACCTAAGATGCCCAGGCTTATGCGGCCTTTTCGCCGCCGTCGGGTTCTTCCCCGTCTTTTTTCTGCTCTTCAAGTTGCTTCTCTAGGTCGGCGCGCTTTTTGGCCTTGAGGTCGGCACGCTTCTGGCGCTTGACTTCAAGCTGCTTTTCGGCGCCCAGCAATTCGATGAACGCCTTGGCAGCGCCGTCACCCTGCTGGAAGCCAGTGCGAATGATTCTCAAATAGCCGCCGTTGCGGTCGCCGTAGCGCGGAGCCACGACATCAAAAAGCCTCTTGACGGCGTCGTCGGTGCAAAGAAAGGCGTGCGCCTGACGGCGCGCGTGAAGGTCACCCTTCTTGCCCAGGGTAATCATCTTTTCGACGAGCGGACGGACTGCCTTGGCTTTCGCCACGGTGGTCTGCACGCGGTCCTCAACGATAACGGACGTGACCAGGTTCCGCAAAAGCGCGCGGCGATGGCTGGTGTTGCGTCCGAGTTTAAAACCTGCATTGCGATGGCGCATGATAAAACTCTCTTTCGATTTTGGCCTGCCGCTTTAGCTGCCGACTCCTAGCTCCCTGCGCTGAACTTGATTCTCTTGACCAGCGCAGAAGAGCTAAAAGTTAAGTGCTAAAAGCTGAAAGCTTGTCCTTAGAAATTCTCCGTTTCGGTGGGCAACTGCAGATCCACTGAATCCAGAGGCTCCTCTTCATCGTCAAAGCGGCCAAAGCCCGCGGCCAGCGCTGTCTGCGGCGGGATGCTCGTCGGTCCCGGAACCGCATTGCCCTGCTCGTCGATCTTCATGCCCAGTGATAGGCCCATCTGAGCCAGGATTTCCTTGATTTCGTTCAGGCTTTTGCGGCCGAAGTTCTTGGTCTTCAGCATTTCAGCCTCAGTCTTCTGCACCAGCTCGCCGATGGTCTGAATGTTGGCGTTCTTCAGGCAGTTGTAGCTGCGAACCGAAAGCTCAAGCTCTTCCACGGAACGGTTGAGATTGTCGTTGCGGAGCAGGATGCGGCCTTCATCGCCGCGCGCTTCCGCTTCGATTTCCTCCTCGAAGTTGATAAAGATGTTCATGTGGTCCTTGAGCAGCTTGGCAGCCAGGCCGATAGCATCGGCAGACAGCACGGCGCCGTTGGTCCACACTTCGAGAGTCAGCTTGTCGAAGTCCGTGATCTGGCCCAGACGAGCGGCGTCGACGGCGTAATTTACGCGGCGCACTGGCGAGTGCACTGAGTCCACGGGAATGAAACCAAGCCCCAGGTCGGCATCGAAATTCTTATCGGCCGAGACATAGCCGCGACCGCGCTTGAGACGCATCTCCATGTCCAGCTTGCCGCTTTCCGACAGAGTCGCGATGTACACGTTCTTATCGAGGATTTCGACGTCGCTGTCGGCCTCAATCATGCCGCTGGTCACCGGGCCTGGCTGGTCGGCGCGCAGGTACAGCGCCTTGGGGCCCTCGCCTTGGAGCTTGAACGGAATCTGCTTGAGGTTGAGAATAATGTCGGTGGCATCTTCAACCACGCCGGTGATGGACTGGAACTCGTGCAGCACGCCTTCAATGCGAACCGCCGTGACCGCTGCGCCCTCAATGGAGCTAAGTAGTGTGCGCCGCAACGCGTTGCCGATGGTCGTGCCGAAGCCGCGCTCAAAAGGCTGGGCGCTGAACTTCCCGTAAGTGTCAGTAAGCGTCTCCGCATCGACTGCAAGGCGCTTCGGTTTTTGAAATCCTCTCCACAACATATAGGTCTCTCGTTTCCCGCACGGCATGTGCGTCGCGATGCATTTTGCGGCGGCCGCGCAAGTTCTCCTTCGATTGAAATTCAGCTCTTAGTGATTGGCTAACAGCTGTTACTTCGAGTACAGCTCGACGATCAACTGTTCATTGATCGGCAGGTTGACGTCCGCGCGCTTGGGCAAATGCAGTACCCGCCCGGACAGGTTTTCAAAGTTCGCTTCCAGCCAACTCGGAACAGGATTCTGCGCGGCATACTGCGAGGCCTGCTCCACAATCAGCAACTTCTTGGCGTTGTCGCGGACAGCAATCACGTCGCCCGCATTCACCTGATACGAGGGAATGTTGACCTTGCGTCCATTCACCGTTACGTGCCCGTGGCGAAGCAACTGCCGGGCCTGGCGGCGCGAGATGGCAAATCCCAGCCGGTACGTCACGTTGTCGAGGCGCCGCTCCAATTGCTGGATGAGCAACTCGCCGGTGACACCGGTGGAACGGCTGGCCTTCTCGTAGTACTCGCGGAACTGGCTCTCCAGCGTAAAGTACATGCGTTTGGCCTTCTGCTTTTCATGCAGCTGCAGGCCATAGCCTACGATCTTGGCTTTGCGGTCTTTGCCGTGCTGCCCGGGCGGGAAGTTGCGCTTCTCCAGCGGGCAGCGGTCAGAGGTGCACTTGGTGCCCTTCAAGAATAACTTTGTGCCTTCGCGTCGGCAAAGGCGGCAAACTGCTCCGGTATAACGTGCCATTGCTTCTCCTGACTTCGGATGTCGGCCGGTTTACGTCCAATGTGGACTTCGTCCCGGCCCGTTGTTGAGCCGCGTCTTAGACGCGACGCCGCTTCGGCGGCCGGCAGCCGTTGTGCGGCACCGGCGTTACGTCGCGGATGACTTTCACCTCTATGCCCGCGGCAGCCAGCGCACGGATGGCCGACTCGCGGCCCGAACCCGGACCGGCGACTCGAACCTCCACGGCGCGCACGCCGTGATCGCGAGCCATGCTGGCGGCGTTTGAAGCCGCCTGCTGGGCCGCGAAGGGCGTACCTTTGCGTGATCCGCGGAATCCCAGCGAGCCCGAGCTCTTCCAGCTCAGCGTGTTGCCCATCTGGTCGGTGATGGTCACGATCGTGTTGTTGAACGAGGCCTGAATGTACGCAATCCCGAACGGCACATTCTTGCGCTCGCGCTTCTTGAATTTTTTGGTCTTGCCCTTCTTGCCGGCTTCGGGCTTCTGCTCTGGTTTCGCCATTAGGTCTTCGCACTCGCTTTCTTCTTGCCGGCAATCGTGCCCTTACGCGGGCCCTTGCGAGTGCGGGCATTGGTGTGGGTGCGCTGACCGCGCACCGGCAGCGACTTCCTGTGGCGCAAGCCGCGATAGCTCTGAATGTCGATGAGGCGCTTGATGTGCATCGAGACGTCCTTGCGCAGGTCGCCTTCGACGTCGCCCTGGTCCTCAATGACCTGGCGGATGCGGTTAACCTCTTCCTCGCCCAGATCCTGGATCTTTTTGAAGGCGTCTACGTTCGCCTTGTCCAGAATCTTGAGGGCGCGGGGCTGCCCGATCCCAAAGATATAAGTGAGCGCGATCCGGGCCTGCTTGTTGCGGGGCAGATCGACGCCAGCAATACGTGCCATTCTCGGTTTCCTTCTCTCGTTGTGTGCCTCCGGCCTCAGCCGGCTCGCACGGGTTACAAGGAGCAACTTCCGAGGTTCATCGCAAGCCTTGACTCCGGCTAACTAGCCTCATGCTTCCGTGGAAGTCTCCCATTCTTGCCAGGCCTGACTTATCCCTGACGCTGCTTGTGCTTCGGGTTCTCGCAGATCACGCGTACCACTCCATTGCGAGTAATCACCTTGCACTTGACGCAAATCTTTTTCACCGATGCCCGAACTTTCATTGCTGTTACCCCTCTCCGCGCAATCGTCAAGGCGCGGGGAAATCTCCGGCTCCTCGCCGCTAGTTACTTGTACCTGTACACAATCCGCCCGCGATTCAGGTCGTACGGACTTAGCTCAACGGCCACGCGGTCGCCGGGCAAAATCCGGATGAAGTTCTTGCGCATTCTTCCCGAAACATGCGCCAAGACCTCGTGATTGGTCTCGAGCTTGACCTTGAACATCGCATTAGGCAACGTCTCAACGACCGTTGCCATGACCTCAATCGCATCTTCCTTCGACAATCAGTGTCCACTTCTGGCGCTTCCCGCGCCTTCACATTTTAAGACGGGAGTATCGCTACTCCGTCAGAATCCTTGCTCCAGTTGCAGTCACCGCAACCGTGTGCTCAAAATGAGCGCTCATGCTTCCATCGCTGGCCACGGCTGTCCAGCCGTCGTCCAGCACTTGCACATCCGGCTTTCCGGCATTCACCATGGGCTCGATCGCGATGACCATTCCCACTTTCAGCTTCATGCCCTGGCCGGCTTCGCCAAAGTTCGGCACCTGCGGATCCTCGTGCATGTGCACGCCAATTCCGTGCCCCACAAAGTCCCGCACCACTGAAAACCCTTCACCCTCGACCACGTTCTGTACAGCAGCTCCCACATCGCCCAGAGTCGCACCCGGCTTAACCGCTGCAATGCCCGCCTTGAGCGAGTCTTCCGTCGCCTTCAGGAGCCGCGCGGCGTTGGCGTCGATCGATCCCACCGGAACGGTGATTGCCGCATCGCCGTAATAGCCGTCGACCACCAGGCCAAAGTCGACCGAAACGATGTCCCCTTCCTTCAGGACCCGCTTCGGCGAGGGA
Source organism: uncultured Acidobacteriaceae bacterium (assembly GCA_963789425.1). Lineage (GTDB taxonomy): Bacteria > Acidobacteriota > Terriglobia > Terriglobales > Acidobacteriaceae > Telmatobacter. Next base: position 300,194 of record CAWBKM010000004.1, on the reverse strand, counting down.
ATGCCGTGCACCACTTCGCTGTTGACCGAGGTGCAAAGCACGCAGGGGAAGCCGTGGTACCCCTTGAAAGCAGCCTTCACACCCAGTTCTTTCACGCGCTCTTCTGCCGACTTTTCCAGATCGTATGTGGTGGCGCCCGGTTTCACCTTGCTGCGCACCAGTTCCAAGACCTCACGAACCATGTGGCCCGCGCGGCGCATCTTCTCGATCTCTTGCGACGACTTCAGTACAACAGCCATGAAAAAACCAGTTCTCAGTTCACAGTTATCAGTTCAATGTCGCAAGATTCGGTTCCAGCATCACCCCGCTGTGAACTACGAACTGCGTACGATGAACCACCTTACACACAAACCCGCCGTTGCAGTTACGCTGCCTGGCGCAACCGTTCAACGACGGAAACTATTCCGGCTGCGATCTCCGGGATCGGCCGGTCACCATCGACTTCCGCAAATCGTCCCAGTTCCCGGTAGTGTTCGACGACGGGCCGAGTAAGGGCTTCGTAAGCGCGCATGCGCTCCTTGAAAACCTCTTCCGTGTCGTCGGCTCGCTGGACCAGCTCCGCACCTTCAACGTCGCAAAAACCTTCCCGCTGCGGCGGGCGCATATAGACGTTGTAGATGGTCTGGCAAACAGGACAATTCCGGCGCCCCGTTATGCGGCGCAATAATTGATTATAGTTCACTTGGATGCTGACCGCAACTACTGGCAATGACTCGATTTGCGCCGCCAGCCGGCCGTCGAGCCAGTGGGCCTGCCCCAGGGTTCGCGGGAAGCCGTCCAGAATGTAGCCCCTGGCCGTATCCGGCTCCAGCAGTCTTGCCGCGACCATCTCGTCAACCAGCGAATCCGGCACCAGCTCGCCCCGGGCCATGATCTCTTTGGCGGTCTTGCCCAGGTTCGTGCCTCGGGCCACGTTGCCGCGGAGCAGGTCTCCGGTGGAGATTTGCGGGATATTCCAAAGCTTGACGAGCTCCTTGGCCTGGGTTCCCTTGCCCACGCCCGGCGCGCCCAATAAAAGAATCGGGCCGGGAACGGTATTGGATTCCGTTGCCCGGCCAGGTTCCATTTGAGTCTCAGATGAAACAGGTGACGACATTACCAGGTTTTCCTTCCGCGGATGCGACCGGACCGCGGGGAAAAGCCGTCATAGTGACGCATGATCAGCTGCGATTCGATCTGGTTTACCGTATCCATGGCCACACCCACCACGATCAGCAGTGATGTGCCGCCAAAGTAGAAGTTGACGTTCATTCCGTGAATCATCCAGTTTGGAAGATTCTCGAATAACCTCCCGATAAGCCAAATCTTGTCGAAGCGGATGCCCGAAATGAGGAAGGTGGGCACCATTTGAACCAGAATCAGGTAAATCGCGCCCACCAGCGTGATGCGCGTCAAAATGTCGTTGATGAAATCGGACGTGCGCTTGCCGGGCCGGATTCCGGGGATAAATGAACCCGACTTGCGGAAGTTATCGGCGATATCGTCCGGCCGCATCACGATGGAAACGTAGAAATAAGCAAAGAAGATGATGAACAGGATGTTCAGCAACTCATACCAGGGGTAGCCTGGCGTAAGCGCCTGCATGATGGGCTGCAAAAGGCGATTGTTCTGCACCCATTCCACCTGCCCAAATAACAAAGGCGCCGAAAGAATCGAGCTGGCGAAGATGATCGGCATCACGCCGCCGGAGTTCACTTTCAACGGCAGATGGCTCGAGGCTCCACCCATCATGCGCCGGCCCACAATGCGCCTTGCGCTCTGGATGGGAATGCGCCGCTCGCTGCGCTCCACAAATACGATGAAGCCCACCACCGCCGCCATTCCGGCAACAAGGCCTAACACCACGAGAAAGGTCATCGGACCCCAGGCATCGGTCTGGACCTTCTGGTAAAGATCGGCAATTCCACGCGGCAGGCCGGCGACGATGCCGGCAAAAATCAGCAGGCTCATGCCGTTGCCAATGCCGCGATCGGTAATTTGCTCGCCCAGCCACATGATGAATGCGCTTCCGGTGGTCAGCGTGAGTACCGTCATCAGGATGAAGCCCGGGCCGGGATTCATCACCACACCTTGCTTGGTAAGAATGGCCGCAATGCCAATTGCCTGCAGCGCCGCTAGAATGACGGTCACGTACCGAGTCCATTGCGTGATCTTGCGCCGGCCCAACTCGCCTTCCTTCTGAATGCGCGCCAGCGGCTCGTAAACTACGGTCAGAAGCTGAAAGATGATGGACGCGGTGATGTAAGGCATGATGCCCAACGCGAAGATCGTCATGCGGCGCAGCGTGCCGCCGCTGAACAGGTCCATCAGTCCAAGCGCGGACCCGCCCTGCTGGCTGAACAGCAGTTCCAGTTGGCGGTAATTCACGCCCGGCGTGGGAATCCACGCGCCCAAGCGGTAAACGGCCAGTATGCCCAGCGTGAATAGCACCCGCTTGCGCAGGTCGGGAATCCGGAAGATGTTGAGAAACTTTTCCAGCATATTGGGTAATCCGCTTCAGGCGCCCGAAGCGCCGGTCGATTCGTGCAATGAACCCATCTTAAGGCGATTCCCGGTCTTTTCAGCCTATCCAATCCCGGGAAACGCGGACTATGCGTTTCGTCACATGTCAAAAGTGGGCCTTCACTTCGGTCCAATTTTGTGCATGCAAATGTATGCCGCAGTGACGCTCCTTATGCCGCCGCGGGCGCCGTCTCGCCACCCACAACCACAGCCTTGCCGCCGGCCTTCTCAATCTTTTCCGCCGCCGACTTTGAAAACTTGTGCGCGTGAATGGTGACGGCCTTCTTGAGCTCGCCGGAGCCAAGCACCTTGATCAGCGCGTTCTTGCTCGACGCCAGGCCCAGCTTGCGGTAATCGTCGAGACCGATCTCGGCAACCTTCAACTCCGCGATCCGGTCCAGATTCACGACCGTGTACTCGGTGCGGAAGATGTTGGTAAAGCCGCGCTTGGGCAGCCGGCGGTGCAGCGGCATCTGGCCGCCTTCAAAGCCGCGCATCATGTGCGAGCCGGAGCGCGAACGCTGGCCCTTGTGGCCGCGGGTTGATGTCTTGCCCATGCCGGATCCCATGCCCCGGCCCACGCGCTTGCGCCCGGTGTTGGCTTTCTTTGGCGCCCGCAAATTCGATAAGTTTCTTCGCCATGTTCCCCTCGCTATAACGCCGGCGGGTTTAATTCCCACCGACTCGCGTTTGTAAGTGAAGTAAGTGAAGGTGTGAAAGTAAGACTCGGCGTCCGCAATTCGACTTTTTCACTCATTCACTGCGTTCCGAATTTTCGACTTAGTTCTCAAGAATTCTCACCAGATGCGGCACAGCCTTCACCATGCCCCGCACGGAGTCCGTGTCCTCGCGCTCGACGATCTGATTGAGACGCGTAAAGCCCAGCCCCTTGACCACCAACTTGTGCTTGGTGGGCGTGGCGATCTTGGAACGGTAATACTGAATGCGAATCTTCTTTGTCTTCGCCATCACAGTTCCTCCACCTGCTTGCCGCGCGCCGTGGCCACGTCGGCCCTGTCGCGCAACTGCGTCAGCGCGTCGAACGTGGCCTTGATCACGTTGTGCGGGTTCGGCGAGCCCAGGCTCTTGGTCAGCACGTTCTGCACGCCGACCGAGGTCATCACCGCGCGCACCGCGCCGCCGGCAATCACGCCCGTGCCTTCCGGCGCCGGCTTCAGCAGCACCTGGCCGGAGCCGAAGCGGCCCAGCACCTGGTGCGGAATCGTGGTCTCGGTCAGGTTCACCCTAACCAGGTTCTTCTTGGCCGCTCTCGATTCCCTTGCGAATGGCCTGGGGAACTTCCTTGGCCTTGCCCGAACCGTAGCCCACCACGCCCGAAGCGGCGTCGCCCACCACCACCAGCGCGGCAAACGACATGTTCTTGCCGCCCTTCACCACCTTGGTCACGCGATTGATGGCCACCACCTGATCCTTCAGGTTGTACTGGTTGGCATCGAGTTTCTTCGTCAACATCGTCATTGCTCTCTCGTCTGTCAGCTTCTCAGCTGTTCAGCTGTCAGCTTGTCAGAACTTCAGCTGATCTCAGCTCGCACAAACTGATCACTAATCAGCTAGCAGCAATAGCTGCTTTTAAAACTCCAGCCCCGCTTCGCGCGCCGCATCGGCCAGCGCCTTCACGCGACCGTGATACAGATAGCCTCCGCGATCGAAGACCACCTGCTTGATTCCCTTGGCGACGGCCTTTTCCGCCACCGCCTTGCCAATCTCTTTCGCCGCCGCCACGTTGCCGCCGCTCTTCAACTTGATGCGTCGAGGCCGAAACCAGCGTCTCGCCCTTCTGGTCGTCGATGACCTGCGCATAGATGTGGTTCAGCGAGCGGTACACGTTCAGCCGCGGCCGCTCCGCCGTTCCCGCGAGCTTCTCGCGGATGCGCGCGTGAATGCGCTGCCGGATTGCGTTTCTCTTGTGTTGCGTAATCATGTTCTTCTCTCACCTATCGGCGGAGCCGCCCCGCGGCCCCGTTCGGATTTTGCAGCTCACAGTTCGTAGTTCAGTGTCGTAGTCAGTCGGCTTGCTTCGCATCGACCACTGATCACTGCAACTGACGCACTGCGAACTGCTCTTACTTCGCTCCCGTCTTGCCGGCCTTCTTCTTCAGCCGCTCGTCGGAGTAGCGCACACCCTTGTTCTTGTACGGATCCGGCTTGCGCAGCGAGCGCATGTCGGCCGCCACCTGGCCCACCTTTTGCCGGTCAACGCCGGTGATGGTCAGGTGCGTCTGCTTGGGATCGACCGCCACTTCGATGCCCGTGGGCAGCGGAAACTCGATGGGATGCGAATAGCCCAGCGTGAACACCACCGTGCCCTTGCCCTTCAACTCGGCGCGGTAGCCGATGCCCACGATGTCCAGTTCCCTCGTCCATCCCTTGGTCACGCCGTGCACGGCGTTGTTCACCAGCGCGCGCGTCAGGCCGTGCAGCGCGGCCTTGTCCTCGCTCGCGCGCTCCACCTGCAGATGCCCATCGGCCGTCTTCAGCGAGATGCCGTCGGCAATCAGCGCCGAGACCTTGCCCTTGGGGCCCTCCACCAGCACGGTGTTGCCCTCAACCTTGTACTTCACGCCCGCCGGCAGCGGGATCGGTTTCTTTCCAATACGCGACATTCTTTCAATCCTTCTTGGCTTGCGAGTCCCGAAGGAGCAGTTGCCGCTCCTCGTTCCACTGCAGCCGGAAAGCAGCCTCTAGCTTCTAGCTCTCAGCTCTTAGCTGTCCAGCTCACAGAGCCCGCTCGATCGTCAGCACAACTGTGAACTACGAAGCTAATGAGCTGGAACTGCCTCTTACCACACTTCGCACAGCAACTCGCCGCCCACGCCTTCGCGGCGCGCCTGGCGGCCCGTCATCACGCCCTTGGGCGTGGTCAAAATCGAGATGCCCAGCCCGCCCTGCACGCGCTTGATCTCGTCGCGGCCAACGTAGACGCGGCAGCCGGGACGCGAAACGCGCGCCAGGTCGCGGATGGCCGCTTCGGTGCCGCCGTACTTCAGGTACACGCGCAGCACCAGCTTGCCTTCCTCTTCCTGGGTCTTGTAGTTCGAGATGTAGCCCTCTTCCTTGAGAATGCGGGCAATCTCGGTCTTCAGCTTCGAAGCCGGAACATCCAGCTTCTGATGACGCGCCCGGATCGCATTCCGGATGCGCGCCAGAAAATCTGCTACAGGATCGGTCAGACTCATTCCTTCTCCTTCATTCCCCGTTCGCCCGCCTGCTGGCGGAAACCAGCGGGAATGGTTAAAACAGCTCTTAGTTCTTAGCTCTCAGTTCTCAGTCTCGCTCAGTTCAGCTCATCGACTCAGCACAGAGCTAGAAGCTGAGCAGCTAGAAGCTGATAGCTGTCTTTCTACCAGCTCGACTTGTTGACGCCGGGAATCTCGCCCTTGAGCGCGAGCGCCCGGAAACACAAACGGCAGACGCCGAACTTGCGCAGAAAACCCCGCGGCCGCCCGCACAGCTGGCAGCGATTGTGCTTGCGGCTGCTGAACTTCGGCTTCCGCGCGTCCTTCACTCTCTTTGCAGTAGTTGCCATAAAACCCTCAAACAGCTATTAGCTCTTAGCTTCAGTCAGTTCTCCAGTCGTTCGATCTGCCGAACAGCTCAATTCGTTTGCTCGACGCCAACTGCTACAAGCTAAGCTAAAGCTAACAGCTGAAGCTGTCTTTACGCCCCCTGCCGGAACGGCATTCCAAAGTGGCGCAGCAGCGCGCGCGCCTGGTTGTCGTCCTTCGCCGTGGTCACAATGGTGATGTTCATGCCCTTCAGCTTTTCCACCTTCGCGTAGTCGATCTCCGGGAAAATCAACTGGTCGCGCAGGCCCAGCGTGTAGTTGCCGCGCCCGTCGAAACTCTTGGTCGATACGCCGCGAAAATCGCGCACCCGCGGCAGCGCAATCGAAATCAGCCGGTCCAGAAACTCGTACGCCTTGTCGGAACGCAGCGTGACCATGGCGCCGATCGACATTGCCGGCGCGCACCTTGAAGGCCGCAATCGACTTCTTGGCCTTCGTGGTCACCGGCTTCTGGCCGGCGATCTGCGCCAGATCGGCCACCAGCGGATCGAGCAGCTTGGTGTTCTGCGTCGCCTCGCCCAGGCCCATGTTGATCACGATCTTGTCCAGCCGCGGCACCGCCATCGCGTTCTCCAGCCCCAGTTCCTTCTGGAGCGCCTGCTTGATCTCTTTCTGGTACTTCTCTTTCAACCTTGCCGCCATGTTGCTTCACTCTCTTTCTTCCGGCTCTCGGATTGGTTGCCGCAGCTCGTTTACCGTTGCGGAAGGGACTCAGCTCAGCTTCAGCTGCAGCTTTCACTCGCTTCAGCGACTGCGCAACTCAGCTGAAAGCTGAAGCTGAAGCTGACTGTACTCTACTTCTTCGTGGGCAGCTCCTGCCCGCACTTCTTGCAAATCCGCACCCGCATGTCGCCCTCGATCTTGTGGCCCACGCGCGCCTGGCCGCAGTTGGGGCACACCAGCACCACGTTCGAAACGTTGATCGGCGACTCCTGCTCGGCGATGCCGCCCTTGGTGCGCTGCCCTGTCTTGCTCGAAACCGTCTTCTTGACCACGCGCACGTGCTCCACCAGCACCGCGCCCTTGTCGGGGAAAACGCGCAGCACGCGGCCCGTCTTGCCCCGGTCAGAGCCCGTGAGCACCTTGACCGTATCGTTGCGATGAATCTCTCAAACTCGGCATCTTCTTCTCCAAAATCAGTTCGTAGTTCTTAGTTCACAGTTCTCAGTTCTTCCTGCTGCGGCTCACTGCCGAACTGCTGAACTACGAACTGTGAACTTGCACCCTGCTCTACACCACTTCCGGCGCCAAGGACACGATCTTCAAAAACTTCTTCTCGCGCAGTTCGCGGGCCACCGGCCCGAAAACGCGCGTGCCAACCGGCTCATGATCGTCGCCGATCACTACCGCCGCATTCTCGTCAAAGCGGATGTAGGTGCCGTCGCGCCGCCGGTGCTCCTTGCGCGTGCGCACGATCACCGCCTTCACCACCTTGCCCTTCTTCACCGTGCCGTCGGGCGAAGCTTCCTTCACCGCCGCGGTCACCACGTCGCCGAGCCCGGCCTTCGCGCCCAGCCCGCCGCCCAGCGGCAGAATCACCTGCAGCTTGCGCGCGCCGGAGTTGTCGGCCACCGCGAGCATGGTTCTCATTTGCACAGCCATGGTTTGCCCTCCTTTCGGCAGCCTTACTTCTCAGCGGGAACGGTTTCGCCCGGAAGCACGGCGTCTTCAATCTGGCCCAGCGCCGAACGCCGCACAATCTCTTCAAGCGACCACCGCTTCAGCTTGCTCAGCGGCCGCGTCTCGCGGATGCGCACCACGTCGCCCATCCGCGCCGAGCTCTGCTCGTCGTGGGCGTAAAACTTCTTGGTCGAGCGCACAATCCGCTTGTACTTCGCGTGGGCCTTGCGCATCTCCACCGCGACCACGATGGTCTTCTGCATCTTGGTCGAAACCACCTGGCCAACTTTTTCGTTGCGCCGCGCGCCTACCGCCGCTGGCGCCTGTGCCTGGTTCTTGGTCGCCGTCATTTGCTCGCCCCCTTCGCTTTCGCTGTCTTCTTCGCGCTCGCCGCGGTCTTCGTCTTCGCGGTCTTGCTTTCGCCCGGTGCAGCTTCTTCGCCTTCGCCGTTTTTGCCGGCGGGGGCTTCGGCTTTCGCCTTCGCAGCCTTCCCTTCCGCCGCGTCTTCGGTCTTGCAGCCTTGCTCTGCGCGGCGCAGCTTGCTCGTCTTCCCCGTCTCGCCGTGGATGCCCAGCTCGCGCTCGCGCGCCACAGTCTTGATCTGCGCAATCTCCTTGCGCAGTTGGCGGAGCTTCTTCACTCCGTCGTTCTGCCCCAGCGCCACCTGGAAGCGAAGCCGGAAGAGCTGCTCCGCGGAGGTCTTCTCCTGGTGCTTCAGCTCTTCGTCGCTCAAATTGCGAATCTTTGTCGAGTTCCATCTTCTTTTCCTAAGCTCCAGCTTTCAGCTTCATCTACTCGATGCCGTTCGTCCACGTGAGCTGAGGCTAGGCTAGGCTGCTTTCTACTTGGCCTTGGCCGCGGTCTTTTCGGCGCCCGGCCGCTGCACAAACTTCGTCCTCAGCGGCAACTTGTTCGACGCCAGGCGCATGGCCTCGGCCGCAAGCTCCGGCGTCACGCCTTCCATCTCAAACAGAATCTTGCCCGGCCGCACCACCGCCACCCAGTGGTCCAGCGCGCCCTTGCCCGAGCCCATGCGGACTTCGGCCGGCTTCTTGGTGATCGGCTTGTCAGGAAACAGCCGCAGCCAGATCTTGCCGCCGCGCTTGATGAAACGCGTCATGGCGATACGGCTGGCCTCGATCTGCCGGTCCGTGATGTAACCGCACTCCATCACCTTCAAACCGTACTCGCCGAACGACAGCGTGGAACCGCGCCACGCCTTGCCGCGGCGCTTGCCCTTCTGCTGCTTGCGAAACTTCACCTTCTTTGGCATCAACATAACGAAAACCCTCAAAAACCAGTTCACAGTTCTAAGTTCGTCAGTTCTCAGTTCTCGCTCCGCGTCACGCTTGACTCACATCGCCAGCTGTGAACTGAGAACTATGAACTGAACTGCTCTTAAAACACCGTCTTCCCAACCGGCGGAGCCTGGCGGCGCTTCTGCTCGTAAATGTCGCCGCGATAGATCCACACCTTCACGCCGATCACGCCATACGTCGTCTGCGCCTCGGTAAATCCGTAGTCGATATCGGCGCGCAGCGTGTGCAGCGGCAAACGCCCCTGCAGATACCACTCCGAGCGCGCGATTTCATTGCCGTTCAACCGGCCCGAGACGCGCACCTTGATTCCCTTGCAGCCGAAGCGCAGCGCCGAGTCCACGCTCTTGCGCATCGCCCGGCGGAAACTCACGCGCTTTTCCAGCTGCAGCGCGATGTTCTCGCTCACCAGTTGCGCATCCAGCTCCGGCTTGTTCACCTCGATGATGTCGATGAACACGTCGCGGTTGGTGCGCTTGCCGAGCTCGGTCTTGAGCTTCTCGATCTCCGCGCCCTTGCGCCCGATCACGATGCCCGGCCGCGCGGTGCGGATCAGGAAGCGCAGCTTGTTGCCCGGCCGCTCGATCTCTACCGAGCTCACGCCCGCCGCCTTCAGCTTCTCGCGCAGCTCCGCCTTCAGCTTCACGTCCTCGACCAGCAGCTTTGCATACTCGCGCTCCGAGAACCAGCGTGACCGCCACGGCTTGTTGATTCCCAGCCGGAATCCGTAAGGATGGACTTTTTGTCCCATACTTCTTCCTCTCAAAACTCTCTCAGGCTTATTTGCCGGACTTCTTCTTGGCTGGTAGCCGCAGGACCTGCTTTCGGTCGCCGGACTAGCTCTTCTTCTTTGCCTTCTTCGTAGCTGCCGGCTTGCTCGATTTCGCTTTTGCTGCCTTCGGCGCCGTCTTCTTTGCCCGCGGCCTTCTTCGTCTGTTGCGCTTCGACCGCCGGCTCCTCCACCTTTGTCACCAGGCCCGTCGCCGACTCGCGCTCGGCCACCGACAGAATGATGTGCGTCAGCCTGCGCTGATAGCGATACGCCCGGCCCATCGGAGCGGGACGAATGCGCTTCATGCGCGGCCCGTCGTTGGCCACCGCCAGCTTGACGTAAAGATTGTCCACGTCCAGATCGATGCCCTCTTCGCCGGCCACATACTTCGCGTTGTCCACCGCCGAAGTCAAAAGCTTGTGCACCACCGGGGCGATGCGCTTCTTGGTAAACGCCGCCGTATCCAGCGCCTCCTGCACTCCGCGCCCCTTGATCAGTTCCAGCACCAGCCGCGCCTTCTGCGGCGACACGCGCTGAAACCTTGCCTCGGCCCTGTATTCCCTCGTTGCCACTGCCATACTCATGCCTTCCTCAAACTTCAGCTTTCAGCCTTGCGCCTACGCCGCCGGCGCCGGCTTGGCTACAGCCTCTGCGGTTGACGCCCTTGCGAGCCGCCGGTGTGGCCCTTGAATGTCCGCGTCGGCGCAAACTCGCCCAGCTTGTGTCCCACCATGTTCTCGGTCACGTACACGGGAACAAATTTCTTGCCGTTGTGGACGGCGATGGTGTGGCCCACGAACTCGGGAAAGATCGTCGAGCGCCGCGTCCAGGTCTTCACCACTTTCTTGTCGTTGGCCTTGTTCAGCGCCTCGATCTTCACCATGAGGTGCGCATCCACAAACGGCCCTTTCTTTGTCGAACGTCCCATAAAACTCAGCTCCTAGCTTCTAGCCTCTAGCTTTCTTTTCATCGCGCTAGCGGCCGGCCATTGCCTCAGATTCTTCATCCAGCAACCATTAGCTAGTAGCTAGAAGCTAGTAGCTAGAAGCTGCCTTTCTACTTCGCTCTGCGGCTGACGATGAATGCGTCCGTCCGCTTGTTGTTGCGCGTCTTGTAGCCGCGTGTCGGCTGGCCCCACGGCGTCACCGGATGGCGTCCGCCTGAAGTCTTGCCCTCGCCGCCGCCGTGCGGATGGTCCACCGGATTCATGGAAACGCCGCGATTCGTCGGCCGGATGCCCATCCAGCGATTGCGTCCCGCCTTGCCGATGGAAATGTTCTCGTGATCCGTGTTGCCCACCTGCCCGATCGTCGCCATGCACTCGACCAGCACTCTGCGCGTCTCGCCGGAAGGCAGCTTGAGCAGGGCGTAGTCGCCCTCTTTAGCCACCAACTGCGCCTGCGCTCCGGCCGATCGCGCCATCTGCGCGCCCTTGCCCGGCTTGAGCTCAATGGCGTGCACCGTGGTGCCCGCGGGAATGCTCTTGAGCGGCAGCGCGTTGCCAATCAGAATGTCGGCCTCGGGCCCCGAAGTCACCGTCGCTCCCACCTTCAGCCCTACCGGCTGCAGGATGTAGCGCTTCTCGCCGTCGGCGTAGTTCACCAGGGCGATGCGCGCCGACCGGTTCGGATCGTACTCGATGGTCGCCACTTTGCCCGGCACGCCATACTTCTCGCGCTTGAAGTCGATCAGGCGCAGCTTCTGCTTGTGCCCGCCGCCTTGATGGCGAATGGTCAGGTCGCCCGAGTTGCGCCGCCCGCCGGTGCGCTTGCGCGTCGTTACCAGCGGCTTGTGCGGCGTCTGGGCCGTCAGATCGCCGGTCTCAAGCGACGTCTGAAACCGCAACGTCGGCGTGATCGGCCTGTATGTCTTGATTGCCATCTTCGTTTTCCTTGAGAGCCAGCTATTCAGCTCGTCCAGCTCTCAGCTCATCCTGCTCCGAAACTCTGTCTTACCAGTTCCGATATTTCCTCTCGCTGCCAGCACTCCAAACTGATGCTGAACGCTGACAGCTGATCAGCTGCCTTACAGATTGCTCACGTACTCCGGCAGCTTCTCGCCGGCCTTCAGCTTCACGTACGCTTTCTTCCAATCCGGCCTGAAGCCCGCGAACTTGCCGCGCCGGCGCTCCTTGCCGGCAAAAGTTGCCGTGCGTACCGCGTCCACCTTCACCTTGAAGAGCGCTTCCACGGCCTCTTTCACTTCCGTCTTGGTGGCGTTCGGCGCAACTTCGAACACCAGCGTGTTCTCGGCTTCCTTCACGCCCAGCCCCTTTTCGGTAATCACGCGGGCGGCGAATGACTGTGTGCAGAGTCGGCATTACGCAACCTCCTTCTCGGCTGCAGCCTTGCGCGCCTCATGCTTGCGTTTGCGACACGGTCTTCTCGAGCACCTCGGACAGCTGCTCAATCGCGGCCTTCGAGAAAATGGCCCGCTCGTAGCGCAGCAGATCGTAGGGGTGAACCTCGTTGTTCAGCACCAGCTCAACGCCCTTGAGGTTGCGCGCGCCCAGCACCAGCGACCGCGCCAGCGTCTTGCCGTTTTCCACCAGCAGCGCCGTCCGCTTCGCGTCCAGCTTGTTCAACGCCTCGCGGTAGAGCTTGGTCTTGCCTTCCTTGATCTCGAGCGAATCCACCACGGTCAGCTTGCCGTCGGCCAGCTTCGCTGCCAGCGCCGAGCGCAGCGCGCCCAGCAGCTTCTTGCGCGGGAAGGGATACTCGTAGCTGCGCGGCTGCGGTCCGTGCACGGTGCCGCCATGGCGCCACAGCGGAGAACGAACCGATCCCACGCGCGCCCTGCCCGTGCCCTTCTGCTTCCACAGCTTCTTGCCCGATCCGGCTACCAGCTTGCGGTTCTTGGTGGCTGCCGTGCCCTGGCGCTGCGAGGCGCGGTAATGCTTCACCGCCTCCCACAGCAGAGCCTCGTTCACCTGCTCCGGCGCAAACACCGCGTCGGCCAGCTCCACCGAGCCCACTTTCTTGCCGCTCAAATTCACTACATCCACTTTTGCCATCGTCTTTTCCAATCAGCTTCTAGCTACGCGAACTTATGCCTTCTTCTTCGCTGCCTTCTTCGAAGCCTTCAACGGATCCACAGTGCCCAATCCGGCAAAGCCACGGCGCTCGCGCGGCGGAGCCTTGGCCTTCGAGATCAGCACGTAACCCTCGCGCGGTCCCGGAACCGCTCCTTCAACCATCAGCAGATTCTCGTCCACATCGATGCCGCGAATGCGCAGGTTGCGCACCGTCACCTGGTCCGTTCCGAAATGGCCGGGCATGCGCTGGCCGGGAAAAACGCGCGACGGAAAGCTCGATGCGCCAATCGAACCCTGCACCTGGAACATGTGCCCGTGCGACTTGGGTCCGCCGCCAAACTTGTGCCTCTTCACCACGCCAGCAAACCCGCGGCCCTTCGAGGTCCCGATCACATCCACAAACTTTGCATCGGTAAAAATGTCCACCAGCACGCGATCGCCGGCCTTGGTCTCTGCCGTGCCCTCGGCTGCGGCCTCAACGTCCACTTCCTTGATCACCTTCACCGGCGGAGCTTCGCGACTTCGCCAGGTGGCCGGTCTGCGCCTTGGTCATCCGCGAAGCCTTCACGAACTCCACCAGCCCGATCTGCGCCGCGTCGTATCCGTCCTTCGCCGCTGTCTTCAGCTGCGTGATCACGCACGGGCCGGCCTGCAGCACCGTAATCGGGTGCACGTCGCCCTTTTCGTCGAAGACCTGCGTCATGCCGATCTTTTTTCCCAGAATCCCTGTGACTGCCATCTTTCCCTCACCTCATCATGCGGGCTTCAATTTCCCGCACTGCCGGAATTGCTACGAGCCTTCAGCCATCAGCTTTCAGCTCTCCGTGTGTAGGCACTGAACAGATTTCCCGTTCATCGCCTTCATATTCGCTCCGCCGTCCTCGCCCATTCCTTCACCGAATTAGCTGAAAGCTGAGGGCTGACGGCTGATAGCTCGAAAAGTAATTTCGTTACTTTTCGAACGCCTTGATCTCCACGTCAACGCCGGCGGGCAGATCGAGCTTCATCAGCGCGTCCACCGTCTGTTGCGTCGGCTCCAGAATGTCGATCAGCCGTTTATGCGTGCGGATCTCGAATTGCTCACGCGACTTCTTGTCCACGTGGGGCGAGCGCAGCACGCAATACTTGTTCTTGATCGTCGGCAAGGGAATCGGCCCCGCCACCGTTGCTCCGGTGCGCTTGGCCGTGTCCACAATTTCGCCGGTAGAGGTGTCCAGCACGCGATAGTCGTATGCCTTCAACCGAATTCGAATTCTCTGTCCTACCATGACGCCCCTTCAATTCCAGTTCGTCGTTCCCAGTTTCTGTCGCGCCGTTGCTTTTCGCCCGAAGGGCGGTCCGCCCGGCGCGGCCAGCGCCTACTTAATGATTTCGCTGATCGTTCCCGCGCCCACAGTTCTGCCGCCTTCGCGAATCGCGAAGCGCAGGCCCTTCTCCATGGCCACCGGCGTAATCAGATCGATGGTCAATTCCACGTTGTCGCCCGGCATCACCATCTCCACGCCCGCCGGCAACTCCGCCACTCCCGTCACGTCCGTCGTGCGGAAGTAGAACTGCGGCCGGTAGCCCTTGAAGAACGGCGTATGACGCCCGCCCTCTTCCTTGCTCAGCACGTACACCGTGCTCTTGAAGTGCGTGTGCGGCGTAATCGACGCCGGCTTGGCCAGCACCATCCCGCGCTCCACGTCTTCCTTCGGCGTGCCGCGCAGCAGGATTCCCGCGTTGTCGCCAGCCAGACCTTCGTCCAGCTGCTTCTTGAACATCTCCACGCCCGTGCAAACCGTTTTGCGCGTCTCGCGGAAGCCCACGATCTCCACGTCCTCGCCCACCTTCACCTTGCCGCGCTCAATCCTGCCCGTAACCACAGTCCCGCGTCCGGAGATCGAGAAGATATCTTCGATCGGCATCAGGAAAGGCAGGTCAACCGCGCGGTCAGGCCGCGGTACGTACTTGTCCACCGCCTCCATCAGCTCGTCGATCTTCGCCTCCCACTTCGCTTCGCCGTTCAACGCGCCCAGCGCCGACCCGCGTACCACCGGCACGTCGTCGCCCGGGAACTGGTACTTCGACAACAGCTCGCGCACTTCCATCTCCACCAGGTCGGTCAGCTCTTCGTCCTCGACCGCGTCGCACTTGTTCAGGAACACCACGATGCAGGGCACGCCTACTTGCCGCGCCAGCAACACGTGCTCCTTGGTCTGCGGCATCGGCCCATCGGTCGCCGCAACCACCAGAATCGCGCCGTCCATCTGCGCTGCGCCGGTGATCATGTTCTTGATGTAGTCGGCGTGGCCCGGGCAATCCACGTGCGCGTAGTGACGGTTGGCTGTCTCGTACTCCACGTGCGCCGTCGCGATCGTGATGCCGCGTTCCCGCTCTTCCGGCGCGTTATCAATCGAGTCGAACGAGCGATACACGTTCTTCGGGTTGTGCTTCTGCAATACCTTGGTGATGGCCGCCGTCAACGTCGTCTTGCCGTGATCGATGTGCCCGATCGTCCCCACGTTCACGTGCGGCTTTGAACGATCAAACTTTTCCTTCGCCATAAAAATCCCAAATCCCTTTCATCGCTCTTACTGCTCGTTGCCACTCGGGGCGCCGGCGGTCCGGCTCCAGCCCCAAAACCTTACTTGCCTTGCGCGCGGCCGATAATCTCATCGGCGATCATGCGCGGCGCCTCTTCGTAGCGCGCAAACTGCATTGAATACGACGCCCGGCCTTGCGTGGACGAGCGAATTTCATTCACGTAGCCAAACATTTCCTTCAGCGGCACCATCGCTCGGATCACCTGCGAGCCGGCGGCATGCTCCATGCCCTCGATCCGCCCGCGGCGCGAGTTGATGTCGCCGATAATCACGCCCATGAACTCCTCGGGCACCGTCACTTCCACCGCCATTACCGGCTCCAGCAGCACCGGCGACGCGTGCCTCGCCGCTTCCTTGAACGCGATCGAGCCGGCAAACTTGAAGGCCATCTCGTTCGAGTCCACTTCGTGATAGCTGCCGTCGTAAAGCGTCACCTTCACGTCAACGATCGGATAGCCGGCCAGAATACCCAGCTCCAGTGCGCCCTGCACGCCTTGATCGATGGGCTTGATGTATTCCCTGGGCACCGAACCGCCCTTGATTTCGTTGACGAATTCGTAGCCCGCGCCCGGCGTGTTCGGCTCGACGCGCAGCTTGCAATGGCCGTAATTGCCCGAGCCGCCGGTCTGGCGAATGTACTTGCCTTCAGCCTCGGCCTTTTTGCGGATGGTCTCGCGGAACGCAACCTTTGGCTCACCGACATTGGCCTCGACCTTGTGCTCGCGCTTCATGCGGTCCACAAGAATCTCGAGGTGCAATTCACCCATGCCGCTGATGATTGTCTGGCCGCTGTCTTCATCGGTCCGGACTTTGAAGGTCGGATCCTCATCGGCCAGTCGCGACAGCGCCATCGCCATCTTTTCCTGGTCAGCTTTTGTCTTGGGCTCGATCGCAACGGAAATTACCGTGTCGGGGAAGGTGATCGCGCCCAGCGCAATCGGATGATGCGGATCGGAAAGCGTGTCACCGGTCTTTAGGTCCTTGACACCCAGGCAGGCGCAAATATCACCGGCCAGAATCTCGGTCACATCCTCGCGCTTGTTGGCGTGCATCTTGACCAGGCGCCCGATGCGATCCGTCTTGCCGGTGCGCGGATTCAGCACCGTATCGCCGGTCTTCAGCGAGCCCGAGTAGACGCGCACAAAGCAAAGTTTGCCGTAAGGATCGTTGATGATCTTGAAGGCCAGCGCCGAGAGCGGCTCGCTATCTTCAGGCTTGCGCTTTTCAATTTTGGAGTGATCGGAGGGATTGATGCCCTCAACCGGAGGCTTGTCGAGCGGGCTGGGCAGGTAATCCACAACCGCGTCAAGCAGCGTCTGAATGCCCTTGTTCTTGAAGGCGCTTCCGCAAATCACCGGGAAGACCTTCAGATCGATGGTGGCCTGCCGAATGCCGGACTTCAGCTCTTCCACCGTTGGTGTTTCGCCTTCCAGAAACTTTTCCAGCAGCACATCGTCGGTTTCGGCGATGACTTCAATCAACTGCAGCCGGAACGCCTCGGCCTTTTTCTGCAAATCTGCGGGAATCGGCTCGACTGAAAACTCGGCGCCCAGGGTCTCGTCGTGCCAGAGAATGGCTTTCATCTCGATCAGATCGACAACGCCCTTGAAGTTTGCCTCGGCGCCGACGGGAATCTGCAGCGCCACGGGCCGCGCGCCCAGGCGCTTGCGGATGGTCTCCAGAACATGTTCGAAATCCGCGCCGTTCTTGTCCATCTTGTTGACGAAGCAAATCCGGGGAACCTTGTACTTGTCGCCCTGCCGCCATACGGTCTCGGTCTGCGGCTGCACGCCGCTGACGGAATCAAACAGCGCCACCGCACCGTCGAGCACACGCAGGCTACGCTCCACTTCGGCGGTAAAGTCCACGTGGCCGGGGGTATCAATAATATTGATGCGGACGTCGTTCCATATGCAGGTTGTCGCCGCCGAAGTAATCGTGATGCCGCGCTCCTGCTCCTGTTCCATGTAATCCATGGTCGCCGTGCCTTCATGCACCTCTCCCAGCCGGTGCGTGATGCCGGTATAAAACAGGATGCGTTCTGTCGCTGTCGTCTTTCCGGCGTCGATATGCGCCATGATCCCGATGTTCCGGCAGCGATTTAGAGGTACGGTGCGAGCCACGATTGCCATTCCTTGCGGGAAGTCTTTCCCCGCCGTTTGATCTTGCGTTGATTCGATCTCGCCCGCCTCGGTGCTCCGGGTCCGATCCCTATTCCCTAATCCCTGTTCCCTGCTCTGCTACCACCGGTAGTGCGCAAAGGCCTTGTTGGCCTCCGCCATGCGGTGCACGTCTTCCTTTTTCTTCATGGCCGCGCCGCGTCCGTTTGCCGCGTCCAGCAGCTCGTTACTCAGCTTGTCGGTCATGCCCTTCTCGCCGCGGCTGCGCCCGTAGGTGATCAGCCAGCGGATAGCCAGCGAGGTTCTGCGGTCCGCATTCACTTCGATCGGCACCTGGTAGTTGGCGCCGCCCACACGCCGCGTCTTCACCTCAAGCAGCGGCTTGCAGTTCTCCACCGCTTTCTTGAAGAGCTTCAGCGCGTCGTCTCCGCCGCCCTTCTCCTCCAGGTTCTTCATCGCCTGGTAAAAGATGCCCTGAGCGGTCGACTTCTTGCCGCCCCACATCATCGAGTTCACAAACTTGGTGACCAAAGTCGATCCGTAAACCGGATCCGCCGCCACTTCCCGCTTCGCAATGTGCCCTTTTCTCGGCATAAATCCTCAAAATCCTCGCGCATTCGCGCTTGTTGCCACTAAACCCGCCCCGACTCTCCTCCAAAACCTGGAGGGGCGGAGCTCACTTCGCCGCGCCCTTGGCGCGCTTCGCGCCGTACTTCGACCGGCTCTGCGAGCGGGCCGTTACGCCCACTGAATCCAGCGTTCCCCGCACCACGTGGTAACGCACGCCCGGCAGGTCCTTCACGCGGCCACCGCGAATGAGCACAATCGAGTGCTCCTGCAGGTTGTGGCCGATGCCGGGAATGTAGGTCGTCACCTCAATCCCGTTGGTCAGCCGCACGCGGGCCACTTTGCGCAGCGCCGAGTTCGGCTTCTTGGGCGTTTGCGTATACACGCGCGTGCACACGCCACGCCGCTGCGGCGATGCCTGCAGTGCAGGCGACGCCGTCTTGTAACGGGGGGCCGTACGCCCCTTGCGAACAAGTTGATTAAAAGTTGGCAAACCGCAGCTCCTTACTTCCTGAACCTGTAAATCTCCGCTCCACAGCCGCACACGGCCCTTCGGGCTGTTCTGGTTTTGAATAGCCACTCGGCCACCCAAGCACACAGAGAAGCCTCAGCCTGCTGCTTCGCGTCTGTCTTCGTTCCACTCTCAGACGAGAATCGCGACGGTTCGCCGGTCGTTCACCGCAGAATCTGCGGAAAAGCCAGCGCCGTATCGTCGATTCCGGCCCGCATAGCCCTCCAAGGTGGGGGAACGCGCGGACCGCCGATGCAAGTACTGCCGAATGTTTCCTGCCCTCCGCAAGAAGAGAGCCATTCCGGAAACTTGTCTGGCCGGCCAATTTCACCAGGCCTTGGAAATCTCTCCGTTTGTTCCAACCTGCTCGGAGAATTTCCTGACTCCGCCCAAATTCACACACACTTCAGGCGGCGTTCTTGCGAACCTTTCAAAGATACCAAGAAAAACCTGTAGAGTCAACGCTCGAATCAGTACGGATAAGGGTCGGCGGAGACAGCCTACTGAAGCGTCGCGGGCCGAGATCCCACCTCTTCCCGC
The DNA here is from genome assembly GCA_963789425.1 of uncultured Acidobacteriaceae bacterium. GTDB lineage: Bacteria > Acidobacteriota > Terriglobia > Terriglobales > Acidobacteriaceae > Telmatobacter. The sequence continues at coordinate 281,041 of CAWBKM010000004.1, read as the reverse complement.
ACAATCTGCCCATCCCGCATATACAAGATTCGCCCGGCGATAGCCGCCGCCTCGGGATTGTGGGTGATCATCAGCGTTGTTTGGCCCAGCTCCCGGTTCGACCGCACCAGCATCTGCAGAACCGCGTCGGAGTTCTTCGTGTCCAGGTTCCCTGTCGGCTCGTCTGCCAGCACAATCGCCGGCCTCGTTATAAGCGCCCGCGCAATTGCCACCCGCTGCTGCTCGCCACCGCTCAGTTCCGACGGCCGATGATCGAGCCTACCCTTGATCGCCAGCATTTCACTCAGGTGATCCAGGTACTTCCCATCCATCGGCACCCCGTTTGGACCCGAGGCGCGCCCGCTGATCGTATACGCAATCTCAATATTGCCCATCGCCGACAGCGTCGGCAGCAGGTTGAACTTCTGGAAAACAAAGCCGATACGGTGTTTCCGCAGCCGTGTGCGCTCGGCATCGCTGAGCGAGGCAAAATCGACCCCGTCGATCACTACGCGCCCCTCAGTCGCGCGCGTCAGTCCGCCTAACAAATAGAAAAGAGTGGACTTACCGGAACCCGACGGCCCCACAATGGCCACAAACTCGCCGGGCTCGACCGCCAGCGAAACTCCGCGCACTGCGGGTACCTGGATGCGGCCTGCTGCATAAACTTTGGTCAGATTTTCGGCGAGAATGATGTGTTTCGAGGCTTCTGACGTCACGACTGCCATTGTAAACGGGCACGCGCGTAGATATTATGCGCATCCGTCGCTGCCCAATTCCGCTCTTCGATAAACAACATCAGTACGTTTGGCGGCGCTTTAGCTAGGAGCTAAAAGCTAAAGGCTAGAAGCTAGCAGCCAGAAGCTACAATGGTCTCTGCATCAATCTTCCACCCAGGATTTCCCAACGCATGACCTCCGATCTCAAAACTTCGCTCGTCTCATCGCTCGAATCGGCCGCCGCAAAGGCGGGCCTGGTCCTTATCTCCGTCAAGCAGGGCGCAGACTTTAGCGGCCATCCCACCGCCGTCTTCGAGCTTGGACTGCCGGGCGCTGAATCCCTCGGCCGCTCGCTCCAGCTCCAATTAAGCGACGCCTTCGACTTCGATAAGCCGAATCTGTTGCCCGAAATGACCGCGCATCTTGCCGGCGAAGCCAAGCGGCTCAAGAATCCGAACCCCGATTGCTACGTCACCCTTGGTGGCCTGCCGCTCTCATTCAAAGATTTCCGCTGGCCTTTTCACACCTCGACCTCCGGCGCAGATACCCACCTCGTCCACGGCGAAATTCACGTGGCCGACGGCGGTGTCCATAACCTCCACGCCAAGATCTCCGCCGCCGTCACCCTTACTTTCGCCGAGATCGTCCCCGCAATGGAGCAGCCCTACGCGGAAACCTTTGTCTACAACGCCATCCGCAAAACGGTCGACATGGGGCAGCTTGAATTCGTGAAGTCCGGCAATCGCCAGCCCGTTCCCGTCACCACGCGCTACTACAGCCGCTGGCAAAAGAAGTTCATCTTTACTGAGACTGACGACAACGAGCGGCTCCGCTACTTGCTTAGCAAGGTTTATTGGCTGTCAGGCGTGCTCGGCGAAGGCAAGCCGGTTTGGATCGCCGATCCGCGTGATGCGCAGTACCTTAACACCATCGAGACTGACCTGCTGCGCATGGCTGGCGACGAAGCCGGTGAAGGATTGATGGTGCTCTCAGGCGAATTTGCCGCCGCCACTCCCGCGCTTATGGAGCGCGCCGCGGATTACAAGGAAGCGCTCGAAGCTGCTCTCGACTTCTCCAAGCCCAAATTCAACGAGTCCATGCGCTCCGGCCACGCAAACATGTAACTCGATTCTCCGGATCAGCGCTCCGAGCCACCAGTCAGAACAATTTTCCCCGTTGCAGTACCCGAAATCAGCAGTTCAATTGCTTTTCTCGCTTCGAGCAGCGGGAAGGTGTACTTGATCGCCGGGTCGATCTTCTTGTTCCTGAGCAATTCAAAGATCTTGGGCATGTCTTCGCGAAACGGCTTGGGGTCCTTCCGGTACAGCGCAGAAATGCCGTAGAAATCGCCACGGCGCCCGCGCAGACGCGCCCCAACGAAGAGATTCGCGAACATGGAGATCTTCGCGAACACTCCGGGAGCGCCCATGAAGCCAAAGCCGACAACCATCCCTCCCTTGCGCAGCGCACGATGCACGCGCCAATGTTGCGTCCGCCAACCGCATCGAAGACAAAGTCAACTCCGCCGGGCTCTGCGCGCCTTATAAGTGTGTCCAGGCGTCCTTGCTTGTAGTCGATGGGAATGGCCCCAAGTGAGCGCACGAGCTCGTGCTTGCTAGCCGATGCCGCACCGTATGTCTTTAAACCCGCAAGCTTGAGCAGTTGCAGAGCGGCGGTGCCCACCCCGCCGCTCGCTCCAGTGACAAGCGCAGTCTGGCCCTCTTGCACTTTCGCTACGCGATGAATCATTTGCCATGCCGTCGCAAAGTTCAGAATCACCGCGGCTGCGTCGCGGTCTTCCACGCCCTCTGGCACGGGTAGAAAGTGCTCTGCAGCACGCGTCAGAAACTCCGCAAATCCACCGTAAACCGTGAGCGCGGCCACCCGCTGCCCCAGCGCAAAGCCGCTCACGCCTGGGCCGATTGCATCCACTACCCCTGCTGCCTCGTATCCCGGCACGAATGGAATCTTGGGAGCAAACGGGTAGTTCCCGTTGAGCATGCTCACGTCGGTTGCGCCTACTCCGGCTGCCGAAACGCGAATTCGTAATTCGCCCGCACCAGGAGGCTCCAGCGGCAGATCGACCACCTGGAGAACCTCGGGCCCGCCCTTCCGGGTCAACATGACGGCGCGGTAAGTTGTCATGGGTGCCTCAAATTCGGATTGTACGCATCGTGCGTATGGAAGCGATGAACGATCCGAACCCGCCCCGGTCCCTAGCCTCTATTCTCTGATCTCTGCTTCTACAACGCCTGCCCGCACCCGGAGCAGAATCTTGCGCCCGCCGCATTCACCCGCTGGCAGTTCCCGCAGGCCGCAACCGAAGCAACAGTTGGAGGGTACGCCGCGACTGGGGTCTGCGGCGGCGGTGCGTATTGGGCCGCACCGATCACCGGCCCGGGAATCGCTCCCGCCGGAGGCATAGCGCCTGCGGCCGGCGTATTCATGGTCACGTTCACCGGCGCCTGTCCCCACCCCGGCACCGGAATCCCCAAAGACGCCGCAATCGCAGCCGCCTGAATCGAGTTGAACTCGCGCACGCGTCCCGGCATGAAGAAGCACTCAATCAACCCAAGAAGCGAGGGAATCCCGGTCCAGCAGAAGCAGATATACAGAATCCCCAATCCCGTCCGGCGCAGATAAAAGTGATGCACGCCAAATCCGCCCAGGAACAGCGCCAGCAAAATGCCCACGACTTCATCGCGGCGCGCCGCGTTGTATTGCTGGTAGAAGATGGCCTGCGCGTTGGGGTATGTGTACGTGCTCATGTCGTTGCGCTCCTTACCTGCTGTGCTCAAATGTACGTAATTGCTCGGCGTGCAGTTCCCAACCCGGTGTTTTGGGTGCCCCACCCTCGCGACGCGTTTGTCTTTGTCGCTAGGGTGGGATGCGGTCCGAAACAACCCGCAGACGACTCCAAACAGGATTGTCCCACGCCGCAATCGCAATGAGCATCAAAATCGAATGGCTCGGGTGCCCCATTCTAAACTTCATCGCGAAGCGAGAAAGTTTAGGGTGGGGAATCTCCGTTAGCATCAAATCTGACATGAGTTCGCCAACCATTTCGGCCGCTTCAAGTGGCACATTCCTTATCGGCGGCGATCTGCCCGTCCATCGTCTCGGCTACGGAACCATGCGTCTGGTCGGCGAAGGCGCGTGGGGCGAGCCGTCCGACGAAGCTGAATGCCGCCGCGTGCTCCGCCGCGCCGTGGATCTCGGCGTCAACCTCATTGACACCGCCGACGCCTATGGCCCTGAAATCGCCGAACGGCTCATCGGCGAGACGCTCGCGCCTTACGCGCCCGGCGTGGTCATCGCCACCAAGGGCGGCATCACCCGCCAGGGCCCCGCCAAAACCGAGTACGTGGGCCGCGCCGGCTACCTCATTCAATGTGTGGAAATGAGCCTGCGACGGCTCCGCCTCGAACGCATCGACCTTTACCAGTTGCACCGCATCGACCCGCGCACGCCGCTCGAAGAATCTTTAGGAGCCCTGAAACAACTCCAAGACCAAGGAAAAATCCGCCACATCGGCCTCAGCGAAGTCTCCCCGGCCGAAATCGAAGCAGCCGAGAAGATCGTCCCCATCGTTTCCGTCCAAAATCGCTACTCGCTCGCCGACCGCCGCCACGAGGAAACGCTGAACTACTGCGAGCGCCGCGGCATCGCCTTCCTCCCCTGGTACCCCTTGGCGGCTGGCAAACTCATGAGGCCAAATCAAAGCGGGGTCCCCACGGACAGGTCTTCGTCCGTGGGGTCGCAGTCTGCCGCGCAGGAACTCATTCGTATTGCCGGCTTCCGCCTGGTTTCCGTCTCGCAACTCTCGCTGGCCTGGCTCTTGCACCGCTCGCCTGTCTTGCTGCCCATTCCCGGCACATCCAAGGTGGCGCACCTCGAAGAGAATGTCGCCGCGGCCGAAATCAAGCTCTCGGATGATCTGTGGCGCGAAGTGGAAGCAGCCGCAGGCGCGCCTCAAAAATGATGCCGCCCGTGCGGCGTCACAAACACGAGCATGCGCACAATCAGAATCAGCACGAAAATCACTGCGGCCACAACAATCAGCCACGTCCCTCCGCGCCTCTTCGCTGCATCCGATTTGGCTTTGCGCTTCATCGCCGCTCCGCTCGGAGTTGGGTCGTGTCCTGCATTCAATTCCGCCCCGCAACAAACTCGAAGGCCCTCCAGCATTCGCCAAAGGGCCTCGCACGAATCAGCTAGAAGCTAGAGGCTAGTAGCTAGCAGCTGCTTTTCCCGGCTTCGATCCCCACAGCCCGTACCACGCAATGTAGAGGTAGCAGAAGAGCGGAATCACGAACGCGTGCTGGATGCCCCACCGGTCCGCCGCCGCACCCAGCAACGCCGGAATAATCGCTCCTCCGACGATCGCCGTCATAATCAGCCCAGACCCTTTGCTTGTCATCGGTCCCAACCCCGCGATGCCCAGCGTAAAGATGTTCGGGAACATGATGGAGTTGAAGAAGCCGCACAGCACCATTGTCCAGATAGCCACATTGCCCGATGTCGACATGGAAATAATCAGCAGCGCGGACGCCGCGAATCCGAAAATCCCCAGCAGCTTGCCCGACTGCACCTTGGTCAGAATCCACGAGCCAAGCAAACGGCCCACCAGTGCGCCAAACCAGTAGAGCGACGCCAGGTCCGATGCCGTCTTGAACGAACTCATGCCTTGCGACTTGAAGTAATTCACCGCGATCGACGCAAGTCCAACTTCCACGCCTACATAAAAGAAGATTCCCAACGCGCCCAGCACCGTGTGCCTGTAGCTCCAAACGCTGCGGCTCGCCTGCTTGCCCTCTGCCGCGTGCGACGACGGCGGCTGGTCAATGTGGGGTAAGCGGGAAAACGCCACGGCGATCCCCAGCACCAGCAGCGCGCCCGCAATCGCGATGTAAGGCGCGCGAACCGTGTTCGCAATGGCCGCTGGTGTGGCAAACTTCGTGGGATCGGTCAGGATGAACGCGCCGGCGAAAATCGGCGCTACCGTCGTCCCAATCGAGTTGAATGCCTGCGCCAAGGTCAGCCGCACCGGAGCGCTCGCCTCTGGACCCAGAATCGCAGCGTACGGGTTCACCGAAGTCTGCAGTGCCGTCACGCCCGCGCCCACCACAAAGCAGGCAGTCAGGAAGAGCGGGAAGTTCACCAGGTTAGCCGCCGGAATGAAGAGCAGGCAGCCCACCACCTGAATGAAGAGCGACATCACCATCGTCTTCTTGTAGCCCATCCACTCGATCAGCTTTGAGGTCGGCGCGGAAAAGACGAAGTAAGCCAGAAAGAACGCCGACTCCGCCAGCATGGCCGACTTGTAGCCGACATTGAAGATCGACCGCAGGTGCGGCACCAGCGACATGTTCAGCGTCGTAATAAAGCCGAACGTAAGGAACAGCGCCGTGACAGTGACGAACGGCATAAAGTAGCCCGGCGACGTGAGCGGCGCCGAAGTCTTGGTGTTTTCTGCCATAAACTGTGTTTCCTGCTTTCCCGTGTTTCTCTGGTACAAGATCGGGCGCCTGCTCCGTCATTCCCGGACAGGCCTTCCCCAGCCCACACAACACTATACGGGAGACAGCAGCAGGCTGGCCCACCACGCCGACATGCGACAGGGCCATTCTCAGCCATTGGGCCGCGCCATCCGTTATTCTCTTCTTGGATGCGAGGTTTATCCCATGCCCATCGCCATGCTGAGCGGCACTCGAAACAAAAAGATCCTTGCCGCCCTCGAAGGCAACTGGCAAGCCGAGATGGAGGGCTACCACACCTACAACACCCTCGCTGATCGCGACTCCGACCCCGTTCGCGCGCAAGTGCTGCGCCATCTGGCCCAGGCTGAAATCGAGCACGCCACTCTCTGGGCCGGCCGAATCAAGGAGCTGGGTGGCCCCGACCCGGTCTACTCCGGCAGCCCCGGCGGCCAGGCCGATTCCCTCGCCAGCCGCGCCGGTGGCATGCGCATGGCCCTGCGCCGCCTCGAAATCGAAGAAAGCCGTGATATCGCCCGCTACGGCGAGCAGTTGAAAGCTCTCGGCGATGAGGGCTCGGTCGCCATCCTTGAGCACGTCATTCAGGACGAGAGGGACCACTATCGCGAACTCGGCTCACTGATCCGCGGCCACTACACAGCCCCCGGCGGCGCGCCAAAAATCGCGGCCAAAGCCGTGCTGGAAGAGATGCTGGCCAAGCGCAACCAGGGGCGCAGGCAGCCCGGCGCGTGGATCGGCGACGCCATCTACGGCGTCAATGATGGCCTCGGCGCCATCTTCGGCATCGTCTCCGGCGTCTCCGGCGCGACCCTCGGCGACCCCGCTCAAACCAGCCACTATGTCCTTCTCGCCGGCCTCTCCGGCATGATCGCCTCCGCGCTTTCCATGGGCTCCGGCGCCTACCTTGCCGCTAAGAGCGAACGCGAAATCTACCACGCTGAAATCGCACGCGAGCGCGAGGCCATCCAGATGAACGGCCCCGAGGCCCGCGAGCTGCTCTCGCTCTACTACCAGGTCAAGGGCCTCCCCGAAGAAGATGCCATTCACATGGTCAATCACATCGCCAACGACCCCGAGCAGTTGCTCCGCGCTTTGTCGGCTGAGCGACTCGGTTCCAGCGAAGAGTCTCTGGCCAATCCACTGGTCTCTGCCAGCTCCGGCGCATTGTCCACCGCTGTCGGCGCCATCATCCCCGTCATCCCTTTCTTCTTCTTGCAGGGAATCCCTGCCGTCATCGCCGCGGCCGTCGTCTCGCTTGCCGCGCACTTCGCCGTCGGCGCTGCCAAATCCCTCATCACCGTCCGCTCCTGGTGGTCTTCCGGCTTTGAGATGACGATCGTCGGCGCTGTCGAAGGCGCCGTCACCTACGGCATCGGCATCCTGCTCGGCAAGGGCGGGATTTAGGTCTTTGGTTTTAATGCTTTAAATCAGCAACCATTCAACTAGGCTACGATTCAGTCAATTGACACATATCATGTGCGCACATATACTGTGTTCATGAATATTACCCTCTCAGTCGACGAACAAACTATCACTCGCGCCCGCGAACGCCTCCGCGCTGTCGGGAAGAGTGTGAACGAAGAGATCCGGGACCGCCTGCGCTTCCTGGCGGGAGAAAAGGATCGCGACAACGAGCGATGGATCGAGGAGTTGCGCAATCTTTCCGGCAAGGGAGACTCCCACGGCTGGCGCTTCAATCGGGATGAAATCTACGAGCGGAGATAGTCGCTGCAAACTTTCCTCGACACCAACGTTCTTGTCTATACAGATGATCGGGCGAACCCCGCAAAGCAAACACTGGCGCTCGACATTCTGAATGAACACAAACAGTCTGCGTCTGGAGTTGTCTCGCTGCAGGTTCTACAGGAATACTTTGTCACCGTCACGCGAAAGTACGGGATCGGCGCGGCCGACGCTCGCCGCAAAGTCGAACTTTTTGCAGCCTTCGATCTGGTCGAGCCAGTACTTGGCGACGTGCTAGCCGCCATCGATCTGCACCGCCTTCACAACATCTCTTATTGGGATGCCCTGGTCATCCATTCCGCGCGTCGCGCCGGTTGCAAAGAGGTGCTCTCCGAAGACATGCAACACGGCCAGGTCATTGATGGTGTCCGAATCGTCAACCCGTTCCTTTAGGCAAATTCAGTTTCGCGCTAGAATGAGAACTGTAATGACGCTCCGCCAGCCCATCCCGGCCCTCCTCTAGCGGCTCCCGCCGCCTACGCTGGTCTTGTTCTTTTTTCACTTCTTCACCTTCCACATCACTACTCCAAAACTTGAAACCGCGGAGCGGCCATGATTGATCGCCTGGAACAAATGGAGCAGCACTACAACGACCTGCAGTCGCAGTTCGCGTTGCCCGAGGTCGTCAGCGACCACGAAAAATATCAGAAGATCGCCAAAGCGGTGCGCGAAATTGAAGCTCCCGTGGAGAAGTACCGCGAACTCAAGCAAGTTCGCCAGGGCCTCGCCGAAGCGCGGGCCATGCTGGCTGAAACCGACGCCGACCTCCGCGCCATGGCCCAGGAGGAGATTGCTGCGCTCGAGCCGCGCGAGCAAGCCCTTGAAGAAGAGCTCAAGGTGATGCTGTTGCCCAAGGACCCCAACGACGAGAAGAACATCATCCTCGAAATCCGCGCCGGCACCGGCGGCGACGAGGCCTCGCTCTTTGCCGCCGAAATCTTCCGCATGTACACGCGCTTCGCCGAGCAGAAACGATGGAAAGTCGAAGTCATGTCGATCTCGGAGTCCGGCATCGGCGGCTACAAGGAAGTCATCGCCATCATCGAGGGCGATCGCGTCTACTCTCAGCTCAAGTGGGAGTCGGGCGTCCACCGCGTGCAGCGCGTGCCCGAGACCGAGCAGCAGGGCCGCGTGCATACCTCCGCCATCACGGTTGCCGTACTGCCCGAAGCCGAGGAAGTCGACATCAAGATCGAAGCCAAGGATCTCCGCATTGACACTTTCTGCTCCTCCGGCCCCGGCGGCCAGTCCGTCAACACCACCTACTCCGCCGTGCGCATCACGCACCTGCCCACCAACACCGTGGTCAGTTGCCAGGACGAAAAGTCGCAGATCAAGAACCGGGAAAAGGGCCTGCGTGTGCTCCGGTCACGCTTGTACGAAATGGAAATGGAAAAGCAGAATGCCGAACTCGCCCAGGCCCGCAAGCAACAAGTCGGCTCCGGCGATCGCAGCGAAAAAATCCGCACCTACAACTTCCCGCAGAATCGCCTCACCGATCACCGTATCGGCCTCACGCTGCATCAACTCGATCTCGTGATGCAAGGCCGCCTGCAACCCATTGTCGACGCGCTCATCGCCCACTACCAGGCTGAACAGTTGAAGGGCGAAACACAGGCCGCGTAAGTCACACGAACAAAATCCGCATCGGCGCTTCCACATCCACGCTGCTGTTCACCTCATCGGCCAACAAACCCGTCGCCGGGTCGCGCGCAAACACGGTGATCGCATTCGAATCCTGATTCGCCACCAGCATCCACCGCTCCGTGGGATCGAGCGTGAAATTCCGAGGTGTCTTCCCTCCACAATTCGACCTCTTCATCGGCGTCAACTTGCCCGTCTTCGCGTCGGCCTTGAACGAATACAGAAAATTGTCATCCCGGTTCGCAAAATAAACAAATCGCCCGTCGCGCGTAATCACCGTGTCGCAGCCGCGCGTCGGGCCATGATAATCCGCAGGCAGCAACTCAATGCGGTTTACAAGCGTCAGGCTTCCGTCCGCCTTGTGCCAATCGAGAACGTCAACAGTCGACACAATTTCATTCATGCAATAGGCCGTGCGTCCGTTTGGATGAAAATGCAGCGTCCTCGCGCCGGAGCCCGGCGCTCCGCGATACTCGCCCGCACGCGCCATCCGCGCCGTTGCCGGATCGGCCTTGTAAATGTGAATACAGTCCCCGCCCAGGTCGTTGACGTACGCGAATCGATTATCCGGCGAGAACGACGCGAAGTGCGCATGAGCCGACTGCTGCCGGTCAGTGTTCGGTCCGTGCTCCGTGTAGTGTTCAGTCCAAACGGCTTCGCTCAGCTTGCCGTCTTCGATGCGAAAACTGGCTGCGCTCGCGCCCGTATAGTCCGCGGCGACGAGCATTCTCCCCGTCGCATCCACGGCGACGTGACACGTTCCCGTCCCCGCCGAGTTGCGCACGGAAAGCGGGTGCAGCCCCCCATCCACCAAACGAAAGCTCGCCACTTCGCCAGTCGGTTTTCCATCAAACGTATCCAACTCCGATGCCGAAAAAACGAACCCGTTCGAAAGCGCAAGCCACGCCACACTGGGAACTTTAGCCGCTACGCCAGCTGGTGTCAGCGTCGCGCTCGCCGCGTCCCAATCGAACGCGAGAATCCCATCCGGCGTGTGAGACGCGATAAACACACGCCCTCGCCGCGCGGAACCAGGTGCGACGCCTCGTAATGTATCGGGCATGGAAATTGCTCCAAGGGTCACAGTGGAGGCGAGCATCAGGAAATCGCGGCGCGTGTTCAGTGTCATGGCAATTGACATTGTCGCCGACGACCCTGCTCCCTCGCCATCGTCACATGCTTCGATGCCGGGTGCCCCACCCTCGCGACGTATTTGCTTTTGTCGCTAGGGTGGGATTCACACATACAAAACGCGCGGGCGCCCGATCTACCTCCGCTGGCCCCGCTAGCTCCGCTAACCCCGCTGCTTTTCTCAATCCAGCTTGAACTGCACATCTACGGTGGTCTCCACCTCCACCGGCTGACCGTTCAGCAAGTACGGCCGATAGCGCCACTGCTTCACCGCATCGACCGCGGCCTGCCGCAACATCGCGGGCCCTTCCACTACGCGCAGATTCTCAATCGCTCCCGTGCGCGAGATGGTCGCCTGCAGCACCACCGTACCCGATGCGCGTATTGCCTGCGCCACCGCCGGATACGTCGGAACGACTTTGTAAATGAGCATTCCCTGCATCAAGACAGACGAAACATGCTGCGTCGGTGCCGGTGGCGTCGGCCGCACATCCGGATGCGTTCCGCGCCCATTGAACGGATTATCTGGGCTGTTTGCGCCGTTTAATCCGCCGCCGAGAGGATCGCCCTTGATGAAGACCGGTTCATCTTTCGTGCTCGGAATCCATGGCTGCCGCAGAATCCCTATCGGCGCGCGAAAAACATTGTCGCTGGTTTCTGAGGGTGCCGTCGTCGACTGCTCCGTCCTCACCACCGGCCGTACATCTTGAACCGGCGCGGGCTCTTCCATCAGGATCGCGTTCGTGATCTGCGGCAGCATCTCAGGGTGGATAATCGGAATGATCGCCAGCGCCAGCAGAATGGAGCTGTTGAAGGCCAGCGTCGCCATCATCCAGCCCCGGCTGCGGGTCTGGATCCTGCCCATGGTTTCAAACGTGGAGTCTTCGAACATGGTCGCCTCCCCAAACTTCAATTCAGCCGCGCCGGCCGGGAGGATCGCAAAGATCGAAATGGGCGAACGCGCCCAGACCGCTCCGCGCGGCCTGCGGCGGGGAGCGGGATTTACGTATTTTCGATCATCCCGTTCGGTACCACTGTGCTTGTGTAGACACCACGCCCAATCAAACTGTTCCCGCACGTTGCGAGAAAAATCGATGCACACGTTTGCCGATCGAACTGTTCGTGGGCGCCCCATCCTGAAACCCGCTGCGGAGTCGCAGTGTCCCGGAGGGACAGAGGAAGTTAGCCCAGGACAAGCCCGTAGGCGCAGTCCTGGGAGAACCCGCATAAGTGAGCCTCAGCCCCGTAGGGGCGAAGGAAAAAATTGTCAGTGAACCGCTCCCGCTGTGTCCAGCAGCGCTTCAACCGGGTGGTTGAAGTGGATCAGCGCGATCCACATTCCGTCATCGTCGCGCTTCCACACCAGATCTCCGCCCAACTGGCGCGCGATCAGCTCTGGTGGCAGATCGTGGTGTAGTCCGAAATAGCGTTCATCAAGCGCTTCGCCAGTCAGCCTTTCCAGCGGCGAGTCCGGATCGTACTTCGTTGAGAACACCAGCGCGGCCGAGTACTCTTGCGATTCCTGCGCCGCGCGGGCGATCTGTCCCGCAGAAAAATCGTCGATCGCGACCACGTCCCACGGATGCTTCACATACCCCAACTCCGGGTGCGTCAGCTCATCCGTCGCCGGCCACGCACTCAGCACCGTCGCGCCGGGATAAAGTTTCGTCAGCTCCACGATCGCCGATTCATGCATCCGCACCACGCGCGCATACGCCAAGTTGTCTTCCGGAGCAAATCCGTACGGCGGATTCACAAACAGGCCCACGAAAAACGCCGCAGCCGAAATCAGCGCCAGGCCTTGCCAATAGGGCACGCGACGATAAAACGTTGTCACCGCCAGCAGCAGCACCAGCGGATACATCGGCAGCAGGTAGCGCGTCAGCAGCGCTCCGCCCAGCACGCTAAAGAGCACGGCGTTTGCCAGCAGCAGAAAAAGGATCTTCATCTGCGCCGCCGGCGCAATCGTCGCGCGGTCATGGCCGCTCGCGTCAGCCCTCGGACTAAGCAGCAGCGCGGCAAAGGCCATCAGCACCGGCACAAACAGGTTCATGTGCGCGGTCAGGTGCAGAATGCGATGACCGAACGCCGCAAGAATCCGCAGCGGCGTGAGCGTCGCTTCGGCGTTGTACCGCAGGTACTGGGGATTGCCGAAGAGAAATCCTGTTTTCACGTAGTGAAATGCATACCAGCCGGCCAAAGGCACAACACAGATCGAGAACCACGCCGCCTCACGCCACAATTTGCCGCGCGCCGGGCCGCCGAGCCTGAATCCTTCCGCAATGTTCAAGCCTGCAAGCGTGAGAGGAATGATGATCGAGGTTTCCTTCGACAGCGCGGCAGCCGAAAACCACAATGCAGCAGCCCACGGCACCCTCCCCCTGCTTGGCAGCGCGTACACCAGTCCCCACAACGAACACGCCGCCGCAAAAATATCTGCCTGCGCCAGCGAGCTCTGCGCGAACCAGATCGGATAAAGCCCCGTCAGGACTGTCGTCCAGAATGCGACCGAGCCCACTCCCACCAGCCGCATCACCAGCCGCCACACCGCCAAAAGTCCCAGCGAAGCCACCATGAGCACGGCTTCGCGCGTCACCTCGGGATAGTAGCCGCAGACCCTCCACCATAACGCCAGGTAAATGCTCGGTAGCGGCGGATGAGCATTGCTCAATGTTGTGGTAGGGATGAGCGAGCCGGTGCGGAAAAAATCCCACGCCGCGGGAATGTAATAGCCGGCCTCGTCCCAGTAGTACGGAACGCGCAGCAGCGTAAAGTGGCTGGCGTAGAGCGCCATGAAGATGACCGGAAAAATCATCCAGATGGGCAACGGCGCGTCCAACCGCGGATTCAGAATTCCCTTCAGCCGCACATGCGCACTCCCAGGCTCCGCGGCTTCTTCATCGCGCTCGCTTCGCGCTCACGCCTTACGTCCACTTGCTCAGTCATGCGCAATTCTGCCTACCTAGTTTTTTTGACACCACCTGCCACGGAAATGTTCCTCCGCGCCGAGGCCGGTCGTCCCGCAGTCTCCGGTCCCTTGCTCCCTTGTTCCCTGTTTCTAATTCACCGGCCCTTGGGGAAAGCTCTGCCCCTTCGGCTCCAGGTTCAGCGTGCCGAAAGCCTGCTCGTATTGCGCGATATTCTGCCCCAGCACGTTAAGCAAGGCTTTGGCCTGCTGCGGGCTCAAGAAAATTGCCTGGTGGTTGCGGATGGTCACTTGGTCAGGGCTTTCGCTCGATGCAAGGCCGAAAACCAGTTGAAAATCCCACACGCTCACGCGCACCTGCACGCTGTTGGCGTAGGACTCGCGGTAGTCCGCGGTCTGGGCAAGGTTGAGTTGGGGTTGCTGCGGGGTTGGGCTCATGATTCAACCAGCTTACAGCTTCCAGTTCTAAGCCGTCAGGTGCCCACATCTCACGCTGGACTACCTCCTCATCCAATTTGCGTTTTGGATTTTTCCGCTCTTTCGCGAAAAGTTGACGAACTTCGTCCCTGCACGACGGGCTAGCGGCTAGAAGCTAGCAGCTGGAAGCTGTTTCTCAGGTCTCCAGCCAGCGGGCACCCCTCACACCGCGCCGTCTTTCCGCAGTGCGCCTTGCCCACTGTCACGGTCAGCGCATGGAATTCATTGAACAGTTTCGCGCGCCTCTCCTCGGGATCGCCCGCGAATGCCCTCCGCGTGAGTTCCGCCAACGCGTCGTACGGAATCTGCCGCCGGCCTTCTGGCAACTCAACAAGCTCATGCCGCTCTGCGATGCGGCGCAGATACTCGTCAGCCACAGGAACTGCATGCCCCAGCGCGTAGAGCAAAATTGCATCGGCCGTCTCGTTGCCCACACCCGGCAATTCCAGCAGCCGCCCGCGCAGCGCGCCAGTCGGCGCAGCCTCCATCGCCTCCAGCGAGCCGCCAAATTCCTCATCGAGCATCCTCACAAATGCCTTCAGCGCCGGCGCCTTGCGCACGATAAATCCCGAAGGCCGGATCAGCCTCCGCAACTTTGCCATCGGAATCGCCCGCAACCCCTCAACCGAAAGCGCGCCGGCCGCGCGAAGATTCTCGAGCGACTTCTCCACAGCCTTCCACGCGGTGTTTTGCGTCAGATACGCGCCAAGGATCACCTCAAACGGAGTCTTCGCGGGCCACCAATGCTGCGGCCCATACGCGCGCAGCAGCTCATCGTGCATCCTGCGCAGGCGCTTCGTGGCCGATGTAGCGCCGGCCTCCTGACCGGCTGTCGTGTGGACCTCCAGGTCCGCACACAAGGTCGCCACCACTCTCCTACGCCGAGTATGCCTACTTGTGGTCACAGACTTAGGATAAAGAGTTAGGACTTTGGCATCCATGCGCACGGAGGGAGCATGAAGAGTCATACCGAATACCTGGTCTTTGAAACGCGCAAGCGCCGCGAGATGGTGCACATCACCGACCAGGTCGAGCAGATTGTCGAGCGCAGCGGCGTCGAAGATGGCTTGTGCTTTGTCTCGCCCATGCACATCACGGCTGCCGTTTACGTCAACGACCACGAGAGTGGCCTCATTGAGGACATCGGTAAGTGGCTAGAGGAGCTTGCGCCCGCGCGTCCCGACTACAAGCATCACCGCACTGGAGAGGACAACGGCGATGCGCACCTCAAATCATTGCTGCTCCACCACGAAACCACACTGCCCGTCACCAACGGCAAGCTCGATCTGGGCACCTGGCAGCGCGTCTTCTACGCCGAATTCGACGGCCAGCGCCGCAAGCGCGTCATCGTCAAAGTCCTCGGAGTGGAGTAACAGCGCTCGCCGGCCTGCCGACTCGCTGACTTGCCGACTCACCAACTTCTCGGGGTGCCCCATCCCCGGGGCCCCCATAGACAGGTCCTCGTCTGTGGGGTGGATCCAAGCTTCGCTTGGGTGGGGTCCGAACTCCGCTAACACGCGCGAAGCGCGGCCAGCACCGCTAGCTCCGCTGTCTTACTCATCCGTCACCTTCCTCCATGAGCCCGACGGTTTACTGCTCACAGGAGATGCAAAGTTGATCTTCGTTCGCGGCATCACCACAAGATCCACGCGGCGATTCTCCGCACGGCCCTCCGGCGTGTCATTCGTCGCCACGGGATGAAACTCGGCATACCCGGCTGCCGAAAGCCGCTCGGCGGGAATGGCCTTCATTTCCAGAAACAGCCGCGCAATGTGCGTGGCCCGCGCCGTTGAGAGCTCCCAGTTCGAATCGAACTCCGCCGTGTGAATGGGCACATTGTCCGTATGCCCCTCGATCCGCAAATCGTACGATGTCGGTCCCAGTTTGTCCGCAATCTGGCGCAGCGTCGGCAGCGCCTCCTGCTTGGGTGTAGCGGATCCCGATTCGAAGAACCCAGCCTCGCGCAGGCTGATCACCAGGCCATCGCGGCCCATCTCGAGCGAAACCGTGTGTGCGGCAACCTGAGCGGAGAGCGTCGCCGTCAGATCGCGCCGGATGCGATCCAGATCCTCCTTCACCCTGGCCGGTGCAACCACGCTTTCGTCCATCACCGTGTTCGCGGGCGCCGATGCGTCGCCCACGCCCGATTCCTGGCTGGCTGCATCCGGCAAAGCACCCATGGAGCGAAAGGCGCTGTCGATTGCCTTTGACACCTGCGCCTGTTTCTTCTGGTCGGCCCTGGCAAAGGCGAACATCACCACGAACAATCCGAATAGCAACGTAATAAAATCCGCATACGACACCAGCCAGCGATCGTGAGTCACGCGGCTGCGAGGAACACGCGGATTCATGCGGCGCGCCTCTGCTCTTCGCGATTTGCGTCATCCAGAAATCCGGCCAGTTTAATCTCCAGCATCCGCGGGTTCATGCCCTCGAGAATTGAAATCACGCCCTCCAGCATCATTTCGCGGCGACGATGGCCGTTGCGGATGCGCAACCGCATCTTGCCGGCAAACGGCAGAAAGAAAAGATTGGCGATTCCCACTCCGTAAATCGTCGCGACAAACGCCACGGCGATGCCGCGCCCGACTTCCGCGATGTTGTCCAGATGTTGCATCACCTGGATCAGCCCCAGCACAGCACCCAGAATCCCAATGGTCGGCGAGAATCCCCCTGCGGATTCGAATACCGCCGGCAGCCGCTCCTCATCTTCGGTAATCGAATCCAGGCTCACCCGCATGATCTTGCGCAAATCCGCCGGCTCGGTGCCGTCTACAGCCAACATCAGGGTTTGCTTCAGAAACGGATCCTCAATGGTCGCGAGGTCGGAATCGAGCGAGACCAGGCCCTGGCGGCGCGCTTTGTTGGCGAATGCAATCATCTGGCGAATCAGGTGGGTGTCCTCCTTGCGCGGCGCAGCGAAAACATGGCCAAGGCTCCTGAATGCCCCCACCACCGTAGTCAGCGGGAACTGCAGCAGCACAGCGCCCATTGTGCCGCCGAAGACGATAAGCGCCGCTGTGGGCTGCAGGATCTGTCCCACGTTCCCGCCTTCAATCAGCAATCCTGCAATGATTCCCGCGATAGCCAGAACCGCTCCGCCGACGCTCGCCTTATCCATGTGCAACTCCTCGATCAATTCAGCTTGCGCCTGCTATCCCTCGGCGTCACTGTCCTGTTTCGGTTTTTGCATCGGATCACTGGAAGAGCCGGCGGCATCCAGGCTCACCAGCGCCGCTGCGCGCTCCAGATCGCCAAAGTGGTGCAGTCTCCGAGCTACCACTCCGAGCAGACGCGCGCGGTACTCAAGAATCCGCTCAACTACCTCCGCTATCTCCTCGCGCACAATCAACTTCTCCCCGTTGATCAGGGTCAGCATCGTGTCAGGAGACGCCTCCGCAGTCTTGATCAAATCGCTGTTAACCACCATCGGCCGGCCATTCAGCCGCGTCAGTTCGATCATCACCCTGTCTCCTCAGCGTCCGTTATCGGCAGCAGCGATCAGACGTTAAAAAAACAAAACAAATGAAACAGAACTGTCCCTCCACGAGACACAAACTGCACTTCTGTAAAGTCCCTTGGTACCGCGCCGAAATAGGGGCCAGATGCGTCGGCTCCAAACCGCGAGCAGCAACCCAGTTCAACACATAGGGATGCGCAACCGGAAATGGAACCGCAAATCACCGCATCCACAAGGAGAACCCCATGTCCCTGGGTGTCTTAAACAACCTCTCCGCGGTGTATGCGGAGAATAACCTTACCAACACCAACAACAGCCTCTCGAAGACGCTGCAACAGTTGTCTTCCGGGTCCAAGATCAACTCCGGCGCCGACGATGCTGCCGGCCTTTCGCTCGTCGACGGCCTCCAAGCCAACCAGACAGCCTTAACCCAGTCAACGACCAACGCCACCGAGGGCGCGGGCCTTTTGCAAGTGGCCGATGGCGCCCTTTCGCAGGTCACCAGCCTGCTGAATCGCGCGGTAACGCTGGCTACCGAGGCCTCCAACGGCACCCTCAACACGGCCCAGGACACAGCGGCCGACCAGGAGTACCAGTCGATCCTTGCAGAGATCAACAACATCGGATCGACGACCACCTACAATGGCAACGCGGTTTTCACCGGCACGGCAGTAAACATCTATACCGGCGATTCCACCAGCACAAGCGCATCGATCGACGCTCTGACCATCGACGCCTTGTCCTCGGCCACAGTGGGCGATTCCGGTGGAGCAGTGACGTACACCGCGGCTGCCGGCGGCGCGCCAGCCGAAATCAGCTATGCGGCAACGGGCACGGAAGACCTGAGCGCCACCAAACTGGACAACGCCACCGATGCTCAAGCCGCGTTGACCGATTTGAATTCAGCCATCAGCGACGTTGCCGCGCAGGACGGCTACATCGGCTCGCAAATCAACACGCTCAATTCGGTCAGCAATGTGATGAGCACACAGCAGGAGAACATCGAGGCGGCTCAGAACGCAGTCCAGGCCACCGACTACGCGCAGGCCAGCTCCAACATGTCCAAGTACGAAATCCTGAGCCAGACCGGCATCTCCGCCCTGGCCCAGGCCAACAGCGTACAGCAGGAAGTTACAAAGCTCCTGCAATAAACAACCCGGCAGCAATGCCGATAACCAAGGAGGGGCGTCCATTGGGCGCCCCTCCTTGCTTGACGTAATGCCGACCGCAGCGATGAGAACTCTTTAATCCCGCTTCTACCGGAGTTGGCTCATGGGCTGCATCGGTTTTCGATGGAGGATTCGATGGGCACAGTCGGACTGAGCTTCGGGTCGCCAACCAGCGGTGCGGGATTTAACGTCAGTTCCACCGTCGCCGAAATCGTGGGCAATCTCCAGAATGTCGAAACGCCCTGGAAGAACCAGTTGACCTCACTCGAGAGCCAGGATTCGGCAATCTCGAGCCTCGGCACGCTGTTTTCGAATCTCTCCAACGACATGAGTTCGCTCACGGATTTTCAGGGCATTCTGGCGCAAAAAGAAGGCTCAAGCTCCGACCAGAATGTCCTCGAGCTCACTGCGGCCTCGTCTTCGGCCACCGCAGGCACGCACGCCGTGGTCGTGAACAACCTCGCCCAGACCTCCAGCGGCTACCTCGATCCGATCGCCAACGCCTCCGATGCTCTCTCCGGCTCCATGACCATCCAGTTGGGCAACGGCGCCACCGAGAACATCGTGATTGGCGCGGCGCCAAACCCGCCCGCGCCCAATACCATTTACATTGCCGGCGGGAAGAACACCCTTGCCGGCATTGCCTCGGCCATCAACTCGGCCAACCTCGGCCTTACCGTCAATGTGCTCGCCGACTCCTCCGGTTCCCGCCTGAGCCTCGTCTCCGGCACTTCCGGCGCGGCCGGGCAGTTAACCATCACTTCCGCGCTCACCGACGCCAACCTCGTCACCACCGGCAATCCCACCGGCGCCATCGGCTATAACGTGGGAGTCAAAGGCCAGGACGCCTCCTTGACCATTGACGGCGTGCCTCTCACCAGCGCCTCGAACACCGTCGCCAACCTCATCCCCGGCGTGACATTCCAGTTGCTCGCGCCCAGCGCTCAGGAGTCCGGCAACACTCAGGAACAGGTTCAGGTAGTCATCGCCAACGACAACTCGGGCGTCGAAAGCACGGTGAATCAATTCGTCACCGACTACAACTCGCTCATCAGCGCCATCAACACCCAGGAAGGGCATGACAGCTCGGGCAATGCCGAGCCGCTCTTCGGCTCGCCCACGCTCTCCTTGCTCCAGCAGGAGCTTCTCGGCAGCCTCAACACCGCCAGCCCGAACGGCTACGTCGATCCCGTCTCATCGGCCGCGGGCGTCATTTTATCCGGCTCCATCACCATTCAGGTGGGCACAAACTCCGCACAGACGGTGAATGTCGGCGACTCCTCTACGCCCGATACGCTCTCCGGCCTCGTCGCTGCAATCAACGCCGCCGATCTCGGCGCCACAGCGGGAATCACTACCAGCAACGGCCAGTCCACACTGACGCTCACGTCGCAAACCTCGGGCCCGAGCGGTGCCTTAACCGTGAGCTCTGCGCTTTCCTCCTTCATGCCGACCTCCGTGAATTACTCCGACACCTCGCCCTACACCAGCGCAACGTCTGACGTCGGCACATTGGGTGAACTCGCCGCGGCCAATGACGCCCTCTCCGGCACCCTCACCATCCAGGTGGGCAGCGCCACGGCGCAAACCATCACCCTCGACTCCTCCAACAACACTCTCGCCGGCCTCATGGGCGCCATCAATGGCTTGACCGGCGTCTCTGCCGCCCTCGATCAGGCTGGCACCGGCCTCATCCTGACCTCCGGCGCGAACGGCGCTGCCGGCGCGCTCACCGTCACATCGAACATCGTCGACACCACCAGCCCCACCACCGCGGCGCTAAACTACAACACCTCCACCGACATCAACAGCCTTTCTGGTCTTGGAATCAGCGTGAACAACGACGGCTCGCTCTCGTTCGACGCCAGCTCGCTCGATTCCGTCCTCAACACCGACTACTCCAGCATCGTGGGTTTCTTTCAGAACGCCAACAGTTGGGGGCAGACCTTCAACAATATGCTCACCGGCGCGGGCACCGGTTCGTCCGCGGGGATTCTTTCCCTTGCCAAAAACTCCAACAGCACCATCGAATCCACGCTCAACGCCGACATCTCGAGGGAGCAGAGCCTGATCTCCATCGAGCAGGCCAGCCTGACCCTGGAGCTGAACCAGGCCAACGAAATCATGCAGCAGCTGCCGACCGAGTTGGAAGGCATGAACCAGCTTTACTCGGCGATCACCGGCTACAACCAGAGCCACTAGTGAATTGGAAAGCAGATTGAAATGGATATCTATCGCGAACACGCGCTCGAAGGAGCTTCAGCTGTCGACCTTGTTGTTGCGCTCTATGACGGCATCATCCGGTTTCTCTACTCTGCCATTGCCGCCGTCGAGCGCGGCGACGCCGATGGCCGCCGAGCTGCGGTCAAGCGCGCCATGGACATCATCATTCATCTGCAGGCGCGGCTGCGCATGGACGTCGGCGGGCGCCCCGCGCAAACGCTCAGTGAATTCTACGCCGCGATCTTTGCTCAGATCCTGCAGGCTTCCCAGTCGGCGTCCAGGGCCAAATTCGAGCATGCCATTGATTGTGTCAGGAACGTTCGCGATGCCTGGCGCGAAGCGGCAAAGGATCCCAACGCACGCTCTCTTTCGTCGATTGACCTTAACTCTTCGCAATCGCCGCCGATCGCGACGGAGCGCCCGCAAACAGCTTCAGGCTCTTCCTGGACCGCCTAGCGCAGTATCCCTTAAATAGCTACACACAAGAGCTGGTCATCCTGAGCGGAGTTTGCCGCGCTCTTTGCGGCAAACAGAGTCGAAGGACCTGCATTTCAGGCCACGACTTACGAAGCGAACTCCGGCGACGCCACACTGGCTGCCTGCGTAGCTACGTCGTCGTTGACTCGCTCACCTGCTCCCTCGCTGACTCGCCAAATCGGTCGACCTCGCCGCCAGGGTGCCGTCTCTCCGGAGTGAACCGCAATCTGCCGACTGACCTCGAACAGCTAACGGCTAAAAGCTAATAGCTAAAGGCTGCTTTTCTAACTCCGCTAACGCCGCTATCTCCGCTAGCTCCGCTGCTTTATCCCGCCACCGTCAGCTCTTCTTCGAGTTGCTGCTTCTGGTAGAGGCTCGCGTAGTAGCCGTCCAGCGCGAGCAGTTCCTCGTGCCCTCCCACCTCGACGATTCGCCCCCTGTCCAGCACCGCGATCCGGTCGGCATTGCGCACTGTCGACACTCTGTGCGAAATCAGGATCGTTGTGGCCGTCTCCGTGTAGCCGCGCAGTCCGCCCAGGATGCGTTCTTCGGTATAGGTATCCACGCTGGCCAACGCATCGTCCAGAATCAGAATGGCCGGCCGCCGCAGCAGCGCGCGCGCAATGGCCGAGCGCTGCTTCTGCCCGCCTGACAGAGTCACGCCGCGCTCGCCCACCATGGTTTCAAAGCCCTGCGGGAACTCCTCGAACTCCCTGCGAATATGCGCCGCCTCGGCCGCTTCGAGCAACTCCTCTGCGCTTGCGTTTGGCGCTCCGAAGGCCAGGTTCTCGCGAATGGTTTCGCTGAACAGGAATGTCTCCTGCGGTACCATGCCGATATTGCGCCGTAGCACCGCCAGGGGATATTCGCGTATCGGCCGCCCGTCGATGAAGAGTGTTCCTTCCGGCGCGTCGTAGATGCGTGGAATCAGATTTGCGAGCGTCGACTTGCCGCATCCCGTCGGCCCCACAATCGCGAGGCTCGATCCCGCCGGAATCCTCAGCGTGATGTCGCGCAGCACCGGCGTCTCGCCGTAACTGAACGTCAGATGCCGAAATTCGATTTCTCCATGCAGCACCGTCTCCGGCCCAAAACCCGAAACCGCGGAGCGGCGGAATTCGATTTCGCCGTTAAGGATGAAATCTTCTCCAAGTCCTGAAACGGCGGAGCCGTCGTCAATGGCGGGCTCGGCTTTGAGCAGCTCATCGATGCGCTTCACTGAGGCCGTGCCGCGCTGGAAGATGTTGATCACCCAACCCACGGCGATGATTGGCCAGATCAGCATGATCATGTACGTGCTGAACGCGACGAACTCGCCCACATTGATGCGGTGGGCCAGAACCAGGTGCCCGCCAGCCAGCAGCGTGATCACCATGGAGATGCCGAGAATGAATTCCAGCGTCGGCCACAGCATGCCCATCAGCTGCACCAACCGCAGCGCGCGCCCAATGTACTGGCGATTGAGCCGCTCGAAGAGCCCGATCTGCGATTCCTCGCGCGCGAAAGCCCTTATCAGCCGCACGCCGGAGTAGTTTTCCTGCGCCTGCGCCGAAATATCGCTGAAGCTGGCCTGGATGCGCTCAAAGCGCTCGTGAATCCTGCGCCCGAGATATTGAACGAGAATGCTCGCTAGCGGCATCGGCGCCAGCGCCACCAGCGTCAGATAAGGACTGATGCGCAGCATGAAGAACAGCGCGAAGACGCTAAGGAAGATCGTGTTGGCGCTATACATCAGCGCCGGTCCCAGCAGCATGCGCACAGCATTCAGGTCGTTCGTCATGCGCGCCATGATGTCGCCGGTGCGGTAGCGCTGGTAAAACCCCGAATCCTGAATTTCGAGCTTTTTGAACAGGTCGTTGCGCAGGTCGAATTCGATCTCGCGCGAGATGCCGATCAGGATCCAGCGCTGCGCGTAGAGAAACACGCCCTTCACCAGGCTGATGGCCACCAGAATTGCAGCAAAAATCAGAATCAGTTCCCGCGTGGTCCCCTGCTCGATCCGGTTCACCGCCATTCCCAGAACGCGCGGAAACTGCACAGCGACAATATTCGTAGCCACGCACGCCAGCGTCCCCTGCACGTACTGCCAGCGGTAACGGCGCATGTAGCTGTAGAGGGGACCGAGGTCGCCAAGCATAGCTCTATTGTACGATTCAGCCTATTTTCCCACTTCTTTGATCTCTTGCTCTTACTGTTTGCTGTTCGCTTTCTGCTGTCTCTCTAACGCCGCTAGCTCGCTAACCCCGCTAACTCCGCTGTCTTCCTCACGTCGGCGTCTTCAGCAGCAAATATCCGCCGACCAGCGCAAACAGAATGTCGGCAGACCATGCAGCCACCGATGCGGGCAGGTAGTTCACATTGCCCATGGCGCCAAAGAGAGTGTCAACCACCCTGTACGCGAGCGCCACGCCGATGGCCACTGCGATTCCCGTAATCGATCCGCGGCGTCCCATCGACAGCGCGAACGGGATGGCCAGGACAGCCATGACCACCGCAACCAGGGGGTAAGAGAGTTTCTGCCACAGCGCAACGCTCAGCCGCTTGGTGTCGAATCCGCTCTGCCGTAGGTCGCGAATGTAGCGGTCAAGCTGCCCGAAGTTCATCTCCTGCGACTCAAGCGCCTCTTTTTTGAAGTAGTCCGGCGTCGCGCGCATCTCAGGAAACGACGTCTCGAGGAACGTGCGGTACCCCGTCACATTCGAGCCTTGTATGTCGCGCACCCATCCGTTCTCGAAATGCCATGTGGCGGAATCGTCATCCCATGCAGCTCGCTTGGCAAAAATCCGCCGCGTCAGTTGGAAGGTCGAAGGTTCAAACTCGAAGACCGAGACATTGGCGAACTCATTCGTGTCCGGATCGAAGAATTCGTAATAAAAGATGCACCCCGGATCACCGGGGAGCGCCCTCGGTCCGAAAATCCAATGTTCTTCGGGATTGAAATAGGTCTGCGGTGGCCGGCCTTTAATCACATTGCGCAACGACTCCTGCCTGCGATTGGCTTGCGGCAGATAGTACTGGTCGAAGAGAAACAGGCATACCGCCAAACATGCCGCGATGCTGACGATCGGAATCACCAGCCGGTAGAGGCTGATGCCCGTTGCCTTCATGGCGATGATTTCGCTGTTCCGGTTGAGCACGCTGAAGGTCACCAGCACCGCGATCAGCACCGCCAACGGCGCGGTCAGGTAGAGCATGCTCGGCGTCAGGTTCAACAGGTACTCGCCCACAATGGCCAGCGCAATGTGGTTGCGCAGAATGTCGCCCAGCAAATCGAAAAACGTGAAGACGATCAGCAGCAAAACAAAGCCCGCCAGCACCAGAACGAACAAGGTAGCGAATTCGCGCACGATGTATTCGTCAATGATCCGTGGAAAGATGCCCCGCGGCCTGCTTTTTGTCCCGTTGCTTCCGCGCGGCCGTAGCTTGTCAAGAAACTCCGTGAACGCGAACCCCCCGCGTTTCGCCGGGGCCACTGGTTTCGGTGTCCGTGCAATCCATGCCGCTATGGCGCTCAAGATCCGCCCGCCAGTCGCCATTTGCCACAGCAGAAACGTGCCCACCACGGCAAACAACAAATTTGCCGACCACACTGCCAGGAACGCAGGCAATCTGTTCTGGTGGCCCAGCGCAATCCCGGTCGATGAGAGGAAGTAATAAACAAACACCAACAGAATCGTGAAGACGAACCCCGAGCTCTTGCCACCTCGCCGCGAGGCCACGCCCAGCGGCACGCCCACCAGCATCAGCACCAGGCAGGCTGCGGGAAAAGCAAACCGGTTGTGCAGCTCAATCTTGTACTGCTCCGCATCGCTCGAATTCTTGCTCTCCCGGATTCGTTCGAGCAGTACCGGCAGCGGCGTGGCATAGAGCTTCGTGTCCAACCGCCCTAGGTGCACGTCGCTTTGCTGGCCCAGCATCAGCGGCAAATCGGTTGTCGTGAATGTTGAAATGTTCGATTGTTCCGGCTGGTTCGCCACGGTCTCGTCGCGCACTCCATCGCGAAGCCGCATCAGCAGCTCCTGCGTATTGTCCGTCACCACAGTCGCCGATGCAGCGGTCGTAATCAGCGGATTGTTCGGGTCTGAGACATCGGCCATAAACACCTGTCGCCAGTTGGCCGCGCCAGTCCCCGAGCGCACGTCCTGCACGTACAGAACGTAATTATGAAAATCCTCGTAGAAGACACGCGGCTCAATCTCGTAGCTGGCCTGGGACGTCCCTAGCGACTGCTCCATTTCGACAATCGCCTGGTTGGCCCGTGGCGCCAGGTACAGCGAATTCCCGAGCCCCAGTAGTGTGCCCCCAACTGCCACAATCGATGCCACACGCGCAAAGTACCCAATGCCCAGCCCCGATGCGCGCATCGCGATAATCTCGCTGTCCGACGCCAGCCTGCTCAACCCCAGCAGAATTCCCCACAGCACCGCCATAGGAATTGTCACCTTGAACAGATTGGGCAGCGTGAACAGAAACACTTGCGCCACATCCGTAAGCGTGGAGCTGTTGCGCACCACAACCTCAAGAATGTGCGGCAGCAACGGCATGAACAGAATGAAGGTGAAGAGCGCGCAACCGATCAGCGTGAGCGAGAGAATTTCGCCGAGAATGTAGCGAGTCAGGATGCGCACAAACGAGACCTGCGCCTAGTTTAGCGTGTTATTGCCCAGCATGCCCCTGTCGCCTCAGCACGAAAAATTTCACCTCAGCACGAAAATGGGTGCCCCGTCCAAGCTCCGCTTGGGCGGGAACCACGAACCCCAATTCGCCCCTGTCACCTTCGCAAGAAAAGGGGTGCCCCACGTCTCGATTTTGAGACGTGGGATACCACGAGCCCAAACCCACGCACGGTTATCCTGATCCTGCCTGGGTTGGAGAAATATCTAGAAGCTGCTTTCCGGCTGCCATCGCCACCGCCGAACGCTCCCGGAGGGACGAGGCGAAAGTAGCCCAGGGCAACCCTGAGCGAAGTCGAAGGGGCAGCCCTGGGACAGCATTCCAAAGAAGTCCCGCAGCCCCGTAGGGGCGGCGCGAAACGGCTAGCGGCTGGAAGCTAGGAGCTAGAAGCTGGTAGTTTCGGCTGCCACCCCCTCAGCCGCAAGCTGTTCCCCAGCACGCACACTGAGCTCAGCGCCATCGCCGCTGCCGCCAGCCAAGGCGTTAGCAGAATGTGAAACGCTGGATACAGTAGCCCCGCGGCCAGCGGAATCCCTATCACGTTATAGCCCACCGCCCATCCCAGGTTCTGCCGCATCACGTGCACGGTCTCGCGCGCCAGAGCCAGCGCCGCTGGAATCGACGCAGGCTGTGTGCGCAGCAGCAGCACGTCGCCGGCCTCCTGTGCCAAATCCGCGCCCGTTCCCATCGCAATGCCCGCATCCGCCTGCGCCAGCGCGGCAGCATCGTTGATGCCGTCGCCCACCATCGCAACGCGCAACCCCGACTTCTGCAGCTCGCGAATCCGTTTGAGTTTCCCCGCCGGATTGAGCCCCGCTTCCACTTCCGTAATGCCCGCCTGCTCGGCAATCGGCGCCGCCGCGGCAGCCGAGTCGCCCGTCAGCATCATCACGCGCAGGCCCTCTTTGCGCAGCGCGGCAATCCCTTCCGCTGCGTCCGGGCGCAGTGCATCGCGCGCATCAAAATATCCTGCGACCGCGCCGTCCAGCGCCATCCACAGCCGCGTCACCCCGGGCTCCGGCGTCGCAACATCGCCCGGCAGCGCGATCCCAGACTCCTGGAACAGCGTTTCGTTGCCAAGCAAACATTCGTGCCCCTCTGCCCGCGCCGTCAGTCCGCGCCCCGGCAAAACTTGCGCATCCTCCGCCGGTTGCCACTCCAAGCCCCGCGCTCGCGCAGCGCCAATAAGTGCGTGCGCCAGCGGATGATTCGACCTTTCCTCCGCCGCCGCTGCCTTCCGCAACAGTTCGCCCTCACTCACGAAATTGTCATCCTGAGCGAATAATGATGGGCTGTCATCCTGAGCGAAGTCCGCCTTGGCGGACGCAGTCGAAGGACCTGCATCTATTTTTTCGCTACCCGATCCTTCGCCTTGCGCCGAAGAATTGAAAGCCGCGCCGATCACGTGCACTTTCTCCAGCACCGGCCTTCCCACCGTAATCGTCCCCGTCTTGTCCAGCACGATCACATCCAGCCGCGCCAGCCGTTCCAATGCCTCGCCGCCCTTGAACAGCACTCCCAGTTGCGCTCCGCGTCCCACTGCGACCGTCAGCGCTGCGGGCACGGCCAATCCCATCGCACACGGACACGCAATCACCAGCACCGCCACTGTGTTCGCAAGCGCCAGCGGCAGCGAGTGCGCAGCGATCAACCACGCGACAACCGTCACCAATGCCAGCCCCAGCACCACCGGCACAAAAATCGCGCTCGCCCGGTCGGCCAGCCGCTCCATCGGCGCGCGCGAACTCTGCGCCTGATCCACCATGCGCGCTATCTGCGCCAGCACCGTCTGCTCGCCCAGCGATTCCGCCCGGCACACCACTGCCCCGTCGTAGTTCAGTGACCCGGCCAGCACGCGCCCGCCCCCTTCGCGCGCCAGCGGCGTCGACTCGCCCGTCAGCATCGACTCATCCACCGTCGTGCGTCCCTCAACAATTGTTGCGTCCACCGGAAATCTCTCACCCGGCAGCACCACAATGCTGTCGCCCGGCCGCACCTCCTCGAGTGGCACCACGCTCTCCACGCCATCCACAATCCTTCGCGCGCTCACTGGCCGCAGCCGCGAAAGCGAATCCAGCGCCGACAAAGCCCGCCGCTTCGCTCGCTCCTCAAGGCTCTTTCCCAACAATAGAAATCCAACAATCAGCAGCACCGCGTCGAAATAAACCTGCCGCCCAGGCCCCGGTGCGATCGTCGCATAAGCGGAATACGCAAAAGCCACTCCCGTTCCCAGGCTCACCAGCGTGTTCATGTTCGTCGCGCCATGGCCCAGCGCTCTCGCGGCGCTTACATAAATCCCGCGCCCTGCCCACGCCACGACCAGCGCCGTCATCACCAGCAGGAACCACCGCAATTCATTCGCCGGAATTTCGTAGAGCCACGGCCACACGCGCATCAACACGCGATCCGCCGCGCCCATTTCTGTCCCCAGCGGCATCGCCAGCAGCATCGCCGCCGCACCCGCCGCCAGCGTCACCCACGCCTTCAGGTCCGCGCCCGCCACACCATGTTCGCCATGCTCCGCGCTTTCGCCCGCCCTTGGCAGCACCGCATCGTATCCGGCCCCGCGAATCGCCTCCACCAGTTGCTCCGGCGCCGCCAGCGCAGGGTCAAACACCACGCTCGCCCGGTGCGCCATTAAATCCACGCGCGCTTCCTCTACGCCCGCGGTCGCGCGCAGCGCTTCTTCCACATGGTGTTGGCAACTCGCGCAGGTCATCCCCAGAACGGGGAGCGTCAGCGATTCTGTCGTATGTCCGGGCACAAACCTCCACATACTGCTGCGTTGAACGTCAGTGCTGGCTACCTAAAAGAACTGTCATCCTGAGCGAAGGCCATCTGCGAACGCGGATGGCCGAAGTCGAAGGACCCGCATATGTCTTTTTTGGCATCCCGCCAACCGCCCTGGCTGGGTGCCCCAGGTCCCTCGTCCGCCGTGGCGGAGGGACCTGGGATAGCACTCCTCTCAACCCGCCATCCACTGCGAACTCTCATTGCTCCAGATACGCCGTGTACCCGGCCTTGGCGATGGCCGCGATCACCAGACCTAGCGGCGGCGGCTCCTCGTTAGAACTCACCCTGACCGCCCCGATCCTGACCTCGTTCACCGTTACACTCGGCGTCGCCGCAAGCGCCTGGCTCACGCGGCGTACACAAGAACCGCAATGCATTCCATCGATCTTCAGCGTGAATTCGGCCAATTCTCTCCTTCGCGTCTTTATTTGATGATAGGGCCAGGCGAGCGATTCGCGTTCGGTCCGCCTTCTGGGACGCAAACCCTCGCGCGCCGTGACAGAATTGGCTTAACGCGTCGATACAGATATGAGCAGCAGCGACCGAACCATCGAACGCGAGTTTCCCTCGTCGCCCCTCGTCGGCGTCGGCGCCATCGTCGTCCACCAAGGCCGCGTGCTCCTCGTTCGCCGCGGTACTGAACCCCTCAAGGGCCACTGGACCCTCCCCGGTGGCATGCTCGAAGTCGGCGAGGCCCTCATGGCAGGTGTCGTCCGCGAGGTCCGCGAAGAAACTGGCCTCGACGTCGAGCCCATCGAATTGATCGAGCTCCTCGACCGGATCCATCGCGAAGACGGCCGCGTCCGCTATCACTACGTCATCGCCGACTACCTTTGCCGCGTCACCGGCGGTGAACTCCGCGCGGCTTCTGACGCTGCCGCAGTCCGCTGGGTCGAACGTTCAGAATGGAATAGCCATAGCGCCCTCGTCCTCGACCCCATCACCGCCCGCGTTATCGAAAAAGGCTGGCAGCGCGCCGAACAACTTAGAGTTGATCCAGCTTCGCCACGAAAGGCGTCCGACCAATGACTCGTCCCATCAAGTGGGTAATCCGAGCGTCTCTTGCAGTCCTCGCCGTCGCCGCGATCGCTGGCCTCGGATTCTATCTCCGCCCCGTCAGCTACCTGAACGCGTACGTCTACGTGCAGGAGCATTTCGTCGGAATCGAAAGCCACAATATCCGCGTCGACGGCTACCGTGTGCATTACCTCGCAATGGGACCTGCAAACGGCTCGCCTGTCGTTCTCGTTCACGGCCTCGGCGGCCGCGCCGAAGACTGGTGGAATGTCGCTCCCGTTCTCGCCAAAGCGGGTTTCCGCGTCTACATGCCCGATTTGCTAGGATTCGGGCGCAGCCAGCAACCCGCCGACTTTTCCTATTCGGTTCACGATCAGGCCACCGTCGTCATGCACTTCATGGATGCCCTCAACATCAAACAGACCGACATCGCCGGCTGGTCCATGGGCGGATGGATCGTGCAACTCATCGCCTTCGCCCATCCTGAACGCGTCCGTCGCCTCATCCTCATCGATTCCGTCGGCCTCAACATCAAACCCTTATGGGATACCAATCTCTTCGTTCCCACCTCATACCAGGAGTTGGCTGAGCTTGACGCCCTGCTTATGCCCAATCCTCCGCCAATCCCTCCGTTCATCGCGCGCGATTTTTTGCGCCGCTTCCGCCTCAACGGGTGGGTCATCAAGCGCGCTCTCGCCACCATGATGACCGCCCAGGATGTCACTGACAACCTGCTGCCCCAATTGAAGATGCCGGTCCTCATCATTTGGGGATCGCTCGACCAGATTGCTCCCGTCGATCAGGCTCAAACCATGCACCGCCTCATTCCCCAGTCCCAGCTGCTCCTCATCCCCGGCTGCGGTCACATGGTCCCGCTCCAATGCAGTGCCGGAATGGACCCCGCTGCCTTGAGATTCATCCAGTGATAATTCGACTTCCCCAGTCCAAATTCAATTTGACGCGTACCCATCTCCTCTGCGAGACTCAGCCAGATGTCCTACACAGGAAAATTTGAATTCGCTGCGGAACGCAGATACCGGGAACGCAATACGCGTCTCTACCGGTTGGCGCATTGGCCCATCTGGATTTGGGTCTTTTTTATTGCCCCCGGGCCTCTCACTTTCACCGTGTTTTCCCGTGGTTTCCACTGGATTAATTGGTCTTGGCTCGCCGCTGTCCTCATCGGCACCGGAATCGCCGGCCTCCGTGGCCGCCTTCCCGGCGTTGAGCCGTGCCCCTATATCCTTCGCTTCGACGAAGACCGCCCCAACCCCCTCTACCGCCGCGTCTGCTACACCTTCGCCTGGAATGCCGTTCTAAATTACACCCTGCTCAATTTGACCGGCCTTGTGATGGCTTCGGCCACGGGCATCTGGCATCTCAAGCAGATTTACTACTACGCATACTCGCCCCTTTGCGCCATCATTCTGCTGCTCGGCATCATGGGCAAGCTTCCCCGCGTCGGACCATCCACCAAGGGCGAAGGCGTTGAGCGCCGCTACTTCTACGGGTCGGTTTGGGCAGCCACCGCCGCCCACGTCTTCCTTCTCCTTCTTTGGAGAGTCCTTCCCGAAACGCGCCCCGGCAACTTCGCAAAACTGGTCGTCTTCTGTGCAGTCCTGGCAGCATTCGGCCTAGCCGCGTCCCGTGGCCAGCTCCCGCGCACCCGCCCCATCCTCTCTGGCGAGCTCATGGCCTCCGATTAACCCGAGACACATTCATCCCATCACAAAGCTTGGGTGCCCCAGGTCCCGGGGTCCCCGCGGACAGGTCCACGTCCGTGGGGTGGAGATCTGGATTTTCAGACCTGGGATACCACGATCTTCATCGTTGTCATCCAGTGGTCGCTCGAGCGACCTCAGGATCTGCGGTTGCCTTTCGCGACCTTCATCCAGCACAAAATGGGGTGCCCCGTCGCCTGCCTTTCTTGCAAAGGGCAGAATCCAGGATCGGTCATCCTGAGCGACCGTAGCGCAGCGAAGGGAGTCGAAGGACCTGCATTTGTCTTTGGCGTATGCCAGCTCGCCAATTGGCGAATATGCGCTTCGGCGCGCGCGGACCTGCCAAATCGCACCAACCTCTGTGAAACATGTCAAGCCCCGCGCCTATCGCTTCACCTCTCAACCCCCTGAAAACATTCCTCAAATAGACTTTGCCAAGTTTGCCGATCATTAGGCCCTTTCGGCGCATACTCGATTCATGATCTACGCGCCGACCACATTCGTTTCCTTGCTTCCTCGCACCCTTTGCTCCCTCGCTCAAGGCACAGAAATTAATGTAAGAAAAAATTTAGGATGTTTCGCCAATATTTCGCCATCTAACTCGTTTAGAATCAACAAAAATATCCAAACAACCTCGAAAAATGACACTGAATTGCGCCGCATTTGTGCCTCACAACTCATTTAGAATCAGCAAAAATGCTACGAAAAATTACCGGCGGATATGATGACTGCAAGCGTCTCTGCCAAAAGTAGTTACGCTCGAAAATAGCTGTTCACTGTCCACTGCCTTCCGTCCACCGCTAACCGTCCACCGTCTACGCTTGCCTCGCCACGTGATTCAAATCACATTTGACCGTCAGCTCACAGCGGTATAACAAGGTTGCTATGTGCCTCGCAATTCCCGGAAAAGTCGAAGAGATCACCACCGACGGCATGATCCGCGTCGGCCGCGTCAACTTTGGCGGTGTGGTCAAAAACGTCTGCCTCGACTACGTGCCTGAGGTCGTCGTCGGCGACTACACCATCGTCCACGTCGGCTTCGCCATCTCCAAAATCGACGAGGAAACCGCCGAGCAGACGCTCGCCGACTTCCGCGCCCTCGGCGTTCTCGACGAGGAACTCGCCAGCGAAGACGAAGCCTTCCTCCGCGCCGCAAGAGCGCCAAAATCCCGCTGCCCCGACGGCAGCTGCTCAGATGTGGGTGCCCCAGGTGCCTCGCATTTGGGCACCTGGGATAGCACGACCCCCAGCTCCGCCAACTCCGCGGGTGCCCCCGGTCCCTCGCATTTGAGGACCGGGGATACCACGAACCCCAGCTCCGCCAACTCCGCTGCCTTTAAACCATGAAGTACCTCACCGAGTTCCGCAACGGCGAAATCGCCCGCAAGATTGCCCGCGAAATCACTCAAATCACCACGCGCCCGTGGAAGATCATGGAAGTCTGCGGCGGCCAGACTCATTCCATCATCAAAAACGGAATCGACCAGATGCTTCCGTCCGGTGTCGAGATGATTCACGGCCCCGGCTGTCCCGTATGCGTCACGCCGCTCGAACTTATCGACAAGGCTCTCGCCATCGCCTCGCAGCCTGGCGTCATCTTCTGCTCCTTTGGCGACATGCTTCGTGTCCCCGGCACCGACAGCGATCTCTTCCAGGTCAAGGGTCGCGGTGGTGATGTGCGCGTCGTCTATTCTCCGCTCGACGCCGTCGATCTCGCCGTCAAGAATCCTGAAAAACAAGTCGTCTTCTTCGGCGTCGGCTTTGAAACCACCGCCCCCGCCAACGCCATGAGCGTCCACCTCGCCAAGCGTCGCGGCCTCACCAACTTCTCGCTCCTCGTCTCCCACGTTCTCGTCCCCCCCGCAATCTCGGCCATCATGTCCTCGCCCGGCAATCAGGTGCAAGCCTTTCTCGCTGCGGGTCACGTCTGCAGCGTCATGGGCTACTGGCAATATCCGCCGCTTGCAGAGCAGTTCCGCGTGCCCATCGTCGTCACTGGTTTCGAACCTTTAGACCTGCTCGAAGGAATTCGCCGCGCTGTTGCGCAACTCGAGAGCGGCCGCCACGAAGTGGAGAACGCGTACAGCCGCGTCGTCACCTTTGACGGCAATCAAGCGGCACAAAAGCTGCTCGCTGAAGTCTTCGAGGTCACCGATCGCGCCTGGCGTGGCATCGGCGTCATTCCCGCGAGCGGCTGGCGACTCAGCGCGGATTATCGCGATTTCGACGCCGAGGAGCGCTTCCACATCACCGGCATTCACACCCAGGAGTCGGCTCTCTGCCGCGCCGGAGACGTCTTGCGCGGAGCCATCAAGCCCGCCCAGTGCGCCGCCTTCGGAAAAGAATGCACTCCCCGCCATCCGCTGGGCGCAACCATGGTCTCAAGCGAAGGCGCCTGCGCCGCCTATTACAACTACGGCCGCTTCCTCTCCGCCGAAGATCTCGCCGGTGCCGGGAAAGGTCGCATCTAATGTCGGGCCCACGGCTTCCAATTCCCGAGTCCCGTGATTCTGAGCAGAGGATTCAGAACTTAACCAATTCTGTGGATTGTCATCCTGAGCGGAGTTTGCCGCGCTTTTGCGGCAAACGGAGTCGAAGGACCTGCATTTGGAATCCTCGCTGTGCAACGTAGTTCTGAAACGCCGGGTGCCCCACCCTCGCCGGGCCTCTGTTTTTCCGGCTAGGGTGGGATAGCACGAACCCAAAGTATCGGGCTTTGTATCAGGGCGCGACTTTAGTCGTGCCGAATGAGCGCAACAAACGGACAGGGGCTAAACAGGCTGCGGAAAAAGTCTCTTTTAGTGACTTTTTTTGCACCGTGGTTTGTTCTAAGAAGTAGGTATGCGTGGAGACGATGAGCTTCAGTCGGGGATGTACAGTTACGTAACGATGGAACAGCGGATCGCGGCGGATCATCCTGTGCGTGCCATACGGGCGATGGTGGATCGGGCCTTGGAGCGGATGGACAGGGATTTGTCGAAGCTGTACTCAAGCACCGGGCGTCCGTCGATCGCGCCGGAGCGGTTGCTGCGGGCGCAGTTGCTGATGGTGTTGTATTCGATTCGCTCGGAGCGCCAGTTGATGGAGCAGTTGAACTACAACCTTCTGTTTCGTTGGTTCGTGGGCCTTGAGATGGACGACCCGGTGTGGGACGTGACGGTGTTTACCAAGAACCGCGAGCGGCTGATCGCCGGGGCGGTGAGCCAGCAGTTGTTGCTGGCGGTAGTGGAGCAGGCGGGCGAGCAGCAGTTGCTGAGCGAGGAGCATTTCACGGTGGACGGAACGCTGATCCAGGCCTGGGCCTCGGCGCGCAGCTTCAAGGAGAAGAAGGAGCCTCCGCAGCCGGGTTCGGGCACGGGCGACGGGGGCAGAGTGTTGTTGCGCGACAAGGTGGAGTCGACCACCGACCCGGATGCGCGGCTGTACCGCAAGGCGGCGGCCGACCGGAGTCTTCCCAGCTATCTGGGACACGCGCTGATGGAGAACCGCAACGGGCTGGTGATTGCAGCCCAAGCCAGCCTTGCCGGCACGGACGCGGAACGAGCTTCGGCGTTGCGCATGCTGGATGGGACGGAGCGGGCCGGAACGCGGCGCACGCTGGGGGCCGACACGCAGTATCAGGCCGCGGAGTTCATTGAGGCTCTGCGCCAGCGCGCGGTGGCGCCGCATATCTCGGAATATGTGCACGGCAACCTGGGCAAGAATCACCTTACCGCCGCCGAGCGGGACGATCCCTGGCGGCGGGTGAGCCAGCGCCGGCGTAAGCTGATCGAGCGGGTATTCGGCTGGAGCAAGTTGAACCGCCCGCTGCGGCAAGTGAAGCTGCGCGGGCTCAAGCGGGTGGACTGGTTCTATCGGCTGACCATCGCCGCCTACAACCTGGTGCGCATGCGAAGACTGATTCCGATTGAAGCCATGGCTGCTTAGGACCAAAGTGTCTCCGCAGGCTGTTGCAATGGCCTTCGGAGGCGGAAACAATAACAGAAACCATCCGGCCAAACAGGCCCGATCACGGAAATCCCCGCCGGCAAACAATAGCGCCGGCAAAACACGTGTTTTTCCGCAGCCTGTTTAGCCCCTGAGCTAGAAGCTAGGAGCTGGAAGCTAAGTGACGACGAACGCCAAACCCGACTTCTCAAACTGGTCCTGCCCGCTCCCTCTCGCCGACTATCCCACCATCGTGATGGGCCACGGCGGCGGCGGCAAACTCGGCTCGGAGCTTGTCGAGCATCTTTTTCTTCCCGCCTTCCGCAACCCCGCTCTCGAAAATCTCGGCGATGCCGCCGTCCTCGAAGCCGGCGGCGCGCGCCTCGCGCTCTCGACCGACTCTTTCGTTGTCCAGCCGCTCTTCTTTCCCGGCGGATCAATCGGCGAGCTCGCCGTCAACGGAACCGTCAATGACCTCGCTGTCTCCGGCGCCGATCCGAAATTTCTCTCAGCCAGCTTCATCCTCGAAGAAGGCTTTTCGCTCGCCCAACTCGCCGCCATCGTCGATGCAATGGCGAAATCCGCCGAGACCGCCGGCGTCAAAATCGTCACCGGCGACACTAAAGTGGTCGAACGCAGTCACGGCGACGGTTGCTACATCACCACTGCAGGCGTCGGAGTTCTGCGCGCCGGAATTCAAGTCGGCCCGCATCGCGTGCAGCCTAGCGACGCCATCATCGTCTCCGGAACCATGGGTGACCACGGCATGGCCATCATGAGCGTCCGCGAAGGCCTCGAATTCGAAAGCCCCATCCGCTCCGACTGCGCCGCGCTCAACGGCATGATCGCCCAGGTTCTCGACGCCGCCGGCGCTTCCGTGCATGCCATGCGCGATCCCACCCGCGGCGGCCTCGCTTCCACGTTGAACGAAATCGCTCAATCCTCGAATGTTGGCATGGTCATCGACGAGGCAAGCCTTCCCGTCCGCGATGAAGTCCATTCGGCCTGCGAATTGCTCGGCCTCGATCCGGTTTACGTCGCCAACGAAGGCAAAGCCGTCTTTTTCGTCGCACCCGACGCAGCCGATCGCGTGCTCTCGATTCTCCGCGCCAACCCGCTCGGCAAAGACGCCGCGCGCATCGGCCACGCCACCGCCGAGCACAAGCGCATGCTCGTCGCGCGCACTACCATGGGCGCCAACCGTGTCATCCCCGTCATGATCGGCGAGCAGTTGCCGCGAATCTGCTAATTCTTCCGCCCCTCCTCACGTTCGTCAGCCGATCGCCGCATGAAGATGAGCTTTTTCAAATTACATTCGTAAGTCGATCCTCCTAACTCTCCGCCCTATACTCCTCAAACCACGGCTCCCCTCGCCGATAAATGAGAAAAGGTTAAGACCACGCACAGCTCGCATCGAGCCTGCGCTGATCTCCGCCTCAGAGATCAACACGAATGCGCCAACACATAAGAGCTGTCTCACTTCTCGCCTCCGCATTGCTGATTGCAAGCTGCGGCGGAAACCTCTGCGTTGAATCTCCGCCGTCTCACGCGCCGTTGCCCGTCGCATCAATACCCGTCGACAATTCCCCAACCGTCACTCTCCGCGGCAATGTCCATCCACTTGCGCGGCCCGATCTCGACCAGGGCATCGCCAATCCCGCCACGCGACTCGACCGCATGCTCCTCGTCCTCAATTCCTCGCCCGTGCAGCAGTCGGATCTCGACGCGCTCCTCACTGCGCAACAGGACCCAGACTCTCCGCTCTATCACCACTGGCTCACCCCCGCCGAATTCGGCACGCGTTTCGGCCCCACCGACGCCGATCTTGCGGAAGTCTCTGCCTGGCTCGCGGCCCAAGGGTTCACCGTCGACGAAATCCCCGCTGGTCGTCGGCTCATCGCCTTCTCCGGCTCAGCCGCGCAGGTCGCCACAGCATTCCGCACGACTCTCCACATCTACCGCGTCAATGGAACCAACCATCTTGCCAACTCCAGCGACCCGCAGATCCCGGTGGGTCTGTCTGGTCTGGTCGCCGGCCCGGTCTCGCTCCACGACTTCCGTCGCACATCCCAGATGCGTACTCTCGCGCCCCTCGATGCGCAACCCGACTACTCGGCCGGCGCCACGCACTATCTCTTCCCCGCCGACTTCGCAACCATCTACGATCTGAGCCCGCTCTTCACCGCCGGAACCGACGGAACCGGCAGCTCCATCGCCATCGCCGCACGCAGCGACATCAAGCTCAGCGATGTTGAAGGGTTCCGTTCCATGGCCGGTCTCTCCGCAAACGACCCCACCGTCACTCTTGACGGTGCCGATCCAGGGCTCGTCAAAGGTGATCAGGACGAGTCCACTCTCGACGCCGAATGGAGCGGCGCCTCTGCGCCCGCAGCCGCGGTCAACCTCGTCGTCGCCGCATCCACCGCAACCACCGACGGCATCGACCTAGCCGCCGCTTACATCGTCAATCACTCTGCGGCGCCGATTGTGAGTGTCAGCTACGGTAGTTGCGAGCAGGAGATGGGCAAAGCGGAGCTTGCCTTCTACAACAGCCTTTGGGAGCAGGCAGCGAGTCAGGGAATGAGCGTCTTTGTCGCATCAGGCGACGCTGGTGCGGCTGGCTGCTCTGCGCCTACAGCCGGCGCCGGATCGCAAGCCGCCGTGAATGGCCTCTGCTCCTCGCCCTACTCAACCTGCGTGGGCGGAACGGAGTTCAACGAAGGCGCGAACCCATCTCAGTTTTGGTCACCCGCAAACTCAGCCGGATACGGCTCAGCGCTCAGCTACATCCCCGAAGAAGTCTGGAACGAGAGCGCGTCGAACGGCGGCATGGGATTGTGGGCGTCAGGCGGAGGTGCGAGTACCGTCCACACGCAACCAACCTGGCAAGTAAACATCGACGGCGCAGGTGCTGCCAATGGCATGAGGGCAGTGCCGGACGTCGCGCTTGCCGCCGCCGATCACGATGGGTACTTTGTCACTGAGAACGGTTCGTTCTGGGTCGCTTCTGGCACGTCGGCGGCAACACCATCTTTCGCAGGCATCATGGCGCTGGTCATCCAGAGCCAGCACGGCGTTCCCCAAGGCAATGCCAATCCCCGTTTGTATGCGCTGGCAAGCGCGGTCGGCGATCCGTTTCATCCCACGCGTTCGGGAGACAACGGCGTGCCCGGCGTCTTGGGATTCACGGCCACAAGCGCAATGTACAACCTGGCCACCGGCCTCGGTTCGGTAGATGCCGCGTTGCTCGTCGAGGGCTGGGGCACGGCCTCTCAGAATATTCCTCGGCCCCGCCCAATTCGCTGCTCAGGGTTTGGGCTGCTGCCCTTCCGATGCCTGCCAATGCCGCGAACGCCCATTCGATTGCTCGGTCGCCCGTAGACTTCCGCATCGCATAGCAACAAAGACAGAATGGCCTAATTGAAAAGTCCGAAAGCCTTTTCAATCCGCGCCGGCAGCTCAGCATGAGTTTCGGGAAGCGTGTAGCTGATTTCCAGCACCGTTGCTGGCGGCGAGGCAAGCTCTTTGAGCGCCTTCACGGTTCCCGGCCAATCGATCGTTCCATCCCCGGGCCACAAATGCTCATCCTTCAAGCCATGATTGTCATGAACGTGAACGGTGGCGATGCGCCCGCCGAGAGTCGCAATCGCCTCTGCAGTTCCAGTCGTGATGTTGGCATGTCCAAGATCCAGGCATACACCTACATTGTTTAGGTGGCCCATTTCGAGAATCAGCACCAGATGTTCCGGCGTGGTGGCTTCGCTCAGCAGATTCTCGACGAGCAGCCGAACGCCAAGCGGACTGGCAAACGCGCCCAAATGCTCGAGCGCCGTGAGCGCAAGCTCGATGGTTCGTTGCGACCACGTATCGTCCCGCTCGCCAAGGTGCACAACCATGTTGCGGATGGGGATGTGCTCGGCCGATTCCAGCGCGCGCTTGATCTCGTCCATGGCATCGATGCGGCGGGTCTTGTCGGGGTGCAGCACGTTGACGCCCGGCGCGCCGGCGCGGCCCATTTCGCGGTCGGGATACATCGGAGCATGCATGGAGAACGGCTGCAGTGTGTTCGACCGAAACCACTCCGCCAGCTCCGCGACCTCTTCGCGACTGGTGTAGTCGAAGTGCTGGCGTGCGGCGAAGATCTCCACTGCCTGCGCGCCCGAGCGTTCCGCCAGCTCAAGCAGGCCCGGATGCAAGCGATGGTTCAAGAACAAGTGAGTCGACAGGACGCGCAGCATCTTCGAGAGCCCCATGGCGCGGGAGGAGTCTGTCTCCGAGACCCGGCGCTAGGTCTATTCTCGCATCCTGAAAGGGATTTCCCGCGAAGGCTCTGTTGTGACTGATGATGCTGGGCGCGTTAGGTCATGGCCTGGCATCGACAAAGCGCCAGCCATCTATGATCAATCTCAGCACCGCGCATTCTTTCGCCGTTCCGGAGTTTGTTCGCTTGGACGATGTCTTCTGGATCGAAGGAAATCCGCCCGTTGGCCTGGCCGTCGTTCTGCGACCCCGCGACAACGAATCGCTCAAAGACGATCTCCTGCGCTTCCGGCAGAGCGGAATTGAGGTTCTCGTCTCGCTGCTTGAACCGAGCGAAGCCACGTGGCTTGGCATGCGGGATGAAGGCCCTCTCGCCGAAGCAGCGGGAATGCACTTCATTTCCTATCCAATTCTCGATGTGCACGTGCCCGCCAACGTTGCCGCTTTTCGCATATTCGTAGCGGGCCTGGCTGATCGTCTTCGCGCCGGAGAACGAATCGGCGTGCACTGCCGGGGAAGCATTGGCAGGTCGACAGTCACAGCGGCCTGCACGCTCATCCATCTGGGTTGGAACGCAAAACAAGCCCTCAAAGCCATTGAAGCCGCGCGCGGCCTCACGGTTCCCGATACAGATGAGCAGCTGCGCTGGATTCTCCAGTACAAGGCGCAGCTATGAATCCGGAGTCGCTCAAGCAGATCCCCAACTCGATCATCGACCTGAGCTTTCCGCATCGCTGGAAAGCTGAAATGCTCGCCGCGCGTCCGCTGATTTTGCCTCCACGTCATTTCATTTATCCGCAAGCGGCTGAGGAAGTGGAGCGCGGCGCGCTTGAAATGCTCATTCGCCCCGGCGAAGTCTCTCGGGATCCCGGTCCGAAACACTCGCCGGATGCGCAACCCTTCCTCGCCACTTGCGCGCTCGGTTTTCGCGACCCGACGGCGCCCACTGGCCTCTGGTCTACCCCAAAACCAGAAACAATCTGTGCCGTTGCCGGCGGATATGCGTACCTCATCGACACCACTACGCCGGCGCGCTTCAGCATGATCCCCTACCGGCCGGTGTTGGAGATTCGTTCGCTTGTGCAAGAGGGTCTGCTGCTCTTCGTCGGCCATCATTCCATTCTTGCTTGGGGACGCGACGGCCAGGCGTGGGAGTCGGAGAAGCTCTCGGACGAAGGCGTGACGATCATCGAGGTCGACAGCGGCGTGTTGCGCGGAACCGGCTGGGACATGAAGACAGACCTCGACAGGCCATTCGCCCTCGAACTGCGGAGCGGGAAGCGCTTGCCAGTCCAAGGCGCCGAATGAGCCCCTTAATAGGTTCCCTCGCGGCGGTTCCTGCGGGGAACGATCGGCCGGTTTGCTGCGTAATTAGAATCACTCAGGTTGAGTGCCCCTCATGCCCCGTCGGATCGAGGTCAAAGGAAGCTATGACAATATCCAAGCTCTTTGCGGACTTGTTCTGGGTCTGGCTAGGGTCCGAGATTCTGCTTCAACTGGTAACGCGCACCAGCCGCAGTACCGGTCAGCTCAAAGATCGCGGGTCACTGCTGATTCTGTTTCCAGTGATATTCGCCTCATGCTGGTGGGCCATGTGGTTCGGGGACGTGCATCCGCACTCCATGCTCGGCGGCGCGCACTGGCTCAGAACGACGGGTCTTGTGTTGTTGATCTTTGGACTGGCCATTCGCTGGACTGCGATTCTCACTCTTGGAACAACATTCAGCACCAATGTTGCGATCCACGCCGCGCAGACCCTGCGTACCACGGGTCCGTACCGGTGGATGCGGCACCCTTCATACACCGGCATGCTTGTCATCTTCGCCGCCATCGGTCTCTATGAGCGCAACTGGATAAGCCTGGCGGTTGTGCTCATTCTCCCCACAGCAGCGCTGCTCTATCGCATTCACGTGGAAGAGATGGCACTCACAGAGGCTTTCGGCGAGCAATACCTTGAGTACTGCAAGACGACTCGGCGGCTTGTTCCCGGCGTTTTTTGAAGCTGCCGAGGAGAGTCAGACCAGATTCCGGATCGGCTCGGCCCGGAAGCGCCAGTGGGCTCATGAGGCCGAGAGCCTCCGACAACTCATTCCAGGATCTGGGCACTGGGCTCTACTTCCCTGCCAGCGCAACGCGCGGCAGGATCGCCTCATACTCGGCGTAGACACCCTCGAAGACCGAATCCCAACTCGCGGTGAGGGCGTAGGCGCGCGCCGCGCTTCGCATTTCTTCAAGGCGACCGGGATTGGCTAGCAATCCGGCGATCGCCTCTGTGAATTCATGGTCGGGAACGATGCGGCCGGTTTCGCCTTCCCGAATAATCGTGCGCGGTCCGCCGTCGGGAGTCACGATGGCCGGCACTCCGCTGGCCAGCGCTTCGAGTACCACGTTGCCAAACGTGTCGGTATGCGAGGGAAATACGAACAGATCCATGTTGGCGTAGGCGGCTGAGAGTGCCTCACCTCGCAGCACGCCCGTGAACTCTGCCTTAGGGAGCCGTTCGCGCAGCCAGGCCTCGTCGCCGCCGTGTCCAACGATCAGGAATCGCGTGTCCGTCACTCCTCTGCGATCGAGTTCCTCCTGGATCCGCACCAGCAGACCAATGTTCTTCTCAATGGAAAGTCGCCCGACAAAGCCGAGGACGCGCTCGCGCTCGTTCGGATGGCGCGTGCGCTTCGAGGGATGAAATACCTCCGCATCCACGCCCCGCGGCATGCGATGGCAGGGTCGGCCCGTGCTGCGCTCGAGTAAGGCACAAAGTTCAAGATTGGGCGCGAACAGCACCTTCGCCATGGAGTAGAACCGGGCCGCTGTCGCCAAGGCAAGACTCTCGATCGTCTGCCCAGCGTCGGCTGATTGTTGCTTGGGCAACAGTCGCAGGAACCACTCCGCCCGTCGCGCCGCGTATTCGTGAACGTTGGTGTGCCAGCTCGCGGCGAGCGGAAGGTGAAGGTGGTGCGCCAGCCCCGCGCCCAGAATGCCGATCTCGCTGGGCCCCGTGATATGGATCAGATCCGGTTGAAAACGTCGGAGCACTTCGCCGATCAGCGGAATGTGCCGGAAGAACGCCGGATCAAGGCGCAAATCCTTTTCGAGAATGAAGGAAAGAAAGCTGCGCGGCAGTTCGAGTGTCCATACGCTGCCCTCCTCGATCAATGCAGGAGTGCGATGGCCCGCGCGCACGCAAAGAAAAGGAAGATTGCGCCGTCGCGCGAAATTCTCAAAATGGCGGCTGGTATGGGCGACCCCATTCACTTCGTGAAAGGAGTCCGGAAAGTAGGCGACGCGCGGCAGCGTTGCGGTCATCTCTGATGCGACGCCGGACGCGTTGGCAAGGCCTCTCACGCTGACTCCGCTCGCTCCGCTAGCGCCGCTAACTCCGCAGGTCTTCTCAGAACTCGTGCTCGCCCAACGCGAGCCGCATCTGGTCTGATTCGCTCCAGGCCAGGCGCAACCCGCCTGCCACCAGTCCCTGGCCCATGGCTTGCACAAGTGCAAGCCCCACGCCAATCAACCGCGGCGCCGAACCCTTCGGCCAAAGCTCGCTCAACGGCCTCACAACCCCTCTCGCATCGGGATGAAAGACACGGTCATCCCATGTACGCGAGCCTTGCGGAAAGTCTGGATAATGACGGATCGCATCGATGGTCGATTGCAGAATCCGATGCTTCCAGGGCTCGGTGTATTGCCCAAGGAAGAGCACGTTGCTCCGCTTTTCCCGGCGCACCTCGTGCACAAACTCGGTAAAGGTGGTGGCATTGGTCAGGTTCACGTTGGCGTTCGGTTCCACGCCGTGACGGTCGCCGCCTGAAAGCAGGAGCATGTTCCACTTTTCCGCCAGGCGCCGCACTGCGCGGTTCTCGTCCCAATTGCGCAGGCCGTTCAGCTCCAGTGCGTGAATGAAGGCGCCGTTCTTTTGCAGGAACTCGTTAACCAGGAACTGATGCTTTTCTTTGCCGATCAGGTACAGATCCCACATCGGGTGGTTGAAAACCACCAACACGTTCGGTTCGCGATGCAGGGCGGCAAGAATTTCGGTCAGGCGCGCATCGCTTGGATGAGCAGTATAATCCTCAAGCGTCGCCATCCACTCTGCTGCGCGGGCGCTTGGCAGGTTGTGGACCCCCAGGTGGAATGACTGCGCTCCGCCATATGGCGCGCTCCACTCCACCGACACCGGAATCTGCCGTGCGCTGGGTACAGTGCGCAAAAGCATGGGCGCTTTGATCGTGTCGTGATCGGTGATTGAAACCATCGGCGCCAGGCCTAGCTTTTCGATCTGCCGCATTTCCAGATCGAATGCCAGCTTCGGAGTCATGGGCGGGGTCCAGTAGCTGGCGGCGTAGTCGACGTGGATGCCGTGATATTGCTCCGCGCGCCGCTCCATTCGCGACAGCAGCGGGCGCATCACCGGAAACTGGTTGCCAAAGTTGGCCAGGAAATCCAGAGTCTCGCGTGACTGGTTAGTGTGACTATGTAACGAAACACCTGTCCGAAAGCCGTTGGGGGCATCCTTGTCGCGCCATATGTATGAGATCGCTGAACTCGGCATATCCACTCCTCGGTTTTGCGGATTTCCACAGCCAGTATCCGTCGCCTGCCATGAATTTCCAGTTAAGAGCGTGCGAAATGCCCTTCAATTAAGGATGCAACGGAACCAAGGGAGTTACGAAAATACCGGGAATATCCCATAAAAACACGTGTAAATCCCCAACACCTCTATTCTATGACGAATACAGCTTCGTTATCGGTGTTCGACGACCCGGAGCGATGAAGGCAAGTCGTAAGCCAAATGGAATGTTGCGCCAAGAAATTTCCGTGAATTCTCAG
Organism: uncultured Acidobacteriaceae bacterium; assembly: GCA_963789425.1. Classification (GTDB taxonomy): domain Bacteria; phylum Acidobacteriota; class Terriglobia; order Terriglobales; family Acidobacteriaceae; genus Telmatobacter. The sequence goes on along the minus strand of CAWBKM010000004.1, from coordinate 236,373 downwards.
TGAAACGTACCACTGAATGACAATGACTCCGAGTCGATTCACTTCCGCGTCTTGGCCAGCTCGGGACCAAGAAAATCGTCCATGTTCCACCCGGCCATCAGATCCTCGTCGTGATTCGGTTTCCTGGTTTCAGCTTGCGCACCTTGGGCCGTGGCTGCTTCGGCGGCGAGGTAGTTCTCGGTAAGACCTTTGCGCAGTAGTTCGAACGCTTCCTCGGGAGAATCCGCGAACTTGAAAAGTTCAAGATCCTTGGGAGAGATGGCGCCCGTGTCCACGAGTGTCTCGAGGTTGAAAACCCTCTTCCAATATTCCGGTCCGTAAATGACTACCGTGATTTTCTTGGCTAGCTTCTGTGTCTGGGCAAGCGTGAGGATCTCGAACATTTCGTCCAGAGTCCCAAATCCTCCGGGAAAGACCACCAGCGCCTTGGCAAGGTAAGCGAACCAAAGCTTGCGCATAAAGAAGTAGTGAAACTCGAAATTCAGCGAAGGTGTGATGTAGGGGTTCGGTCGCTGTTCGAAAGGCAGAAGGATGTTCATGCCGATCGTTTTGCCACCAGCCTCATAGGCGCCGCGATTGGCGGCTTCCATAATTCCCGGACCACCGCCAGAAGTGACAACAAAGCGGTGCTTGCGCGAGGGGATGGTCTTGGCCCATTGCGTCAGGAGTTGCGCCAGGCGTCGCGCATCTTCGTAGTAGCGAGCCATCTCAACTGCGGCCACCGCGCGCTTGCGTTGTAAGTCGGTGGCTGTCCCTGTCGCAATCTCTACGGGTTTTGCGGGCTGCTCTTCGCTGGGGGCAGCCTGTGTGGAACCGGTGTTATCGAGCAGCTCCAGAGCATGATCGGCTTCTTCGCGCCCGCGAAAACGCGCCGAGCCGAAAAAGACCACCGTATCCTGAATCTGTTCACGGCGGAATCGCGCCAGTGGCTCCAGAAACTCCGACACGATCCGGATAAGGCGTCCGTCGGCGCTGTTCAAGAAACTTAAATTCTCGTATGCCAGGGGCGCGCGCTCCAGGGGAGCCGGCTCTCCATTCCCGGGAATCACGGCGCGAGGAGGCACTTCAGCGGCGGTGTTTTTAGTTTCTCCGCCAGGTTTCTCCAGGCTCTCCGCCTTCTGTTCCCTATTCCCTGTTCCCTGTTGCCTGTCTCTCATCACTCAACCATCACGATGTCGAATCGCGTCTTGAAATGCAATCCATAGATTCAATAGACCGAGGCCGGAAACGATGCCGCGCACAGCGCCCAGCCTGACGAAATCTGCGAGTGCGGTGGATTGCAGGAAGATCGGATTCTGGTCCCAAAAATTGTGTGACCATGGCGCGTAGCAGATGGCCAGTCCAATGTACATCCGCAGCATGACGCGCAGAAACAATTCGACGCGCTCGAGCCAGCGGGGAACCCGGTGTGCCGGGTGCTCTGCAACGGGTGAATCCGGTTCCGGACTCGACGCAGGATCCGATGGCGTCCCGGATAGTTGAGCCGGACTCGCAGTGAGCGCTGGAGTGAGCGTTGATGAGGTCGATTCCGGCTGCTGCATTCGTGTACTTCTGTCCGCCGTCCCGATGTCCGAGCACTTTGATCGCTTGCGCCTATCGCACCGTCTCAGGCTGGACGCGACAAGCATTCCCGATGCGGGGACGCCGTAATCAAACGGTAACACAGCGTCAGCCGCTCCGCCGAAGCCCCCCGCGAACCCTTCGTGACTTCACCACCACCGGGCGCGAACAGTTTCAAAAACGGTAAAAGATGCCGCCCATGGGCTCGTAAACTTGGGTATATTTTGTCGTCGAGTTGAAGAGGTCAGACAAATTCGGCGCCTTGGACATATTGCCGCGGACTTGCACGCGAAGACCGAGGTGCGGGAGAAAACTCCAATCCACGCCGCCACCGTAAATAAAGTCCGGCCTCATAACCGTATTCACCGAGTAGGGGCTTGATCCGGGCACCGTGATGATAAAGCCGGCTCCGCCCAACGCAAATGGTCTCACGTTTCCAATCTTCTTTGAGAATATCCAGGTCCCGCCGAACTGCGTTGCCTTGCCCGAAACCTCCTGAGGTTGGCAAGTGGCAGGCGTGCCGGTCGAGCCCGTGGGATAGCAGGTAGGAGGCGTGGCATTGGTGCCAATGTATGCCTGGTTCGCCGGGTTGAAAGTGACCTCAAACTCGTAGCCAACCAGCGGATTCGCGATATGGCGCCACTCGAAAAGGCCGCCTTCGGAGTCTGTTGGCGTCTGCTTCGTGCCCGAGCCGGTCGTGCTGCTTGCCAAGGTCCGGTACCCGCTCAACGCGACATCGGTCTGCGCCTGGGCCGTTGCGCCCCAAAAGAAAATTGCTACGGCCACTACGAACGCGCCTTGCATCCAAATCTTCATCCGAATCACACCCTCCTGGGTTAATTACTTTTTCCGATTGCCAGCCTCGAACCAGCCTCCGCCATCTTCAACGCACTTGGACGATTAAACAAGCCGAACGGATAGTTCTCGGCTTCATGCCGCGCCAAAGGCTTTGCAGGAAACTCCGGCCCTTACGGAACTGCTGGAAGCCCCGCAAGCGCCATGGCGATCTCTTCCTCCGGATACTCGTAATTCTCTAGTTTACCTGCCTGGTAGTCGATATAGGACTGCATATCGAAATGACCGTGACCGCTCAGGTTGAAAAGAATGGTGCGCGGCTTGCCTTCTGCCTTGGCTTCCAGAGCCTGGCGAATGGCCTCGGCAATCGCGTGATTGGCCTCTGGCGCGGGCACAATGCCCTCGGCTCGGGCAAACTGGATGCCCGCCGCGAACGCGTCCAGTTGTTGCACCGTTGTCGCATCGGCCAGGCCCAGGTTGATCACGTGCGACACCAGAGGCGCCATACCGTGGTAGCGCAGCCCGCCCGCGTGAATCCCCGGAGGCATGAACGTGCTGCCCAGCGTATGCATCTTGACCAGCGGCGTCAGATGGCCGGTGTCGCCGAAGTCGTACGCAAATCTTCCCTTGGTTAAGCTAGGGCAGGCAGCAGGCTCCACGGCCACGATGCGCGCGTTGCACTTGCCTTTCAGCTTCCGTCCCAGGAAGGGCATCACCAGTCCCGCAAAATTCGACCCGCCGCCCGTGCATCCGATGATCACGTCGGGCTCGTCACCGGCCATGGCCATTTGCTCAATTGCTTCCTGGCCGATCACGGTTTGGTGCAGCAGCACATGATTCAGCACGCTGCCCAGCGCGTACTTGGTCTGCGGATCCTTGGCGGCAACTTCCACAGCTTCAGAAATAGCAATGCCGAGCGATCCGTTGGAATCGGGATGCTCTCGAAGGATGGCGCGGCCCGATTCGGTCTCCATGCTCGGGCTGGCGATGACCGATGCGCCGAAGGCTTCAATCAGGGCGCGGCGATAAGGCTTCTGGTCGTAACTCACCCTCACCATGAAGACCTTGCAATGCAAGCCGAGGAAGGCGCATGCCATCGACAGCGCAGAGCCCCACTGTCCGGCTCCGGTTTCCGTGGCAAGGTTCTGAACGCCCTCGCGCTTGTTGTAGTAAGCCTGCGGGACAGCGGTATTCAGCTTGTGCGAGCCTGCAGGACTCACGCCTTCGTATTTGAAGTAAATGCGCGCAGGAGTATCCAGCGCCTTTTCCAAACGCCGCGCCCTCATCAGCGGCGAGGGCCTCCACTGTGCGTAAATCTGCCGCACCTCTCCGGGAATTTCGATCTCCCGCTCAGCGCTGACCTCCTGCATGATCAGGCCCATCGGAAACAAGGGCGCCAAGTCATCGGGACCGATGGGCTGCAAGGTTCCCGGGTGCAACGGCGGCGCCAGAGGCTTGGGCAGATCGGGGAGGATGTTGTACCAGGCTTGCGGAATGCGGCTTTGCGGCAGGTTGTACTGGATTGTCTCCATGCGCAACATTTTACAGGGATGCGCGGGTATTCTTCGTGCGCTGCGGCACGATCTGTCAGCGCTGACTGGCTTCTCCCGCCGCCACTCTGCGGTTGAATTCGGCCGACTTGTTGCGCGGTACGCTGAGCGACTGCCAATGATCGCTGGCAAAATGCTTCGCCAGCAACACAATCTGCCCCACGTGATGGGGATAGTGCGCCAACTGCCGGTTGATCGCCTGCATCACAGAGTGCGCCTCGCCGCGAATCTTTACGGTGCGTCCAAGATCGGCATCGGTGAGCGGCGCTATGGCTGTGAAGACCCTATTCCATCCGTCTTCCCACATCGCCATCAGGTCTTTCCGCGTCGCAGGCGGCTCGACGAATTCGCTGTCGCGATCACGGTCAGGCTTTTCGCCGTCCGTAGTCAGGAAATCCGTCCAGCGGGAGCGCATGTTGCCCGCCACGTGTTTCACAATGACAGCGATCGAGTTGGCCTCTTTGTCGATCGCAACAAAAAGCTGATCGTCGCTCACCTGTTCCATCGCGCGCTCGGCCAGCCGCTTGTAATAGCGGAAGACCGCGACAGCATCTTCAATGTACGAAGTTGTGAATTCGAGCGCCATGGGGATGCCGATCCGTGAGTTGCTGCGTCAGATTTTCGCGGAGTTTTTCAAGCGGCAAACGTCTTGTCACTCAGGCTTTGATCGCGCAACCCGGCGAGAAGACCTGCGATGGAGATGTCTTCATCCAGCGCCTCCCAATGCAGGCCGCGACGGCTGATCCTCACCTGCTTACGCTGCTTTGCGGTGCCGCGCAGCAAACGAGGAAACCATGCCAGCGGAACCCCGATCGTCCGGCCGTCGGTCAGATCCACCCACATACTGTCGGTATCGAATTTCACTCGCTTCGCGCTAACCGAAGAACTCATCCCATGCCCTCTCGATCCGGTCCCGATTTGCCAGGACAATCTCCAACAACTCACGGAGATTTCGAGCGTCGTAACCATTATTGTAGGCCACACGAACCTCCGGTTCCAACCAGAACTTCGCTTCCGACTCGCCCTTTTCAACGTGGATGTGGACCTTCTCACGAGGGGATCCCTCGTTTGAATAAAAGAAGAATCTGAAACCACGCTCGCGGAAAACTGTCGGCATACCACGATTCTATTGTGCTTGCCGCCGAATGCTCGAGACATTTACCGCTCATCGCTGTAGATATGCACCTCAATTTGTCCGCCTTCCACCTGCCGGGCGCGGAACATGCCGGATGTATTGAAGCTCCACGCAAGCTGGCCGTCGGGGGCAATCGCGATCACCCCTCCGTCACCATGAATCGGTCCAAGCTGCTTGTGAATGACCTCATCGGCGGCTTGTTGCAGCGTGACGCCCTTCAACTGGACCAGGGCGCAGATCTCGCGCGCCACCGTGTAACGAATGAAGAATTCCCCCACTCCGGTACCCGAAACCGCGCACGATTGATTCGACGCGTACGTACCCGCGCCGATCAGCGGCGAATCGCCCACGCGGCCCGGCATCTTGCCCTGCAGCCCGCCCGTTGATGTGGCCACGGCGACATTTCCCTGGCGGTCGAGCGCCACCACGCCCACCGTGCCGAAGCGCCGCAAGTCGGCGGGCTCCTGCCATTGCGCCAGAGGCACGGCTTGCTCCGCGGTTGGCGCCCCCGCCGGACGCTGCGGAATCGGCTTGCCCTCTTTCTGGAGTTGCTTGACCAGCGACTGCCAGCGGCTTTCCGTGAAGAAATAGGCCGCGTCTGCCTGCTCCATGCCGGCCTCGAGCGAAAATGCGTCGGCGCCGGGTCCAACGAGAAGTACATACGGCGTCTTCTCCATCACCGCGCGGGCCAGCGTGATCGGGTTGCGCGTGTGGGTCACATCGGCCACGGCTCCCGCGCGCATCGTCGCGCCGTCCATAATGGCTGCGTCGAGTTCTGTCTTGCCGGCTGCGGTAAATACCGCACCGCGGCCCGCATTGAAGAGTGGATCATCCTCCATTACGCGAGCGGCAGCTTCAACCGCATCGAGCGACGTTCCTCCGCGATCGAGCACTGCCGCACCCGCCTTCACGGCCTCACTGAGTGCCTCTCGATAAGCTTTATCGCGTTCCTGCCCGAGTGCTGCGCGGTTGATGTCGCCTGCGCCGCCGTGCACCACGATCGCCCAGTGGCGCGCCTGCTGTCCCATAGCCATTGCCCCCGTTAGGACGGCCCATGCGCCAAGGATGCAAATGAGTTTGGTAATGTTCGCTTGCACGCGCCGGCCCTCCCGTCGACTCTCATGGTACCGCCGCTGCGCGACTCAGCGCCTCGGTTCTCGAACGAATTCAGCGGGGCTCCATCACGACAGTTCAACTGGGACGTGCTTCATCCACTCCCTTGTCCCCGCGAACCGGCACGATTCCGACGCCACCTTGTTCGCCTCCGCCAGCGACTCGATGAATCCGCGCCCCGTGGACGCAAAGAAACAATAGGCCCCGTGAAAAATGTCCCCCGCGCCCATCGTGTCGACGACTTCGACTTGCGGCACGCTAATGGTTCCCGAAGATTGGCCTGAGACAAAGCGGATCGCCTTGGCTCCGTCCGTAATTGCGATGTTCACCACTCCACGGCTCTTCAAAAACTCGATGACTTTGTCGCGGGAAGCACAACCCGGGGGCAGAAAGTCTGCGGAGCAGATCGCGGTGTGGACGCTTTTCAGAAGCTCTTCCGTTCCATCCTTCCAGCTTCCTCCATCCAGAACAACCGGCTTCCCGCGAGCCTTCGCCGCGCTGGCCCACGCCTGGCATGCCTCCATGAAATGGCCATCGACCATCACGATGCGCGCACCCTCCAACAGACTCGCGTCCACCTTCGCGGGCGGCGCCGTCACGCGGGTTGCATTCGCCGACACCACGGTCCGATTGCCATTGCGGTCAACGGCCACCGACGACATGGCAGGCACGCCTTCAAATTCGGGATTCAAATCGACCAGCTGAACCTTGTGCCTTTTGAGTTCTTCCCGCACCACGGTACCCAGCGTGTTGCGGCCCACCGCAGTCACCAGCGCCGGTTCCCCGCCAAGTTGAGCAAACGCGACCGCCGCATTCGTCGCCGGCCCACCCACGAAGACCTCCTGGCTATGCGCCGCGACCTTCGCATTGGCCGCGGGAAATTCGTCGATGCCGTACACAACGTCGATCGTCGATAATCCAACAAAAATGCCGCTCGCCATGGTTCTGTCACTCCACGCGAAGATATCTAGACTTGATCTTAGATTCGTTTAACAGACTTTTGGCTGGCTTGCGCCCCGTCTTGCGATTTCGCTCTTGGCGAGCGCATGCCCGGCAGGGCACAATGCTTGGGTTCCTCAAATTGCATTGCGGGTCTCGCCCTGTTTTGTTTTGCCAAGGCCCGCGGCGCCCATCTAGGCAATGATGCCTAAAAGGAAGATTGATGCACTCCATCTGGTTTGGCGAGTTCATGGGAACGCTGGTTCTCATTCTGTTCGGCAACGGCGTAAACGCCGCCGTCTTGCTGCGCAAGTCGTACGCTGCAGATTCCGGCTGGATGGTGATCACCACCGGATGGGCGCTGGGCGTCTTGTGCGGTGTACTGGTCGCACAGGCCTTCGGCAGTGGCGCGGCAAACCTGAATCCCGCCATCACGCTTGCCAGCGCTGTCATCACCGGAAACTATGCGCAGATTCCCGTCTACTGGTCCGCGCAACTGCTGGGCGCAATGGCTGGCGCTGCATTGGTCGCCGTTCACTATGCACCGCATTGGAGCCTTACGCCCGACCCGGCGGTCAAGCTCACCGTCTTTGCAACCAGTCCCGCCGTGCGCAGCCCTCTGGCAAACATCTTCAGCGAGATGCTGGGCACAGCCGTGCTGATCGTGATCGCGGCTGCCATCTTCTCGCACGGTGTGGCGATGAATGGCCCCGCAGCGGGCTTGGGTCCGTGGCTTGTTGGCAGTTTGGTGTGGGGCATCGGCCTCTCGCTCGGCGGCACTACCGGCTATGCCATCAACCCCGCGCGCGATCTGGGCCCACGCATCGTTCACGCGCTGCTGCCCATTCCCGGCAAGGGTGGATCAAACTGGCGCTACGCGCCCATCCCCATCATTGGTGAGCTCACCGGCGCGGTGCTCGCGGGATTGCTGCTGCGCTTCGCGCATCTGTAAATTCCCGCGCCACAGATTCGTGCCCGCTTTTCCACAGCTCTCCATAAATCAACTGTTCGGTCTGCTTCAACCGGCGCAATTACTCCAAGCATGAAGCAATAACACCCAGCGCGGCAATCGCTGCCGTCTCCGTGCGCAAAATTCGCGGACCAAGCGACGCGGCGCGCCAGCCGTTGTCGTCAAAAAGAGCTTCCTCATTTGGAGCCCATCCGCCTTCGGGGCCAATAGCGATTTCGAGCGCGGGCATCTCCTTTTTGGCCGCTTCAATGGCTTCTTCGACCGCGTGCCGAAGCGTTGTTGTGCGCTCCTGCTCGGCAAGCACGATGCGCGCAGCCACGGCCGCAGCCACAGATGTTGACGCGACGCGCACACGCTCGACCAAATCGACAGGTTCGTGAATCAATGGCACATCCGAGCGGCGCGCCTGTTGCGATGCTTCGTGCGCAATGCGCCGCCAGCGCTCTACGCGCTTCCCCGCAGCTAGTGCAAGGTGCTTCTCCGTCCTTCGCGCGATCACCGGAGCGATTGCCGCGACGCCAAGTTCGGTGGCTTTTTCGATGGCCCACTCCATCCGATCGAACTTGTAGACGGCCATCACCAAAGTAACCGGCAGAGCGGGGTCGGCATCGAGTTCGGCAACAAGGTTGAAGCGTACTTCTCTCGCTTGGCCATCCAGGGTGACCGCGGCAACCTCGGCATGAAAGACGCGGCCTCCGGCCACAACATCCGCCTCCATCCCCGGTTCTGCGCGCAGCACGCGCGCTAAATGTTCAGCTTGCGCACCCTCGATCGTGGCAGTTGCTTCATCCCAATGTTCGGCAATCCAGCGGCGGCGCGTCATCGTGCAGATCCTCTCTTCATCTAAAGTCTACGGTGTCGCGCGCATGTGATGTGAATCCGCACTTTTATCGAATGGGCCCCATCGCCGCTCCCAGAGCGGGTTTTCGCGATTTCCGAATCCGGCAAATTGTCGTTCGACGGTACGTAGTTTTTTTCTCGCCCAAAACACTAAGGGGAACGCTTTTGAGCGTCCCCCTAGAGTGTTGCCTTTTGGGTTGTTCAGACCGTTACTTTTTCTTCGCGGCCTTCTTGGCGGTCTTCTTGGCTTTCTTCGCTGGCTTCTTGGCTGCTTTCTTGGTTGCCATTTTTCTATTCTCCCTTTTCGATGGGTTGCATCGATTCTGCAATTAGAAACTGCAGTTGAAGAATGTATAGAATCGCGCAGCATCGATGTCAAGAAAAAAACGACATCGAAGTGAAAAAAGATCAACACCGTTTCCGCCACGAATCGAGGTTCGAAGAGAAATTGAACTCGAATTTCGAACCGTGCCGACAAAAAATGCAGACGATCGGATCGCGATCGATGATGGCGTGAGTGAATTGAAAAACGCGATGCGCGTCGATGTTCGCTGCTGTTCTCAACACTCAATCACATTTAGCGCGAGGCCCGCGAGGCTGGTTTCCTTGTAGCGCGATTGCATATCGAGGCCCGTGAGATACATAGTGCGAATCACCTGATCGAGAGAAACCTTGTGTGCCTCTGACTCGTTGAGAGCCAGGCGCGCGGCCTGCACGGCCTTGGCGGCGCCCATGGCGTTGCGCTCAATGCAGGGAATCTGCACCAGGCCTCCGATTGGGTCGCAGGTCATTCCCAGGTTGTGTTCCATCGCGATTTCGGCGGCGTGTTCGATCTGGCCATCGTTGCCGCCGAGCGCCGACGCGAGCCCCGCTGCCGCCATCGAGCAGGCCACGCCGACTTCACCCTGGCAACCGACCTCCGCGCCGCTGATGGACGCGTTTTCCTTGTAGAGAGCGCCAATCGCCGCTGAGGTGAGAAAGAAGCGAACGATGCCCTCGTCGTCCGCGCCCGGAACAAATCGGCGATAGTAGAGCGCGACGGCGGGAATCACGCCCGCAGCTCCGTTGGTCGGCGCCGTGACCACACGCCCGCCGGCGGCATTCTCCTCGTTCACCGCCATGGCATAGACCGTCACCCAGTCGAGCGGAGCCAGTGGATCGCCTTGTTTCCCGCCCTGTTCCCCGCTCTGACGCCCACTCGCGTCGCGTGCAATCAGCCGCTCGGCCAGCCGGTGCGCGCGGCGCCGAACATTCAGGCCGCCCGGCAAAATGCCTTCCGCAGCCATTCCGCGCTCTGCGCACGCTTGCATGCTCTGCCAGATTGCTTCGATGCCCGCGCGAACGCGATCCTCGAGCGAGGCCGATGTAGCGCCAGGGTGCGCGGCGCGCAGCCGTTCGCATTCGTTGGCCAACATCACCCGATCGATGGAAAGCGAGTGCGTCCGCGCCACTTCAAGCAGTTCTGCCGCGCTGTGGAACGGGTAGGGAAGATGAACGTCGGATTCATCCGCCGGCTTGCCGGCCGCCCCATCCTCGACGATGAATCCGCCGCCGATCGAAAAGAAGGTGCGCTCCACGAGGATCGAGCTGCCAGCTTCGAATGCCGTGAAACGGACTCCGTTGGGGTGCCGCGTCTGTGCGCCTGGCGGATACATCTGGTCGCGGTGAAAGACCACATCGCGGGCCTCATCGAATTCGAGACCCCTCTTGCCCGCAACATTCATCGTGTGAGACGCGCGAATCTGAGCCACCGTCGAGTCAATCGCGGCGGGATCAATCGAGGCCGGCTCGTTGCCCGCGAGGCCGAGAAGAATCGCGCGATCGGTTCCGTGGCCCAGGCCCGTCAGCGCGAGGGAACCATATAGGTCCACATGGAGGCGCGCAATTCGCTCCAGCTGCCCGGCGGAGTCAAGATCGCGCGCGAATCGGCAGGCAGCGCGCATCGGCCCCATGGTATGCGAGCTGGATGGCCCCACGCCGACCTTGTATAGATCGAAGAGACTCGCGGTCACGGTTCAGATTGTAGCGGGAAAAGACGGGATTAGCAGCGGCGACCTTCATTTCGCCAGGCTCGGAGTCATCGTTATTCGAGAAACTCGCGGACGGCATTGTTACTGCTGTGGAGAAGTTCATGGAGGGAACCGTCGAGAATCAGGCGGCCTTCTTCGAGCATGAGGAAGGTTGTGTTGAGGTTGATTTGTCCCTCGGGAAGCGGGACCATCCGATTCTGCTCGGCATCGAAGCGGTGGGTGCAAAGTGTAAAGGCGTCCTGAAGCCGATGGGTCACCATCAGTGCCGGGGTTGCGTGCACGTCGCGCTGCTTCACGATCAGTTCGATGATGGTAGTGGATGTGACCGGATCGAGGCCGCCTGTGGGCGAGTCGTAGAGAATCAACTCCGGTTCGTGGATAAGAGCGCGGGCGATGGCCACGCGCCGCCTCATGCCTCCCGAAAGGCTCGCGGGATACAAAGCGAAGGTTTCTTCCAGGCCGACAAATCGAAGCGCCTCGTGGACGCGGCTGTCGATCTCATCGTCGGGCACGCGCTCCTGGATCAGCTGGTAGGCGACGTTGTCTCGCACAGTGAGCGAATCGAAGAGCGCGCCTTCCTGAAACACCATTCCGGCTCGCGCGCGCAAGGGAAAAAGGCGCTCCTCCGGCAGACGGGAGATGTCCTCGCCGAAAAGTTGGATCGAGCCCTCCAGGGGACGAATCAGCCCGATGATCAGCTTGAGCAGGGTGCTCTTGCCTACGCCGGCGGGCCCAAGCAGAATGCGAGTCTCGGCGGGAGCAACGGAAAAGCTGATGTCCTCGAGCACCGGCGGGCCGTCGAAACCTGCCGAAACGCCACGAAGGCAGACGACCGGGTCGGCACTCTGCCCCGGAGCCGAAGATTGAGGCGCAGGCACGAAAGCGTGGCTCATGTGGGGAATATGGACAGCAACACATGCGTGATAACAAAGTCTACGGCGATGATCAGCACGGATGACGTAACGACAGCCGAAATCGTGGAACGGCCAACGCCCTCGGTCCCGCCGGTCGTTCTCATGCCGTAAAAGCAGCCGATGGAGCCGAGCAGATAGCCGAAGAACAGAGGCTTGACCAGTCCCTGAATGATGTCGGAATAGCGTAGATGCTCGTAGGCCGAGTTGAGGTACTGCGTGCCGTTTTGATGGCTGATAAGAACCGTCACCGCGGCGCCGCCGAGGATCCCGAATGCATCGGCCACGATCGTCAACAGCAGCAACATGGCGATGCTGGCAAAGATGCGCGGGGTGGCCAGCTTGCGCAACGGGTCTACGCCCAGGGCGCGCATTGCATCGATCTGCTCGGTCACCACCATCGAACCCAGTTCGCTGGCCATTGAAGATGCATTGCGGCCGGCCACCATAATGCCTGTGAGCACCGGGCCAAGCTCGCGAATCATGGTGAGGCCGACGAACTGGCCCGTAACTGCAGTGGCTCCAAACTCTGCCAACGTGGCTGCGGACTGAAGGGCGAGCACGCCCCCGGTAAAAAAGCCCGAAAGGACGACAATCGGCAGTGACCCAACACCGATTATGTCCGATTGAATGAGGAAATCGGTCCAGTAGATTGGCGGGTGGAAGAGATTGAGCAGCGACCGCCACGCGAACAGGGAATAATCCTGCACGGCAAGCACGATATTTTTGGCGGTACGGTCGATTGCGATGATCGCCATGGGCTGCGGGCGTTGCGAGAAACAAGTTTGCGCGCTTCAGAGGACAGGATAGCGCATGGAATCGGCCGGCATGAAACAAGAGCCCGCTTTCCGCTATCCTCAGGGCTTTCGACCGAGGCTATCGCTTACGCTTTAACGCGGAGCGCGCGACATCGAATGAGAAAGAGTTTCCTCGCGTCGAACACGCGCCCTCGTGCTCTCACGAATCGGAACTCTGTGTCGTTCAGCAACAAATACCGGGGCTAAGTGGCTTTACTCTCAATGCGGAGTGAGATTGACGAAGCTTCGTCGCGCGAATGGCACAGCACCTTCGCTGCGGACCGCATCTAACTCATCACCGGGAGGTATCTATGCACCTGTTCCGCGTGCGTCTGATCGTTGCTCTGATCGCAAGCGTGACGCTGGTGTCCCTTGCCTCCACTTATTTTGACGTATTAGCCCACAGACATAGCTTGCGCGAGGACCTGGATCGTCGCACAGAGTGGATGGGTATGAGCATCGAGCCGGATGTGCGCAACGCACTCGAGACGGGTGACCCGTCTGGTCTTCCCGGTTTAGCGCAGCTTCTCAAGGAAGGGACGGGTGCGCTGGGTTTGGCGATCTACGACGCCCACGGCGATTTGCTCGCCGGCAGCGGCCCACCGGATGTGATGGGGGCGCTGGGACGGGGCGTTGTGGAGAAATCGCTGCAGCGGGGCGTTAAGGCCGGCGCATTCGGACATGCGGGTCGATGGCAGTGGCTGGAGCAGACTTTCCCCATCCACAATGGAAACCAGTTGGAAGGCGCCATGGCTCTCGTGGTGGATGCGGGATATATCCGTTCCGAAGACATCGCTCTCTGGCGGCGCAGTTTTTGGCGCATTGTCGCGTTTGTGATTGTGATCGTCGGGATCACCTTCCTTATGGTGCGCTGGTTCCTTCTTCGGCCGATGAGCCGAGCGGTTGAGCGCCTGCGCCAGCTTCGAACGGGTGACGCACAGGAATCCGCGGGGCCGGAGCTGGGCGCGCTGCGCCTGTTTTCACCCCTGGCGCGCGAGGTGGAGACGATGGCGGCGAGCCTGAAAGCGGCGCGCGCCGCTGCCGCCGCCGAGGCCCGGCTTCGCGAAGCCGGCGCAAACCTTTGGACCGCCGAGCGCCTTGCGGTACACATTCGCAATCGCGCCGGTTCAAGCAAAATCTTCGTGGTCTCGAACCGCGAGCCCTATATGCACCTGCGCCGAGGCCGGGAAATCGTCTGCGAGGTGCCGCCCAGCGGACTGGTCACAGCGCTTGAGCCGGTGCTGCGCGCTTGCGACGGCGTTTGGGTGGCCAGCGGTACCGGCGACGCGGATGCGGACGCTGTGGACGAGTTCGACCGCCTGCGCGTTCCGCCAGACGATCCGCGCTACACTTTGCGCAGGGTCTGGCTCTCGGAGCAGGAAGAGGCGCGCTACTACGAGGGCTTCTCCAACGAGGGGCTGTGGCCGCTCTGTCACATTGCCCATACCCGGCCCATCTTCCGCGCGTCAGACTGGGAATGCTATCAGCTCGTGAATCAGCGCTTTGCCGACGCGCTTCTTCAAGAGATGGCGGACAGCCCGGACCCTGTGGTCTTTGTGCAGGATTATCATCTGGCTTTGCTGCCGCGCCTCATCAAGAAGGAACGGCCCGACGCGCGTGTCGCAATCTTCTGGCATATCCCCTGGCCCAATCCTGAAGCCTTCGGGATTTGTCCCTGGCAGACCGAGTTGCTTGACGGCCTGCTCGGCGCCGACCTGATCGGGTTCCACATTCCTCTTCACTGCCACAATTTTCTTGCTACGGTGGATCGCGTGCTCGAAGCGCGCACGGACCGAGATCACATGACCGTGCTCCGTCATGGGCACGCGAGCACGATCCGTTCGTATCCGGTCAGCGTAGCGTTCGACGGCGCGATGCGGTCTGCGGCCAGTTGGGACGGTGAGACGATGGAAGAAGAGCGGGATGCTGCCCGGCGGCAACTGCTGAGCGACTACGGCGTCCGCGCTGAGACCTTGGCGGTCGGCGTCGACCGGCTCGACTACACCAAGGGTATCGTCGAGCGGCTCGAAGCCATCGGCCAACTCCTCGAAGATCACCCCTGGCACCGCGAACGGCTCACGATGGTGCAAATCGCGGCTCCCAGCCGCACGCGCATCCCCAGCTACGCCGATCTCCGCCGCCGCGTTCAGGAAACCGTGGACCGCATCAACGCCCTCTACCAGACCGTCCACTGGAGACCCATCGTCCTCATTGAGCGCCAATGCAATCACCAGGAAGTGAACCACTGGTATCGCGCTGCCGATATTTGTCTCGTCACTTCGCTGCATGACGGAATGAACCTCGTCGCCAAGGAATTCGTGGCTGCCCGCGACGACGATGACGGCGTGCTTGTGCTGAGCCGGTTTACCGGCGCAGCCGTCGAGCTGCGCGACGCGTTGCTTGTTAATCCATACGACGTCGTCGGTGTCGCCCAGGCCATCCACGCTGGCCTGGAAATGAGCCGCGCGGAGCGCCGTGAGCGCATGCAGAGAATGCGCCGCCAGGTGATGGAATACAACATCTATATGTGGGCGGCGAACATTTTGGGCGATTTACGCGAGTCGAGGCTCGAGTCCGCTGAAGTCGTCGCGTCCGATCGTGCTGCGCCCACCGCCGTCAGCGACGTTGAGACTCCATTCGAAAAGCTGGCGTGAAAGCGAACACCCTGAAAAACGAACTTCGAATGATGAACGAGGCACAAGCGAAACTGGACGATTTTTTCCGCTGTTTTGCCGGCGCGGCACGGCCTGCATTGCTGCTCGACTTTGACGGCACGCTGGCGCCCTTCCGCGTCGACCGCTTCAAGGCGCAACCCTGGGCGGGCGTGCGTGACCTCGTGAATCGAATCCAGAGCCAGGGCAAGACACGCATGGTTGTGGTCACCGGCCGCCCCGCTCAAGAGATTCTGCCGCTGCTTGGGCTCGAAACTGCGCCCGAGATCTGGGGTCTCCATGGTGCCGAACGGCTGCATCCTGACGGCCGCCGCGATTTGGAGCCGCTGTCTCCTGCGGTCCGCGCCGAGCTCGATGCGCTGAGTACGCAACTCAAGCACGAAGCAACCGGCGGCCTGATTGAAGAAAAACCCAACGCGATCGTCATGCATTGGCGCGGCGTCTCGCCGGCGCGCGCCAAAGTCATCGAGAAGCAAACTCGCGCGCTCTTTGAACCTGCCAGCCGGATGAACGGCCTCAGCTTGCTTGAATTTGAAGCTGGCCTTGAGTTGCGCGCAGGCCGCGATAAAGGCGGAGCTGTGGCGGCAATTCTTGAAGAGACCCGCGGCCCCCATCCGCATCTTGACCGTCGCCCGGCTGCTTACCTCGGCGACGACCTGACCGACGAATCGGCGTTCCGCGCCATCCAGGGCCACGGGCTCGGCGTGCTTGTGCGCCGTCAGCCGCGACCCACCGCCGCCGATCTTTGGCTGCGCCCGCCAGAGGATCTGCGAGACTTCTTGAAAATGTGGTTTCACGCCTGCGCGCATTTACAATCGAATCTGTATGATCCGCTTCTCCACAGCCGGTGAATCCCATGGCGAAGCCCTGATCGCCCTGGTCTCCGGAATTCCTGCTGGCCTTCCCGTCGACCTCGACTTTGTAAACCACGAGCTTTGGCGGCGTCAGCAGGGCTATGGCCGCGGCGGCCGCATGAAGATCGAGACCGATCAGGCTCACATCCTTTCCGGCGTGCGCCATGGCAAAACCATCGGCTCACCCATCGCCATTCAACTCGTTAATCGCGACTGGAAAAACTGGCAGGAAAAGCTGCCCGTCGAGACAGGCGATCCTGCAAAGCATCGCGCCGTGGCTTCGCCGCGGCCCGGCCACGCCGACCTGGCTGGCGCTCTAAAATTCAACTTTCCTGATGCTCGCTACGTGCTCGAACGTGCCTCCGCGCGCGAGTCCGCCGCTCGAGTAGCCGCTGGGGCTTTTGCCAAGCTGCTCTTGCGCAGCCTGGGCATCGAAGTCGCGAGCCACGTCGTCCGTGTGGGGAGCACCGAGCTCGAACGTGACGCCTCATGGGATGAGATCGCCGCTCTCGCCGCAAAGGAAGAAGTCGTCCTCGCCTGCGTCGATCCCGCCGCCGAAGCGCGCATGAAGGACGAAGTCGACGTTGCTTCCAAAGCCGGTGACACGGTAAACGGAATCTTCGAAGTTGTCGCCCACTCCGTTCCCGCCGGCCTCGGCTCCTATGCCAACTGGGATGAACGGCTCGACGGCCAGCTCGCCTGGGCCGTCATGAGCCTGCAGGCAGTCAAAGCGGTTGAAATCGGTCGCGGGGTGGCCGCCGCAGCAACCTTTGGCTCGCGCGTCCATGATCCAATTCACTACGCCGCCGACAATCCGCCTGGAAAGCCCACGCGCTTTACCCGCCCGCACAATAACGCTGGCGGCATCGAGGGCGGCGTCTCGAACGGCGAGGACATCGTCGTTCGTGGTTACTTGAAGCCCATTTCCACGCTGCGCCAGCCGCTCGAATCTGTGCGCTTTGACACGCGCGAGCCCACCAGCGCAAGCTACGAGCGCAGCGACATCTGCGTGGTTCCGGCTGCAGGCGTGGCCGCTGAGGCGATGGTGGCGCTGGTTCTTGCCAATCTAGCCCGCGAGAAATTCGGCGGCGACTCCCTTTTGGAGTTGAAACGGAATTTCGACGGATACATCGAACAGATACGGAGCTTTTAGCGGCGGCAATGATTCTTACGATCGTGAAATATCCCGAGCCGGTGCTGGAGCAGCCCGGCGAACCGGTAACCGAGTTCAACGCCGAGCTGCGCAAGCTGGTCGCCGATATGTTCGAAACCACTTATGCTTCGCAGGGCATCGGCCTCGCCGCGCCGCAGGTCGGCGTCTCCAAGCGCATCACGGTCATCGACCTCAGCATGGGCAAGGATCCCAAGCAGAAGCTGGTGCTGATCAATCCTGAGATCATCCTGAGCGAAGGCCGTCAGTACGAAGAAGAAGGCTGCCTCAGCTTCCCCGACATTCGCGAGAAAATCGTCCGCGCCGCCAAGGTCCGCATCCGCGCGCAGGACGCGAACGGCAAATGGTTTGAGATGGACGGCGATGAGCTTCTCGCCCGCGCTTTTCAGCACGAAATCGATCACCTCGACGGAATCATCTTTCTCTTTCGCATGACCGCGCTCAAGCGTAGCCTGAATTTACGCAAGATTCGCAAGATGCAAAAGGAAGGCACCTGGTAAACCTGCGATGACGAATGCTGGAAACGGCCTCAAGATCGTCTTTTGCGGCACTCCGGAGTTCGCTGTTCCCACGTTCGAGGCTCTGCTCGCGGCCCGCCATCAAATCGCTCTCGTCGTCTCGCAGCCTGACCGCCCGACGGGGCGCGACCAGCAGCTCACCGCCCCGGCCGTCATACAGGCCGCGCTTGCTGCAGGCCTCAAAGTCACGCAGCCCGAAAAAATTCGCAGCAACGCGGAGTTTCGCGCGCAACTTGAATCAATAACCCCCGACGCCATTGTCGTCGTGGCCTACGGCCGCATCATTCCGCCGTGGATGCTCGCACTGCCCCCGCTCGGCTGCGTCAATCTGCACGCTTCTCTTCTGCCAAAGTACCGTGGCGCCGCGCCAATCCAGTGGGCCATCGCCATGGGCGACGCTTACACAGGCAATACCACGATGCTTTTGGAAGAGGGCCTCGACACCGGCCCGATTCTGCTTCAGCAAACGATGGAGATCGGACCAGCGCAGACCGCCGTCGATCTTTTCCCGTTGCTCGCGCGTGCCGGCGCTCCTCTTGTCGTCGAGACTCTAGCTGGCTTGGCCAACGGCTCGATTCGCCCTCAGCCGCAGAGCCACGAAACCGCAACCTTTGCGCCACTGCTCGATCGCGAAGACGGCCGTATCGACTTTGCCGCGCGCACTGCGCACGAAATCTACAATCGCTGGCGCGGATTTCAACCCTGGCCCGGCGCTTTCACCGCTCTCAATGGCAAAAAGCTGATCGTGCATCGAATGTCCGTCGCGCGTGGCAGTTACGCCGAAGGCCTGGGCTTTGCCGAGCCGTGTTGGGTGGTCGTTGAAAACCATCGCCTCCTGGCTGCGTGCGCCGAGAACACCTGGCTCGAGTTCCTCGAAATCCAGATCGAAGGCAAGAAACGCATGAACACGGATGAGTTTCTGCGCGGAAACCCGCTGCACGCGGATGCGCGCTTCGGTTGACCGCCTTGGCCGCCATCTCGCCCGCACGTAAAGCCGCCTTCGACATTTTGCTGGCCCTGGAGCGTGGTTATGTTCGTGGCAAGGCTCACGCGCATTCCGATGACCTGCTGCGCGCGCGAGCCGTCGACGCGCTTTCGCCCGCCGACCGCCATCTGGCCACAACTCTTGTGCTTGGCGTGCTTCGCTGGCAGATCCTGCTCGATGACCAGTTGAAACTCCTCACCAAAACCAGGAAAAAACTCGATCCAGAGGTTTCGATTGCTCTCCGCATGGGAGCCTTTCAACTTCGCTTTCTCGATCGAGTTCCCGCCCACGCCGCCATCGATGAAAGCGTCGAGCTGACCAAACGGTCCGGCCACCGCTTCGCATCCGGGCTAGTGAACGCTGTGCTGCGCAAATTCGCTGCCGCCGCGCCCGCTGCAGATCCGCCGGAAGCGACAGCAGACCAACTCGCCTTGGCCCAGGCTCACCCCGCCTGGCTCGTCGAGCGCTGGACGCGCTTCTACGGCCTCGAAGCTGGGCGAGCGATCTGCTGCCACGGCCAATCCCATCCCACCCGAATCGTCCGCCTCGCGAACCCCGCCGCCGATAACGAACTCGTCGAATCTGAATTGACTGCGGCCGGCATCATCCTCGAACCCGCAGCCATCCTCACCGTCGCCCGCACGGTCACTTCCGGCGACATCACTGCGACGGCTGCATATCGCGAGGGCCGCGTTCGCATCCAGGATGAAGGATCGCAATTGATCGCTGAGCTGGCCGCGTGTTCCACTGATCTCGACCAAAAAGTAAGAAGTATCGGAGATACCTGCGCTGCGCCCGGCGGAAAAACGCTCATCCTCGCCGAACGCAATCCAGAGGCTCACGTTCTGGCGTGTGAATCGAGCCCGCAGCGGCTGGCCGAGCTAACTGAGCGCCTCGTCGCCTTTGCCCCTCGAGTCGAATGTCGTCTCGCCGATGCAACCACGCTCGACGAAAACGCAGCTTTCGACGTCGTCCTGGCCGACGTCCCCTGCAGCGGCACCGGAACTCTCGGCCGCAATCCCGAAATTCGCCACCGCCTGCGCTTGGAGGATTTGCCGCGTCACACAGAGCGCCAGCGGGCGATTCTCTCCGCTGCATTGCGCGCGGTTCGCCCGGGCGGCCGCGTCGTCTATTCCACCTGCTCGCTTGAGCCCGAAGAAAATGAGCAGGTCGTCGCCGCCGTGCTCGCCGAGAATCAAAACGCCCGGCAGGTCTCTCTGGAGTCGAGCATCGCAGCGATTGCAGAAGCCGGAATCCTCACCGCCCCCGGTGCTTCGCGCCTCCGCGATTGCCTCACGTCCGAAGGCGCGCTGCGGCTTCTGCCGGGCTCATTGCCCACCGATGGCTTCTTTGTTGCTCTGATCGAAAGATTGCCCGAGAAGAAAACGTAGACCGCTGAAAGAAGCTCCGATGGGTGCCCCACCCTCGCCGCGTCTTTGTTTTTGCGGCTAGGGTGGGAGTTATCACCCCTGCTCCTGCCCCAGCTTCAGTGCCTCAAAGTCCCGCCCCAACATCAAGCACAACGCTTCCACGACCAGATTGTGGTCGTCGCGCTGCGGCAGGCCAGAAACCGTCACGCTGCCCACTACGCCCGCTCCTTCGACGTTCAACGGAAACGATCCACCATCCGCCGCGTAATCCGTAACCGGCAGTCCCTGGCGCTCAAAGAGAGTTGTCTCCTTCAGCTTCTGCGTCATGCCTACACCGAGCGAGCTGCGATGAAAGCGCGCCACAACATTGCTCTTTCGCCGCACCCATTCGGGATTGTCCGGCGTACTGCCATCCAGCCCCGCATAGAACAGCGGCTGCCCAAAGCGCCGCACGTCAACCACCAGAGTGAGCCCGCGCTCGAGCGCCATCGTTCGAATCTTTGATCCAAGCTCCCACGCCACGCGCGCATCCAGGCGCGGCAGGCGCAGCTCTCGCTCCTGCAAGGCAATCTTTTCCAAATCCTCATTCAGCCCCATCGCGGTTTGCCTCCCATCCTCGCTTATTTCGCCACCGTCAGCTTCACCATTGTCGTTTGGTCCACTCGCGTACCCGCGCTCGGCGATTGCGCCACCACGTCCCCCGGCTTCACCGGCAGCTTGATCGGCGCATCTCCGCTTCCCACCGGTGGCACCGTTTCACTCAAATAAACGGGAGGCGCAGCCTTGATTCCAACGTTCTTCAATGCTGCCTCCGCACTCGCCAATGGCAAACCCGTCAAGTCGGGCATCACGTATCCATCCGGTGTTTCATCGTCTGGAGCAGCCACCAGAAGATTCACGCTGGGTTGCTCGATTCCCTGAGCGTGGGGCGGCGGATCCTGTGCCAGCACGGTTCCCTCCGCGGCTCTGCTGGTGGGCAGGTGCGCCACTTCGCCCACTTCGAGGCCAGCGCGCCGCAACTCCAGCTCGGCCACGCGTTCGTTGGTGCCCACCGTGTCGGGGACGTCGACCCGCTGCGCTCCAAGGCTCTCGGCTACGCGCACACGCCACTCGCGCCGCACCACCGTTCCCGCCGCGGGCGATTGCGAAAGGATGTGCCCTGCCGCAACGTCCGCCGAATAGTAGCGATTGTCCACGTCAAATGTGAGCCCGAGCCCCGCCGCAACGCTTCGCGCGTCCGCCGTCGTCATTCCCTTCAGCTCCGGCACCTGCACCTCTGCGCCATGGATTGCGAAGTGCATCGTCAGGATTGCCGACAACAGGCAGACAGCCACCAGCACCATCAGCAATGAGGCAATGCGGAAGAATCTGGCGATGGTGCCCGTATTGATCAAGGTGATTCGCATGCGAGTGTTCAACCTATCGCGTATTATCCGTCACCGGCTCCGGATGGATGGTCACACGGTACACCGTTGGGCATTCCAGCTTGAACCGGTCCTCAAGCGCAGTGATCACCTCGTGTACGCGGTTCATCGGGAGGTCGTCGGGCAATGTGCAGTGGCAAGTAACCGAGATGTGTTCCCCCGTTCTGCCCACCGTGATGGCGTGGACATCGGCAATCTCCTGAAACTGCGCGGCTGCCGAACGCAGCGCCTGCTCCAGCCTGCGGTCTTCAACAAGTTCTTCTTCCGGCTGCTCGATCGTCCCTGGCTCGCTCTCGATGTGCGTCAAAACCGAGTCG
Organism: uncultured Acidobacteriaceae bacterium; assembly: GCA_963789425.1. Taxonomy (GTDB): domain Bacteria; phylum Acidobacteriota; class Terriglobia; order Terriglobales; family Acidobacteriaceae; genus Telmatobacter. Next base: position 214,422 of record CAWBKM010000004.1, on the reverse strand, counting down.
ACCTCCGGAACGTTACGCAGAATCTGCGCTTCAAGGGCGGTGACAAAACCGTGCGCTTCCCGGAGGGTCAAGTGCTCTTCAAGCTCCACGTGCAACTCCACCTGCAGGCGCCCATGATGCGTCTGAATACTGAGCTCGTGCACAGAAACGTTGTTGCGAGCAGCTACTGCGCGCACGCGGTCGAAGATGCTTTCCGCCTTGGTCTCGCGCGGAATCGTGTGGATCACGACGTCTGCGCCGGGCAGCGCGCGCTGAACTGCCGAGGTCGCGGCTTCAACCAGGTCGTTCGTGTGCTCAAACGTAAATCGCCGCGGCAGCGCCAGCGTAACATCGGCAAAATAGCCGGCTCCGGCGCGCCGCACACGAGCTCGCTCCACGGCCAGCACTCCATCCACGCGCTCCACCTCGCGCACCAGCCGGCGGCGAGTTTCCGCGGGAATCTCGTCAACCAGCGCGGCCACTGCTTCATGCCCGAGCCGCACCGTCATGCGCAAGATCATGAGCGATACCACCAGTGCTGCCAGCGGATCGGCATAGTGCAGCGCCGCGATCTGGAACCGTTCGCCAGCCCAAGAGGCGCCAAGACCGACGAGAACCGCCGAAGTCGCCCAGATGTCCGAGGCGAAATGGAATGCGTCGGTCGCCAACGCCGGCGAGCCCGTGCGAGTGGCCACCGCGCGTAGTTGACGCGAGCGCCAGATGTCCACGCCGATTGAAGTCACAAGCACCAGCACCGGCCACAGCGAGTGGTGTACCTCGACCGGGTGGAAAAAGATTCGTTCCACAGCCTCCCACATGATCCACGCGCACGACAGAGCCATCAGCCCTGCCTCGCTGAACGCGGAAAGGTTCTCGATCTTTCCGTGGCCGTAGGTGTGATCCTCGTCCGCCGGCTTGTCGCTCACGTGAACGGAAAAGTACGTCAGCGCCGCGCCCACAAGATCGAGCCCCGAATGTGCCGCGTCGGAGAGCACTCCCAGAGACCCTGAAAGCAGGCCAGCTGCAATCTTGAGCAGCGTCATAGCAGCTGCGGCCGCCATCGAGTACCGCGCCACGCGCTGCTTTTCTGCCGGGAAACCCGCCTCGGCAGGCTCGGTCACGCGCGAATTGGGGGCGGCAGAGTTCATCGGGTTCTTAGACTACTGTGGGCTTCGTTGCTGTGTACAACCCCGCAATACCAAACGTGTAGGGCTGCCACGCGCTGTGCGCAAATCCCGCCTTTTGCATCATCTCCACCATCGTGCGGGGCGGCGGAAAATCGCCGACAGAGCTGGGCAAATAATTGTACGGCCCATCTTTGCCGCAAATCATGCGACCGATGGCGGGCAGCACGCGCCGGAAATATACGGCGTAGGCCTTCCCCATCAGACCACCCGGTTCGCTGAACTCAAGAATTCCCAACTGCCCGCCAGGCTTCAACACGCGATGAAACTCTTTCAGGCCGGCTTCGTAGTTCGCCAGGTTTCTGAAGCCAAATGCCGTCACAATCAAGTCGAGGGATTCTGCGCGCAGCGGCAGATGCAACGCATCGGCCTCGATTGCCACCGCATACGGCGCGTCGGCAGCATTTTTCGCCCCAAACTTCTCTGCGCCGCGCCGCAGCATGGCAGGCGAAAAATCGCCGGCAAGAATCGGCCTCGCTCCTTTGGGCTGCCTCTTCAGCAGCGCCATCGTCAAATCGCCCGTGCCGCAACAAATATCCAGGATCGCCGCTTCCGGCCGAGCCAACACGGCCTCGAACCTGCGCGCGGCTCTGCGCCACCATAGCCGGTCCACATTGGCCGAGAGCACGTGATTCAGCAGGTCGTAGCGTGGCGCAATGGAATCGAACATCTGCCGCACCGCTGTCGCCGCGCCAGCTTCGTCCTCCGCACCCGCGGGTCGTGCTCCCGTTGCAGGCATTTTTCTCGATCCTTTGCCGATCGCGAGAATTCGCGAGCCCTCGGCACGCTCGCTTTATGATGCTATCGCTTCTCCTCCGCCGGCGCTCTCGCATCAAGGTAGGGCCTTCCAACCAACCGCCAAAAGGAATACGCTTGAAGTTGCCGATGGCTGCCCCTTCCCTCTCCGCAATCCCCGTGCCGGCGCCGCTTCTGCCGCTCACGGATAGCCACGGCCGCGTGATTCACGATCTCCGCGTCTCCATCACCGACCGCTGCAACTACAAATGCGTCTACTGTCGCACCGGCGAGCTGGGCGCGCAGTATCCCGAGTTGGCCATCGACGAGTACCTCCGCCTCATTGAGCTTTTTGTCGGTCTCGGCATCACCAAGGTCCGGCTTACCGGCGGTGAGCCCCTTTTGCGCCGCGATCTGGTCGACCTGATTCGCGAGCTCAAGCGCCTGCGCACCCTCGACGGCGAACCGTTGGACCTGGCGCTGACCACCAACGGCCATCTCCTCGAGTCGCTTGCCCAGCCGCTCAAGGATGCCGGCCTGAACCGCGTCACGGTCAGCATGGACGCCGTTGATGCGCCGACCTTCGAGCGCATTACGCGCGTTGAAGGCAGCTTTTCCAAGGTTCTTGCGGGCGTACGCGCAGCCCGCGCCGCCGGCCTCACGCCTCTCAAGATCAATTGCGTGCTGCTGCGCGGCTTCAACGACGACCAGATCGAAGGCTTTGCCCGCTTTGCCCGCGAAGAGCATGTCGTCGTCCGCTTCATCGAGTTCATGCCTCTTGAAGAAGGCCGGCTGTGGACGCCAGAAATCGTCGTCACGCTGCGCGAAATCCTGGACCGTCTAGGTCGCGCTGTTCCGGATTCTGACCGTATCGGTCGCGCTCTTCCGCTCGTCGAGCTGCCGCCGCGCGAAGCCAGCGAAACCGCCCGCCGCTACACCTTTTCTGACGGTGTTGGCGAAATCGGCATCATCGCGCCCGTCAGCCAGGCATTCTGCGGGGCGTGCAGCCGCGTGCGTCTCACTTCCGACGGCAAAATCCGCACCTGCCTCTTTTCACAGGTGGAGCACGACCTCTACGGCCGTCTCCGCTCCGGCGCCAGCAACGACGAACTGCGCGCTTACATTGTCAGCACCATCCAGACCAAGGAAGCCCGCCACCACATCGGCGAGCCGGGTTTCCTCAAGCCCTCCCGGTCGATGGTTCATATCGGCGGCTAACCGCGGATTCACATTGGCGACTGATAGCGCCAGCTGACCGCTCGCGACCTGCGACGAACGATCTATGCAACAATACGGTCATCGCTTTCCCCCAGGGCTCGAACATGCCAAATGAGACGGAAGGGCGCATCCCGCTCGCCGATCTGCTTGTGTTTCATCAGCTGACGAGGTCGCTCACTTCGAGCTTCGATCTCGATACGATCCTGCGCACGATTCTCGATCAAATGGAGCGCATGGTTGAGGCGGAGTTTTGGGCGCTGCTCATGCTCGACCAATCCACACAGGATCTCTACTACGCCATCGCCGCCGGCGAGGAGCAGGAAACCTTGCGCGGCCTTCGCGTCAAGCCCGGCGAGGGCGTTGCCGGATGGGTGCTCGAGCACGGTGAAACGCTTCTCGTGCCCCAGATGGAAGGCGATCCGCGCGCCGCACAATCCGCCACTCCCGGCATCAGCAGCGTCAGGTCGGTTATCGCCATGCCTTTGCGGGGGCGCACCGGAACGCAAGGCGTGATTGAAATCCTCAATCCCCGCGCCGAGATGTCGGACTACACCATCGCCTTCCTGCACATCCTCGCCGATCACGCCGCCATCGCCATTGAGAACGCGCGCGACGTCAGCCGCATCCAGCAGCTCACCATCACCGACGACACTACCGGCCTCTACAACGTGCGCCACCTCTACGAGGTTCTGCACCGCGAGTTGAAATGGTCTGCAAGGCACAAGGTACCGTTAAGCCTGGCGTTTTGGGATCTCGACCGCTTCAAGCTGGTCAACGATGCGCACGGCCACATGATCGGCAGCGAACTGCTCACGCTCGCCGGGCGGCGGCTCCAGAAGTTGTGCCGCGAGCAGGACATGGCTTTCCGCTATGGCGGCGACGAGTTCGTGATCCTCATGCCCAGGACCCTTGCCGCACAGGCGCTGGAGCTGACCAGGGGAATGCACGCGGCGCTCATGGAAACTCCGTTCGGGATGAAGAGCGGCCTCTCGATCCAGGTCAGCGCCAGCGTGGGCCTGTCCTCTTCACCCGCCGATGGAACTCGCATGCACGGGATCATCGGCACCGCCGACGCGCGCATGTACGCCGTCAAGCGCCACGGCCGCGGCGCGATCCGAGCGAACTGAGTCGCAACACGCTGAGCGCCGGTGTCATCCTGAACGGAGCGCGTCTGGGGCCCCGTGAGCGCAACACGATCACGGGGTAAGCGGAGTCGAAAGCCTGCCCTGAGCGAGTCCGCGCGGCGGACGAGTCGAACGGGGACCTGCATTTGCTCTTCTCGATCTTCACACATCCATGAAACGGGTATCCCGCGTCCCGAATCTGGGACGTGGGATACCTGGACCGTTCACCGTCCACTGCCCACCGTTCACTTCTTCACTCTTTCACTTCTTCACTGCACTTCCGCTACTTCCTCGTATCCCCGCCGATCTGGATCACCACATACTTCGCTGGGCCGTCGCCCACGTTCTTCACCTGGTGCAGCGTGCCGAAGGCAACGTAGATGATGCTGCCCGCGTTGGCGCGTTCGGTCTTGCCATCGTGGAGGAACTCGAGCGTTCCCTCCTGCACCACGATCACCTCCGAGTGTTGGATGCGGTGCGCGGGATTGGGCGCGGTTCCGGCGGGCTGCATGGACTCGTGCACACCAATGGCCTCGCCGGTTGCGAGCGTCCCCGTGAACACGCTGCGGCCGACAGCGCCGCTGGCCGAGGTCTTGGCGGTCATGTCGTCGTAGGCGAACACGCGCGAGGCTGCCAGCGGGTTGGTGGGCGCGGGTTCGAGGTTGCCCTCCTGTGCAGCGGCTGCAGAGGCATACGTAAGCGCCAAGGCGGCGCAGGTAAGGTTGAGAAGGATGGTGGTGATTCGGCTCATAAGAACAAGTTACACGCGAGGATGCGGCGCAGGGGAGTGTTTCGACGCTTCGCCGTGCGATACAGAGAGCAAGTAGAGCTCTTACTACCCGCCGTTCAGCCCCGCCATCTTGAGCGCAGCCCAAATGGGCAAGGCAGTCATCCTAAGAATCGAGGATTTAGCTAGCCAGGTCTCGAAGAAGGTAGTTCGCAATCTTGAGGCCAGCCTTGTTTCCAGTAGCGAAAAAAAGAACAAACAGCAAGCCCTTCGAGTTGAACAAGAGCCCAGGTTCAGCTACTTCAACGAAAACCGTGCGAAGGCGCTCGACAAAATAATTAACGATCCGAGTACGATCGGCCGTCTTGTGTATGGATTCTATTTCTTGATTTGGGTCGAGTATCGACGTCGCATGAGTGAGTGAATAGAATTCCTTTTCCCAGTTGCCCGTTCCAAATATTCGAGTAAGCTTTCGTTTCCAACTTGCCGACGGTTTTCGATCCCTCGTCAGCATGCGGTTAACAGCCCCGAAAGGAAACAGGACCCAAAGGTCGACGGCATTCGTTCTACCGATCGCTTCGATCACGTTCCACTCGATAGACGCGCCAAACGGATCAAGGAAAACGACTGCGCGGTTGCGTTGCGTGTCCAAATTGTCAGACCATTTCAGGAGAGCCGCGTTCGCGTCGTCATTCACTATTTCAATGTCTCTATCGGGGAACTCGCCTTTGAGCCCCAAGAGTTCCTCGCACTTGGCACGGCTCTTTTCGATGAAGAGATAATGATGAAATGCGGGTTCGACCTCGAGTGCGCGCCTCACGCTCCCCTTCCGGAATTCCGTTTCCGCCTGAGCAAGGAATGGGATCAGTTCAGCGAAAGCCCCTCCGATACTGGGCCTTGGAATCACTCCAGTCCCCGCGAATGCATCGACGTAAATTACCCGGAAGTATCTGGCGCGGGCGTTACGGTCAAATATCTTCCGGTAGGCCGTCAGGTACTTGCTCAGAACCTGAAGTTTCTGTTGAGTCCAAAGACCCCCGAACATAACTTGCTGAGTCACTCGAAGCCCCGATAAATTCCTGGCAATTTGGCGAAGAAAAAGTGAATTTGAGAGTTATCATACCTATGTGAGTGTGGCGACACAAGGCCCACTTACATTCCTCACCCCGATCTGGACCGAGAAAAATAGTGAGCCTCGATTCCAAAATCGAATGGACCGATGCAACGTGGAATCCTGTTCGCGGCTGCTCAAAGGTCAGCCCCGGCTGCAAACATTGCTATGCGGAGAGGTTCGCCGAAAGATTTAGGGGAATCAAGGGTCACCCCTTCGAGCAAGGATTCGATGTACGCCTTGTGCCGGAAAAACTTGCAGAGCCGATGCGCTGGAGTGAGCCTCGGATGATCTTCGTGAACTCTATGAGCGATCTATTCCATGGCGAAGTCCCGCAATCGTACATCTCAGCCGTCGCAGAAATAATGCACTTGGCTCGCTGGCATACCTTCCAAGTCTTAACTAAGCGGTCAGGACGAATGCGCGAGATCCTAAGCGGCCCTCTTCGCGATATCGCCACAGAACCGCATATTTGGTGGGGCGTCTCGGTCGAGAACCGGAAGCACGGCTTTCCACGGATCACGGACCTCCAGTCCGTACCGGCGGCCGTGAAGTTCCTATCAATCGAGCCTCTGCTCGAAGATTTGGGAACCGTGCCCTTAGCCGGGATCTCGTGGGTCATCGTCGGCGGCGAGAGCGGACCTGGCGCTAGACCCATGGACGAGGACTGGGTTCTCTCGATCCGTCAGCAGTGCGTAGACGCCGGAATTCCTTTTTTCTTCAAGCAGTGGGGTGGAGTTCGAAAGAAGGTCAAGGGCAGGAGTCTACTTGGGAAGACATATGACGATTTCCCGCCTCGCGTTCAACACCCGCCCCTGCCTCTCAGTGCAAGACTCCGCCATGTCTCTCAAATCGAAGCAACTGCACTCGTGCAACTCCGAACCGCATAGAAAGAACCCTAATTAGCAGCTCCAAGAAAGCCCAGCAATTAGAATCTTTCCAATTGTCAAGCCTCCTTGCTCGCCAAAACTGCCGCAACCCGCTGAAAGCACTCGCTAAGAAACTCCCCGCAAGTTTGCCGATAATTTCCCTCTTTGAGCGCATAATCCTCGTATAAGCGTTCAACCAGACCTCCTTTGCGGCGGACAATCTCCGCCGCATTCGCGTCTCTGCGCTCGGAAATCAAGCGCAATCCGCAACGAGGCCTCCAGAAACGCCCGCAACTCCTTAAGAGAGACGTATCTGCGGCTAAGTTGTCTGCAATCAGCCGGTTAGCGCACCATACTTGCGCCAACCTCATGATTTCAATGCAGTTATTTACAGAAACGGGGAGGGCCACCCCCTTACTACTTGATCAACTTTTCCGGCCTTTCGCGGGGCGCAAAGGCCGCCTTAACCAGTTCGGCGCTGTTCACGCAACGGAGAGGAGCTTTTCCATGTACAAGGTATGTCGCCATATTCAGCCGAACGGTTGCTGCTGCGACGCTCCAGCACTCAAGGGAATGCCCTACTGCTATCACCACGACCGCATCCACCGCGCTTACCTTCGTCAACGGTCCGCTCCGAAAAACAAGCTCGAGCTGCCCGTGCTTGAAGATCGCCGCTCCATCCTCGAGGCTCTGTCTCACGTCATCGGCGCTCTTGCCGCAAGCCGCCTTGACGGAGCCAATGCCGGGCGCCTCATCTACGGCCTCCAGGTCGCAGCGCAATACGCCCCGCAATTCACCTCCAGCAGGCCCTCATACGATCCGGTCGAATCCGTCACCCTTACCAGCGATGGCGACGAGCTCGCGCCCGCGCAATTCGAATGCAAGGACGAAGAAGATTGCCAAACCTGCCCTTACTACGACGAGTGCGACCGCAAGATCGTCGCCGACGATGACGAAGACGACGAGGAAGAGGAAGACTCCGAAAATTCCGGCGACGATTCCGACAGCGAAGACGACGAAGATGACGATGACGACGAATCCACCGAGCAGCTTGTCGCCGACGCCAAACGCCTCCAATCAGTCCGCGACGCCTACGAATCAGGCGATGCGCTCCCGCTCGCGCGCCTGATCAGCGAATAAAATCTCTTGCAAAAACCGGTGGATGGGGTCGTATGATGTTGCTGACCACGGAACCCCTTAAGCTTTAAGCGCGGCATTCTAAGTGTCGCGACTTCCCCTCGTTCCTGAAATTCAAAAAGAGGAGATTGCGGATGAAGCGTGACCGCTTTTTCTACGTTGCCGCCGGGGCCATCTTCCTGGTTCTCATTGTCCTCGGCTTTCAGCAGTACATCTTTCACGGCAAGCACGTTGACGGCTCGCCGATTGCGCCGGTGATGCTGGCCATCGTGGTGGCGCACTCGAGCGCCATCTTCGCATGGTTCGTGGGGTTCTTTGTCCAGGCGCTGCTCATCTCCACACATAAGCGCCGCGTGCATATGACGCTGGGCTGGGGCGTGGTGGGGATTGCCGCGCTGATCGTGGTGACCGGGCCGCTGGTGGCTACGCGCTCCCTCCAGGTGGACCCGAGCCAGGTGATTTTCGACTGGCCGAGCCGGCAGTTTCTGCTGGTGATGTATACGGAGATCGCGCTGTTCGCAGTGTTCGTGACGATCGGCGTGCTGAACCGCAAGCGGCCGCGCATTCACAGGCCGATGATGATGCTGGCCTGCCTGGTGATCCTGACCGGGGCGACGGCGCGGATCGCGCAGGTGAATTCGATCTTCGGGGGTCACCTTTGGATGGCGCTGTTTGGGCCGGTTGTGTGCCTGGGAGCGCTGCTGCTGGTGGTGCGCGCGGGGATGACGCGCAGCTTCGATCGCCCGTTTGCGATGGGCCTGGCCGTGATGACGGTGGTGACGTTGATCGCGGGAAGGCTGGCGATGACGAACGTGTGGGTGGATTGGGCGGGGATGATTTTGAAGCGGTAAGGGGATGTTGCGGCGCTTCCCTCAGGGGCTAAAGCCCATCTATCTATGCGACCTCTACGGCACGGCTGAAGCCGTGCCCCTTCAAAACGTCCGGGCATGAAGGCCGCGACGTTTGTTGCGCGGGATTCAGGGGCCTGAAGGCCCCTGCTCCCTCCGGAATCGCTTCCCTCAGGGGCTAAAGCCCCCGTTCATTTCCAGCGTTCTTCGGCATGGCTAAAGCCAAGCCCTGATACAAAGCGAAAGACAAAAGCAGGTCCCCATTCGACTTCGATCGCTTTCGCGATCTCCGCTCAGGGCAGGCTTTCGACTACGGTCGTCCACCGCAGCGGACGACCTTCGCTCAGGATGACAAGACTTTGGCGGCGGGACGGTTTGAGGTTTCCCCGGTCTCATCCGCCGCGGCGGAGAGACCGGGGGCACCCCGCTGAAAGCTGAGGGCTGAAAGCTGTTTTAGATGTCGAGATTCTTGACGTCGAGGGCGTTGTCTTCAATGAATTTGCGGCGGGCTTCGACGTCTTCGCCCATGAGCGTGGTGAAGATGGCGTTAGTTTCGACAATATCTTCAAGCCTGACACGAAGCAAAGTGCGGCGCTCGGGATCCATGGTGGTTTCCCAGAGTTGCGTGGCCGTCATTTCGCCGAGGCCCTTGTAGCGCTGGACCTGGTAGTCCTTCTTGCCCTGCTCCACGACGTAGGCGAAGAGATCGCGTGCGGTCTGCTTCTCGACCGGCTCGCGGAGGGCGCGCGCGGTGCGGCCTGAGGCTTTGGCTTCGGTTTTCGAGTCGGGCTTGGTGTCGGACTTGGTGTCAATATTGCCAGGCGAGGATGGGCCTTCGGCTTCTTCTTCGTCTTCGGCAGCGGATGCGGCCGCGCCCTTGGCCGCGTACTCGACGAGGAACGGCGGCTCAAGAAATTCCTTGATGAGCGTGTACTTCGACATCATCTGGCGGAACTCGGGGCTTGAGGCAAGGGTCCAGTCAATGCAGCGCGTTGCGCCCTGCGCGTCAGTAAAGCAAACGGACCAGGTGTGGTGCTCCTCGTCTTCGACGGGCTTGGCGACCTTGAACTGGAACTCGTCGGCGAGCTCGGTGAGTTTGGCGTGGAGCGCGGCGACTTTTTCAGGAACCTTATTGCCGTCATTCGAAGCGAAGTCGGTGCGATGGGTGAGCTCAGCGCGCGCCAGCATCTCGGTGAGCTTCTCGTTGCGGATGCGCTTGTCGACTTTCTCGACCCAACCGAGATACTCGTTCAGCGTGGCCATGAAGCGGGTGAGGTCGGCGCCCTCGATTTTTGCGGCGGTCTCGCCGTGGCGGACGATCATGCCCTCGGCGGCGCGGTTGACCATGACCTTGACGAACTCGCGATCGTCTTTGATGTATTGCTCGAAGCGGCCCTTCTTGATTTTGTAGAGCGGGGGCTGCGCGATGTAGATGTTGTCCTTCTTGATCAGCGCTTGCATGTGGCGGTAGAAGAAGGTGAGCAGCAGCGTGCGGATATGCGAACCGTCGACGTCGGCGTCGGTCATGAGGATGATTTTGCCGTAGCGGATCTTGGCGGCGTTGAAGTCGTCTTTACCGATGCCGCAGCCGATCGCGGTGATCATGGCGCGGATTTCCTCGTGGCCGAGCATCTTGTCGTAGCGCGCCTTTTCGACGTTGAGAATTTTGCCCTTGAGGGGAAGGATGGCCTGGAACTTGCGGTCGCGTCCCTGCTTGGCGGTGCCGCCGGCGCTCTCGCCCTCGACCAGGTAGAGCTCGCAGCGCTCGGGATTGCGCTCGCTGCAATCGGCGAGCTTGCCGGGAAGGCCGCCGCCATCGAGCGCGCCCTTGCGACGCGTGAGATCACGAGCTTTGCGTGCGGCTTCGCGCGCGCGGGCTGCTTCGATCGCTTTGTTGATGATCTTGCGGGCGACGGGGGGATTCTGCTCAAGGAACATGCCCAGGCGCTCGTTGACGAAGGCCTGCACGGTGCCCGCGATGTCAGAGTTGAGCTTGCCCTTGGTCTGGCCTTCAAACTGCGGCTGCGATAGCTTGACGCTGACCACGGCGACCAGACCTTCGCGCACATCGTCACCGCTGAGCGACTCCTTCATGTCTTTGAAGAGGCCCATCTGCTGGCCGACGTAGTTGATGGTGCGGGTGAGCGCGGCGCGGAAGCCGGAGAGATGCGTGCCGCCGTCAACGGTGTTGATGTTGTTGGCGAAGCTGAAGACTGACTCGGAGTAGCTGTCGTTGTATTGGAGGGCGATATCGATGTCGACGCCGTCGCGCAGAGCCTCCATGACGATGGGCTTATCGTGCAGGACGGACTTGCCGCGGTTGAGATGCTTGACGAACTCGGCAATGCCGCCGGCGTATTTGAATTCTGCGCGGCGCGCTTCGCCGGTCTTGGGGTCGGCGGTTCGCTCGTCGGTGAGCGTGATTTCGAGGCCCTTGTTGAGGAAGGCCATTTCGCGCAGGCGCTGGGCGAGCGTGTCGTAGTTGAACTCGGTGGCGGTGAAGATGCTCCTGTCGGGCAGAAAGTGGACCTTGGTGCCGCGACGCTTGCTGGTGCCGGTTTTCTGGAGCTTTGAAGTTGGAATTCCCTTGGAGTAGCTCTGCTCGTAGGTGTGCGAGGGCTCGCCGGGTTTTTCCGGACGCCAGATTTCTACTTCGAGCTCTTCACTAAGCGCGTTGACGCAGCTGACACCGACGCCGTGCAGGCCGCCGGAAACTTTGTAGTTGGAGGCATCGAATTTGCCGCCGGCATGCAGCTTGGTGAGGACCACTTGCGCCGCCGGCATGCGTTCGCCGTCAGCCAGATCCATCATGTCGACGGGGATGCCGCGGCCATCGTCAACGACGGTGATGGAGTTGTCGACGTGAATGATGACATCGACTTTCTTGGCATAGCCGGCAAGAGCTTCGTCGACGGAATTGTCGACGACTTCGTAGACCAGGTGATGCAAACCGATCTCGCCGGTCGACCCAATGTACATTGCGGGACGCAGGCGGACGGCTTCAAGGCCTTCAAGAACCTTGATGTTTTCGCCAGTGTAGCTGTCGTTATCGCCGTGAATGGAGGAGGAGCCGAGAACTTCAGTCGCCATAGCATTCCGTTCGCAAAGTGTTCCGTGATCTTGAGCGCCGCCGGGGAAAAATCCGGACGCTGAAGCGGGAGTAACCGGTTGAAAAGAGGGGGGCTATCAAGCGCCTTCACCTACAACTATTTTACCATGCGGGAAGGTTCGGAAGAGGGAGGCGAGGGTGTTGAGAAAACGGTTACTATGCATGGATGGAAGGCGCGCATAAGTTACGATGGTAACTAAATGACGTTCTAGTTTAGTATCTATATGAAAAAACTGGACTTGTTATAATATATACGATAAGATCATTCTTGAAAAGGAGAGGATTCTCCTTTTAAAATTAAATCAGAAAGGTTACCAAAGATGAAAACCGCCATTCGGTTCTTTGCCCTGTTCGTTGCCATCGCCGGCCTTGCCTCCGCATCGCTTGCGCCCACCACCCAGGCCCGCGTCTCGCACAATTCGGTGGCCGCCACTGATCCGGGTCCGCTCATCGATCTTCCAGGGCCACTTCCGTGCCAATCCGTCAACGCCTGCTCTGCGCCACCGACGCTCTTAGCCCGCTAAGATCGCGGCGACCTCGTTCAACGGAAGAGGCTGAAGGGCCACGGGTAGCACGAAAGTGCCAAGGGCGCGTTACCCTTTTGTGTTTGAGACATTAGGCATATTGGCGCTATCCTGAGGACGTTCGGAACGATCGCACACCAGCCTCTATGCCAGTGAACTTTGCAATGTCGGCGATGAGCGCGGCTGAACTTGTCCTTTGGGCCGCGCTCGCCATCCTATTCTTGAGCAAGGGGCTGCATCGCCGCTTTCCGGCGATGGGCTATTATCTGCTGTTGCGTGCGATCTCGACACCAATCCTGACGCTGGCTCTCTACCTGTCATCCAAACCATGGGCCAGAGATTTTCACATCGGACAGATTTACTATTTTGGTTTCTTCGCGACGTATCTCGCGAGCACGGTGCTGCTGTTTTTGATTTGCATTGAAGTTTTCCGGTCAGCCCTGGCCGCGTTTCCCGGAATCGCGAAGCTGGCGATCGTGATCTTCCGCTGGGCGGCTGTGGTTTCGATTATTGTCAGCCTGACCTCGATCACTTACGGGCACAAGGGAATTTACATTATCGCGGACGTTTCCTATGGGCTGATGCACTCGGTCAGCATTCTGGAACTTTGCTTGCTCGCTTTTCTCTGCCTGAGCATGAATGCGCTGCGCCTGACGGTGCGCGATTTGCCCTTTGGCATCGCATTGGGCTTTGGCGTCATGTCCTCGGCAGACTTTATTCTCGCCTCGTGGATCTCTCGCGTTGCTTCGCCATCGCTCATCGATCCCCTTCAATTCGTTTACGAAGGGCTGATTCTGGGGACACTGGCGATCTGGATGGTTTACAGCATTCTTCCGGAGCCCCCTCGCAAGCCGGTGTTGATGCCGGCGAGCTCCACCATCTACCGGTGGAACGAAATCGCTTCAGCGCTGGGCCACACGGGCACCAAGGTGGCCGTGCAGCAGCCTGCCAACAGCTTCTTCCTTTCGGATGTGGAGCGCGTGGTGGAAAAGGTCCTGGCGCGCAATATGAAGGGCCGAGAATCGGAAACGTAGAATCAGAAACCAGACATCAGAGAATGGAGATTGGAAATCAAAAGGCCACGGCGGTTGCCGTGGCCTTTTGATTTGGTTGAAGCTCCGATTTGACTGCGGTTGAAGAGCGCCTACTCTGTGGCAGGCTCGACCGAGGCGAAGCGGCCGCGGTTCCCGCGGTCAGTGAACTTGACGCGGCCGGAAACCTTGGCGAAGAGCGTGTCGTCGGAGCCGATGCCCACATTGACGCCGGGCTTGATGCGGGTGCCGCGCTGGCGGCTGATGATGGAGCCGCCGGTGACAAATTGACCGGCAAAGGCCTTTACGCCCAGCCGTTGCGCGTTTGAGTCGCGCCCGTTTGTGGAACTGCCTCCACCTTTTTTGTGTGCCATGGTTCAATCTCCCAAGCTGTCAGCCTTCCGCCGTCAGCCCTCAGTTCATTCATCTCAAAAATCGACTGCTCCGGCTCTCACAAGAAAACTGAGAGCTACTTTGCTCCATCGTATGTGACGCCATCGGCCACGATGGCCTTAATGCGCACCTCGGTAAAGTTCTGGCGGTGGCCCTGGAGCTTCTTGTACTGCTTCTTCCGCTTGAAGTGGAAGACCAGGATCTTGTCGCCGCGGCCTTCGCCGAGGACTTCGGCTGTGACCTTGGCCGAGGCCGGCTTGGCAATCGATCCAGACTCGCCGGAAACGGCAAGCACATCGCTGAACTCGACGGTCGGACTGCCCGACTCGACGCTCTCAATCTTCAAAACGTCGCCGGGAGAGACGCGGTACTGCTTGCCACCGGTGCGAATGACTGCGTACATAACAAAGCCTCCAGCGCTGAGGGTCACCGAGGACCGGGCGCAAATGCGAATCGAGTGCTCATGACTCGTGTGTTCAAGAATCGTGTGCTTAAAGGGGGCGGATACAGGCTGAGACTGCATCGGGAGGCCAACTGCACACACACGCTGAACCCAGCGGCAGCTTCCCGGGCACCCTTCAACGGGGTGCATCGCCAAACTCTTTGATTTTACCGGTAAACCGGGGTGGGGTCAACGATGGGCTCCATGGCGGGACGGGGTCGAAGCGCGGGCCATTGATGGGGGTTTCGGCAGAAGCCGCAGGATCGCCGTCAGAGCCGCGCCGGCACAACGTAAAAGTAGATGGTGAAGTAGTGGGCTACGCTGCCGGCGAGGACGAAGAGGTGCCATGTGGCGTGGAAGAAGCGGCGATGGTCGAGAGCGAAAAAGATGACGCCCAGGGAATAAGCGATGCCGCCTGCGCCGATCCAGAGAAGTCCGTGCCAGCCAATGGCGTGGAGAAGCGAGCGCACGACGAAGATGGCGAGCCAGCCCTGAAGCAGATAAACGAGGGCCGACGCCACGGGAAAACGGCCAATGGCAAGGCTTTTGAAGACGATGCCTGCCACTGCCAGTAACCAGACCACGGCGAAGAGAGCCCAGCCCACTGGCCCGTGCAGCGTGACGAGAGTGAAGGGCGTATAAGTTGCCGCGATGAGGATGTAGATGGCGGAGTGGTCGAGGACCTGCAAAACGTGGCGGGCGCGAGTGCGAACCAGCGAGTGGTAGAGCGTGGAGCAGAGATAGAGAAGCACCAGCGCCACGGAAAAGACGGAGCAACTGACGACCAGAAGCACCGACCCGCGCGTAGACGCGGCGATGAGGCAAACAGCACCGACCAGAGCGAACGCGAGGCCAATGCCGTGAGTGATGGCATTGGCGAGGAGGTCGCTCAAGTTGGCACGGGAGGGCACAGGTGAATGATAGTGCGCTTGAAGGCTGACGCGGCGCGATCGATGCGGTTGAAGACACTCATGCCGTTGCTGTGCGCTGTGGATGCGAGCTGGATTCTGCTGCCGCACCTGGCGGACTGGAGATGGATGGAGGCGTCAGAGCGAACACCGTGGTACCCGACGGCACGGCTGTTCCGGCAGCGTGTGGCCGGCGATTGGGCGGAAGTGGTGGAGAGAGTGAGCGACGCGGCAAGTCAGGGGAGTTGGCGAGGTTAGGTCCTCCTCCCACCCTAGCCGCAAGAACAAAGGCGCCGCGAAAGTGGGGCACCCGGCGAGAGTCGTGTGGCGCGATGTGATTCGTGGATTGGGCTACGGTTGACGGCGTTTACAGGGTCAGTTGCTTGCTTCGCGGCTTGAGGGGCCGAGAAACTCAAAAATGTAGTCGGGATGGACCGGCTTGGCAAGCACGGGAAAGGTTTTTCCGGTCTCGCTCGATTGGTTCAAGAATTCAGCGGCGCCCGGATTTCCCGATATGAGGATGACCTTGCACGAGGGCAGCACTTCCGAGAGATAAGCGGCGAAGGCAACACCATTCAGTTTGCCCATGATCACGTCAGCAATAACCGCATCGGGCTTCCAGGCCAGCGCGACCTCGGACGCATCCTCACCGCTGTAGACGGCGCGAGACTCAAATCCCCTGCCACGGACAATGAGCGCTAATGTGTCCGCGACAAGGCGGTCGTCGTCGACGACCAGAACTCGGATTGGTTGTTCACCAGGCACAAGCAGGTTTTCTGGGGGAGGGAGACCTTAATCCACAAGCTTGGATGCAAAGGACGCCCTGCGGGATGGTTGAGAACAGGCGGCTGGCGTTTCCGCTTCCCAACGGTTCCGCGCTCATGCTAGAGCGGACTTCGGTGGGCGGTGAACTGTAACCGGTGGACGGTGATCGGTAACCGTTAAACGTGGATCGTGGCGCGCTCGAACCCTTAGGATAAGGCAACGCAGGCGTTGAAGCTGCACACCTATTTTGGAGGTCTCGATGCAAACAAGAGCGATTAAGCCGATCTGTATCGTCGTGGTTGCACTCATTGCCGCGGCCAGCATGACACGGCCGGCGCAGGCGCAGGCTGCCTACACGGCCATGGCGCCAGTGAATGAGTATTTGATTGCCGACGCGAGCTCGGAGATTGCGCTGGCGCGCAGCGCGGCTCCGGCGTCGATAGCCGACAGTGCCACCGTACTGGTGCTGGGGCGGGAGGGATACACGACCGCCGTCGAGGGCACGAACGGCTTTGTCTGCTACGTGGAGCGATCGTGGGCCAAGGAAACGGATGACCCGGAGTTCTGGAATCCTAAAGTGCGCGCTCCCAACTGCTTCAACGAAGCGGCGGCCCGGAGCGTTGCGCAGATCTACCTGATGAAGACGAAGCTTGTGCTCAAGGGAAAGTCGAAGGCGGAGATTCTGGAGGAGACTTCGAAGGCACTGGACAGGAAAGAGCTTCCGCCGCTCGAACCGGGAGCGATGTGCTACATGATGTCGAAGCAGCAGTATCTGAACGACGAGGGCAAGAGCTGGCATCCGCATGTGATGGTGTACGTTGCGGGCCACGCGTCGAAGAGTTGGGGAGCCAACCTGCCGGGCTCGCCGGTGATTTCGGCGGACGACCCGGAAGAACGCGTGACGATTTTCATGGTCATGGCTGCCGAGTGGTCGGACGGGACGCCCGGTCCGGCGATGATGCACTGATCACAATTCGATCGCCGTGGGCCGATGCGAGACGAAGAGCGAAATCCGCGCGGGCGAGCCTTCCGCCGTTTAGCGCTGTTTCGATTTTGCAGGCGGAGCGAGCGCAACCGCCGCCTCGGCCGTGAGCAACAAGAAAGTGAACGTCTCCTGCAGGTAAAGGCGGACCTTTTCATCCGTGTGGTTGAGATAGCCGATGGAGACGTCCTGGCCGATGTGCAGATCGAAATCGCCGCCGCGAGTGGTGATGACAAACGCGCCTTCGATGGCTGGCGCCCAGATGATTTTGTCGTCGACGAGCCGCTTGACGTGCTCGAGCACGGGATATCCCTGATCGCTGGTCTCGGACAGAGCAGTGTATGCAGCGGCGCCGAGCAGCGCGGCATAGGGACCGTTGACGCCGACGAGCCGCAATTGGCTGAGAGCCTGCGCGAAAGCGTCGGGATATTTGCGCACGTCACTGGGCAGCGTCATGCGCGGGTTGCTGGTTCCCTGCCTGACGCCCACGATTCCAGCATCGGAATAGCCCTCGAAGATGGCGCGGTCTTCCGCAAAAGCGACTGCGCGCGCGGCGTCCTTGGCGGGTTGCCAATCAGCGTCGTTAGCGCCGCGCTCCACGTCGTCGATGGCCTGGCGATCCAGCTCAAACGGAATGCGCAGCTCGACGAGCGCCTTAACTTCGCGTTGGCGGGCGAGAACGCCATTCATTTGGGCCTTGATCTTCTGCAGGTGGCCGGTGCCGACCGCGGAAAGAGCGACGCCCGCGGGGCCCTGCACGTCGACGACGCGGCGGCCAGCGAGGTGTCGTTTCAACGTGCGCGTTGTTTCCTCTTCGATCTGCGCCCACGCAGCATCGGAAACAGGGGCAAGCTCTCGATGAAGATTATTCATGTCGGATGTCTCCTTTGAGGGAACCTATGCCGAGCGAACCGTCCTTCGGTGTTGCTGATGGAGCGGTTGCGGCGGTTGTCGAGGCGGTGGAAAGAGTTGTGGCCTCGGGTGTGTCGTTTCCTAAGTTTTCAGGTGCTACGTTCTCAAGAAATGTCGCTGAGGGAACAAAGAACAGGCTTCCGGTAACGGCGCGGCTGAAGTCGAGGAGCCGGTCGTAGTTGCCGGGTGGACGGCCGATAAACATGTTCTCGAGCATTTGCTCGATTCTGCGAGGCGCACAGCTGTACCCGATAAAGTAAGTGCCGAACTCAGCTGACCCGGCGCGGCCGAAGGGCATGTTGTCGCGCAGAATCTTGACCTCAATCCCATTCTCCTCAATGGTGGTGAGCGCGTTGTGCGCGGAGGTGGGTTTGACGGCATCGTCCAACTCGACGTCGGAAAGCTTGAAGCGGCCGATGATATGTTCCTGCATCTCAGTGGAAAGGGCGTTCCATCGATCGAGATCGTGGAGATATTTCTGCACGATGACGTAGCTGCCGCAGGCGAACGCAGGATCTTCGGCGCCGATCAGCGCGGCGTCCATGGCGGCTTGATCCCGCGGATTTTCGGTCCCGTCGACAAAGCCGAGGAGATCGCGGTCGTCGAAGTAACGGAATCCGTGCACCTCGTCGACCGGCGTAACGACGCCGCCGATGCGGGCCATGATTTGCGTCGCGAGCTCGAAGCATAAATCCATGCGCTTGGCGCGAATGTGGAACAACAGGTCTCCCGGAGTAGAAACGGCATGGCGCGCGCCGGCGCGAATCTCGCGGAAGGGATGAAGGTTGGCGGGGCAGGGATCTCCGAAGAGCCGGCGCCACGCGTCGGAACCGATCCCCATGACGCAGGAAAGAGCCGCCTCAATCTCACGAAAGTCGACCGCGCGCACGAGTTTGGCCAGGTCGCCGCAGAACGAGCGAATGATCGCGCGGCTGGCGGGATCAGAGTTGATCGTAACCACCAGAAAGATGGCAGCGCGAGTGAGAGGTGCGACCACCGCCTGCGCGACGGGAGTTGGGGGGGGTGCGGCCAGGGGCGCGCGATCGTGATCGGATTGCATCGGATGTCATCCCCCAGGGGCGGACGGAATCTCACTCTTTGAGATGATAGGGGTGTTACGAGCGCGAACAACCAGACCGAAAGATTACCATCGCTTCCCCATGGGTACACAAGCGGTTTTCAGGGCCGTTTGACGGCGATGTGAACGTTATATTGAGTTTGATTTCGTTTTGCGAGGCGGGTTGCGGGGAATCGGTTTACGCGTGAAACGGCGAGGTCATACCCTGGAGCGAGACAGAGGAGGCGCGATGAACGAATACCGGACAACTTTTGGCACGGTGGTGAGGCAGCCGAGTGCACTCGTTCCCCTGGGGATGGCGATGATGGCGCTGGCCGTGGTGCTGGGACACGTCGCGCTATATGGAGTGGCGCGGGAGGCGGATGAAGGTGCGGCCGCGCACATTTGGCAATTGCTGATGGTGGCGCAGCTGCCGGCGCTCACGGTGTTCGGGATTCGATGGCTTCCGAAGGCGCCGAGGCAGGCGATGGGCGTGCTGGGGCTGCTGGTGGTAGCGATTTTGGCGGCGATGGCGCCGGTGTGGTTGCTGCATTTATAAAGCAGTGGTTAGTGGCTAACGGTTCGTTTCCGTGCCTGAGGGCCGGGATCGATTTACCGACTCATTCCGTCTCTTCAGCTCCCATCTCATGCTTCAAGATATCGCCAGGTGTACATTTGAGCTCTTCGCACAGGGCGTTGAGAGTGGAGAAGCGAACAGCCCTTGCCTTATTGCTCTTCAGAATGGATAGGTTCGCCAGCGTAATTCCCACGCGGCCGGCGAGCTCCGTCAGAGAGATGCCTCGCTCGAGCATCACCCGATCGAGATGGACACGAATCGCCATAGCTCCTTACCTATACCGTGAGTTCGCTTTCTGACTTGAGTGCGTAGCCGCGCCGAAAAACCTCTGCGAGCACCAGGAGCAGGATTCCCATGAAGATTGCGTCGAAATCGATCGCCCACGAAAATCTTGCTCCTGATTCGAAAACCGACCCCATGTTCAACAATTCGGCACAGAAGACCGTCTGCAAAAGGGAGCCGATGACGACCACGAGGCCCATCATCCGCAAGCGATTCGGCGTTTTGAGATGAAACAGTTCTCCGGTCCCAACCGGTTCCAGAATTCGCATAAGCAGGTAGAGAACCACCAAATGACAGGCTCGTGAAATCAGCTCCATACCCCAGATCCACCATCGCGCTTCGGTGCCTCGGAATACATCGAAGACGAATTCCAACGGGCTGCTTCGAACATCGAACGACAAATATTGAAAACTGGAAGGAAGAATTGGAGCGATTGCCATGAGCAGAACACGCGCAATTTGCAGAAAAAACAGGATCTTGACCGCCAAATGGAGTTTCGAAGCAATCGACTTCGGGCCAATCAAGTTCATAATGCCCCAACGAAACGCAATGATTATGGGTCAGTATTTATCGCTTGTCAATAATTATATTATGCTATTCAATAATATCTTTCCGTTTTTCAATAAGCTCTCTGGAATTGACCCTCAGAAATATTGAAGCCGTCGACGAAGGGTGCAGAATTCTCTTGACATCAGTTACTCTATTCCATAGAGTACTCTTCATTCAAAGTTATGGGCCAAGCGATCAAGGCAACTGGGACCGAGAGAACAAGACAGCAGTGGACAGCGAACAGAGAGGGACGATGACGGCGAGTGCGCAAAAGATTGGAGCGGGGCCGGCGCTGGAAGTCGATGCGCTGGTAAAGCGGTTCGGCACGTTGACGGCGGTGGACAAGGTGAGCCTGAAGGTGCGGGCGGGCGAGTGCCTGGGACTGCTGGGTCCGAACGGCGCGGGAAAGAGCACGTTGATCCGGGCGATGGTGGGGCGCGTGATCCAGGACAGCGGCCGCGTGATGGTGATGGGGCAGGCGGCGGGGTCGACTGCGGCACGAATGGCGCTGGGATGGGTTCCGCAGGAGCTCTCGATTTATCCGCGCATCAGTTGCCGGGAAAATCTGGGATCGTTTGGGCGCTACTACGGGCTGAAGGGGCATGCGCTGAAGGAAGCGATTGCATGGTGCCTTCACTGGGCAGCGCTCGAGGACAAGCAGAATGACGTGGCGAAGACGCTCAGCGGCGGAATGAAGCGGCGGCTGAACATGGCTGCGGGAATGATGCATCGGCCTAAGGTGGTTTTGTTCGACGAGCCGACGGTGGGCGTGGACCCGCAGTCGCGGAATCGGATCTTCGAAATGATCTCGGCGCTGCGTGACGCGGGGACGGCGATTGTGTACACGACGCACTACATGGAAGAGGCGGAGCGGCTGTGCGACCGGATCGCGATTATCGATCACGGAAAAATTATTGCCGAGGGAACGAAGGAAGAGCTGGTGGAGGGAACGTTTGGGAGACGGAGCCAGGTGCTGGCGCGGCTTGCGGGCCGCAAGGATGAAATCGAAGCATGGGCCAAGCGGCACGGCGGGCGAGTAAAGGATGAAACGGTGGAGCTGACGATCGAGCAGGCGGGGGAGATTGCTCCACTGCTGGATGACGCGACGAAGGCGGGGCTGGAGCTGGTGGATTTATCGCTGCGGAAACCGAATTTGGAGTCGGTATTTCTGCACCTGACGGGAAGGGAGTTACGAGATTGATTTGGAATGTGGCAAGGACGGCATTGATTGCATTGAGGCGCGACCGCGGAGCGATGGTGTTGAGCTTCGTGCTGCCGCTGGCGTTTTTCAGCATTTTTGCGGTGATTTTCGGCGGACAACACGACACGACGCCGCATGTCACGTTAATCGTTGTCGACCAGGACAAGAGCGAAGGCTCGGAAAACCTGATCCGGGCGCTGGAGCATGACGGCTCGCTCTGGGTCCATCGCAGTCCGGTGACCGAAAAGGGCGTGCGAACCGGCCCTGATTACACGGCGGCGACGGCAGAAGCGGCAGTGAAAGCGGGAGACGCGCCGGTGGCGTTGATTATTCCTGCGGGGTTCGGGCAGCACCCGATTGCGTTTGGGCCGGATTCCGGCGGGAGCACTCTGGAACTTCTGAATGACCAGAGCGACACGATTGCTCCGCAGATTGTGGTGGGGCTGCTTCAGAAGGCGGCAATGACTTCGATGCCATCGGCGATGGCGGATGAGGGGATGAAGTACGCGGAGAAGTACATGGGCGGATTTACTCCTGCGCAGAAGGCGAAGGTGGACGGCGAGTTGGACGCGCTGCGGAAGTTAGAGGCGGACGGAAAGGCCGGAGCCGGAAACGGGAGTTCAGGAAACGGAAGTTCAGGAGACATGGGCGCGGGGATTGTGCAGGTGAAAGTGCGCGCGGTCGTGGGAAAAAGCGCGGGACAGAACAAGAACATGATTTCGTTTTACGCGGCGGCAATCGGAGTGATGTTCCTGCTGTTCACGGCGAGCGGGTCGGCGGGAGCGCTACTGGACGAAGCCGAAAGCGGGACGCTGGAGCGAGTGCTGAGCACGCGCGTGACGATGACAAAGCTGATGGCGGGAAAGCTGGTGTTCAATACGCTGCTGGCGTTTGTGCAACTGGTGGCGATGTTTCTGTGGGGATGGGCGGCGTTCAAGCTGGACTTCTTCAGCCACCTGCCGGGGTTCGTGGTGATGGGATTATGCACGGCGTTTGCGGTGGCGGCGTTTGGGATGCTGCTGGCCAGCGCATGCCACACGCGAGCGCAGCTGGGCGCGCTTTCGACACTGGTGATTCTGATTATGTCGTCGATCGGCGGGAGCATGTTTCCGCGGTTCCTGATGCCGGAGTCGATGCAGAAGGCGGGATTGCTGACGATCAACGCGTGGGCGATCGATGGATTCACGAAGGTGTTCTGGCGAGATTTGCCGGTAAGCGCGCTCTGGCCGCAGGTGGCAGTGCTATTGGGAATCGGCGTGGTGCTGTTCGTAGTGGCACGGCGGATCGCAAGAAGGTGGGAGTACGCGTAAGACAGCGGAGTGAGCGGAGTTAGGGGTGGCGAGTCGAGATCCGTGCTATCCCACGTCTCAGGATCGAGACGTGGGGCACCCGGCGGAATTGGTGGAACCGGTAAGGCGAAGGAGCGATGAGATGCAGGACGAAACGAACAAGCAGGATTTGAGCGAGCGGCTGGAGCTGATTGAGAGCATGATCGCCGAAGGACGGCGGTCCACGACGAGATGGGCATGGACGATTGTGCTGTGGGGCGTGGCGTTTTATGTGGCCATCGCATGGTCTTCAGGGTTTTTGGGCGGGCCCATCTGGGGTCAACATTACATGGCGTGGCCGGTGACGATGATTGGCACGTGGCTGCTGAGCTGGGGCCTGGCAGGGCGGATGGCCAGAAGCGCAAAGGCGCCGATGACCACGATGAAACGGGCAATCATCTCCATCTGGACGGCAATGGGGATCACGATGTTTGCACTGCTGTTGCCGTTGGGGTTGAGCGGAAGGGCTGATCAGCAGGTGTGCGTGGCCGTGGTCGTAGCCCTACTGGGGATGGCCAACGCAGCCTCGGGCATTTTGCTGAAGTGGAAAGCGCAAATTGCGTGCGCGGTTGTGTGGTGGCTGGCTGGGGTGGGGTCACTCTTCGGCACCGTTACAGAAAGCACGGTCGCGTTCCTGGTGGCGATTTTCTTTTGCCAGATTGTGTTTGGAATCTACGCGATGATGTGCGAGTCGCGTGCGCGGCGGCAGGGGGCAGCGAATGCCTGAGTTGCCGGAGTTGAATCCTGTGATTCACGGGAAGCTGCGGCTGGCTCTGCTCTCGCTGTTGATGGGAGTGGAAGAGGCGGAGTTTACCTGGCTGCGGGAGAAGACGGGCTCGACGGACGGGAACCTGGGCGCGCAGTTAATGAAGCTGGAAGAGGCTGGATACGTGGCCGTGGAAAAGAAGTTTGTGCTGCGCAAGCCGCAGACGCTCTACCGCATGACGGAGAAGGGGCGCGCGGCGTTTGGCGAATATGTAGACGCGCTGAAGCAGTTGCTGGGAGCGGGGATAGCCAGTGATCAGTGATCAGTTGGCAGAATGCTGTGCGGAGTTCGCATTCATTTGTGACCCGATAAATTTTCGCCGGCGTCGGGTTCAAGGGACTGGCGCACGCGGGACATGATTCCTAAATAATAGGCGAGATTGTGAATCGAGTTGAGCGTGGCTGAGAGTGGCTCGCCGGCCTGCACGAGATGACGCAGATAGGCGCGGCTGTAGCGGCGGCAAACGGGGCACGAACAGTTGGGGTCGGGTGGGGACTGGTCTTCAGCGAATTGCTTGTTCTTGATGTTGAGGCGGCCCTCGCTGGTGAAGAGCAGCGCGTGGCGCGCGGCGCGAGTGGGAAGAACGCAATCCATCATGTCGACGCCCATGTGCGCGTACTGCTCGATTTCGTCGGGATAGCCGACACCCATGACGTAGCGCGGCTTGTCTTTAGGCAGCAGCGGCAAAACTTCCGCAATCATTTCAAGTGTCAGCTCGCGCGGTTCGCCGACCGAGAGGCCGCCGATGGCGTAGCCGTCGAAGTCCATTTCGATGAGGCGCTCTGCGCATTGGCGGCGGAGATCGCGGTGCATGCCGCCCTGAACGATGCCGAAGAGGGACTGGGTGCGAGGTTCGTGCGACCCCACCCAAGCAGAGCTTAGATCCACTCCAGGGACGTGGACCTGTCCCTGGGGACCCCGGAGATAGGGCGCCCCTTGTTCGTGCTGAGCCGGATCGTGCCACGGAACTTCGTCGCGATGCGCCCGGAAGTGATCGAGGGAGCGGCGCGCCCAGGCCATGGTGAGACGGAGACTCTCTTCGGCGCGGGCGCGATCAGCGGGGTATTCGGTGCACTCGTCGAAAGCCATGACAATGTCGGCGCCGAGAGCGATCTGAACGTCGATGGAGTGCTCGGGCGTAAAAAAGTGCGAGCTCCCATCGAGATGAGAGCGAAAGCGGACACCGTCGTCCGTAACTTTTCGGAGCGAGCTGAGGGAGAAAACCTGGAAGCCGCCGGAGTCGGTGAGGATGGCGCGCGGCCAGCTCATGAATTTGTGAAGCCCGCCCATGCGGCGGATCGACTCGTGGCCGGGGCGCAGATAGAGGTGATAGGTATTGCCGAGGATGATTTCAGCGCCGAGAGTTTCGAGCGTGTCCTGCGAGACGGCTTTGACGGTTCCCTGCGTGCCAACGGGCATGAACACTGGTGTCTCGACGGTCTGGTGAGGCAGGATGAGACGTCCACAGCGCCCGCTGGGGGCGGTTTCGGCCAAGATTTGGAATTGCAGGCTCACTAGGGCATTTTATAGGGGTTAGAGTGAGAACAGTCTGACAGCCTACTACCTTGGCGCAGGCTGCGGCTGCATATTCTTGATTAAGGCGATGCCATCTTGGTTCTCAACGATTTTGTATGCGGTAGTGTTCATTAGAAAATTCATGTAGCAGTGGTGCACCGTAAGGACCAAATCTTGCAGGGTCGGATCGGATTCTAATTCCTTGATGGTGAGTCCCATCTTCTTGCATGCGTCAATGTCGAAGTGTCGATCGTGGGATTTATTTACCGGGTAATTTGACAGCGCCTTCGTCACTTTCTTCGCTCTCGTTTTCCTGTCGGAGCGACCCGCAAACATTCCATCTCGGAGTTGCTCCTCAACAAATGCATTGGACCACCGGATCGCGTTTTCACACTGACCAAGAAACGTCGGTCTGTATTGCCCGATTATCCTTTGCCAGAGCGCGACTTTGGCCGGGTCCTTCTTTATTTCCCGCACAGCACGCTTGAATTCCTGCACAACGCCATGAGCTGGTATGCCAGCCAGCTGAGGATCAATGGGACCAAGATTCGACTGCTTACCCATCCAGATTTCTTTGCAGCAACACGCAATAATCGTGCCTGCAGACATGCTGATTTGCGGAACGAAGGCACGGATGTCGTTACCGAACATTCTCTGCAGGTAGGTGACGATCGACTGAGTCGCGGCGATCCCGCCGCCGGGCGTGTGGAGAATTAGGTCCAGGCCCTTCGTCCTGTCCAATTTATGGATAGTCGTCATGAACCCGTTCTTATCTTCGTCGTTGATGTCCGAAAGAAAGACGCTTCCTTTAGATAGCCAACCTGAATAGTACGCAATGATGTTTCTTTTTGTGTGGCCGTGCAGAGCGGCCAAATACTTCTTGCGGACCACAGTCTGGGCATTCGCCCCCTGCACCTGCAACGACTGGATTTCGTTAAAAACCTCGTTCCAGTTCGGCATTACACCTCAGCGTTCGGATCTGTGGTTGATGGAACGTACTTCAACGCCGACGGCTGCTCAAGGTTGTAGTCATCCGAATAGAATGCCTGTTGAGGGGCGTCGAGCACCGTAAATAGTCGAACATACTCCTCTTCAAGCTTCGCCGAGCGGCTCTTGTCTGGCTTCATTTTCGCCTGATTTCTCACCTTAACCCCCACAGAATGCGAGGATTTCCTGGATGTCTTTGTTGTCCGCTTTATATCACGTTTGCTTGTTTTGGACATCAAACTTTTGTCGTATGCCTTCATATCCTCTTTGACTCCCTATTTTGCTCAAGCGTTTAGCTCATCTGCGAACCAGGGGAACTGACCGGAAAACCCCGGGGTGGCAGCGATTATCGAGGGTGCCCGTTCGATCTGCAGCACGTATGGGCTTGCCTGAGAATCTTCCAACCAATCCCCCTAATTCAGGCGGGGGTGTATCCCGAATATCAGGACATGCACGTCTCGGGCCTTCGTGGTCGCCAAGAAAGCAACAAGTCATAATCCGTCGATGCGGTTGACCGTCCGCAGGTTTGTCTGTTAATTGAACCAAGCCGTCGGGCTTTCGCGGGTTCGAATGCTCCGATTCGGACTATTCCGTGGCGCGGCCGAGGTGAATGAGGAATCCGGCGCGGGCGGTGCGGGGCTGGCCGAGCGTGGTCGTTGGAGTTTTGGAAACTTCGATGGCGCGGTTGAAGAGATTTTCGCCGGCGGCGAAGAGTTCGATTTGCGAGCCGAAAGGGCTCTTGCTGAAGGTGTGCGAGGCGTAGGCGTCGAGGCGGAAGTAGCCGTGGAGCAAATTGGCGTTGGCATCGTCGTCAAACTGACGGCCGCTGAGACGGCTCTCGAGGCTGATGGTTCCGATGGCCGGCCGGGATGCGCGCAGGTTGAGCGTGGCCAGGTTGCGGGCAACTTCGGGAATCCATTTGCCGAGGTCCTGCGTGCCACGCGAGACCACGGCGTGCGCATACTGATAGCCGCCGTCGACCGCGAGCCAGGAGCGGGGAGCCAGTTCATAGTCGAGCGAAACTCCCTGGCTCTCGATCTGGCCGAGATTCCGGCGCATGAGTTGAATGGGTGAACAAGTGGCACAAGTGGTCACGGCAACGATGGGGCGATTAACTTCGGTGAGGAAGTAGCTGGAGCGAATGCTGCCCCATGAGCGCTCGGCGGCAATGCCCGCTTCCCATCCTGTGGCGCGCTCGCTGAGCAGGCTGCCGCTGGGAAGTGTGAGCTGGTTGCCAACCTGCGTGGAGCGGTAGAGTTCGCTGGGTGTTGGCGCGCGGAAGGCGCGGAAGCCCGAGGCCGTGACGGCCCAGTGCGGCGACAGCTTGCGCGAAACGCCCAGGCGCGGGTCAAAGATTCGTTCGTCGCGTTGCGGCGGCTGAGCGGCGGTCGGCAGCCATGTTGATCCGTTCCATTGCGTTTCGTGGCCGTCATAGTTCTGGAACCAGTCCGTGCGCGCGGAAGCAACGATCGTCCAGGCTTTGTGCTCCCACATTGCTTCGGCGTAGGCGGCAGAGTCGCGTTGATGGTCGGCAAGATTAGTGAGCGCGGCGGCACCGGTGTACGACTTCTCGCGATCCCAGACGCGAACGTCGTGCGCGTCGGCTCCGACGACGAGCAACAGGCCCGCGCCGAAAGGCTGGCTCCAATGCAGGGCGCCGCCAAGCTCGTTGTCGGGGACGTAGGAGAATTTGCTCGGAGTCTCGCCGCAGCGATAGGTGCAGGACGCGTCGCCAAAGTTGGGAAGATTGGAAATGCTGGAAAAGGTTTGACGATAGCGCTCATCCGATCCGTAGAGGCGAAGGACGAGAACGGCACTGCGCGCATTTTGCCAATCGGCGCCGGTCGAGTAGCGGATGAGGCGAGTGGCGTTCCACTGGAGGGGAGTTCCGTTGTGGCGCGACTCGTTGAAGCCGGTGGCACGAGCGAATAGCTTCAGGTTGCCGAAGTCGCGGCCGGCAAAGACGAGGGCGTTCTGGCTGTGAACATTGCTGGCAACGTCGACGGGCCCACGCTGCGACGGCGCTTCCTGAATATAGCCGTCGGTGCCGATCAGGCCGCCGGCGACGAGGAGATTCCACGGACCATGATGTGCCGTCGCCATCATGCTGTTGTCGTAGATTCCTTCGCCACCGAAGGTACTTCGTACCGTGATGGCTTTGGACGAGGGGAGTGCCGGGATGATGTTCACCACGCCGCCGATGGCGCTCGATCCGTAGAGGTCGCTAGCTCCCCCGCGGACAAGTTCGACGTCTTTGATGGAGAGCTCGGGCTGCTCCTGCCAGTGAATCCAGCCGCCGAGCGGGTCATTGAGTGGAACATCGTCTTCAGTAACGAGCGTGCGGCTGGCGGAGGTGGAACCGAGAGCGCGGAGGCTGATTCCCTGTGACGTGGGGTTGGCGACGAGCGAGCTGGAGCGGCGAAAAAGTTCGACGCCGGGAAGCTGGCGCAACTGGTCATCGAAGGTGACGCCAGCAGCAGAGCGGAGCGATTGCCGGGTGAGCAGGCGCGTCGTGACGGGGCTTTCTAAAACGCCGAGCGGCGCGCGATAGGCGGTGACGGTCACCTGTTCGGTATTCGTGATCGGCGCAGGTTGGGCGCCCGGCGCGGGTCGGCCCCCCTTGGACGCGGGGGTAGGCGGCGGGGACTGCGCGGCGAGGCACAGCGAAAGCGAAGCGGCGGCAAAAACCGCAAGCGCGCAAATGGTCGCATTGAGTGAGAACTGCCGCACGGTCGTCCCTTTGGGAATTGGGGGAAAAGGCTACTCAACCATTTTGACGCAGCGGGGCGGGATTGGGGCGGCAAGAGGAGGGCAGCGACGGGCGAAGCCGGAATTTGGTCTTCCACACTTCCGGCAACGGACGCGCCGAAGGATGGGGCAACGCCGAGCGGTGTTATATTCCGTTTCAGCCGGAAAATGAACACGGTTCCGGACGTGAAGGATGCGCGGCGATCGGCGATGCGACCAGGGAGGGATGCGAAGTGAGTTCGCGAAAGTATCCCGCGAAGGGCGCACTGGTAAAACGCAAGGAAGACGGCCTGGCGGGACAGGTGTATGTGAGCAGCCCGACGACCGACCTCGTCGCGGTGCGCTGGCAAAAAGAAGATGAGACTGGGACGCTGCTCTATGACATCGATCAGTTTGCGCGCGAATGGGAGCCGGCGCGAAAGAGGAGCGCTTGGTGGAAGGTTGCCGCGGCATCCATTGCGATTGTTGCCCTGTGCGGCATTGGGGCCTGGCTGGGGTTTAGAGCGTGGGAAGCATCGCGCGCCAGCGGAGTGGCGGCTGCGGACAGGCGGCAGGCGGACGCGAACGCAAGATCGCCGGACGACGATGGAGTGCAGGCGGAGCGGGCGTGCTCGAGAGGCGCGGATGAGTATCTGAGGTCGATTGCCAGCGATCGATTCAGATGGGCGTACGGAGCCACGCCGGATGAGCGGTTTAGCGACCAGGTAGCGGTTCACGTGGCGCCGGGAATTACAACGAGCGTATCGGACAAGCTGCTGCTGGAGGACTCGACCGGTGTGTTCAAGCGCGTGGAACTGGTTTGCAGCTACGACAGCGAAAACAATAAAGTTCTGCGCTTTTGGATTGCGGAGAGCGATGAGTAGCGGAGAGACAGCGTCGTTAGCGGAGTTAGCGACGTTAGCGGGATAGCAAGCCGTCCGAGAGCGCGAAGATTCACGGCTGGGGCAGCGCTGGACGCACGCTCGGCGCGGCTGCGCCGGTGGTGCCAGGCTGCGGCGCGTCGCCGGCAAGCGCGGCATGAACTTGTTTGGGCGCGGATGCGACAGGCGGTGCCGATGCCCGCTGAGGAGCGGCCGGAGTTGCACTCGAACCTGCGGAGGGCGGCTGGACATTTGCCTGTGGCGCCATCACGACAGGTTGCGCGGCCACCGCGGGCATGGGGACGGTGGCGCTGCCCTGGAGCGATTTCTGACTTGAGCCCGATGACGAGGATTGCATCGGTTTGGATGCCGCGGGTCTCGCAGTGCTTGGCGAGGGCTTGGGAGCGGCGGCAGCCTGCATCGGCCTGGGAGCGGCGGCGGGCGCGGAAACTGGATTGCCGGGGTCGGACGGCGAAGTGGATTCGGTCGCTCCGGGATCGTCAGAATCGGATGGCGGCGGGACCGACAGATCTGTGGTCTGGTCGGCGCCGGTTGCGTGAGACGGCGGCGACAAGACTTCAGTGATACGGACAACGCCAACGAAGCTGATTACGAGGATCAGCGCGGCCGCGGGAACCCAGATCATCACATTGCCTGCGGTGGCTGAAGCGAAGCTCACGAGCCGCAACCGGGTCCGCTCCCAGAATCTGGGCATCGCGGGCTCGGCCGCTGGCCTCTTTCGGTCTGCCGGTGCGGGATTGTCCGATTCCGGCGCCAGGCGAAGGCCGCCAAATTCCCTGCGCCTCCGAGGCTGTTCAACAGCTTCACCGGCAGCGACGGCGGGAACATCGGCATCGGCCGCGGCGCGTGCATGCGGATGCGGAACCAACTGGAGAGCGGTGATGACCTTGGCCACCATGGCAGCGTCAACCAGATTCATCTTGAGCCGGGAGCAGAGTGACAACGCGTTATAGCAAAGGTTATTGATGACGCGGGGAGTGCCCTGGCTGGCCTCCGCAATCAAATTGACGGCGTCTTCAGAAAAGAGCGACTGCCCAAGATAGCCCGCCATTTTAACGCGATAGTCGATGTAGCCGGCGATCTCCAGGGCCGAAAGCGGCTCAATGTGGCAGACCGTGGAGATGCGCTGGCGAAGCTGGATGAGAGACGACTGGAGCAACTTGTCAGAGAGCTGCGGCTGGCCGGAGAGGACGACCTGGATGAGCTTGCCGCGCGAAGTTTCAAAGTTGGTGAGGAGGCGAACACGCTCCAGCACAGCTTCAGAGAGATTCTGGGCCTCGTCAATCACGATGACGAATTTGCGGCCGGCCATATTTTCTTTGATGAGAGCTTCGCTGAGCTGATCGTGCATTTCAGCGCTGCCCTGCGCGGGCGTGATGCCGAGATCGCGCAGGACGTAGGCGACAAACTCGCGCGGCTCGCAGGTGGCGTCGAGGTCAAAGAGAAACACGACGCGGGAGGTTTCGCGAACGTCTTCGAGGAAGCGGAACAGCAGCGTGGTCTTGCCCATTCCGGGAGGCGCAATCATGGCAGTGAAACCGCGCTTGCTCAGGAAGCCGTCTTCAAGCGCTTCAAGCGCCTGCCGATGGGTCCGGCTCAAAAACAAGCATCGCGGATCGGGGCTGATGCCGAACGGTTCTTCTTTGAATCCGAAATAGTGCGACAACATGATGCGAACCTCCAACCTACTGCGGCGCTGTAAGCACCGGTACGCCGCGAGCTGAGAAGCTCGAGCGGCACCCGGAAGGATGAACTCATCTTAATTGGAATTGCGCAGCGGCTTACGGGCTCAGAACCAACACGGTTAACTGCGGGCGATAGCGTTTCTCGCGTTTGATCGAAGAACAAGTTGGTCTGGTGAGCATGGTCTCCCACCCTTGGGGCCTTGGCACCGCCAGGATGGGCTCATTCGGGACCGTTCGACGGTTCACTCTTTGCGGCAGTTGTCCCACCACTCGTTCACTTCCAGCGTGACCGAGTACCAACGCGGCTCCAGCCGTTGAACGCTTAGCACATCACACGGAATCCCTCTGACCGCTTGGGGATGCAAGCGACCAGTCACGCCTTCGAGAGAATCCGACGGGTCGAATACCACATAAGCGTTCCAATCGCCAACCGGCGCACCACCCCAGCCGTCCCATTCGACGTGCCTCAATATGCTGGAAGGTTGTTCCGTTTGGACGAGAACCTGTGCTTTGAACTTCTGAGAAAAGAATGCCCAGCGTAGCGCAGGGCGCAGGGTTGCCTCAAATCGTGACTCGATGCAAAACGTAGCTATGAACGCTGCGGTCGCCAAAAGTAGTTTTGCGGAAACACGCCTTGTTCGAGGAGTAGCAAGAAGTAGCAGGAAAACGAATATCAGGAGCGCAACGCATGGAGCAATGAAGAACAGTTCGTAGAGTGTGGGGTCGCTGCTAAACAGCATCAACAAAAAGGCCAGAAGAATAGCCAGCACTCCGCCGATTAGAATAAACCGCCAGTTCAAGCCGTTACTCCAATGTATGGACGATGATACGGCACCGAAGAAAATCCAGCAGGCCATTCTGATCGATTCGTCTCCTCCTCGGCAACTAC
Organism: uncultured Acidobacteriaceae bacterium; assembly: GCA_963789425.1. Taxonomy (GTDB): domain Bacteria; phylum Acidobacteriota; class Terriglobia; order Terriglobales; family Acidobacteriaceae; genus Telmatobacter. Next base: position 181,959 of record CAWBKM010000004.1, on the reverse strand, counting down.
TTTGTGGTTAAACGGAGTTGCGGTTGATGGCGTAGCACAAAACGAGCACAATAAGCGTTCATTCTATGGCACTTAGAGAGCATTCGAAACGCAGGACACCCGTTATGTTGAAGGCCAGTGTGGGCTCGTAATCCGGACAGCGGCATCCGCATCTTTCGGATTGAGTTTGGCGAGAAGCTGCGCTGCGGTCAGGCCGGAGGGAGGCACGCGGAGATCGGGAGCGATTTCGGCGAACGGGACAAGGACGAAGGCGCGCTCGGCAAGGCGGAGATGAGGGATTACGAGGCTGGGTTCGGTCAGGACGAGATCGCCATAGAGGAGGATATCGAGGTCGAGGGTGCGAGGACCGTTGAGGACGGAGCGAGAGCGATCACGGCCGAACAGGCGCTCGATAGAGAGAAGAGCTTCAAGGAGGGGGCGCGGCGCGAGATCGGTCTCAACGGCGACGACGGCGTTCAGGAAGCGCGGCTGATCGGCAAGGCCGACGGGCTCGGTGGAATAGAGAGAGGAACGCGCGGCGATGCGGCCGAGCGAGGCGATTTGCTCGAGAGCAGCGGCGAGGGTAGCATCGGGCGGGCCAGCGGGGCTTGGGAGGTTGGCGCCGAGGGCGATGTGGACGAGGGGCATGGAGACAAGGGTAGCAAGTGAGCAGTTCAGCCGAGGTTGGCGGTCGATCAGTGTTGGGCGCGCGTTGCACTGCGAACATCGCGCTCGACGAGCACCATCGTGATTACAGTTGCAGCGATCGTGATGAAAAAGAGAGCCCACTGAGGATGCGCTGGCCAGACAAATCCGCCCAGACCGAAGATCCAGCCGCCTGTACCCACTGCGGTGCCGACGGCTGTTGCTACCCAGCTCGCTTTCGCACTCATGTATTTCGGTCTCCGATGAGATTTACGCGGATTATAGACCTATTTGCGGCAGACCGAGATGAATTGTGGAACGTGCAGGCCAGGAGGCAGGCGGAGGGAACTGGAATGAATGCGAGCGCTCGATCTGGTAGCATCGGTGTTCGGAGAAATGCTTATGGACACATTGAATGGCGCGGGACTTGGAGCCCGGCGCAACGAAGATATCGCGCTGGACCTGATGAAGTTTGTTGCAGGAACAGCAGGTGTGGGCAAGACGGCAGTGCCTTCAACGGGATTCACCGGCGCGGGCGGGACCAAGCCCGAGGAACACGTGACCCAGTTGCTGGCGCTCTATAGCCGGTGCCTGAAGGCCGTGGAAGGAAAAGGGCCAGACAAAGAGGCAGCAAAATAGCAGGCGATCGACAGTTGCGCGTGGCGGTGGCCGGCGCGGGAGCGTTCGGGCGCAATCACCTGAGAGTGGTCCGCGAGCTCGAGGCGGCTGGTGCTGACGCGGCGGGCCGTGGCGTAGCCCTTGTGGCGGCTGTCGATCCCGATGCGGCGCGGGCGGAAGAAGCGGCCAGGCAGTATGGGATCAGGACGTTCGCGACGATCGACGAGCTGCTGAAGGCTGAGTTGAAGCTGGATGCGGCGATCGTGGCCGTGCCGACCGTGAAGCATCATGAGGTAGCAGCGGCGCTGCTGGAAGCGGGCCTGGATCTTCTGGTGGAAAAGCCACTCGCTGCGAATCTGAGTGAAGCTGATGATCTCATCCAAAACCAAGAAAAAAACGGGCGGATTTTGCAGCCAGGGCATCTCGAGCGCTTCAACCCCGCGGTGCTCGCGGTGGAACCGAACCTGAAGCGGCCCATGTTCTTTGAGGCGCACCGGCTCAGCGTGTTTACGCCGCGAGCGCTGGACGTGGACGTAGTGCTTGACCTTATGATCCACGACCTGGACATTGTGCTGACGTTCGCGAAGAGCGCGGTGCGCGAGGTGCGCGCGGTGGGGCTGCCGATTCTGTCGCCCAAAGTGGACATTGCGAATGTGCGCGTGGAGTTCGAGTCGGGGTGCGTGGCGAACTTCACGGCGTCGCGCGTGTCGACCGAGCGGGTGAGGAAGCTGAGGTTCTTTGAGCCTCGACAGTATGTTTCGATCGATTACGCGAGGCGGGATGTGTTGGTGATCCAAATCGACGGCGAAATTAGTGGGGCTGGTGGCGCTAATGCGGCCGTTACCCCACCCAAGCAAAGCTTGGATGGGCCACCTGCGGTGGGGCAGACTTTTGGACGAGATTCGTCGGACACATCCGTTGCCGCGGCTGCTGCTGAATTCTTGTCGACCGGAAAACTCGATTCGGCGGTGATCCAGAAACTACTGGCATCGGGAAAGATTCCTATAGGGCTGGCGATGAAGATTGCGGCTGCAAAGAACGATCCCGAAAAGCTAAAGGAGATTGCGAAGGGACTGGCCGGCCCGCAGGCAATCGACGATGGGCCGACGCCGGGCCCAGCGCCAGGCCCAGCGCCGGGTTTGTCCTTTGTGAAGCCCGAGGTGAAGGAAGGCGAGCCGTTGAAGCTCGAGATTCTATCGTTCCTTGAAGCGGTGCGGACGCGGCGTGAACCCAAAGTCACGGCGCGACAGGGACGCGCGGCGCTGGAACTGGCGCTTACGATTCAGTCGACAATGGCGGCCCATGCGGAGCGGGCCGGCTTGGGAGATTTCTTCAAGTGCAGCTCCTAGCTTCTAGCTGCTAGCTCCTAGCTTGCCCGGCGCGCACCGGCTGCGAGCGGGCCCTCCAAACGGCTGCGATCCTTGCGAATCCAAATCTCCTTCAAATCCTGAATCTGCGCCCGAAAGCATCCGGAAAGTAACTTTATTCAACGAAGGTGGGAGTTACCTTGCGCGGGATACGGTGCTAATCTCGCGGGCGAGGAGAACACCGTGACCTTAAGCCAGTTCATCAGCAAGCAATTTGTCCGCGTCATCCAGTGGAACGAAACCGGGGATGGCGCGCTGTCGTACCGCTACCCCATGGCGGATATGGAGATCGAAAACGGCGGGCAGTTGACGGTGCGCGAATCGCAACTTGCTCTGTTTGTGAACGAGGGCAGGATTGCCGATGTCTTCGAGCCGGGGTTGCACACGCTGACGACGCAGAATATGCCGATCCTGACCGACCTGATGAACTGGTCGAAGGACTTTGAATCGCCGTTCAAGTCGGATGTGTACTTTTTCTCGACGCGGTTGCAGATTAACCAGAAATGGGGGACGCCGACGCCGATCACGATCCGCGACAAGGAATATGGGGTGGTGAGGATTCGGGCGTTCGGAAACTATTCGTACCGGATCGCGGACCCGAAGAAATTTTTCACGGAAGTGACAGGCACGCGGGAAGAAGTTGTGGCCGACGACCTCGATGGCCAATTGACCACGATGATTGTGGCGCGGATGACGGCGATCTTTGCTAACAGCGAGATCTCGTTTGTGGATATGGCCGCGAACCTGGGGGTGCTGACGGACAAAGTGACGGAGGATGTGAAGCCGAGCTTTGCTGCTCTTGGGCTGGAACTGAACCGGTTCGTGGTGGAAAGCGTGAGCTTGCCCGACGACCTGCAGAAGGTGATGGACCAGCGAATCGGCGTGAACATGGCCGGCGACCTGGGAAGGTTAACGCAGTTCGAGACGGCCGAGTCGCTGGAAGAGGCGGCGCAGAACCGAGGTGGCACGGCTGGAATGGGCGTGGGACTGGGCGCGGGCGCGGCGATGGCGCAGGCGATGTATGGACGCACCGCGGCGGGAGCGGGAGTTCTCGGTGATGCCCCTGCTGCAACACCGGCAACGGGCGCAGCCGTGGCGACGCCGGAAGCGGAAACGAAGTTCTGCATCGATTGCGGCAAGGCGATGCCGGAGAGGGCGAAGTTCTGCCCTGGGTGTGGTGGGGAGCAATGAACTGTCCCTCATGCGGCGCGCCATTGCGAATGGCCGATGACAATGGCAGCCTGCGTTGCGATTACTGCCACAGCGTAGTGATGGCGCAGGGCGACGAGACCGGAATGCAGTTTGTGGAAGAAGCTGCCGAGCTGACCTGCCCCAACTGCGCCGTTTCACTGTGGGTAACGATGCTGGTGGGCTTGAGGCTGCACGCATGCAAGCAGTGCCACGGCATGTTGGTGGAGATGGGCGAGTTTGAGGCGCTGATTGAAGCCATGCGTGTGAAGCACCCTGACACCATGATCCCCCTGCAGGCCGATGCGGCCGATTTGAACCGGAAGGTGGCGTGCCCGAAGTGCCACAAGGGTATGGACACACACTTCTATTTGGGCGGAGGCCATGCCGTGATGTCGAGCTGCGAGCAGTGTGAGTTGCATTGGCTCGATGGCGGAATGCTGATGCAGATTGTGCGCGCACCGCATGAAGAAGAGACGGCACCTTCCTTTTAGCCCTCGGCTTTCAGCCAGCAGACGTTAGCTTCCCACCCTTCCGCGATGAAACTGCGGAAGGATGGGGCAACCCTCTTTTTCGATCATTCCGGCAGCGCGGATCGTAAGTCTCAGGCGATGCCGAGCGTGCGGTTGATGAAGCCAACGATGTACTTCCAGACCAGATAGTAGACGGCGACGCCACAGCAAAACACAACAGCAATAAGGGCGTACGGGATCGAGCACGCGTTGAACCAGGTGACGCCGCTCGCGCCGAACGCCAGAATGCCATAGCAGCGGGCGAAGGTGGCTCCGACAGGCAGCAGCAGAAAAGGCAGCACTGCACCATGGACGCCGACGGCAAGATGCGTACGCTCGTGCGAGGCGAGCCAGAGCATGTTCCAGAGGCCCCAGACCGCGGGGACGAGTGCCATGGGAAAGATGAGTCCGCGTTCAATTGGGACGGGAAGTTGCAGCACAAGGCGAATGACGATGAACGCCGTGAGCATGACGGGCAGGATCAGCGTAGTCACGAAGACTCCGGCGAGGTAAGCGCGAAGGTAAGGATGGGGGTTCATGGTTCATTCCTTTCTGCGAATCGTGGACCGTGATTCGAGAGCCGTAGGTCTTGATTCATAAGTAGTAGAGAAAGACCGGGATCGTGGCGGGAAACGACGCGGCGAAGACGACGAGCCCGGCGAGAAGCGCCCAGTCAAACCAGTTCTGGCGAGCCGGGACGGGAGCTTCGGCAGACTCGGCGTCGATGCGGCGAAGAACTGCGGGCCACAGATCGTGGGATGGCTCGGCCGCGGGATCAACGGGCGGCAGCGACTCACGAAGAATTTGTTTGACGCGGTCTTCTTCCGGTTTTGTCATGGCGTGATTCCCTGCTGGATCAGGTCCTTTCTCAACAATCGAATGGCGCGAAAGACGCGCAGTTTGACGGCGCCGACCGAAATGCCGAGTGCGGCGGCGACGTCTTTGTGCGGCTGCTCCTCAACGACAGAAAGAACAGCCGCGATGCGCAGGCCGGGCGGTAAACGCGCGAAGGCCTGCGCGGTCTTCGAGCGAACCTCGGCGGCGATGCCGGGATCGGGCGCCGACCGCGAAGGTAAGTCGGCAATGTCCTGGTCGAATATGGTTGATGCCAAGCCGGACTCGGAGCGGCGTGCACGGAGCCAGTCGAGAGCGGCGCGGGTGGCAATGCGCCGCGCCCAGGGCTCGAAGGCACGCGCGGGCTCAAAGCGTGCGTGAGCGCGATGGATGCGCCAGAAGGTCTCGATCGTGAGGTCTTCGGCAGCTGCGGGATCGCGGACGACGCGCAGGATCCAGCCGTAGACGGAACGCTGATGCTGGCGGAAGAGAAATTCAAATGCATCGCGGTCGCCAAGCCGGAAGCGGTTCAGCACGTTCTCAGAACGTTCCGGCATCTGACTTCCCTTTCTGAATGGTCTTACGGAGGTGACGGCTGAAAGGTTACACCAGGGATCAAGTGTCATGGGTCAGGGTGCAGGGAGGTCAGCGTCTAGCTTGAAAACATCGGCTGCGAACGGAGCGTAATGCACGCGGAGAGCGCGGGCGCGGACGCACGCACGACAGCCGGTCTGCCACCCCAACGACGAAGACCTGTCGCTGGGGGCCCCGGTCTGGAGACCGGCGCTACTTCTCGAATTCCAAGCGAGGCTCGCCGGCGCGCTGAGTGAGACAATTTCTTTGTAAAACGGTTTTCCTGCGACAGTTTGTTGACAGAGAAGTTTTGCGGCAATTAAAGTGACCCGCTGAGGCGGGAAGAGCCTTGAGCCGCAAATGATTGCCGTCGGCGTGAATTGGAAAGGTTTACCGAGGAGAGACTTCGATGCGTGGAATGCAGATGGTAGTGGGAGCGATGCTGGTGGTTGGCGCGGTGGGCCTGGCGCGTGCGCAAGACGCGGAAAAGCCGGCGTATCAGAATCCCAATTTGCCCGCCGAACAGCGCGCTGCCGACTTGGTACATCGCATGACGCTCGAAGAGAAGGCGAGCCAACTGGTTAACCAGGCGCGTGCCATTCCGCGGCTGGGCGTACCGGCATACGACTGGTGGAGCGAGGCGCTGCACGGCGTAGCCAACACCGAAGGCGTAACGTCGTTTCCTGAGCCGATCGGCCTGGCGGCGACCTTCGACACGCCGGGAATTCACGAGATGGCCGTGGCGACGGGAACGGAAGCGCGGGTGGTTCATGACAAGGCAGTGGAGGCGAACGGCGACACGCCGATTTTTCGCGGGCTGGATTTCTGGGCGCCGAATCTGAACATCTTTCGTGATCCGCGGTGGGGGCGCGGGCAGGAGACCTACGGCGAGGATCCGTTTTTGACCGCGCGAATGGGCGTGGCGTATGTGACGGGGATGCAGGGCGACGATCCGCATTATTACCGCGTGATTTCAACGCCCAAGCATTTCGTCGTGCACTCGGGACCGGAGCCCACGCGGCACTTTGCGGATGTGGATGTGAGCAGGCACGATGAGCTGGACACGTATCTGCCGGCCTTTCGCGCCGCGGTGACGGAAGGCAAGGCGGGCAGTGTGATGTGCGCATACAACGGCATCAAAGGAGAGCCGGCGTGCGCGAACGAGTTTACCTTGCAGGATCAACTGCGCGGGAAATGGGGATTTCAGGGGTATGTGGTTTCGGACTGCGGGGCGGTGCGCGACATTTTTGAAGGCCACCACTACGAGCCGACGCAGGCGCAAGCCTCGGCGATCAGCCTGGAGCGCGGCATGGACAACGAGTGCGTCGATTTCAGAGCCAAGGTGAGTGACGACCACGATTACAAGCCGTATGTTGACGCGGTAAAGGCGGGCTACCTGAAGGAGAGCGAGATCGACACGGCGGTCATTCGGTTGTTTACGGCGCGGATGAAGCTCGGCATGTTCGATCCGCCAGACATGGTGCCGTACGCAAAGATCGACCCCAGCAAGCTGGATAGCGCGGCGCACCGCGCGCTGGCGCTGAGGCTGGCGAACGAAGCGATGGTGTTGTTGAAGAACGACGGCACGCTGCCAATAAAGCCGACAGGACAGAAGATGCTCGTCGTGGGTCCGCTGGCCGAACAAACGCAGGTGCTGTTGGGAAACTACAACGGGATTCCGTCGCACACGGTATCGATTCTGGAGGGCCTGAAGAAGGAGTTCGCCGGCGACACGATCACCTTCATGGCGGGGACGGGATTCCTTAGCAGAGAGGCTGCGCCGGTCCCGGACGGTTTTCTGACGGTCGATGGAAAACCGGGAGTGAAGGCGACGTATCTGAACGAAAACATTGTGAGCTTTGCCAGCGCGCAGACGTATTTGACGCAGCCGCTGACAACGCGCATTGAGCCGGGCATCGACATTGCGGCGCAACCGATTCCGGAAGTGGCGGAACATGCCGATCCGCTGACGGTGAAGTGGGAGACCACGCTGACCGCAAAGGAGACGGGCGATTACAACCTGGGCGTCGAGACGGACGGATTCTTCCGCGTGTTCCTTGACGACAAGCCGGTGGTGATGGCGAATTATCCGCACGGCGTGGAGATCCTCACGGGAAAGGTTCACCTCGAAGCGGGACAGGGGTATCCGCTGCGTGTGGAATTCCAGCGAACAGGCAAAACGCCGCTGCACCTGAAGCTGATGTGGGGCAAGATCGACCAGAGTGTCGATCCGGCGGTCGCGGCAGCGGCGAAGGATGCGGACGTTGTGGTGGCCGTGGTGGGCATTACCAGCCAGCTTGAAGGCGAAGAGATGAATGTGAGCCAGCCGGGCTTTCTGGGAGGCGACCGGACCAGCATGGATTTGCCGCAGCCGGAAGAAGATCTGCTGAAAGAAGCGGCGTCGGCGGGCAAGCCGTTGGTGGTGGTGCTGACGAACGGAAGCGCATTGGCGGTGAACTGGGCCAACGAAAATGCGAATGCGATTCTGGACGCATGGTACCCGGGCGAAGAGGGCGGGGACGCTGTGGCGCAAACGCTCTCTGGCGCGAACAACCCGGCGGGACGGCTGCCGTTGACGTTCTACAAAAGCATCGATCAACTGCCGAACTTCGAGGACTATTCAATGAACAAGCGGACCTACCGGTATTTCACGGGAACGCCGCTGTATCCATTCGGGTATGGATTGAGCTACACGAAGTTTGCGTTTAGCGGGCTGACGGTTCCAACAGGAGCGGTGAAAGCAGGCGATCCGGCGGTAGTGGAAGCGACGGTGACGAACACCGGCTCGCTGGCAGGCGATGAAGTGGCGGAGCTGTACCTGAAGTTTCCGGATGTCGCGGGCGCGCCGAGGATTGCGCTTCGAGGATTTACGCGCGTGCACCTGGAGCCGGGCGCGTCGACAAAGGTGCACTTCGAGCTGACGCCGCGCGACCTGAGCATGGTGACGGACCTTGGCCAGATGATCGAGGCAGAAGGCGCGTACACGGTGAGCGTGGGCGGCGGCCAGCCGGATACTGGAGCGCCGGTTGCGGCCGGAACGTTCAACGTGAAGGGGACGGTGGCGATACCGGAGTAAGTGATGTGGCGCACGCGTCGGGCGCACGCGGGAACTAACGCAACGCGCAGCGCGTATGCTTTAGGAAATGCCCACCCAAAATGAGTTGCCCGTTCGGCGCGGCGACTTTCTGCCCAACCGGCTGTTCGATCTCACCGGTCGGATCAAGGGGATTGACCCGCAGCTTACGCGTGTCCTTGTTCCCTGGGTCTTGCAACATCGGCGTTACCTGCCAGGATTCCTGCGCCTTGCGCGGACTGTTTCGCAATCAAGCCGGGTGAGAGCACGCTGGCTGACTCGTGGGGTCCGGGTTCCTCCTTTTCTGGTTCTGAGCGTCACTTCCAAATGCAATCTGCGCTGCGCCGGCTGCTATGCGGGAGCCGTTGGAACGGTGACAAACGCGCCCGCGCAGCCTGGACTGGGTCTGAGCGAATGGCGCGAGGTGGTGAGCGAAGCCGTCCGGCTCGGCGTAATGGCATTCATGATCGCTGGCGGCGAACCGTTTCTTTTGCCGGGCATCGCCGAGCTTTTCCGTGACTATCCCGACCGGCTGTTTCTGGTGTTCACGAATGGAACGGCGTTGCGGCCCAGCGATTACGAGATCCTGAGGCGATCGACGAATACGGTAGTCGTGGTGAGCCTAGAGGGCGATCGCAACCTGACCGACCTGCGCAGGGGCAGCGGAGTTTTTGAAAAAGCCATGGGCTCTCTCGACAAGCTTCGCGAGGCGGGTATTTTGACCGGCATCGCCGTCACGATCGGGTCGGCGAACGTCGAATACTGGTCGCAGCCTCGGAATATCGACGCGCTGATCGCCCACAGCGGGCCGCTCGCGATGTTCATCGAACAGATTCCGACCGGAGGGTGCGAAAACGGAGCGGTGCTCACGGATGAGCAGCGAGTGCGCTTCCGGCAGGTAGTCGTCGAGTACCGGGACCGGATGACGGGAGGCGCATACATCATTCACTCGCCGGGGGATGAAGAGACGCTCGGCGGCTGCGTTTCGGCCGGACGCGGCTTCGTGCATGTGAATCCGAGCGGAGATGTGACGGCATGTCCCGTTTCCGCGCTGGCAACGCATAACGTGAGGAAGTCGAATCTCGAAGAAGCGCTTGCGAGTCCCCTATTCGCGATGATCCGGGAAAACGGCCATCTGCTCGAGACGGAGGGCCACCCGTGCGGGCTGTCTGCCCACGCTGGAGAGTTGGAGGAGATGGCGAAAGGGCTGGGCGCATACCGCACCGGCGGGCCGGAACCCGCGCCGAAGACAGGAGCAGGCGGCCTCTCGATCCTCTGAATAAGGGGGCAAGTTGGCTTGAGCTTCCGACGTTGAGAGCGGGAATGCTTTTTCAATAAGCCATTTATAAACAGCCAGATGTTGAGTTTCCATGGGATGATAACGGCGCGCTTTTTTCGCCGTGTGGACTCGACCGGTCCGGTCCCGAATTCACAGGGCGTTGATGATCCATTCATGCAGGTGGTTTATCCCTGATGAGGTTCGGAGTTTCCCACTCCCACCAGCTCCGACGGCACAACAAATCTCAATTAGGAGTTCGACAATGGCCGATCTGGCTACGACTGTGGATAGCCCACATGCAGGCGGGTCTCTTCTCGACAAAAAGATGAAGAAAAGTTCCGCCTGGGTGAGCGGTGTGGTGGTTGGGACTGCGCTGCTGGGTGGGTTGGGTTACATCGGCTTCCATATCCAACAGGATCTGAGCAACGTCACAGTTGCCAGTGCCTGGCCGTACTTGCTGTTGGGCGTCGCGCTGCTGATCGCGCTGGGATTCGAGTTCGTGAACGGTTTCCACGACACGGCGAACGCTGTGGCGACGGTGATCTACACGCACTCGCTCGATCCGAACATCGCGGTGGTGTGGTCGGGGCTGTGCAACCTGGCGGGCGTGCTGGTTTCAAGCGGCGCAGTGGCCTTCAGCGTGATCACGCTGCTGCCGGTAGAGCTGATTCTGCAGGTAAGTTACGGTGCTGGATTCGCGATGGTATTCGCGCTGCTCATTGCGGCCATCATCTGGAACCTGAGCACGTGGTGGTTCGGGCTTCCTGCCTCCAGCTCGCACACAATGGTCGGTTCGATCATTGGCGTGGGCGTGGCAAACCAGTTGATGAATGTGCACTCAGGGACTTCAGGTGTGGACTGGGGACAGGCTACCAAGGTCTTCGAGGTGCTGCTCATTTCTCCCATCGTCGGCTTCGTCTGCGCGGGCGCACTGCTGCTGCTGTCGAAGCTATTCATCCTCACCCAATGGGCCAAGCATTTCGCGGTCCTCTTCAATGCCAACCACAAAAAGCCTCTCTGGATGATTCCCACTATTGCGATTGCAGGAATCCCTGGGGCCTACATCTTCTTGTGGATCGCTCCGATGGTTTTCGGGACCTTCGGCTCTCCGGGAATGGCCGTGTGGCAACCGATCAAGTATTTCACTTCCTGGAATCCTCCGGCGGGTCTGATCGCGACGATGATCCTCGTGGGCATCGCCGGCTGGTACCTCATCGCCGTGTTCGCCAGGATCGTGATCGAGAATGCGGACGTGCTGTTTACTTCGCCCAAAGGCACAACTCCTCCGCCATGGCCGATTCGCGCGCTGCTGATCTTTACCTGCTCAGGCGTGAGTTTTGCACACGGCTCCAATGACGGACAGAAGGGCATGGGACTGATCATGCTCATCCTGATTGGCACGGTGCCCACGGCGTACGCACTGAACCATGCGGTGACCGCGAAGGATGTGCAGGCATTCGTCACGTCTTCGCAGGCCGCTGACAAGGTGATCAACGCGCACGCAGACCAAGCTGCCGTGATGGGCGCCGACGCACGAGCCACCGTGACGCAGTACATCGCGAGCAAGCAGATGCAGCCGGACACGATGCTCGCACTGCGCGAGCTGGTGAACGACTTGAGCAACGAAGTTTCAATCTACAAGGAGTACAAGGCGGTTCCGGCAAGCCAGCAGACCAACGTGCGCAACGACATGTACGTGGCCAGCGAGGCAATCCGGCTGATGCTGAAGAGCAAGAATCCGGCATTCACCGCCGACGAAACCACCGCGCTGACCAAGTACGAGGCCCAAGTGAATAAGGCGACCAAGTTCATTCCCGGATGGGTAAAGGTGGCCGTTGCGCTGGCCCTCGGACTGGGAACGATGGTCGGGTGGAAGCGCATCGTGGTGACGGTGGGCGAGAAGATCGGCAAGGAGCACCTGACCTACGCACAGGGCGCGTGCGCGGAGCTGGTGGCGATGGGAACCATCATGGCTGCGGACAACTTCGGGCTGCCGGTATCGACGACGCACGTGCTGAACTCAGGAGTGGCGGGAACGATGGCAGCCAATCGTAGCGGCCTGCAGTTCTCGACCATTCGCAATATTGCGGCAGCGTGGGTGTTTACGCTGCCTGTGGCCGCGCTGCTTTCAGGTTCGCTGTTCTGGCTGTTCCGGCAGATGGCTCACTAGTTTCAGGGTTGCAATGATGGGAGGCGTCCGGCGGGGCCGGGCGCCTTTTTTTGCGCGCGAGAGTGGTCGTGGGGCTGAACAGGCAAAAGAAGAGGCGCATCCAGTACCATACAGAATGGTGCGTTGAGAGGAATGAGCCTGAAAGCCAAGCTGGAAGCAGTGATTTATGCCGCCGAGGAGCCGGTAACGCTGGCGCAACTGGCCGCGTTGTTTGCCGATGAGGCGCTGGAGTGGAAGGCGGCGCAAGTCGCAGCCGCGCGATCCGCGGAGGGTGCGGCGGAGAGCGCAGGCTTGCCGCAAATAAACGAGGCGTTTCCGTACCTCGGGTTGGAGCCCGTGGCGGAAGGTGAAGCAGCGGCTGCCCAGAGCGGCGCGGAACCAGCGGCGGAAGCAGCGCCCAAAAATGGGGCTGAGGCGGGATCGCCGACAACTGAAGGCGATGCGGCGGTCGAGGCGGGCGCCGGCAACGATGCCGCGGCCGAAGCGGAGGCCAAGCGCGCGGCAAAGTTGCGCGAGCGCGAGGTACGCGGAGCCATCAAGGAGGTTCTGGACGAGTTGATTGCGGAGTATGCATCCGACGAGCGGGGAATCGAGATCCGCGAGATTGCGGGCGGCTACCGGATGGCGACCAAGCCGCAGTGTCACGACGCGGTGCGGTTGTTTGTGAAGAGTTTGAAGCCGCCGCTGAAGCTGTCGTTGCCGGCGCTCGAAACCCTGGCGGTGATTGCGTACAAGCAGCCGGTGACCGCGCCGGAGGTGAACGAGATTCGCGGCGTGGATTCGTCGGGAGTGTTTGGGTCGCTGCTGGCGCGGAAGCTGATCGTGACGGCGGGACGGAAGCCGGTTGTGGGACGGCCGATTCTGTACAAGACCACGCGGGAGTTTCTGCTGCGCTTTGGGCTGAAGGATGTGACGGAGCTGCCATCGATGGAGGAGTTCGAAAAGATGGCTGCGAGCGAGTTCGAGGAAGAGACGCAGGCAGGCGGAGATGAGCCGGCCGCAGAAACAGAAGCGGAGTTCGACGCGGATATGAGCGCGGAAGCTGAAGAGGCCGCGAGCGGAACGCCGGCGGACGCGAAAGAAAATACCCCAGAAGCCGCTCAAGAATAAGAAGAAACAGCAGGCGGCAACGAGTAACAGGAAACCGAGGCAGTTCCCCCCAATGAAAAAAGAGCTGAAGTCCAAAGCGAATTCCAGGGCGAAATCGCCGGCGGCGAAGCGCGCTCCAAAAAACGCGTCGAAAAGCAAAAAAACGGCAGTGAAGAGCACGGTAGAAGCCGCAAGCAAAGGTGCGAGCGCGAAAGCAAAGGCGCCCACTGTGAAGGCGAAGTCGCCCGCGCCAAAAGCCGGCGCGATGAGGGCCAAGCCGGTGAAGAGCGCAGCGAAGACGAGTAAGCCTTCTGCGGAAAGCAAGCGGCCAGCTGCGAAAACTGGAACACACAAGGTCAAGGCTCATGATGCGGCGAGCTTCAAAATCGGAGAGCCGGTGCTCGATCCAATTGGGGACGTAATCAGCGGCGAGGCGCGCACGTACCTGGGCGACGTTGAGTCACAGGGCAAAGTGGAGACGCCGGGGCAAGCGGAAATCGACGCGTACCGGAAGGACACGGAGACGGCGGCGGCAGATGGAACGCTTGAAGACGGGCCCGGAATGGCTGCGGCGAGTGGGGCGGACGACGCGAAAGAAGACGAGACCGAAGACGGAGCCGAAAGCGAAACAGGCTCGAAAGAGCGGCCACCGGCAAAGCTCGAGCGGCTGCAAAAGATTCTGTCGCGGGCAGGGATTGCGAGCAGGCGGCACGCCGAGGAGATGATTGTTGCCGGCCGCGTGATTGTGAACGGGCAGGTGGTGACGCAACTGGGCAGCAAGGCCGATGCGGGGCGCGACCACATCCGCGTGGATGGCAAGCTGCTGCAGGGCGCCGAGCGGCACCGGTACTTTGTGCTGAACAAGCCGAAGGGCTACGTGACCACGGTGAGCGATCCCGAGGGACGGCCAACGGTGATGGAGTTCTTCGCCAAAACAAACGAACGCCTGTATCCGGTTGGCCGGCTTGACTACCTGAGCGAAGGCCTGCTGCTGATGACCAACGACGGCGAGCTGGCGAACCTGCTGACGAAGGCCAAATCTGGCGTGGAGAAGGTTTACCTGGTGAAGGTGGCCGGGCAGCCGACCGAGGAAGAGCTTGAGCGGCTGCGCGGTGGCGTGGCCATCGAGCGCGGCGAGGCGGGAACGGAGCGCGTGCGGACGTCGCCGGCGCGGATCAGGCAAGTAAGAGTCGGCGACAATCCGTGGTACGAGGTGGTGCTAACCGAGGGGCGAAATCGCGAGCTGAGAAAGATGTTCGCGGCCATCGGGCATTTTGCGGAGAAGATTCGGCGCGTGGGATACGGACCGCTGGTGCTCGACGTGGAGCCGGGCAAGCTGCGTGAGCTGACGGCGGACGAAGTAAAAGCACTGCGGCTGACGGCCGAGGGAAAGATCAAGCCACGCCGCTTGAGAGTGGACATTTCGCTGCCGAAGGATGCGGGAAGAACTTCGGGGAAACGCGGCGAGCGAGGTGCGCGGCCATGGCGGGACAAGCCGGCTGGAAAGCGATTCGATGGCCCGGCGAGTCGCGGCCGAAAGCCGTTCGCTAAGCGCGAGGATCGCGGACCGCAGACAGAGTGGAAGCCGCGCGAGCGCACGTTTGGCGGTGGCAGCGCGGCCAGCGCTGAACGAACCGAACAACGAAGCGGAGACCGGCCTCGGTTCGACAAGCGGCCCGTTGGACCACCGAGAGCCGGTTCGGGGTTTGGCGCGCGACCGAGCAGACCGTTTGGAGCGAAGCCGGGCTTTGGTGGCGCTCGCGAAGGCGGCACTGGACGAGGCGGAGAGCGTGGCGGCGAACGGCCGAGGTTCGACAAGCGGCCTGGCGGACCGCCAAGAGCCGGTTCGGGCTTTGGAGCGCGACCGAGCAGACCGTTTGGCGCAAAGCCGGCGTTTGGCGGCGCTCACGAAGGCGGCGCAGGTCGTCGCGAAGGTGGTGCTGGGCGAAGTGGAGAACGGGGCGGTGAGCGGCCTCGGTTCGACAAGAAGGAATGGAAGCCGCGCGGACAAGATTTTGGCGGCAAGCCAGGCGAGCGGCCGGCGGGCCGATTTGAGAATGCGCCGCGGAAACCCTTCCGTGCTCAAGGTGCCTTTGTCCGGCCCGCATTCGCTCGGCCCGAGGGTTCGTTCAAGCCGAGCGAGGACCGGAAGAAACGATTTGAGGGCGGACGAGGCGCGGGCCCGGGCGCGGGCAAGAGCTTCGGCAGGCGCACAGGAAGCAAGGAGCGTTGGGTGCCCAGGCCGGGTCGCGCACGGAATGAAGAAGGAAGCGCACAGACTGGCGGTGGAGAACATCCCGCACCTGCATTCGGAGGCGAACGTAACACGCGATTCGGCAGCGAAGGAGTGGGGCGGCCTAAGCCTGCCTTCGGTGCACGGCCGGGCGGCTTCAAGAGGCCGGGAAAACCGGGAGGGTTTGCAAGGCCGGGTGGATCGAGGCCTGGCGGATTTTCAAAACCGGGCAGGCCCGGAGGAGGAACGAGCCGAGGCGGTTCGCGGTTTAGCGGAAAGCGGCCTGGTGGACGTTAATTCTCGAATAGAAAGGCCTTGGAATGGCGAACAAATTTGGCACGGATATTCTGATCCAGGCGCCGGATCCGAAGGCTGCGGCGGCGTTTTATGTGAAGCAGCTGGGATTCAAAATTAGCGGCGAAGATCACAACATGGTCAGCCTGCACGGAAAGCGCATCAACCTGTTCATCGAGGAGGGACCGGCGCTGGGTCCGATTCTTGAAGTGACGGTTGAGAACGTTGAAGAAGCAAAGAGGCAGCTTGTGGCCAGCGGGTGCGAGATTGTGAAAGACGAGCCGGAGTTTCCGCGCTGCTACATGAAAGATCCGTACGGGCTGATTTACAACCTCAAGATGTAATTCTTTACTCGGCCCTACTAGGAACAACCGCAGATCCTTCGCTTCGCTCAGGATGACAAATTGAAGGGAGTGCTATCCCAGGTCTCAGAATCGAGACCTGGGGCACCCGGCTACGTGAAGGATCCATTCGGACTGATCTACAACCTGAAAATGTAGCCTTTCGCGGAGACGGCCCGATTAGATTATTTGCGCGCGGAACCTGCGCATGCGGCCGACCAGCGAGGCGGGTCCGCTTACACTGAGCCGAACGAGATTGCCTTCGTAATTGCGCGAATGAACAATCATTCCAGCCTCAATGGCTGCGAGCACCGCGCCTTCGTGCTGAGGAACACGCAGCTCGGCTTCGACAATGGGGTCGGAGTGGAGCGCGGCGTCAATAGCCGCGAGCAGAGCGGGAATGCCTTCGCCGGTAATCGCCGCAACTGGCACTCCCGTGCTTTCACCTTTTGGATGGGGATTTGTGCGCGAAAGTAAAGCCGCCCGCTCGTCCTCCGGCAGCAAATCAATCTTGTTCAGGACTTCTATCCGGGGCTTGGAGAGCGAGTCAAGCTCGCCGAGAACTTTCTCGACCTGTGATTTTTGCTCTTCGCCGTAAGTGGAGGAGGCGTCGCGAATGTGGAGGAGCACCTCGGCCTGCGCGACTTCCTCTAATGTTGCGCGAAAGCTCGTCACGAGCGTGTGCGGCAGATTGCGGATAAAGCCGACGGTGTCAGACAGCAGAACGCGGCGGCGGCTGGGCAGTTCAATTGCTCGTAACTTCGGATCGAGAGTGGCGAACATGCGCGCCGATGAAAGCACCTGCGCTCCGGTGATCGAATTGAACAGCGTGCTTTTGCCGGCGTTGGTGTAGCCGACGAGAGCGACGGTGGGGACAGGGACGGCCTCGCGGCGTTGACGCTGCTGGCGGCGCACGCGGCGAACGGAGTCGAGATCGCGCTTGAGCTGATCGATGCGGCGCTGAATGCTTCGGCGATCGGTTTCGAGCTTGGTTTCGCCGGGCCCGCGAGTGCCGATTCCGCCGCCAAGTTGCGACATGGCTTTGCCGCGGCCGGTGAGGCGCGGCAGCATGTATTCAAGTTGAGCAAGTTCCACCTGGAGTTGGCCCTCGCGAGTTCGGGCGTGGCGCGCGAAGATGTCGAGGATCAGCTGCGTGCGATCGAGGACGCGGCACGGGAGCGCTGCTTCAAGGTTGCGCAGTTGCGTGGGTGAAAGATCGCGATCGAAGACAACGAGATCGGCGTTGGTGGAAGCAACGACAGCGGCGATCTCCTCGACTTTTCCGGAGCCGATGAGTGTGGCGGGATCGAGGCGAGGGCGCCGCTGAATAACTTCAGCAGCCACCTGGCCGCAGGCGCTTCGCAACAATTCGCGAAATTCTGCGAGGGATTCTTCGGCGCTGAGACCGGGAGAGATCGAAGAGAGCGCAGAACGATCAGAAGGCGTTGATGGTAGCGTTTCTGGCGCAGAACCGCCCGCCGGGCCGGCGCCGAAGCGCTCACCCGGTGTCGCCAGGCCTTTGCGTGCAGTGCGACTGGTTGGCGAACGGGGATCGAGATCCACCGCGACGAGGACGGCATGCTCAGGCTCGTCACCCCAGCGGCCAGGATCTGCCGATGAAGTTTGCGACCGGCCACGAGCGGTGCCGGACCTATACGCCCCGCGAACCAATCCAAGACGCTCCCGCTCTAACGCTGTTCAGCGGTCGCCTGGGATATGGACTGCACGGGCGCCGGAACCGCCGACGGACCGATGCCCCCGGATACAGCAGCCGGCCGATGCTCATGCATCACGCTCCGGTTGCTTACCACGGTTGAGATCGCGTGTTTGAAAATCAACTGTTCCTGGCTGTTGTTCTCCAGGAGCACGGAGTATTTATCAAACGACCTGATCTTCCCTGTCAGCTTGACTCCGCTGACCAGATAAATCGTAATCGGGGATTTGTCTTTCCGAACGGTGTTCAGAAAGGTGTCCTGAATATTTTGTGCCGGCTTGTTCTCCATGTGCCGATCTCCTACTTTCTTGTGAAGTTGTGTGGTACTGCTCTTGCTTCGCGCTTCAGATACGCGGGAACCGCCCCGGAACGCCCGGAACCGGCAAACCCCGCAATGGGTCAACTTTATAGAGATTCCCGGCCTATTTCAACTCCACGGGCGGGTTAGTTGGGATGGGGCTTCGGTTTTTGCGTCGGACGGGAAGGCGTATTCGTAAGGCAAACCTGTGTGTTTGCCGTGGAATAGGCAAAGGAATGGGCCAGGTGCGATGGGGCGACCTGCCGGGCCGCGAGATGCGCGTTTTCTGGGTTGGGACCGTGCAGATTCCAAGGCTGATAGCATTCAGGTGAGAAAGAAAACGGTATGCAAAAGACTGACTTTGCGGCGCAGGCTGAGGCGAAAAGCGGCGGGGCAACACGAACGCCGGTTCCAATGCTGGACCTGAAGCGCCAATACGGGCCGCTTCAAGCGGAGTTGATGGAAGCGCTGGGGCAAGTGCTGGAGACACAGCAGTTCATTCTCGGCGAGCACGTGGCAGCGTTTGAGCGGGCGGCGGCGGAGCAGTTGGGTGTAGAGCACGCGCTGGGCTGCTCGTCGGGAACAGACGCCCTATGGCTGGCGCTGGCGGGGGCCGGGATTGGGCCGGGCGATTCCGTCGTGACGACGCCGTTTAGTTTCTTTGCATCTGCCAGCGCGATTCTGCGCGCGGGCGCAACGCCTGTGCTGGCGGATATCGATCCGGTGACGTTCAATTTGTCGCCAGCGGCGGTGGAAGCTGTTCTGGATGGCGAGCGCGGGAAAAAGCTGAAGGCGATTATGCCGGTGCATCTGTACGGATTGCCCGTCAACGCGGCAGCCTTTTCGAAGCTGGCCAGCGAGCGCGGGTTGGCGCTGATCGAAGACGCGGCTCAGGCATGGGGCGCGGAGTGGAACGGCGCGAAAGCCGGCGGGCTGGGCGATGCGGCTGCGTTCAGCTTTTATCCGACGAAAAACCTGAGCGCGGCTGGCGATGCGGGCATGGTAACGACGAATCGCGACGATGTTGCCGAGCGCGTGAAAATGCTGCGCAACCAGGGAATGCGACGCCGCTACCACCACGACGAGCTCGGATGGAATGCGCGGATGGACGGCTTCCAGGGCGCAGTGCTGACGGTAAAGCTGAAGCACATCGGCGCATGGAATGAGACGCGGTGCGAGCTGGCAGCGCGATATGGCAGGTTGTTTTCGAGGGCTGGGCTTGCTGAGAATGGGCCGTATCCGGCGAAGGGCTTGGTGCTGCCGCATGAAGCGCCGGGAGCAAAACACGTATGGCACCAATATGTGATTCGCGTGGCGCGGCGCGATGCGCTTCGTGAGTTTCTGACGGCGCGCGGGATTGGCTCGGAGATCTACTATCCGGTTCCACTGCACCTTCAGGAAGCTCTTAAACCGCTCGGCTACCGCGAAGGCGATTTTCCTGAGGCGGAGCGCGCCTCGCGCGAGGTGCTGGCGCTGCCGATTTTTCCGGAGTTGCACGAGGACGAGCAGAACGCAGTGGCCGAGGCGATTGCGGAGTTCCTGTCGTGACCGGCTGCTTTCAGCTTGATTGTGCCGAGGGAGCGTTGCACACTCCGGCCCCAGAACGTGAGAAAGACGTTGTGGATCGAGCGCCCGAACTTCCTTGCCCGGCGCCAGGATCATTTCGCAGACCGCAGATATGCATTTAGACCCAAGCCGCGCTGGTGCCACAAAAATGATTCTGAGATCGGCAAATAGAACTGGGCGGTGCAGCAATGGGAAGTTTCGTGAGCTATTGGTCTGTTGCATGTGAAGTGACCTTCGTCCTATCAATTGGGTGCCTGTTGGGCCTAATTGGAGGCTGGAACATAGTTCCAGAGTCGTCGGAGCGTGGGATTACGGAACCCGGAAGACGTTTGCTTCGGGCTCGACAATTGTTTGCAATTCTGTGCGCCATGGTCATTGCGTTTCTGGGGATCTTGATCTACCTTGAGTTTGCGCCATACGATTCGGAACCATTTCGATGGTGTGACTCGCATCGGTTTATCGTGCCTATTTGTTTGTTGATCTCTTCCGGACTATCTGCCGCGTCTTTCTTCCACACACTCATTGCTAAGGGTCAAGGGCGCCGAGTGCTCCTGGGAGGAACGGCTGTCATTTTCGTTCTTTTGTTTTTAAGCGCGCTATACCTAACTCAGGGCCTGAGTCATTAGCCTAGTGTGCAAATGTCAGTGGCTTTCCGCTACAGGCAGGGTCAGCGACTGAAACGGACTTGACGACTCCACACAAGAGGAGCGGGGAAGATTTGCGCATTGCGATCGATACCGGCGGCACGTTTACTGACTGCGTTTGTTTGGCGGACGGAAAGCTGCGCGTGAAGAAGATTTTTTCCTCGCCCGCCGATCCCTCGCGCGCGGTGCTCGAAGGCGTGCAGGCGTTGGGCGGCACAGACAACGTCGAAGTGCGCCACGGAACGACGGTCGGCACCAACACGATGCTCGAGCGGACCGGCGCCCGCGTGGCGTTTGTGACAACTGCCGGATTCGAAGACACCATTGCAATCGGAAGGCAGGCGCGCGCGCAGCTCTACAACTGGTTCGCCCCGGCACCGGAGTGTCTCGTCGCGAAAGAGCTGCGATTCGGAGTTGCGGAGCGGGTGAGCGCCGAGGGCGAAATTCTGCGCGAGCCGACAGACGATGAGCTAGCGGCGCTGGTTGTGGCCGTGAAGGCGAGCGGCGCCGAGGCCGTCGCGATCAGTCTGCTGTTTGCCTTTGCAAATCCCAAGACCGAACGGCGCGTCGAGGTGGCGTTGTGCGAATTGGGCATTCCGGTTTCAGCATCGCACCGGATACTGCCGGAGTTTCGCGAGTACGAGCGTGCGTCGACGACGGTCGTGAACGCATACCTTGCGCCCCGAATGAATCAGTATTTGACGGCGCTCGAAGATCGCGTAGGCGCTGAGCATAAAGGCGGCCGCGTCGATGTAATGCAGTCGTCTGGCGGGATTATTGCTGCGCGCGTCGCGGCGGAGGAGCCGGTGCGCACGGTGCTGAGCGGGCCGGCGGGCGGAGTCGTGGGCGCGTGCCGAATGGCGCAGTGGGCGGGGTTCGACAAGATCATCGGCTTCGATATGGGCGGCACTTCGACCGATGTTTTTGTGGCGAACGCGGCGACGGGCGCTGAGCGCACACGCGAGTCGGTCATAGCTGGAGCCCCGATCAGCGTGCCAATGTTGGACATTCACACGGCGGGGGCGGGCGGCGGGTCCCTCGCGAGATTCGACGCCGGTGGAATGCTCCGAGTGGGCCCGGAGTCCGCCGGCGCCGATCCGGGGCCAATTTGCTTTGGGCGCGGCGAACGAGCGACGGTGACAGATGCAAACCTTCTACTCGGGCGGCTCGACGCGGAGAGTTTTCTGGGTGGAGGCGTGCACTTGGATGGCAAGCGCACGCGGCGGTTGATGCGCGAGCAACAGGGCACGCTCGAGACGGTCGAAGAGTTTGCAGTGGGAATTGTGCGCCTGGTCGAGACGCAGATGGAGAAAGCGATTCGCGTTATCAGCGTGGAGCGGGGACACGATCCACGAGACTTTACGCTGGTGGCGTTTGGCGGCGGAGGGCCATTGCATGCGTGCTCTCTGGCACGGGCGCTGCGTATTCCGCGTGTGCTGGTTCCGGCCCTGCCGGGCGCGCTTTCAGCGGTGGGGATTCTGCTGGCGGATACGGTGCGGGATTTTTCGCGGACGGTGATGCTGCCGGGCGATGCGATGGGGAGTGTGAGCGAGATTTTCGGCGAACTCGAAGAGCAAGGCGTGGCAGAGTTTGCGGCAGATAACTTGGAGGGCGCAGTCGAGCGGAGTTTGGATCTGCGTTACCGGGGACAAGGATACGAGCTCAATGTTCGCTACGATCCGCAGGCGCCGGAACGGTCGATGACGGCGTTCCATGAATTGCACCGCCAGCGGTACGGATTTGCCGATGCCGCGCGACCGGTCGAGATTGTGAACGTGCGCGTGCGAATGATCTCGGCAAGCGAACCGTATGAGCCGGAGCGGCGAACTTTGGTCGCAAGCGATGGCAGTGCTGCTCGTACCGCCGAGCGCGAAGTCTGGTTTGAGGGCGGATTTCGCCTGGCGCGAATCTACAAACGGGATTTGCTTCGGCCGGGCGATGCAATCGCGGGACCGGCGATGATCACCGAGTACACGGCGGCCACGCTGGTGCCGCCGGGATGCGTCGCGCGCGTGGATAACTTGGGCAACCTGGTGATCGATGTGGGCGAAGATGAAGTCGGCGATGAAGCGAGTATGAAGACAAAGACGGCCGACCCGGTAGAACTCGCAATCTTCCAGTCTGCGGTGCACTCGATTGCCGAGGAGATGGGCGCGGCGCTGCGAAGGACGGCTCTCTCGCCCAACATCAAGGAGCGGCGCGACTACTCGTGCGCCGTGTTTGACGCGCAAGGGCGTGCGATCGCGATGGGCGACCACATGCCTGTGCATCTGGGATCGATGCCGATGAGCGTCCAGGCGGCGATTGCGGCCATCGAGCTTGCTCCGGGAGACATTGCGATCCTCAACGATCCATATGCGGGCGGAACGCACCTGCCGGATATCACGATGGTGCTGCCGGTGTTTCTTGAGGGCGGCGCCGCGCCGGTGTTTTACGTTGCGAATCGCGCGCATCACGCCGATGTGGGCGGAAAGTTCGCGGGGTCAATGGGTCCGGCGACGACGATTGAAGATGAAGGAATTCGCATTGCGCCGGTGCGGATTGTGCATGGAGGGGTGGTCGATCGAGAAGTGCTCAATTGGGTTTTGCGGAACGTGCGCACACCCGAAGAGCGCAAGGGTGACCTGGATGCACAGATAGGCGCGTGCCGCGTGGGCGAACAGCGCATGCTGCAACTGGTGGCCAAGTACGGGATCGAGAAGCTGGCCGCGTGGGGCGAGGAGTTGCTCGATTATTCTGAGCGGCTGGTGCGCGCGCAACTGAAGGAGATGCCGTCGGGAGATTACGACGCGGACGATTGGCTGGACGACGATGGCGTGAGCGACGAGCCGCGAAGAATTGCTGTGCGGCTCAAGATCGATCCGGCGGCCGGAGGGATCGACGTGGATTTTGCCGGGTCGTCGCCGCAGGTTGCGGGCGCGGTGAACGCGGTCTGCGCGATCACGCTTTCGGCGTGTTTCTATGTGCTGCGGTGCTTGCTGCCGGAGGATGCGCCGGCGACGGAGGGAATTCTGCGGGCGCTAACGCTGCACACGCCGGAGGGTTCGATTGTGAATGCACGGCCACCTGCCGCTGTGGCCGGCGGAAACGTGGAGACCTCGCAGCGGATCGTGGATGTGCTGATGCGCGCGTTGGCAAAGGCCGTGCCGGAGCGGGTTCCGGCGGCGAGTGCGGGAACCATGAGCAATGTGACGATTGGCGGCATTGATCCGCGAACCGGCGAGGCGTTTGCGTATTACGAGACGGCGGCCGGCGGAATGGGCGCGCGGCCGGGGTTGGACGGAATCAGCGGCGTGCATACGCACATGACCAATTCGCTGAACACGCCGATTGAGGCGCTCGAATATGCGTACCCGTTTCGCGTTCGGCGGTATGCCTATCGCGGGGACTCCGGCGGCGACGGGAAGTTTCGCGGCGGGGATGGCCTGATTCGCGAGGTAGAGTTGCTGGCCGATGCGGAAGTTACGTTGCTGGCCGATCGGAGAAAGTTCCGTCCGTACGGATTGGAAAGCGGCGGGGACGGAGCGCCGGGACGCGCATGCGTGAAGAAGGCCGGCAGCGACGAAGAAACTGAACTTTCGGGAAAATGCGGCCTGCAGTTCAAAAAAGGCGATGTGCTGCGGATTGAGACGCCGGGCGGCGGTGGGTGGGGAATCCGAGGGGTTAGGGACTAAGGGACTAGGGACTCGTTTCTTCGTGCGGACTCGAAGCTTGAAAAAGGGTGGGGGCCTCGCTATTCCGGCACCTTGACTTCGACGTGCGACGCATCCTCAATAAACGTTGCGATGGCAGAATGGTCGAGATCGCCTTTGCCATTGGCAATGAGAGACGAGAGCATCTGCTGCACCTCGGCGGTTAGTGGTAAAAACACGTGATTCGCTTCCGCGGTCTGGAGTGCGTTGCGCAGGTCTTTTTGGTGAAGGCTGATTCGGAAGCCAGGCTTGAAGTTGCGCGCAATGAGCATGGGCCCCTTGGCGCTGAGAACGGCACTCCCGGCGAGTCCGGCTTTGACGGCGTTGACGACAACTTCAGGATTGAGTCCGCAGCGCGTAGCGAGCGTGAGTGCCTCGCCCATTGCGGCAATGTTGCAGGCAACCATGATTTGATTGGCGAGTTTGGTGGTGTTGCCCGCGCCGACGGGACCGGTGAGGGTGACGCTGGAACCTAGGCACTTCAAAATGGACTCGGCTTTAGCGAACACTTCGGGCTTGCCGCCGACCATGATGGCAAGCGTGCCATCGACGGCTTTAGGCTCACCGCCCGAGACGGGCGCATCGATAAAGTCGACGCCCTTGGCTTCGCAGGCCGCAGCGACTTTCTGCGAGACGAGCGGGCTTATCGAACTCATGTCAATGATGAGCGTGCGGGGCTTTGCGCCGGAGAGAATTCCGGCCGCACCGAGAACGACCTCTTCGACTTCGGGGCCGTCCGGAAGCATGGTGATGACGATGGAGGAGCGCGCCCCGACGTCGGCGTTGGATGCGCCGCGCTGAGCGCCATCGGCGACGGCGGAATCGAGCTTGGAAGGTGTGCGACCGTAGGCGACGACGGTGTAGCAAGCCTTGAGAAGGTTCCTGAGCATGGGGCGGCCCATGATGCCGAGGCCGACAAATCCAACGGTTGCCATCGTTCTTCTCCGCTTGCCGAATTTAAGATGAAGTGGTGCGCAACTATTTTAACTATTTCACGGAGATCGAGGAGCGCTTCCAGCAGAGACGGGGCACGATTCTGCTGCTTTCGACGCTGGACTGGTCTCTGATCGAGATGTGGCGCGAGGCGGGAATTCCTTTGGAGGCGGTGCTGCGCGGGATTGATGCGGCGTTTGACAAGTACGAGACGCGGCAGAAGCGCGCCCGCATGCAGCGCGTGAACGGGCTGGCGTGGTGTGCGCAGGCAGTGATGCAGGCTGCGATGGAGATGAGCGAGGCGGCAATAGGTTCTGCATCGGCAGGGTCGCCGGCTGCGACGGAAGATTCGGGGTTCGAGCATGAGCGGGTGGCAGCGCATTTGACGGCGGCCGCAGAAGCGCTGAATCGGGCAACCGTCGCTGAAGAGGCTTGCCGGACAACGGCCGTGCGGTTGAGAGAGTTGGCAGCGGAGGTGCGCGGTGGCGGCGGCGATCGGAAAGCTGCGGATGTGAATCTCGAGAGGCTGGAGCGATCGCTGACGGTGCTCGAAGAAAAGCTGTATGCAGCGCTCAGAGCCGCGGCGCCGGAGACTCTGCTTGTGGGCCTGAAGGAGCATGCATCACAGGAGCTCGCGCCCTATCGCAGCCGCATGGGAGTTGTTCAGTTGCGGCAAGTGGAGCAGCAGTTCGAGCGGAAGCAATTGCTGGTGCATTACAACCTGCCGCGTTTGAGCCTGTTTTACATGAGCCAGCAATGAAGAAGCGGTCGCGCTCGTTCTCGCCGCGGAAGGAACCTGCGCCCGCAGCTTCAGGCAGGAATCCCGCGCCTGCCCAATTCGTCAAAATCGAAAAGCCGATTTACGGCGGCGCATCTTTGGCCCGCATCGATGGCAAGGCGGTGTTTGTGCCGCTGGTATTGCCCGGCGAGCAGGCGCGGGTACGCATCGTCGAAGAAAAGCGCGGATATGCGACGGCCGAAGTTGACGAAATTGTTGCCGCCGCGCCGGAGCGGGTTGCGTCGAAGTGCAAACACTTTGGAGCATGCGGCGGTTGCCAGTACCAGCACGCGGAGTACAAAGCTCAGCTCGAAATGAAGCAGGCCATTCTGCGCGAGACGCTGGAGCGCGGCGGGGTTCACGCGCCGGTTGATATCGACGTGCTGGCGGGCGAGCCGTGGGGCTACAGAAACCGGATTCGGCTGGCCTTCGACGCGGAGGGACGGGCGGGATACCGCGGCCGGCGCTCGCACGAAGTTGTAGGGATCGCCGAGTGCCCGATTGCAGCGCTAGTGCTGGTGCAGGCAGCGTTCAGCGCAGCGGAGCTGTTCCGGCGGTTCGCAGTCCGGAGCCGGCCCGCTGAGCTCTCGCTTTTTTGCGATGCCGCTGAAGATTCAATGCTGGCGAGTGTCTTCACGAATGGCGCGGCTCGAATTCCGCTCACCGACTACTTTGATGCGCTGCTGTCGCAGATTCCTAAGCTTCGCGGCGTGGAACTGGTGGAAGTCCATCAAGGCCAGCCCAGGACGATCGCGCGGGCCGGCGCTGAATTTATCGCATACCGCGCTGCAGGCTTTGACTATCGCGTGGACCACGGCGCGTTCTTCCAGGTGAATCGCTGGCTGTTGGACGAGCTCGTGGAGTGTGTGACGAGCGGGCTGAGGGGCAGGCAGGCCCACCCCGGCGGGCTGGCGTGGGACTTGTTCGCCGGCGTCGGGTTATTTGCGCGCAAGCTTGCGGAGCGGTTTGAGCGCGTGGTCGCGGTGGAATCTGCGCCGGCGGCGATGGCGGCACTGAATGAAAACTTGAGCGGGACGCACGCGACGGCCGTGAAGGCAACCACGCTGGAATTCCTGCGCGGAGCGGCAAAAGACGAACGGCCGGATCTGATTATCGTCGATCCGCCGCGCACTGGATTGGGTCCCGAAACCACGGAGCTGTTGGGGCAAATTTCTGCGCCTGAGTTGGTGGTTGTGTCTTGCGATCCGGCGACGCTGGCGCGCGATCTGCGCGTGCTCATAGCCGGGGGCTACACGATCGAGCACCTGACGCTTGCTGACCTGTTTCCGCAGACTTTTCACCTGGAAACGGTGGTTCGCCTGTATCGGTAATTGACGATGTGCGGGTAGACACACCTGGAATTCCCAACTTCTGATAGGCTTGACGCCGAATTCACTTCTCAGCTCTGGTGCGCAGTGGCTCCAGAATTGACTTTCCTCAGATTGCGCTTTCTCGTGGCATTTTCATCGGGGGAGTGTCGCGTTTCGCGGCTCTGAAAAGAGCGCGTGGAGTCTGGGGCCGTTCGAATGCAAGCCGATCCACCGAATCCTGCGCAACGCACGCATGGCTTGACTGCCGTGCCGTTGTTTCATGCGGCGTGGCTTTTTGCAGCGGGGATTGTCATAGCGAGCCGAGTGTGGCTGTCGCCTCCTCTGGTCCTGGTGCTGCTGGTGCCAGTTGCTGCTTTGTGCGGCGTGGCGGTCCGCCGCGGCGGACGCGCGCAGCGGATTGTGTGGGTTCCGTTGGCGGCTTTGTGGCTGCTGCTGGGCGTATGGTGCGCACAGATGCAGCCGCAGCCCGCGCCTGCGCCAGAGCTGGTCGCGCTTTCAGACGGATTGACGCGGACAGTTGAAGGGACCGTGGTGGATGCGGGGCCTGTGCGCGTGGAGCTAGAGCAGAATGTCGATGAGGCTCAGGCCACTGCGCCGTCGCAGCGGATCGATCTGCGCGTGGCGACGGTTGAGGTGGTGAACGACGAGAGCGATGCGCAGGAACCGGTTGCAGGCGGCGTGCGGCTGACGGTGCGCTGGCCCGTTGCGGCGAACTCGCCGGATGAAGCGCAGCACGGCGCACAGGCGTTCCGGTGCGGCGAGCAGGTGCGGGCCGTGGTTCGCCTACTGCGGCCGGAGACCTACCACGACCCGGGCGTATGGAGCCGCGCGGATTATCTGCTCGACCAGGGGATTACGTCGACAGCGTCGGTTGCAATTGACCGCGTCGACCGGCTGGGTCAATCGCCCGGCGCGTTCTTCGAGTGCAGGGTAAGCGGATGGCAACATGCGTCGACCACGCGGCTGCTAGCGCTGCCTGCGGCAATGCGGAATCTGCCCGCGCCGCTGCGGCTGAGTGAGGACGACGCCGTAATGTTGGCGGCGATGGTGGCCGGTGACCGCACCTATCTGACGCACGGGCTGCGCGTGGGTTTCGAGCGCACGGGATCTTTCCACATGTTGGTGGTTTCAGGATTTCACCTGGCCATCGTGGCTGCGTGCATCTTCTGGATCGCGCGACGCCTGCGCATGCCCCGCGTGCCGGCAACGGTGCTGACCATCGTGGCGTCCTTCGCTTACGCATTGTTCACAGGATTCGCCACGCCGGTGCAGCGGTCGCTGTGGATGGTGAGTCTCTATCTGCTGGGACGACTCGTATACCGCGAACGAAACGCGCTGAATACGATTGGGTTTGCCGCGCTGTGCCTGCTGGTGGTGAGCCCGCGCAGCCTGTTCGATTCGAGCCTGCAAATGACGCTGCTGGCGGTGCTTGTGATTGCCGGCGTTGCTGCGCCGCTGCTGCAGGGGACCATTCATCCGTACGCGGCGGCGATGCGCGACCTGCGTCTTGTGGCCGTGGACATCAAGCTCGCGCCGCGGCTCGCCGAGTTCCGCCTGATGATGCGGATGGTGGCGGAACGGATGGCGCGGGCCGGAAATCGCGCGATTGCGTGGCGCATTTTTCCGTGGTGCATACGATTTACGATTCGCTTTGCCGAGTTGGTGGTGGTTTCGTGCGTGGTGGAGCTGGCGATGACGCTGCCCATGGCCGTTTACTTCCATCGCATCACGATCTTCGCATTGCCGGTGAATCTGCTGATTCTGCCGCTTCTGGTAGTGCTGATGCCTGCAGCTCTGCTGACGTTGCTCCTGCTCGTGGTTTGGCCCGCGGCGGCAGTGGTTCCGGCAATGATCGTGGCTTTCGTGATGCACGTTGGCGTCGGACTTGTGCACCTGTTCGGATCGATGACGCTGGGAGATTTCAGGATTCCCAATCCCCTGCTCTGGCAGTCAGCCGCCTTCTGCGCACTGCTGGGCGCGGCGATTGTGTTGGCGCATGAGAGCCTTGTGTGCGGAGCACGTTGGCTGCGGCGCGGAACGTGGGTTGCGCTGGCGATGGCCGCGCTGGTAGCGGTGATGCCACGACCCGTGGAGCGGCCAAAGGGCGCGCTGCTGATGGAGGCGATCGACGTGGGGCAGGGCGATTCCCTGCTGTTGATCACGCCGGACGGAAAAACGCTGCTTGTCGATGGCGGCGGATTCGGCGGCGGGCCAAGGCAGGCTCCGCAGGATTTTGATATTGGCGAGGAGGTCGTTTCGCCGGCGCTTTGGGCGCGCGGCATTCGGCACCTCGATGTAGTGGCGCTGAGCCACGCGCACTCCGACCATATCAGTGGACTGTTCGCTGTGCTGCGCAACTTTCATCCCGACGAGCTGTGGGTTGGAAATAATCCGCGCGTCGGAGCGTATGACGCACTGCTGGATGAGTCCGCGGCGCTGCGCATCCAGGTGAAGAGTTTTCGGGCTGGCGATGCATTCACATTTGGAAGCACGCAGGTGAATGTGCTGGCGCCGTTCCGCGACTATCAGCCGGGCGCGGAGCCGGCGAATAACGATTCGCTGGTGCTGCATGTGGCGTACGGCGCGACTTCGGTGATGCTCGAGGGCGACGCCGAATCGCCCATCGAACAGGCGATGCTGGCCGAGCCGGGCTTGGCAAGCACGCTGCTGAAGGTGGGGCATCACGGCAGCATCACGTCCACGCGGCCGGAATTTTTTGCCCGCGTCGCGCCGCAGTGGGCCGTGATCTCGTGCGGCCTGCGCAACCGGTATGGGCATCCGCGCGAGGAGGTGCTTGAGGAGTTGCAGGCTGCGCGTGTGCGGACCTTCCGGACGGACATTAATGGGATTTCGTGCTTTGTGCTGGATGGAAAGACCGCGGCCGGGACGGTGGGGTGCGGAGGAGATGGGCCGCCGCGGTAAGGTCAGAAGGGCTCCCTCAGGACCACTTGCCTGGCTTTACTCGTTCGATCCGTTCAAAAATTTCCCAAAGCCTGGCGGATTCGATATCCGAGACGTCCACTCCGTAAACTTCCCGAATCTTCGCCAACATCTCCTCATTCATCTCCTCGAAATGAAAGTCCCAAAGCGAGGATTCGTCGGAGATCCAAGCCTCTTCAAGTCCGAGAATTCGGTGCGTGAAGTCTTCGGCAAGTTTGCGACACGCACTGACTCGCTCTCGGGGCGCAAACTCGATCGGAACATGGGCGCCGGGACGTGGAAGCGGTTTGCCTTTTTCCAGCCAATCCTTTTTTCGCTGTGCGAACTGCTCGCCGAGCGCATTCAAGGCTTCTGTCTTTGATGCGCCTCCCGCGTCGATGTGCCATCCAAGAACTCTCGCCAAATATTGATGCTGCGTGAATCTGGCGGGCAGATTCAGGTCCAGCTCCTGCATTCTTGTGGAGATGGGATAGTCTTGCAACTCCCAGTCGGTTTTGGCGAACGAACGACACCACTTCCAAAACCTTTGAATGTCGTCACGCAGCCGAACGAACAGAGATCGCATAAAGGCTTTAGTGTGCTGAGTGCGCGGCAGCGGCGCTGATGGCCAGCAGCGACTCCAGCAGCGGCTTGAGCAGCTTCAGGTCGAGAGCGTTGGCGCCATCGGATTTGGCGTCGGCGGGCGAGTCGTGCACTTCGACGAAGAGGCCGTCAATGCCCGCAGCGACCGCGGCACGAGCGAGGAGCGGAATGTACTCGGGCTGGCCCCCGCTGATGCCGTTGGCCGCAGAGGGCTGCTGCACTGAGTGGGTCGCGTCAAAAACCACAGGCGCAAGACGACGCATGATGGCGAGCGAGCGGAAATCGACCACCAGGTTGTTGTAACCGAAAGTTGAGCCGCGCTCGGTAAGGAAGACGCGCTCATTGCCCATGGAGCGAACCTTCTCGACGCCGTAAGTCATATCCCAGGGAGCGACGAACTGGCCTTTCTTAATGTTGACGGCGCGTCCGGTTTTGCCGGCGGCAACAAGCAGGTCGGTCTGACGACAGAGAAACGCGGGGATCTGGAGCACGTCGACTGCTTCGGCCGCGACCCCGCAGTGTGCGGGCTCGTGGACATCGGTGAGGACGGGAAGGCCTGTGTCTTTTGCAATGCGGCCAAGGATGCGCGTGCCTTCAAGGAGACCGGGACCGCGAAAGCTCTTCGCGCTGGTGCGATTGGCCTTGTCGTAGCTGGCTTTGAAGATGAAGGGAACGCTGAGATCGGCGGCGATGCGCTGGATGGCTTCGGCCATTTTGAAGGCGTGCGCCTCAGACTCGATGACGCAGGGGCCGGCGATGAGGAAGAGCCGGCCGGAACCCACTTGTACCGGCCCGATTTCGAACGAGCTGCTCACGAAGTGATTCTACCGTGGACCGTCGGTCGCGGGTCGTGGACCGTGAACCGTGGGCAACAATACGGTAGCCCCGCGGGCCACAGCTCGAGGTTGGAGGGGCACGGCCGCCCAAATCCGCGTTCGGCGTGCGCACTCCCCCTAAACAGGGACGGAGTGCGTAGCCGGTAGTTGCGGCGACGGCGTGCCGCTGTTAGCCCGCGTGAATACGCGACCACTCCCACAACGCGCGATCGAGCGTGCGCAGAGGCGTGGGGGCTGGAAGCTCGTTCAGTGGCTTGACCACGTTGCTTTCGGCGAGGCGCTTGCAAAAGTCGAGATACTCCTCGTAGAAGTGGACGTCGTGACGCGCGTGGCCCAGAGCCTCGAGGGTGCGATAGTCCAGCACCGTGTAGCGCTCAGGGAAGATCGCAGCCAGAACGGCCGACGCCACGGCGATGTCGACGCCATGCAACTCAAGCATAGCCTTCACGGCAGCTTCGGTGGAGGACTCCGGCGCGGCGGCCACAGCCAGCACTTGCCTGATCTTCTCGTTGCTGTTGCAGATCAAAACTTGCACTGCGCGCTCCGACTTCCAGCGCACGATCGCTTCCAGATTGGCGAGCGAATAATCTCCGTTGCGAATGGCTTCCCCGGCCTCGAAGGCAGCCTTTTCAAGCTCATGCTCCTTCTCGCCGGCGGTTTGCCAGTATTGCTCTGCCAAGTCTTGCAACTCCGCTTCAGCGGGCTGAAGCTGGAAATAGGCGACCATCTTGATTGCCATCCTTTCGATTCTTATGCCCAAAACTTAGACACGATAGGCCCGGCGGGAAATCATTGTCAATAACCCGGAGGGGAGTTTTTCTAGGTGAGTACCGGACTGGTCCATGAGACGCTTGCGGACTGGAGACGGGCTCTGCGGGAGGCTGTGGAGGAAGCTCTTTTTCATCGAGATTTGGCTGAATTTTGGGCGCTCCGTTGGTAGTAGACGCAACCTTCGATGAATTCGCTTCAATACAGGTTGGATTGGTAAAGAATGTTTCAAGAAAAGCGTCTAAGGCGGCGCAAGCGCGGGAAGAACGGTGAGAAGAAAGTGCTGCTCACCCCCTGCAATGAACTCATATCAAGTATGTTATGGTTTATGCCATTTTCTATGGTAAACTGGCATCATGAATGCCATAGTAGAGATCGACCGAGCGGGCAGGATCGTGGTTCCGAAGAAGTTCCGCGATGCGCTGCAACTGAAGCCGGGAACGCGGCTGCGGGCAGAACAGCATGGCGACAGCTTGACCTTAACCGCCGCAGAACCCGAGGCCCAGCTGGTCATCGAAAACGGGACCCCCCTGATCTTCTCCGCCGACCGGACCAATCCTCAGAAGATTACGGTCCAGATGGTCAATGAGTCCATCGCGCAAATGAGGCTGGAACGCGAGCGGCGCATTCTTGGCTTGGACCCCGGTCTTGGTCGGGAGGGAGAGTGATCTTTCTCGACACCTCCGTGCTCGTGGCCATCGCGCAGGTCGATCATGTTCATCATGTGCCAAGCCGCCAATTATGGAACGGGTGCCTGGCAGGAGAAACTGCCGTAAGCGCCCACACATTGGCGGAGTTCTACAGTTCGGTCACGTCGATGCCACCAGGGATTCGCGTGTCAGGGCGTGATGCGATGTCGGCGCTCGAAACATTTCTGCAAAGAGTCACTCCCACCGCTCTCACCTCAGATGAGTACATCGAAACGCTAAAGACCTGCGCGACCGCGGGCCTCACGGGAGGCACGATTTACGATGCGCTGCATATCGCCTGCGCACGCAAGGTGAATGCGGAATGCATCTACACATGGAATACTCGGCACTTTCACAGGGCGGCGCCCGATCTGGCTCAACGGATTCGGGAGCCGTGAAGTGCGCCTCCAGCGACCCAGCTATTGAGCATTTCAAAAGACTCGGAAGCTGATGAAATAAGGAGTATTTTCCATGCATAGATATATATTTATGTTAATATGTATTTATGCGAACCACTGTGGACATTCCAAACGAGTTATATCGGTCAATCAAGATGATGGCCGCTGAGCGAGGGACCACCGTGCGGGAGCTGGTTCTTGAGGGGCTTGAGACAGTGATGCGGACCAAGCCCGCGACCCGCAAAGGACCGGAGTTGCCGGAGACGCCGCCCCCGCAGACAGGCGGTTTGGAAATCGGTCTCGAAACGAACGACGAACTCATTGGGTTTCCGTGAGAATACCGAGCGATTTTAATTAGAGGCTAGTGGACAACGCGGCAGCCAACTTGACGTCTCCACTCGCCCTTTGGCACTATCAGCGGCTCGATTGCGGCAATATTCAAATGTTCACGGATTCTGGTTAAGTGCTCTGATCGGATGCAAAGGAAATAGGCTCGTGCCGTGCCACGGCGAAGTCGGTACGAATGGACCTTCGAGTGGAAGAGTTCTCCTTCCAACTCCGACTTCCTTAGATCGATTTGCACAGTGTGCGGAATCCCACGGCTCAAGTGGTGATAAACGAGTATCGATTGACCGCGCTCCCAGTAACGGCGCAGGTCGGAATAGTAGACGTGTTTTGAAGACGTGCCGCCCTCACGGCCGATTCCATTGTCAGGGTCGAAGAAGACCAAATCCGCCAAGTCGGGCATCAACGTTTTAAACGCCTCTGCTTCGGCCTGTCCCCTGGCCCTCCCTCCCTCGTATTTCTTCGAAAAGAAGACGCAGCTAGGTGAAAAGCTGCGGATAACTTCTTCCAGATCCTCTATTGCACGCTCATCCTTTCCGTTTCTCGCCAGTTGGAGGATACGGCCGAAGATTTCTTCATCGCAGCAACAAAGACAGTCCTTGCCGGAGTATTCGGCATAATCTCTATGCTTTCCATCTGACCTTTTGTCGTTATCGGTCAGCAACCAGTTGATGCCGAGCTTGAAACCGCGCGAGGCAAAGTGCTTTAGGAGGAGCACCTTGCCAAAATCGCCAATATCTCCTATGTACTGTGCCTTCACAGTGCTCGACCCTCGGGCGCTTCGACAAACAACCGCAGATCCTTCGACTCCCTGCATCCGCAACGGCGGACTCCAGTCGCTCAGGATGACAAATCAAATCTCAATTTGCCCGCAATTCTACTGCACAACCTGGCTCGCGACCGACTCAATCTGCGCCCGCTGCAAACGCTGCCTGTAGCTGGCCACGATGAACTCGTGGAAGAGAGGGTGCGGCTCGAGGGGCTTCGATTTGAACTCGGGGTGGAACTGGCAACCGAGGAAGTAGGGATGGCCGGGTAGCTCGACGATCTCGACGTAGGTCTGGTCGGGTGTCGACCCGGAGATGCGCAGCCCCGCGCCGGTCAACAGCGCCTCGTATTCGCGGTTGAACTCATAGCGGTGCCGATGCCGCTCGCTGATCTCCTTCTGGCCGCCGTAGGCGCGGCTGGCGAGCGAGTCTTCCTGTAAAACGCAGGTCCACGCGCCCAGGCGCATCGTCCCGCCCATCTCCTCTACTCCCAAAAGTTCGCGCAGCTTGTAGATGATGCGGTGCTCCGTGGCCGGATCAAATTCCGAAGAATTTGCGTCTTTCAACCCGCACACGTTGCGCGCAAATTCGATGCATGCAGTTTGCATGCCCAAACAAATCCCGAAGTAGGGCACATTCTTTTCGCGCGCATAGCGGATGGCGTTCAACATGCCGTCAATGCCGCGTTTGCCGAATCCGCCCGGAACAAGAATGCCGTCGAAGCTTTCCAATTGCGATTCGTAGCTGCGATCGTCGGGGCCAGACGACTCCAGCCCCTCGGCTTCGATCCAATGAATCTTCAGCTTCAAATTCTCCGCAATCGCTCCGTGCGTCAGCGCTTCCTTGAGCGACTTGTAGCTGTCTTCGTACTCCACATACTTGCCGACGATGGCGATGTTCACCTCGTCCTTGGGGTGGTAGCAGCGGTCAACAAGTTCCCGCCAAAGTGTGATGTCCGCGTCGGGCGCATCCTTGTGCAGATATTTGAGAACGAGAGTATCGACGCCTTCTTCGGCAAAACCCAGTGGCACTTCGTAAATAAAGGGCACGGTCTTTGCGCCGATCACGGCTTTTTCTTCCACGTTGCAGAAGGCTGCAATCTTTTGCTTGATATCACGGCTGAGCGCGCGGTCGGAGCGGCAAAGAAGAATGTCGGCCTGAATGCCGATCGAGAGCAGCTCCTTAACCGAGTGCTGCGTGGGCTTGGTTTTAAGCTCCTGCGCCGCGGCAATCCACGGGACCAGCGTGACGTGGACAAAAACCGTGTTTTCGCGGCCCAGTTCCTGGCGCATCTGGCGGATAGCTTCAAGGAACGGCAGCGATTCAATGTCGCCAACGGTGCCGCCGATTTCAACGATCGTCACGTCAGCGCCGTTTGACGCCACCTTGCGCATGGCGTTCTTGATCTCGTTGGTCACGTGCGGAATGACCTGGACGGTTTTGCCGAGGTAGTCGCCGCGGCGCTCCTTCAAAATGATCTGCTCGTATATGCGGCCAGTGGTGTAGTTGTTGTCGCGCGAAAGCGGCGCGTGGGTAAAGCGCTCGTAGTGTCCAAGATCGAGGTCGGTCTCGGCCCCGTCGTCGGTCACGAAGACCTCGCCGTGCTGGAAGGGCGACATGGTGCCGGGATCGACATTGAGGTAGGGGTCAAACTTCATCAGGTTGACGCGAAGGCCGCGGCTCTCCAAGAGGCATCCAATCGACGCCGCCGCCAGTCCTTTGCCTAAACTGGACACAACTCCACCCGTCACAAAGACGTACTTTGCCGACATCGCTGCAACCTCGTCACTAAGTTTTTGGGATTGGCCGTACCTGGTGGGCACATTCAAGTATGGCAGAGATTCGGGCCACGGCGAAAGAGGAAATTTTGGCCGAATTAGTGGCAGATGGGATCGCGTACCGATTAACGATACTGGAATGAGAGCGTTGCGCTGGCTTGCTCAGCCTGCCAGATTGTCAGGCCCAGCGCCGAGGGGTTTACGATGCTCTCGGGGATGTGCTGCGATGACCAGCAAGATTGAGGTGGTCAAGACCGACATCACGACGCTCGCTGTCGACGCGATCGTGAACGCGGCCAATGAGTCTTTGCTCGGCGGAGGCGGTGTCGACGGTGCGATTCATCGCGCGGCGGGGCCGGAGCTGTTTGACGAGTGCTATCAGATCGGCGGATGCCCGACCGGCGAGGCAAGGCTGACGAAGGGTTACAAGCTGCCGGCGAAGTTCGTGATTCACACGGTAGGGCCAGTTTGGAGCGGCGGCGACCGCGGCGAGGCGGGGCTTCTGGCGAGCTGCTACCAGTCGGTTTTCAAGATTGCG
This sequence comes from uncultured Acidobacteriaceae bacterium, assembly GCA_963789425.1. GTDB lineage: Bacteria > Acidobacteriota > Terriglobia > Terriglobales > Acidobacteriaceae > Telmatobacter. The sequence goes on along the minus strand of CAWBKM010000004.1, from coordinate 145,167 downwards.
CGGGAGAACGGTATCCGGTCGCTGGCGTTTCCAGCAATCAGTTGCGGAGTCTATCGCTTCCCTGTCGATCGGGCGGTCAAGATCGCGGTCGCCGAGACGGTGGCGGAACTGGTCTCGAGTGACGCGATTCAAAAAGTGATTTTTGCGTGCTTCGGGGATGAAATCTTTCAGGCATATCAAAGAGCGGTGGATGCGATTTCATAGTCGTCCAAGGAACAAACAAAGCGGGCAGGCTTTGGCGGCCTGCCCGTTTCAAGTTTCCAGCTTCGAGTTCTGTTCACTTTAGAAGTTAAACGTCACCTTCGCCGTCAGCGCCCGCGGCGTAACGTAGTGCGTGCCGCTGAACGTCGAGAGGAAGTTGTAGAGTGCGTATTTGTTGGTAACGTTGATGGCAGTCAGGTCGAGGTCGGTCTTAAAATGCTCCGTCTTAAACAGGTTGGTTTTGCCAACCGAAACGTCAAAAAGACTGCGCGGCGCGATGCGCGGCGGGTTATGGTCATCGTTCTCGGTGCCAGGCGCAGGAATCGTGACCAGCTTTGACGTGTACCCGGCGGCATCGCATGAAGTGAACCCTCCGTTGGCAATGGTGGCGGCAACGCCGTCGCAGGTAAGTCCAGCTTCGAACTCCTGGTCTGGCGTCAGGCCGCTCAGGTCGACTCCCGGCACACCGCCCGGCAGGGTGATGGAAGCTCCGCCGTTGATTGGATTGCACAGGCTGTTCGGGTCGGTGACGTTGTAGCAAGGCACGGAGCCGGCGACGAGGCCGGAATCGTAGCGCCAGTTGAAGCCGCTCCAGAGGCCGTTGACCCAATGGCCGTCGTGGGAGACCGTGTATTGAACGTGCGTGGTCTGGTTGAATTTTTCGTCGTGGTCGATGCGGAATGCGTATCCGCCCTGGCCTGGGGCGGCGCCGGCGCCAGCAGATTGCGGCGGGAAAAAGCGCGCGGCTACCGACGACATGACGGTATAGGCGCTGAAGTTGTGGTAGTTCGGGACCTCGACGTGCAGCGCGTAGCCGGGAATTTTTGAGTTGTGCCAATCAATTGGGAACGTGATGGGCGTGTTGCCGAGCACGCTGAAGTCAAAAGCGTTGTGCGTGTACTTCCAGATATATTCGCCGCTGAAGACCACATTCTTGCCCAGGGCCTGCTGCAAGCTGGCATGGAACTCGTTGCGGAACCCGGGGTCGAGAGTTCCGGATACGCCTGGACTGCATGCGAGCAGCGGATTCAGTACAGCATTCGAGCAGCCGCTACTGGAAAGAACAAGATTTTCGTTGAAGGGCGTCTCAAGCGTGCGCGCGTAAGAGATGCTGGCCACTGTGCCGGTTGGCTTGATGTTGTATGCAACACCCAGGCGAGGTTCGATCTGGTTGGCTTTCGTGAGGCCGTTATAGAGGTCCTCGCGGAGACCAAGGTTGAAATCCCAGTTGCCAGCTTTGATCTCATCTTCAATGTAGAGGGCCATTTCTTTTACGTCGGTATGCCCGAAGTAGTCATAGAAGGCGCCGCCCCGCGTCAGATCATAGGGAGCCAGAACGGGAAGATAGTTGTCATTGGGGAACGACGTAACACCGTCGCAGTCGGATTGGCTGGCGTATCCGGGCAAAGGGTTGCCGCCGGTATCTACACAGGGCGAGTTATAGGTAGAATCGACCACGCCGAGGCTATCGTGCTCACGCAGGAAGGTCTGCTCGTATTGCGCGCCGATCTTGAGGTTGTGAATCCCCTTCACGTAGGAATAGTCCGCGTGAAGACCTGTGTTGGTGAGCGTGCGGTACTGGGAAATCGAGGAGGTTTGCAGGTTTGAGGGCCCCAGGTCGGCCAGCGGATTGGCGCTGGGATAGTAGCCGTAGAGATCTTTCCGCGCAAATGCGCCCAGGTTGAAGACCGAATGGTCGTTGATGATTCGCGTGTAGGTGGGCGAGATGTTGAAGGTGTTGATTTTGGAACCCTGATCGGTGTTGCCCACATTGGCAAAGGTGGGGTCGGCGGTGATCCCGTCGCTGACCACGTTTTGCACATTGAGGTTGTCGTAGGAATTGGGGGTTTGGAACCAGGAACGGCTGTAGTTGAGGTCGAGATGAACCGAATCGGCCTGCGTAAAGCTGTAATCAATGCGATCGAAGACATTCTCCTCGTTGCCCTTGTCGTGGAATACGGTAAACTCCGGGGGATCGAGGAAGCGGCCGGTATTCAGGCCGTCGCCCTCGATGAAGTTGCCCCAGCTCTTTCCGCCATAGGAGACATCGAAGCCGCCGGTCGCCGATCCGAAGGACCCGTAGGAAGCATAGGCGTCGCCGGAAGGCTTGGTAACGCCCTGGCCGGAGCGCGTCGTCGCCACGATCACAAGGCTGGTCTTTCCGCCATACTCGGCTGGGGGCGCGCCGCTGATCACCTCAATGGACTGAATGGAGTTGGACGGTAGCTGATTGGAGAAGACTTTGCTTTGCTGGTCGGTGATGGCCTGGCCGTCAACGGAGAAGGAGTTGGATGCGTGGTCGCCGAGGCCATGGAAAAGGCCGTTGGAATCGGCGGCCACGCCCGGCGTGGTCATGGTGACGAGCGAGCTGAGCGTAGACGATGCGCTCTCCAGAGGGACTTTGTTGAACAGGTCGCGGTCCACATCTGTATGGAAGGTTGGATCGTCTTCGATAAGGTCGCCTCCGGATTCAACGGTAACCGTTTGGCTGCCTCCGGCAATCTGGAGTACAAGCTTGACGGTGACTCCCACCGAGGACCGGATCTCAACGCTTTGGATTAAAGTGGCGAAACCTTTGGCAGAGACTTCGATCTTGTATGGGTTAAAGGGCACATTGGGAAACGCAAACTGGCCCGCTGAGTCGGTAGAGGTGGTTTCGTCGAATTCGCTCACCGCATCGGTGAGGCGCAACGTCGCATTGGGAACAACGGCGCCGCTTGGATCTGTGACTGAACCGCGAACGGCTCCGGCGTTGCCGCTCTGCGCGGGAGCGGTGAGGGCGGCAAAGCCGAGGGCAATCAGGGGGAGAAGGCGCGTAATAGCGCCGCGAGATAACGTCATGGCAAAATCTCCTGGACAATGGCTGAAAGATGAGAAGCGATCACCGCGGACAAGCCGCCGCGGGGTCATCAGTGCATTTTGGGGAGCATCGGTCCGCTTCAGGATCAGAATGTACAGATGCTGCCGCGCATCGCCCGATGAGTAAAAGCAATGGGGTCGATGCGAGGGCCTGATATGAAAACGGAAAGATGCTCTAGCAGGACGTGGGAGGCGGCCGGATGAAAAGGCGAATCTGCCGCTGGCGGGCAACGACGATGGGTTCGACCTGGGGAGTTGAGGCTCCAAGTTGCACGATGATGATGACAGCCGCGGCAGCCGCAGTCGGAACCACCGTGTGCATCACGATGCAGAGCTGGCAGTGATCCGCGTCGGTATCGTTTGAGTGGAGGTGCGTAGCCTGAGCTACGGCCAGCATCGCCAGCAAGACCAGGCAGACCATCGCCACCGCCGGCAAAAAGCCGGGCCAGACGCCGCGTTTGCCGCGGAAAAGTGTCTTAAGTCCTGTCAATCGCTGGAACCTTCCGGTTCTATTCTACAGAAAGCACCTGAAAATTTTGACGCTTCTTGCGTGGAGAGGTTGCACTTAAGTTACGATTTCGATCCGGCATGCAAAGAAAACGCCGGATGAGGGCGAGCGTCTAAACTGAGTTGCCATGGTTTGTTTTCTGCAATTTCGGAGAGGGCGGCGCGCGCCAATGCTTTCGCTGGCCATTCTCCTCGTCGCACCAACGGCGATTGCTGCGCAGAACGCCCCGCAGAGCGTAACAATCCAGACGGCACCGAGCGCGCCGAGCGATCAAAACTCGAAGCCGCTGCCCTTGAAGCCCGCGGTTCCCGGCACGGGGAGAAATCTGCGGCTGATCCTGAAAGACGGCTCCTACCAACTGGTGCGCGATTACCAGATCGCGGGCGACCGCGTGCGCTATCTCTCGCAGGAGCGCGGCGAATGGGAAGAGCTGCCCAAGGACCTTGTCGACTGGGACGCGACCAACAAGTGGGCCAAAGAACATGACGAGCTGGCGGACGAAGACTCATCGCCGGCTATGAAGGAAGCCGCGGACATCGACGCGGAAGAAACCGCGGTGCGCACCGACGAAAATGCACGCATGCCGCAGGTGGCTCCGGGTGTGGAATTGCCCGATGAGGACGGCGTTTTTGTGCTGGACACGTTCCACGGCACTCCAGAGCTGGTAGAGCTGAAGGCGACCGACCTCTCGCTCAACACCAAAAACCGCAAGGGAATTGAAGTACTGAATCCGCTGGCGTCGCAAAAGGCGAGCCTCGAACTCGAAGGCGCGAACGCCCGGGTGCATCTGCATGTGAACGATCCGGTAATTTATCTTTCGCTCGGAGTCGATGATCAGACAGAGCCGGCGCTTACGCATCCTCTGACTGTGGATACGGGTGGCGCGAAGGCTGTGAACGGTGGAAAGCACGGCGCACACTCGCCGCAGTCAGGCTTTGTGATTGTGCGCGTGGATGAGCGGCATCAAGTGCGGATTGTGGGCGCGATCCACATGAGCCCGACGGGGACGGTGACGCAGGACGAGGACACAATCCCCACCAAGGTGGAAGTGCTGCCGGGCAAGCACTGGCTCAAGATCGAACCGGCGCAGACGCTGACCATCGGCGAGTATGCGCTGGTTGAGATCATCTCTCCCTCGGACATCAGCGAATCGGTGTGGGACTTTCGCGTCGACCCAAGACTGGGCGACAATCCCGGTTCAATCGGGCCAATCCTGAATACAGGGAATAGGCACTAGCCAGAACCCAGCAAGAGTCAATTCACACGGCGGATTGCTGAGCACCCAGCCTTGACCGCTTCCGCCGCCGGCTCACGATGTAGTGCGCGAGCAGGATGCTGGCGCCTGCGGCACTGATGATCGCGTCGGTTGCGGGCATGCCGCGCGGGCCCCAATGCGCATAACCCTGGCCGTCGAGCCAGATCATATACACCACCGGAACATTCGCCAGCGAATTCACGATAGAGTAGCGCCCGCTGCCGCTTTTGCCCGATATGCCGAGAAACTCAAGAATGACTGCCGTGGTGAGGGCATAACAGGCGCCCACGGTAAAGAGGTACAGGACGGTGCCCGTGAGGTAGACCCCGGGACGCAAAGGGCCAAGAACGAGAACAGCCAACGTAGCGGCGTTGACGAGCGTGGCGATAAGAAAAGCGATAGGGGCTCGCACGCGAGTGGGAATGAGCGATGCGGCCAACGCGCCGGCCGACGTGAGAAGCGCTCCGCCGACGCCATTGATCCAGGCCACCTGCTGGTTAGTGACGCCGTAATCTCGCGCCAGTTCGCCAAGCAGGCCGATCATGGCGCCCGATCCGGCGGGGCCGGCGACGACCAGCGTGTACGGAATCGCTTCCCAGCGCAGGAAGGTGGACTTGAATTCGCCTCCGATGCGCGCAATGGTTTCACGCAGCGTGTGCTCGCTGATCACGGGCTCTGACGGAGCAGCCATGGCGGCAAGCGTTGGCAGCACGATCATCGCCGCGACAATCAGTCCGAGAGCGCTGAGCGAAAACCGGCCGGCGAGCGACGCGATCACAATCACGGCCACCGCGCCAATGGCCAGTGACCCAGTTTGATAGAAACTGCTGGCCCATCGCCGGTGCACTTCGCTGCGAAAGGTGGCCATCATACCGCCGCACGCGGCGGGGCTCAGAACGGCGATAGACGCAGCCAGAAACAAAAGGGCGACGCCCCAGGCGGATCCAAGGCGAGGCAGGTGGAATGCAACTGCAATCGTCGCCGCAGCCGCTATCGCCGCGGCCACAAGCCATGTGCGGCGTTGAAACCAGAAATCGGTGATCGGCCCCCAAAGGAAATAGATGGCATGTGGAAGTGCAATCAGGGCACTGATGCTCGCCGCCCGAGTGGGATCGACCCCCTCATTGCGCAGCAGAAAGGTGAGCGCGCCGCTGACCAGGCCGATGGAGATGACCGCATCGGGCGCGATGAGAAATGCAAAGAGCAAGGGGCGCTCGTGCGGCGTCGCCGGGGATTGAGTCTCGACTTCCGGCCTAGCCGCTGGTGGCATGAGGGTTAGCGTAGCATGCGGCCGTATTGGGAGCCGACCCTCTGGACCCAAGCCTACGGCTCAAATCGCTCACCCAAAAGGTCTTAGCAGCAATCGGGAATCATAAAACGGGGCTGTACCACATTGGCACGCTGCAACCCCCTCCCACCTATGCGGGATACCAAGACGATTCAGGCGTGGGCTAAGCTCAAGACCGATACTGCGGGAGAACCATGAATACGCCGGTGCATGACTACTACGAGTTTCTCCAAATCAGCCCCAACGCCGATGCTGAGACGATCCATCGCGTCTACCGCTTCCTAGCAGCTCGGCTGCACCCCGATAACGGCGAAACTGGCGACGAAGAGAATTTTCGCCTTCTAAAAGCGGCCTATGACGTCCTGGCGGATCCGCGGCGGCGCTCGGAGTACGATACCGAGCGTGCGAAAACCCAGGCCCCACCCGAGCCGCTTGCCGCGACCATCGATTTCATGGACGTGATGGAAGGCGAGCTAAACCGGCGCCTCGCGGTGCTGGCGGTTCTTTACTATCGCCGGCGCACCAACCCAACCTATCCTGAAGTTCCCCTCGCCGAGATTGAAGAGCGCATGGGTTTCCCGCGCGACTACCTGGACTTTACGCTGTGGTATCTGCAAAGGAAGGGCTACGTCACCAAGGCGGACAACGCGCAGTACACGCTTTCGGTCGACGGCGTGGACTTTGTCGAGACGCAACGCTCGAACATTCCCACCCTGCACAAGCTGCTCACCAGCGGTTCGGGATCGTCGGTCGAAGATCTTGCGCGCGCGCCACGAAAAGAGGCGCCCAGGGCCGCACCAGTGCCTCCTGCTCCACCAAGAACGACCTACGTCAGACCCGAACCACGGCAACCCGTGAGAAATCAGCCGATGCGCCCCACCGGACCGATCATTCTGCCTTCGTCAATGAGTGCAGCCAGGGAAGCTGAGGACCGCCGCCGCCTGAACCGGCCGGACCGCCGCGTCGGCAAGCCCGACTTGCGCGACAAGAAAGTGGAACGGCGCTTTCACTTCACGGATCGGCGCGAGCAACCGCAGGTCCAACCAAAGCCCGGCATACCGCTACTCGCGAGCGGCGATTCCTAAAGCCTTCATCTTGCGGTAAAGGTGACTGCGCTCCAGGCCCAGCAACTCGGCGGCATGGCTGATGTTGTTGTGCGCCTCTTCAATTTTCTTCAGGATGTATTCGCGCTCATAGGCGTCGCGCGCCTGCTGCAGGCTTGAGAATTCTTCCGTCGCGCGCGAGCCGGCCCTGTGCGTAAGCGGCGGCAGATGCTTGCGCTCGATGCGCAGCGCACGCGGATTCAGAATGAGCACCCGCTCGATCACATTCTTGAGTTCCCGCACATTGCCGGGCCAGTGATATTGCGCCAGGGCGTCAAGAGCCTCGTCGCCGATCTCCACGCGCGGACGGCCGTATTGACGGCCAAATTCCAAGAGAAACTCGCGCGCCAGAAGCGGAATATCCTGCTTGCGCTCGCGCAGCGGCGGCACAAAAAACGGCACCACGTTCAGGCGGTAGAAAAGATCCTCGCGAAAGTTGCCCTTGGCAATCTCGTCTTCGAGATCCTTGTTGGTTGAAGCGATGACGCGCACATCCACGCGTAGGGGTTGCGTTCCGCCTACCGGAGTAAACATCTGATCGTCGAGGGCGCTCAGGACTTTGGCCTGCGTCTTGAGGCTCATGTCGCCCACTTCGTCGAGGTAGAGCGTTCCGCCGTCGGCGCGTTCGAGAGTGCCTCGCTGCTCGGGAGGGCCGCCGGGTTGCGCACCGTGTCGATATCCGAAAAGCTCCGCTTCAATGTGCGCTTCAGGAATGGCGGCGCAGTTAAGCTCCACAAAGACGGCATCGCGGCGCAGGCTTTCGGCGTGGATGGAGCGAGCGATGAGCTCCTTGCCGGTGCCGGACTCGCCGTAGATGAGCACGCGCCCGTTGGTGGGGGCCATGAGCTTGATCTGCTGTCGAAGGGCTTTGAGCGGCACGCTTTCGCCGGTCAGAACAGCGGCGGCGCTGAACTGGCGCTTGAACTCCTCGTTCTGCGTGCGCAGGCGTCGAGCTTCCACCGCGTTTTTGAGAACAATGAGGGTTCGCTCCAGCGAGAGCGGCTTCTCAAGGAAGTCGTATGCGCCGAGCTTGGTCGCCTTCACGGCGGCTTCAATGGTGCCGTGGCCGCTGATGATGACGACCTCAGGCCGCATCTCCGGCGCCAGATCGCGGATTTCGGCCAGCAGTTCAAGACCGTCACGGCCGGGGAGCCAGATGTCGAGCAGAACCACGTCGTAGGGCGTGTCGCGCAGCAGCACAATGGACTCGTCGGCGTCAGACGCGCCGGCAACGCCGTAGCCTTCCTCGCGCAGAATCTCCTCGAGCGAACTCCGTATCTCTGATTCATCGTCAACCACCAGGATGTGATTCATGAGGCGACGCCCTTCACCGTTTCAGCATCGTCCGCGCCAGCCACATGCGACGCGACCGGCCCGACCAGCGGCAGGCGCAGCAGAAACCGCGCGCCTTTGGGAACATTTGCCTCAGCGCTGATGGTGCCTCCGTGTTCCTGAACAATCTTTGCGGCAATGGAGAGGCCCAGGCCCGTGCCGCGGCGCTTGGTGGAGTAGTAAGGCAGGAAGAGGCGCTCGCGAATTTCGTCGCTGAGTCCAGACCCTGTGTCGGAGACGGTGATTTCAGCCGCAGCGCCGTCTTCGCTCAGCGCAGTGCGCAGGCCCAGAACGCGCAGCAAGCTGCCCTGCATGGCTTCGGCGGCGTTATCAATCAGGTTGGCCAGAGCCCGCCGGATGGCTTCTGGATCGGCGAGCACCGGGGGCAAATCGGGCTCGAGATTGCGCTGCACCGTGATGCCTTCAAGGCGCCCGCCAAACAACGCAACGGCTTCTTCGACGATCTGATTGATGTCGCAGGGCCGAGGCTGCGGCGCGGGAAACTGCGCCAACGCCGAGAACTGGTCAACCAGCGTGCGCAGTGTGGCCACGCACCCGAGAATCACTTCGCTGCACTTGCGAATGATGTTGGGAGAATCGGGTTGGCCCCGATCGATATGCCGGGCGATGCGATCGGCGCTGAGCGCGATGGGCGTGAGCGGGTTCTTGATCTCGTGAGCCACCTGCTGGGCAACTTCTTTCCACGCCAGTTGCCTTTGTGCGCGCAGGAATTCCGTGGTGTCTTCAACCACCAGCACCGACCCGGTTTTGCCGCGGCCAAGATTGAGCCGCGCGCTGGTGATGGCCAAATGGAGCGTGCGCCCGTATGCGCGAAACTCCAGCTCCGTCGATGCTGCGCCCATGCGGTTGGCGCGGCGAATCAGGGTGGCCAGCTCCTCAGCACAGTCGGCGAGCACCAGTGCTGCGATGCTCTCGCCGGCCAAAGGCGCATCGAGCCTCAGCCCCATCAACGCGGCAAAAGCACGGTTGGCCTGCAGCACAACGCCGGCCCCGTCCAGCGTGACGACGCCTGAAGGAATCGTTTCGACGATCGTCTCCAATTCGCGGCGGCGCTCCTCGACGGCGAGGTTGGCCGCGGTGAGCTGCGCCTGCGCAGTCTGCGCCAGTTGCCGGCTGGTCTCCAAATCCGATGCCATGTGATTGAACGAACGCACCAGGTCGCCCATCTCTCCCGTAGTAATATTGGCCACGCGTTGCTCGTACTTGCCGGCGGCGATCGCATCCATGGCGTCGGCCAGCGCCTCAACCGGGTATGTGATTTGCTTGGAGAGAAAAACCGCGAGCCAGACGCTGGAGAAAAAGACGAAGACCGTGACCAGCAGCAATGTGAGCGACAAGGTTGCACGAATGGCCCTGCGTGAGCGGAAGAGCTGCCAATACTCGTCGGCGCCGGAACGAATGCGCGCGGTAGTCGCATTCAGCCCCTGCGGCATGGGCAGCACAGCAACCACGATCTTGCCCGAGGGTGTGGCGGCCATGCCGACCGCGTATTCCCGGCCTGCGACATCGACCACCGGATTGTCATTTCGCTGTGCGGCGGAAAGTACAGCCGCCGAAAGCGGCCCGCGCAGAGGAGTTTCAGTCCATTCGGACTCGGGCGTGGACGCGCGGAGAGAGACGCGACTCGACTCGGGCAGAGCCTGGAAGTTCGCGAACATCAGCTTGTCGCTGCCGTAGATGAGCAGGAAGCCGCCCTGCAGAGTAAGGCGGCGTGACATCATCACTTGTTGCAGAGCCTGAGGGGTTCCGTCCACCGCTCCGCTTTCGACCACCGACTCCGCCTCGCTGCGCGCATTGCTGGCGACATATTCCACCAGCTCCTGCACCACTTGTGTCGAGTCGTTGCGCAATTGCGAAGCGTCAGGCGAGAACCAGCGCTCCAGCGAGCGATTAAGCAGCAGATAGCTGAAGATGGCCATCAAGGCCGCGGGCATGAAGGTGATGATGACCGCGCCCAGCACCATGCGCGAACGCAGCCGCGCGCCCAGGCCGCTGCTTCCCTGCCCCACGTAAACCTTGAGGACCGTGCGAAATAGCAGAACCAGCAGCAAGAGCAACAGCAGGAACAGCAGCAGCTCCAGGGCCGTCAGAACCATGGTCTGCGCGTAGGTTCCCGGATTGAGGAAATCGACCTTGGAGGTGTTGAACCAGTTCAGCGTTCCCAGCAAAACGAAGACCAGCACCGCTCCGCCTGTGAGCAGAGCGATCGATCTGCGCCGCGGATCGGCGAGAAAACGCATGGGGCGATTATAGAAGCAACGGAGAACGTGCAGCAGCGAATGGTAGCGAGTTACCTTGATTTCTAAACATTTCCGCGCCTTGCGTGATCGAGCGACTGATTGAGATGGGCCAGTAGACCGTAGGCAGCAGCCTTCTCGTCAAGTATCTTCAAGAAGACTTCATCGGGATACCTATCATGGCCGAGCCCAATTGCTGCCGCCTGAGCGCTCAGCTGATGGTGAAGCTCGTTCAAGCCTTTGAAGGCTCTGACCTGTTCGATTCCTTCAAGATCGAGACCAAAGGCGCGGCCGTGGATCGTGAGTTGTTGCGAAACAAGAGAGAGGAAAATTTGTTTACTGGAGTCCGGCAGAGCTATGTACCACTCTCGCAATTCGTCCTGATTCATGCCACCCATTCTGACTCCCGCTTGTAGGACCTCCTGACCGCTCAAATCTGCGAGCAATCGAGCGGGCTAAGAATCAGGTTGGTGATGTTCGTGACGATTGCGTCGAAAGCGAAACGCGGGTCGGACGACAGTTTCTTCCACGCTGGATCGTTGCGGAAGACATCCCACTTGGCGTCGAGCTCGGCCAGATCGGTAAAGCTCAGCATGTAAGTAAGGTTGGGCATGCGCGAGCCAATGAGCGTGTCGCCAAAGAAGACAGGATGGAATCCGGCGTTCAGGAAGATCTCGAATTCGCCGGAGTGGAACATCTCCACTTTGCGAACGTGTTCACCGTCGCTGGGGCTCTCATACGTCCGCAATTGAAAGATGCGTTTGGATTTGCTGGCGGCAGCAGCGGGCGGGGTGAGTCTGGGCCAGCCCTTGAATGCTGCAAGAAGTGAAATCTCCGCGCGCTGAAAGGCCGGTGCCGCAGACGTTGCATTCCAGAAGGTGTCGGCGGCATTCAGGAACTCCTCATCCTCAGCCAAACGCAAGTCGAGTTCCGCAAGCGTCTCGACCGAGGCGCCGGGAATGAGCAGATAATACGCGGGCGTTTCCGGACCGATATCGAGCTTGAACGCCCCCACCGGGCCCAGCCCCATGCGGGCCAATGCCGGAATCAAGGCGCCGGAGAAGTAGTTTTCGGTGACCTTTAACTGCTGACCGCTGAGCAAGTTATACCGGCGCAACTGGTAGAACTCGCGGTGTGCGCCGGCGGAGGCCCCAGTTGCCGAGGCCCCGGTAGCCGAATTCTGACCAACCGCCTTGCCGGCGGCGGCCAGCGTTGAGGCGGCAATTGACGCTGCGATAAACCGGCGACGTTTCACTGGGTCCTCTGAGGGCGATTGTAAGCCGCCGGCAGTACCTGTGCCCAAACAGAATCCGTCGGCGATGATCCGTTCGAAGGGTACGGGCGTTACAGCTGCGAAGAAACCCCGCCGAGGGAGCTTTGTAATAAGGGCACGGCTTTAGCCGGGCCAGCAAGATCGGCAGAAGGAGCCCGGGCTTCACAGGCTGCGGAAAAAGTCTCTTTTAGTGACTTTTTTTGCACCGTGGTTTGTTCTAAGAAGTAGGTATGCGTGGAGACGATGAGCTTCAGTCGGGGATGTACAGTTACGTAACGATGGAACAGCGGATCGCGGCGGATCATCCTGTGCGTGCCATACGGGCGATGGTGGATCGGGCCTTGGAGCGGATGGACAGGGATTTGTCGAAGCTGTACTCAAGCACCGGGCGTCCGTCGATCGCGCCGGAGCGGTTGCTGCGGGCGCAGTTGCTGATGGTGTTGTATTCGATTCGCTCGGAGCGCCAGTTGATGGAGCAGTTGAACTACAACCTTCTGTTTCGTTGGTTCGTGGGCCTTGAGATGGACGACCCGGTGTGGGACGTGACGGTGTTTACCAAGAACCGCGAGCGGCTGATCGCCGGGGCGGTGAGCCAGCAGTTGTTGCTGGCGGTAGTGGAGCAGGCGGGCGAGCAGCAGTTGCTGAGCGAGGAGCATTTCACGGTGGACGGAACGCTGATCCAGGCCTGGGCCTCGGCGCGCAGCTTCAAGGAGAAGAAGGAGCCTCCGCAGCCGGGTTCGGGCACGGGCGACGGGGGCAGAGTGTTGTTGCGCGACAAGGTGGAGTCGACCACCGACCCGGATGCGCGGCTGTACCGCAAGGCGGCGGCCGACCGGAGTCTTCCCAGCTATCTGGGACACGCGCTGATGGAGAACCGCAACGGGCTGGTGATTGCAGCCCAAGCCAGCCTTGCCGGCACGGACGCGGAACGAGCTTCGGCGTTGCGCATGCTGGATGGGACGGAGCGGGCCGGAACGCGGCGCACGCTGGGGGCCGACACGCAGTATCAGGCCGCGGAGTTCATTGAGGCTCTGCGCCAGCGCGCGGTGGCGCCGCATATCTCGGAATATGTGCACGGCAACCTGGGCAAGAATCACCTTACCGCCGCCGAGCGGGACGATCCCTGGCGGCGGGTGAGCCAGCGCCGGCGTAAGCTGATCGAGCGGGTATTCGGCTGGAGCAAGTTGAACCGCCCGCTGCGGCAAGTGAAGCTGCGCGGGCTCAAGCGGGTGGACTGGTTCTATCGGCTGACCATCGCCGCCTACAACCTGGTGCGCATGCGAAGACTGATTCCGATTGAAGCCATGGCTGCTTAGGACCAAAGTGTCTCCGCAGGCTGTTGCAATGGCCTTCGGAGGCGGAAACAATAACAGAAACCATCCGGCCAAACAGGCCCGATCACGGAAATCCCCGCCGGCAAACAATAGCGCCGGCAAAACACGTGTTTTTCCGCAGCCTGTTCAGCCCCTGCCAAACCGTCCTTTGCCAAATCTGCCCTGCCCGCAATTCCCTGCGCGCAACTATCGGGGCGCGACCGTGTCTTTCAAATCCAGAAGCTCTGCGGAGCTTCGGCGATTTTTCGGCACTCCCGCCGAAACCTGTGCCGCCGTTCCCAAAAGGACGGCGGCATTTTTTTGCTTTCCTGGACCTGAAATTGAAACTATGCGGAGCCCAGAGGGGATTCTCAAGAAGGCACGGCAGTGTGGTCCAAGCCTTGATTGGGGGCGGCCTCACCTGCGCTTCGCATGCACCGCCGGAGATCGTATGGCAACGAACGGCTTGCGCCGTAGGCGCAAGGGACGTTAGCCCCGCGCTTCAGCGTGGGGATAGTGCGAGAGATTAATTCTCGGAGTCCCGTAGGGACAGCACCGTTTGGAAGAGGCACGACCGGGGAACCCACGCAGTGCGTGGGTCGCGTGCCGCAAAGATCGCAGAATGAATGAGGGCTTCAGCCCCTGAGGGATGCCCTAAACAACCGTTTGAGACCCGAAGCCTACCGCGCGATCAGGAACATCACCCAACTGAACACGATCACCGACCCGACAAACAGCGCAAAGCAATACGCTCCGTAGCGGAACATGCGTTTCGGCGTGTCGCGCATGGTGATGCCGAAGACGGTCGAAGCGAAGAGCGCGAAGAGAAACACCGCGGTGAAGTGGGAGGGATGCATCAGGACTTCCTCCCCGTGCGCAGATTGTGCGCGTCAACGGCAGCAATGATGTTCAGCAGGCCGGCGACGACGATGAACTTGGTGCCGTAGTCGGCGACCGTGGTCTGCACAGGCACTCCGCCCCAGCCGGCTGCGCGGCCCAGGAAGTAGAGGATCCCGTTTCCGAGATCGCCTGCCACGCCGAGCATGTCCAGAATGTCCTGCGCGCTCGTGTAGAGCTTGCCCTGCATGGCCAGGCCGAGCGCAAACATGGCGATGATCGAGACGGCAAGGAGCGTACCGCGAATCCATTTGCCGAGAAGAAAGTGTCCGGCCCCAGGCACAAGCCATCCCGCGATGAGGGGAAGGTAGACGAATCCTTGTGATGAGGTTTTTGCCGCGGCAGGCTTGCCCGCCGAGGCGGGCTTGTTCGGGGTGGTTGCCATTCCTTTATCGACTATACAAGACGGGGGTTGGGCATCAGGCACACGATTTGGAACTCCTTGAGCCGCCTAATGCGCGATGTTCGAGGGGTGAATTGGCACCGGATGGTGATCGAAGCTGATTGCGCGGCTCATTTTCCACTGACCGTCCTTGAGCTGCCACAGAGTCACGAATTGTGCTTCGCCGAGGGATGTTGGGTCGTTGGGATGCGTGAAGCGGTGCACGCCAATCTCGACCGCACCGTAGCCCTTGAGCGGGTACACTTCGAGGCTGCCTGCGACCAGTTCGCGGTGGACCTTACCGCAGATGTTGGCTTTGATCGCGTCGAGGAACGGCTGGCGCCCGACTGAGAGGCCGGTCTGGTCGTGATAAAACTCGAGATTCTCGTCGATCATGGAGCCAAGTTTATCCAGGTTGCAAGTGTTATAGGCGTCGAAGAGCGCGGTGTCGAGTGCAGCGACAGTTTTGTACAAGTCGTCGGTTGGCGGCAGACCCTGGCCGGACTGTGCACTGGCCCATGCTGTGGAGGCGGCAAAGGCCGCAAGAAGAAACCAGGTGCGCAGCGCTCTCATTGAGTGGTTTTGCTCCGAAGAGGAATCGTCACTCACCGGAATACGGATGCGGGCCGCGTTCTGTTCCCAGCTCTCAGCCCCGTTCTCCAAACTCACCCGCCCGCAGCCGTGCGCGCTAAGTCAAGCTCCTGTCGTCGCGATTTCGCGGTAATCCATTGAAAACAATCGGTAAATATCGGCAAAAACATACTTGGCTCATCAAGCCTTCTCTATTACCTCTACAACCTCCACAAACACAAAACTGTCGCCGTTTTCGCAGACGGCGCAGATGGTCGGCCCGTATAGAGCAGACCTGCGTTTGTCCCATATCCCCATGCGTTCTTTGATCTTTATGTGCAAGGCATCGGGATCACCGTACTCAAACCGAGTCGTTTCAGGGAGGTAAATGTCTATGCGTCCAGAAGGATCATCCAAGAGGAACCGCACCATTGGGAAGTCGGCTGATTCCACTGCTCCGAAGCAGAAGAAGTGGCAGGAACCCATCTCCGAGAACACGCATAAGCGGGTTTCTTCGAGTGCCCATTTGCGCAAAACCAAGAAAGCATCGTCCGAGGAAATCACGATCACCCCTCCACGCTGGTCAGATCCGCCAAAGTTTCCGGCCTACATTGTAAGGCGCTACCGCAGGCTTCAAAGGGAGGTGCTGAATGGCTAGCTCCCTGCTTCCATTTGTCCCGCACAGGATATTTTCGGGCGAGTCACTGAGATTGTGTACCCTGTGGGACATGATAAGCACCCCAACCTACAAGCTCGTTAATCATGCTTTCGGTCTTCAGCACCTGTATGACGACATGAAACGTCGCTATCACGAATATCTGGCGCACCGTGGAGATTTCACCCCGGCGAGCTATTCAGACAACGACAGAGCCGCAATCGGGGAAATGAACACGAATATGCGGCCTTGGCTTGTGGTTCATCAACTACGTGGTTCGCTGGCTCGCCTGGATATAGTTGTCGCGTACGCCCAACAACCAGACTGCCATATCGACGATCTGGCCGACCGCATTAAGACGCTCATGGAGGAATTGGAGTTAGAACTTGAGGGCCTAACTGTGTTTTCGGTTTTAGCGGACGACGCGGAGTTTTACGCAAAGGCAGAAAAGTGGTTCCCTGCGTCCCCAATTGCATTCCCATCGTCAAAATATGACATTGAAGAAGCCTGTAAGTGCTACGCGCTGGAGCGTTACACCGCCCGTGTTTATCACGCAATGGGCATTTTGCAGACGGGCCTATATGCAATGGCTCACCAACTTGGAGTATTTCTGAAATACCCGATTGAATTGGCGGAATGGCACGAGGTCATATCAGCGATCGAAGCGAAGATTGAACCGCTCCGCCACATGCCCAAAAGTCCCCAACGCGATGAATTGCTCAGTTTCTACTCTGGATGTGCAACCCACTTTCGTTTTCTCAAGGATGCGTGGCGCAACCACGTGGCCCACATGCGAGAGAAGTACGACAGGAACTCAGCGCATTCGATCCTGATGCAAGTGCGCGATTTCATGGAGCAGCTTTCGATCAAAATCCACGAGTAGGGCGTATCATAGAGCCGATGGATAAGGCTCGAACGTCGCCCGAATTCGAGAGGTTTAACGCGCTCGTGGGCAAGGTTCTCGCGGTCCCGCCGGAGACGCTAAAGCGCCGTCTGGAAGCGGATCGAGAGACCTACAAGCCGCAGAAAAAGAAAAGGAAAGCCACGAAGACCCAGCCCCGTTGACTCTGGGTTTTTCCGTGGCATTATCGAGCCATGGAAGAACCAAAAACACTGCAACAAGCGATTCTCTATTTCGCCGATCCTGACTGCTGCATTGCGTATCTTGCTGCAAGCCGCTGGCCGGATGGCGTAGCAGTGTGCCCCACCTGTGGGCGTAAGGATGTGTCGTATATCGCAAAGCGCCGCCTCTGGCAGTGCAAGAGCCGCCATCCCAAGGCACAATTCAGCATCAAGGTAGGGACCATCTTCGAAGATTCGCCAATCGGTCTCGACAAGTGGCTCATGGCGATGTGGATGGTCGCCAACTGCAAGAACGGCGTGAGCAGCTACGAGATTCACCGGGGCATCAAGGTTACGCAGAAAACCGCATGGTTCCTATTGCACCGCATCCGCTTGGCAATGAAAGATGAATACCCGGCCAAGATAGGCGAGAAAGCCCCCGTGGAAATCGACGAAACGTTCATCGGAGGCCGCATCAAGAACATGCACAAGTCAAAGAAGCCCAAGACTTATTCCGCCAAAGCTGGGCAAGGAAAAGCTATCGTCTTAGGGATGCTGGAGCGCGGCGGTCCAGTGCGGACCCGCGTTATCGTGGACCGCATTAAGCCGACCATCGACCCCGTAATTACCGCCCACGTAGCGGAGGGAGCTAAGATCATCACCGATGAATTTCAGGTCTATTCGCATCTGACCACGCAGTACCTACACGAGATCATCAACCATTCCGAGACATACGTTCGTGGTCACATCCACACGAACGGCATGGAGAACTTCTGGTCGCTATTGAAGCGCGGTTTGAACGGCACCTATGTCAGCGTGGAACCATTCCACCTGTCGCGGTACGTCGAAGAGCAGGTGTTCCGGTATAACAACCGTGCAACCGCCGACAATCCCCTGAACGACGGGGACCGCTTCGCGCTGGTCGTCTCGCAGATCGTAGGACGCCGGATCACCTATGCGGAACTGACGGGCAAGACCGCAGCGAGGCCATTCTAAGCGGCAGGGACGCGGCAAGCGCCCTGTATAGTGGGTAGCGAATCTTTGGGGAGGTTCGCCATGTCTGACACGGAGACGGTCACACTGCTAAAACAGATTCTCTCTGTTCTGAAACAGATTCTGAACGAGCTTGGTTCAATGTCTCAGAGTCGTTAGGGAGAACAAACAACTTACACGCGATATGCACGCCTGCTGTAATCTCCAACGAAGAGCAGCCTTCGGAGAGGTGTCTCTCCATGAGAGAGAGAACTTCGGAGGCTATTTTGAGAGGCTTTTCATTTTGGAATTGCATCTGACACACTCCTATCGTATCTTTGGATTGTCGATGCAAAGATCAGAACGCCCAGCCCTGGCAGGCTAGGTTTTTCTATTTGTCCAGACTATACCTCAGTGTTCGGTATTCACGTCAACTGCGCTTGGAATGTTCACGTCGATTGGGGTTGTCAGATCAACGTCGATCCCTACGAGAGATGTGGTCGCCTTGGCAAGACTCTTGTTGATGCCGTGCAACTCTGTCCAATTTACGAACAGCCCGACCGAGATTAGAAGCAGAAGGACGTGAGTAAGCGTCACCCGTTTAACCGCATCAAGCAATTTGGTCATGGTGTACCTCAGCCAGAACGATACCAAAGCCGCTGAGGAAAGGAAGCTAACTCCTGCAACCAAAGCGTCGAGAACCCTCAATCTGAGGCTGATGACGCAAGTATGTTATTGCCTAAATATCGCGCGCCAAGTTTGCCGATTATTTCGCCGAAATCTCTACACTTGTCTTAGGTGGGCAAACACATGGACGAGCAGCCGAATTCCGGATTTTCCGCCGCCGGGAGCCAAGATTCGGCAAGGAGTGATTTTCCTGCCTCAGAAATGGTGCAAATTGCTATTAACTCCTTTATCATCAACATATTTTAGCAAGAATTGTCGACAAATTTCGCCGATTTTTGTCGATTTTATGACCCAAACGGCCTCTGGATGGCCCGCTTTCTAGATTTGCACCAGCTCCTGCTGAATCCGGCCCGTAACCCAGGCTTTGCCGGGGGCTGTGATCATGTTGATCTCGCTGCGCACGCCGAATTCGGGCAGATAAATTCCCGGCTCGACGGAGAAACAAGTGTGGGGCAGGATGCGGCGGATGTCGTGGGTTTCGAGATTATCGAGGTGCGCGCCCGACCCGTGAATTTCGTGCGCGATGTTGTGGCCGGTGCGGTGCACAAAGAAATCTCCGAAGCCTGCTTCGCGAATCACTGTGCGGGCGGCATCGTCGGCCTCAAAGCCGGCAATCGGCCGGTTCGCTGCGAAGGCCTTTTCAACCGTTTCAATCGCGGCGTCACGCGCGCGGCGCACAATGTCGAAGACGAGCTGCTCTTTTTTCGTGGGTTCGCGGCCGATCACTCCGGTCCACGTGACGTCGTAGAACACGCTGGTCGGCGTGTCGAGCCGGCCCCAGATGTCGATCAGCAGGAAATCGCCCTCGCGAATGGCCGAGGCGTGCTCGGCGGTGGGCTCGTAGTGCTGGTCTGAGGTGTTTGCGTTGACGCTGACGTCGGGACCGTTTTCCCAGACCAGGCCCTCGCGGCGCATGGCTTCGCGCAGCCAGATGACAAGATCGAACTCGGTGAAGTGGCCGGTGCCGCCGCCAGAAGGAGGACGCAGACAACGCGCAATCTCGGCCCACGCGCCAACAAGAATCAGGTCGATGGCGCGCTGCGCGGCAGAGTGGCTGGCAATTTGATCCTCGGTGAGGACGGCTTCAAACTGGCTCACCAGATCGGCCGAAGTGACGATCTCTTTGCCCAGGCCGCGCAAAAATTCGACCGTGCCGGCATCGACCATGGAGACGTACATGATGTCGTTGTTCGGCGAGTACTGCATGGCGATTTTCTTCTTGTTCTGGAGCAGATTCTCAAGGCCCGCGCGCAGTTCCTGCCAGCTTGAGTATTGAGCCTTGGCCCCGGGCAGCGAGTCAAGGCGAGCTTGTTCAATCCGATGAACGAGCTTGTGCGGCTCACCGCTGGCGGGAATGAAGTAATACCAACGTCGCGTGATGTGAGCATTGGGATCGAGGCCCAGGATGCGGGCGGCGATTGGATCGCGATGATGGTGATCGTAGAAGAGCCAGCCGTCAAGCTTGGATTCGCGGAGGGCTGATTGAATGGCGTCGAGATTCATCACGGAATAGGATACGCGCGCGGGCTTGGCGTCGTTAGCGGAGTTGGCGGCAATCTGGGTGCCCCACCCTCGGCGCGTCTCTGTTTTTGCGCCTAGGGTGGGAGCCCCGCTAACTTAGGCTGTGGCGCGGCGTTTCGCGTCCTGTAGCTTGCCCTGTAACTTGATCGACACGTGGACCAACGTCAGCGCTGCAGGAGTGACGCCGGGAATGCGGCTGGCCTGGCCAATCGTCATGGGCCGAATACGCTCCAGCGTTTCGCGCATCTCGCGAGAGAGACCGCTGATGGTCGTGTACTCAAGCCATTCAGGAATCGCGACGGACTCGGCAGCCTTTAGCCGCTCGATGGACTTCTTCTGCTGTTCGAGGTACCCGGCAAACTTGATTTCGGTTTCGACAGCGCGGGCTTCGTTACGCATCATCGCTCGCGCAATATGCACATCCGAATTGTCATCCTGAGCGGAGCGAGCCGCGCTGGTTGCGGCGCGCGCAATCGAAGGATCTGCGTTTAGAACGGCCTCAAACTCCGTGAGCAATGGATCGCAGGCGAGATCATCACGCAGTGCGACAAGTAGCGGCTCGATCGTGACTTCAGGGCGCTTGAGGAGTTGCGCCCATGTGATGCCGGCGGTCGCAGGGAGTTCTCCAAACCGGCCTGCGGCCCGCAGCCTTTCGGAGTTCACTCTGCCAGTTGCCAAGAAGCGCTCCAGCGCCGCCATGCGGGCCTGCTTTTGCTCGTATTCGGCCCAGGCTTCGTCGTTGATGAGGCCGAGCTTTCGCCCATACGGAGTGAGGCGTCGATCCGCGTTGTCGATGCGCAGATGCAGCCGGAACTCGGCGCGCGAGGTGAACATGCGGTAAGGCTCGTTCGTTCCCTTCGAGATCAAGTCGTCAATGAGGATTCCCGTGTAGC
Source organism: uncultured Acidobacteriaceae bacterium (assembly GCA_963789425.1). GTDB lineage: Bacteria > Acidobacteriota > Terriglobia > Terriglobales > Acidobacteriaceae > Telmatobacter. Next base: position 124,138 of record CAWBKM010000004.1, on the reverse strand, counting down.
CCTCGGTCCGGTCCATGGTGAACGCGGGTTGACCCTTGAGCCAGAGCGCGGCGTTGATGCCGGCCATGATGCCCTGGCAGGCAGCTTCCTCATATCCACTTGTCCCGTTAATTTGCCCCGCAAGATAGAGCCCGGTCATGCACTTCACGCGGAGGGTGCGGTCAAGCTCGGTCGCATCAACAGAGTCGTACTCGATGGCGTAGCCGGGACGCAGCATCTCCGCCTGGTCGAGGCCGGGGATGGAATGGACCATCTGCCACTGGACTTCCATGGGCAGCGAGGTGGACATGCCGTTGATGTAGACCTCGTGGGTGTTGAGGCCTTCGGGCTCCAGGAAGAACTGGTGCTGCGTCTTGTCGGGAAACTTGACGATCTTGTCTTCGATGGATGGGCAGTATCGCGGCCCAATGCCCTGAATGCGGCCGGAGTACATGGCCGAGAGATGGACGTTCTCGCGGATGAGGCGGAGCGTCTCCGGCGTGGTAAAAGCGATGTGGCACGAGACCTGCGGCTGAACGATCTTCTTCGTACGGAAACTGAACGGAGTGGGATCGGCGTCGCCGGGCTGCTCCTCGAACATCTCCCAGCGGATGGTTCGGCCGTCGAGACGCGGTGGCGTCCCGGTCTTGAGCCGGCAGGTACGCAGACCGAGCGCCCTGAGGGCCTCGCCGAGAAGGACGCTGGCGGGCTCCCCGCTGCGACCGGCGGGGTAGCGCTCCTCGCCACAATGAATCAGGCCGTTGAGAAACGTTCCGGTGGTAATGATGGTCGCGCCGGCGAGGAGCTGGCGTCCGTCGCGGAGCTTAAGGCCGAGTACGCGCCGATGCGCGCGCGTGGGGCGAGGGGTTTCACCCAACCCGTCTTCTGCTCCCTCGTTCCCTTGGTCCCTCGTTCCCTGCTCTTCGATGACAAGGTCCACGACTTCGGCCTGGCGGATGTGGAGGCCGGGCTGGGACTCGAGGACCTCGCGCATTTTCACGCGGTAGAGCTGCTTGTCGCATTGGGCGCGCGGGCTCCAGACGGCGGGGCCGCGCGAGGCGTTGAGGAGGCGGAACTGGATGCCCACGGCATCGGCGACTTCGCCCATGATGCCGCCGAGTGCGTCGACCTCGCGGACCAGATGGCCCTTGGCGACGCCGCCGATGGCGGGGTTGCAGCTCATCTGGGCGATGAGGTCGAGGTTCATTGTGATGAGCGCGGTCTTGAGGCCCATGCGCGCGGCGGCCATGGCGGCCTCGCACCCGGCGTGTCCGGCGCCCACAACAACCACATCGTATTGTTCGGTGAAAACCATCCAACTCTATTTTACGGGTGGAATCGGATCGGCGGGGCGCCTGGCGTCAGGGACTACTTGGTCAGCTGATCAATAGACGACGGCGTAAGCGCGGGCTTCGAGATCGAGCTGGGCAGAATCCGATTGAGCTGGCAGATTGGAGTGAACGCAGACGCGAACCGGCACACCCGGAGTGAGGTCGTTGACGTCAATATCGGCGACGAGCGAGGAGGGCCGGCCTCCGAACAGACCACGGCGGCTCTGGTGAACGAGCCGGAAGGGGATGGGCCGGTCCCATTGGGTGACTTCGAGGGTAAAGGGCCGGCGCTCACTTTGGGGCGGGGGGTCGCCTGCGGAACCGCCTTGCCGCGGTCGGCCTGCGGATACGCTGGACCGCACAACAATGCGCAGGACACCCTGGATGGGAGGATTGAGGCTTGCCTCGATTGTGCCGGAAGCTCCAATCTGGAAGACGGCGTCAAGGGGCTCGACGGAGGTGGGTTTTAGGTGGGCCGCAGAAGCGCCGACCGCGCCGCCAGCCAGCAGTGCCACGAATAGAATCCGCCTTGCCGGGGAACCCATTACGCCGCCTGCAGTTCAAGAATGATGGCCGCGCCGCGCGGCTGCAGGTTCACGGCGGAGGCGCGTCCGTTCTGGTCGCGCAGAATCGTGGCGCAGAGGCTGAGCCCCATTCCGGCCGTCTCGCCGCAGGCGCGCGCGGGAACAAAAGGATCGAATGCACGCTCAGGGTCAAGGAAGCCCGGGCCGGAGTGGGTCACGGAGATGTGCACGAGGCTGCCTTCGCGGGCCGCTTCGAGACGAATCGATTTGGACCCTTTCGGCGCCGATGAAGGGCCTTCGCGGTCCACAGCACCAATGGCGTATTGCAGGCAATGGAGCAGGGCCTGGCGCAACTGCTGCGCGCCACAAAGAATCCGGGGCATACCCGGCGCCACATTGACCTGGAATTCGATGGAGCGCTGCAGAAACTCGGGACGATAGAGCTGCTCCATATCGGCCAGCAGCTCGGTAACAGAGATCGCGGCCGGCTGGCCAGAGTAAGCATGCGAAACGCGAGAGAGACTTTGGAGCGTTGAACGGATGCTGCGTGCTTCATTGACGATGGCCTCGACGGCCTTGCGATCGCGTGTTTCGAGCGAAGGCGATTCCTGGAGCAGCGAGGCATAGCCAAGGATGACCGTGAGCGGGCTGTTCAACTGCTGGGTGACGTTGCCGGATAGCTGACCGAGGCCGGCAAACCGTTCCGAGTCGATGAGCTTTTCAAAGAGCATGGTTTGACTGCGCGTGGCCTGAAGGCGGGCCACAAGCATCTCGATGGGAAGCAGGTCGTCGAGGCGGGGGAATCTGGAGGAGTCAACGCCAGGGTCCCCACTGCGGCGCATTGCCCCGAGCAACAGTGCACCATCGACGCCGGAGCGTCCGATCATAGGAATGGCCAGGACAGAGGTGAAGCGCAGGTGCGCGAGGTCGTCACCGGGAATGAGCCAGGGCGTGAGATCGAGGCGGACCGTTTTGCTGTGTGCGACAGCGACCGGGGACGAGCCCGGGACGAGAAAGCCTTCAACGGGGATTCGGCACGCCAGTTGGCCGAGAGGTCTGGCAATGGCCATTTCCAACCCCGCGCTGCCGGCAAGCTGATAGCGCCCACCAGATTCAAGCAGCAATGCAACCTGCGCGAAGGGGCTGTTTCTCACAACGGTGTCACAGACGTCGCTAGCCTGTCGGTCGAAGTCATCGACGCGGCGGCGAGTGAGCATGAGGTTGGCGTAAGCCTCAAGCTGGCGGCGGGCGCTGCGTTCGCGCTCTTGTGCTGCCTTATTGCTCGTCAATTCGTTCTCGAGGGCGAGCACGATCATGCCCACAGCGGCGACCACCTTGCCCATGACGATGACGCGGGTGAGGGTGAGAGAGAGCGGCGCATGATGACCGACCAGCGGAAGAAGATGCAGACAAGCCAGCGACCACGCCAGGAAGCCGAGGACACTGAGGAAGACGCCCGGAGAAAATCGGCGCGAGACGAAGACAAGCAATACGGCCGTCATTTGCAGGTTGACGCACTCGACAAAGGTGAGTCCGGCTCCCGCTCCCTCCAGGCAACAAACCCAGATGGCAAAAGTACCCAGGACGGCGCTGAACGAAACTCCCACCCAGATGGGCACCGTGCCCTTGGTCATTCCCCAGAAGACGCCGACGCCAAAGCTCATGCCCACCAAAGCCGGAAAGATGAGGAATGCCGGACCGCGAGGCTGGACTCCGCCGAGCACTCCGTAGAGAAGGATGGAGTAGAGGACGAGAGGCGCGGCATACGCGACGACAAAAAGAACCTGAAGGCGTCCGATACGGAATCGCAGTGGCGAAAGCGAGCCGAGGAACATGGCCGCGCTGAGCTGAATGAAAGATTCCCCCGACGCCACCAACCATGGGGAACCTGCTCCGGGATAGCCATTCATGGTGTAGAGCAGGACCATGGCAACGATGGAGAAGAGGAACCCCAGGAACCAGAGGAGGGAGCGGGCATCGCGGAATCGCAGATAGAGGTAGCCGAAGGCGGGCAGCAGAAGCGCCGTCAGCATCAGAGCCGGAAGGTGATAGTAGTCGGGCATGGAAGCCGCGAATCTCCTTCCCCTATCAACGGAAAGTGCAGATCCATCGATGCTTGCGGACCCGGGCCCCGAGCATTCCTTTGAGACCCACGGGCCGCGTGCCGGCACGTTTCCTGATCGCGCCGTGACAGGGCGTTCCATCCCTAGTATCGAAGCCTTCCCAATGCGGAGAACATCCGTCTAAAGTTGCAGAGGGATGCGAGTATTGAGGTGCAGATTTCCCCGCCCAATGCGCCTGTCCGGGCAACCAATCCAGGAGGCAAGCTGAAGTGAATCTTCGAAACTTGATTGCGGCGATCGCGATTGCCTGCTGCGCCTTGATGGCTTCGGCACAGGGCAAAGACACATTTACGCCAATGCCGCTCGATTCAGGCTTCGGCCGCATGGATCTCTCGGACCCGCCGACTCCGCCGGAGCAGATCATCAAAGAGTTTTCGGCGAAGGAGACGGAGTTTCAGGAGGCGCTGGACCACTACACGTATCGCCGCGATGCGCGGGTGCAGGTGATCGACGACGACACAGGCAAGGTGACGGGCGAGTGGTACGAGGTTGACGATGTGATTTTCGACCCAACGGGCAGGCGCACGGAGAAAGTGGTTTTCGCGCCGGCGAGCACGCTTGAGCAGGCGGGGATCATGATGTCGCCTTCGGATCTACAGGACATCCAGCACGGCTATCCGTTTGTGCTGACTACGGCGGAAGTCCCCGAGTACGACATCAAATATGCTGGGCGGCAGCAAGTGGATGAAGTGGACTGCTACGTTTTCGACGTGAATCCGAAAACGATCGAGAAGGGCAAGCGTTATCTGGATGGCCGCATCTGGGTGGACGCGACCGACCTTCAGATCGTGGTGACTGACGGCCGCATGGTGCCCGATGACACGAAAAAGAACCAGGAAGACCTGCACCCGCCGTTTATGACATGGCGGCAACAGGTCGATGGCCATTACTGGTTCCCTGTTTATACGAAGGGCGAAGGAATTCTGCACTTCAGCGGTGGCTACGGCTACATGGCGCAGGATGTCCACATTCGCGACGTAATCAAATACACCGACTACAAACGGTTCGGGTCATCGAGCAAGGTGTTTTATAACGGCCAGGAAGTTAACAACGAAGGGCAACAGCCCACTCCCGCGCCAAATGCCCCTCCCGACCGCGGCAAATAGAAGGAACCAGCCGCGCCGCGTTAGCAAAATGGATGCCACAGCGGGAAGTTGAACGACCTTGATCGCGACGGTTGCGGCGGCCGGATGATCTACTACTTGCGTGACGGGAAGCCTCGAACCAGCGCCCGTTCAAGGTAGAGATGCGGCGCCTCCTCCATCAACATTTCGTGCAGGTTCTTTGTGTCCTGGCCCTAGCAGTGAGCTGGTGGCCGCAGCGGGTAGACGCGCAAGCTGCGGGACCCGCTCAAACGGACAAGGGACAAGCGGCGCCGGGCGGCGCGGGTTCCGGCCAGGCTGCGAATCAAGACTCGAGTGGGGACGACGCGAGCGCCGATGTCGAAACTACTTTCCCGCACTCATTGACAGCGCGGTACTGGATTTCAGGCCAGGCAAACGTGATCTTGCAGGGTCACGGCGCATTCAGGGCCAAGTACAGCGGACCCAACAGCCTGACGAACTGGGGGCAGAACGCAACCACGCACCTGCTGACGCTTTTCACTGGATACGAGCTCTCGCAATCGACCGAGGTCTCTGCCGATATCGAAGACGCGACCGGAAACGGCATTTCGGATACTGTCGGACTGGCGGGATTTGTGAACCTCGATGCGGTGCGAGTGAGAGAAGGCGTGTCACAGAAAGATGCCCCCTATCTTGCGCAGTTGATGCTCCGTGAGATCGTCCCGCTCACCAGCAAGCGAGTCCCAAGCCCCGATCCGCGCGACGAACTGCATCTGGCCACCACGGTCCCCGCCCGCCGGCTGGAGTTGCGCGCAGGCAAGATGGACCTGACGGATTTCTTCGATGTGAACGATTATGGTTCCGACAGCAACCTTCAGTTCCTGAACTGGACAGTGGACGACGATGGCGCCTACGACGTGGCGTCAAACACGAGGGGCTACACAGATGCAGTCATCGTGGAATACGACGATCCCTCGCGAGTCGGTGCGATTCGCCGAAGCGCTGATGCCGAAGGTTGCGAACAGCGCGTTTCTGGATGCCGATCTGGCGCGTTCGCGCGCGGAGAACCTTGAGTTAGAAGCGACCGGGCGAACACATTCTGCATCGCGACGGCACGGTGCGGCTGCTGGGTTATCTGAATCATGGCAACATGGGAAACTACCGCGAGGCGAATGCGGAGTTCCTCGCAGGCGAGACTGCGACGCCGGACATTATTGCCACGCGTAGGGAGGGACGGCACCGTTATGGCTTTGGCCTGAACATGCAGCAGGAGATTCTGAAGGATGTAGGCGTGTTCATGCGGCTGGGCTGGAGCGATGGGCGCAACGAGACCTATTGCTACACCGAAGACGACCGGACGGTGCAGATCGGCGGGCTGGCCATGGGCGACGCCTGGCGGCGCAGCAACGATCGAGCCGGCGTAGCTTTTGTGACGAACGGGATCGTGGCATCGCATCAGCAATATCTTGGGCTGGGCGGGCTGGGATTCCTGCTCGGTGACGGCGGCCTGACTTACGGCAGCGAGAAGATCGTCGAAACTTTCTACACCGCTCACCTATGGCGAGGGTTCTCAGTTTCCTACGATTTTCAATACGTGACCAATCCCGGATATAACCAGGCGCGCGGACCCGTGGCGATTTCTGCGTTCCGGTTCCATACGGACTTTTGAATCAAACTGAGGCTTAGGGGACCCGGAGATTCAGCGGCTAGCGAGGCTGCTCGAGCGCGTGAGGTGCGCTGCCCGCGCCCATCAGGACGATGGAACGCTGTGCGAACGGCGAGTAGACGAGAAGCGCGGTGCAGGCCAGCGCCAGACCGAAGTTGATGTGGTGCAACAGCAAGAAGGGCGCCAGCGACCACAGTTCGTCGAAGACGAGCAGAAACGGCCAGAGCGTCATGAATTTAGCGCGAAATCCCGGCGCATGAAAGAGTGCTGCGCACAGTACGAAGGCGCGCGCTGGAATGAGAATGGCGGCTGTAACGAATACGACGCGGAATACCAGCGTGGTGGCGGGCAGTGGCGAAAAGAGATCTTCGATCTCCGCGAGATTGGCAAGCGCTCCAATATAGAAGCCCAGATACATGAGCTGAAAGAGGACGAAGAGGGTTTGCACCACCGGAAAGGAAGTCTTGGGAAGATCTTCCGGAGTGGAGAGAATCCTCCTGCGTGATTGCGGCTCAGAATGAGAAGCGTGCGCCGCTGGTTCGACGAGCGCAGATGCTTTGGACTCGTCGAGCGCGGGCTGCTGAGCATCGCCGGAACCGATCCGTTCGACGGGCGCCAGGAAACGATAGCCGCGGCGGGCGAGAGTCTCGACGTACCGTGGACTGCCGGCCGTGTCTCCGAGGGCCTCTCGGATGCGGTTGACCGCGGAGTTGACCCCGTGTTCGTAGTCGACGAAAGTGCCTTCTGGCCATAGCACGCGGGAGATCTCGTCGCGTGTAACCAGTTGGCCGGGCCGGTCCACATAGCAGTCGAGCAGCATGAGCAGAACCTGGAACGGCTGGGCATTCAGCTTGACGCGCATTCCCTGCTTGCGCAACTCGCCAGTGGCGGCGTCCGCTTCAAAGACTCCAAAGCGATAGCGCTGTGCCGGCCGAAGGTCGCTCCTCAAGTCCGCCATGTCTTTCGATCAGTTTAGACGATAGAGAGTTGAATCGACATCCCGCCGGAGCAAAGGATGATTTGCTGGAAGTTCAACGGATGCAAGCAATTGCGCGAGGAGAATCATTCGCTGCCGAATGAGGCGGCGTGCATTGCCCGTTGATCGTCGAAAAGGTAAGGTGAGGAACATGGCAAACAAGCGGGCGGCGAAATCGCGATGGCTTCAAAAGGCTGGCTCAGTGCTCCTGCTTGCGATTGCTGCGGGGCTTGCCGCGGAAGAGCCCACTCCTGAGGCTCTTGCGGGGTTCCAAACGTATGTCAGCCGCGTGGACTCGCGCATCGCAAAGCAAGATGGGTCGGAAGCTCGTTTTCTCGCTCCCGTGGACCGAGCGCGCCTGCGGCGAGGCGATATAGTCACCCAACAACTGACCCCGGCGACTGGCCTGGAGTTGCCCGGAGCGCTCATTCATGACTGGCGAGGGGCTGCATTCTTTCCAGGAGCGACAGCCGCCGATTTTGAACGCGTGTTAAGGGATTTCGACGCCTATCCGAAGTCCTATTCGCCGCAGGTGTTGCGGGCGCGAGCGATTGTGCAACAAGGCGATCAATACCAGGTGACGATGCGCGTGATGCAGCACCACATTTTGACGTTCGTGATGGACGGAACGTACGACGTCTCGTTTGGAAGGCTGGATGCCCAGCATCAGTACTGCGTTTCGCGCAGCACGGAGATCAGCGAGATCTCCCAGGCCGGCACAGCGCAGGAGCACGCGTTGAGCCCGAGGGAAGAGCACGGTTTCCTTTGGCGAATGAACACATATTGGAACTACGAAGAAGCGGACGGCGGGCTGTACATCCAGATTGAGTCGGTCTCGCTTACGCGGTCGATTCCGGTGGGGTTGGGGTGGGCCATTGGACCTTTTGTGGAGAGTGTGCCGAGGGAATCGCTGGAGTTTACGTTGCGGGCGACCCGGGACGCGCTGAAGAAGTAGCGCCGCGAAGAAGTCGCCGAGATGCGGCATCGGGAAAGGGGACGAAGATGGGCGCACAGATTGTTGCAGTGAAGCACGAACGAGGATTTGAAAATGCGCGGCGTGTAAACCAGGCGTTGACGGCGCGGATGGAGAAGCGAGCCTTGCAGTGGATGGCCGAGCGCGCGCCGCGATGGGTCAGTTCAGACCAACTTACCTTGGTGGGGCTGAGCGCGCAGATTGGAGCGGGCATCTGCTATGCGTTGTCGCGATACGACCGGCGGATTCTGCTGCTGGCGATTGCGTGCCTGGCGCTGAACTGGCTGGGCGACAGCCTGGACGGGACGCTGGCGCGCGTGCGCAGGCAGGAGCGGCCGCGATACGGATTCTACGTGGACCATATCGTGGACGTTCTGGGCTCGGTGGCGCTGATGTGCGGGCTTGGCTGGAGCGGGCTGCTGCACTGGGAGACGGCGATGGCCATGCTCATCGCGTTTCTGGTGCTCTCAAGCGAGAGCTACCTGGCCACCTACACGCTCAAAACGTTTGAGCTTTCGCAGGGGATTTTTGGTCCGACGGAGATTCGGATTCTGCTGGCGGCGGGCACGCTGGCGGCGCTGCGCAGTCCCTATTCGACGGTCTTCGGGCACAAAATGCTGCTGTTCGACCTGGGCGGGACGATTGCAACGCTGGGAATGGCCGGGATGGCGCTTCGAGTGACGATGCGGCATACGGCGCAACTCTACCGGCAGGAACCGCTGCGATGAACGCATCGATTCTTTGGCGCAAGCTCAACGCAGTGGAGCCCATGGGCACAGGCTAAAGCTCGGAGACATCGGGCCGATGAGAGAGATCGAAGGGGTATCTTCAGGGATTCGGCGGATGCCGCAAGGGAAGGAAATGCGGTATTCTGCTTCGTCCTGAGGAAACCCGTCGTGACTGGCACGATGAATCACGCGACGTACAAGAATCCCGCCGTCCTGTCGCATCACGCGATGCGCAGGATGGTCGGCACCATCGCGCTGCTCCTGCCCTTCGTTCTCGCCGGCGGAACGATTCTGCTCTCGCTCATCGGACCAAGCCATGCGCTGCCCCACCCCCTGCTGCAGCGGTCGATCAGCGACTATCACTGGACGTCGATGCGGGATTGCCAAGTGGGAGGCCTGTGCGCGATCGCGGCGTTCCTGATGTGCTCCCGGGGATACGACTGGATCGATGAGATCACTGGGTATCTGGCTGGATTTCTCGCGCTGGGTGTGGCACTGTGCCCTTCAGTCAATCCGCGAGACCCTGTGCACACGCCGCTGCAGTTGGAGTTGAACACGGTTCACACGGTTTTTGCGGCGCAGCTTTTTCTCGTACTGGCATTCTTCTGCCTGGTCCTTTTTCGCAAGACCGCGCCGGGAAAAACCCTCACGCGACGCAAGCGCCACAGAAACGTCGTCTACGCGACCTGCGGCACGGTGATTCTGACCTGCGATGCCGTGATGGTCAGCCTGAATATTGCGGGCGCGGAGCGATTCCTCAGGCCGATCAACCCGCTGCTGACATGCGAATCTCTGGCGCTGATCGCCTTTGGCATCGCGTGGCTGACCAAGGGCAACGGCCTGCTTCGAGACCGGCCGCACAACCACGAGCAGCCTGCCTGACGGACGAGGACCAACACCCACGCAGATCTCTCAGTGGCCCTTTCCGGTATGGGTTTGATCCGCGGATGCGGGACCCTGGAGCGGAATCTGACGGCGCAGGGGCACGCGAGCATCGCGTGCGAAGTACCAGCGTGCCGCGATCGAAAAGGAATTCACCACCAGGTTTTGACTGCTCAGTTGAGCCTTGTAGAAAAAGCCTGAGTAGGTCGGGGCAAAGGTGAGATTACCTTTGGAGGGGAGGATCAGCGCCAGGCTCAAAGGAATGGCGTACTCCGTTTGCGTGGGCAGTTCCGAGGCGATGGGGCGGCCGAAGAAGTAGTCGCCTGAACTATCGGTGACGAGGTTGATTTGGCTCGCTGGATTCTTGCCGAAGAGATGGTTCTGGAAGTGGAGAGTCCAGTAGTAGCCGGGTGAATAAAGGGTCCTTACGGCAGGTGAGCCGACAATTGTTGTCGTGCTGTTGATCGTGAGCGGCTTCGGAGGCGCGGGCGTGCCATAGGTGGAGGAGCTGAAACACGTTTGCAGCGTGATGTTGGAGTTGACGGGACAGGTTTTTTGCACCGGACCGCCCGTCGTAATGGTCTGCAAGGTCAGCGATGACAAATTGCCGTTTTGCGTGCTGAACTCCATGCCTGTTTCAAAATAGCTACCGTTCATGAAGAAAGATTTGGCGCGGTTAGACCCGAACTCTTCCCTGAAGCCGGCGCGCTCGTTCCAACCCGAGACGCGCGGGAGCTGGACTGTAAGCTCGCCAGATGGAACCTGGCCAGCCGAAAAGGGAAAGAAGATATACGGCGTGTCGATGTTGACCTGGTATTGGAGCGGCGTAAGAACCAACAGGCTTCGTGGCGTTGACCACACTCTGGGCGCGCCTCCCGCCTTGCTTCTGGCGTTCAATCGAATCTGCAAGAAGGCGGCCTCGGTAAGATTGTTCAGCACGTAAGACGCGTTGATGGGCTTGCCGGTAATGTTCCCAATGACCGCGCGGTCGTAGCCGAAATTGGTCTGTTCGCCGATGGAGATAGGCGTAAGGACCTTGGCATCGCCGGGCCGGAAAAAAGTTCCCGTAATTCTGTTGGCGAGTTCAAGATCCAATTCCTGCGACGCTGGTGCATAGGCACGGGGATCGGAGACTCCCTGAAAAAAGGCGCCGACGTAACTGTTGCCGTTCACTGGCGCCCGCGAATTGAAGCTGGCGATGACCTTGGCGAAATCGATCTGCCAAAGCGGCATTTGCTGAAAAACTTCGTTCTGGCTCGTAATCGCCTTTTCGGCCGTACCGGAAGACAGAGCCAGCGCGGCGACCTGGACGTTGCTGCTCGGATTGTTGCCGGGGCTGGGAAGGTGCAGGGACGCGAGGATGTAGTGCGATAGAGGCGCGGTAATGTAAACGTCTGTTCTTTGGTGGTTTTTCGATGGAAGGCTCTCAAGCGTGCCGTAGACAGCCTTATCCTGGGCCAACTGATCGCTTGTCACCAACCAATAATAGGCATCGTCTGAGACAGGAGTTCCTCCGACGCAGTAGGTGCTCTGGTTGGGCGAGTCGCCCATGCAAGCCGGGTCGACAGGAATCCACAGGGGCTCGCCGTTCTGGTTGATTTCAGTGAGGTTGGTGAGAGCTGACTGCACAATGCCGTAGGAGATGAGCCACTCCTGCGAGAGACCGGTATCGGCGAGTTGTGCCTGCTGGGCCATCTCGTCTTCCGACTCCGCGAGCATACTTTTCAGGCTCTTGCCGGTAACAGCCACATACTCCAGGTAGTCGCCCTTCCAGAAAATGCGGTCGAGGGCGACGCGCAGCTTGCAGAGATCAGGATGCTCGGTCTCATTGGCGCAAACGCTATAGTCGGTGTACCCCGGTCCCATCGCGTCCAGTTCCACGTCGCGGCTCTGCAACAGGACTACGTCGGCGTTGGGATGCGCCGCTTTCTCCAAATCATTAAGGAGTTGAAATTCAGCCTTGCTCGCCTGATCGGAACCAACAATCGGCTGGGGTGCGGGAGCGTTCTGCAACTGGGCCATCAATTGAGAAAGCAGCTCGATCGTGGTGGGATTGGCGCCCTTGACTGGATCCGGCCGGAAGATGTCATCCGGATCGTTGGTCAGCGAGAAGCTTTGACCGGAGGGAGAAGCCAAAGTGATGCGCGAGACTCTGCCGGGGTAGTCGCCGGTTTGAGGATTGTAGCTGGGAATCGGGCCCACAACGGGTGCTGAGTGATTGCCCCCGGCTGAGGCGGCGTAACTGAGATCGAGGTGTGGCGTGCCGTACCCGGATTCGGCTTCACTCATTACGACGTCCACCTGATACGGATGGCCCGCGACCGCATCAAGCCCGAGTAGCGTCGAGACGCGTTGCGACAGAACCTCTGCTTCCGTGTGAGGCATCTGGGCCATCACCACAATCCTGTCGAATGGGCGCTGGCCCTGGTCGGCAGCCAGAAGTTCGGCCCCGCGGACAATGGCTTCGGTGATCGGAACAGGATCGTCGGCAACCGCATTGCCATCTCCTGAAGTAACACGGTCGCCACAAGCGCCGAAGGCGTTGACGGGATCCGCGCCGGAGCCCGGACACAAGCGGACATTGGTTTGCGAGACCGCCTTCATCGTGCTCTGGCCCGTGACGCCAATAATCAAAATACTGCTGCCGTCAGCCAACTGCGCAACCGTGTAGCCGATGTCCTTTTCTTCCGTCGCCAAGGTGCGGAGCAGGCCATTTTCCGCGGCAACACGCGCATCTGCCGTCAGCACGAAGCACGGGCCAATGCTCCCCCCCTTCGCGCAATCGCCAAGGGTTTTCTTCAGGAGTTCTTTACTGGGGTTGGGGGAGAGGCTGGGATCGGCAAGCTTACTAAGATTGCCGAGGACTGTTACTAATGAGGCTCGATAGGTGTTGAAGTCGGCGCGATCCGCGGAGTCAGGAGGGTGCCCGGGCGAATCAACCAAATCGAATTGGTTGAGTACGCTCAGGATTTGCTCTAACGTCTTTTGATTGATGGAACCCGTGCCAGCCAGCTCGACGAGTCCCTGCGCACTGTGAGTCTCTTTTCCGGAAGCGTCGTTCCCAGGCGGTACGAGCGAGCCAAGGCGCGCACCCCAGGCGGACTGCAGAATCTTAAGCTCATCCTGAGCAAGTTCATCCAGCACCGATTGCCTTCCAGCGGCCTTGGCAGTACTTTCAGAGGCCAACTGCTGAATGGCCTCGACCGTGGGGTTGGCCGACTGGCCCGAAGACTGGCGACTCAAGCGATCGAGGCGGGTAAGCCAATCGAGAGGCTCGGGCATGAGCCCGGTAGCATCGGCGATGCAGCGGAACGCGTCTCGGCCGAGGGGATTCTGGCTGAAGAGCAAAGGACAGCGTTGACCTTTCAGGGAGATGCGCAAGTTGGCACCGAGAACATAGGTCGCGTGATCGTGATTGTCGATCTCCGCAGCCTGCTGAGGATCTCGGACGGCGTTCGACAGGAGGAGCGCCGACACGCGCAGCCATTGCGCGGTATACATAAAATCCTGGCTTCCGGGCACGACGGCGCGAAATCCTGCGTGCATCAGAAAATTGAGGACGTTATCGCAATTGGCTCTGGGAGCGACGCGTGCGTCGTCTTTATATAGGCTCTCCGGGCGGGTTTCTTTGGTGCCAGGATCTACGGTTTGGGGTAGTTTGCAGCCGCCTTGCGAAGGGTCAGGCGTATTGAGGTTTTCAAGCTGAATGGACGCGCCAAACTCGGGACCAAAGTTGTCGCCCATGCCGAGCAGCAACCGGCTCGAATCGGATTTGCGAAAGTCGAGAAAGCTCTTCACAGGAGACAGATGATTTTGATCTGGCTCGTTAAATTCCATTCTGTAGTAGCCATAGAGGCTTCCGGTGTAGTCGATCTGGGTCGTCTGCGTCGTCTGGGTCGTTGTTGACTGTCCCTGAAGGGCGCACGGAGGCAGCAGCGAAAGGGCACTGGCAACGAATAGCGGGGAAACGCAACGGACGAACGACAAGGGTGTAGGCATAGCGGCCTCCATGGAATCGCGTGGGGAGACAGGCCCTAAAGTTAAGGGGTTCCGCACGTGTTGTAGCCGTTTTCAGCTGCGGCGAGAAGTGGCTTTTTCAGGAACAATCCACTTGGCGTCGACAGCTTGAAGACAAAGTAACCGCGGAACCGCTGGTGTGCCTCCATAATCCAAGAAAGGACGGGGAACGTCAATGGGTTTCGCAGAATAAGGAGAAGTCATGCGTCCAGGGTGACGCGGCTGCGAAACGACCAGCCGTTGGCGCGCTGAATCAGGAGAGCATGGTCGGGGGGTTGGTCCTGCGGCTTGCGCAGCCAGAACTCGCGGGGCTCGTCTGCCGAGAAAAGCCAGAGGCTGAATGAAGGCAAGGACAGCGCGCGCACGGCAGCGCGCACTGCGTCGGGCTCGTCGAGATCGACGATCAGGTTGCAATGATCGGAAGCCGAAGCAACACGGAACTTTTCGAGCTCCGCTGGTGCGCTCGGCAACCACTTGCCGTAGAGGCGCACAGGGCGAACAGGATGCAGCTGAATACCAAGACCAGCCATGATTTCGGGCAACCGGGCGGCCTCTCTCCTTTCCGAATTTTTCTGGTCATCGCTGAGTTCGTCCCAATCAGGTATGTCCTGGCTCTGCGCGGAGCCGAAGCGGCGCTCGATGAGGCCGCGCTCGATGGTGTAGCGGCGGCGTTCGAGCCTTGCAAGCGATTCGATTTGTTCGTCGCTCAGTTTCAGAACGGCAGGCGATGGCACGTCCGTTTCCAAGTGCAAGCCGGTGAGTTCCATGAGCAAAGGCGTGTGATCTGCCCGCCAGCGATTTGACATCTTCATAAACTCAGGAAGCTCTCGCCAGGGGACGTTGGCCTGGGGATTAATCGTGCCCTGAGAGCGCTGCCGGTAGTCCTCGTGAAGTGCCTGCGCGAATGCGTCCAGGCGGGACCCGAGAAGCACATCGGCGCTCAGCGTTTCTTCGAGGGTTCCGAAGACTTGCAGGCGATCGCCGAAGGCAGAAATATCTTCGATGGTGCGCACCACCTCGCCCAGCCGGCGATAGTGCTCGAGGCGCACGTAGACGGGAACGTGCACATGACCGTTGCGATCAAGCAAAGAGCGCATTTCAAGCGCAGCGCAAAGGCTCATCTCGTCGTCGCCCAAAGCAAGCGCAATGCCGAGCAAAGGCCCGGCCGACTCCAACGCCGGTTCGACAACGTGTGCAAGGTCGGAAGATCCGGGCGCGACGCTTGCGGCGACGAACTCGATAGTGGCCATCTCCGCCGCTGAGGGGTTGGTGATGAGGAATTTCTCTCTGGCCGCTTCCGCCTCCTGGTCGAAAACGATGATTTTGAGTCTCTCGCCCAATGCGACCGGCGAAGAACGAATGAGGTGAAGCGCAATCTCATGGCCATAGGCGCCAAAGCCAATCAGGACGAAGGTGCGCGCTTCGAACTCGGGGCTGGGCGGCAGACGCAGTCGCTTGATGAGCATGCGCGCAGTGGCGTTGAAAGAATTGAAGAGGCGCAGATCGACATGCGCCGAGCCGAGAGATCGCTTATCGCTGGCAATTAGGCGCTTGTGCATCCAGTCATTGCGCAGTTCGGCCAACACCTGAATTGCGCCCGCTTTCCGAAGCGGCGGCTCGGAATGGATGGCGTTGATTTGAAGTGCGATGTCCATGTTCTCACTGTCAGATCCGGTGCAGACGATCGCCGTTTGTGCACGGCGGATTCCCGCGGCGAGGAGTACATGGGGGCTCTTTGCGTCGCCCTGAAGCACCGGAACTCCAGCTTTCTCACAGGTTGCAGCATTGGGCGAATCCCCCTGGAGATCGATGGCAACAATAAGATGATGCGCGGCGCGAAGATTCTGAACGATCTGCATGCCCACGTCGCCAATGCCGCAAACGATGGAATGGTTCGATTTGCGGCGCGCCATCGCCGTGCGGAGGTTCTTTCTGACTCCGGTGACAAAGAGTTGCAAAGCGGAGAAGAGTGCAATGCCGGGAACCGCGATCTGGGCGACAATCAATTGCCAGGGATCCTTACCCGGTTGGAAAAGATCGTAGAGCCTGAGAAGTCCGACGGAGGATATGAGGCACCGAATGGCCTCCAGCGCCGTCAATGGGTGAACAGGCTGCCACGCCCCCCCGGCAGTGTATCCGCTGCCGACTCTTGCGTAACCCCAGAAGCCGAGCCCGAGGGCAAAGACGGCGAAGCTAATGAGGAAGATTTTTTCGATGCGCTTTTCCATTTTCAAACCCGTAATCAGCGGCAACGATCAGCCGGGAAGATTCAACGTGCGATAGCGGAAGACAAAGCTCCAATCCATGGTTTCAGCAATCATAACGCTTGCCAGTTTTTCGGCGGTCTGGCGCAGCGCCGCGAAAGTCTCGTGCGGCGAAGTCAGCGCCTTGTCCAGCCCTGCCGAGCGAATCGCCTCGAGTTCTTGCGCCATGGCCAGCGAGCGGTCGGCGCTGCGCGAAAACTCGCCGTGATTGGCGATGCCGTAGAACGCGGCGCCAAAGGCTGGCGGCACGGTTGCCAGCAAAAGTAGCCAAGGCGATTCACCGAAGATCACATGCCAAACGCAGGCAAGCCCCGTTCCGATGAACAAAGCCGTGCCGATGAGGTGGAGGCGATGGCTTAACTTATGCATCGTTTCGTGGTTGCCTTCGTGGTACTTCACCTGGCCCTCAAGGATGTCCGCGATCAGTTTGGCGACAGAGGAGACATAGGCCTGGTTGATGACCGCGTTTACCAGGCCGAGGTCGCGCGCGATGTTGCGAAACATGCCGTCAACCCAGGAACGATCGAATCCAGATCGGAAGTGAGCCGGGGGCGGCGGTGCGGCCAGCGCGCAGCCGAGCATGGCCAGGTAACAGTATTGGCGCAAGAGTTCGGCCAGTTGGCGCAGGTTGAGCCAGCGCTCATGCCAGCGTCTCCGGCGGCCGTGCCAGGTAATGGCGAGAATGATGACGATCAGAGAGAACTCGGTAAGCGCGGGAACTCTGCCCAAGTCAATGCCGTGTCGTCCGCAGACGTAATCCGCCATCGGAACCAGGACAGCGAAAGCAGCCATGAGGCTAGTCGCCAGCGCGGTCGAGCGAAGAACTCCGGCATAGTAAGTCGATAGTCCGTCTGCCCAGCCATAATGGGGGCAGAGCCGGTCGAGCAGGTAGCCGTGCGTGTCTTCTGGCAGGCCGGGGGACCTGGCAATCATCTGCTCCCATTCGTCGCGCGACGACTTCTCGAAAATCGGAACGCGCCATGATCCAATGCGAATGCGGCCGCGGGCGACAAGATCGCGAAAGATACGGAAGATCCGGCCTGGATCGAAGCTCGGTTGCTTCTCAGCGAAATAGGCATGGCTGAAGCTGAAGCCATTCTCGCCGTCTCCGTGATCGGAAAAGCGCGCGTCAAAAATCGACTTCAGCTCATCCAATGCGCGGGTTTGGCGTTTGCCCGACTTATCGGCTCGGAGAATGCATGGGTCCTTCGGTTCGGACGCATTGAGCCAGACAACGGGCGTATGCCGCGCCAGGGCTTCTTCCACGATCTGCGTTGTGCCGCCCCTGCCTGCTGCCGGTTCGCCATCCCAGATGGCGATCAGCAGATCGGACTGCTCCACAACCATACGCCCGACACGTTCGTAGGACTCGTCCTCTCTGGCTCTTGAACCCTCAATCTGAAAAACCGCGGTGGCCTTCGCGAGGAGATCGTGGAACTCGTCGCGGGAGGCAGCGTCTTCGAAATCGTGGCAGTACTCGGCTGCGAGGAATGGGAGGGGGCATTGCAGATCCGCGCCAAGGGTAAGGCCGGCGTGGGCGACGATGCGGTCAGCACCCTCGGCGAGCGGAGAGAGGATGCGCAGGAGCGGGGTTTGGGGCGAATGAAGGAGAGGATCGCGTGCGTCCGAGGCCAGTGTGGCGATGGCTCTGAGAACCTGTTCGCATTGACCGGGCAGGCTCGCCGCGACATCGGGGGATAGCCTGTTGGGCCGATGGCCCGTTACGCCGATTTGAACCACCAGGCGGGGCCGCGGCGGCGAACTTGACTCTTGAGAGGCCATGGCGCGGTGATGGACGATGCTCCCTGTGCCAGTTCTCCAGTTGCCGCGGGACGAAGCCATGACTGCCGAGCGGCTGTTTCCTCAAGAAAAAGCCACCTGCGCCGAAATGGAAATGCCACGTTCTAACTGGAGAACCGCGCTAAATCTGGGTTGAGCATATCACGGCGCCAAACATAAGACAGGCTGGTATTTATTGGCCCGGAAAAGGCTGCGGTCAGTGAATCAGAGAGTGAATGAATGGTATTACGATTGGATTCGAACTAACGACCTCTTGCGGGCCAAGCCCCCACTTCAAATACTTTCAACAGCTAACAGGTCGCCGGAAACTGGCAAAGTATACGAAGATGCGATAGGACGGCAGTCTGGCAGGTGACTTCGCAGGCAGGAGCGGGGCAAGTGTCGCTTTTTAGACCGGTGACGGAACGAGTGTTTTCCGGTAGTGATCCTCCCTACCGGATCGAACGTTGGTTGGCATCTGTCCTGTTGATCGGAACCTTTAGCGATCTCGGCTGTTTTCCAGCGTATGGACCGAGGTGTCAGCGGCGGCTGAGATTCACACCTGGCTCTCGGAGCCGGCTTCTTTCAGGCCCATGGCGCGCAGGATCATCATGGCCGGGCACCAGTTGGTGAAGGCCGACTGCAACAGGTTGAGCCCTACAAACACCGTGAGCCACAGCCAGTAGTGCGAGAAGAAGTAAGCGAGATCAAGCGACAGGAGCACCACGACGCTTGCGAGCAGGCGCAATCCACGTTCAACGGTCATTGTGTTTCTCCTTCCTGATTGGCGAGATTTGGTTCGACGGAATCCTCATGGCCCGCGTGAATCATGTAGTAGAGGATGGGAATGGTGGGCCACGAAAGAAATGTGGAAGCAATGGCTCCCGCCATGAGTGAGACAGCGAGCCCCTGGAAGATGGGGTCGGTGAGGATGACGCTGGCACCCACAACCACGGCAGCCGCAGTGAGCAGCATGGGACGGAATCGGATCGCGCCCGCATCGATGACCGCCTGAGCCAGCGGGGCGCCCTGGCGGCGGCGCATCTCGATGAAGTCGACAAGGATGATGGAGTTGCGCACGATAATGCCGGCGCCGGCGATGAAGCCGATCATTGAAGTCGCGGTAAAGAAGGCGCCTAGTATGGCGTGCGCGGGAAGAATACCGACCAGCGTGAGCGGAATGGGCGCCATGATGATGAGGGGCACGATGAAGGACCGGAACCAGCCGACGACCAGAACGTAAATGAGGACGAGAACGGCGGCGAAGGCAATACCCAGATCACGAAAAACCTCGATGGTGACCTGCCATTCGCCATCCCACTTCATCGAGTAATGATCGGTGGAGTCGGGCTGCTCGGCGTTGTAACGCTTGAGTGTGTAGCCGGCGGGGAGCGTGAGGTGGTCGAGCTGCTGGTTCATCTTGAGGATGGCATAGACCGGACTCTCTTCCGCTCCGGCCACGTCTCCCGTGACGTAAACGACTCGCTTCAGATTCTTATGGTAGATATTCTGCGGAATCACGCCGCGATCGATGGTGACGAGTTCGCGCAGAGAAACCATTGAGCCGTCGGAGCTCGGCAGCTTGACGGTTTCGAGAGCTTCTTCCGAGGAGCGGTCGGAGCGGTCGAGCTCGACGACGAGTGGGATCGGCTCACGCACGGCCGGGTCATGGAGCAGTCCGGCTTGCGCGCCCGATGTGACAAGCGCGAGAGAACGAGCCACATCGGAAACCGCAATCCCGTGCTGCGCGGCCTTCACCTGATCCACGCGAATGGTGAGACGCGGCTGCGGATCGTCGATGTACGAGTCGGTATCGACGACTCCTGGCGTGCCGAGAAAGACGGATTTGATTTGGTCGGCGACACGAATCTGCCCGTCGAGATCTGGACCGTAGATTTCAGCGACGAGGGTTTGCAGCACAGGCGGGCCGGGTGGAACTTCAGTGACCTGAATGCGCGCGCCAAATTGGTTGCCAATCTGGTCAAGCAGTGGGCGCAGCCGCCGGGCGATGGCATGGCTTTGCTCGCTGCGCTGGCTTGCGGGCAGCAGATTAACCTGGATGTCTGCCTGGTTGGACGTGTGCCGCATGTAGTAGTGGCGCACCAGCCCGTTGAAGTTGTAAGGGCCGGCCGTGCCTGCGTACTCCTGATAGTTGAGAACGCCGGACTGGTGCGAGAGCACGTCGCCCAACGCCTGAGTGACGCGGAGTGTCTGTTCGAGCGGAGTGCCCTCTGGCATGTTGACGATGACCTGAATCTCGCTCTTGTTGTCGAAGGGAAGCATTTTGACGCGCACGAGCTTGAGAGGCACGAGAGCGACAGAGATAAGGAGCAGCACGGCGACACCGATGAAGAAAAAGAGGCGGTTGCGCGACGAAGCGATGAGCGGCGTCATAACGCGGCGATAGAGTCGCGTGCGCCAGTTTTCGTGCTCCGGCTCAAGCAGATACGCGCCCTCGAGATGCCGGCCAAGCAGGCGCATTGCCGCCCAGGGCGAAACAACGAACGCGACCATTAATGAGAAGAGCATGGCCGCCGATGCGCCAACTGGAATGGGGCGCATGTAGGGGCCCATGAGGCCGTGGACCATCGCCATGGGCAGAACCGCAGCGAGGACTGCGAAGGTGGCGAGGATCGTGGGATTGCCGACTTCAGCCACGGCTTCGACTGTGACGTCGGCGCGCGGCCGGCTGCGATTTTCCGGAAGGCGATAATGCCGGACGATATTCTCGACAACGACGATGGCATCGTCAACCAGGATGCCGATGGAAAAAATAAGAGCGAAAAGCGTCACGCGGTTAATGGTGTAGCCGAGGAGATAGAAGACTGACATGGTGAGCGCGAGGGTGACGGGGATGGCCAGAAGCACAACGCCCGATTCGCGCCATCCGAGGAATAAAGCGACGAGAAAGGTGACGGAGAGAGTGGCCAACAACAGGTGCTCGAGTAATTCATCAGACTTGGCCTTGGCCGTATCGCCGTAGTTGCGCGTTGTGGTGATGGTGACGTCGCTGGGCACAGTAACGCCCTGCATGTGATGGACACCGGCGAGAACAGCGTTGGCAATGTCAGTTGCATTGGTGCCTTTGCGTTTCGCGACCGTGATGGTGACGGCCGGATATTGCTGCGGTTGCAAGCCCGCCTCGCCGAAGAGCACATAGTCCGCCGGTTCGGCAGGACCATCGACGATCTTCTCCGCGACATCGCGGAGATAAACGGGCTGGCCATTGCTCACGCTGACAACAACCGATTCGAGGTCGCGCGTGCTGGCGAAAAGATTTCCTGCGTCGACGCGGATTTCAGTGTTGTTTTCAGAAAAGCTGCCGGCCTGCAGGCTGGCGTTGGCGCTCTGCAACCGGCCCACGATCGCCATGGGCGAGAGGCTGTAGGCATTCAGCTTCTCCGTGCTCAGCACGACGCGCATGGTGCGCGGCAAACCACCGATCACGCTGGTTTCAGAGACGTCGGGAATCTGCTCGATGTTGTGCTGAACTTCGTCGGCGATGGCACGAAGTTGATAGCCGTTATAGTGCGGACCCCACAGTGTCATGGCCAGGATCGGAACGTCGTCAATCGACCTGGCTTTGACGATGGGCTGCGAAGCGCCGGGCGGCAGAAGGTCGAAATTGGAATAGAGCTTGCTGTAGACCTTGATGAGCGCGTCCTCCTGCGGCGTGCCGACGAGAAAGCGAACAATGACCAGGCTTTGACCGGGGCCGGACGTGGAGTAGACGTATTCGACGCCCGAGATCTGATGCACTAGGGTCTCGATCGGCGCTGTGACACGTTGCTCGACTTCAGCGGGCGAGGCACCGGGCATCGCCGTGGTGATGTCGAGCATAGGCACGAGAATTTGCGGATCTTCTTCGCGCGGAATCACGAGGATGGCAAAAACGCCAATGGCCAGCGAGGTAATGATGAACAGCGGCGTGAGCTTTGAATTGAGGAACGCCTTGGCGAGGCGGCCCGCAAGTCTCAGTTGAGGGGTCATGGTTGAACCCCGTTTTGGGCCGCGATGCGCTTGCCGCCAAAGTCTTTGTCGCCTGGAGCATCGACGAGCTGGTCGCCAGGTGCAATCCCGGAGAGGACTTCAACAAGATCGCCGTCCGTCGCCCCCAACGTGAGGTAGCGAAGCTGCGCAATGCCCTGCGCGTCGATTACGTAGGCGCAGTTAAGCGAGCCACGCTCGATGACGGCTGAGCGTGGAACCAGGATCGCGGCTCGCATGCCGTTTGCGAATTCCGCCGACCCGTACATGCCCGCGCGCAACTGGCTGGATGGCGGCAGGTCGATTTTGACAAGGAAACTATGACTTGCGGGATCGGCGGTGGGGACCACCTCGCTGACGTTGCCGGCCAGTGGCTGCGCGATTCCGTCTACGGCGGCACTAACCTTCATGCCCAGGTGCACGGCGGTTAATGTCGATTCATCGACAGCGACTTGCAGTTGCAGCGGCCCCGCGCGATCGACTTGTAGAAGAGGCACTCCCGGCGCCGCCATGGTTCCCGGATCGGCCATGCGGGCCGATACGACGCCGCCGAACGGTGCGATGAGGCGCGTGTAGCCGAGCATCGTTTGTACGCTCGTGGCCTGCGCGCGAGCCTGTTCGGTCTGAGCGCGCGCCGCGTCGAGTTGCGACTGAGCGGTTTCGGCACGCTGCGTCACTTCATCCATCTCCTGCGGGCTTACGCTCTTGTCGGCCAGCAACTGCTTGTAACGCGTGAGCGTGCTGGATGCGAGGCTGGCGTTGGCGCGGGCAACGTCCTCTTGATTCAGCGCAACGGCGACTCCGGCCTTAGCCTGCGCGACAGATTGGCTCAGCGCGGCGCCATCGAGGACGACGAGCGTCTGCCCCGCGCGGACCATGTCGCCGGCGCGAACCGGCACCTGCTCGATGCGGCCCATTACCTGCGCTGAGATGATGGCAGTGTCTTTGGCGTGAATGGTTCCGGTGGCTCGGAGGCCCACGGGAATTTGTTGCTGGCGGCTGACGACCACCCGCGCGGCGACGGTTTCAACCGCGGCCTGATTGGTTTGTTCGCCGCCGTGACATCCAGCGATGAGCGCCGCGGAAGCGGCAAGGATACAACCCGATATGAACGCCTTCATTGCAGTTCCTCCGCCGCATCAGGAGTAAGTGTCCCTTCCGCGAATAAAAGTTGCGTGTAGGCCATGGCATTGCCGTATACGGCGCGCCAGTAGTTCGATTGGCTTTCGCGCTCGGCATCCTCGGCGCGCAGCAGATCGGTGATGGTTGCGAGCCCCGCGTTGTAGCGGTTCCGCACGATGCGCAGGCTCTCAGCCGATTGACTCGTGGCCGCCTGCGCTGTTTCTAGCGACAGGCCGGCGGTCTCGCGTTGAATGTGCGCGCGGCTCACGTCGAGCCGGACCTGCGAGCGCGATTGTGCCATCTGGGCGTCGATACGCTGTTTGGCGGCGCTTTCGCGCGCAAGCTGATCGCGTTTGCCGAGGGGAAAAATGTCAAGACTGATTTGGACGCCCGCGACCCAACTGTTGCCTCCCGAGCTCGTGAGCGATTCGCGGTCTTCTTCCCAGTTGCCATAGGCGCTGACGCGCGGACCGAAGTCGGAGCGGGCGGCGCCGAGCGATTCGGCTTGCGCTTGTTGGGCCGTTCCCATCGCGGCGAGGTCGGGGCGCGACTTGGTAGCCTGAGCCAGTTCTTCTTCGAGGGACGAGGCGGGAAAGGCGTGGGCCTCAATGGGATTCAGTTGCGAAACTTGCAGATCGGGCGCGCCCATTGCTTCGCGCAGATCGGCCCACGCCAGTTCGAGATCGCCATGCGCGCCGATCAGCTCCTGTTTGCGAGCCGCGAGATTTACCTGCGCCGCCATGCGATCGGACTCAACGGCAAGCCCGGCCTTGACGTGATCGTCGACCTCGGTGAAAAGCGCTTGTGCCGTTTGCTCTTCGTGGTCGGCCACATCGACTTCGCGCTGGGCATACAGTACCGACTGGTACGCGCCGACGACCTCGAGCACGATCTGCTGATTGGCAGCCGTCGCGGCCGATGAGGCGCTTCTTTTGAACAGGTCAGCGCGGCGGATTTCCTTCTCTGTTTTGAAGGAATCGAATGCCAGCCATGATCCGGAGAAACGGGAGGAGAAGTTTCCAGCCGGCTGCGGACGGTTGAGCGCGTTCAGTGCGAAATCAGCCTGCGTGAATTGCCGCTCGCGGAGCCGCTCGCCAAAAACATAAACCGGGTCGTTGCCGCGCGAGATGTCCTCAGTAAAGACCAGTTGTGGCAGCAGCGCGGTGCGCGAGAGAGCCGCAGCTGCGCTTGCATCTTGCTCGCCGGCGTGGGCAATCGCAGCCTGCGGGTTCTGGTTCAGCGCCTGGTCGATGGCTTGGCGCAGCGTGAGCGGCGGCGCCTGGGCTGTCGCCGCCGGCGCCATCAAGCATAAGAACGATAAGAGAATCAAAGGGATAGAGTATGGCTTCATCGTGTTCGCTTGCCTTTTTGGGTGCGTTCACGAGAAGAAAGCCAGGAGCAGGGCGAAACGTTACACTTTGGCGCGGGTTTTTTCGGCGCCGGACAGGCCCAGCATGCGCAAGTACTCGCGGGTGAGCATCGTGCGGAGGCGTGGCGCGATGGCCGATTTGCAGGGTACCGTCATGGCACGGCAGCGGTCGATGGCTGCACGGAGGTCGCGCAAGAAGGCGACGCACGAGGGACAAGCTTCAATGTGTTCACGCATGTGTTCGCAGGTGAGCGGCTCCACGCGGCCGTCGAGGTACTCAGAGAGGTTGGCGAAAAGATCACGACACTCGGCGGGGCGCTCCCGGGATTTGTGCATGGATCGGCGCCGCCGAGCAATGGCAGATTTCACCATTTTCGCAGGCTTCGCGACTTCGAGAGTCCTGCTCAGCTCTTTGCGCACGCTCAAGCGCGCGCGATGCAAACGCACCCGCACCGTTCCCGGTTGCAGATCGAGAATCTGCCCCACCTCATCGGTAGCCAGTTCCTCCATATCGTGAAGGACCAGCACGATGCGAAGCTGGGCGGGGACGCGAAGGATCGCCTGGTGGAGCAACTTGTGCCGCTCGTCCCGCAGCAGATGATCTTCGGGTTCGCGAGAGGAAGCCTCAAGCAACCGCGCCGTCTCGATTTCATCAGGCATCAGCTCGTCAAGCGAAAGGATTCTTGCAGGAGCAGAAGATCCCTTTCGGCGCATGCGCCAGCAGCGGTTTCGCGTAACCGTATAAAGCCAGACGGCAAGCGCCCGCGGATTCTCGAGCTTGGCCAGATGCCGGAGGGAGCGGTAGAGCACCTCCTGCATGGTGTCCTCAGCGTCCTCGGGGTGACCGCACACCTTCATGCTGAAGGAGTAAACGGTCTGCTGTAACAGGCCGATGGCTTTCTCGGTCTCTTCCGGTGTGTTGGCGTGTAAAAGTTCGATGGCCTGGGCCAGTTCAGGGCGCATGAAGTGATTCCGCTACTGAATCCAGTATATTTGCTGCCGAAACTTCCCGACGGGGTTCTATGCTCGAGCCTGCGTTGAGCAGTGTGCCTTGATACTTGCCATGAATGGCAGTCGCTCTCACGCACGACTCGCGGCTTCTTCTTGACACAAGCTTGGGCTAGCACCCGATTTCGCGAGGAAACGCACTTCTAATTCGAGCTACACGGGATATCAACGGGGCGCCATGCCCCTGAATCGCTCCGGGGTTCTTGATCTTTGAAGCTTTGCAGTTTTGCCCCGATGAGTCTTAGTGCTGTATCTGGAGCGCCCGCCACGCAACAGTGTGCAACTGGATGGTCTTCGAGGGGCGCTTCTGATACAGCGACTTGAAGGAAGCCGCCCACATGGAAGGCTATGTACTTTGAATCGGTCTGAACCGGCGCGGAGAAGTCAGACGCCAGTTGAGTTGTGTAGGCAGAGCCGCATTGGCTGTGGGATGGTGCAGTGAAAAACCGCGATGAGGTGCCAGTCGAGGGCTGAAGGGATGGCCGGCCGAGCAATCCGAGCCAGTTGAGACAAGAAATCCGCGAACGCGCCGAAGCACGGGCAGTGACCGGGGGTGTGGATAGATCTTCATGCTGCGTACCGTTCTGGTTGAGGCGGCGAGCGAGGCAGGAGTTGCGCGGCAGTGAACCGTTCGATGACGCGCATGGCTGCGCCGCAGACTGGGCAGTTCCAGAGTGAATGAGTCTGATCGGTGGACGGTGCTGCCAGCGAAGCAGTCATCTTCTCTGCGCCGCTGAGGAGTTGGAAGCATAGCGGCAGGAGCGAAGCGCGGTTGCGGTTGGCGAGGAATCCGAAGTTACGGATGCGCACGAAGCCGGGCGGCAGCAGATGGAGCAGGAAGCGGCGCAGGAACTCGTCGACATCCAGAGTCATGAGCCGTTTCTTGTTGCCGTGCGCGGAATCGCGCCAGCGAAAGGTGACGTTGCCATCGGAGAGGGCGACCAGCCTGGAGTTGGAGATGGCGACGCGATGGGTGTAGGCGCCGAGATAGCGCAGCACATGTTCCGGTCCGCCAAAGGGCGGCTTGGAGTAAACGACCCAGTCATGGCGGAATAGCACGCGCAGCCAGGCAGAGAATGCGCGGGGCTGGGCCAGAGGCAGCAGGCTTCCGTGGAACCGGAGCTCACCGCGATGGAATGCGTTGCGAAGTCCCGCGACGAACTTGCCGCGGAAGACGCGGCTAAGCACGCCGATGGGAAGGAAGAAGGAGCGCCGGGCGGAGATCCATCTTGCATGGTCCGGAGCGAGGCCGCCGGCGGCAATTACGCAGTGGATATGAGGATGAAACTGCAGGCGCTGATTCCAACTGTGGAGCACGCTAAAGAAACCAATCTCGGCTCCAAGGTGCCGCGGATCGCGAGCGACCTCAAGCAGTGTCTCGGCGCTCGAGTGAAAGAGCAGGTTATAAATCAGCCGCTTGTTCTGCAATGCGAGCGGGGCCAGTTCCCGCGGCAGCGTGAAGACAGCGTGTACATAGCGCGTGGGCAGCAGTTCCCGTTCGCGGGCCCGGAGCCAGCGCCGGCGCGCGTTGCCCTGGCATCTTGGGCAATGCCTGTTTCGGCATGAGTTGTAGGAGACCCTGGTCGTATGTCCGCAGCCGGTGCAGTGGTCGCGATGGCCGCCCAGTGCGGCAGTGCGGCAGTGCACGATGGCCAGCAGCACCTTCCGGTGTTGCCAGTTGATCCACTTGCAACTGTGTTCGATAAATGCGCGTCCAGCACAGCGAACAATGTCGGCCATCTCCAGGAGAGGCCGGTTCTTCAACTGTGCTTGTGTCCTCCCCGTGAAGAGAACGTGAGTGCATCAAGCGGGCTGGCGGTCGCGCTGAGATGCCGTTGGGACAGATGCAGGTAGACGGTAGTGACTTCGAGGTCTCGATGGCCGAGCAGTATCTGGATGGTGCGCAGATCGGCGCCGGCTTCAAGAAGATGCGTGGCGAAGCAATGTCTTAAAGTGTGCGGATGGATGTGCCTGTTCTCGAGGCCGGCCCGTTCAGCGGCGATCTGGCAGGCAGTCCAGAGGACCTTGGTGGTGACGGGGTAACTTGCCGTGTGCCAGCGGTTGCCGGGGAAGAGCCACTCCCTGGGCTTGCGCCGTAGTCCGCGCCAGTAAGTGCGCAGCTCTTCGAGCAGCGTCGGGCTGAGCATGACATCGCGGTCCTTGCCTCCCTTGCCCTCGCGGATGTGAACCACCATCCGCTGGCTGTCGATGTCGCTGACCTTCAAATGGGCCGCTTCTGCGCGGCGTGCACCGGTGGCATAGAGCGTCATCAGAAGGATGCGATGAAAGGGGGAATCCGCGGCTTCAATCAGTCGCGCGACTTCTTCCTGGCTGAGTACCCCGGGAAGGTGACGCACCTTCTTCGGATAGGGCGTCTCGGCGATGCTCCAGTCGCGCTTCAACACGTGAATATAGAAGAACCGCAGCGACGCCAGCCGCAAGATCACGGTGTTCGGGCTGAACTTCAACTTGGTGAAGAGCATCGCCTGGTACTTGCGAATGTCTTCAGGGCCAAGCTGATCGGGCGGGCGCCGGAAGTATCGGCTGAAGTGCGCCACGCCGTGAAGATATGTGCGGATGGTTGTAGCGGCGAAGTTGCGGCGGTGCAACTCCTCAAGCATGAGCTGACGTAGTTGGTTCACAGAGAATCCTCCTTCTCTGCGTCCCAAACTATCCCGGCAGCCACAGACGCTGGTTCAACCGCACGCGGATGCGTCCGCCGCCGCTGCGGCTTCGTTCAAGTCGGCTTGCGGGAAGTTGTCCCCAAATCTCTTTATTCCAAATATTGTTTAACATCCGGGAGCGAGCTCCAGCGGGATTGGAACGACCGTGCCCGAGCTTGTGCATAGATTGGAAGTCAGCTCGAAGAATACCGGTCACCTTTCCTGGTAAGCACAAAGCCCGTGAGAAGAGCAGGAAATTGATGATCGGCTCTCAGCACCCTTCAGCGCCCTAAATTGGGAGCACAAAGAAGAGGTCATGCCATTAACCGATTGATTCTAAAGGAGAATTGGTAGGCACGACTGGATTCGAACCAGCGACCTCTTCCGTGTCAAGGAAGCGCTCTAACCAACTGAGCTACGCGCCTAAGACGTGACAGTGGTTAGTTTAACAGGATCGCAGAGAGGCGAAAAGGCGCAAACCCGGCCGCGGCCCCGCATCCCGGCGACAGAGGAAAGCTACGACGGGCCAAAGAGGCAAGGATGGGGGCGCGAGAGGATAGCTCGACTTATCCGTGGCGGATGAACGAACTATCGTGGAGCTCGGCCATCGCCTGACGCAGCTCTTCTTGCGTGTTCATAACGATGGGTCCGTACCAAGCAACAGGCTCTTCGAGCGGCTTGCCCGAGACGAGCAGAAAGCTAATGCCCTCAGGGCCGGCCTGTACCACGATTTCGTCGCCACGGTCGAAGAGGACAAGCGAATGGTTGTTCGCGTCGTAGACAGCCCGGGCGTTCGGATCGACGGCAGACTCCGTGAGCACCGCCTGCGGCTCGGACGCGTCGCGGAAGGTTCCCGCGCCAGCGAAGACGTAGGCGAAGGCATTGCGCGTGGTCTCGACCTTGATCCGCTTTCGCTTGAAAGGCGGAACGGAGATATCGACGTAGCGCGCGTCGACCGAATATTGCCCGGCGGCTACGCCCTCGACAGGGCCGGTCTTGCCCCAAAACTCGCCGCAGATGATGCGCGCTTTGGTTCCGTCGTCTTCCGTAACTTCGGGGATGGCGCTCGACGGGATGTCCTGGTAGCGCGGGTCGGTCATTTTGAGCGATGCGGGCAGGTTGGCCCAGAGCTGAAAGCCGTGCATACGCCCGCGCTCGTCGCCTTTGGGCATCTCCTGGTGAAGGATGCCGCTGCCGGCGGTCATCCACTGCACGTCGCCGGCGGTCATACGGCCTTTGTTGCCGAGCGAGTCGCCGTGGGCGACCTCACCGGCAAGGACGTAGGTGATTGTTTCGATGCCGCGGTGCGGATGCCATGGAAAACCGGCGACGTAGTCTTCGGGATTCTCGTTGCGGAAGTCGTCGAGCAAGAGGAACGGATCGAATTCGGCGGTTTTGCCGAAACCGAAGGCGCGCTGGAGCTTGACACCGGCTCCTTCGATGGTTGGCTTGGTTTGATAGATCTCTTTTACGGCTCTCAGCGACATGGCTCGACCTCCGATCGAGGAATGAAAGGCAAGGCGAGGACCACCTCTTCGGGTGACTTGCCTGGGAAAGTGACCCTTGATTTCACTTGTAGGGTACATACATCTAGATGCACAGCGGATCCATTCGCTGCAGCGGGCAACTCGCCGGCCGGAGGAGGCCCGGCCAGCGGTCAAGATTACGCGACTTTGATGAATTGGACATCGAGGGTGATGGCGACTTCCTCGCCCACCAGAAAACCGCCGGTTTCAAGAGGCGCGTTCCAAGCGAGGCCGAAGTCCTTACGATTGATTTTGGCTGTCGCAGAGAGCCCGATGCGAGTGTTCCCCCAGGGATCTTTGCCAGGAGCGCTTGGGCCTTCCACGGCAAAGGTCACTGGTTTGGTGACACCATGAATCGTCAAGTCGCCGGAAACCTCGTACTCTGCCTCGCCCTTGCGAACGACTTTGGTTGATTTGAAATCGAGCGTGGGGAACTTCTCGGAGTCGAAGAAGTCTGCACTCTTGAGGTGGCCGTCGCGCTGAGGGTCGCCAGTCGATAAGGTCACTACCGGGACCGAGGCTGCGACAGAGGAGAGCGTGGAGTCGACGGTGTGCTCGGTCAATGCTCCCGAGAGGCCGGAGAAACTGCCCTTCACGTTGGCGATCATCATGTGCTTGACCTTGAACTCGGCCGCGGAGTGGGCGGGATCGATGTTCCATGTAGTGGTGGCGGGGGTCATGGTGGTTTTGCTCCTTTCATTTTGTTGGATGCAGGAGAGGGATATTCGTTGCAACAAGTATTTGGCGGGATATGGCGGCGGGCCGGTCAGATGCGAGGCCTTATGCTTGGTAACAGACTTCCCGTGAGCGACTTTGCCCAATCCGTGAAGCAGCAGGCCGACATCGTGAAGGTAATCGAGAGCTACATCCGGTTGCGCAAGGCCGGCGCGCAGCGATTTACAGGGCTGTGCCCATTCCATAAGGAAAAGACACCCTCGTTCAGCGTGCACGCGGGACAACAGTTCTTCTACTGCTTTGGCTGTCAGGCCACGGGCGATGTGTTCAGTTTTGTGGGAAAGATCGAGAATGTGGGCTTCCCCGAGGCGGTCCGAATTGTGGCGCAGAAGTGCGGCATTCCGCTGCCCAAGCGGGAGTTTTCGTCGCCGGAAGAGGCGGCCGGCGCGCGTCTGCGGGCGAAATTGCTGGAACTGCACGAAACAGCCGCGGCGTGGTTTGAGGAGCAATTGCGCGGACCGGGCGGAGCGTCGGCCCGGGAGTATCTCGCTGGGCGGGGAATGACGGAGGAAGGGATCAAAAAGTTCCGGATCGGGTATGCACCCGATAGCTTCAACGCGCTGCGCGACCGGCTGAGCGGAATGGCGGACCAGGAAACGCTGCGAGCGAGCGGGCTTTTCAGTTCAAAGGAACAGGGGGATGGAAGCCAGGGACCGATCTACGACCGATTCCGGAAACGCGTCATGTTTCCTATCTGCAACGAGGGCGGTCGAGTGATTGCCTTTACCGCGCGGACTTTGGAAACGGGTGAGAAAGCGGGAGCAAAGTACATTAACTCGCCAGAGACTCCGCTCTACTCGAAGGGCCATGTGCTCTTCAATCTGGACAAGGCGAAGCCGGCGATTCGCGCGATGGAATTTGCCCTGCTTGTAGAGGGCCAGATGGACTGCATCAGCGTCTTTCTTGCGGGAATTCAGAACGTGATTGCGACAAGCGGGACGGCGTTTACCGAACAGCAGGTGGCGATCCTGAAGCGCCACACGTCGAATGTGATCGTGAACTTCGATCCTGACACGGCGGGCGCGAATGCAGCCGAGAAGTCAATCGCGCTACTGACCGAGGAGGGCTTTGCGATCAAGATCGTGACGCTCGAGGGAGGACTCGATCCCGACCGGTACATCAGGGACCGGGGAGTGGAGGCCTATAAGGGAGCGCTGCGCGAGGCGCGGCGGCGGGCCGATTACCTGATTGAGCGGGCACGGACGCTTTTTTCCGGAGCGAGCGCGGAGCAGAAGGTGAAGCAGATGAATTTTCTGTTGCCGCATATTCGGCGTGAGCCGGAGCCCCTCGTGAGGGAGCAGTTTGCTGCCGATGCTGCGCAGAAGCTAGGGTTTGGGTCGACTGTGCTGCGCGAGGAGTTGCGGCTGGCGGCGCTGCGGCGGCGAGATCGGGTTGAGGAACGGGCGGCGAAGTTAAACGAGGTAGAGAAAGTGCTGCTGCGGGCACTCGCTGTTACCGATCCCGTGGGCGCGGAGGCGCGACTTTTGGCGACCGAGGCTTTGACAAATAGCGCAGCTTGGTTTGAGCACCTGGGCTCATTCGGAGCCATGCAAGCGTTGGCCGGCCGGGCGGCAAGAGACCCGATGGATGCGGTCGAGGATCCAAGCCAGAAAGCGCTGCTGGCTGAAGCACTGCTCGGCGAGAGCGGACCTCCAAGCGCGAATGAGGTGGAAAGCGCGGTTCAGGAGGTTCAGGAACGTGCCATGGAAGGCCATCTGCGTGAATTGCGCGTGCAGATTGCAGAGGCCGAGCGGAATGGCGATACTGCCGGCCTGACGCTTTTGACGAAGAAGAAGCTGGAATTGGACAGGGCGTTGCGGCGCCTTCATGGCCAAAAGGCGCGGGAGCGTTAGAGCTTTGGGACACGGACTGAGTAGGCTTTGAGGCGGCCAAATTGTGCGTCGAAAAGGGCCTTCCGAGCGTCTAAATGAATGAGCAAGGGACCGGGATCGGGTGGCTGGAATCGGGTCACGAGATGATCGAGGCCGCCGGGACGGGGCAGATTTTCCGCCAGGTTTTTGCTGGTATCGGCGAGTGCGGTTGTGGTAATCTATTGATCTCAGTGAGGATGCGCGCCCCTTTGCCCCACATATGAGCTCCGGCTCGCGGGCGACCCAGGCGAAACCTGAAGCGCTGCCATCCTGTTCCGAGAAAATCATCACCGCGTTGTGCGGGCTTGCGGATGTGTATGCAAGCGAGGATTCCCTGTGGGGAGTCTTCATTTTGCGTGTCTGAAACTGGGCGCGGTGCGGGTTTGCGGTTGGCGCTGAACGATGCGCGCGCGTGAATTGGCACGGCTGATTGTCATGACGCGGGGCCGGGAATGAAATCGGGCGAGACGCTCACTGCGAGCGGGTCTTGCCAAAGAGAGCAGGCATATTTTGGCGATTGAAGACAAGTTTGAAGAAGACGTGCATGGTCTGATCGAGACCGGCAAGGAGAAGGGCTATCTCACGTACGGCGAAGTGAACGACGCTCTGCCGGATGAGATTGGTTCTCCCGACGATCTGGATGATCTGATCACGACAATTGGGACGCAGGGCATTGACCTGCTTGACACTCCGAAGTTCCCCGGCGATAAAGACTTTGAACTGGAGGAGGGCGAAGACGTCGAGCTGGATCTGACGCCGGGAACGCTGGAGAAGACCAACGACCCGGTGCGCATGTATCTGCGCGAGATGGGAACTGTCCCGCTGCTGACGCGCGAGGGCGAAGTGGAGATCGCCAAACGCATCGAGCGCGGGCAGAATCGCGTGCTTAAGGCGATTTCGCGTTCGCCAATCGTGATCCGCGAAGTGGCCGCGCTGGGCGAAGACCTGAAGCGCGGCGTGCGCAACGTGAAAGAAGTCGTGATCTTCGATGAGGAGGAGCTCACCGAAGAGGTAGTGCAGACCCGCGTGAAAGCTACCGTAGCGAAGACAGACACGTTGGTCAAGCACCAGAAAAAGGCCGCGCAGATTGAAGAGAAGCAAGCCGCAATCTCTCCCGGAAACAAGGCGAAGGTGAAAGAGGCGCGGCGGCTGCGCTGGTCGCTCGGTCGCGAGAGAGTGTTTATTTCGCGCATCGTTCGCGAGCTGAAGTACACAGCGCTGGAGCGCAAGCGCTTGCTGGACAAGGTCAACAAGACCGTGGACACGATGCGCACGCTTGAACGCCAGATTCGCTCTTTGGAGCAGAAGTACGAAGCCTCAAAGAGCGAGGACATGAAGAAGGAGTACCGGCGCCAGCAGAAGAACTGCCGGACGGACCTAGAAAAGATCGAAGGCGACGCGGGCGTGTCGATTGTGGAGCTGAAGCGCACGCAGCGCGAAATGATCCAGGGCGACATGGACGCCGAGCAGGCAAAGCGCGAGCTGATCGAGGCGAACCTGCGACTGGTGGTGTCGATTGCCAAGAAGTACACCAACCGCGGACTGCAGTTCCTCGACCTGATTCAGGAGGGCAACATCGGCCTGATGAAGGCGGTGGACAAGTTCGAATACCGTCGCGGCTACAAGTTCTCGACGTATGCAACGTGGTGGATCCGGCAGGCGATTACGCGAGCCATTGCCGACCAGGCACGGACGATCCGCATTCCGGTGCACATGATCGAGACGATCAATAAGCTCATCCGCACCAGCAGGCAGTTGGTGCAGGAGCTTGGCCGCGAGCCTTCGAGCGAGGAGATTGCGCGGCGCATGGACATTCCAGTGGCCAAGGTGCGCAAAGTGCTGAAGATCGCGCAGGAGCCCATCTCGCTGGAGACGCCAATTGGCGAAGAAGAAGATTCGCACCTCGGGGATTTCATCGAAGATCGCCAGGCGGTTTCGCCTTCTGAAGCGGTGATCGGAGTGAACCTGAAGGAGTACACGTCGCAAGTGCTGCGCACGCTGACGCCTCGCGAAGAGCGGGTGATCAAGATGCGCTTCGGGCTTGAGGATGGGAGCGAGCACACGCTCGAAGAGGTTGGCCAGAGCTTCCAGGTGACGCGCGAGCGCATCCGGCAGATTGAGGCGAAGGCGCTGCGCAAGCTGCGGCATCCAAGCCGAAGCCGCAAGTTGAAGGCGTTTGTTGAAGGCGTGAAGGAGATGTAACGGTTCGGCTGGAATTAAGCCGTCATGGGCCGCAGCTTTCAAAAGGGGCTGCGGCCTTTTTGCGTGCGGGTGTACGGATCGTGAGTCTGTGCGTGAAGCCGTGCTGATTCCACGGTTTGCTCAGCTATAATCGCGCTTTGACTCGACCGCAGCGAAACTTCCGTCAAAGCGATTCAATTCAATCGCCTTAGATAAGCTTTCCTGCGACGGAAAGGTTGACTCGCAAATGAAGGAAATGACCAGGCGGCAGTTCGGTAAGACTGTGGCTGCGACGGCCGCGATGGCGAGCATTGCGATCCCGGAAAATTCACTTAGCCAATCAACAGCGACTGCGCGGGACCTCGAATTCCCAAGAGGGTTTGTGTGGGGCTGCGCCACGGCTGCATACCAGATTGAAGGCGCGGCGAAGGAAGACGGACGCAAGCCGTCGATATGGGATGTGTTCGCGCACATTCCGGGCAAAATCGTCAATGGCGATACGGGCGACGTGGCCGACGATTCCTATCACTTGTTCAAAGAGGACACGCGCCTTCTGAAGAATCTCGGCGTGGGCGCATACCGGTTATCGATTTCCTGGCCGCGCATTTTTCCCGATGGCACGGGGCAGCCCAATCCTTTGGGCCTGGACCATTACAAGCGAGTGCTGGATGAGCTTCTGGCAAACGGAATCACGCCTTACGTCACGCTCTTTCATTGGGACCTTCCTGCCGCGCTCGAGGGCGGTTGGCAGTCGCGCGACACAGCGAAGGCATTTGCCGACTACGCGGGTTACGTGGCGCGGCAGCTTTCCGACCGCGTGCACCATTTCATGACCATCAACGAGTTCGAGTCGTTTACCGACCTTGGGTACAAAAGCGGCGCGTTCGCACCGGGACTGACGCTGGCCGCGGCCGAAGTGAACCAAGTCCGTCATCACGCGCTTCTGGCGCACGGACTCGGTGTCGAGGCAATCCGCGCCAATGCCCAGGCGGCACAAGTGGGCCTGGCGGAGAATCTGACGTCTTTTGTGCCCGTGATTGAGGACGATAGGAACATCGAAGCGGCGCGGCGAGCCACGCGCGAAGAGAACGCCGCATTCTTGACTGCGGTTCTGGAAGGCAAGTACACCGAAGGTTACATGGAGCGCGAGGGGGAGAATGCGCCGCGAATCGCGGCCGGTGACATGAAGGCTATCGGGAGCCCGATCGACTTTCTCGGCCTCAACGTGTATGCGCCGAATTATGCGCTGGCGGACGATTCCGCGGCGGGGTACGAGATCGTGCCACGACAAACATCGTATCCGCGTATGGCTTCGCCTTGGATCGCAGTGGGACCCGAGGTGATGTACTGGACGGTGCGCAACGTTTGCGAACTGTGGCATCCGCGCGAGATTTACATCACGGAGAACGGATGCTCGGCCGACGATGTGATGACAGCGGACGGGCGGATCGAGGATACCGATCGCATCATGTACCTGCGCAACCACCTGACGCATCTGCACCGCGCAACGGCAGAAGGATTCCCTGTGAAGGGCTACTTCTTATGGAGTTTGCTGGATAACTTTGAATGGGCCGACGGCTACAGCAAGCGCTTCGGAATTCACTATGTTGATTTCAAAACGGAGAAGCGCACGGCGAAGCTGAGTGCGGAGTGGTATCGAGAAGCGATTCGACGGAATGCTGTGGTGTAGGCTGGTTTGTTCTCGTCGCTCTTATCTGCTGGCGTGCATAAGAAGGAAACTCGCCATGATGTGACTTGCCTCAATGGACTCAGGCAACTGAGCGTTGTACCAAAAGGCGTGAGGAAGCGCATCGAAGACAACGAGACGCGCGTCGACTCCTGCGCGGAGAAATGCGCGGTGCAGGTTTACTGTGCCGCTCATCAAGGCGTCCCGCTCGCCGGTGACGAAGAGCGGGGCGGCAGGCCATGCAGATCGGCATAGATCGGTGAGAGCATGGGATCTTTTGGATCGGTGTTGCCAATATAGTACGGATCATGCGGGCCGGGCGATGGCGGATCGAGATGCCCTGCGAGGCCACGCAGAGAGTAAATGGCAGCCGAATCTCCTGCGCGCGCAAAGTCGCCGATCCCGCTGAAGATGCCCAGCGCAGCCGGCATGGGCAAGCCCAACTGCTTCAGCTTCACGGCCACTTCACCGGTCATGATGGCTCCCGCCGAGGTTCCATAAATGACAATGTGCGAGGGTTTATATGTCTTCAGCAGCTCTTTGTAGACAGCGATCGCGTCATCAACTCCTGCAGGAAAGGGATTCTCAGGCGCTAGACGATAGAGCACAGCCACAACCTTGACTTTGGCGTAGCTGGCGATGGGAATGGATTCGCTGTAGGAACCGGAATCGGAGTTGAAGCCGCCGCCATGCAAGTTGATGAAAACTTTATCCCGGTTGGCCGCGGGAATTTCAGGCGGGCTGACGATGTGCATGGGAACTCCAGCAATCTTGTCCTCGACGATTTGATTGGGGCAGAGTTTGGTCCAGGCTATGCGGGCCTGCGCCGTGTACGCATCCGTTCGCGCGCGGCGCTCAGTGAGAGATTCCGGCGGTGCCTGATCCGGCGCAGCTTGACCCAACCACTGCTGCGCTTCAGAACTGATCATGGCCGGCACGGGAACAACGCGCGTCACATGAGCTGTTCCCTGCGCGTCGATGTAGCTTGTGTCGCTGTTGGGCGCCTGAGATGCGGTGGTAGGCGCGAGTTGCTGGGCAGCGAGAGACGCCGATACAAACAGAACAACAACGAGGGCAGCACGGAGTGCGGAATACATGGGCGCGGTTCCTTCCCTGGCGATTGCCAACAGATACGGATTCTGTCACGACGGGGCGAAGAACGTCCACTACGGCTGAAAGCGATCCCTGTGCGTTGGCCCATTGAAAAGCTGAATCGATCGCATGAGTAGATACAGCACGAAGAGCGTAATCTCTAAGTGATTTTTGGGTGGTCATGCCGACAGGACAGAGGAGCGCAGTGCGCGCTCCCCTGTACCCGACGTTGATTTGCGCTTTTTATTAATGCGGTAAGGCGAGCAGGTCGGCCGCCAGCAGTTTCTCCGTGAGCCGGTCCAGGGCCAATGGGACTCTGTAACCGATTGTCCTCATGCCCAAGCCAAGCATGGTTGCGGTTTCCTCCTGCGTGTAGTCCTGAAGCACGACCCGGCTTAGCAGTTCCCGATCGAGACTATTGAGCTGACTCAGGCAGTTCTCAATGTCGAGGACGAAAATGACTGCGTCTTCGAAGGTTCGAATGGGCCGACTGGAGGCCCAACCGCGCCCAACGGGATCGCCCAGAATCGAAGGCGCCCTGCCCACCTGCGTAGACGCATAAAGATAACGCCGCAGCAAGCTCTCCGTGTGTTTCCTGTAGAACGCCAGATTGGCGGGAGGCTTATAGCCGTGTTTCTCAAGCCCCAATAGCTGCCGCTCTGGGGATTGTCGTTTCGATCTCCTTTGCTCGATTTGCCCGGCGGCCTCATCGGCGCTGGGTTCCCATTCCATCGGCAACTGAAAGGCTGCGCTCATTGCACACCCCCTGCTGCCCCAGCCACCGCCCAAACTTTGGAAAGTTGCTTGTGGCGCGGACGTCCGCGCGGCTTGCGACTTTCCGGCGATGGAAAATCTCTCAGTTTGGATTCACATTCCTTACAGTAAACACTCCCTTGAGTCTGGGCCCGGAACCAAAGGCAACCACACCCTTCGCAAGTCTTCAATTGCACGCGCACTTCCATGACCGATTCTCCGCATATCTTTCATCTCCCGACGGAATTTTGTGATGCATGTTGTTCCCCGGGGTGTAGAGAACCAGGCCGGACAACTCAGGTTTCTCGTGTCCTGATGGGGGATTGCCGCCTGGGTTCCCGTGTTTTCTGTCATGACCATCGGCGCGCAGATCCTGGAATTTCCTTGAATGACCCTTCTTCGGCGCCCTCACGAGGCGCTCCAGTGCGGGAACGGAGATGCCGGCGAATTAAATTCTTCCGGCAACGCTCAATCGCTTTCGAAAGAGGCAGAATTCTGCGTCCCCTAAGCTGGTGGCGATAAAGCGTTTCCCAAAAGATTCCCACAAGTCAATGCATGATTTAGTAAAGCCAATGTAGGTTCATGCTTCCTCTGAGTCAATACTCGACTACCACTTTCCGGTCATTGCCTTCAAAAGCTAGGGCAAGACGCTCAGAATTAAGGCAGATAAGTCAAAATAACTTTTCCCGGAGCAATGAGATGAGGTTTCGTTTCATTGCTGGTGGCAAATTTTCCACAAATGAACTTTACACAGATGCACGAACGCCTTCGCCTGGAACTGCTGCGCAGAATGCAGCGGGGGACGGTCAGCGTCTCGCTACTCGGTCGCCAGACCGGATTTGGACAGGCACATCTATCCAATTTTCTGCACAGAAAGAGACAACTCTCTCTCGAGGCCATGGATCGCATCCTGACCGCACAGCATCTTACGGTGGCCGACTTGCTGCCCTCCGCTCAGCAGTTGACGCCGGAGCTCGGGGGCAATGACGTCTGCGCGATCCCGGTTGTTTCGCACGCTGTAGCGCTTTTCGAGCCTGTGATCCGGCCATCTGCCATCCAGTCACTCCTGTACCTGCCTGCCATTGCGGTCGAATCGGTTCATTCGCGCGCACCGGGCACCCGCCGCGCATGGGAGCGGTTCGTTGCTGTTCGCGTGCCGGCGGCCGATGCTCCGGCGATGGACCCACTGCTGCTACCAGAGGCGATAACACTCATTGACCGGCACTATAATTCGCTACTCCCTTACCGCCCAGATCGCGCGAATCTGTACGCGGTTCGGGACGGCGCGCACCTGAAATTCCGATACGTGGATTTTCTTGCAAGCCGTCTTGTGCTGCGTCCCCACAACCTTGACTTTCCCGTGGGCCTGATCGAAGTGGATCCCGGAGAGTCTCCCTACGAACTGCTGGTGGGAAGGATTGCTCTGATCTTGAATGAGCTATGAGGAATGGCCCGCGCTCG
Source organism: uncultured Acidobacteriaceae bacterium (assembly GCA_963789425.1). GTDB lineage: Bacteria > Acidobacteriota > Terriglobia > Terriglobales > Acidobacteriaceae > Telmatobacter. The sequence continues at coordinate 84,377 of CAWBKM010000004.1, read as the reverse complement.
CATACAAAGAGCTCGGGGGCCGAAGCGTTGCCGCTTCAATTTGCAGGGAACCTTGCGTTCGTCAGATCGCTTTCGGCTTGGGCAATGTCCTCAGGCCGCCCGAGATCGCGCCAGTAGTATTCGTCGGCGCGGAAGGCGAGGATCGGTTCGCCGTGAGCGGCAAGGCGCAAATACGCTGGAATGATGGAAAAGGCTCCTTGCTCTGACAGCTCGGAGAAGATGCGTGGCGAAAGAACGTGAATCCCAGAGAAGGCTAACGCGTGAGACTGGGGCGCGGGGATGGCCCACTCAATTTCTGCATCGCGACCGATGCGCCGGCCACAGAGCTGATCATGCTCGTTGAACAGCAAGAGCCGCGAAGTGTCGCGCGGTTGCACGGCGAGGGTCGCGAGCGCATTGTGCTCGGAGTGGAAGCGCACCATGCGGGCAAGATCGATGGTGCTGAGAACATCGACGTTATGGACAAGAAAGGGTTGGTTTTTGCTCCCGCCGTCTTCAAGAAAGAACCATGAAACCTTCTTGAGGCCCCCGCCGGTATCGAGCAGGTCATCTTCGCGGGAGACTTCAATGCGCATGCCAAAGTTGCGGTTTGCCTGAAGGTAATCGACGATGCTGTCGGCGAAATGGTGAACATTGACAATCGCTTCCTTGACGCCGCAATAGCGTAGACGGCTGAGGGTGATCTCGAGCAACGTGCGGCCGGCAACTGTGACCAACGCCTTGGGGCGGTCATCGGTGAGCGGATGCAGGCGCGTGCCCAGTCCGGCTGCAAGAACCATCGCCTTCATCTAAGCGGCCTCTCCGGACATGCCCAGCTTTTCAAGCTCGATGTGACGGACGACGACTTCAACGCCAGCGGCGCCGCGCAAATGTTTTGCCAACTGCTCCGCCAGATAAACCGAGCGGTGCTGACCGCCGGTACAGCCAAAGGAAACCATCAGGCTGGAAAAGCCGCGCTGACGATAATTGGCCACACTGGCATCGACCAGCGAGACCGCATGCGAAAGAAACTCGTGGATGCTCTCGTGCCGGTCAAGATATTCGATCACGGACGCGTCACGGCCCGTCAGCGAGCGGAATCTTTCTTCACGTCCTGGATTGGGGAGGCTGCGGGCATCGAAGACGAATCCGCCGCCGTTGCCTGATTCATCGAGAGGCATGGAGTGGTGGAAGGAGAAGCTGAAGATGTGGACAGTAAGACCCGTGGCGGATGCGGCGTGGTGCTGGAGTTTGTCGCTGGACGACGTTCTTTCGAGCGCATCGAGAAGCGCCGGCAGCGCTATGGGCAGTTTGATATTTTCCGCAAGCCAGCGCAGGTTCTTCAGCGCGTAAGGAACGCTTTGCAGGAAATGCGCTTTGCGTTCATAGAATCCGCGGAATCCGTAAGCGCCCAACGCCTGCAGGATGCGGACATAGACGAAAGCGTAGTAATGCTCCATGAATGCGTCGCGCTTGAGATCGATGAATCCGGCCAGGCCGTCAAGATAGTGCTCGAGCAGATCGTGGCGCAGGGCGGGCGGCAGATCGGCCTTGCCGTCGTACAAGAGCGACGCGATGTCGTATTGCAGCGCGCCCTTGCGGCCGCCCTGGTAGTCGAGAAACCAGGGTTGGCCGTCGCGCAGCATGATATTGCGCGATTGGAAATCGCGATAGAGAAAGTAGTCGTGATCGGCCCCGAGCAAAAATTTGGTAAGGCGCGTGAAATCGAGTTCGAGAGCCTGCTCGTTGAAGGGGATGCCGGCCAGGCGGAGGAAGTAGTACTTGAAATAATTTAGATCCCATGCGATGGACTGGCGGTCGAAACTCGCGCGCGGATAGCAGACCTTGTAATTGAGATCGCGGCCAGCTTCGACCTGAAAGCGCGGCAGAATAGAGACGACTTTGCGGTAAGCCTCGACCACGGGCGGAGCGATGGTATCGCCAGAATGATTGGCGCTGAGGAATTCAAAGAGCGTAGTGTCGCCCAGGTCTTCTTCGAGGTAAGCGCCGTGATCTAAATCCTCGCCATAGATTTGCGGGACTGGTAAACCGCGACGACGAAAATGGCGAGAGAACTCCAGAAAAGCAACGTTCTCTTCGCACACGGAATAGAGAATACCGATAGCTGTTTGTCCCGCACCGGCGAGACGCACGATGACGCGTTCTGAACCGCCGAGCTGGCCCTGGAGCGGCTGAACGCTCTCTGGCGGCGACTGGAAGCGCTGCTCGAAGAGATGTTTGAGAACTTCCATCACGGTCGACAATGCTGATTACGATGCTTCGACAAAGATAGCGACCCTTGGTAGCGGATGCAAGGCGAGCGGCTCCTCGACGTGAGTTATTCAGCCTGGTGATTCATATCCACGCCGTCAAAACGCGTGAAGGCCGAGTTCCAATGCATCTGGACGATGCCGGTAGGGCCGTTGCGCTGCTTGGCGATTATGATTTCCGCCTTGGATTTGTCGGCGTCAGCCATATTCTCGTCGCGGTTGTAGTAACTCTCGCGGTGAATGAAGGCAACAACATCTGCGTCCTGCTCAATGGAGCCTGACTCGCGGAGATCGCTCAACAAGGGGCGCTTGTCGTCGCGTTTTTCATTGCTGCGCGAGAGCTGGGAAAGCGCGATGACAGGGACCTGGAGTTCCTTGGCCATGGCTTTGAGGCCGCGCGAAATGGCCGAGACTTCCTGAACGCGGTTTTCGTAGCCTTTGCGGCTGGCGCCCGGCAATGTCGCAGACATGAGCTGGAGATAATCGACCATGATCAGGTCAAGGGCACCGTTGTTCTGCTTGAGGCGGCGGGCCTTGGCACGCATCTCGGACACGGTAGCTCCCGCGGAGTCGTCGATGAAGATATGCGCCTCTACCAGCTGGCTCAGAGCGACCTGCAGTCTGTCCTGCTCGACGCGACCGAAAAAGCCCTTCTGGATCTTTTGCTGATCCACGTTCGCCTGAGATGCCAACATGCGGCGAAGGAGGGATTCGCGGCTCATTTCCAGGCTGAATATGGCCACAACGGAACCGTAGCGCAAGGCGGCGTTCTCGGCGATGTTGATGGCCAGTGCTGTTTTGCCCATGGAGGGCCGAGCCGCGATGATAATGAGCTCGCCTCTTTGCAGTCCGCTGGTCATGCGGTCGAAATCAGTAAAGCCCGTGGCCAGGCCGCTGACTTCCCGACTTTGCTTGTAGAGGTTATCGATGGATCCGAAAGAGTCGCGAACAATGATTTCAATGGGCTGCAAGCCCTGGTTGAGACTGTCTTGGCTAACTTGAAGCAGTTGTGACTCGGTCTCATCGAGAACGCCAATGGCGTCCTGGCTCTGGTCGGCGGCCTTGGCGATAGCGGCCGAGCAGATGCCCATGAGGCGGCGCAACATACTCTTGTCTTTGACGATGCGGACGTAATCCTCAATGACCGGACGGCGCGGCAAGCCCTCTGTAAGCGATGCGAGGTAGGCTACGCCGCCAACGGATTCTACTTCCTTGTAGCGCGCCAACTCTTCCGCAAGGGTGACTATGTCGACGGTACGGCTGGTGTCAATCAACTCGGTCATGCGCAGGAAGATACGGCGGTGGGAGTCGAGCGAGAAGTCGTCAGACTTCAGGGATTCGGCGGCCTCGGCGTGGGCGGCATTGTCGAGCAGGATTGCGCCTAGGATGGTCCTTTCCGCGTCGAGATTCGCGGGAAGGCCAGCTTCGAGGGTGAGGTCGGGGACGGTGGCCATAGGAAAGAGTGTAGGCCAAAAGCGGCCTGCCCCAGATTGTGGACAAGGTTCCCCAAAGGTGGAAGCTGAGGAAAACACGGACAAGCTGAGTCGGTCAGATGACTGAGCTTTCGGCGCCTTGAATTCCAGCCATTCGGTTTGGTTCTCGTCCTACGGATTGAGCCGCGCGAAGATAGTGTCGAAATTGCCGGTTTCGGCGGCGAAGCGAAGGGCCTTTACATTTTCGACGCAAATTTCCGGCAGAGTCGGCTGAGTCCCGAGGATTTCCATGGCCTCGGCGATAAATCTGTCGAGCGGCATGGCGCGCGGGTTGTTGAAGCCATCCATCAAGTGTGTCGCGACATATGGAGGGATTAGCTCGATGACCTCAACGGCTGTGTCGCGAAGCTGGGCGCGCAACGAAAGCGTGTAGGAGTGGAGGGCAGCCTTGGTGGCGCAATACGTGGGCGTGCGCACCATGGGCAGAAATGCCAAGCCCGAAGAGACGTTGATGATGGTGGCGTGCGGCTGTTCTTGAAGATGCGGCAAAAGGGCCGCGGTCAAGCGGATGGGACCGAGCAGGTTGGTGGCGACGATGGCCTCCGCATCAGCCAGGCCGGGCTGCTGCTCAAGAAGAATTTCGCGGCGCATGATGCCGGCATTGTTCATGAGAACGTTGAGCGCAGGAAATTCAGCAATGGCCTGTGCCGCAAAGGTGCGGATCGACACAGAATCCTGCATGTCAACCGTAAGTGACTTCATGCCGGGATTCGCGGCGGTGGTTTCGTCGAGAGCGTGGCGCCTGCGGCCGGAGATGATGACCCGGTTGCCCAGCGAGTGGAAGGCTTCAGCGAGGCCGCGGCCAATGCCGGAGCCGCCGCCAGTGATGAGGATCGTGTTACCGCTGGGATTCATTCGAGGAGATGCCTCTGACTGGCATGATAGCCGGGGCGGATGAATGGCGCAGCACGACGGCCACAGGCTGCGACGGAACCAAGACGGGCGGGCGCAGGAGGCCGGTTACCAACTTGGAACTGGTCAGACGAGGAGTGCTTGAAATTACTCGCCAGGTATGCGACCCATTCGGATAATGTGGCATTAATTACGAAGCTCCGCCGCTTGGCGGGCAACTTCGTTGTCGACCTCGACTCATTCTGTTCGGCGCAGCGCCGATAGCAGTCGAAGGAGGATGCCGCCATGGCAACCCAACCATTGAAGGTCGCACACATCCTCGCACCTTCGCCTTCCCCGATCGTGTCTCCGCTGCAAATGGCAAGCTATGCCTCCACATTTGCGCGCGCCCAAGTAATCGCAAGCCGGGGGCTTGGCACGCAGACAGAGTGGCATCCCGAGTCGGCCGTCAATCTTCGTCTTTTGGCAAAGGGAGTCGGTTGGGCAATCGGAATCGAAGGGGTAACGGCACTCTGCCTGTATGCCATCTGGTTCCTGTGCCGTGTTCGGCTTTAAGCCATGCAGGCATCTCAGGAGAACAGGCCAGCCTCCACATTTGCCGGGATTTGGATGCTGCGAGGAAACAAGTGCAGTTAAGGGTTCCGTGCCCGCCGGCAAGGACCTTGAGAATAACCTGATACACATTTTGTGTGATCTGGAGCGGGCAAACCGCAATTCCATCTACAAATCTGCGATGATAGCAAGACGTGCCAACTGGGCACTTTGAACAGATAGGACCCACCGCCCAAGTGAAACCCGCAATGCGCCGCGTGGCGCTGGTTTACAACCCGGCTTCAGGACAGTACTCCTCTCGGAGAAAAGCGGCCGTTGGCCAGATCAAGGCCGTGCTCAGTGAAACGGGCGTCGAGTCAGTGGCGTTCGAAACCGGCGCCCCCGGCAGTGCTACAACCATTGCAAAAGAAGCAGTCCGAGACGGCTACGATACAGTGCTGGCGTGCGGAGGCGACGGGACGGTGCATGAGGCTGTGCAAAGCCTGGTGGGCACCGACGTGGCGCTGGGGGTGGTTCCGCTGGGCACTGCCAACGCACTAGCTGCGGATCTGGGATTGATTGCATCGCCGGCCAAGGTTGCGCGCATCTTGCTCGATTCGGCACGAGCACGGGTTTCGGTAGGGCGCATTCATTACGCGGACAGAGATGGGAATCCGGACTCACGGTATTTCGTTGTCGCAGCTGGGGTCGGTGCGGATGCGCTGCTGATGTCGCGGCTCGATACTCGGTTGAAGCGACGCCTGGGATACGTTCTCTATCTGATCGAGGCATTTCGGATATGGGCTAGTTCGTCGTTTCCGCTGTTCGAAGCAGAATTGCCGTCGAACGGAAACGGCGGCGGGCGCGTGGTAGAAGTTTCTCAATTGCTGGCCGTACGAGTGCGTTCGTTTGGGGGTGTATTACGCACGCTTGCTCCGGGCGCGAGTTTGCGGAATGGCAGCCTGAGCATGCTGGCGTTCAAGACGCAAAGCCGGCTGCAATACCTCTCGTTTCTGCTCGCGGTGATTGCGGGCCGGCACACATTCAACCGTTCAGTGGAGTTGATGGATTCGCCGTCGATCGAATGCCGGGCGTGCGAAGGCGCTGCGGATCCGCTGTTTGTCGAAGCAGATGGAGAAGTTTTGGGGTGCCTGCCTGTGCGGCTCGAAGTCGTCCCGCACTCGCTCACGCTCCTGATTCCGCCGGGCGTGCAGCCGTGATGAATTGGCGACGGTCGCGTTAATCCTGGTAGAGATAGCCTTTCGCCGTTTCCTGAAAACTTCGCAGATCATTCTGCTTCCAGCCGTCGCAGCGATTCAGTTCGCGTGCCAAAACATCCGCGACAACGGGCGCGGCATCGATCGCGGCCCGCGCATCGAGGAATAGAGCACGCGTGCGCCGGGCGAGCACATCCTCGACCGATCGTGCCATTTCGTAGCGCGCCGCCCAAACGACCTCGCGCAGCCGAAAAGGCAAGCGCGGGTGCAGCAAGGCGTCAAGATTCGAATGTTGGGGACTCGAGTTCTGGAGAGAAAGCGCGCGAAGTGCGGGGAGATCGGACCCGTAGACACTCTCCCATGTGGAATTCGCAGTGCTTGCTTCGGAGGTCCATCCGTGAAGCTTCAATTCGAGCGTTGGGGAGGAACGTTTGGGGAGCGATGCTACCTGCGCGGCGCGATCAATCGTGTCCTGACCCATGCGGCGGTAAGTTGTCCACTTTCCTCCCGTGACCGTAATCAGGCCGGCGGCAGAAACCAGGATGGTGTGATCGCGGGAAAGCTTTGAGGACTTGACCCCGCTCTTGCGCACCAGCGGTCGCAATCCCGACCACACGCTGAGGATTTCTTCAGGACGCGGCGCGCGGCCCAGGTAACGGGCGATGTGGTTGCGCAGGAATTGTTTTTCCTCGGGTAGAGCACGCGGCTCGGGAGAGGTGGTTTCAACGGGCACGTCCGTGGTTCCGACAAGCAATGCGCCCAGCCACGGAATGGCGAAAAGAACGCGCCCGTCCTCGGTTTTGGGAATCATGAGCGCGGTATTCCCGGGAAGGAAAGTGCGCGGCAGGACGAAGTGTGAACCTTGGCTGACGACCAGAAAAGGATCGCGCGGATGGCCGTTGAGCGCGAGCGTCTCCTCGGCGTGAACGCCGCAGGCATTGATGACAGCCTTGGCCTTGAGGTCGAAGACAACGCCGTCTTCTCGGTCGTGGACCTGAATACCCGCGATCCTTCCGGCCCGCTCAATCAGACCCGTAGCTTCAACATAGTTGATGGCGGTTCCGCCGAGATCCTGGAGGGTTCGCAACAGGGCGATGGCATAGCGGGCGTCATCAAATTGGCCGTCGTGATAGAGAATGCCGCCACGAAGATGTTCCTGCTTCACTCCGGGTAGCTTTCCCAGGGTGCCCTCACGGGAGAGCAGCTCCGAACGGCCCGAAAGACAACTTCCCTGAAAGCCGTTCATAGACCTTGAGGCCGAGGCCATAGTAAGGAAGCGAAAGATAGCTATAAGCAGGGACGACGAAGGATAAGTCGTGGACCAGATGCGGCGCGTTGCGCAGCATGTGGCCGCGCTCGCGCAATGCGTCAAGGACCAGCGTCAAGTTCATTTGCTCCAGATAGCGCACGCCACCGTGGACGAGCTTGGTACTGCGGCTGGAGGTCTCCTTGGCGAAATCGGAGCGTTCAACGAGCAGAGTGCGATAGCCGCGCGCAGCAGCTTCGACCGCAGCACCCAGGCCGGTGGCTCCGCCGCCAATCACCAACACATCCCAAGGCTGCGCGGCAGCGCCCAATTGGCGAAGGATTTCCTCTCTCGAGACCACGCCTGTCCCTTCCTTTCGATCTGGCTGGATAACGGAAAACAACTCGGTCAGAGGCGAGGCGCCATTCGACGCACGGAGACAAGGTACGCAGAGCGTACCCGCGCTCCGTTGCGCCACCTTCGATCAAAGTGGATTGCTGCTATTTCCGCCCAGACTCTGGTCTCTCGTTGGGCGCGATCCTGGCTGAATCCCGGGTAATCTTCTGGACACGCCGGTCACGATTGCGGAGACCGGCGCATCCGATTGGTGCGGGCTAATAGCTCACTTTCAACGCGAACTGAATCACGCGCGGAGTAAAGGTGCTGCTGATGAGGCCGCCGGTGGACGCGTTCGCACCCTGCGTGCCGCTGATGGTGGACGGCAGGTAGAGATTGGTGTGATTGAAAATATTGTAGAACTCGGAACGGAACTCGATCTTCATGCCTTCTTTGGGCGTGCTGAAGATCTTGTTGAAGTCGAGATCGGTTTGATAGAGCGGCGGCGTGCGGCCCGGGTTGCGCGACATATTGCCGAAGGGCGGCTGAACAGCGCCATTGGCGTTGTCGACTGCGGGCAGCGCGACGGCCTTGTAGTTGATGTACTGGATATAACCCGTGGTGGTCGAAGGCACCACGCTGCGTCCCTGAGTGAGCGGCACGCCGGAGACGCGGTTGGGGCGGTAGAGGTTGACGCCGCGGTAATTGGCCACGATCTGCGTGGAGGCAAGCTGGGCGGAGTTCGGCCCGTAGGTGAGGTTGAAGGGCGTGCCGGCCTGCGCGGTATTATTCGCGCTCACCTGCCATCCGCCCAGGACCCCATCCACGATCGGATTGAGGTGTTGGCCGAATTTGCGGCCGTGCCCGAACGGCAGATCGTAAACGAGACTGGTGATGTTGGCAACCGGCAAGTTGTAGTCCGATTGCGCATATTCGGCCTTGAGATTATTTGCATCCTGCGGCGAAGGCGTGTTGCCTTCCAGCGACGCGCTGGCGTTATCGAGCGAGTGCTCCCAGGTGAAGCTGTTGAGCAAGGTCAGTCCAGCAACCATACGCTGCTCATACCGCGCTTCCAACGCATTGTAATTGGAGTAAGACTCGTTGAGCGCTTCTGTAATATCCGACGGCCAGTTGGCAAAGGGACGCGAGTAAGTGTAGGTGTTCGAGCTCGCCGAGTCGATGATGTTGCGCTGATTGCCGTTGAGAAACGCCTGCAGCTTGAGGCCGTGGTTGCCGACATAGGCGATGTCGACCAGGCTGTTTTCGCCATAGCTGGCGCTGCACCGCGAGATAATAGTTCTCCACATAGCTATCCCGCGTATTCTTGGGAGCCCAAGTGATGTTATCGGTGGCGGGGTTGAAGCTTGTAACCAGCCCGGACGGAAAGCCCTGGGACGCAGTCGCGTAGCAGGTTGGCGTTGTGGTTCCGGTGGCGATGATCTGGGCAGGCAGCGGCGTGGAACAGTGATTGGTCGTGGTTGGCGCAATCTGGGTAACGGCGGCGAATTGCGCCTGCGGTGCGTTGATGGCGAGAATGTCACCAGAGCCGGCGCGGGTATAGTGCACGTAGCCCGTGCCGAATCCGCCACGGATGGACGTCTTTTGCGTGACCGCCCAGGCAAAGCCGACGCGCGGCGCGAAATCGTTGAGGTCCGGGTTCATCAGCGTCTTGCCGTAAACGCCGCTGCCGGTGGTGGGCGTAATGCCGTTGCCCAAAGTTGCCTTGGGATTAATCGTGAGGACGGTTTGCGATCCCGGATCCCAGTTGGAAACATAGTTGTTCAACTCGGAATAGGGTGAGCCGTACTCCCATCGCAGACCGAGATTGAAAGTCAGGTTAGGAGACACCTTCCAATCGTCCTGCAAGTAGGCGCTGTCGAGAGACTGGCGAAGATGGGACTCGAAAGCGGCGGCGAGAGTGTACGCGTTGGTGGTGCCGAAGAGGAAATCCGCCCAGTAAGCATCGGCAACTTTGCTGGGAGAGCTGTAGGATCCGGAAAAACTAAATGAGCCGTACGGCGGGTTGTTGTCGAATACTCCCATCCAGATATGTTCGTATTCATAGCCGATCTTCAGCGAGTGCTTGCCCTTGATCCAGGTGAAGCCCGCCGAGGGATCGATCATGGCAGGATTCTGGAACTGCGGGTTCGTGGTCTGGCGGCCAAACGACGAAAAGCCGCCGCCAATGGAGACAGCAGGGAGTCCGCCCTGGAAGCTGGTCGGCAAGCTACCGAGACCAGGAATCGGCGCACCATTCACAAGGACGGGGGCAGTTCCCTCGCCAATAGGCGTCTTGCCCGCTTTGGTCCGGGAGATACCCAGACGCAGATCGAGTAACCGGTTGGCCCCGAAGCTGCCCGTGTATCCAAGGGCGATTTGCTGGTCGAGAATGCGCTGATATCCGCCCACCTGGCCCTCCAGAGGCTCAGGAATGGTGGGGAAGTTGATGGCCGTTTCCTTATGATCGCTGATGCGCAGAAAGTAGCGCGCAGAGGGGCTCTGCGTATAATCCAGGCGCAAGTCGCCCTTGTCTGAGTAGTCGCGGAAGGGTATCAGCACCGAGTAGTCGGCGGCATTCTGGCCGGTCGTTGCAGAGCCTGAGAGCGGGCAAGCCCGTGATGTTTTTGAACGCTGCCACGATTTGAGCAGACAAGCGGATCGAATGCGTTCGATGGAATGGGCGTGTTGGCGGGATAGCTGGTCCCGGTGATCGGGATTGGTGACCGGCTACGACAAGATTGCCGTTCAGCTCATTCTGGGTGGGCAGAGTCAACACATACAGGGGCTTGGTGATGGCGCGCAGACCCTCATAGTCGAGGAAGAAGAACATCTTATCGCGTCAGAATGGGGCCGCCGAAGTTGCCGCCGAACTGATTGCGGTTGGATGTCGGCTTTCTGAACGGAACAGGGCCCACTGGTGCCGATCGTGGTGGGCTTGAAGAAGCCGGCGGCGTTCAGATCGGTGTTACGGAGAAACTCATAAACCAGCGCATGGAATTGATTGCCGCCGGATTGCGATGCCACGTTGACGGTTGCAGCCGAACCACGACCGTACTCCGCGCTCTCGTTGTTGGTGACCACGCTGAAATGCGCAACGGAGTCCGGTGGAACGGCGATGATTTGATTATCGAAGCCCTGGTTGGATTCGCCGTAGGCATTGTTGTCCATGCCATCGAGCAGGAAGTTGTTAAACATCGAGCGCTGGCCATTGACGTTGTACGCGCCCGCGCGGACCGGCTGTTGATGTTGGTGGTGGTCGTGGCCTGCGTAGGAGCCTGGCGCACGCCGGTCACGAGAGCGAGCAGGTCGGTATAAGTTCCGGCTCACCAGCGGAAGCGCTGCAGCTCTGATAGCCCGTGATGGTCTGGTCGCGCTGGCTCGATTCCGTTTCGACTTGCAATGCCACATCGCTCACTTCAACCGTGGTGGCCTGTGCCGCGCCGACTTTCAACGTGAGGTCGATGCGCTCGCGCGCGCCGACGGAGAGGGTAATCGACTTTGCCTCAGCGATGGCGAAACCCGTGGCGCTTGCCGAGATGGTGTAAACGCCGACGTGCAGCGATGGGAACTTCATAGTCGCCCGAATCGTTCGTCTTGACGACCGTGGCTACTCCAGTAGCGTCGTTGGTGACTGTTGACCGTCACGTTGTGGGCACAGCAGACCCGCTGGAGTCACGAATGGTCGCCGACCAATACCGCCAGTGTCGTATTGTGCAAACGCAGCGCGGGATGGAAGCAACAACAGAAGCGCGATTGCAAGAAGAAACCATGCGGAACGCCGGTTCTCATATTTCGTCGTAAGGATGGTTCCTGTTGGTTGGCCCACAGATCGGTTTGACGGATTCATATTGCCTCCCAGTGTTCCTGTTTCAAATGCGGTTGACTTTCTTCCCTGTTCTCCAGGGCTATTGACTTCTCGAAGACACCGTCACCTGAGAACTCGATTGCTCATTTGAACTGGATGACAAAGCCAGGCCCCAAAGACATGCGTTCGTCTAAGAGGATACGACGGCCTGCGGACAGGCAGAGCGGGCACAGGATTCCGGTGGCCTGAGGCGTGAATAAGTGCCCTGAGCCTTTGAGTTCGAGACGCTTCAAAGCCATCCTTGGCCATTTCCGTTAAGATTCGAGGAATACAGCGTTAAAAGTCTGCCAAAGACACAAAATCCACCCCAAACACGAGCGCATTCACCGGCACGCACTGGGCCTGCCGGTTCAGGGAAGCTGTATTTGGCGGTGGATTTCTCTAAGTCTTTTTCCGCGAGAGGAAGCTAACAAAGGGGCAACAAGCGTGTCAAGAACAATTTGACGCCAGCGGGCGGCAAAGCGACTACGGGATTTCGGCAGGTTCGTTGAATCAATCGATGAGGGTTGCCGCGGCGGTCCAATCTCGTCTCTGACTTTCCGCAACGCCGCGATGAGTGAGCGTTCCCATCCATGTGTTTAGCCCCTGGGCCAATCCTGCGTCCTGGCGGAGGGAATCGCGCGCGCCCAGGTTGGCCAGCCGCAACAGATAAGGAAACGTCGAGTTGGTGAGCGCCAGCGTGGAAGTATGCGGCACCGCGCCCGGCATGTTGGTGACGCAGTAGTGCACCACGCCATCGACTACAAAACTGGGGTTGGAGTGCGAGGTGGGCCGGGCCGTTTCCACGCAGCCGCCCTGGTCGATGGCCACGTCAACAATGACCGCGCCCTTCTTCATCTGGGCTACCATGGCACGCGTGACCAGCTTAGGAGCTGTGGCACCCGGAATCAGCACTCCACCGATGACGAGATCGGCTTCTCGCGTGGCCTGAGAAATGTTGTAGCTGTTCGAGGCGAGAGTGTAGAGGCGGCCGCCGAAGATGTCGTCAAGCTCGCGTAGCCGGTTCAGGTTCACGTCGATGAGAGTGACTTTTGCGCCGAAGCCGAGCGCGATACGCGCGGCATTGGTGCCGACGACGCCGCCGCCAAGGATCGTGACATGCGCAGGAGGAACGCCGGGAACGCCGCCGAGCAAAATGCCACGCCCACCGCGCTCTTTTTCGAGATAGCTGGCTCCCACCTGGACGCTCATGCGACCAGCGACCTCGCTCATGGGCGTGAGGAGAGGCAAGGTTCCTTGCCGGTCACGCACCGTCTCGTAGGCGATGCCGATCACCTTCGATTCGAGAAGCTTGTCGGTGAGCGCGGGGAGCGGCGCGAGATGCAGATAGGTGAAGAGAACCAGTCCTTCGCGGAAATAAACATACTCCTGTTCGATCGGCTCCTTGACCTTGACGACCAAATCCGATTTGCCCCAGACATAGCCTGCATCGCCGACGATTTCCGCTCCGGCGTTCTGGTAGTCTGCATCGGGAAATCCGGATTGCGCGCCGGCCTGCGTTTCGACGAGGACTTTGTGGCCAGCTTCGGTGAGTTCTTTAACACCCGCTGGCGTAACGCCGACCCGGGCTTCGTTGTCCTTGATCTCTTTGGGAACGCCGACAATCATGGCTGATCCTCCTCAAACGGAGTCGCCTCCCATTGAGTCATAGCGGCCATGGTGAGGGCCGCAATGCGACGAGACTGGCGCGCTAAATGGGAGGGCTTTTGATGTGAGCGCTCTCCAAGCTGTCGACTGCAAGCAATTCTACGGCCCAAACTGCTTCCAATGTGTGCAAATTTTGTGATAGAACACTGAAATGAGCACGAATCGTGATCTCAATACCACCCCAGAGCAACAATCTCTTCAGAAACCGGTCGAGTCGGTGATTCCGGCGGGAGCTGCGGCCGAATTGGACGAGCTCGACGCCGCAATCCTGCGCTTTCTGGCGCGTAGCGGACGAGCCACTAACTACGAGGTTGGAGAAGCAGTGGGTTTGTCGGCCTCGGCTGCCTCGCGGCGTATCTTGGCGCTGGAGTCATCAGGGGCCATCCGCGGGTATCGCGCGATCATCGACGACCGGCTTTTGGGCAAGCACATGACGGTCTACATCCGCGTGACATTGGAGCGGCAGTCGGCCGCGGTGTTGAATGCATTCGAGGCCGCGGTGCGCCACTGCCACGACATTGTGAGTTGCCACTTGCTGGCCGGCCAGTACGACTACATTCTGGTGGCTCGGGTGGCCGGAATTGATGACTACAATCGACTTCACCAGAATGAACTGTCGAGGCTGCCGGGTGTCATCAGGCTGGAGACAAGCTTCGCATTGAGGGATGTGCTCGAACCGGTCTCATAAATGCCGGGCCCCCGTGTCAAGCTGACTACTCCATCGTTTCGCGACCTCTGCGCCACAAGTCAACGTTGCCTTCCTGCGCATAACGGTCGATTTCCTTGAGTTCGGCGGCGGTGAACTTAAGATTCTTCAGCGCGTCGAGAGAGTCGTCGAGCTGCTCAACGTTGCGTGCGCCGATGAGGGCTGAAGTGACCGCTGGCGAGCGCAGCACCCAGGCGATTGCCATTTGCGCAAGCGTCTGGCCCCGGCTCAGGGCAATTTCGTTGAGAGCACGGGCATTCTTCAGGTTCTTCTCGCTCAAGAACTCTTTCAACAGCGAGGAGCCTTCGCCTTTTGCGCGCGAGTCTTTGGGCACGCCTTTGAGATATTTGCTGGTTAGAAGTCCCTGCGCAAGGGGCGAGAAGGCGATGCAGCCTGCGCCCAGTTCGTCGAGTGTGGCGAGAAGCCCTTTCTCGATCCACCGGTTCAGCATGGAGTAAGACGGCTGGTGAATAAGGAGCGGCACGCCCATCTGCTTGAGGATCTTCGCGGCTTCACGCGTGCGCTCCGGGCTGTAGGACGAAATACCCACGTAGAGCGCCTTGCCCTGATGGACGGCGGAGACAAGCGCGCCCATCGTCTCTTCGAGCGGACAGTTTTTCCAGGGCCGATGCGCGTAGAAGATGTCAACGTAGTCGAGGCCCATGCGCGTGAGGCTGTCGTCGAGCGAGGTGAGCAGGTATTTGCGCGAGGCACCGATGCCGTAAGGGCCAGGCCACATGTCGTAACCGGCCTTGGAAGAGATGGTGAGCTCGTTGCGCAGACCGCGAGAATGCTTGCGCACGCCGAAGTCTTTGCGCAGGATCGTGCCGAAATTCTCTTCAGCTGAGCCGTAGGGAGGGCCGTAGTTGTTGGCGAGGTCGAAGTGCGTGACTCCACGATCGAAGGCGCGGCGAACCATGGCGCGACCGGTTTCAAAAACGTCGGCGCCACCGAAGTTCTGCCACAGGCCGAGGGTGATGGCGGGCAGGACGAGGCCGGAGTTGCCGCAGCGGCGAAAGTTGGCGTGATCGTAGCGAGTGGGGGCAGGAACGTAGGCGGTTTCCATGATCTCCTCAATTCGGTGAACTGGTCGAAGTCACTGGGCGTCGCAGGGCATCGGCTAGAGTCACAAATCGGATCTGCGCAGAATTTCAGGCTCAACAACAAAACAAGGATACCGTCTGCGGGTCACTCATTCCACGTTGTCGATTTGCGCGCGCTGGAGTTTGTCGGAGTAATCCACATAGACGGCTTTCCAGGTGGTGAAGAAGTCGAGCGCGCCGAGGCCTTCGCGGTGGCCGTTGCCGGTGTGCTTGACGCCCCCGAACGGCAGATGCACTTCCGCGCCGATGGTGGGAGCGTTGATATAGGTGATGCCTGCTTCGAGATCGCGGATGGCGGTGAAGGCGCGGTTTACGTCGCGGGTATAGAGAGAAGTGGACAAGCCATAGTCGATGGAGTTGGCGATTTCGATTGCCTCGTCAAATGTTGAGAATTCCATCAGGCTGACGACGGGGCCGAAGACCTCTTCGCGGGCGATGCGCATCTCGGGCGTGACGCCGGCGAGAACAGTTGGTTCGAAAAATGTGCCGCGGGCGAAAGCGCCAGAAGTCAGCGCGTGGCCTCCGCAGAGGAGTTGCGCGCCTTCGTCTTGAGAAATCTTGACGTACTTCTCCGACGTTTCGATTTGGTTGGCGTTGACTTGCGGGCCGACTTCGACCGATTCGTCGAGGCCGTTGCCGATTTTCAGTTTCTTTGCGCGAGCGACGAGTTTCTCGGTGAACTCGGCGGCAATTCCCTTCTGCAAAAGGATGCGGCTGGTAGCGGTGCAGCGCTGCCCGGTGGTTCCGAAGGCCCCCCAAAGCGCGCCGTCGAGGGCGAGGTCAAGGTTGGCGTCGTCGAGAACGATTTGCGCGTTCTTGCCACCCATCTCAAGCGAGACCTGCTTGAAGGTGGCGGCTGCGCGCTGGGCCACGAGCGATCCGACGGCGCTGGAGCCGGTGAAGCTGATGGCGCGGATGTCGGGATGCTCGACCAGCGCCGCTCCGGCGGTCGATCCGGTGCCGCACACGATGTTGACCACGCCTGGCGGAAGGCCCGCGTCAATCAGCGCCTGCACCAGATTGTAGGTCGACAGCGGCGTGTCGGTCGCGGGCTTGATGACGCAGGTGTTTCCGGCAACGAGCGCAGGAAAGAGCTTCCAACTGGGGATGGCCATGGGGAAGTTCCAAGGGGTGATAAGGCCAACCACGCCCACCGGCATGCGGACAGACATGGCGAACTTATTCTGGAGCTCGGAGGGGGTGGTAATGCCGAAGAGGCGCCGGCCCTCGCCAGCCACGTAAAAAGCTTCGTCGATGGCTTCCTGCACGTCGCCGCGGGTTTCAGCCAGCACTTTGCCCATCTCGCGAGTCATCTCTTGCGCGTATTTCTCCTTGTTTTGGACGAGATTGCTGCCTGCTCGGAGCAGAATCTCGGCGCGCTTAGGCGCGGGAACCAGCCGCCATGTGGCGAAGGCCTTCTTTGCGGCCGCCACGGCGAGGGCGACGTCTTCGGCGTGGGAGGAAGGAAAGGCGCCAATTACGTCGAAATGGTCAGCGGGGTTGAGGTTGAGGATGGTTTTGCCGTTCGTGGCCGGGAGCCACTGGCCGCCGATTAGATTCTGGTAGGTGGGATAGGTCATAAGGCAGTTCTCAGTTCTTAGTTCGCAGTTCGCAGTTCTTAGTTCACAGTTGGGAGCCGGTAGCGGTCAAAAGGCAGTCCCGACGACGCCAGCCCACTACTCGACCGTAACTGAATCCGCCAAACAGCGTACGCCAGCGAGGTGGATCCCGGCCAGCCGGGGCAACTTGAAGGGAAAGTCGCTGGCTTCCGTTTACTAAGGCGGCACGCCTGTCGCTGGCTGCCTCCTTCGTGCTATGAACCAAAGCCAACGGCCAAGGGCAAGTAGCCGTACAATAGGCTTTGAGGCACATTCAAATTTCAGCTTTTTGAGGAAGATTCAATTTCTCCATGTCAATGAACGGATATCACTCTCGTTCCTCACGGTCCCATGGGTTCCGCTCGCTTTTCAGCATGTTTTCGAGCGATCTGGCCATCGATTTAGGTACCGCCAATACTCTTGTGTACGCGGCCGGCAAAGGCATCGTCGTCAATGAGCCTTCGATCGTAGCCATCAACAAGACGACCGGTGAAGTTGAGGCCGTGGGCAAAGAAGCCAAGGACATGCTGGGGCGTACGCCCGGCAACATCGTGGCCATCAAGCCGATGAAGGACGGCGTCATCGCCGACTTCAAAGTCACCGAGAAGATGCTCAACTACTTTATCCAGAAGGCGCACAACCGCAAGATGCTGGTGCATCCGCGCATTGTGATTGGAGTGCCCTCGGAGATTACACAGGTTGAGAAACGCGCCGTGGAAGATTCCGCTTATCGCGCGAAGGCCAGCGAGGTCTACCTGGTGGAGCAGGCGATGGTGGCGGCAATCGGCGCAGGACTGCCGATCACCGAGCCCTCGGGCAATATGGTTGTCGATATCGGCGGCGGAACAACCGACATCGCGGTGATTTCGCTGAGCGGCATTGTTTATTCGCGCTCGGTGCGCATGGCCGGCAATCAGATGGATGAGGCGATCATCAACTATCTGAAGCGGAAATATAACCTTCTGATCGGCGAGCGTACCGCGGAACAAATCAAGATTGACATCGGCTCCGCGTATCCGCTGGACAAGCCGCTGACGATGGAGATCAAGGGGCGCAACCTGATTGAGGGAGTACCCAAGACCATTTCGGTTGACGACAGCGAAATTCGCGAGGCGCTGGGCGAGTGCATCGCCGTCATCATGAATGCGATTCGCGTGGCACTGGAGCGGACGCCGCCCGAGCTTTCGGCAGACATCAGCGATCGCGGCATTGTGCTGACCGGCGGCGGGGCTCTCATCAAGAATCTTGATAAGCGCATTCGAGAAGAGACCGGGCTGCCTGTCTCCGTGGCCGACGATCCCCTGGCCTCAGTGGTTTTGGGCACAGGCAAGATGCTCTCGGACTTCCGGCTGCTGCGCAAGATCAAGATCGACTGAAAAGACAGGGAACAGGGATTAGGGAACAGGGAATAGAAAAACCTGCCGGCCCCCGTTCTCGTTCAAGAAAAGGCATTCCGCGCTCTGACCCCTGAAACCTGGTTGTTATGGATTCGTTCTTCACCCGCTACCGAAACCTCGTGGTGCTGCTGGCACTGCTGATGCTGCAGCTTGTGGGGCTTGCGGTGCAAGTGCGCCGGACGACAAGCGGAACAAGTAGCCTGGAGGATACCGACCCTGGCGGTGTGCGGCTGGTCCGGCTTTGGGCGAATGCCGTGATTTCTCCGCCGGAGCGATTGATTCACTCCAGCACGACGGGGATGGCGCACCTTTGGTCGAACTATATCGATCTGGTCCACGTCCGCCAGCAGAACCAGAATTTGGAGACCACTGTCGACCGATTGAGGCTCGAGCAGGCGGCCTTGCTGGAGGATGCGCGCCAGGGCGAGCGGCTGCAGGCCATGCTCGGCTTCCAGCAAAAGTACATCTATTCGACGCTAGCCGCACAAGTCTATGGGTCGAGCGGCAGCGACCGCTCGCATGTTTTCTATATCGACAAGGGCTGGCACGACGGACTGAAGCCGGATATGGCAGTGATTACAGCCGAGGGTATTGTAGGTAAGGTGCGGGATGTCTTTCCGCATACCGCGCAGGTGCTGGCCGTGAATGACACCACGAGCGGCGCAGGGGTGATCCTGGAGACCACGCGCATCCGGGGAGTGCTTCGCGGCGATGCAACGGGACAGCTTGAAGTGGTGGGCGTGACCGCCGATGAGCGCATTCAGCCGGGAGAACATGTGCTAACCGCCGGGGGCGATCTGATCTTTCCACGCGGGCTTGCAGTGGGCGTGGTGAAGAAGGTGGTTCGCGATCCCGATCGCGACGGCCTCGTGGACATTATCCTTACGCCGGCGGCGCCTCTCGATCGCCTGGACGAGGTGCTGGTGATCACTTCGACTGAGCCTCGCTTCTCGCCCCAGCAGGAACAGGACCTTTCAAAGAGCGCGACGGAACAAGCGACTGTGCCCACAGGGATCAAGGATCAGATGAAAGCGTCGGAGATTATGGCGGAAAAGCTGCCGGGACTGATCGACCCCAACCTGCCTCCGGATCAGCAGCCCTTGAACGACACAAGCAACCCCACCATAGCGCCGCGGCCACCGCAACCGTTGCATCCCGACCAGTACTCGGCCAGCACCAATGACGACTCGGGCGCACCGCCGGAAGCGAGTTCCACGCCCAAGACGAATCATCCCCCTACAGCTCCCGCAGGCCCAGGCAGCGGGGCCACGCCGGCGCCGAAGCAAAAACCGCAATCGATACCGCAGAGGAATCCATAGCCATGTCTGTGCTCGGCGCCGAATTCCGGCGCGATATGGAGATCCGGCGGTATCCGCTCCTGGTTTACACGCTGGTGCCGCTGGGTGCGCTGGTGCTGCAGGCATGGCTGCCGCGCGTCGTTGGCCGATACGACTGGTTCGACCTGCCGCTTCTGGTGACCATCTTCTTTGCGCTGGGCCGCCGCAATCCATTGCAAGGAACGCTGATGGGAGCGGTGATGGGGCTGTTCCAGGACGCGCTGTCGCATAACGCCATCGGCATCAATGGCATCGCGAAGACTGTCGTTGGCTTTCTGGCTGGCTCGGTGGGCATTCGCATCGATGTTGATAATCACACCATACGGGTCCTGCTCACATTCGGGCTTTCACTGCTTTCAAGCGCTATCTACATTTTTGTGGCTCGCTTTCTGCTGGGCCTGGCGGCGGACTGGAACTGGCTGACAGAGTTGCTGCGTGCAGTAGGTAATGGGTTGATTGCTTTAGTGCTGTTTCCTCTGCTCGACCGTCTGCGGGTCAGGGATTAGATCGGTGAAGGCGTAACGATAGCGGCAATGCGAAAAAGTGGAATCGCTGTATTCTGAAGAGTAGGACAATGGCCTTAAGCATCAACCGCGGCGAGAAACTATCCACAGTCAAACTGACGTTTGTGCAGTACGGCATTCTTTTGATGATGCTCGGGCTGGCGGCAGGATTGTGGCGTCTGCAAGTTCTGAATGTAGATAGCTACCGCGTGTTGGCCGAGCAGAATCGAATACGCAAGGAACCGATCTTGGCGCCCCGCGGGAAACTCTTTGACCGCGAGAGCCGGCTTGTTGTCGACAATTACCCATCAGTCACCTGCTTCCTTGTGCGTGAGCAAAACCGCAATGTGGACGCGGATTTGCCGCTCATCGCGCATGGGCTGGATCTCGATCTGGATCAGTTGCGCGCCACACTGCGGCACTTCCGTACGCAGCCCGGCTATCAGCCCATCCCCATCAAACAGGACGTGACTGCCGATGAGCAGGCGTTTATTGCGGCGCATCGCAACGAGCTGCCGGAACTGGAGACGATTGACGAGGAGCGCAGGCTTTATCCGCGCGACGGCTTTGCCGCCCATCTGATCGGCTACGTGGGCGAGGTGAGCGAAGACGATCTGAACAACCCGCGGTTTGCCTACTACGAGCCGGGCGACGTTGTAGGCAAGGCAGGCGTGGAAGAAACGTACGACCAATTGCTGCGAGGGCAGGACGGCTCGCGGGAGGTGATCGTCGACAGCCGTGGACGCGAGGTGGGCTACTTTGGCATCGAACACGCCGTTCCCGGCCAGGATCTGAGGCTCACGATTGACAACGATCTTCAGCGCGCAGCCGAGCTCGCCCTGGGTAACCGCAACGGCGCGATCGTCGCCATGGACCCGCGGAACGGCGAGATTCTGGCAATGGTGTCGCGGCCGAGCTTTGACCCCAACGAGTTCGCCGTCAAGATCGATCGCACGGACTGGAACAAGCTCATCACCGATCCCGACCATCCATTGTTAAACAAGAGCATCCAGGCGCAGCTTGCGCCCGGCTCGACCTTCAAGATCCTCATGTCCGTTGCGGGCTTGCAGGAAGGCATTGCGCAGAACATGCACGTTGTGTGCACCGGCGGGTGGGGACCGTATGGCTACTACCACCACTGCGACGAACATCACGGCGCGGTGGATATCTACAACGCGATTCCGTACTCGTGCGACACGTTTTATTACATGCTGGGCGACAAGCTAGGCATCGACCGGATCGTGAAATACGCGACTGAGTTCGGCTACGGACAAAAGACCGGAATCGATCTGCCGGGCGAACAGGCAGGGTTGATGCCTTCCCCGGATTGGCTGATCAAGAACTTCCATCACCGCTGGTATCCGGACGAGACGCTCGACGTATCCATCGGCCAGGGCGCCGTCGAGGCGACCCCGATCCAGCTGGCGCGCATCATTGGCGGCATTGCATCTGGAGGACACCTGGTGCGGCCGCATGTGGTGTTTCCCAATGAACTTCCAGCCGACTTTTACAAATCGCTTCAAGATAGTTTTCCAGGAACGGGCGACGCATATATTCCCATCGATCCGGCCAATTGGGAGATCATCACCAACGGCATGTATGAGGTGACCCAGCCTGGTCTTTACCACACGGCCGGCGCCGATGGCCTGCCGGGAATCGACTTCGGCGGTAAAACCGGGACCGCGCAGCAGATGAGTCACGAAGCGCTGGAGAAGACCAACAAAGGGCGGGCTACGTTCCCCAACGTGTGGTTCGTGGGGGTCACGCCTCGACGCAATCCCGAGTTGGTAGTGGCGGTACTGTGGCAGGATGGCGAATTCAGTTATTACCCGGCGCGCATCGGGGCGAGGGTGGTGGAAGCGTACGTGAATAAGAAGCGCCGCGAGGCCGGTAATTTGCCACCCGAGAAAGCTGCGGCGCCGGTTGACGTGGGAGCGGTGTGGACTGAGCCGAACGTTAGAGGTGGAAACGCGAAGCCGAAGATCCGCAGCGGGCATTTCTTTGTGGATGGCAACGGGATTGTGGCAGAAAGCGCTCCGACGGGGAAGCCTCGAACTCATCACGAAGCGAGGCAGGCAAGTGCGCGGCCCGATACGATCTCGCGGCTCGATACGAATCCGCAGCCGGCAGCACCGGTTCGAAATTCTCCGGAAGTGGCCGCATTGACGCCCGCGCTAAAGAAAGAACAGTAACCATGCCCCTTCGCCGCTTCCTGAGCTTTCGCGACTTCGACTGGGCTCTGCTGGGCCTGGTACTTCTGCTGTGTTCGCTTTCGGTGCTGGAGGTTCACTCAGCCACGGTCCATACGAAGTTTGCCAGCTTCGGAACCAAGCAGATCTTGTTTATTGGAGCGGGCCTTGTAGGCATGTTTGTTCTGGCCAAGATCGACTATCACCGCCTGATCGACTTCTCGCCGTGGCTTTACGGCATTTTTGTTGTCTCGCTGGTTGCCGTGAAGGTCGTCGGCCATAAAGCTCTCGGCGCGCGGCGCTGGATCGCTATCGGGCCCGTCCAATTCCAGCCTTCCGAGTGGGTCAAGCTGGTGCTGATCCTCGCGGTGGCACGCTACATCGCCAATATTGGTGGACGCAACCTGACCTGGACGGAAATCTTCAAGGCATTTGGCTTGGTTGGACTTCCAATGATCCTGGTGCTCATCCAGCCGGACCTGGGCACGACGCTCACGTACGCGCCGATTCTGGTGGCAGGCCTGTTTCTGGGCGGGATCAACTTGCGACAGAGTTTGATCCTGATTACGGTGGGCGCGGTTCTGGTGGGCGGAGCCTGGACGAGCGGCAAGATTCTCAAGCCGTATCAAAAGGCTCGACTCACAAGTTTCATCAATCCGGGCAACGATCCCCATGGGGCTGGCTACCAAGTGCTCCAATCGGAGATTGCCGTTGGATCTGGCGGGGTTTGGGGAAAGGGTCTGGAGAAAGGGACTCAAACGCAGGGCTATTTTCTTCCCATTCCCTATACGGACTTTATTTTTGCGGCCTTCAGCGAGGAACACGGCTTTGTGGGTGCGTTTTTTGTCCTGCTGCTATACTTCCTTATATTGATGCGTTTGATTCAGAACGCTCAAACAGCCGCCGACCTGCCCGGTTCCCTCATTATTATGGGGATAGTGGCTGTGTTGACCTTTCAGATCGCGGTCAACGTTGGCATGGTCATCGGGCTGATGCCCGTCACCGGAATCCCTTTACCTTTAATGAGTTACGGTGGATCTTCGGTGCTGTTTACGTTCCTGGCGCTGGGAGTGGCGATGAATGTCCGCATGCGCCGGTTCGTTAATTGACGCATCTCGATCCTTTTGATTGAGGTGTCGTCCCAAAGGTTTGGCTCTTGGTTCAGCCCGAAACGCTCCGGAATATGTATCTGGGGATTGTTTCAGGCAGCAAGAGAGGAATATTCAAAGCACTTCGCCGGCATGGTCACGATGGATCGCGCACGGCAGGATTGGGTTTATGAGTACGCAGAGACGGGAAGACTTGCGGCTCGCTCATTGCAAGCAACGCGCGGGGAATGCGGGAGACAGACTCCTCAGTTCGCCGGCGCGAGAACTCTTCGCAAGAGCCGCTGGTCGAACGGCCCCGCCGGAAGGTCCGGCCCGGGCGGCCACAAACTCTCTGTCATCGGATCACCAGAACCAGCAGCCCGTTCGGCTTGTTTTTATCGACATCCGCATTGGTTCGCCGCCCCTGGAAAGCACCTCCAGAACGAGGCCGCTCCTGGGGCATCCCCCCGGTCATCCGTCCATCCATTCCTTTGCCGATTGTGCGCGTCCCATCCGACCTTGCCGAGTGTACCGGCAGCCGTGAGCTGCCGAACGGAAAGGTACGATGGCAAAAGAAATTTGCATTTCCAGCACGCCGCATGAGACGCGGCTTGCGATTCTGGAAGACGATCAACTCGCGGAAATCTACTACGAACGCGAAAACGAATATACCCTCGCGGGTTCCATTTACAACGGACGCGTTACACGCGTATTGCCGGGCATGCAGTCGGCGTTTGTCGATCTGGGGCTTGAGCGCGACGCGTTCCTCTACGTAACCGACTTCATCGAGCTCGAAGATCAGGAAGAGACCGACGAGTTGGAGAGGGCTGCGGCAAGCGGAGCCGGACAAGCTCCTCGCGAGGTCAAGCATCCGCATGGGATCGAAAGCAACGGCCTCTCGGAAGAGCGTGGCCCGCGCCGGGACCAAAGCAGACAAGGGCCGCGACCTGAGCATCGGCCGGCGGAAGAAGCCCGGACGCCGTCCGTTGAATTAACCCAGTCGGGAACTCCGGCTGCTCAGGACCAGTCAGGACTAGCTCAGGATTCGGATGAAGCAGGGTCACGCCGCTGGCGTGGACGGCGCCGCCGGCGTGGGGGCCGCGGGTCGAGCGACCAGCCTGCAAGTCGAAGCGAGTTCGAGCCAGTTTCCAATCGCGGTGCAGAAGTGCCGACGGCCCCGGAACGGTCGGCGACGATTCAAACTCAAGAATCAGCACCGGCTCCGCGTGGGCATCATGCGCCCGCTCCTTTTGTGTTGCCTGGCGAATCGCTTTCGAAGTACGGCAGCACGCCCGGGACTGAAAGCGCGAAATCGGCCGCAGAGCCGCCGGCACCACGCCGCCCGGCGAGCACATTCAAGCCCTCGACGCTGATCGAAGCACCCCTCGCCTGGGATGGCAGCGGGCTGTTACCGGGCGAGTCGCTCTCATTGCGCCGCCGTGAAGCCGATTCTCCAGTTGAAGCTGCACAAGAGACACAAAACGATTTGGCCGAGGAGCCCCAGGCGGAATCTGTTCAGGAAGAAATCTTCGAAGAGAACGAGTCCCCTGTCGCAGAGCTTCACGAAAGTGAATTAAGAGATCCAGAGGAAGCTCCTTTTGAATTCGAAGAGGAAGAACTCGCTTCGAACGCTCTCGAAACGCTCACTGAAGATGAACTCCCCGCGCCTGACGGCGAAGAGGAATTCGAATCAGAGGCCTCTGCGCCGGAAGAGACTTCAGCCGAGCCCGAGGAGGATGCGGACGCCTCTCATCGCATCGACCCCTCGTCTCCATCTGGGTTCAAGCTTTTCGGCTTCGGCAAAAAGAAGAAGGATGCCGAGGCAGAAGCGGCGAAAGCTGCCCCGTCTGCTCCTGCATCATCGTATGCACCCGGCAAAGGCCTCGTTGAAGAAGAAGTCATTGAAGGCGAGGAACTCGAAGCTACGCCTCATGCGCGCCGGCACAAGCCGGAAATGCACGACACCGACGATTACGAAGAGGAGACGATCCCCAGCCACCTTCGCACCGGCGACCTGGGCGAAATGCTGCAGGAAGCTCACCTCGATCATCGGATCCAGAAGAACTTTGACGAAGGCGGCGTGGAGGAAGACGAAGTCGAGGGAGAAGAAGCCTCGACGGGTGCGCCGGCGGTCCCCGGCCGTGAACGCCGTGACCGCGGAGGCCGCGGACAGCGTGGCCGTAGCCCGCAGGGAAATCGCGGGCGTGGACCCTCGCGCCGTTCGGCACAGACTTCGGACCTGCCGATCATCTCGGACCTGCTGAAGTCCGGCCAGGAAATCCTGGTGCAGATCGCCAAGGAACCGATCGCGAAGAAAGGCGCGCGCATCACAAGTCACATCGCGCTGCCTGGCCGATTCCTGGTCTTCATGCCGACCGTGACACACGTGGGCGTGAGCAGGAAGATCGCTTCCGACGAAGAGCGTCATCGCCTGAAGCGGATTCTGGTTCACGAGCGCGGCGAGGCTCCCGGCGGTTTTATTGTGCGAACCGCGGCTGAAGGCGCTTCGGAAGATGAGTTGCGCGCCGACCTGCGCTTCCTGATGAATCTCTGGAACGACATCAAGCAGCGTTCGGAATCTTCCAAGTCGCCGGCTCTCATTTATCACGACCTGTCGCTGATCGAGCGCATCCTTCGCGACCAGGTAAGCTCCAATTTCGCCAACATCTGGGTTGACACCGAATCGGACTACGAACGCATCGTGCGGTTCCTCAATCGTTTCTCGCCCTCGCTGGTTCGTCGCGTGAAGCTTTACACCAAAGAAGTGCCGCTGTTCGAGCACTTCGGCATTCAGGAAGAGATTTCGAAGGCGTTGCGCTCGAAGGTGTGGCTGAAGTCAGGCGGATCGATTGTGATCAACCAGACTGAGGCACTGGTCGCCATTGACATCAATACCGGCAAATACGTAGGCAAGTCGGCGCGCCTTGAGGACACGATTCTCAAGACCAACCTCGACGCTGTGCCTGAAATTGTGCGCCAGATTCGGCTGCGCGACCTGGGCGGGATTATCGTCATCGACTTCATCGACATGGACGAGCGCAGGAACCGGTTCAAGGTGATGGCCGCTCTCGAAGAGGCGCTGAAGAGCGATCGCGCTCCGACCAAGGTGCTGCAATTTAACGACTTTGGATTGGTTGCGATCACGCGCAAACGCGTGAAGCAGTCGCTGGAGCGGACGCTTAGCGTTCCCTGCCCCACTTGCCAGGCGACAGGCATGGTGAAGAGCTCGGCCACCGTGTGCAACGAGATCTACATCGAGATGCGCAAGATGCGGAAACACTTTGAAAATGCCGACGTGATGCTGCGCGTGCATCCCGAGACGGTGAAGGTCCTGAAGGCGAACGGCAATCGGTGGCTGACCGACTTCGAGGAATTGGTTGGGAAGAACGTGCTGGTGAAGAGCGATCCGACGCTGCATCCGGAGCAGTTCGACATCCAGGGTTAGCGGAGCCGACGGGGTTAGCGGAGTTAGGAAAGGCCGGAGCGATCGCTCCGGCCTTGGTTTTGCTGAAGGGAAAGAAGTTGGCTGCGCGGGCGGTTGGAGCTCATGGCGCCGTTGGCACAGTGCTGATCGTGGGGGCATTGCCCGTCCCATCCAAAGGGAATCTATCCCCCACCTAAAGGCAACCTCTGACGGCTTTCGGTGTCTAATTTGAGTGACAGGTGATTCCCTTCCCGGAAGTTGCACAAAATTCAGTATTTGAGGTGGTTTCTATGTCCTCCCCCCGTTTGATCTCGCCGATCCGGCGCGCAGGTCTGATGGTCGTCGCGGGCTTGGTCGCGGCTGGTTTTGCTGCCGCGCAATCTACGCCTTCGGCCGCCCCATCCATCGATCAATACACTCATAGTCCATTCAGCACGGCCGGCTACTCGTCGAGTCAGGACGGATTGGGCCAGGCGGGGCTGAGCGCATCGGGATTGCAGATGGCAGAGTTCTCGCTGCCCGGTAATCCAGCTTCGGGCGGCGTTGCGGCGTTTGGTGGCGGAGCCGGCGCGGGTCAATACGGCCAGGGCGGCGAATCCGGCGGCCACCATAAGATGTTTCACAGCCTGGCATTTGAAGCCGGAGGCGGATTCAACGGCCCGGTCGGCAATGACACGCCCTACATTACATGGGGCGGGAACTTCACCGTCGGCGCAGGCTTCCATTTCTCCAGGATGTTCTCCACGCTGCTGGAATATCAATTCATTGACAACAAGCTGCCCGGCGCGTTCATTTCAGCGGTCGGCACTCAGTCGGGCGATGCCCATTTCAACTCGATTACCGGCTCTCCCGTCATCGATCTCACTCCGAAAAGGTCGAATGGCCTCTACCTGGTTGGCGGCTTCGGCTATTACCACAAGTCAACAAACTTCAGCGACTACGAATGCTGCGACCTCTATGGATACGAGGTGCCGGAAAATGTTCTCTCGATCACTTCCAATCAGTGGGGAGGCAATGGCGGTTTAGGGATTTACCACCGCCTGGGCAGCAGTTTGTATGGGCCCGATAGTGGGGGCACATCCGAGATTTTCGCCGAGGCTCGCTACCTGTACGTGCACACTCCCCCTATCTCTCAAAACAACGGCCTCGGGACTACTGAGCTGATTCCTGTCACGCTCGGCATACGCTTTTAGTGGGCCCGCTGGGGCAATAAATCGACAAAAAATGACGAAATTTGTCGATGATTTTGACAAACTTACATTGATTCTAAACTAGTTAAGTGCCATTTGCACCACTTCTGATGCAGGAAAATCACTCGCCCTTCATTCTCTACTCCGCAGACGGTAATTTTCGAAGAACATTCGTTTGCCCCACTAAGACAAGTGTGTAAGCGTCCCGATCTCCCCTCTTGACCTAGTTGAGGAGTCATCTCATGAAGTGCCCACTACCTTTTTGGTGGACACCTGATGAGTGTGTCTAAGCGGCCAGGGAGGATTGGGTCTGTATAGACAGGGCGAGGTTCCAGGGCAGCAGTTCCTCGATACGGCTGATGGGATGGTCGGCGATCTGGGCGAGCACGGTGCGGAGATAGAACTCCGGATCGAGGCCGTTCAGCTTTGCCGATCCGATCAGGCTGTACATGACGGCGGCCCGTTCTCCACCGCAATCGGACCCCGCAAATAAATAGTTCTTCCGTCCCAGAGCCACGGCCCGCAGAGCTGGCTCGGCTGCGCTGTTGTCGATCTCCAACAATCCGTCTTCGATGTATCGCGTAAGGGCACGCCAGCGCGAGAGCGCGTATCGAATCGCAGCCGCGGTTTCGCTCTTCGCTGACAGCGAATGAAGTGCCTTCTCCATCCATTTACGCAGATCCTCAAGCAGTGGCCTTGCTCGCGCCTGACGAACGCTCAGCCTTAGATCGGCGGGCTTGCCGCGCACTTCGTCTTCGATCGCGTAGAGAGCACCGATCCTGGCCAGAGCCTCGGTTGTTGTGGGTGATGCGTGAATGACATGGATCTCGTGGAACTTGCGGCGTGCATGCGCCCAGCAAGCGACTTCATAAATGGCGCCATCGCCGTACAGATGATGGAACCCTGCATAGGCGTCCGCCTGAAGGCCGCCCCTGAAGTTCTTCAGATGCTGCCGCGGATGCTCGCCTTTGCGATCCTCCGAGTACGCGAACCAGACAGCGGGCGCGGTATCTTCACCGGCGGGCCTGTCGTCACGCACGTAGGTCCAGAGCCGTCCCGTCTTGGTCTTGCCACTGCCAGGCGCAAGCACCGGCATCGGTGTATCGTCGGCGTGAAGCTTGGCTCCTGCGAGCACATGCTTCTGAATGGCATCGATCAACGGAGCCAGTAACTCACTGGCTCCGCCTACCCAGCCGGCCAGCGTGGAGCGCTCAATCTCAACTCCCTGGCGGGCGTAAATCTCCGACTGTCGATAGAGGGGCAAGTGATCTGCGAATTTCGAAACCAGCACGTGGGCCAGCAGCCCTGGTCCGGCCAGGCCACGCTCAATCGGACGGGATGGCGCGGGCGCTTCAACCACGCGCTCACAGCCACTGCAGGCGAACTTCGGCCGCACGTGGCGAATGACCTTGAAGCTGTCGGGGATGTACTCCAGTTGTTCGGAGACATCTTCGCCGAACTGGCGCAACTGGCCGCCGCAGTCGGGACAGCAGTTACCGAGAAAAGCGTGGCTGACAACCTCCCGCGGCAGATGCTCGGGCAGCGGCTTGCGCCGGGATCTGGTCTTAGGTTCCGCAGACGGTAGCACTCGCTCCACGGCGGCTTCCATCTCGGCCTGCGAGGACTCCAGCTCTTCCAGATGAAGTTCCAGCTGCTCAAGCTGAATAACGATCTTCTCGCTCTTGATGCCGAACACCCTGCGCCGCAGCTTCTCGATGACCAGCTTCAAATGCTCGATCTGCTCACTGCTGGAACGCCGCAGTTCCGCGAGCTCGTCTGCAAGCGTCTGGCGCTGTTGTTCGATCTCCGCATCCCTGGATGCAATCTCCGCTTCCCGGATGGCGATCTCCGCATCCCTGGCTGCGATCTCGGCTCTCTGGGCGGCGATCTCAACTCGATGTCGAATGGCCAGCGCCTTCAACGCTTCCATATCGAGCGAATCGAGATCGGGGAGCGAGGCGCAATCCATGGACGCAGTATGCCATGAAGATGAGAGGAAAACTGATACGAAACCTGCATGAATACAGGGGAATCACACTTGTCACTCACACTGCGAGCTGCGGCGCCCAGGTGCGCTCAGGTCTCCGCCAATCAATGCCTTCCAGAAGCATCGAAAGCTGCGCTCGCGTCAGGCAAACCGTACCTTCGGTGGCCTGCGGCCAGATAAATCGTCCTCGTTCAAGACGCTTGGCAAACAGACACAAGCCGTCTCCGTCCCACCACAAGAGCTTCACAAGGTCGCCTCTGCGGCCCCGAAAAACGAAGACGTGTCCGGAGAACGGCTGCTGTTCGAGAACGGTCTGCACCTTCGCACTCAGGCCATCGAAACCACGACGCATATCGGTCACCCCGGCAGCGATCCAAATCTTCGTTCCAGTGCGGAGTTCGATCACTTGCGCAAACTCTCAAGGATCGAACGCAGCAGTATAGGATCAGCTCCGCTCTCCACACTGATCATGGCCCGGCCAGGAAGCTCGATGTGTATCGCGCCGCCCGGTGTCGGCTGGCTCTCCACACCAACTTCTCCAGTCCCGTTGGCTGATTCACTGGGAGCAGACAACGTGACTGGAAGGAGCGCCGTCGATGCTGCCGCCGGCTCGCTCAGCTCGCCCCGCTTCAGTGCGCGACGCCACTTGAACACCTGGTTCGCGTTCACCCCGTGCGCCCGAGCCACCAGCGCCACACTCGCACCGGGTTCCAATGTCTGCTCTGCTATGCGCCGCTTCTCCGATACCGTCCGCCACCGACGGACCGGCCGTACCCTACCTGCTTCCTCTGCAACACCCATGACGGCATAGTCCGACTCCCACCCAACCCCATGCCAGAGGGGAACTCGGGACGCTTACACAAGTGTAGCGAGTTGGAGAAAATAATCGGCAAACTTGATGGAAAAAAGTGAAGGAGTGAAAGAGTGAATAAGTGAATTAGAAATCAGTGAGTTAGTAAATAAATGAAAGAGAGTGGCAGACTGCGGGGGCTTGACAGAGTTTGGGGGCAGTCCGGTCCATGAACCTCGGCAGGTCCTACTCCCGTCATCACCACGGCCTTTTTTCTTCTGTCGGCGAACCCACCTCGCCGCGCTCAATCCGCGCCAAAAACGCACGCGCCAGTTTGCGCTCCCCAGGATGGCTCTCGCCGTGAATCGTGCACAGGTCAAGGAACTCGTCGCAAAGCGCATTTCGCTCTTCGTGCTGGGCAAGAATATTCTGGAGCGCAACCGCAAGCTCGCGCAGACGCGCGGCTTCGGGCCAGGAATTCTTCTCTTCCTCGTCAATTAACTCCGAGAAAAGGCCAGTACGGCCGCGCGCACACTCGTCAAGGCAGGCCAATAGTTGTTCGCTGAAGACGCGGCTGAGCGCATCGAGTTGATCGGAAGGCACACGGTCGCGCGGGTCGATATTCATATTGCCTGTTTCATTCATGTTGCCTGCTTCGCGACCGTCCCTCAGGGGCTAACGGGCTGCGGACAAAGTTGGCGAAAGCAAGAAAAGCATCCCTCGGCGGGTAAAGCCGCTCTCAATTTGCGGCACTTACGGCACGAGTAAACTCGTGCCCTTTCAAACGAGAGAATTTTTCCGCAACCGTAAAGCCCCCGCGTTTATGCAGCTCATGCGGCCCGCGACCCACGCACTGCGTGGGTTCCCCGGTCGTGCCCTTTCAAAACTGATCCCGAAATTCGTCGATCCGGTTCTGGCGCCCCTACGGGGCTGCCTATCATTTTTGATCCGTTCCCAGGACTGCGTCCGCCACGGCGGACTTGTCCTGGACTATTTTCCTTGATCCCTACGGGATCCTTTTTGCCGGTCGACTAAACAGCTTGGTGAAAAAGTCGCCGCAGTGGGTCAAATTCCGAAAAATCTTCCCTCAGGGGCTAAAGCCCTCGATCATTCTGCGGACTTTAGTGACACGAGTGAACTCGTGCCCTTTCAAAACAGCGACCTGAAATGAGTCTTTCACCAAGCTGTAAAGTCGTGCCCTTGTTACCAAGCTTCACTGATTAAGTCTTTCACCAATCCGCGAAGTCGTGCCCTAGCACTTTGTACCCTGTCGATCAAGTCTTCCGGACAATTTAATGTCGCGTCCCGCTTCGCCAATCATTTTGCCGGATTTTATTTAGCCCGCATCGCGGCTTCGATCTCATCGGCGGTGTGGGGCAGCGCGGCATCGAGATCGATCAACTTGCCGTCTGGGCCGACCAGGAAATCGCATTCGATGCGTACGCCCAGCCTTTCCTCGGGAATATAGATTCCCGGTTCGATGGTGAAGACCATACCCGGCTTCAGAACCGCTGGGTAGTTGGCGGGGTCGTGGACATCGATCCCCATCATGTGGCCTAGCCCATGCAGCCAATACTGGCCGAGGGGCTGGCCGTGCAGATCCTTTCCGTGAGTGTTGATGTAGTTCCAGGCCACGGTGTCGAGCGAGTTCGGGTCCTGCCGGTCGCGATCGTTGATGGTGGATTTGCCGGCCGCAAAAGCATCGATGGCCGCCTGCTGGGCGCCCAGCACGATCGTGTAGATTTCGCGCTGCCGCGGGGTAAAGTGGCCGTTGACGGGAACCGTGCGGGTGATGTCGGCGGCGTACATGGAATACTCGCAGGCGGCATCGACGAGGAGAACATCGCCGTCCAGCATGGTGCGGTCGTTGGCCGAGTAGTGCAGGGTGGTGGAGTTGATTCCCGAGCCAACGATGGGCGCATAGCTGGGCCGCTCACAACCATTCTCCATCCACACGGCGGTCATGGCTCCAGCGATAGCGCGCTCGGTCATTCCGGGCTTGACCCACCATTGCATCATCACCCGCTGAGCGAGGATTGACGCCGCCGAGGCTTTTTTGATGAGCGAGATCTCGCCTTCGTCCTTGATCTGCCGAAGAGGCATGATCGTGCTGGTGACGTCATGCTGCGGGGAAGCGGCTGAGGTTCCCAGCGCGACGCCGGCGAAACCGAGCAATGCTTTGGCCGCGACTGAATCCGGCTGCGTCCACAGATTGTTGAAGAGCGAGCGGTCGGCGGAGACAAGCTGGTTCAGCTCCGCAGGAAGTTCGGCCATCGGCTCAACATGATCCACGCCTGAAGCTTCCTCTACGCCTGGCGTGGCCGCATCCATCTTTTCGCCGGTGTACTTCTCCATACGCAGATTGCGCGCGGGGAGAAAGAGAATTTCCTTGTAGGTGCGAGGCGAGGCTGCCTTGGGTGCGTCGCTCACGATCATCAGGGCTGCGCCAGGCTCATTCCAGCCGGTTAAATAATAGAAGTCCGAATCCTGCCGATAGGGCATGAAATCAAGTTGCGCTTCTTCTGCGGCGAAGAGCACGGCCACGCCGCCATTCAGCTTGGCAGCCAGAGCAACGCGCCGGGTGTGGAAGACGCCGGCAGGCTGCTTGTCTAGTGCATGCAGGGACGTTGCGGAAAAGGAAGCAAGCAGAGCCAAGGCAGAAAGATGAAGCCATTTCATTCAGTTATTGTCGCGCCTCGTTATCCGCCGCGCAAAACAAATCGCTAGAATTCGTTACAACTTTGGCCGCGAACAGGCGAGCATTCGTAACTGTTTCATGCAAACGGTAGTAATGGCCGGCCCATTGCCCTCTTACTCGCGGGCGGCGTTGATCATCGCTTTGAGGCTCAATTCCACGTCGTCTTCCGTCGTTACCCAGCTTGAGACACTAATGCGCATGGTGATCTTCCCTGCCAGACCGTTGGACCAGCCCAGCAAGTTCCCTCTGCTTGCAGACGCGCGATGACTCTCGCTGTCTTGTCGGCATCACCGAACGAAACCAGAACCTGATTCAGGACCACTTCATTCAACACGTCGAACCCGGCGGCTTTCAATCCCGCCGCAAAGCGCCGCGCATGGGCGCAGGTTCGCTCTACGATCGCAGCCATTCCCGCTTTGCCCAATTGCCGCAGACCGGCCCACAACTCGATGCCTCGGGCGCGACGCGAGAGTTCGGGCGTGAAGTCAGAAGGTTCGCGCCGTCCGCCGCGCCCCAGATAGGCTGCCTGCATGCCCATGGCTGCGCGCAGGACTTCCTCGTTTCGCACCAGGGCCAGTCCGCAATCGTAGCCGAGGTTCGGCCATTTGTGCGCGTCGGTTGCCCAGGAGTCGGCCAGCTCGAGACCCTTGACGAGATGCCGGTATTGGGGCGACGCAGCGGCCCAAAGGCCGAATGCACCGTCCACGTGAATCCACGCGCCCGCAGCGCGAGCTTCGGGACAAATCGCGCTCGCGGGATCGAACGACCCCGTGTTCACGTTCCCGGCCTGCAGACAAAGAATCGTCTTGTCGTCGAGGTGCGGCAGCGCGTCAGCGCGCATGCGGCCCTGCCTGTCGACGGGGACCTGCACCACGCGCTTCTTTCCCAGCCCAAGCATCGCGAGCGATTTAAGGAGTGAGGGATGTGCCTCTTCGCCCACCACAACGCGCACCTCGGGCGCCCCGAAAAGTCCATCTGCCTCGACATCCCAACCAGCGCGCTCAAGCAGAAAATGGCGCGCCGCCGCCAGGGCCGTATAGTTGGCCACGGTTGCGCCAGTCACAACGCCTCCCGCGGTCCCTTCAGGCAGTCCAAGCAGCTCGCGCGCCCATTCGACTGCCGTCTCTTCCAACTCAGCTGCGACCGGCGTGGCTGTCCATAGCCCGGCATTCTGATCCCAGGTGTCGACCAGCCAACTCGCCGCCATCGCGGCGGGCAAACATCCGCCGATGACAAATCCAAAGAAACGCCCACCGGAGATTGCCATCGTGGCCGGACCTCCGAGTTCGCTGAGCAAGCGAATGACCTCGGCTGGGTCAGTCTCCGATTCGGGCAGCGGCGTACGAAGCGTGCGCATGGCCGAGACAGATTCCGCGTTCGGCGCGACCGACCGGCGATCTAAAGATTCAAGGTATGCGACGGCAGATTGGGCGGCTTGTTGAAGAACGGCGGTGCGCTTGGAGAGTTCAGGACGTTGCGATGCAGAGGATATTGAGGCTCTGTGTGACATGGCGGCTGTCCTAAGTACAGCCGAGTTTACCACTGAGTTGGAAGTCGCTTGTGCGGCGGGCTGGTTTGGTGGCCGAAGCGATGGAACGGGCAAGCGGCCGCTTTAGGAGGTTGAATTTCGCGGCAATTCGCGGTATTCTAGCCATGCAGACGAATTTGTCCGTCAGGGTATTCCGTGTGCGCACCGGCTGGCGGAGAGAGGAGTGGGCTCATCGCCCACTTTTTATTTGCGGCAAATTGCACCCGGAAACCACGAGAAATCAATGTGATACGTGCGAAATGGCCGCCGTTTGGCAGCAGGGTCGATGGCGGTTAGCTTGGACGAAATCCGGAAGGCGGCGGAGCGGGTCGCCGCCTCGCATGGACTCGACGTGGTCGACATCGAGTTCACCGGTTCAGCGAAGGAACGCGCACTGCGCGTGTCGCTCGAGAAGAACGCCGAGGGCAGAGCGAAACTGAAAGCTGCCGCGGCGGCTGGGGCGGAAGGGTTGCCGGAAAGACTGAGAGAGGGTTCGCTCAGCGTCGAGCAGCTTTCCGGCATAACGCACGAAGATTGCGCGGCGTTTAGCCGCGATTTTGGAGTTTTGCTCGACGTAGAGGATCTGGTTCCAGGCAGCGAGTACACGCTGGAAGCCAGTTCACCCGGATTGGACCGGAAACTGAGCCGACCGGAGGACTTCGAGCGATTTGCTGGTTGCCTTGTGAAGGTGCGGACGTTTGAACCAATCCGCAACAACCGGCACTGGCAGGGAAGACTGATGGCGGGAGGTTCCCCGGTCTCAGAAGCGAGACCGGGGGCACCCAGTATCGTGATTGACCTGGCGGCCGTGAAGCAGAACAGCAAGAGCCGCAAGGCCGGCGTGAACGCGGTGGAGATCGCCCTCAGCAATATTGAGAAGGCGAACCTGGTACCGGAGATCTGAAATGCGAGCTACGAGCCTCTGGCTCTTAGCTTCCAGCTTGTGAGTGCGCGGACTGAATGCTGCGGCTCGCACAAGAACTGCAAAACAACAGCGCTGTCACGAGGCCGAAAGCAGGCCGGGTGACGCGGAACGAATAAGAGAGTTCAAAACGAGTATGGCAACCAGCGCTTTGTATCAGAGTATCGAGCTTCTGAGTTCCGAGAAGGGCATCGATCCCGCCATCGTCGTGGGCGCGGTCGAGGAAGCTATTGCCCTGGCGACGCGCAAGTTCTACAAGACCCAGGAGAACATGCGTGGGGAACTGAACAAGGATACCGGCGAGATCACCGCCTACATCTACAAGACGGTGGTCGCCGACGATGAACAGATCGAAGATCCCGTGAACCAGATCACGCTTGCGGAAGCCAACGAAATGGCTCCGGGCGTGGAAGTGGGCAGCGAGATCCGCATCTATCGGGATACCAGCCCGCTAGGCCGCATTGCCGCGCAACTGGCCAAGCAGATCATCTTCCAGAAGGTGCGCGAGGCCGAGCGCGACACAGTCTTCCAGGAGTATGCGCACCGCGAGAAGGAAGTGCTGAACGCGACGGTGAAGCGCCTCGAAGGCCAGGACATCATCTTCGACTTGGGTAAG
Source organism: uncultured Acidobacteriaceae bacterium (assembly GCA_963789425.1). Classification (GTDB taxonomy): domain Bacteria; phylum Acidobacteriota; class Terriglobia; order Terriglobales; family Acidobacteriaceae; genus Telmatobacter. The sequence continues at coordinate 47,865 of CAWBKM010000004.1, read as the reverse complement.
GCCGAGGCACGCTGCCCCAAGCGCGAGCAGTCGCGTCTGGAGCAATTCAGCGTGGGCGAACGCGTGCGCGTCGTGCTGATCAAGGTAGATCGCGCAGCCAAAGGGCCACAGGTGATTGTGAGCCGAGCCGCGCCGGAGTTGGTGTCGAACCTGTTCCAGTCTGAGGTTCCCGAGATCTACGACAACACGGTGGTGATCCGCGCGATCGCGCGCGAAGCCGGCGAGCGGACCAAGATCGCCGTACAAAGCCGCGACAAGGACGTGGACCCCGTTGGCGCCTGCGTGGGCATGAAGGGCATGCGCGTGCAGTCAATTATCCGCGAACTGCGCGGCGAGAAGATCGACATTATCGAATTCAGCGATGAGATCACGACCTTCGCGGAAAAAGCGCTGCAGCCGGCAAAGGTGAGCCGCGTCTCCATCACCGACCTCACCGACAAGCAGCTGGAAGTGATTGTCGACGACACGCAGCTTTCACTTGCCATCGGCAAGAAGGGCCAAAACGTGCGCCTGGCAGCCAAATTGCTCGGCTGGAAGATCGACATCAAGAGCGAAGAGGAGAAGCGCCAGGAAGTCGAGCAGCAGATGCAGGCTCTGGCTGGCCCTCCCACGACTCCGATCGAGCAATTGACCGAGCTGGGCGAGAGCATTGTCCAAAAGCTGGTGACGGCGGGAATCACGACTGTCGAGGGCCTAGCCGATATGACTCCGGAGCAGCTCGAAGAGATACCGGGAATCGGCGAAAAGACACTCGAGAAGATCGGCGTTGCCGTGCGGAATTACTTCAGCCGGTTTGAAGCCGAGGCTGAGGCGGCACAGACGGCGGCTGACGCTGCACTCGCGGCTGAGGCAGGCGATGCGGAAGCCGTAGCCGGGACGGAAGCGGACGAAACGGCTCTGGCTGGCGCGGAGCTGGCAAAAGATTCGTTGGTTGACGCTGAACCGCCGCTGGCCGGCAAGGAAACGGCAGAAGTGGCTACGGAAGAGGCCGAGGCGGAAAATTCAGCCGAGGTGATTGAAGAGGCTGACGGTGTAGCGGACGAAACAGTCGAAGAAGAATCCGACCAGGACGAGATTAAGACGATTGGCGCCGAAGAAGTGACAGAGCTTGACGCCAACGAAAGTGAAAGCGGAATTGAAGACGAGCGGCCGACGAAAGAGGACGGCGCGTAAGATGCGCAGCGTTCTCCAGGGCCACGCGCTCGATCACAGAATTCTTGAAAGCGGCCAGCGCGTTGGGGTAGCTATGAGCGACTAACGGCCTGCTGGCGGCACAAACTGAAAAGAGGCGGATGAGTAAGGTTCGTATCAACGATCTCGCGAAAGAGCTGGAAGTCAAGTCTCGGGCGATTCTCGACGTACTCCCGGAGCTCGGCGTTTCCAGCGGGAAAACGCACAGCAGCTCGCTGGAGCTGGACGAGGCGGAGAAGGTTCGTGCGCACTTTGTGCGTGAGGCGAAGGCAGTGTCGCATGCGGGCGGCGCGCACACTCGCCACGGCGCTGAAACCGTTGCACCAAAGATCGATCTCTCGCACATCTCCAAGCCGGGAGACGTGCTGAAGGCCATTCAAGCCAAGAAGAAGGAAGAAGAAGAAGAGGCGCGCCACCCGCGAATTGCGGGGAAACCGCCTGCGGTTACGCCGGCGAAACCCGTTGCGCCAGTTGTCGTTGCGCCGATGGCCGCGAAGCCCGCAGTAGTCGCTCCAGCCAGGCCAGAACCGCGCAAGATCGTTCCTCAGCCCCGCTCGGCGCCGCCCATTGTTGCTCCTCCGCCGTCGACCCCAGCTATTGCCTCGCGTCCGCCCGCAGGGGCAGTTGTCGCCAAGCCCGCCGCGGGAGTTGTTTCCACGCGTCCGGTCATTGTTGTGGCGCCACCTCCGGCTGGCGTGGTCGTAAAGCCGCCCGCAGTTTCGGCTGTACGCGAAGAAAAGATCGCAGTTAAACCACCTGCGGCCGTTGCTCCTCCAGTTGCTGAAGCTCCCGCAGCGTCGTCAACCGTGACGGAGCATGCCGCAGCAGCACCGCGTGCCGGCGAAGCTCCAGGTGTTGGAGCGCCAGGCGCTGTGACCGGTATCGCCGCAGAATCCGCAAACGCTCCAGCGAAAACCGCCAAGCCAATTGTGCCCGCGCCACGCCGCATGGTGATGCCGCAAACGGGGCCACGGCCGGTGTACAAAGCATCCATCGTTTCAACCCCTCCCGCAGCCACTGGAACCGGGCTGCAGCGCGGAAAACCGATCTTCGATCGCAGGCCGGCAAGTGGACCAGCGGGTCCGGGCCAACGATTCCCGGGAACAGGCGCGCCAGGTCAATTCGCAGGAGGCCCGCGCCCCAAGCATCCCACGCGCTCTGGGCCAGGCGGATTCGGAGGCCCCGGCGGAACAGCCGCTCCCGGCGCACGTCCGGGCTTTGGCGCACGCCCCGGATTCGGAGCCCGCCCAGGCTTTGGAGCACGTCCAGGCGCTGGCGGCGCACCTCCGACCGGCGAGGCCCCGCGCCCGCAGCGCGCGAGTTCGCGAGGCCGCGGACGAGGCAAGCAACAGTACCCCAAGACCAAAGAAGGCCCGATGAAGGGCTTTGTGCCGCCGCCGCGCTATGGCGGCGCACAATACAGCACGGAGCCGATGCCCATCACCAAGGACATCACGGTCACGGAGGGCATCAGCGTAAAGGACCTGGCCGAGAAGCTTGACGTCCGCGCCAAGGACCTGATCGCGACGCTGTTGATGGGAGGCGTATTCGTCACGGTGAATCAGTCTCTCGACGCCGAGATGGTGAAGGATGTAGCGGCCAAATTCGGCGCCGCCGCCACCGTCATCAGCTACGAAGAGGAGATTGCGAACCAAGCCATCGAAGAGGTGCTTGAGGCCGACAATTCCGACGAGCTCGAAGTGCCGCGACCGCCCGTGGTGACGGTGATGGGCCACGTCGATCACGGTAAGACTTCGCTCCTCGACGCGATCCGCGAGACGCACGTTGCAGCGGGCGAAGCGGGTGGAATTACGCAGCACATCGGCGCTTACAAGGTGAAGTTCTCCAAGGAAGGCTCGCCTGCATCAGGCCGCGAGATTGTCTTCCTCGATACGCCGGGCCACGAAGCCTTCACTCGCATGCGCGCACGCGGAGCCAAGGTGACGGACATCGTTGTGATCGTGGTTGCCGCCGACGACGGAGTGATGCCGCAGACGCTGGAAGCTATCGACCATGCCAAAGCTGCCGAGGTACCGATCATCGTAGCCGTAAACAAGATTGACAAGCCGGAGGCCAATCCCGATCGCGTCAAAAAGCAGTTGGCAGATCGCGGCCTGATTCCGGAAGAATGGGCCGGCGCGGGCCAGCAGGGGACAGTTTTTGTTGAAGTCTCCGCAAAGAAGCGGATCAACCTCGATTTGCTGCTCGAAATGATCTGCCTGGTGAGCGACATCAAGGCGCCCAAGGCCACGCCCGGACGCAAGGCCCTCGGCAGCGTTCTCGAAGCCAAGCTGGATCGTGGCCGTGGCGCCGTTGCCACTGTGCTCGTCCAGGATGGAACGCTGCACTTGAACGACAGCTACATCGTCGGCAACACTTTCGGAAAAGTTCGCGCCATGTTCGACGATCTTGGCCGCGCGCTTGAAGAAGCCGGTCCGTCCACTCCGGTTGAAGTGCTGGGGCTTGAAAGTATGCCGGATGCGGGCGACACATTCCTCGTCGTCGCCGACCGCGACAAGGCCAAGGGCATTGCCCAGTACCGCAAGATGAAGGAGCGCGACGCGCAGCTTGCCAAGAGCTCGCGTGTGTCGCTGGAAGGATTGGCGGAGCAGGTTCGCCAATCGGGCATCAAGGATCTGCCGCTGATCATCAAGGGCGACGTGACCGGCTCGGTGGAAGTGCTCGCCGATTCGCTGGTGAGAATGTCAACGGAGAAGGTGCGGGTCAAGGTGCTGCACTCCGGCGTCGGCTCCATCACTGAGAGCGATGTGCTGCTGGCGACCGCGTCGAACGCCATCATTATCGGTTTCAACGTGCGGCCGGAACGCAAGGCGGCGGAGCTGGCGCAGCAGGAAAATGTCCAGATTCGCCTGCACTCCATCATTTACGAACTGCAGGACGAGATTCGACTGGCCATGCTGGGCCTGCTCGAACCGGCGTTCAAGGAGAACTACGCAGGCCGCGCCGAGGTCATCAATGTTTTCCGTATTCCCAAGGTTGGCACGATCGCCGGCTGCCGTGTACAGGATGGCGTGATCCGCCGCGATGCGGAAGTGAGGGTGTCACGCGATGGAACACAGGTCTTCAAGGGGAAGATCGGCTCGTTGAAACGCTTCAAAGACGATGCCCGCGAGGTCACGAACGGAATGGAGTGCGGCATCGGCATTGCCAACTTCACCGACGTGAAGGAAGGCGACATCATTGAGGCGTTCAGCACAGAGAAGCTGGCTGCCGACCTGGGCGCACTGACGAGCGCCAAAGCGTAACTCTCACTTAACGACAAGGCCCGCGACTCACTCAAGTCACGGGCCATTTTCGTGTCGTCAAAAAAACGATCATTCTGGGCGCGGCGAAGGCTCCGCGGTTGTTCCTTTCGCAGAATGTTGCTTGTTAATCTGAATCTCGCCCCATCTCCGATTCGCTGAGTCCCAAAGCTTCTCACAATTCTTAGCCGACGGAAATGTCTCCTGGTTTGCCAACACCATCGCTGCATTTCCCTCTCTTACTCTAATCACATGTCTTTCAAAGACCTCGTCATAGTAGTGATCCCAGTCTTCTGCCTTATTGGGGACTGGATAGCGTCCGCTCCAAATCAGGAGTTCGCCCAAGAGCTCTAACGTCGCCTCCTGGCTAGTCGAAAACGTAACCCCGGCGTCACGTGCAAGTTTGAGTAATCTGTGAGTTCTAGGAGCGATTCCGCTCTTTGCAACGATGATGGCCTTCAGCAATAGCTCGATGGACAGAGCCGCATTTGTGAGAAATACGCGCTTTCCACCGGGAAAAGAATCTTGATGCAGCCCGAGAACATTTGCGCCTTCGTGGAAGGAAGCAGCAGAGTCATGCCAGAACTCTGCTCTTGATTGCTGGTTAGCAAAGGTATACCCCGAGATCTCGCGAATTTCTTTTCTGTCCACTGTGACTGCACCTCTGGCGGTTGTCGGATGCCTTAGGTCCTGCCACCCTCAACCTACCTTCCTTCGTCTCTCAGCATCAGTGACCAGCACCACTGGCTCCTGATCAGGAAAGGTTGCAATCAAGGTCAGATTTCCGCCCATGGCCGCCACCGTGCGCTCTATCGTGGAGAGCCGAGGATCCTTGCGCCGCTCCAGCCGGGAAATCTGCATTTGTCCGACTCCGAGCGCTTTGGCCATTTTCACCTGCGTGATCTTCCGACCGTTCCGCAGCTCGGCCAGAGTCATGCGCCGCGCGACCCGCGCCAGCAACTCGTTGCCGCGCACCTTGATGGCATCTTGCCGCTTCCTGGGCAGTGCAGCAATCACGTCCTCCACTGCAATCATTCCTCGCATGCTTGAACCTCCGTTGCTCTAATATTCGTCGAGATGTTCCTTGAACCGCTGATCCGCTTTATCGATGAGGCGCTTGTAGAACTTTTTCTCGCTCACTCCCGATTTGTCCCCCGCCACCAGCAGGATCGCCGCTCTCGCCGGGTCGAACGCAAACGCAACTCGCCAAACGCCTCCGCCTGCCTTGAACCGCAATTCCTTCATATTCGCGAAGGCCGATCCCTTCAACGTGTCCACTTCAGGCCTGCCAAGCGCCGGCCCGTAGTTCCGCAGAGGAGTGAGAGAAGCGAGAAGTTCATCCTGCACAGTCTTCGAGAACTTGTCGAACTCGACCTTGAACTTCGGATGAAAGTACGCGTTCCAACTCACTTCAATATTATGCTCTATTGAGCATATTATGTCTAATGGCCGAGCGGCGGCACCGTCCTCCAATCCGAATCGCGGTCAACTCCACGTCAGGCTGTCGCGTCGCGCAGCCAAACGGCCGCATCGAAGGTATGCACGCAGGTGTAGCCTTCGTCCTTATAAAGTTCGATAGCCTCGGCGTTGGCCTCCGTCACGGTGAGGGAAATCTCCGCGGCGCCAAGACGCATGAAGCTGTGCGCGGCCTGAGAGAGCAACATTCGAGCCAGTCCGCGGCGGCGAAAGGCGGGGTGAACGCAGACTTGGGTCAGGTGCCCGCTCTGCCCGCTGACCCGCGAGCCGAGGACAAGAGCGGCGAGCTCGCGGCTGGTCCGCTCCACCACCACAAAGGAAGCCTGCTGTGAAAAACTGCCGCAGCCGGCATAATGCACAATATTGTTCAAGAAACGCATGGAGCCGTGAACAGAGCGGTATTGGTCATTAATTAGACTGTCGGGATGGTCGCGGTAGGCTTCGCAGATGAGGCGCGCAGCCGGCGCCAGATCGGCCTCGCGCCACGAGCGAAGCTCCAGGTTGGCGGGCATCTCCATCTCCAGCGGCTTCAAAAGCCCCTGCAATGGCCGCACCAAAAACAGCCTGCGAAAGATCTCAAATCCTGCGTCGCGGAAGATTGCGCCAAACGTGCCGGAGGGATGCAGGAGCAGTTGCGCTTCAATGCGCTCGACGTGCGGTGAATTGAGAAGCAATTCAAATAGATGGCGGAGTAAAGTGACTTCGGTGGTTGATACCTCTCCGTTTGTGTCAACGGGCAGCGCGAATACGTCGCCGATTACGGCCTTGGTTTCCTCGTAGACGCAAAATACGTAGCCCATGACGCGACCCGAAGAAAGCGCCGCATAGCCGGGCAGCATATGGTTGTCAAGATATTGCATGAGGAGACGAGCCGACGCCTGGTAGTCCCAGTGGAGGCGCCACTCCCATAGCTCACCCTCCGCCTCGAGCACCGGCCGAAGGACCGGGGCTGCGAAGTGCCGAAGGTCGAGTATCTCGATGGAATCGCCCGGAGTCTGCATTCGCCCTCTAAATGGTGCCTGATTGCGTTCGCCCAAGACCGATGAGTGTGTTTGCGGCCTTTGAGTTGCGGAACAAAGTTCGAATTGCAGCAGGCGCGCCGGTTTTCGACGATTCGAATGAAGAAGGCATTGAGCAAGATCACTTTCAAAACATGGCGCGCGCGGAAAGACCCTCCCGCCAACTTTGACACGAGTTCGCGCTCCGCCGCAAGTTGGCGAGCATTTATTTGCTGCCTACGAGATAAACTTCCAGCCCTTGTTCAGGCCAGGCGAAGAGCGGCTCATACTGGCGGCCTTCAAGAAGCTCGCTGAGCACGAGTTGCGTATCGAGATCCACACCACGGCCCTGAATGCGCGCTACAAGAATATGCTGCTCGTCGGGCACACCGTTCTCGTCGTAGTTCACTACCTCATGGTTGCGATAAAACGAGAGCCCGTACTCGGCGTCACGGCGAACGCGGAACACAGCGATCGTCTCACTCGCAGGAACCAAATCTGCAATTCGCTGGGCCAGTGGCCGCGCCGAATAAGTGCGGTCGAGGAGGTGAATGACGCGCTTGGTTGAATCGGCTCCGGGAATGCCAAAGAACGGGCCTACGCCATACACGAAGAAAACAAGCACCACGAGAATCCAGCAGGTGGCCGGCCGCAGCCGGGCCACACCATAGCCCTTGGTGACAACCAGAATCAGGAGCGCCGCACCAGCCGCGGCCAAAGCGGCCGCGACAAGCGCATGAACAGGCGGCAGGGCTACGCCATCAGCGAGCGGCATGGCTGCGCCATGAACGACAAACCAAGGCAAAAGCAGAGCCACCAAGGTCATGGCACTACATACAGCGGCATGTCCAAGGAGAATCCATCGGTTGAGTCCTGGTTGCCTGCGCCGATAGAGGTAGTCTCCGGTGAGAATGGTGATAGGCGGAAGTGCGGGGAGGATGTAGCCCGGCAACTTGGATTGCGAGAAGGAAAAGAAGACGACGGGAATGAGCGCCCATAGCACCAGGAACTCGGGGAATGCGTCGCCGGGACGCGCCGGCAATGGCTTTCCCGCCCGGGAACGGCGGAGCCTCCACTCTGCGACGGAGGTCAAAATGCCGTCGATCAAAGCACGAACCGCAATGACGGTCCAAGGCATGAGGCCAAGGAGCACAACCACAAAGTAGTACCAGAATGGCTGATTGTGCTGGTAGCGGTCGGTGGCGAAACGCTGCAAGTTATGTTCGAGAAAGAACTCCCGGAAGAAGGTTGGATTTTGATGCTGCACGGCAATGAACCAGGGCAGGACCATGGCAAAGTAAAGCACCACTCCCGGCCACCAGAATGAGCGGAGAATGATGCGCCATTCGCGGCGCAGGAAAGCAAATGCAGCAATGATGAGGAAAGCGAGAAGAGGCGCCACCGGTCCCTTGGCAAGCGTGGCCAGGCCGGTAAAAAAGTAGATGTCATAGAGCCAGAACTTGGAGTTGGTTTCATACCAGGCATACCAACCGAGCAACCCGATGGCCAGCGGAGCGGCCATCTGCATGTCAGTGGATGCTCCGCGCGCGAAGGCCATAATGCCCGCGCAAGAAACGGTGATGAGCGCCGCATCCAAATGCCCGCCCGGTCGAAAGCGCCGCATGTGCAGGTAGATGAGCGCCGCCATGATAAAGGCGAAAGTCGCGGAGGGCAGACGAGCGGCCCAATCGTGGACTCCGAAATCCTGGAAGATGAACATCGCGCGCCAGTAGTAAAGGGCGGGCTTTTCGAGCCATGGGTGCCCATAGAGATAGGGTGTGACGCAGGCGCTCAACCTGTCTTTGAGCGTGGGCGCAGCATCGAAACGCACCAGCATCTCGTGCGCGATCTGCGCATAACGCGGTTCGTCAGCGCCGACCAGGCCCAGGCCATCACCCCCTAGGATGGGCGTGACGCCATACACGATGAAAAAGACACTAAATGCGAGAAAAACGGCCGCCTCGAATATGGTGGCCCCGCGCGGCATCCGCCACGACCGGCGTGCAGCTTTATCCGGAACCGACGGTTCCACGGAATTCTCCATCTCCGGCAATACTCCAAAGCGCAGCAGCCTGCGTTGCGCAGGACAAAGGTCGCGGTTACCTACAAGGCGGAGGGGAATTCAGGCCAAGCCTGGTCGCCTTCCGCGCTAGAGCGCGGAGATTCTTCAGTGGTCAAGGCTAACAGATTCAGGCGGAATCTCAAGTGCGCACAGGACCTAGCCGAAATTGAGTCTGAGCTGAGCAACGCCTCTGAACTGTGCCGCGGCTTCAGTGAAGCGGGACTTCCTTTTCCTGGGATGGGGCCGTGTCCGCGGAACCCCCTTGCAGTGAGGCTCTACCTGGCTCGGCGGACTTGGCCGCAGTCGATTTGCGGCCCCGACTCATCAGCTGTTCGATGCGCGCCTGGAAGCGTCCCGACCGATCTGCCAGGAAACTCAGCTCTGGCACGTGGCGCACACCCATCCGCTCTTTCAACTCGTGTCGAATATAGCCCTTAGCCGCCTCAAGACCTCCGATGGTCTCCTCCTCGGCCTTGGCGATATCTTTCGAGTTCGTGTCGAGGGCAACGTAGACGCGCGCTGACTTTCCGCCCGGATTCAGCGCCACTTCGCTGACGTGACAGAAGTCAATGCGCGGGTCGGAGAGCTCGCCCTCAATCATGGCGCCGATCTCATCTTTCAGCGCCTCCGTCACACGGTCCTGATGATGCTTCCTTGCCCGGTGCTCCGGCATGGCTCCCTCCTCGAACTCCGTTGATGAGGATCAGTCCGTGGGGACTCGTCCTGCTCAACCAAACCCCTCAGGATAACAGAGGCTAAACTTGCGCGGGAGGGGCTTCGCCTTGAAGAGGCTACGTCGAGAAATCAACCGCGACCACTTCATGCAACCCGATCGATGGTGTCTCAAGGAAGATCGTGTCGCCCTCGGCGCGGTACGGAATCTCTCTGGCGGCGACAAGCAGATGAACCCGGCTAACGCGCCTGCCGGCCGGAATACGTAGAGAGATTCTTTGGCCGGAAATCGGAACGATCTCTCTCACAGGGCCCTTCAACATCATGGGATTGGTGAGATTGACGAGGTGCAAGGTCATCGAGCTTTTCTGCTCCCAGACGGCAACATCCAGAATGCCCTTGCCTTCGACTGTCACGTTTGGAGATTCATTCGTGGCCCATTCGACGGCGTTACGGAGTAGCTTTCCGTGATCCACGCAAAGAACCTGCCAGAAGGTACGATCGATATCGCCGGGAAAATAAACTACGCGCCCCTTGCCAACCTGCTGAATAAAGACTCCGGGGGAATGCGCGACATCGGGCCGCGTGAAAACCGACTCCATGGGCAGGTCTGGGTAGGACGGAACAATGCTCAGGGGCGCAAATTGACCGGAGCGTTGTGGGGTCACCTGAACCTGGTTTACAGCGTTGACGATGCGGCCCGCGTTTTCGAAATCGCGAAGCAGCGGATGGATTTCGTTGTTTGACGGATCTTTTTCGAGGCTCAAATACGAATTGAGCATGTTTTCCTGGAGCTTGCCCGCATAGGACGCGCCGAAAAGCGAGGCCAGACCGAAATCTTTGCGCCGCACACCCCACTCGTCGTAGAGCGATGTCTCGTATGTGGCGACGAGACCACCGCCGCGTTCGACGAATGCGCGCAGGCTGGCGCACTGTTCCTCAGAGAGCGCAGCGATGTTGGGCAGGATCAGTGTGCGGAACGGAGCGAGATGATCGGCGTCGAGGCAGCGATCGTGAACCATCTCAAAGGGAATGCGCGCTTCGACAAGCGCCTCGTAGAAACCAAGGGCGGGCTCGTCGATCTTTTCGCGAGCCTGCTCGCCGCCGTAGAAAGACGCGCTCTGCTGCGAGTAGACGAGACCAACACGCGCCAGTGGCCGGACATTGCGAAGATACTTTTCGTTGGCGTGGTGCCATGCGAAGATTTCCTTCACCACAGGAAGCCAGCGCTTGTCGATGGGCTTGGCGTTGAATTTGATGAACCACGGCCGAAGCCCTTGCGCAATGCCGTCGACAACCCACGGGCGAATCTCGTCGCCGTTCTGCACGGAATCTTTCCAGCGATGCTCATCTTCAATACCCACGCTGAACATTCCGGCGATGGCTTTGTCGCCCATGGTCGCGCGATACTCTTTGCCGTTTTTTCCGTTGGCCCAAGGCGCCATCAGGCCGCGGCGCCCCTGGCGGTCAGCAACCATGATCGGAGCGAGCTCGTTGATGGTCTTCATGTCGAGATCGCTGAGCGCTCCGCCGCCGGCATTGGCAATGTAGCTGGCGCCGGAATTGATTGCCCTGATCTTTTCGTTCCAGAGGCGCCAGAGGTCAAAGAGGCGATTTTGGCGCCAGACAATGTACTGTTTTCGCGCCGGATCCTGAGGGTTGTTGGTGCGTGGCAGGTCGAGCCCCGATGCGGCGCGGAAATTCTCGCGGCAGTGCTGGCAGTAGCACATGCCGCTGCCGGACCAGCGGTTTGTAAAGATGCCATCCGGCTTGTATATGCGCATGATCTCTTCGTGAACGGAAGTCATGAAGTCGAAGTTGTATGGGCCGAGGGCGCAGGTTTCCCAGTAACGCGGATCGGAAGGATGGCGCACCGGCTGGCCGTTTGCATCCACTCGGATCCAGTCTGGATGCGCGTCGTAGACTTTCTGCCAGCAGGCGTGCGCATCGGTGCGCGCCACAACGTTCATGCCCATCGTGCGGCAGCCGGCCAGCAAGTCGCCAAAGCTATCGCGATCGCCAAGCCATGCGCTGCGCTGCTGTAACGGAATCTGCGTGGGATAGAACGCGACCACGCCGCCCGCGCTCAGGCACGCCGCGTCGGCATGAATGCTGTGAAAATAGTCGAGCCAGAACTGGCGATCGTAGTTGCCGGGATCGTCTTCGACGAACGCAAGCTGTGCCCAGCGCATGGGCCGGTCGTACCAGCCGACTGCTCCGCTTTGCGCCTGTGCCGATTCGGTCGCCTCGGCCGCCGCATAGACGTCCTTCGCGACGCTTGACGGTAGTAGACAGCCTGTTGCCGCCAGTGCCGAGCCCTTCACGAAATCTCTGCGGGTGCTCACAGCGGGATCCTCCCGTAACCCAAACATTGGATCACGGCGAGGCAATTTGGGAAAAATACCGGTTTGGTCCTGGGTCCTAGAACTGGTTGCATGAATGGCTTGCGGCAGTTGTGAACCATCCCTCAGGGGCTAAACAGGCTGCGGAAAAACACGTGTTTTGCCGGCGCTATTGTTTGCCGGCGGGGATTTCCGTGATCGGGCCTGTTTGGCCGGATGGTTTCTGTTATTGTTTCCGCCTCCGAAGGCCATTGCAACAGCCTGCGGAGACACTTTGGTCCTAAGCAGCCATGGCTTCAATCGGAATCAGTCTTCGCATGCGCACCAGGTTGTAGGCGGCGATGGTCAGCCGATAGAACCAGTCCACCCGCTTGAGCCCGCGCAGCTTCACTTGCCGCAGCGGGCGGTTCAACTTGCTCCAGCCGAATACCCGCTCGATCAGCTTACGCCGGCGCTGGCTCACCCGCCGCCAGGGATCGTCCCGCTCGGCGGCGGTAAGGTGATTCTTGCCCAGGTTGCCGTGCACATATTCCGAGATATGCGGCGCCACCGCGCGCTGGCGCAGAGCCTCAATGAACTCCGCGGCCTGATACTGCGTGTCGGCCCCCAGCGTGCGCCGCGTTCCGGCCCGCTCCGCCCCATCCAGCATGCGCAACGCCGAAGCTCGTTCCGCGTCCGTGCCGGCAAGGCTGGCTTGGGCTGCAATCACCAGCCCGTTGCGGTTCTCCATCAGCGCGTGTCCCAGATAGCTGGGAAGACTCCGGTCGGCCGCCGCCTTGCGGCACAGCCGCGCATCCGGGTCGGTGGTCGACTCCACCTTGTCGCGCAACAACACTCTGCCCCCGTCGCCCGTGCCCGAACCCGGCTGCGGAGGCTCCTTCTTCTCCTTGAAGCTGCGCGCCGAGGCCCAGGCCTGGATCAGCGTTCCGTCCACCGTGAAATGCTCCTCGCTCAGCAACTGCTGCTCGCCCGCCTGCTCCACTACCGCCAGCAACAACTGCTGGCTCACCGCCCCGGCGATCAGCCGCTCGCGGTTCTTGGTAAACACCGTCACGTCCCACACCGGGTCGTCCATCTCAAGGCCCACGAACCAACGAAACAGAAGGTTGTAGTTCAACTGCTCCATCAACTGGCGCTCCGAGCGAATCGAATACAACACCATCAGCAACTGCGCCCGCAGCAACCGCTCCGGCGCGATCGACGGACGCCCGGTGCTTGAGTACAGCTTCGACAAATCCCTGTCCATCCGCTCCAAGGCCCGATCCACCATCGCCCGTATGGCACGCACAGGATGATCCGCCGCGATCCGCTGTTCCATCGTTACGTAACTGTACATCCCCGACTGAAGCTCATCGTCTCCACGCATACCTACTTCTTAGAACAAACCACGGTGCAAAAAAAGTCACTAAAAGAGACTTTTTCCGCAGCCTGTAAAGCCCCCGCTATTTATGTGCCTTTTACGGCACGACTAAAGTCGTGCCCTTTCAAGACCGGATTTGTGCAACCGGTTTCAGGGCCGAGGGACTGCCCTGCTCGTAGCTGAATTACGCGCCAAACTGCCGGAGATGATGGTCCAGATGCTTGTACATCAGGACTGACCATTCGTCTGGGGTAAGAGGCCCGAAAAATGCGTGCGGATGCGATGTGCAACCCGCGGCCCCCGCCGCTGCGAATCTATCAATCAGCTCACTCAGGCGCTTCCGCTCGATTTCAAAGTCTTTTTTATCGCCGATGACGACGAGTTCCTTTGACGTCGGGGAATTCCGGCGCATTGGCTCGTTCTCGCGCAAGGCCATTGGCTTGACGACCGGCCCAAGAATGCGGCCGATTAACGCTCGCTTCGGACGGATCTCTCCCGACGCCATCTGCAACCCCAAAGAGCAATGCGCCATCATCTGCGATGGATTCATTTTGCCCCACTGCCCGGATTGGTCCGGTGTGAGGTGGGACAGCCTCTGCTTGATTCCCTCGGCGCAATCGAAATTGAACAGGTCTTCCATGCAAAAAATCCGTTCCCCTCTACCGCTCAGGTCCTGAAGGCTGTCATTCCTTCGGTCTATTCACTCGCTGCGCGCTCCAATTCGGCGATATCGAGCTTTTTCATCTTCATCATCGCCTGCATGGCTTTGGAGTCCTTAAGAAGATCACCAATGCGGCGCGGAACCACCTGCCAGGTCAGGCCGAATTTGTCCGTCAGCCATCCGCACTGGATTTCGCTGCCACCATCGGCGGTGAGCCTTGACCAGTAGTGGTCGATCTCCTCCTGCGTATCGCAGTTCACTACGAACGAAACCGCTTGAGAGAATTTGTAGGCCGGACCGCCGTTGAGAGCGGTAAATCTCAGGCCATCGAGTTCGAATGAAACGGTCAGCACGCCACCCTTCGGGCCGGGCGCCTCGCCGGAATTGCGCAGTCCACCCAGCCGGCGGGAGTTGGGGAAGACGCTGACGTAAAAATCAGCGGCTTCTTCGGCGTTCGAATCGAACCAGAGGAAGGGCGTGATACGGGGAGAGTCTGCGAAGGTGCTCATAGAATCACCTGGTTTTTTAAATTAGCAGCTTTAGCGGGCAAGCGGCCGATTTCCATTGCACCATCCACAGATTGCAAGATGCAAGTGAATTTCGTAGGATGCCGTTGTAGCAGTCAATTCGAAGGCGAAGCGCCGCTGCTGATTCGCCGATTTCATCAAGGTTGCGACCAAAATCCAATTCCCCAAAAGGAAGACTGAAGCGATGAAGGTAAATACCTATCTGAATTTCCCCGGCAATTGCCTGGAAGCCATGCACTTCTACGAGAAACATCTGGGCGCGAAGATCCTGATGAAGTCGACGTTCGCTGAAATGAGCGCATCCGGCGCTCCACAGAACATGCCGCCGGGCCTGGATCGCGATGGTATTTTGCACGCGCGCTTCACCCTTGGCGATACCACGGTGATGGCGAGCGATGGCCCGAAGGTAGAGCCGATGCGCAGCGCTTACCTGACTCTGAGCGTCGATAGCAATGATGAAGCGGAGCGGATCTACAAGGTTCTCGCTGAAGGCGGCGAGATCTTTATGCCGATTGGCGAGCAGTTTTTCGCGCACCGGTTTGGCCAGTTCCGCGACAAGTTCGGCATCAATTGGATGGTCATTCACGAAAAGTCGATGCAGCGGCCAAACTGAAGGCTGATCTCGACCCGCGTTGAAAAGAAGGCTATGGGCTGCTACTCTCATCTGTCCCGGTGAAGCGCCGAGACGAAAGGTACGACTATGGCCTTCAAGTTCCAGGGTTTCGATTTTCTTCATCTCGACGCGAGCCTGACAGAAGAGGAGCTCCTCGTCCGCAGGACCGCGCGCGACTTTGTTGACTCGAACGTAACTCCTATCATCGAAGACTGTTTTCGCGAGGGGCGATTTCCGCGCGATCTCGTGCCGCTGATGGGCGAACTGGGCTTCTATGGCGCCAACCTCGAAGGCTACGGCTGTGCCGGCATGTCCAACGTCGAGTACGGCCTGGTGTTGCAGGAGCTCGAGCGCGGCGACTCCGGACTGCGCAGCTTTGTCAGCGTGCAATCGGCTCTGGTGATGTACCCCATCTACACCTTCGGCTCGGAAGAACAGAAGAACAAATGGCTGCCTGCGCTGGCCATGGGCGAAAAGCTCGGCTGCTTTGGGTTAACCGAGCCAGGTTTCGGGTCAAACCCGGCAGGCATGACGACGCGCGCGCGCAAATCGGGCGATGAATACATTCTGAATGGCGAGAAGATGTGGATCACGTCGGGATCGATTGCCGATGTGGCCGTTGTGTGGGCGAAGCTGGAGGCTAACGGCGGGGACGGCGCGGAAAGTGTTCGCGGATTTCTGGTGGAAGCCGATCGTCCGGGATTCAAATCCAGCGACATTCACGGTAAATGGTCGCTGCGTGCCTCGGTCACCAGCAACCTTTCGCTTGAAGATGTGCGTGTGCCCGCGGCGAATCTGCTGCCGGGCGCGGACAGCCTGAAAGCCGCGCTGATGTGCCTGAACCAGGCGCGCTACGGCATCAGCTGGGGTGCGATTGGCGCGGCGATGGATTGCTATTCGACGGCGCTGAACTACTCCAAAATGAGAAAACAGTTTCACGACCAGCCGATCGCAAGCCATCAACTCGTGCAGGAGAAGCTGGTATGGATGGCGAGCGAGATCTCAAAGGCGCAACTACTGTCGCTGCACGTGGGACGGCTCAAGGATGCAGGCAAGGCAGGCCATCAACACATCTCGATGGCCAAGAGAAACAACGTGTGGATGGCGCTGGAATGCGCGCGGCTGGCGCGTGACATTCTGGGCGCGAATGGCGTCACGGAGGACTATCCGATCATGCGGCACAGCATGAATCTGGAATCCGTGAAGACCTACGAGGGAACGCACGACATTCACACGCTGATCCTGGGGCAGAACCTGACGGGGATCGGGGCGTACTAAGGCGAGCAGAGACGGCTGAAGTTCTTCATCGACAAGCCGGGGCTGACAGCGGCATAGTCGTATCCATGCGGAGAATTCTTGTGCGGTTTCGTTTGCCCCTCATGTTTGCAGGAATAGTTCTGGTCGCGGCTGGCTCGCGCGCCCAGCAATCGACGACCGCGCCCACCGTGCTTCATGCGGCGCGGCTGCTCGAAGTCGACACAGGAAATATTCTTCGGCCCGGCGAGATTCTCGTCGAGGGCGAAAGGATCAAAGCTGTCGGCGTTTCGGTGGAGCATCCGCAGGGCGCGAAGGTCATCGATCTCGGCGACACAACGCTGCTGCCGGGCCTTATCGATGCTCACGTGCATCTGTTTCTCCATCCCGGCGCGGAGGATTTGCAGACCGTCGAGGAATCCGTTCCATGGCGCACAATTCTTGCTGAGCAGGCGGCCAAAGCCGATCTGATGGCAGGATTTACCGCCGAGCGCGACATGGGCACTGAAGGCGCGGGATCGGCCAGTACTGCGGTGCGCGACGCCATCAACCAGGGAATCATTCCCGGTCCGCGCATGCGGATCAGTGGCAATGCGATCGACATTCTGGGCGGCCACGAGGACGCTAACCGATTCAATCCCGCGCAGCACGTGCTGTCGAACGCCGACTACGCAAACGATGCCGAGCAACTCGTGGAAGTGATCCGGGAGCAGCACAAAGAGGGCTCGGACTTTGTGAAGATTTACGAGACGGGGCCGGACCAAATGGTCTTCGATGGGACTCCGGGGGGCGTGCTGCACACGCCTTACCAGTACACCGAGGCGCAACTGGCCGCGGCAGTAGAGGAGGCGCGCAGGCTCGGAACGAATGTTGGCGTGCACGCAATGGGCGAGCCGGGAACGCTTTACGCGGCCGAGGCAGGAGTAGCGTCCATCGACCACGGCACGCAACTCAGCGACGAGACGATGCGGCTGATGAAGGAGAAGGGCATCTTCGCGGTGCCGACCTTCACGATCTTCGATTACTTTTCGACACACGGCGGTTCGCAGGACCAGGCGGCGCGCGAAGCCGCCATGCTTGACTACAAGATCGCGGAATTCAAAAAGCAAATTGCAGCGGGCGTTCCGTTCGCTGTCGGATCCGACGTGGGCCCGTTCCCGCATGGCACGCAGGCGCGCGAATTAACCCTGATGGTCAAGTACGGCATGACGCCGCTGGCCGTGCTGCAGGCCGACATGATCAACGGCGCAAAGCTGCTGCGCTGGGATGGGCAGATCGGCGAATTGAAGCCGGGATACTACGCGGACATCGTCGCGGTTCCGGGCAATCCTCTGGACGACATCAGCGTGGTGGAGCACGTGAGCTTTGTGATGAAGAACGGTGTGGTGATGAAGCAGTAAGCAGCTGGAATTGATTTGTACAGTCAGCGCGGCTTGTCCGGCATGCGGCTCGCGACGGCCCAAGGCCCGCCCCATAAACCGACGGCGATGAAGAGACTCGACCACTCGTCGGGACTCCGCGGGGCGCCCGGGATGCCGTAAAGGCCCAGCACGCGCGGAAGGTGCAGCGTAATCACCCAAATTGCGAACATCGTCCCGATCGCGATCCATCCCCGGCGTCCGAAACTGCCGCCGATTCCGAGCGCCACGCCGCCCGCGATGAATACCACGCCGAAAAGCGCAACCCACGGCTCGTGCCACGGGATCCAGCCGGGAATGAGCGAGGCGATGAACTTGATGCCGATAAAGTGATCGACGCCGAAGACGATCATGGCGATGGCAATGACGGCGCGGCAGGCGATGGAGAGCGACTTCGGCGTGGCTGCCGGGCCGGGGAGCAGAAGCGCGATGCAGGCGAGCGAAAGCGGCTCGAAGACCACGGTGCGAAGGCCCATGTCGCCGGGCGATGCGATGTATTTCGGGAGGATGTGGACCAGTGTCCAGAAGATGTAGGTGGCGCCGAGCGTGTAAGCGGACGCGCGCAGCCAGCGCTCGGTGAGGAGGCCAATTGCGCACGCGGCCCAGAGGATACCGAAAAGAATGACGAGCCACGTGATCGACGGCAAAAAAGGAAGGACGGGCATGGAGTGGGAGTTCGGGCCGAGCGCCTGATATGAACCGTGGGCGCACAGGATGTTTTCGACGCCAAGGGCGAAGATGGCAAGCGAGAAGATCCAACGGCCAGAGCGAAGCAAGGAATTCATCATATGCTCAACGATGCTCCTGGATTGACGGACGAGTGCCTAAAAGGGCACGCGGAACGGTTCGGGGTTCTGGTAGTTTTCCGGGGAACCGGGAGATGTTCCTGAACCAAAGCTATGCTACACCGCGACGGTAAAGCTCTCTTCGGCCATCCTCGAGGAACCGCAGAGCGACGCGCGCAAATCAAACTTTCACAACAAGGTCGGAATAGGGAACCAACTGCGGATCGCCGGTAACCACTCGAAGGAGTTCCGATTTCGCCTGCGCGACGAGCAAACGATCGAAGGGATCGCTGTGGTGGAGCGGCAGTTTCGCCACCCCTTTTGCATGCCGAGCGTAAACCGGCAGTTCCTCGAATCCGTTTTTCCGCATTTCTTCGATCAGTCCATCCAGGTCGGCTTTCAACTTCCCGAGCCGGACCTTAATGGCAATCTCCCAAATTGTCGCGGATGAAATAAGGACTTTCTCTGCATTCTTGATCAGTGTTCTTGCCTGAGAAGTCAGCCGGGGGTTGTCGTCGACGAGCCACAGGAAGATGTGGGTATCAAGCAGAATCCGCACGTCAGGCCTCGGGCGTGATCAGGAAGTCCTCTGGGAGTGGCGCGTCAAAGTCGTCCGCAATCCAGATCTTTCCTTTGAGCCCGCCAAAGCGAATCGGCTTCTTCGCAGTCTCCAGCCGGGTCAATCGGACCACCGGTTTGCCGGCGCGGGCAATCACTACGTCCTCGCCCTTCTCAGCCTTTGCAATGAGCTTGGAGAGATTGGTCTTCGCTTCGAAAATATTGAAGGTTTTCGCGGTTTTCGCCATGCGGATCACTTAGCTAGATCTAGCCTAGCATCGCGCTTCTCACACCGCAACCGTGAAGCTCTCTTCGTTGCGGGTCACGGCGCGATAGAGCGTGTCGCGCTCGAAGGGCACGCGGCCGGCCTCGGTGATGAGGCGGCAGAGTTCCTTGCGCGTCATGCCTTGTGGCGTTGTGGCGCCGGCGTCATGGTAGATCTTCTCTTCGATCACGGTACCGTCAAGATCGTCGGCGCCGAAGCGCAGCGCAATCTGCGCGATCTTCGGGGTCATCATCTGCCAGTAGGCCTTGATGTGCGGAAAGTTGTCGAGGAGCAGGCGGCTGACGGCGATCTGGCGAATGTCGGTGAGCCCGGTGGTCACGGGCAGATGGTCGAGAGGCGTGTTTTCGGGATGAAATGCCAGGGGAATGAAAGTCTGGAAGCCGCCGGTTTCGTCCTGTAAGGCGCGCAGCTTGAGCAGATGATCGACGCGGTCAGCATCATTTTCAATGTGGCCGTAGAGCATGGTCGCATTGGACTTGAAACCGAGCTTGTGGGCCGCGCGTGCGGTTTCGAGCCATTCCTCGCCGTCGATCTTGTGATCGCAGATGATGGAGCGCACGCGTGCGGCAAAGATTTCCGCGCCGCCACCGGGCATGGAGTCGACGCCGGCTTCGCGAAGCTTGATCAGGGTTTCGTCCACGGTTAATTTGGCGCGGCGAGCGAGGAATGCGATCTCCACCATGGTGAAGGCCTTGATGTGGACCTTCGGGAAGCGCTCTTTGAGGCCGCGGATCAGATCGAGGAAGAACTCAAGAGGTAAGTCGGGGTGCAGACCGCCGACAATGTGAAACTCCGTAACCGCTTCCGTGTAGCCCGAAGCAGCCGTTTCCCAGGCCTCGTCGAGGGCCATAGTGTAGCCGGCGGGGTCGCCCTTCTTGCGGCCAAAGGCGCAGAGTTTGCAGGCGGCTACACAGACATTGGTCGGATTGATATGGCGATTGACGTTGAAGTAGGTGAGGTCGCCGTGCAGGCGCTCGCGGACGTGGTTCGCGAGCCAGCCAACCGCCAGAACGTCAGAAGATGTGTAGAGCGCGAGGCCATCTTCAGCGCTGAGACGCTGCTGAGCCATCACCTTGGCGGCGATAGGCTCCAGACGTGGGTCGTGGGTGCGAAAGGCATGGGCCGGAGGGGCTGATTGGTCCCGGGGTTTCAGGGTCTGGACGGCCATGCATTGATGATACCGAAGTCCCAGTGAGATCGCTGGCCCCGGTTCGTGGCACGGCTGTGTGGGCTGGATCACTTTTGGGGGTAAGCCGGGGGCGTACACTGCCCCTTCATCGTTGAAACAACGGCCGAACCATGCCCGCAATCTCCACGAATATCGACGAGCAGATGGGTACCCTGAGCTACGCGCGAGGCCCAGCAAGGCCGCTGCTGGAATTGACGATTGGCGACCTGCTGCAGCGGACGGCGGATCGCTTTCCGGATCGGCTTGCTGTGGCATCGCGGCACCAGGAGATGCGACTGACCTGGGCTGAGTTGAGCGCCGAGGCTGACCGCGTAGCGCGCGGGCTTTGGTCGTTGGGGATTCGCCGCGGAGACCGCGTAGGCCTGTGGTCGACGAACTGCATTGAGTGGATCATGATGCACATGGGCTGCGCGCGGGCCGGGGCGGCGCTGGTGAATGTGAATCCGGCGTACCGTTCGCACGAGTTGCAATTCACGCTGACGCGGTCCAAGATGAAGGCGCTGTTTCTGTGGCACAAGGATAAGCGTGCCGACTACGAGGAGATCCTGGGGCGGGCGCGGCATGGGCTCGACCTCGAGCTCGAACACACGATCTACTTCGACACACCGGAATGGCCTGCGCTGCTGGAGGCCGAAGGACGGCTGCCGGACCACGTGGCGATCGACGATGTAGCCAACATCCAGTACACCAGCGGGACGACCGGCCTGCCCAAGGGCGTGATGTTGACCCACCACAACGTGGTGAACAACGGGCAGTTTCTGGCGCAGGGATTCCACTACACCGAGCAGGACAAGATTGTTGTGCCGGTGCCGCTGTTTCACTGCTATGGATGCGTGATCGGGACGATGAGCGCGGTCAACTCCGGCGCGGCGATCATTTTGCCCAACTGGACATTCGACGCGCGCGCCACGCTGAAAGCCATACACGAGGAGCGCGCGACGAGCGTCTACGGAGTTCCGGCAATGTACGTGGCGGAGTTCGGACTGCCGGACTTCTCGAGCTACGACACGACAAGCCTGCGCACCGGCATGATGAGCGGCGCGCCGTGCCCGGTGGAGCTGATGAAGCGCGTGCTGGAGGAGATGCACATCGGCGAATTGGTGATTGCCTATGGGCAGACGGAGACTTCGCCGGTGGTGACGATGAGCGACGCAGCCGATTCGCTGGAAATCCGGGTGAACACAGTGGGCCGCGCGATGCCGCAGACCGAGATCAGGATTGCTTCTCTTGAGACCGGCGACACTCTGCCTTACGGACAGCAGGGCGAGGTGTGCGTGCGCGGCTATGCGCTCATGAAGGGCTATGACGGCGATGCGGAGGGGACGGCGCTGGTAATCGGGCCAGACGGCTGGCTGCGCACCGGAGATTTGGGAGTGATGCGCGAGGACGGATGCATCCACATCACAGGCCGATCGCGCGACGTGATCATTCGCGGCGGAGAGAACATCTATCCACGCGAAGTGGAGGAGTTTCTCTACACTTGCCCGAAGGTTGGCGAGGTGCAAGTGATCGGCATTCCCAATGCGCGGCTGGGCGAGATTGTGGTGGCCTGGATTCGACTGCGGCCCGGAGTGGAAGCGACGGAAGATGAGATCAGAGCGTTCTGCCAGGGCCAGATCGCGTATTACAAGGTTCCGGAGCACGTTCGCTTCGTTGAGGAGTTCCCGGCGACACTGTCGGGAAAGATCCAGAAGTACAAGATGCGCGAGTTCGAGATTGAGGCGCGCGGACTTGAGGACGTAGCGAAGACGGCGACAGCTTAATTTGCGAGCGCCGGCGCAACCACCGGAATTCTCTGCACTTGCGCGGCTTCTCGCGCCGCAGCGGCATCGCGCGTAATCGCGATCACAGTGATGTCGTCGTGCTGCCCGAACTTCTGTGCCGCATCCACAATTTGCGACACCGGCTCCAAGGCCAGCAGTTGACTACGATCGAACCCCAGCAGCTCGCCCTTGGAATTCGTGGCCTCCACAACGCCGTCGGAGTAAAACGTCAAACGGCTGCCGCGCGGCAACTGCGCGCGCACAGTCTCGTAACGCGTTCCGGCCATCGCTCCCAGCGGCAAGGCGCCCGGAACCGGCACCTCATGTCCGTCGAGATAAGGGGCCAGGTGCCCGGCATTGGCTATGACGATGTTTCCGTCGGGAAAGATACGCGCGGCGAGTGCGGTAGAGAATCCGCCGGAGACACGCCCGACGAGCCGCTGGTTCAGATTGGCGAGCAACTCCGCGGGCTCCGAAGTGTACTCCGCGACGCCGCGAATCGCCCCCACCAGAACCGAAACCAGCATGGCGGCAGGCAGTCCCTTGCCGGCCACGTCGCCGATCACGACGAGGAGCGAGCCCTCCGGAGCGGGAATGATCTGGAAGAAGTCGCCGCCCACTTCCTGCGCCGGCGCGTAGGCACTCTCAATCGAAAATCCCGGCACGCGCTCGATGGGCTCGGGCAGAATGATCTGCTGGACTTCGCGGGCCGCGGCCATCTCGCTCTCAATGAATGCCTGCTGTCGGCTCATGCGCGTGGCGCGCACGACGATGATGACAGCGAGCGAGAGCACGAAAAGACATCCGGCCAAGCTATTCAAGTCCAGAGTGAACGGCCCGATGCTGGGATTGAAGATGGCCGTCTGCAGGCGAAGCGCGCTTTTCGCCATGGCGGGGATTTCAATCGCGACATAGAAGGCGAGATTGAAATAGATCACGAGGGCATTGAGAAGGAAAGGAATGAGAAGGATGCCGGCCTCGCGATTGCCACGGCGCAGGTTGACGATGAGCACGACAGGCATGACACCCGCAAAGAGCGCGTCGGGCGGGATTTGGATCAATACATTCGAAAGCTCCCATCCCATCTGGTACACGTTCATGAAGGCAGAGATCAGCTGGCTCGCAACGACAAGCCCCATCACGATGCGGATCCATGCGCCGAAGCGGATACGCAATAAGGCGAAGAGCATGAGTGTTATGAGAATGGTGAATGCGCTCCCCACAAGGCCGTTCACCCAGAGCCAGCCTTCAGGAACGTCATGGAAATAGCGGTAGAAATTGAGCGGCAGTGACAGTGTGGTAGTGAGAAACATCAGGAACAACCAGAGATATTCCCGTTGGCCGCGCTGTGCCGCAAGAAGAGCCAGCGCGACAATACCAAGGCCAAACCCCGTGATCGTTGTAAACCAGTCGAGAGCGCCCGCGCCGATAATTTTCAGCCATGTGGAGTCGTACAGCGCATGCTCCTGGCCAATCTTCAGGTTGTAGGGATAGAGGCCGGGGAATCCACTTGACCACTCCGACGACGAAATGTGCACGCGCATGGCGATGACGACCGAGCCGCTCTCGATGTCTGCGTCGGGAATGCGCTTGATCAAATAGGCGTCGAATGTAGTGGGCTTGTAGGGCGCGACGCTCCCCGTGCCGATCAGCCGCTGGCCATTGGCATAGATCTCGAAGGCGCTGGCCAGGTTCCACTCTCTCAGCGCCAGGCCTTTCTCATTCGGAGAAACCTTGATGTGCAAGCGATACCAGACGACCTCGGGACGGACTTGAAACATGCGCACAAGCGTTTCGTTGGGATCGACGACCGTCCAATTCGAATCGTCATAGTTGGGCTGTGCGTAGGCGGGATCGTCGCCGGCCTTGAGCAGCCAGGTCATACCCATGTCAGTGGGCTGGCGCAAATTGGTGGCGTCGAAGGTCTGCGCGCGGAGGAAGCATGGGGCAAGGCAAACGACGAGCAGCGCGAGGATGGCCACGGAGCGCGCGCGAAGGCGCAGATGCTGGGGAGTGCGGCGAGCCATAGGGTGCATGGGACCTCCAGCCGGTTTCAGTCCAACCTACCACTCTGCCTGAGCCGAAACCTAGCGGAAAATGCGGTCTCTCCGCCGTTGAAGCGGGCGCTCCCGATTGCGCTTGACAGGCGTGGAACGATTCGGTTTCATCGTACGTATCCGTTGTGTCCCCCCGAAACGCTGTCCCCCCCGAGAAGATCTGGAGGATGAATATGGAACGACGGGCCTTTCTGCGTACGGCTTTGGCCGGCGCGGGATTCATTGCTGCGTCGCGAACCGTGTTTGGGGCGAAACAATGCGGGACGCCGGTTTCAACCATGACGCCGATGGGACCTCAGCCCATTGAAGTATGCACCGCAGGCATCTCTTCCATCACTTTCAAGCAGGCATTCCAGCAGCAGAACGAATGGTGCTGGGCGGCATGTATCAGCATGGTGTTCGAGTATTACCATCACGCAATCGATCAGCAGCGGATCGTGAAGGAGACTTGGGGAACCGTGGCGGATATGCCTGGAATGCCACGCGACATCTTTCGCGATCTCAACAAGCGATGGACGGACGACGCGGGAAAGGTCTTTCAGTGCCAGGGCGACGTGTACTCAGTGAATGTGAACACAGCGATCCAGGACTTGATCGACGATCATCCGCTGATCATCGGCGCACAGGGCCACGCAACGGTTCTGACGGCCATTGTTTCGCAGGTAGACACGGCCACTTCGCAGTACGAGATCGAGCAGGTGATCGTCCGCGATCCGTGGCCGGGACGCGGAGGCAGACGGCCGCTATCACCGATGGAATGGGCGAGCATCAACTTCGCCGCGCGCATCCGAGTGACGGACGTTTAACAGTCAGCAGTGAGCGGGCAAGGTTTGAATTCGAAGACGAAGTACCCGATCCCCGGTCCCTGGATGCTGGGGACCGGGGGGCACCCGCCGTGCTGCGGGCTCACAGTGGTGCGTGCTGCCACGATTACTGCGGGGTTGCGGTGGTGCCTGTTGGCGGAGGAGGCGGAGTGGAAGGCGGCGCGGGCGGCGCGGGCTGCGCGGGCGCTGCGGGGGTTGCCGGCGCGGCGTCGGCTGATGCGCGCTTGGCGACGAAGTCCTGCGGAGGCCGATCGCCGTTGGAGCCGAAGGTGCGCGTGAAGTTGATCGTGCCGTCGGCAGCGGCTTTGCCCTTGTAACTGATGGTGAATGAATTGCCGTTGAAGTTCAGCACCTGGTCGAAGGAGATGTTGTCGCCATCGACTTTGCCGTTGGAGATGTCCACATCGCCGCGCGGCGTGGTGATCTTGCCGGCGAGCGTTGTGCCATCGACATGAAAGTCGAAGGTAAGGGTCTGCGTGTTGCCGTTGCGACCCTGGACATCGCCGGCCCATTTGCCGTTGAAGTCTGCGGCCAGCGCGCTGACGGAACCGAGCGCGAAAAATAAAAGTGTGATTCCGAGTTTCTTGATCATGCGAGATCTCCCAACGGGGTGCTTGTTTTTTGACGCCGAACCGAGAGCCAGAAGCCCATTTGTAAGAGACGTTTAGAAGCCGAAAGAAGACGCGTTGCGGAATGCGCGATTTGGGGGCCAAAAAGTGCCGTTCTAAAGAGGTTATGGGTCGAAAATTCCGCGCAATTGGACGCATATTCTCGATCTTTCCGAAGGCGATTTGTTGATTCTAAATGGGTTAGTTGGAGAAAAGTAAGCGAAACATCCCAAATTTTTTCTTAATTATTTTTCTGGCCTTTCCCGGGGAGAGATTCCGGGGGCGCCGGCGGAGTTCAAAACGCAAGCGACGCCAGAAACCAGTTTCAGCGAACGAGGGATTCCCGTGAGTGTTGCGGTGATGCTCATGGTTTAAGGATGCTCCCATCGAGGGTATTCATCGGCAAACTTGGAGAATTTTATTTGCCGAATGATTGCAGCGGGTTAGGGTGTGCGAGGGAAAGGGCGGCACTTGACAGGATGAAGACAGCGGAGTCAGCGGGGCTAGCGGGGCTGTTCCGGGTTGTTGCCGAAGTGGCGGCTTCCGGTTAGTCGGCAACGCGCCCGGAGCGGTTCGCAGACGATAAGCCGACTTGAACGAAGCCGCAGCGGCGGCGGACGCATCCGCGTGCGGTTGAACCAGCGTCTGTGGCTGCCGGGATAGTTTGGGACGCAGAGAAGGAGGATTCTCTGTGAACCAACTACGTCAGCTCATGCTTGAGGAGTTGCACCGCCGCAACTTCGCCGCTACAACCATCCGCACATATCTTCACGGCGTGGCGCACTTCAGCCGATACTTCCGGCGCCCGCCCGATCAGCTTGGCCCTGAAGACATTCGCAAGTACCAGGCGATGCTCTTCACCAAGTTGAAGTTCAGCCCGAACACCGTGATCTTGCGGCTGGCGTCGCTGCGGTTCTTCTATATTCACGTGTTGAAGCGCGACTGGAGCATCGCCGAGACGCCCTATCCGAAGAAGGTGCGTCACCTTCCCGGGGTACTCAGCCAGGAAGAAGTCGCGCGACTGATTGAAGCCGCGGATTCCCCCTTTCATCGCATCCTTCTGATGACGCTCTATGCCACCGGTGCACGCCGCGCAGAAGCGGCCCATTTGAAGGTCAGCGACATCGACAGCCAGCGGATGGTGGTTCACATCCGCGAGGGCAAGGGAGGCAAGGACCGCGATGTCATGCTCAGCCCGACGCTGCTCGAAGAGCTGCGCACTTACTGGCGCGGACTACGGCGCAAGCCCAGGGAGTGGCTCTTCCCCGGCAACCGCTGGCACACGGCAAGTTACCCCGTCACCACCAAGGTCCTCTGGACTGCCTGCCAGATCGCCGCTGAACGGGCCGGCCTCGAGAACAGGCACATCCATCCGCACACTTTAAGACATTGCTTCGCCACGCATCTTCTTGAAGCCGGCGCCGATCTGCGCACCATCCAGATACTGCTCGGCCATCGAGACCTCGAAGTCACTACCGTCTACCTGCATCTGTCCCAACGGCATCTCAGCGCGACCGCCAGCCCGCTTGATGCACTCACGTTCTCTTCACGGGGAGGACACAAGCACAGTTGAAGAACCGGCCTCTCCTGGAGATGGCCGACATTGTTCGCTGTGCTGGACGCGCATTTATCGAACACAGTTGCAAGTGGATCAACTGGCAACACCGGAAGGTGCTGCTGGCCATCGTGCACTGCCGCACTGCCGCACTGGGCGGCCATCGCGACCACTGCACCGGCTGCGGACATACGACCAGGGTCTCCTACAACTCATGCCGAAACAGGCATTGCCCAAGATGCCAGGGCAACGCGCGCCGGCGCTGGCTCCGGGCCCGCGAACGGGAACTGCTGCCCACGCGCTATGTACACGCTGTCTTCACGCTGCCGCGGGAACTGGCCCCGCTCGCATTGCAGAACAAGCGGCTGATTTATAACCTGCTCTTTCACTCGAGCGCCGAGACACTGCTTGAGGTCGCTCGCGATCCGCGGCACCTTGGAGCCGAGATTGGTTTCTTTAGCGTGCTCCACAGTTGGAATCAGCGCCTGCAGTTTCATCCTCATATCCACTGCGTAATTGCCGCCGGCGGCCTCGCTCCGGACCATGCAAGATGGATCTCCGCCCGGCGCTCCTTCTTCCTTCCCATCGGCGTGCTTAGCCGCGTCTTCCGCGGCAAGTTCGTCGCGGGACTTCGCAACGCATTCCATCGCGGTGAGCTCCGGTTCCACGGAAGCCTGCTGCCTCTGGCCCAGCCCCGCGCATTCTCTGCCTGGCTGCGCGTGCTATTCCGCCATGACTGGGTCGTTTACTCCAAGCCGCCCTTTGGCGGACCGGAACATGTGCTGCGCTATCTCGGCGCCTACACCCATCGCGTCGCCATCTCCAACTCCAGGCTGGTCGCCCTCTCCGATGGCAACGTCACCTTTCGCTGGCGCGATTCCGCGCACGGCAACAAGAAACGGCTCATGACTCTGGCTCAAGACGAGTTCCTGCGCCGCTTCCTGCTCCATCTGCTGCCGCCCGGCTTCGTGCGCATCCGTAACTTCGGATTCCTCGCCAACCGCAACCGCGCTTCGCTCCTGCCGCTATGCTTCCAACTCCTCAGCGGCGCAGAGAAGATGACTGCTTCGCTGGCAGCACCGTCCACCGATCAGACTCATTCACTCTGGAACTGCCCGGTCTGCGGCGCAGCCATGCGCGTCATCGAACGGTTCACTGCCGCGCAACTCCTGCCTCGCTCGCCGCCTCAACCAGAACGGTACGCAGCATGAAGATCTATCCACACCCCCGGTCACTGCCCGTGCTTCGGCGCGTTCGCGGATTTCTTGTCTCAACTGGCTCGGATTGCTCGGCCGGCCATCCCTTCAGCCCTCGACTGGCACCTCATCGCGGTTTTTCACTGCACCATCCCACAGCCAATGCGGCTCTGCCTACACAACTCAACTGGCGTCTGACTTCTCCGCGCCGGTTCAGACCGATTCAAAGTACATAGCCTTCCATGTGGGCGGCTTCCTTCAAGTCGCTGTATCAGAAGCGCCCCTCGAAGACCATCCAGTTGCACACTGTTGCGTGGCGGGCGCTCCAGATACAGCACTAAGACTTTCGGGTATTAATCGGCCCCGATGAGTGCCTTGGCGACTTGACACCCGTCGAGGTCCAGGTGTCCCGAATTGCTGACCAGATGAAGGCCGTAGCGATAGATCCGGGGGAGCCGGTAGTATGGTTGACTGTGCCGGAGAGCCGTGACCATGACATTCCCTCGAACCAACAGAATTCTGCCGCTTCTCACTTTCCTGCTCATCTCCGCGTTATTCCTCCGCGCAGAAACGATTCCGGGCCTGGGCACTGCCACCTTTCCGACTACGACGCACTCGGCGGCCGCAGCGAAAGAATTTATGCGCGGTTTGCTCTTACTGCACCTCTTTGAATACGACGATGCCGGCAAGTCGTTTATCGCCGCGGAGGAGGCGGATCCCGGTTTTGCAATGGCGTACTGGGGAGAGGCCATGACATTCAATCATCCGGTCTGGAATGAGGTGGACGTCCCGGCTGGACAGGCCGCCCTGGCCAAATTTGGACCCACATCGGAGGCACGCGCCCAGCGGATTGCCGATCCACGCGAACGAGCTTGGTTGGGCGCTGTTGAGATTCTCTACAGTGGCGCCGGCAGCAAGCCCGAGCGCGACGCCCTCTACGCGACGGCCATGCAGCACTTGAGCCGCGCATATCCGAAAGATGATGAAGCCCAGCTCTTCTACGCTCTGGCGCTGCTGGGCAAGAGTGAAGGCGTCCGCGACGTCCCCACCTACCTGCAGGCGGCGGCGATCGCGAAAGCGGTCTTCATGAGGAACCCCGACCATCCCGGCGCGGCCCACTACTGGATTCATGCGATGGACGACCCGCAGCACGCCGCGGGAGCGCTTGTGGCCGCGCGTGCGTTGTCAAAGATCGCGCCCGATGCGGCGCATGCGCAACATATGTGCTCGCACATTTTTCTGGCGCTCGGAATGTGGGATGACGTGGTGCGAGCCAACATCGCAGCCACCAGCGTGGTGAACCGCCAGGCAGTCGTAGCAGGAAAGACGTCTAGGAACTCGTTGAAATTCGCCTGATTGCGGCGGCTTTCCTGGCCATTTTCGTTTCTTTCCGTTCGAAATCTGTTTGAAGTGCGGTTCTGGCCGGTGTTTATAGGGGGTTTGCGAGCCTCAGGGAATCATCCCCAAGGCTCGCAACCGTTGCTCAGGCACATTTCTCCCGGAGCATTTCCGGTGGCTGAGCCATCAGTCGCGGCAGCCGGATTAGGTTGTGCGCCGCGCAACTGAAGACGAACAGCCAGTCCACTTTCTCCAGGCCTCGCAACTTGACCTGGCGCAGCGGACCGGTTTGCTTCAGCCATCCGAATCCCTTTTCGATCAGCCATCGACGACTCAGGCTGATGACATAGCCGGGCTGGCGCGTGGTTCTGCGGTCCAGGTTGCTGGTACGGCCTTTGTCGTTCCTGGTAACGTGCGGCGTCACGTTTAACTCCCGCACCGTGCTAACGAAATCCTTCGTGTCGTAAGCCTTGTCGGCGCCCACTGTGATGCGGCGTGAGCGGCCCTCTTGCTTTTCGGCAAGCATCAACAGTGCTGCATCGCGCTCGGCATAACCGTCGGCGTGCGTCACCATCGCCGCGGCGATCAGACCGTTGCGGTTTTCCACCAGCGCATGACCCAGATAACTCAACTTCGATTCCTTGCCGTAACTCTTCTTGTACAGCCGCGCATCGGCATCGGTGGTCGATTCATGCGTTTTGTTCGATCGCTTCTGGCCATGAAAATTCGCTCCGTCGCCGTCATCAGAGCCGTCCTTCGAGCGAAAGCTCTTCTGCGAGGCCCACGCCTGAATCAGCGTGCCATCTACCGTGAAGTGTTCGTCGCTCATAAAGCGCCTGGCATGCTTGTTCACTTCGGCAAAGAACTGCTGCGCCACATCGGAAGTCAGCAACCGGTCGCGGTTCTTGGAAAACACCGCATGGTTCCATACCGCGTCGTCCATGCCAAGGCCCACAAACCAGCGGAACAACAGGTTGTAGTCGATCTGCTCAACCAGCAGCCGCTCAGAACGCACTGAGTAGAACACCTGCAACAAAAGCGCACGAAGAATGTACTCCGGTGCAATCGATGGACGGCCGGAGTCGGCATACAACGCATCGAACTCCGGGCTCAACGTCCGCAACACAGCATCCGTCAACTTGCGAACTGCCCGCAATGGATGATCCTGAGGCACACGCTGCTCCAACGATATATAGCTGAACATCCCGTCCTGATCCCGCTCGTCTCCACGCATGTCTGTTAGACGAATGGCAGCCAACCTCCGACGCAAAAACGGGTATCTATTTCAACAAGTTCCTAGACACTGCGGCCACTACAACTACTGGCTCGAATATGGCTACCTGGAAGAAGGTCGCATCGGCGCAGCAAAAAGCGTGGTTGCCGGCTGCCGCGAAGAAGCGATGCAACCAGGAATGGCGGCGAAGGCGCGCGGGACCGTCGATCCTGACGATGCGAGTGTCTCCTCGTTCGTCGTGATGCGCGCCCGATATCTCGTCGATACCGGTCTTTGGCACGATGAAGTGGCCGGGTGGAAGGTGGACATAGGTGGGGCGCTCATGCCGAAAATCAACGATGCATTCGCCACGGGGTTTGCTGCCGCTGAAGGCGGCGATCTGCCCACCGCCAGAAACTCTCTGGCCACGCTGCTCGATCTCTTGCCGCAGGCTCCGGCTGCCTTCGATGCTGCCGGCACGCCGCCAGGCGGTCCCATGCGCCGGGTCCCGCAGATTCAGAGGTTGGAGTTGCAGGCGGTCATCCTGTCGGCCGAAGGCCACGGAGACGAGGCGATAGCGATGGCGCAGCAAGCGGTGGCGGCCGGCGAAGGATTGCCCTATGCGTTTGGCCCCCCAAGCCCTGAGAAGCCTTCGTACGAGCTTCTTGGTGAGCTCCTCCTCAAAGAGGGCAGGAATGCGCCCGCGCGAGCGGCGTTTCAGGCCTCACTGCAACGCGCTCCGCAGAGAGCCGAATCCTTGTTGGGTCTGGCGCGCGCGGAAAGCGCGATGGGAGACAAAGCAGCAGCCGCGCAGACTGATCGTCAACTTCTCGATATCTGGAAAAATGCAGACCCCGAGTACATGGCGCAAGAGAACGTTCAACGCAAACTCTCTGCTCTGTCGCACGTTGCAAATTAGAGCCTATGCCTCGTTCGTATCACCGCCAAAACGTTGCACTGAATTCTCGCTCCGAACTGGCAATAACAGGCCTAACCAATCATCGACTTCCGGTTACGTGCGAGTGTCGGGATTGCTCCCCGAAAACGCCGATGTCGCCATCAGGCCTCCCGCTCGCCCAAACCGTGTCGACCTGCGAACGGCAGCTGGTGTCAAGCTTAATCACTCTCTTGAATTCCCTCAACTCCCTGATTCCATGCCAGATCTTTTTCTCCCCAAGTTTGCCGATAATTTCCCGCTACCGGCGCATACTTGTTCTACGTGCGATCAACCAGGATCTCGTTTCGGAAGCGCAAAACTCCGCTCCCGCAGGCGGAATTCTGCGCCGATTCTCGCTCTCTTTGGCCGGCTGCCGTAAGGAGGGGAAAATAGTTAAGAAAAAATTTGGGATGCTTCGCCTACTTTTCGCTATTTAACCCATTTAGAATCAGCAAACATACTTCACGATCATCGAAATTATAGGTCGAATTAAATGCAATTTATGCCTCATAACTCCTTTGGAATCAACACGCAATCAGCGCAATGGCAATCAGTGCGCTTCCACCCCATAACCTGTTCACTCTATTACATTAATTGGCAGATGGCCCCCACTGGTCGGGCTCCGCAATCACGATCCACGAACAACGAACCACGGTCTTCAAGCTAACCCGCTCGCGCCGCAATCCACCCGGGCTCGTCGCCCTTCTCTGCTCCGTTCTCCGCTTCAGTCTCCATCACCCGCAGCGCGCTTCGCATCCGTTCGAACTCCGGCCGCCCTCTCAGTGGCTGCATCCGCGGATCGCCAAGCATCAGAAAGTACCACGGGCAGCGGTTTTCATTGGCGATGCGCAGCTCCTTCAGCGCGGCTTCATCCTCGTCCATCGCCACATACGTTGCGGCGTCGAATGTGTTCATCACAAACCGCTCCCGGCTCAGCCATTGCAGCCGTTCCAGCAGCGTTCGCGCTTCCTCCTTGCGTCGCGCGCACGCCAGAGCGTACGCATGCGCCGACGTCGCCAGGTCGAAGTGTGCCGACCGCGCGGCCAGCGCACGCGCCAGTTCCACCGCTCGCGCGGCCTCGCCGTTGTACGCCAGAATCATCGCGCCATACAGATGCGCGCCGTCGTGTTCGGTAAACTGCGAGATCGCCTTGCGAATCTGGTCGACGCTCGCCTCGGCTTCTCCGGCCAGGTGCAGCGCCCACGCCAGCTCCGCTTGCAGCCACGGCGAATACGGATCAACATGAATCGCCGCGCGCAATTCATCCAGCGCTTCCTCGAATCGATGCCTGCTCAGCAGGAACATCGTGCGCGCCCGCGTCACTCGCGGATCGTGCGGCAAATACGCCGAGCGCGCGAATGCATCCAGCGCCGCGCCCAGGTTCCGGTCCACGTGGAACCGGATCCAACCCATCGCCGGCAGCAGCATATCGGTACTTGCCGCCGATTCCGGAATCTGTGCCGCCGCGCTGCGCGCCACGCTCGCCGCGGTCGAGGCCGGCATGAATCCGTAAACCGCTTGCATCACGCAAAGGTGCGCCAGGTCGGCGCGGGCGGCAGTGAACGACGGATCCAGTTCGATGGCCCGTTGCAGTCGGCCCATCGCGTCCTGCAGGTGATGCCGCTCCAACGTCTGCCATTCGAGGTGCGCGCGCAGATAAAGCCCATGTGCATCCGAGCGCTCCGGCGAATCTACACGCGTCGTTCCTGCCGCTGCGACAGCCTCGAGAGAAAGCCCGCCGGAATCAATCCGGCTGCTCACGCGGTCTACCAGGCCGCGCTCAAGCTCCGTGAACCTTTCCCGTTCCGCCACCAGGTCTTCAATCCAGAGCTGCGCGCCATCTGCAACCCGGATCATCTCGGCCCGCAGCCTCAATAGTTCCGGCGTTGCATGAAGCTCGCCGCACAGCACCAGGTCCGCGTCGAGCGCCTTTCCAATCTCGCGCGCCAGCCATCCTCGCCGGGCCAGGGTGCACGCCGAGTCCCACGGCACGACCGACGCAACCGCGAATTCAGCGTTAAACAACCGCGCCGCCGTCTCCTCGGCTATCGCCGAACCAAGATATTCCGGAACGCCATACTCAGCAACGAACGGCACAACAACAAGCCGCGGCAGCGCGCCGGCCGCCCGCACCTCGTTCGTCTCCACAGCAGCGGAGATTCGATATCCGCGCTTATAGACGCTCTCAATGCAGTCAGAAGGCTGCAGCCGCTCGCGCAGCAAGGCGATGCACTTCGCTAAGGCGTCGCTCGGAGCGTGCTCCTCGCCCCAGACCGCGCGCTTCAACTCCAGTGGACTGACAATCTCGCCCGCCCGCTCGAGCAGTATCCGCAGAACCACCAACTCCTCAGCGGCCAATTCGAGCGCAGTATCCCCGCGCAAGAGCGTCCCATCGGCCTCGAGCCTCAAGTCCGCAAACCAATACCGAAGAGGCCGCGCATCCGCGGGCGCCGGGAACGAATCGTTCATAGAAACCAACGCAGTTCCGTGGAATCCTCCCAATGCGCCGCTCGGAATCGAGATCGTTCCTCTCGATCCATCGCCGGCATCGGCAGCGAGGATTCACACCGCAATCATCCGGGGAAGGAAGTCGACCAAGGCAAAGATGGCCCTTTTCCACTCGTAGATATATGCAGTTGGGCCACGATCGCGGCTGCGGTCGATTGACCCAATAAGCATTTCGATAAGTCGATTATCCGCTCGACCGGGAAGCAAGGGCATCTCTCCACGGACATTTCGAAGCTGGAAGTAATCCGAGGCAGGTTACCGCGCCGTCGATAGGGTTCGCCTGCTCACGCCGCAGCCTGAGTTCTCGGAAGATGAGCTAGAAGCTAGAGGCTGCTCTTACGCCTTGCCGATCACCTTCGCCAGCGTGGCGCCAATCTCCGCCGGAGACACTACTACGTGAATCCCGGCCGCAGTCATGGCCTTCATCTTGTCGGCCGCCGTTCCCTGGCCGCCGCTGATGATCGCGCCTGCATGGCCCATGCGCCGTCCTGGTGGCGCGGTCTGCCCGGCGATGAACCCCACCACGGGCTTCTTCACATGCTGTTTCACAAATTCCGCCGCAGCTTCTTCCGCCGATCCGCCAATCTCGCCGATCATGATGATTGCATCGGTTCCGGCGTCGTCGTTCAGCAGGCGCAGCGCGTCAATGTGCGTGGTGCCGATAATCGGATCGCCGCCGATGCCAATCGCCGTCGACTGCCCAATCCCTCGCTGCGTCAACTGGTGCACCGCCTCGTAAGTTAACGTGCCGGACCGCGAAACAATCCCGACAGATCCTTCCTTGTGAATCCGTCCCGGCATGATTCCAATTTTGGCCTTTCCCGGCGAGATTACTCCCGGGCAATTCGGCCCAATCAGCCGCGACTTCGACGTCTTCAGCTTGGCCCACACCTTCACCATGTCCAGCGTCGGAATCCCCTCTGTGATGCAGACGATCAGCGGAATCCCCGCGTCCTCGGCCTCAAGAATCGCGTCGGCGGCAAACGGCGGCGGCACAAAGATCATGGTCGCGTTCGCGCCGGTCTTCGCCACGGCATCCGCCACGGTATTAAACACCGGCCAGCCCTCGTGCGTCGTTCCACCCTTGCCCGGCGTCACTCCGCCGACCACTTTCGTCCCATACTCCGCGCAGCCCTTGGCGTGAAACGTGCCTTCCTTGCCCGTGATGCCCTGCACAATCAGCCGCGTATTGTTATCCACTAAAACCGCCATTTCTATGCCCCCGCCTTCGCAGCTGCTGCCACGACCAGTTCTGCTGCGTCTTTCATGGTCGCCCCAACTTCAAAGTTGAGGCCCGACTCTTTCAGAATCTTGCGCCCCTCTTCCACGTTCGTTCCTTCGAGCCGCAGCACGATCGGCACTTTCACGTGCAGATTCCGCGCTGCAGCCACCACTCCCGTTGCCAGCCGGTCTACGCGTAGAATGCCGCCAAAGATATTGATGAAGATCGCTTTCACATTCTTGTCGGAGAGCAGAATCTCGAAGGCGTGCTCAATTTGCTCCTGCGTTGCGCCGCCGCCCACATCCAGAAAGTTCGCCGGGCTGCCGCCGGCGTACTGAATAATGTCCATCGTCGCCATCGCCAGGCCGGCGCCATTCACCATGCAGGCGATCGTTCCGTCCAGCTTGATGTAATTCAGCGCGTACTTGCTCGCCTCCACTTCCAGCGGATCTTCTTCTGCCACATCGCGCAGCGCCTTGATGTCGGGGTGGCGAAACAATGCGTTGTCATCGAAGGTGATCTTCGCGTCCAGCGCAAAGAGCTTGCCATCCTTCGTCGTGATGAATGGGTTAATCTCGATCAACGAAGCGTCTGTCTCAATGAAGGCACTGTAGAGGCTCTGAAAAAACCCGACCGCTTGATTGATCTGCGCCGGTTTCAGCCCCAGCGCGAAGGCCAGCTTGCGCGCCTGCCATGCGCCGAATCCAACCGCCGGATCGATCGTCTCCTTGAAAATCGCCTCGGGAGTCTTCGCCGCTACTTCTTCAATCTCCATGCCGCCGGCCTGCGACGCCATAAACACCAACTTGCCCGAGGCACGATCCAGCACAATCCCTAGATACAGTTCGCGCTCAATGTCCGCAGTTTCTTCAATCAGCAACCGCTGCACCTTTTGTCCCTGTGGCCCGGTCTGGTGGGTAACCAGTGTCATGCCCAGAATGTTCTTGCTGTGCAGCTCCGCGTCCTCGCGCACACGCGCCACTTTCACGCCGCCGCCCTTGCCGCGGCCTCCCGCATGAATCTGCGCCTTTACCACCACTCCGGGAGCGCCTTCCGCGAACAGCTTGCGCGCTACCGCGACTGCCTCCTCGAAGGTGGCCGCTTCTTCGCCTTTGGGCACTGCGACGCCATACTTCGCCAGGATTCCCTTTGCCTGATACTCGTGAATTTTCAAATGGATTGGACCTCAGACATTTCCCAGATTACCACGCAGATTTCGCCTTGAATTTCACCATCCAGTGCGCTCCGAAAGCGCCCTTTTTCGCCCACCGGCCTCCGCTCTGCAATACTTCTTTCATGTCTTTGGTGAAGGAACTGCTTCGCCCGCTGGCCGAGGACGGCGCATCGCTCACCCGTGAGCAGGCGGCCGAAGTGCTCGTGGAGATCCTTGCCGGCAGCGTGCCTGAAGTGGAAACGGCTGCACTGCTTGCTGTCCTCGCCACACGCGGTGAGCAGGCTCCCGAACTGGCCGGCTTTGTCGACGTCATGCGCCGCCACTCCGTGCCCATGCCCTTCACCGAAACGGAAAGAGCGGAGCTCGTTGACTGCGTCGGCACCGGTGGAGGTGGTCCGCAGACGTTCAACATTTCCTGTGGCGCCGCGCTCGTTGCAGCAGCCGCCGGAGCCCGCGTCGCCAAGCACGGCAATCGCGCCGTCACTTCGCGCTGCGGCGCTGCCGATGTTCTTGAGGCCCTCGGAGTTCCCATTGAGCTCTCGCCGGAGCATGCCGTCGAATGTCTCCGCGAAACTGGCTTCGTCTTTCTCTTCGCGCCGCTTTATCACCCGGCCATGAAGGCTCTCGGTCCGCTTCGTCGCGCGCTTGGCTTTCGCACCATCTTCAACCTCGTCGGCCCGCTCACGAATCCAGCTCATGCACGCGCGCAAGTGATTGGTGTGCTCGCTCCCAGCCGCGTTTTGCTCGTTGGCCGCGCGCTCGCAGCGCTCGGCGCTCGTCGCGCCTTCGTCGTCCACGGCACTGATGGAATCGACGAGCTCACCACCACCGGCGAGTCCGTCGTCGCGCGCATCGAGGAATCGGAATCAGGCAAGCCGGAGTTGAAAGCCGCGCGCATCACGCCGGAGATGGCCGGGCTGCCGCGCGCCACAATCGATCAATTCACCGGCGGCGACGTGGCCACCAACAAAGCTCTGCTTTACGACGTGATCACAGGCATTCCCGGCGCGCGCCGCGACGTTGTCCTGCTCAACGCAGCGGCGGTGCTTGTCGCGGCCAGCCTCGCCGGCGATCTTAAAGAGGGCGTCGCCCTCGGCGCGGAGGCCATTGACTCCGGCCAGGCCGCAGCCACTCTCGCGAAGCTGCAACAATTCGGCATCAAGCACGCAACAAAACACTAAGCGTCAAGTCGAATACGCAGATAATCTTTCGTTGGGGTCGAGGAGGAAGAAATATGCTGCGTCAAATCCGCATCTTTGCGTGCCTCGCATTTGCTGCCGGTCTCGCGAGCCCGTCTTCAGCACAAACTATCCAGATCAACCGCGAAAACAAGACCATCGCCATCAGCACAACCGACGAAGCCACTGCCATTGCAGATATCGCTGCCGTCACAGTCGGATTCGAGATATACGGTCCCGATTCGCAAGGCACCTATATTGACGCCGGCAAACTTTCGCAGGCAATCCTTCAATCTCTCCACAAGGCTGGCGTTGAAGACAAAAACATTGAAAGTCAGGCGCAGGAATTGCTCAAAAACACCGCGTTCGATGACAAGGAACCACTCGATCAGCGCGCGAAAGAGCAATTCGTCTTCAGGCAGTCGTGGGAAATATCGGTTCAGACGCAAAGCGCAGCACAGGTAATTCGCCTTGCCATTGCCGCAGGAGCCAACAAAACCGGCGATATTGACTGGCGTTTATCCGACAGAAAAGCCTTGCAGGCGAAGGCGGCGGAGGCTGCCTTAGTCAAGGCACGGGAGGTCGCCTCGAAGATGGCAGATGGATTGCACGTGCAGCTCGGCGCGTTGATCTATGCAAGTAATCAAACGCCGGCTTCACGGCTCTACTTTGCGGGTAACATTCCCGAAGGTTCCGAAACAGTGGAGGTCTCGGCTGACGTCGGCACGCCGGTCTCTGTCCCGGCTCTCGAGATCCGTCCGCAAACCATTCGCGAAGAAGCCACCGTCTACGCCGTCTTTGCCATCGATTAGGGCCTCAATGAACGGAGGGTGCCCCACCCTCGCGGCGTTCTTGTTTTTGTCGCTAGGGTGGGCTCTTTCATTTCTGGCTTACAGCAACCCCGACCTCCCAGCCAGTCGCCGCGCAAAAAGCCAGGAAGCCGTGGCAATCCCAAGCGCCATCGCTACCCACCCGAAGTCCTGAAGCTGAGGGTTCGCCATACTGAGCCAGTGCATCTGCGCCGTCGAACCCGCTGGCGCGGCGCTGAAACCGGCACGCATAACCTCAAACCCGCACCAGCCAAAAACTGCGAGCACAAGCACAATTCCGGGCAGGGCGCGCAGCCACGGGAAGGGAATCGGCTCGGGGCAAGCGGCCTCATCGCGCACGCGCTCCATCGTCGCCGCAAGAAAACCCGAAGAGGGAATCAACTCTTCTTCATCGCCGAGAATCGCGTCAATTTCGCCACGATCCGTCTTGGGATTTAGATTGCTCTTCATAGCAGAACCTCCTTCTCGGGCCGGAGCGTTGACCCCAGCCTCAGCGTGCCTTCTTCGCTCAAGTGCGGAAATCTCTTGCGCAGCATCTCGCGCCCTCGCGCCAGGCGCGCCTTGACCGTTCCCTCAGGCAAACCCATGGAGCGCGACGCCGCGGCCATATCCATCTCGTGAAAGTAGTAAAGAACCACCGGCTCGCGGTAGCGCTTGGGCAGCGCCAGCACCGCCCTCCTTACCATATCGTCGCTCTGCTTCCTGGCCAGCCCTTCGTACTGCATAGCTGGGCCGGCCGGTTCAGCCGCTTCTTCCATCGGCACATTCACCGCGGGGAACCGCTGCAACTCGGAGCGAAACACATTCGCCGCAAGCGCGAATAGCCACGTCGAAAAACTTGACTCGCGCCGCCATCCGGCTAAGCCGCGCCATGCCCGTAAGAACGCTTCCTGCGCCATCTCTTCAGATCGGCCGCGATCGCGGCAGTAGCGCCAGGCCATATTCACCAGCGGTCCCTGCCAGCGGCGAACAATGCCTTCGAACGCCTGCACGTCGCCGGCCAGGACGCGTTCCACGTCGGCCAGGTCTTCTTCGGCGCTCATCGCAACAGGCATCTCTCGAAAAGCGCTCCTTTCCGACCTGCTCGTGCTTTTTCAATCGGGTATGACCGTTCCCGCTCGACCCCGGTTGCATTTTCTCTAGATGAATCTTTCTCGGGAGATTTTGCAACCGTGAGCCAGTCCCTCCTGTCGTACCGTTCGCAAAGGGGCAAATCCCCGGCGAGGAGGAAGTGATGGGTCCAATCGTATTCCTGTTTCCAATCGCAATCATTGCGGTAGTGTTCACATTCACCGGCGTGGTGCACTGGGTCGACTCCCAGCGGAAGGAGCGCG
The DNA here is from genome assembly GCA_963789425.1 of uncultured Acidobacteriaceae bacterium. Lineage (GTDB taxonomy): Bacteria > Acidobacteriota > Terriglobia > Terriglobales > Acidobacteriaceae > Telmatobacter. Next base: position 7,473 of record CAWBKM010000004.1, on the reverse strand, counting down.
AGGCCTACTACAAAACGGAAACCCTCAGGCGAATCACCGAGGCCTCAGGCGAAGGCGCCAAGGCCGCTCTCGAACTGATGCATCAAGACGAGCGGCTTAAGCGCATCAAGGCTCGTGAGGGCATTAAAATCGGCGGTCTGGTCAACATCGGTGTTGGGGTGGGCCTGCTCATCTTCCTTCACGCGCTTATGCCTGGCAACGGCGTCTACCTTTGCGGCATGATTCCCGGACTTATTGGCGTTGGATTCTTGGTCTACGTATTCTTCCTTGCGTCGCCGGTGGAGTAGAAACCGGAAGCCATGCCGCGCGGGCGCAACTGTGCCCCAACTGCGCTCGCGCACGCCGGTCCGGCACAATTTCCGGCGTTTGACTTGCCAGCCGCCACCTCCGACAATAGAAGAGTTGCCCCGCCAATCGTGGGCCTGTGGCGCAGCTGGGAGCGCGCCCCGGCTTGCCGGGGAGGCCGCCGGTTCGATCCTGTCCAGGATTCTCCCGCGACTCGAATGCCATTCGTCTACATCCTGCAAAGCGAAAGTACGAGCCGGTTCTACGTCGGCTGCACCGAGCAAACAGCTCGGCGGCTCGTTGAGCACCAGCGAGGCCAGACTCGTTCCACTCGAGGGCGCGGACCGTGGAAATTGGTATTCGAGGAGCCGTATCCGACCTTAGCCGAAGCGCTTAGCGCGAGCGCCAGATCAAGAGCTGGAAGTCGCATCGCTCAATCCAGCAACTTATCAATTCGTCCAGAAGCATACTCGCTGTAGAGCGTCCAGATCCCTAGGGTGCAGGGTTTGACTTGCCAGCCGCCACCTACGACAATAGAAGAGTTGCCCCGCCAATCGTGGGCCTGTGGCGCAGCTGGGAGCGCGCTTCCATGGCATGGAAGAGGTCGTCGGTTCGATCCCGACCAGGTCCACCAAATAAATCAATAGCTTACGTGGAAGACCCTCCGGTTTCTCACCTGCAAAACGTCACCTGCCTCCGTTTTCGAGTCCCCTATAACCCTACTGAACGGTTTGCGATCCGGGCTGCAACGCCCGCATCATTGAGTCTTGTGCAGCCAACATCGACGAATTCACTTGGTGAGTGTAAAGGCCAAGCGTTGTCTTGACATTCGAGTGGCGGAGAAGCCCCTGCACCGTCTTGACATCCGTCCCCTGGTTGACCAGCCAGCTTGCCAGCCCGTGCCGGAAGTTATGGAAACCGAACCGCTGCCCCGGCTTGAGCTTGACCCCGGCGGCAATCGCTGCCGGACGAAGATAGTCCCCAGTCAGAACGCTGCTCGATCTAGGCGTCCGCCCCTTGTTTCTTGCGCTGGCGAAAACCCAATCGCTTGGCCGCCCGTACACCGTTTCCCTTTGCCAGTCCTGTAATGAGTTGGCCAGCAGATCGGTGAGCGGTACGGGAGCCTCGGAGTCCTCCGTCTTGAGGTGCTCCACGATTGTGTCCTTTACCCAGACCCGGCGAAGGTTGATTTGCTTGTTCTGGTAGTCAACATCCTCCCATTTCAAGCCCATCGCCTCACTGATGCGAATCCCCGTGGCGGCGACCAAAACCGCGAGCGCCAGTTCGGCTCCCGATAATGCCTCGAAGATTTTGGCGGCCGTTGCAGGCTCCAGCACAATCGGCTTATAGCCGGACTTCGCCGTTTGCTCAACCCACCGCACCGGATTGGACGAGTCGCTGCGCGGCACAAGCCCGTACTTCTGTGCTCGTGTGTAGACGGTGGACATGATGCGACGGATTTTGTCCTTCGTCGGATTCGAGCGCGGCAACGAACCCAGCCAGCCTTCGATTTCCAGCGGCTGAATGTCGAGAGCAACACTCTTTCCCCAGCGGGGTAGCAGGTAGTCGTCCAGGTAGTGCTTCACGGTGTACCGGGTTGTCACCGCCAGCTTCTTCATCCCGTTCTGCATATAGCTGGCGGCGAGATCGCCGAAGGTTAGGCGGCCAGTGCGGATTGCGCCCTGGTCGAGTTGCGGTTTGATGTGCCGCCGGTCAATCTCAAGCCACGCATCCTTTTCACGCGGAAAGCTTGCAACCGAACCCACCACGCAGGTGTGTTCGGCCTTCCTTCCGGTTTCAGGCTTGATGACGTACCAGTGGTACACCCAGACTGATCCTTTCTTCTTGCGGTCGTGCTTGGTAATCCATCCCCGTTGCGCCATTTCAGATCGTCTCCTTTGTGGCGCTGGAGACTGCCTGAATTCGATTATTCTTCATTCCGGCAACAATGGAAACACTTTTCCGCAGCGCCCCGAGTCTGGACCGGCTATACGCTCGAATTTGCAGAGAAATGGACAGGATTCTACCTCTTGCGCACGATTGCTGTGCTGATTTCCTGCAACCGGAACCGCCAAGTCTTCCGCGAACCAACACCCAACGGATAAGCCGGAATCTGGCCTGCGCGAGCCATTTCGAGCAGACGGCGGGAGGTTATTCCCAACCATTCTGCGGCCCGCGTTGCATCCACAAACGGCTCTGGCGTTATCGGGATCTGCAACATATGTGCAGTCTCAGCAACCGTAATCGATTCGCGATGCCTCTCATTTGACGCCATACCTACCTCGCATCCCCATGACGCTTTGAACGTGCAATCTGTCAACTCATACGGAGGGCCTCTACAGCGTAACGTCCGGCTTCATCACAAAAGTTCCACGTGTCTGCGAGGCACTTGTTGATGTTTGCGGCCTCTCTCTCCGTGCCCTTACCGGAGCCTCCTCAACTGGCCCACTCAATTTCGCCATGTACCCCGAGAGAGCAGTTGGACTGATCTTTATCCCCTTCTCCGCCAGCAGATGAGTCAGCATGGTCAATGAATAGCCTTTTCTCCGCAACTCCACGAGAAGAGGCAACAGCGTCCGTATCACCGCCCCCATCATGAACGAAGCGGGTTGCGGCACGGGTTCTGACGTTTTCTGAGTCAACAACATACGAGCATCCTCCACAATCTCCGAAGAAAACACCTGCACTTTACGATGCCCCGCTGTTCCCATCGCTTTTCCTCCTCACAACAGCACATCGCTACCATACATAAATATAATACACTTCTACTGTCAGTTAAAGCAGATATGGAGTAAACTGGTTCTGGACAGAAAAGCGAACAGTAATGGGGTTCAGGGTGAAAAGCCGGATGGCTAAACACTGAATGGCAAGGTAGGCGCTGTCCGGACAAAACCCCTGCGGGGTTTCGTCCAGCCACCACCATTTCTCCAATCCGCCTTCGGCTACTCGGAGAAATGGTTGCGCATCTTGCTCAGGGCTACGCCCCGAGACCCCACAGAACAGGAGAGGACAATGGCAAGATCCACACGAGCACAAGGCGCCACATTACGGATCGAAATCCGCATCACGGAAGAGGAGAAAGCCATCATCAGAGACCAGGCCAACAGTGCGAGCCTGACGATGAGCGAGTACGTCCGGCGGACTGCACTGGGCAAGCGAATCCTTTCCACGATGGACCAGAAGGCCGCAGGAGAACTTGCAAGACTCGGTGGACTCCAGAAGCATCTGCTCACGCAGATCAAAGGTCTCCCGGATGAGGAAGGTCTGCGGAAGGGACTGAATTCCACATTGTTGGCTGTTCAGAACGCAATGAGAGCGCTCAAGACGGGCACGGTGAAGTGAACATGATTGCCAAAGTGCAGCCAGCGCGAAAACACTCCAGCAGCTTCAAACGGCTTCAGGAATACCTTACGCGGGAGCGTGATGCCGACACCGGAGAACTTCTGTTGCGAGGAGATGTGGTCATGTCGGAGAATCTTCTCGGCTTCGACACAGCGGCGATGGAGATGCAAGGGGTTGCATCTCTCAATAATCGTTGCAAGGATGCTGTCTGCCATTATGAACTGGCATGGCCTCCTGGAGAACGTCCGACTCGACCGCAATGGGTAGATTGCGCGCTGCACACGATTGAAGGCGCTCGGATATGAAGGCCATCAATTCATGATCGTCGCGCACGACGACAAAAAGCATTTTCACATCCACATCATGCTCAACAAGGTTCATATGGAGACGCTCAGAGCACATACGCCATATCGCGATTGGTTCACTCTGGATGCCGCAGTACGCTTCCTTGAAGCGAAACATGGCTGGACACACACGCCGGGTCCGATGCGATGGGATGAGGAATCAAAAAAGGCTGTACTGCAATCGAAATCCGAGCGCAATGCGTCTCGATCTGCCCAACAACATCCGACTGGAGCCGCCGCACAATTTGAACATTACCAGGATCAGGAATCATTCCAATCCTATGTGCGGCGGGAGATTGCTCCGCGCGTACGCACGCTGCTTACCCGACAGAATGTCACATGGGATGACCTGCATCGCCTTCTCTCGAAGGCTCATCTCCGGCTTGAGAAAGGTGAGTCGGGCGGATATACGGTCCTTGCCGTTGACCACAACATCCGGGTGAAGGCGTCCGATGTGTTCCGCAACAATTTTGCAGGAAAGATCAACCGTCAGGCTACTGAAACCGCTCTTGGTCCGTGGACACCTGCCTCAACATCCGGCTATGAGGCCGATCAACAGGTCGCACAACATAGCGTTCAACATAGTGCTCGTAATAGCGCACTGAGGGAAGAACGGAAAGCGCAACGACACGCCGAACGCAGCTCTCTGATGGCCGATTATAACCAGTACCGGAACCAGCAACGGGCGGTATGCAAGGGCCTCACAGCAGAGGGCAGAGAGGCGCGCCAACATCTCATGGTGTCGCTCAGACAGAAGAAGAAGGAGATTCGCGCATCCGCGCTGTCATGGCCGGACAAGAAAGTCCTGCTCTCCCAGGCAGCGGCTCAATCCGTTCTCGAAGTACGCGCCCTGAAGCTGTCTGTACAACAGAGGCGGCAAGAGGCATTTCCGAAGAATCTCCGCTCATGGGTTGCGGACAGGGCCGACGAAGGAGACACGCGGGCTGCCGCGCAACTTCGCGGATGGCGTTATGCGGACCAGCGGAATCAACGGCGGCTCGATGCAAGGCTGGAAGCAGAACGCGATGCATATCGGCTCCACCTCCCGATCATGACAGCAGCGCAGACTGGGCCGACCTCGCGCAACAGCGGCTTGCAGGCCAACAGAAGGAGCAGGCCCTTGCCAACCAGATCGCCGCGACCCGCATCTGGACAATCAACCGCAAGACCGGCGACGTGTCCTACGCACTCAATGGGCAAGTTTCCGTCATCGACCGCGGACGCATCGTCACCGTTCTCAACCAGGATAAAGCCGCCGTCCTCTTCGGATTGGAGATGGCCGTCCAGAAATACGGATCGCGCATCGCGTGTGACGGCAGCGTGGAGTGGAAGCGGATGGTCACGAAGGTTGCGGCGCAACAAGGAATCTCCGTCCAATTCACTGACCCGGAGATGCAATACGCCCTGCATCTTCTTCAACGTCTGGCGAATCCGCGCCAACGCCAGCAGGAAAGAGGCGGCAGGTAGCTCATGATTGCGGATATTCGGCCGCCGTCAGCAAGATGCCCTGACGAGACTATGCGAATGTGGATTGAACTGGAGTCTTGAGTTTATGGACGAATGCAAAATAGGCCACCATCACGCGAAATGTCTTGGACCGATTTACCCCGCCGAGAATCTCGCCGCCAACTCTATCCAGTTCATCGGCTATCTCGTGTGTCAAAGGAAATACGAAAGCGGTGTCAATGCTCTGAAATGGAATGTTCAGCCACGGGCCGTTATAGAACGCAACAAGCTGTGCCTGCGCGGCCTTGGTTTTGAAATTCATGATGATGTGTTCCGCGAGGGCGTTCTTTCTGCGGATTTTGAGCACAGCGAAAAGCTGGCTGAAATGGCTCTTGGTGAATTTGGAATCGACGGTGAGCCGGAGTTGAGTGCGCGTCTCTGCGGGAGCAACGACTCTGCGCTTCGGTCGGGCAGTGGCTTTCTTCGCAGCGGGCATGTGGTTTCCTCGTTCGTGATGTATCTTACAGCATATATATATGAGCTTGGAAGACCATACTCCAATCGATTGTGGCCAAAGGAGTTCACGTGAAAGATGCGCCGGAGGAAATAGTGGATTCATTGCATGGAAGTGAGGGAAGCCGAATGAACCGCAACAAATCTAACCGTGGGAGAGGAAGGGAGAAAAGGAGGCCGGCAAGGGATTTGCGGCGGCCGTCACAGGCTACGGCAAGGCGGGTACGCGGTCACGAGCCATTCCAGCCAGGGGCAGACCGCCGACCGGGTGCTGATCCACGCGGATACCGAGCTGGGGGCGAAAGACCTGCTCAACAACCGCATGGCCTACGTTGCCGTCTCGCGCGGCGCATACGACGCGCAAATCTTCACCAACGACCGCGAGAAGCTGGGAGCCGCGCTGGGGCATGATGTTTCGCACAGCAGCGCCCACGCGCCGGAGATGAAGCCAGAAAGCAGGAGCAGGCAGTCACGCCGCAGCAGGAACAGAGCTTGGATATTGGCTTGGGTCTCTAGTCAAGAAGTTGTAGACCCCCTGGTAGTAAACTTTAGAACCATGAACAAAATTGCAATGCTTGCGACCTGCTTGGTGGCCCTGACTTCATTCGCACAGACGACAGTCAAAGAGCCGGAATTTGCGGATACCTTCGCGGCGCTCTCTGCTTCTGGTGATCTAGTCCCACTTGAGCGCGAAACGGCTAACATTCATGCGGTTGGAGTGCGGTTTCTATGGTCCGAAGCAAGGCCGCCTAGAAATCCCCGGCGAAAACTCCCCAGTCCGCTTTATAGTGTCCCGAGCTTGTGTTTGTAGTCCAGCTTTCTTGCCAGACAGCTACAGACCCCGCCACTTTCTATGTGCTCCGCAAGCTAAATCCAAAGAAAAAGAACCGGGAAATCGCATTTTCCACTGGCCATTTCACTCCGCTTGGAGGGCACGTGACCACCAATCTGAATGCCGGTGAGATTCCGCTTGCCTTCGCGCGATACGGCGCATCTTCCTACCGGATCACCGCTTCCAATCTTGCCCCCGGCGAATACGCACTGAGCCGTATTTACGGACAGGATGTTTTTTGTTTTGGGGTTGATTAAGACAATGGGGGCGTTTCCGGGACAAGGAGGAAGTTTCTGATGAAGATCACACTGGTTGCGGTCCTCGGGCTTCTGATGTTCGTAGCTCCATGTATGGCAAAGGACAATGAATACCGCACTGGCATGCTCACCAAGGCACTTTTGCACGTAGGAAGCAAGAAAGACACGGGCTTCACAGACACGACGGACTGCCGTCCCGGGTTGGTAGGCGTCAACTGCACCGGAGGAATCGTTGAGAATTACGATGGAAAGCTAGTCGCCACAATGCCCGACGGCAGCTTGGTGGTTGTCCGGGCATTGCGCTGCCGGAGCAACGGCAGCAGCATTTTTCCTTTCATGTTCGCAGCCTTGGGTCTTTGTGATGACCGAAGAAGATGGGACAACGACGTTCTTAGAGCATGTGCAATTGGGCTCGGGAGAGGACAAATTCGGAGATAAGTTTGGCGATAGTGCC